>CAWANI010000011.1:0-183950 GCA_963783365.1 uncultured delta proteobacterium | reverse complement strand
CCGGGGATGACCGGCCGCCAGGTGGAGCCGTACTCCTCGCCCATCGGATCATCGCCGCCGCCGATGCGGGGAGCGGAAAAGCGATCGAGATTGTGACCGATCCCCCCATGGAGAGTGCCGATCAGACGGTGCCGGTCGCTGGCGACGAAGGGAACGCTACCGGCGGCGAGACCGTAGGCCGAAAAGGAGAGGTACTCACGCCCAGCAGATGCGGAGTTCTCACCATTCACTCCCCAATCTTTCCATCCGGGTCTGACCCCATAGATCAGATCGGCCCCCATGGCGAATCCGCCATGAGGCAGATCGAGGATATTGCGCTCCAGGGCATCCCAGCGCATCTGCAGGTGTCCTCGCAGATCAAAGGTGCCCCGCGGTACCACAAAGTTCTCTGCCGTATCGGAACTGCTTGAGAAGTACAGATATCCCGGTTCGGCGGTCAGATCGATGGCGAGCATGTTGTCCTCATGGCCCGGAGCCACCTGGCGCCGCAGTCCGATGCCGAATCCCAGGTGCGCCTCCCCCCACACCAGCGCCTCGCGATCGAGCGTCTTGCCGTCGACCAATTCCTTTCGGGCAATGGGGAGGGTAAAGTTGGTCAGGGTCAGAACCCCTTCGAACGGCGCGATCGTCGGGGTAGATCGGGCAAAAAAGACGTCGTCGTAAACACCGGCGACCTCTGCCCGAAAAAGGGTTTCGTCATCGGGGTGGCGCCAGAAATAGAGCGAACCGAAGGGAAGAGCCCCTGAATCCTCCGGACTCGGCCAATAGCCGGCGAAACCGAGATCCCAGGACGAAATCGAACGCCGATCCAACGGCGGCACAACGATCTCCTTGCCGAAGAGGCGGGCCCGGAATCCCTCGCCTGCCAGAGGGGTGTGATAGGGGGTCTGAGACAGATCGGGCAGTTGCCCAGAAGCGCCTTTGGCGGTGGCGTTCGAAGGGCTTATACTCTTTTCACCGCCGAAGCCAGGGGCAGGGAGAAAAAAAGCGACGGTTATAATAACCGCAAAGGAAACAACCCAGGCGACCCTCCATCGGCAATTCAGTGATCCCATTGGCATCTCCAAATCCTACATTTCAGTTCGCAACGGGGCGGCCGCTCGAACTCGCCGACACCCAACTGACCCGTCACATCAGATCGCCGAAATCCTCGAGAACATACCCTCTGTATATTTTTACACAGAATGGAGGGAACACAACGCCCTCCTTCGCGCAGGTGAGACAAAAGACGTATTGCCCTGGGAGCGATTTTAAAACCTCCCTGGCTTGATATACTGAACCCCACCCTGCCCTGTTGGCCCGAAGCGGACGGAGGATGAATCGATGGGACGGACTCTCTCGCGGCTGTTTCTTCTGACGAGCGCCTTCCTGCTTTCTGCGACATTTATCGAAACGAACGCCGGAGCCGCAGCCTACGACAGGAGTCCGCCCTTTTCCTTCAGCCTGCTCCCCCAATCCGCCTTGAAAACCTCGGGGCACACCGACGGGGCGACAATCTACTCACCCCGAACGTCCTACGCCATCTTCATCAACTACGAGCTGGGAATGCACTGCGTCGGATTCAATGTGTCCTACTGCTGCATCATCACTCCCTACAACAGGAGGGGGAGAAGCAGACCGTGGATCTGACCTCACACCAGCAGGCGCTTCAATTCAGCCCGGACGGCACCTATGCCGGCCCGGTCACCTGCGCCGCCTGCCACACCGTCAACGAGATAGGCGTGCCGGTGCAACTGCAGGGAACGAAGTATGCCGAAGATTATTGGGCTTCGGTAGTTCTTATCCACTTCATGCGGGAGGGGGATCGCCGCCTGTCGATCGGCGAATTAGTGGACAAATACCCCTATGTAAATTCACGGGGGATCGTATCCGCGGGGTGGGATTAGCCGCCGAGCCGAGCGACCTACTCCAGCGCGACCACGAAGCTGTTTCGAAAACCGCCGCGCTCCAGATTATTCTGGGCGCTCTGGGCAGCCTGGAGGGTGGAGAATTTGCCGACGCGCACCCGGTAGAAATGCCGACCGCCGATCCACCCCTGCTGGATTCCGGCGTAGCCGTAGCGACTCTGCATGCGGGCGACCAGACGACGGGCGTTGGCGGCCATGGTGAACGCGCCGATCTGCACGGAGAAGGTCCCGACCTCGTAACTGGCCGGCTGACGGTAGGTGCGGTGCGCACCCTGGCCGCTCATCTTATAGCCGAGAGCCTCGATGCGCACGGGGGCCGTACCGGGACCGACGACGCCGAGTTTTTTTGCGGCCGCATAGGAAAGATCGATGATACGGCCTTTTACAAAGGGGCCCCGATCGTTGACGCGAACCACCGCCTCGCGTCCGTTGGCTTCATTGTGAACTTTGACATAAACGCCCAGGGGGAGAGTTTTGTGGGCGGCGGTCATGGCGTACATATTGTAGATTTCCCCGTTGCTCGTGCGCTTGCCGTGGAAATCCCTTCCGTACCAGCTGGCCACCCCTTCCTGAACGAAACCATCCGTCTTCCTGAGCGGGTCATAGCGTTTGCCGTTGACGATGTAGGGCTTTTCATAACTCTTGAGATGGGGGTTTGCGGGGGTCTCGAGGACGCGACTGCGATAGGCGGGACCGGCGCAGGCGACAAGAACAAGCAGCATTAGGAGAGTGATCGAAGGGCGACAGATTCGCTGAAGCATGGGCAAACATTCCATTGCAGAGATTTTTTCAGTGCTCCCCATCCCCGAGAAACGCCGTCACTTCCGCCAGGGTCGGTATCGCGCTGCGTCCGCCGAGGGCTCGGGTCTTGAGAGCGGCGCAGGCAGCGGCAAAACGCACCGTTTTCTCCAGCGGCCACCCCTGCAACAGACCGTACAGATAGCCTCCGTGGAAGACGTCGCCGCAGCCGGTGGTGTCAACAGCCTCACAGGGAAAGGCCGGCTGATGAAAAACAGGGCCATCCCCGCTGAGGGTTCGGCTCCCCTTCGCGCCCAAGGTCACGGTCACCGCCCAGGCCCCGTAACCCAGCAGATCCTCGGCGGCCTCCTCGATCGGCCGTCCTGCCGCAACGTGGAGGGCGAAACGCTCGCTGACCACCAGGTGGTCGATATGGGGCAGCAACTCCGCCGTCTTCTCCCGGAAGGTGCCGCCGTCCAGAACGGTGAGAACACCATTCTCGCGCGCTAAGCGGGCCGCGGCGAGGGAGGCCTGGTGCTGCAGGCCGTCGAGATGGAGAATCCGGCAGCGCCGGATGAGGGTTTCAGGGATTTCGGAGGCTGTCAGGGGGCGGGTGCTCCCCCGGGTCCAGAAAATGTTCCGGTGCCCGCGCTCCTTTTCGACCGCGATGAAGGCGAACTGGCTGGCGGCTCCCGGATCGGTCGACAGGTACCGGCAATCGACCCCTTCGGCCAGGAGTCCTTGGCGGATGCGGGTCCCGAAATCATCGTCGCCGACCCGGCCGGCAAACGCTGCGGAGGCGCCCAACCGGGCCAGGGTCACCAGGGCCGTCGCCACCGGACCTCCCCCCTGGAAGAGCACCTCGCCGAGCTCGGTTTTCCGATCGACCTCCGGGTAGCGGTCCACCGTTCCCAGCACATCCAAGGCGCATTGCCCCAACCCGACGACGTCGAAAGCGGTGGTTGGAGGGGAAAAATTCACGGCCGATAGTTCATCCGAGTCGGAAACTACTCTTCCACCCGGGTCATGGCGCGAAACTTCTGATAACGCTGCTCGACCAGTTCATCGGGAGAGAGCTTTTTCAACTCTTCCAGGTGTTTTTTCAGGACCATTTTGAGGTTTTCGGCGGCTTTCTGGTGGTCGTTGTGGGCGCCGCCGAGGGGCTCCGGAATCACCTCGTCGATCACGCAGCCAAGCTCGGCGATATCCTGCGCCGTCAGCCGGAGGGCCTCGGCGGCCATCGCCCCCTTGGTTCCGTCGCTCCAGAGGATGGCGGCACACCCTTCGGGGGAAATGACCGCATAGACCGAGTACTCCATCATGAGGACCCGATTGCCGACGGCGATAGCCAAAGCACCGCCCGATCCCCCTTCGCCGGTGATGGTGACGATAATCGGGACGGTGAGGGCGGCCATCTCCCGCAGGTTGCGAGCGATCGCCTCGGCCTGGCCGCGCTCTTCGGCGCCAATCCCCGGAAAGGCGCCGGGGGTATCGACGAAGGTGAAAATCGGCAGCTGAAATTGCTCGGCCATCTGCATTACCCGTAGCGCCTTGCGGTAACCTTCGGGGTTGGCCATGCCGAAATTGCGATAGACCTTTTCCTTGGTGTCGCGACCCTTCTGGTGGCCGATCACCACGCAGGGCTCGCCATCAAAGCGGGCAAAACCGCAGACCAGGGCCGGGTCGTCGCGAAAATTGCGGTCACCGTGGACTTCGATCCAATCGGTAAAGATATGCTTGACGAAGTCGAGGGAAAAGGGACGGTTGACGTGGCGGGCGAGCTGGGTGCGTTGCCAGCGGGTGAGGTTGGAGAAGATCTCCTCCCGCAGTTTTTCGGCCTTTTTCTCCAGCTTGCGGATTTCGTTGCCGAAATCGACTTTTTCCGTGGAAAACTCCCGAAGTTCGCGAATCTTCTGCTCGAGTTCGACCAGGGGTTTTTCAAAATCGAGGAAAAATTGCATTTTCAACTCCCTAAAAACTGTGTTTTAGGTTTTAGGATTTAAGGTTTAAGGTCTTGGCACCTAGAACCGAAAACTTAAAACCGGAGAGGTTTCTATTGAAACCTTCGCAAAAACTCAGAGGATGGCTAAGCAAAAATTTCGTCCTACAAGGCCTGGTTGTTTTTCAGGGGCGAAGACCACCATCAGGGTGGTCGAGGTCCTGAAAAAGCACCGTAACGCCGTAGGGAGGACTTTTTGCGACGCCATCTTTATTCAAAAGTGACGACATTATAACCGAACAGTTTTTCCGTATCATCCATTATTTCGTCACTGGCGGCAACTTTCAAGGTTTCAGGCAGCTTAAATACCGTCTCGCTGCGATTTGGGACGATCAGATGCATCCAGGCCTCACACCCTCCCCGGTGCCGGGCCATGATCTCCCGGAGGGCTCGCAGCTGTCCCTGGTCGAGGCCGGGCGTGGTCAGTCGGAACCGGACCCGCTTGGTGAGCCGTTCCTTGACCTCGCTCAGACAGAGCACTTCGCCGGCCATAAGTTTGACCGTCTCCTCACCGACATCCAGGGAGCCGCTGACCAGCAAGGGTTCCTCGCCCTTGAGCAGCTCGGCGGAGGCGGCGTAGACTTCCGGAAAAACCACCATTTCGACAAACCCGGAGAGATCCTCCAGGGTAACGAAGGCCATGCGGTCCCCCTTTTTGGTGGTCAGCTCCTTGAGTCCGGCAACGATGCCGCAGACCTTGACCTCCTCCTTGTCGCCGCGCTCGGAGAGGCCGGCGGTATCGCAGGTGGCAAACCGCTTGATGATCGCACTGTGGCGGGCCAGGGGATGGCCGGTGATATAGAAGCCGAGGGCTTCCTTCTCAAACCCGAGCAGGATGTTTTCAGCCCACTCCTCCATCTCCGGCAGTTTGCCGTAACCGTTGCCGTTGTGGGAAACGATCTCTTCGGCGCCAAAGAGAGATTCCTGCCCCTGGGCCTTCTCCCGCTGGACCTTCTGCCCCGTCTCCATGGCGTCTTCGAGAATCGCCATGAACTGGGCACGCTTGCCGCCGAGGGAGTCGAAGGCTCCGCATTTGACCAGGGCCTCGACCACCTTCTTGTTGACTTTGCGCAGATCGACCCGTTCGCAAAAATCGTTCAGCGAAGTGTAGGGGGACTCTTTGCGCACCTCGATGATCGATTCCAGGGCGGAGGTTCCCACGCCCTTGACAGCGCCGAGACCGAAGCGGATCGATTTGTCGTGGACAGTGAAGGAGCGGTCCGAGGCGTTGATGTCCGGCGGCAGCACCTCGATCCCCATGGAGCGCACTTCACTGATGTTCTTGATGACCTTGTCGGTGTTCTCCATGTCCTCGGTGAGCAGGGCGGCCATGAACTCCACCGGGTAGTGGGCCTTGAGATAAGCGGTATGGTAAGCCACCAGGGCATAGGCCGCCGAGTGCGACTTGTTGAAACCGTAGGCGGCGAACTTCTCCATCAGGTCGAAGACGCCTTCGGCCTTCTTCGGATCGCGCTTATTCTCTTTGGCCCCCTTGAGGAAGATCTCCTTCTGCTTGGCCATCTCCTCGGCTTTTTTCTTTCCCATCGCCCGCCGCAGTAGGTCGGCGCCGCCCAGGCTGTAACCCGCCAGCACCTGGGCGATGAGCATGACCTGTTCCTGGTAGACGATGACCCCGTAGGTGTCCTTGAGGATCGGCTCCAGTTGCGGGAAATCGTAGGTGATCTTCTTTTTCCCATGCTTTCGCTGGATGAAGTCGTCGACCATCCCCGAGCCGAGGGGACCCGGGCGGTAGAGGGCACAGATGGCGATCACGTCCTCGAAACAGTTGGGCTTGAGCTTGACGAGCAGCTCCTTCATCCCCGAGGATTCGAGCTGGAAGACGCCGGTCGTCTCCCCGGCCGATAGCAGCCGATAGGCCTCCGGATCGTCGTCGCCGACCAGCTTGAGGTCGAAGTCGGGATTCTTCCCCTCGCGGATCAGACGAACGGCGTTGTCGATGACGGTCAGGGTCTTCAGCCCCAGAAAGTCGAACTTGACCAGCCCGATCTTCTCCACATAGCTCATGGCGAACTGGGTGACCTGCCCCCCCGACTTGGGGTCGGTGTAGAGCGGCAGGTATTCGGGCAGGGGCTTGGGGGTCACCACCACCCCGGCGGCGTGGGTGGAGGCATGGCGGGTCAGCCCCTCGAGCGCAAGAGCGACGGGAAAGAGCTCCTTGACCTTGGGATCCTTTTCCACCAGGGTCTTGAGCTTCGGTTCCTGCTGCAGCGCCTCCTTGAGAGTGATATTGAGAACCCCGGGAACCAGCTTGGCGATCTTGTCGACTTCGCCGTAGGGCATGTTGAGGGCGCGGCCGACGTCGCGAATCACTCCCTTGGCCTGCATGGTGCCGAAGGTGATGATCTGGGCGACGCTCCCCTCGCCATACTTCGAGCGCACGTAGTCAATGACCCGCTCCCGGCCGTAGATGCAGAAGTCGACGTCGATGTCGGGCATCGAGATACGCTCGGGATTGAGAAAGCGCTCGAACAGCAGATTGTACGGCATCGGATCGATATCGGTGATGCGGATGGAAAAGGCCACCAGGCTGCCGGCGGCGCTGCCGCGCCCGGGCCCGACGGGGATGTCGTGATCCTTGGCCCAGTTGATGAAATCGGCAACGATCAGAAAATAGCCGGGAAAGCCCATCTGCCGGATACAGGCAAGCTCCACTTCCAGCCGGTCACGATAGGCCTTTTCATCTTCGGCGGAGAATTCGGGGCGCACCCGGCGGACATCCTTGAGACGCTCTTCGAGCCCCTCCCGCGCCATCTGTTCGAGTACTTCGTCCAGCGACTGGTCGGCGGGCTTTTCGTACTGGGGAAAATGGTAGGTATTGAAGTCGAGTTCGAGATTGCAGCGCTCGGCGATCTCTACCGTGTTGCGGATCGCCTCGGGCACCTCCTGGAAGAGCGACGTCATCTCCTCGGGAGTCTTGACGTAGAACTCGTCGTTGGAAAAGCGCATCCGGTTCGGATCGTCCATGGTCTTGCCGGTCTGGATGCACAGCAGGACCTCGTGGGCATAGGCCTCTTCCCGGGTGAGGTAATGGCAGTCGTTGGTTGCCACCAGCGGCAGGTTGTGGGCGCGGGCGATCTCGATCAGCCCCTTGTTCACCGGTTCCTGCTCGGGAAGAAAGTTCTCCTGCAGCTCCAGAAAAAAGCGCCCGTCATCGAAGATGTCGGCCATCTCCCGGGCCCGGCGGGCGGCATCCTCCGATTTCCCCATGGTGATCAGAGACGGGAGTTCCCCCCCCAGACAGGCGCTCAGGGCGATCAACCCTTCGTTGCGCTCGCGCAGCAATTCCCAGTCCACCCGCGGCTTGTAGTAAAAACCTTCGCGGTAGCCGGCGGAGATCAGGTGACAGAGGTTGCGGTAGCCGGTGAGATTCTGGCAGAGCAGGACCAGATGGTAGGACGCCTCGGAGGAGCCGCGGGCGTTGCTCTTATCGAAACGGGAGCCGGGGGCAACGTACGCCTCGCAGCCGATGATCGGCTTGATGCCGGCCGCCGAGGCCTTGCTGTAAAATTCGATGGCCCCGAACATGTTGCCATGGTCGGTCACCGCCAGGGCGGGCATCCGATAGTCGCGGGCCCGCTGAATCACGTCGCCGATTTTGACGGCGCCGTCGAGCAGACTGTACTGACTGTGCAGATGCAAATGGACGAAATTGGAGTGTTCCATAAGGGCAGGTTCAAGGTCCAAGGCACGAGGCCAAAGGAACGAGGTTCAGGGGCGGACCCCCCTCCCTCGCACCTGGATGCTCAAATTATAGGGAGAATAAAAAAACCGATTTCGGCAAACGCTGCCGCGTTGCGATAACCGGCTCAAGACTGCGGCATGTTACCACCGCCCAGTAAGAGGGTCAAGAATTTAGGCGCGACAGCACTCAGCAGGAAGATGAAAAGCGCCCGCCTCCGGCATTATCCTTCTCCATCGCCGCGCCGCACCTCCCGGAGGCCCGTGGTGCCGAAGGAGTGCGGCCGCCTTGCACCCGGATATTTTTGATCAGCCTAAAAACGGACTTTTTCACCCGTCCGCAGTCTGCTTTAAAGATGTCCCGCTACAATACCGCCACCCCGAATCGCCCAAGGATTTCCGTCAGCTTGATCAGCGGCAGCCCGATCAGGCTGGTGTAGTCCTCCCCTTCCATCTTTTCCATCAGGCTGATCCCCAGCCCCTCAACCTTGAAGGAGCCGGCGCAGTCGAGGGGAGATTCCCGGCGAACATAGGCACGGATCTGCTCCTCGGAAAGACGGCGCAGGGTCACCGCGTAGGTGACGTAGTCGACTTCGCACTCTGCGCTGGCACTGTCGTAAACGGCCAGGCCCGTATAAAAGGTATGGGTCTTGCCGACCATAAACCGAAGCTGCTCGACGGCCCCCTCGAAGGTCCCCGGTTTGCCCAGAATCCGCTTGCGGGGATCGACGAATACCTGGTCGGCGCCGATGATGAGGGCGTCGGGATACCGATCTTTCAGACTTTCGGCCTTGTGGAAGGCCAGGTGTTTGACCAGCAGCTCCGGCGCAACCCCCTGGTCGATTTCCTCCTGGTAGCGCGGGGCAGCGGCGACGAAGGGAATTTCCAGCTGCAGCAGCAGCTGCCGGCGATAGGGACTGGTGGAAGCGAGCACGATGGTACGCATGGGAGGCCTGTCCTGAAGAAGGTTCCTCCCTTTGTACCGCAGCGCCAGGGCAAATTCAAGCCCGGAAGCCTATGGCTCCTGTTCCGTTTCACCCCGCCGCTTGCCAGCCCACCGTCGGCTCGCATACCGTCATGGGCAACGCGAGCTGATGCGACTCTTTGTGGCCGGGCAGCGCTATCGACCGACCTCCCCGCGAGAACCCCACGACCTGTTGACGGGGTTTGCCCGCCAGGGAAGGAAAATCAGCGATGCAGAAAACCATCTCGGCGACCGTTTCAGTCAAACCGCTCTCCACGATGTCGCGATCGACCCGCTGAAAGAAATCGCGCAGGGCCCCTTCGCAGAGCCATTCATCGGCAAAGGTGATTTCGGTTTTCCCTTCGGAAACCTCCAACAGGACCAACCCTTCGAACAATCCGTCGCCCAGGGTCCCGGCGACGGCGAAAACCTCCCCCTTTGCGCAGGGGCGCAGCTCCACATGGTGAATATCCAGATAAAGAGCGTTGCCATTCTCTTCCGCAACCGGTAGCCAGACCATGTCGTACCTCCTGTGATAAGCGTTGCCTTCTTTTGAGTGTAACGATATCCGCCTGCTGTGACAGAATATGTCACACACGAAGAAGGGAAGGCACGAGGCGTACGGATTTTTATTCGGAAAGCGGTGAGCGGGAGCCGAGCCCCTGCCGAAGGCCATCCTGAAAGGCGGTCCGCAACGGTTCGGGTTCGAGAACTTCGACATGAGGGAGATAGGAATAAAGCCAGGAGAGGATTTCCCGTTCGCCCCCGGCGGTAAAGGAGAGGAGCAGGGAGCCGCCCGCCTCCTCCGTCAGAGCCTGGGTGGGGTGCCAGGTCCGCTCGCGAATCAGGTGGGCGACCGCTGCGCCGAAGCGCACGCGAACGGCCATCGGCGCCTCGTCGACCAGACCGAAGGCGCTGCCGGTCAAGTCGGCGACGCTGAAATCGGCGGGGACCTCGAACCGCTCCCGGGTGACAGTGACCCGCTGCAGCCGATCGACCAGAAAGAGGCGCAGGGCGCTGCGGTTGTGGGCGAACCCGCCCAGGTAAAGGGAATCTTTAAAGAAAAGCAGCGTGTAGGGGTCGAAGGGGTATTCCTCGGGCTCCCGGCGCGGCGGAGCGTAGAGGATACGACAACGGTACTGGAACAGCAGAGCCTCGCGCAGCCGTTCTAGAATTTCCCGCTTGTCCGCCGTAGTCCCGCACCCCCTGAAACAGGGGAGCGGCCGCCTCGGCGATTCGCTCGAGGTGGGCGACGCTGCGCGGCGGCAGGCTGGAGCGGATACGGCCGAAGATCGCATCGAGGTCGTCCTGGAAAGGGGTTCCCCGCAGAAAGGCAAGCTGCCCACGGCTCAGGTAGAGGGTCATCAACTCCTGGAGGGAGAAGGTAATGGGCGGAATCCGCTTGAATCCGGTGATGAAGCGGTAAAGGACCCGGCCATCCGCCTCCCGCTCCCAGACCAGGGGATAGCCGGCGTCGCCGATCGCCTGCAGGTCGCGAAAAACGGTGCGGCGGCTGACCCGGCACTCCTCCGCCAGCTCGTCCACCGTGGCCCCGTAGCGCGCCTCGAGGATGCGGATCACGTCGTGCAGCCGCGCCGCCTGGCTGTATTTTTTGGCGGGTTTGCCGGGTTTGGTCACGGAGGAACTCCGATGATGCTCGGAACGCGGTTCACGGTTGGTAGCTCAAGACTTGATGGCGTCGCAAAAAGTCCGCCCTCCGGCGTTACGGCGCTTTTTCAGGACCTCGACCACCCTGATGGTGGCCTTCGCCCCTGAAAAATCACCAGGCCTTGTAGGACGAAATTTTTGTTTAGCCATCTCATGAAGTTTTTGCGAAAGCATCAAGACTTACAGCTTGCTATTTTTCTATTCCCACTCGATGGTGGCGGGCGGCTTGCTGGAGATGTCGTAGACCACCCGGTTGACCCCTTGACCTCGTTGATGATGCGGTTGCTGATCCGCGCCAGATCCTCGTAGGGCATCGGGTACCAGCCGGCGGTCATGAAATCCTTGGTCTCCACCGCCCGCAGGGCGACGACGTACTCGTAGGTGCGGCCGTCGCCCATCACGCCGACGCTCTTGACCGGCAGAAAGACGGCGAAGGCCTGGCTGATCTTGTCGTAGTGGCCGCTGCGGTAGAGCTCCTCGATGTAGATGGCGTCGGCCTGGCGCAGGATGTCGGCGTACTCCTTTTTCACCGCGCCGAGGATCCGCACCCCCAGTCCCGGCCCCGGGAAGGGATGGCGCCAGACCATCTGGTGGGGCAGCCCCAATTCCTCGCCGATGGCCCGCACCTCGTCCTTGAACAGCTCGCGCAGCGGCTCGAGCAGTTTCAGCTTCATGGAGTCGGGCAGACCGCCGACGTTGTGATGGCTCTTGATGTTGTGGGCCTTGCCGGTCTTCGCCCCGGCCGACTCGATGACGTCGGGATAGATCGTCCCCTGGGCGAGCCATTTGGCGTCATGGACCTTGCCTGCCTCCTCCTCGAAGATGTCGACGAACAGGCCGCCGATGATTTTGCGCTTCTTCTCAGGGTCGGTCACCCCCGCCAGGGCGGAGAGAAACCGATCCTCGGCATTGACCCGGAGCACCTTGACCCCCAGGTTTTCGGCAAAAGTGGCCATCACCTGATCCCCCTCGCCGAGCCGCAACAGACCGTTGTCGACGAAAACGCAGGTCAGCTGGTCACCGATGGCACGGTGAATGAGAGCCGCGGCCACCGACGAATCGACTCCGCCGGAGAGGCCGAGGATCACCCCTTCGCCGCCGACCTGACGACGAATGCGCTCGAGGGCATCGTCGATGATATGCCCCGGCGTCCAGTCGCCGCCGCAGCCGCAGATCTTACGGACGAAGGTATCGAGCAGCAGATCCCCCCGAGGGGTGTGGTTGACCTCCGGGTGAAACTGCACTCCGTACAGGCGTCGGGCCACGTTCTGAATGGCCGCCACGGGGGCATTGGTCGTTTCCGCGACGACCTCGAAGCCCGCCGGAACCTTTTCCACATGGTCGCCGTGGCTCATCCAGACGGAGCTTTTCCCCTCGGCGAAAAAACCGTCGAACAAGGGGCCGGGCGTTCCCGCGGCCGCAACCTCGGCATGGCCGAACTCCCGCTTGCCGGCGGGGACCACTTCGCCGCCGAAGTGCCGGCTCATCAGCTGCATGCCGTAGCAGATCCCCAGCACCGGAATGCCCAGCTCGAAGAGGGCCCCGTCGATCTGCGGCGCCCCTTCCTGGTAGACCGACTTGGGCCCCCCGGAGAGAATGATGCCCTCGGGAGCGAAATCGCGGATGGCCGCAAGGTCCATATCGAAGGGATGGAGTTCGCAGTAGACATGGGCCTCGCGCACGCGGCGGGCAATCAGCTGGGTATACTGGGAACCGAAATCGAGAATCAGAATCTTTTCGGAATGAAGGTCGGACATCTATCGCTCCGGGGAAACGGCAAAGCCCAAGGCTAAAGGCCCTGGGCCTTAGGTTAAAGGTGGACTTTCGAATTGCTACTTTTTAATCTGAATGCGTGTTTTGGCTTTTGACCTCGAGCCGTTTACCGGGTTTTCACCTTTGGCCTTTGGCCTCGGGCATCGCCCCTCAGTTATTCCGCTCGACCCGGTAATTGGGGGCCTCGTGGGTGATGGCCACGTCATGCACGTGGGATTCGCGCAGCCCGGCGTTGGTAATGCGCAGGAAGCGGCCGCGCTCCTGCAGTTCCTTGATGGTCCGGCAGCCCGAATAGCCCATCCCGGCGCGCAGGCCCCCGATCAGCTGGTGAATATTGGCAGAGAGGCTGCCGCGATAGGGAACCCGCCCCTCAATCCCCTCGGGGACCAGCTTGACGTCGCTTTCGACGTCGCCCTGGAAATAGCGGTCTTTGCTCCCCTGTTTCATGGCGCCGAGACTGCCCATCCCGCGGTAGGCTTTGTAGGTCCGCCCCTGGTAGAGGATCGTTTCGCCGGGGGACTCATCGGTTCCGGCAAAGAGGGAGCCGATCATGATGACATCGGCACCGGCGGTCACCGCCTTGGGCAGCTCCCCCGAGTACTTGATGCCGCCGTCGGCGATCAGCGGAATGCCGGCCTTCTGCGTGACCTTCGCCACATCGCCGATGGCGGTAATCTGCGGCACGCCGACCCCGGCCACGACCCGGGTGGTACAGATCGAGCCCGGCCCGATGCCGACCTTGACGGCGTCGATGCCGGCCTTGATGAGCGCCTCGGCCGCCTCGGCGGTGGCGATGTTGCCGGCAACCAGCTGCAAAGCGGGATAGGCGCGGCGGGTATCGATCACCGCATCGATCACTCCCTGGGAGTGGCCGTGTGCGGTATCGATCACCACCACGTCCACCCCGGCCCTCACCAGCGCCTCGAGGCGCTCTTCGCGATCGGGGCCGACCCCGATCGCCGCACCGACCCGCAGCCGGCCGAACTCGTCCTTGCAGGCGAAGGGATATTTCCGGACCTTTTCGATATCCTTGATCGTGATCAGCCCTTTGAGGGCGTAACCGTCATCGACCACCAGCAGCTTTTCGATGCGATGCTCGTGCAGGTGATGTTTGGCCTCTTCCAGGGTCGTACCGGGCGGGACGGTAACCAGCTTGTCCTTGGTCATGACGTTGGCGATCGGCTGGTCGAGCTGGGTTTCGAAGCGCAGATCCCGGTTGGTCAGAATGCCGACGAGTTTGCCGTTCTTGGTGATCGGCACCCCGGAGATCCGATACTGTTTCATCAGCTCCAGGGCCTCATAGATCTTCTGGTCCGGCTCCATGGTGATCGGATCGACGATCATCCCGCTTTCCGACTTCTTGACCTGATCGACCTCAACGCCCTGTTCGGCGGCGGTCATATTCTTGTGAATGATCCCCATCCCCCCTTCGCGGGCCATGCAGATGGCGCTGCGGGCCTCGGTCACGGTGTCCATGGCGGCCGACAGCAGGGGGATATTCAACTGGATTCGGGAAGTCAGGTTGGTGGTCAGATCGACCTCTTTGGGCAGGACAGTCGAGTGGGCGGGAACGAGCAGGACGTCATCGAAGGTCAACCCTTCGCGGATCTCGGGATCCAGCATCTCCATCTCCTTCTTAGGGTTTGTCTTGGAAAAATATTAATCTGGCAATTTATACTAGAGGTGGAGAGTGCGTCAAGTTAAAAGGCCTCAACGACCAGGAACCCAAAATACCTTTTTCACAAAAATGGGCAATTTATGATTGACAAAGGACCTCTCGATCCATAATAATGCCGGATCTAGCTGGCCGACATCCGGAAGCCCCGGATGGGGTCAGGGGTTTTCGGACTGGAGCGGGTCATTGCGGTTACGCCGCCACGGCGCAACAACAAGGTTTCCAGACGGAAAAAGAGGAAAAACGGAACCCCAATAAATCAAGGAGGCATCCCCATGCAGTGTCAAACGGTTCTTCCCGGTACCGAGTGTACCTTTTGGACTAAAAACGGTTGCAACTTCATCAACAGCTCGTGCCAGGAAATCGTCGAGGAGTGCCAAGGCTGCGACCGCGTTGTCGAGGGCACCATCGGCCAGGTCTGTTCGGCCGCCCCCTCCCCTTCGCGCAAATGGTCCGCGGGCTTGTGCAACCTCGCCACCCACCGCAAGGTCGAGATCAAAAGCATCGAAGCCAAGATCAACCCTCTCAAAGCCTCCAAGAAGGCTTCGGCCAAAAAGAAATAGACCTTCCGGTTCCCCCCGTGAAGTCCAAAGGCAGGCGCAACGCGCCTGCCTTTTTTTTGACTCGTTCGGCCGGTTAGCGGAAGAATACGAACAGCAGCGGCACAATGAAGGCCGTGATCAGGCCGTTGAGCCCGATGGCCAGGCCGGCCACGGCCCCCCCCAGCCGATCGACCTCGAGCATGCGGGCGGTACCGATCCCGTGGCTGGCCGTACCGACCGCCAGGCCGATGGCCGTCGGGTCCTCAAGGCCGATGGCCCGGCAGAATTCGGGGCCGCACATGGCGCCGAGGCAGCCGGTCAGCACCACGATAGCCGCCGTCAGAGGGGCGATCCCGCCGATCTTCTCGACGATGCCGATGGCAATCGGTGTCGTCACCGATTTCGGCGCCAGGGACAACACCACCTTGCGAGTGCCCCCCAGCAGCCAGGCCAGACCTGAAGCGGTCACGATCGAAGTGATCGATCCCGCCAGCACGCCGAAAAGAATCGGCCCCTTTTTGGCCAGGATCTCCTGCCGTCGGTTGTAGAGAGGCACCCCCAGCGCCACCACCGAGGGACCGAGCAGAAACAGAACGTACTTTCCGCCCACGGCATAGGTGACAAAGGGAATGTGCAGCGCGTAGAGAAGGGCGATGATGCCGCCGATGGACCAGACCACCGGGTTCAGAAAGATGCTGCCGGTTCGCAGGTAAAGCGCCTGGGCCAGGGCATAGGCCGCCAGCGTCAGACCGACGCCGAACAGGGGGCTGGCGAGAAGGTCATTCCACACCGTGGCGCCTCCGTTTCTCCAGCCAGGTCTCCATCCACCCGGTCGCCGCCATGACGGCAAAGGTGCTCAGCACCATCGCCACCGAGATGGGCAGCCATTCGCGGCGGATAAGGTCGAAATAAACCATCACGCCGACACCGGCGGGGATGAAAAAGAGCGCCAGGTTGGAAAGAAGCAGATCCGCCGCTTCCTGGACCCACGCGACCTTGACCACCCCGAGCCACAGGGCCAGGATCATCAGCCCCATGCCGATCACGTTCCCCGGGATGGGAATCCCCAACCCCCGGGAGATGAGTTCCCCCAAAAATTGCAGTGCCAGCAAAATAGCAAATCCGCGAACCACGGTCCCTCCGTCAGACGTTTCTCATGACATTCCCAATTCAGCCTTCAGCCCTTCGACCACCCCCGTCACTTCGTCCCGGATCTCCTTCGCCCCGGCGGAGCGCTCCCGGAGCAGAAACTCCTGAAAATTCTGCAGGGCCTCACGGCTCTTCTCCTGGTCGAGGCAGATATTGCCAAGAGTGAGATAGGCAAAGGAGAAGGCGGGGTCGAGCCGGATCGTCTCGCGGCACTCCCGCTCCGCCGCCTCCAGATCGCCGCTGTCGTAGGACATTTCGGCCAGGTTGTAATGTGCCTGGGCATCTTCGGGCTCGAGCTCGAGCACTTTCCGGTAACTGGCCAGCGCCTCATCGGTGCGGCCCAGGGCAAAAAGAACATCGCCCAGGGCATTGAGGGCGAATACCGAATCGGGCTCGAGGCCGAGGGCATTGCGAAGCGTTTCCTCCGCCTGCTCCATCCGCTCCTGGTGGAAGTAAACCAGCCCCAGGCTGACCCAGGCGTCGGCCTGCTCCTCGTCCAGATCGAGGATTTCGCGATAAACCTTCATCGCCCGTTCGTGCCGGCCGGCCTCGAAGCAGGTGTCTCCGAGCAGAAAGAGGATCTCCGTATTGTGCGGTTCCAGCTCCCGCGCCCGATCGAGGGCCTGCAGCGCCGGATCGATTTTCCCCTCTTCCGCCAGAGCTTCCCCCAAAAGCAGGTGCAATTCGGCCCGTTCGGGGTCTTTCTCGAGGGCCTGGCGAAACCACCGCACGGCAGCGGGATAATCGCCCACGTCCATCGCCTCGCGCCCTCTGATCAGAAGGTCTTCAATGTCCTGCATGTGGTTGGGCCCTTTCCGGCGGGAATCAATATCCCAGGTTTTCGTTGATGAGGCAGACGGTAAAATCGGTCAACCGCGGCTTTTTTTCAAGGATGGTGGTGATGCGGCAAATCCTTTGCGGCGAATTGCAGTCACTGCACAGCCCCGTCTTGGCGCAAGGGGTGTCGTACCCGAGACGTCGGGCGTTGGCCGGAGAAGCGACCTCCTTGACCCGCTTGAGGGCCGCCTCCAGGTCCGCGGCGATCTTGTTCGCCCCGGCCACCACGATCACCTTCTGGGGACCGAAGGCCATGGAGCAGACCCGGTTGCCCGTCGCATCGATATTGACCAGATGGCCGGTAAGAGTGAGCGCGTTGGTGCTGGTGAAAAAAAGGTCGCAGGCCAACTGCTCCTGCATGATCTGACGGCGCTCTTCGCCGGTGAGACCCGGACGCCCATGGATGAGGGCCTTTTTCCCGGCCCTCTCGAGGAGAGCCGGAAGCCCCAGTTCCTCCAGGGACATCGACCCGCCGAAACCGACCGTCGCCGCCGTTGCCGCTTCCTGCTGCAAAAAGGGGAGCGCTTCTTCCCGGCTGTCGAACAGCGCGACGGAGAATCCGTTTTTCTCCAGCGCTGCCGCCGCATGTTCCATCAGCTGCCGGCTGTGCCAGCGTAAATTTTCATCCATACCCGACCTCCGTTGCAGGGGCGGCGAAGCGCCGCTCAGCTTTCCAGTTGCTCCATCGCTTCCAGCAATCCCCACGGGGTACCCTCGATTTTCCGGACCCGAACCCCGAGCTCTCTTTCTAAGTCGGCCAGGGTCAGATCGTCAAGAAAAATATCCTCGCCCTCTTTCAGCATCACGTCGGGAATGAGCAGCACCTCGCCGAGCTCCCGGCCTTGCAGGCTGTCGATCACGTCGCGGCCGGTCAGCAGGCCGGTGACCGAGACATGCCCCCCGAAAAAACGATTGGGAACGGCATGCAGATGGAGAACCGCTCCGGTCTTTTGCGAGAGATCGCCGATGAACCGTTCAAGTTCGGCGTAAAAGGACTCTCCGGTGATGGTGGCAATCGGCGGGATCGCCAACGGGGCGGCCTCGGCCAGGACCTCAGCCGCCTCCTGGCGGAAAAGAGGAATCATGCCGATGCCGTTTTCGATCTGGGGCAGATCTTCGTACGCTTCGAGGGACGGAAATTCCACCCCCGCCTTCAAGTAGAGCTCATCGGCCCCGTAAACGAAACGGGAACCCCCGCTCGCCAGAAAGCGCTCCTGAAAACGGTGCAGCAGGTCCAGGGTGTGCCGGGCTTCCTCCCGGGTGGGAGGTCGCAGCTGGGGCAGGCGTTGCCGGTAGCCGGTCAGCCCGACCGGCACCACCGCCAGGGAGAGGACGCCGGGAGAGAGGGCGTAAAGATCCTCCACGGTCCTCGCCAGATCGTCGCCGTCGTTGATCCCGGGGCAGAGAACCACCTGGGTATGGAAGGCGATGCCTGCCGCCGTCAACTTGCGCAGCAGCTCGAGGATCGGCGGGCCCTGCCGGCCGATGAGCCGGCCGCGCAGCTGCTCGTCGGTGGAGTGCACCGAGACGTACAGGGGGGAGAGGCGCTGCTCGATGATGCGCTGCACCTCGTCCTCGCCGATATTGGTCAAGGTGACGTAGGAGCCGTAGAGGTAGGAGAAGCGGTAGTCCTCGTCCTTGACGTAGAGGGTCGGCGCATCCCCCGAGGGAGCTGGTGAACGAAACAGAAGATGCAGTTGTTGCCGCACTGGGTCGGCTCGGGATGCTCGAACTGCAGCCCCAGATCTCGGGCCCATCCTTCTCCAGCTCCAGGTCCCAGAGCTCCCCGTCGCGCTTGCGCACCTCCAGCAGCAGCTCCTCGTCCGCCTCGCAGAGCTGGTAATCGAGCAGGTCGCGCAGCCGGATTGCCGTTGATCGACAAGCAGGCAGTCCCCCGCCTCCAGCTCCAGTTCGGCGGCGATGCTCCCCGGTTCCACAGCCAAGAATTTCCAGCATCGGAGTCCTCCCCTCCGGCGCGCTCGCATGAAAAAGGCGGATGCCGCGGTAGCGCGTCCAGCAGTGGCGCAGCAGCACGTTCCCCGAGGCGGCCGTCGGCACCGCCAGCAGCAGGCCGAGAAAACCGAAGAGCTGGCCGCCGATCAGCACCGCCAGGATGGTGACGATCGGGTGCAGCCCGACCCGGTCGCCGACCATGCGCGGGGTGATGACCGTCCCCTCGAGGGCCTGGACCAGGGCGAACCAGCCGATCACCAGCGCCGGATGCAGCACGTCGTGGAACTTGACCACCGCCATGCTCGCCGGCGACGACGATGCCAGAATCGGTCCCCAGATAGGGAATGATGAAAGCGAGGCCGGCCACGATGCCGATGACCAGCGCCAGATCGATGCCGATGACGGCCAGGCCGAGGCTGTACAGCAGGGCGAGCATCAGGCAGACGGTAAGCTGGCCGCGGATAAATCCTCCCAGGACCCCGTCGACCTCCCGGCCCAGGGCCAGAACGTTTTCCCGGAAGCGGGGAGGGACGAGAACGACGGCCGTCTCCTTCATCCGGTCGAAATCCCGCAGCAGATAGAAGAGGTAGACGGGGATGATGAAATACCCGAGAACCGCCAGCAGCAAACCGAAGGTGGACGAAAAGGCGCGGGAGAGAAAGACGACGACCTGGTTAACGACGTCGAAAGAAAGGTTTTTCACCCCGGCCAGCAGCCGGCTCAGCAGCCCCTGGAGGTCTTGCCCTCCGGCGATTCCAAGTCCCTTGAGAAACGGCTTGGGGATAAGCCGGTACAGGCTTTCGGCATAGCCGGGAAGAGAGCGCTGAATCAGCAGAAATTCTTTTTTAAGAATCGGAATGATAAACGCCAGAAGAGTGCCGGCAACCAGGATGAAAACGGCGAATACCAGCACGATGGCGGCGGAGCGGGGGATGCGGCGGCGCTCCAGAAAATCGACGGAAGGGTCGAGAAAGTACGCGAGAATCAGCGCCAGAAGAAAGGGGACGGCCACCGAGCGGATCACATACAGGCAAAGGACCGTCAGGACGAATATCAGGATACCGAAGCTGTAATAACGAAGACGGCCAGACATGCGGGTCAATCTTTCAGAAAAACGTACGTTCGTCCCACTCGGAGGGAAGAAGAACGGCCGTCTTTACAGATAGCGCGGGAGAAAGGCGGAGACATCTTCCGGGTGGGGACTGCGCCGAGGAACCGGCCACTCGGGTGTTCAGATGAACGAGCCGACGGTGTCAAGAGTGGGCACAGCGGTATCGCATCTGACAATCACTGCGGCGGAAGGCCTCGGGAGCACAGAGTCCCCGGGCGTCTCATCCCAGTTCCCGGCAAAAGACAAAAGTCCCCTCTGAGGGCCGTCGCAGCCTTCATTCAGGGACCCGCGGTACCGAACCCGGAAAGATCTCTCGCTGGCGCCGGATCAGTCCTTTCCCCCATGCAACCGGAAGGAACCGTCCGAGGAAGTGATCGAGGAGATGGCGTGTTTGTAGAGCAGAATATCGCCGCTGCTCTCGATGAGCAGGCAAAAACTGTCGAAGGACTTGATATAGCCCTCCAGCTTTTCGCCGGACATCATCGTAACCGACACGCGGACCCGCTCTTTACGGGCCTGATTGAGGTACTGATCCTGAATGTTGAATGGGGTCTTAGCCATGTCCGCTCCTTATTGATGCATAAAAATCTTCAATCAACGCCTGAATTTTAGCAGACTCTTTCCAGGAATCAAACCAATTTATTGATTTGTCTTTACGAAACCAGGTCAATTGGCGCTTGGCGTAGCGGCGGGTGTCGCGCTGAATTCTCTCGGCCGCCTCCGCCAGCGACCACTGCCCCTGCAGATAGAGAATGCATTCGCGATACCCGATGGTCTGCAGAGCCTTTTCCCCCGGGGAAATGCCTCGGTCCAGAAGTCCCTCGACCTCTTCGACCAGCCCGGCAGCGAACATCGCTTCGACGCGGCGATCGATGCGCCGATAGAGGTCCTCCCGATCGGGCGCAAGACCGATTTTCAGCAGGCGAAAGGGACGCTCGCGAAAGGCGTGCTCGGCCTGCAGTGCGGAAAGGGTGCGGCCGGTCAGGAAAAAGACCTCCAGAGCCCGCACGATCCGAACCCGATCCCGGGGATGGAGCCGGGCCGCCAGCTCGGGGTCGGTTTCCTGCAGTTGCCGATGGAGGGTGCCCTCTCCCCCCTGCGCCTCCAACTGTGCCAGCCTCTCCCGCAACTGCGGCTCTTCCCCGGGCGCAGGCAGCAACCCCTCGGTCAGGGTACGGATATAAAGGCCGGTTCCGCCGACCACCATCGGCCGACGAGCCTTCCCGTCGATCCGGGAAATCGCTTCGCGTCCAAGCCGTGCGAAATCGGCAGTCGTGAACTTCTCATGGGGATCGACCACATCGATCAGATAATGGGGGACGCGCGCCCGCTCGTCCACCGTTGCCTTGGCGGTGCCGATATCCATCTGCCGGTAGACCTGCCGGGAGTCTGCCGAGACGATCTCGGCGCCGAGGCGTTCGCAGAGCTCGAGTGCCAGGGCGGTCTTGCCGGAGGCGGTCGGACCGCACAGAACGATCAGGGGAATACCGCGGGTGTCCTGCAGTGCCATCAACTCCTCTTGAACATCCGTTCCACTTCCCCGAGGGGCAACCGCGTCATGACGGGGCGGCCGTGGGGGCAGTGGGCGCTGAAATCGACCCGGTCGAGCTCGCGCAGCAAAGCGGCCATTTCGGGCAGCGCCAGACGCTGGTTGGCCCGCACGACGTTGTGGCAGGCCATCAGAATGAAAAGCTCGTCCAGCGCCTCCTCCACGGGGCCGCGCCCGCCGATCTTTTCCAGCCCCTCGGCAACCTCCCGGATCAGCCGTTCGGCCTCGGCATCGCCCAGCAGCCGGGGAACGGCTTTGAGCGCAAAGGTATTGCCGCCAAAGGGCTCGAGGTCGAACCCGAGGCGCTCGAGATCCCCCAGATGTTCCTGGAGCAGCGCGGCGCCCCGAAAGTCGAACTCCAGCGTCACCGGGAACAGCAGCGCCTGGCGCTCCACCCGGCCCCGGTGATACTGGGCCTTGAGGCGTTCGAAACCGATGCGCTCATGGGCGGCGTGCTGGTCGACCAGGACCAGATCGTTCCCCTCCTGGCAGAGGATGTAACTGTTGCGATACTGGCCGATGATTTCCAGCGACGAGAAAAAACCCGCCTCTTCTTCGCTGGTGGCAGTCGGAAAGACGAACGGGGTGCCATCCCCCTGAGCTTGCTGGCGGCCCGCCACGACTGGGGCGGCGGGATTCGCGTGGCTCCGGCCGTAGGCGAAGAGCGCTTCCCGAACCCGGTCTCGGGGATCTTCCCTCTTCACCGGCTCTTGGGGAGCGGCCCCGACCGGGCCTTCCTCGGCTCGCCCCTGGGGAGGGTCGGGCGAAGGGTCCGGCCCGCCGTCGCCGTCCGCCTCTCCGGAAGCCGCCAACCATCCGGAAGGACGCAGCGTTTCGCGCACCGTTGCCGCGATGAAATCGTGAACGGACCGCTGGTCCCGAAAGCGAACTTCGTGTTTCGTCGGATGCACGTTGACATCGACCAGCGCCGGGTCGATCTCGAGGAAGAGTGCCACCACCGGGTAACGCCCGTTGGGCAGAAGGTGGCGATACCCCTCCAGCAGGGCATGCTGGACCACCCGATCTCGGACGTAGCGGCCATTGATGAACGTATACACCGCCGAGGTGGAGGAACGGTTGGCGGCCGGCTGCGAAATCAATCCCCGAAGTTTCAGCCCGCCGGGCGCATCCGCCTCCACGGGCAGCAGCTCCCGTACCAGAGGGCGCCCCAGCAGGGAGCCCACCCGCTCGGCGAGGGTGTTCTGGCGATAGACATCGAGCAGGGAACGGCCGTTGTGAACCAGACGGAACTGAACCTGAGGATGGGCCAGGGCCAGCTTGGTCACCACCTCGCCGATATGCCCCAGCTCGGTCTCGTCCCGACGCAGGAATTTGCGCCGCGCGGGCGTATTGAAAAAAAGATCCCGCACCTCCATCGTCGTGCCCCGGGGAAGGCCGGCCGCACCGGCACGCTTCACCGTTCCCCCTTCGACGTAAATCTCCCACCCTTCCGGCGCGGCGTCGGAGCAGCTGCGCACCGTCAGCCGGGAGACGGCGGCGATGGACGGCAGGGCTTCGCCGCGAAACCCCAGGGTCTTCAGACCGAAAAGATCCGTATCCGAGCGAATCTTACTGGTGGCGTGGCGCTCAAGACAGAGAAAAACATCGTCCCGCCCCATCCCGTCGCCGTCGTCCGCCACCAGGATTCGCCGCTTGCCCCCCTTTTCCACGTCGACCCGGATGTCACCGGCGCCGGCGTCGAGGGAATTCTCCAACAGCTCCTTGACCACCGAGGCGGGCCGTTCGATCACCTCGCCGGCGGCGATCTGGTTGCACAGGTTTTCGGGCAGAATCTGAATCTTTTGGGTCATGGAAAAAGCACACCGGGGATTTGAGGAATTATCTCGGAACCGGACGCTGCGACTCCGGGATGGCAAAGGAAACCCTCTGAGGAACGCAGAGATTCAGGCGGATCGACGACCCGCGCCCTCTCCGGCGTCATCTCGGCGTTCCGGACGCTGTTTTGGGTGTGGCTTGCAACACGGGGACACCGTCAGAACTTTTGTTCCAGCCGCTCCAGCATGCTCTCGATCTCGTCGAGCTCTTCGTGCCCCACCTCCTGAGGAACCCCCGCCAGGGGCTGGTGAAGGAGGCCGAGGTCACCGGCGACGCCGTGGACGACGTGGAGGGTCACTTCGTCCATCTTCTGCAGATAGGCCTCGAACAGACAATTGTCGCAGACGGTGTTGATGAGCCGGGGAACCCCTCCGGCATAGCGGTGGATCGCCGGAATGGCATCGGCGGTGAACATCATGCGGGGTGCGCCGGCGACCTGCAGGCGGTGTTTCATGTAGGATTCGGTGGTATCGTTGGAGAGGGAGTGAAGGTGGAACTTGACCGCCACCCGCTGAGCGAGCGGCTCGTCGAGCCGCAGGCAATCTTCCACCTCGGGCAAACCGAAGAAGACGATGTTCAGCAGCTTCTTCCCGGGGATCTCCAGATTGAGAAGCCCTCGAAACTCCTCCATCAGTGCCCGGCTCTGCAGCATCTGAGCCTCATCGATGAGCACCACGGCGCGGCGCCCCGAGGCCTCGATTTCAAGAAGGCGGTCATAGAGTTGCCGCAGCAAAGAGAGCCGGTCCGCCGCCGGCTCCTCGACCCCGAACTGCATGGCAATGCGGGTGAGGATCCATTCGGGGGTGATGCCGGAGTGCACCATCACCAGCAGGGAGGATTCGTAGCGGTCTTCGGGCAGCGAATCGAGCATTCTGCGGGCCAGGGTCGTCTTGCCGGTTCCCACCCCTCCGACCAGCACCGCCAATCCCTTATTGGAATCGACGGCGTACATGAGCCGGATCAGCGCCTGGCTGTGCTGCTGGCTGTTGAAATAAAACCGGGCGTCGGGCGCATTGGAAAAGGGCTCGCGATCTAAACCGAAATGTTCGAGATAGCTCATGATTTAACTCTCGACGGGTTCGCGTTAGACGAAGGAAATCCGGTCCTTGCTCCCCTTGGCGGACTCGACTTCCCGGTCATTTTCCAGGCCGAGTTTTTGCCGCAGGGTACGAATTTTTTCTCCGACGTTGCGATAAAAGAGATCGGCATCGGCCACGGCCTGAAAGCTCTCAAGGGCCTCCAGAGGGCGCTCCCAGCTTTGATAGAGCACTCCCATTTCATAGTGGAGGCTGGTGCGCTCGCCGGCAGTCAGATCCGGCAGGCCGAGCCCCTCTTTGAAAACATCCTCGGCAACGTCGAAGGTTCCTTTTTCAACCAGACACATGCCTTTGAGAATCAGACAGGCAACGCGCCGCTCGGCATTTCTGCCGGCCTTTTCAAATTCGGCCACCGCATCGTCGACCAGGCCCATTTCTTTGTAGGCGATGCCGAGATTATAGTGGGATTCGGCATCGTCGATTTCGATTTCTGTCTTGACGCCCTGCTGGGAGTCGGAGAAAAAGCCATCCAGGCTGAACGATTCGCCCTCTTCCGAGGCGTCCTCCTGAAATCGATCTTCCGCGCTCTCCGAGGTGAGTCCCGCAAACGGCTCTTCCGACGCCTCGGCCAGCTGGGCGACCTCTTCGCGCCGGGACTCTATTTCCTTCAACTTCCGGCCGACTTCCACATTTAACGGGTCCTGATCGAGAAGCCGCCGAAAGATCCGTTCAGCCTCGTCCAGCAGCCCCTGTTGCAGATAGAATTCGGCTTCATCGAGGTCCGGACCCGGCTCCGCGGGGGACGGGGACGGGGATTCTCCAGCCTCGAGGATCGCCCCGAGATCCAACAGTTCCTCGGAACCGTCCGTCGCGGCAACATCGGCCGAACGCTCGGCAACAACTTCGTCGGCAACGTCCTCAGCCGTCCCAGGGTCCGAAAGGGACATGGTATCCGCCGCCGGGGCAGCGACTCCCCTTTCCAGAGGGTCCCCGTCAAGTGCCTGTTCCAGATCGAGTTCCAGCTCGACCTCCGGCTCTTCCTGATTCTCCTCCGTCCCGGCCGTGCCGTCTTCGGGCAGGTCGACCGTTTCCAGAAACTCCAGCGGGATCTCCCCCCGGGCACTGTCGTCGCCGTCCGGCACTTCCGAAGAGAGGGGCTCCGCAGACGGAGAGTCCGGCATCGCCGCAGCGGATATCTCGTCAAGGGACGCCTCGGCCGGAGGCGGCTCTGAGTCCGGATCCTGCTCCGCGATAGGAGCGCGGTCCCTTCTGAGGTCGCCGGCAAGGGTGGCGCCAAGAGCCTGAAGCCGGGAATCGCTTGCCGGCAGCTCCCGACACAGAAGATCATAGAATGCCTTGATCGCCTCCTGCCGGCCTGCCCCGACAAAGTCCTCTTGCCACTCCAGCAACGATTCGAGCGCCCGCTCGATAGCGCCTCCAAAGAGACAGGAGCGAAGAAAGGCTTCGCGAAGCTCCAAATCCTCAGGACAATGCTTCAGGAGATGCTGATAGGTCAACCGCTCATTTTCATGATCGCCGGCTGCTCCATAACCCTGCGCCAGCGTCTGCAGGATCTCCGGGTCCTCCGGCTGATCCTGCAGGAGGCTTTTTGCGAGTTGAATCCCTCGTTCCGCTTCTCCCTGGTGAATCAGGACCTTCGCCAGAGTGGTTTTGAGTTCCGGGTCTTCGGGGAAAAGGGGCAAAAAGATTTCATAGAGCTTGAGGATTCTGCCGAAATCTTCCTTTTCCTTCAGCCGGCCAAGGACGTCACGGAACTCTTCCTTGGCCTGGCCGGGCTCCCCGGCGCGGGCATAGCACTCAGAGATTTTCACCCGGATATTGAGATTTTCGGGGTCCAGTTCCTTCATTTTTTCCAGGACCTCGATACTCTCGGAGAACATCTGCTGTTTTTCGTAATGGGTCACCAGGCTGCGGTATTCCTGCAGCGCATTGCCGACCAGCCCCTGCCGTTCGTTCAGCTCGGCCAGACGGTGGTACGCTTCGATCTGGCCGGGGTCGAGCTTTTGCATCTGCTTATAAACAGCAATCGCCTTGGGAAAAAACCCGTTTTCACTATAATATTTGGCTACCCCCCGGTATTCGTCCAGGGCCTCTTCGGTCATGCGCGAGCGGCTGTACAGTTCTGCCAGCCTCTGCCGGATTCGCATATCCTTCGGATCGATTTCGACCAGTTTTTGATAATCCTTGACCGCCCGGGAAATCTGGCCTTTTTGAAGATTTTTCTGTGCCGAGGCAATCAGTTTCTCTTTATTCGACAATGCATTCACCTGTAATAAAAAACGAAAAAGGTTCTATTTGTCATATTGTGAATCTAAACTATTCGCAATTCCCGTGTCAAGGTTAAAGCATACCAATAGAAACAATCATGGCAAGATTAAATTTTCTCCATCTTACCCTCGATGCAAAAATTTCCATCTTCGCTGGTTATCCCCTGATTGAAAAACCGCACCAATGGGATGTCATTGGAAAAACAACCCTTGATGCACTTGCAAAACTCACCGGATGGCTAAAGCAAAAATTTCGACCTACAAGGCTTGGTGGTTTCTCAGGGACGAAGGCCACCGTCAGGGTGGTCGAGGTCTTGAGAAATCGCCGTAACGCCGTAGGGCGGACTTTTTGCGACGCCATCAAAGTTTTCTCAATCTGGCCACCTCTTGAGCCGTCAGGAAGCGAAATTTTCCTGGAGAAAGATCCCCCAACTCCATAAAGGCGACCCGAATGCGTTTCAGCCGGCTCACCGGGTAGCCGATCGCTTCGCACATGCGGCGGACCTGGCGATTGCGCCCTTCGCGGATGGTCAAATGTAACCAGCTGTGGCTGCCCGCCGCCCGTACATGGTCCACTGTGGCCGGGGCTGTCAAGCCATCCTCCAACGCCACACCCTCCTCCAAACGGCGCCGGGCCGCTTCGGTGAAAGCGCCGCGTACGCGGACCAGATAAGTCTTATCCACCCGGTGTCGGGGATGGGCCAGGCGGTGTGCCAGCTCGCCGTCGTTGGTCAGAAGCAACAACCCTTCGGTGGTGAGATCCAGCCTGCCGACCGGAAAGAGCCGGGCGGAGACGCTTTTCACCAGATCGGTCACCACGGGGCGCCCCTGGGGATCGCGAAGCGTGGTGACGTATCCGACGGGCTTGTTGAGGAGCAGGTACACCTTCTCCTCCCTGAACGGCAGTGGCCGCCCGTCGATCTCCACCTGGTCGCAAGCCGGATCGGCCCCATCGCCAAGTGCGGCGGTGCGGCCGTTGATGCTCACCCGCCCGGCCGCGATCCATTGCTCGGCCTCTCGGCGCGAGGCCAGACCGGCGGCGGCGATCAGTTTCTGCAGTCGTTGTTTCATGTGTTGTGGACCAGAGGACGAAAAAAACCGGGGAACTCCCGGCGGGGCGATGGTTCGGAACGATTTAGACGGTTGCCTTCGAAGTGCCGGCCGGGGCCGGGGCATCCTCCATCTCGTCACCCTCCAGCGACAGCTCGCTGAACTCTTTGAGGGTGGGCAGTTCGGTAAGGCTCGGCAGGCCGAAAACTTCCAGAAATTCCCGGGTGGTTCCGTAAATCATCGGCCGACCGGGAATATCCTTTTTCCCCAGGATCCGGATCAGGCGCCTGTCCAGCAGGGTTTTGACCACTCCCCCCGAATCGACCCCACGCAGATACTCGATTTCCGCTCGGGTAATCGGCTGGCGATAGGCAATGATGGCAAGGGTCTCCAGCGCCGCTCGGGAGAATCGAACAGAGCGGCTCCGGCCCAACCGTCGAATCACGTCGGCGAATTTCGGTGACGTGCGAAACTGGTATCCCTCGGCGACACCCGCCAGCACCATGCCTCCCCCCCGATTCTCATATTCGGCCGCCAGCTCCCGCAAAATTTCCAACACCCGAGCCTTTGGCGCCTCCAGGATCTCAGCCAAACGCTCCGCCCGCACAGGAGCTTCGGAGGCGAACACCAAGGCCTCGACGGCCCCTTTCAACTCAGCCGTATCCAAGAGCCTCTTCCTCCAATTGCAGAGGGCCGGAAGCGTCCTCGGCAACGGCCGGCCAGACCCAAAGGGCACCATAGCGCGCACTTTGCATCAAGCGCACCAGCCGAAGTTTTCCCAACTCGAGCAGGGCCAGGAAGGTGACGACGACATCGTCCCGCCGGGGCCGCTCGGTGAAAAGTTCTCTGAACGCCACGCTTTCTTTGCCGGCCAGGAGTGCCAAAATTCCGTTCACCCGCTCGGTCACCGAGAGTCGCTCCCCCGCCACCTCGTGAAAAGGCGCTTCGGGGGTCTCTGCCAGAAGGCCGCGCAAGGCTTCTACCAGTTCGTAGAGTCCGATGGGCTGAAATTCCTCGTCCGCCTCATCGGCCACGGGAGGGTCAAAACCGCGCGGGAAGGTATCCCGCTCCAGAAGAGGCAGTGCGTCAAGATCCAGGGCCGCCTCTTTATAGCGCTGATATTCCAGCAGCCGGCGCACCAGTTCGGCCCGCGGGTCTTCCTCTTCCTCTTCCGCCTCCTCCTCTCCCGACACCACGGGGAGCAGCATGCGGGACTTGATGTGCACCAGCGTGGCGGCCATCAGCAGAAACTCGCCGGCCACATCGAGATTGAGGTTTTTCATGGCGTCGATCGTCGCCAGATACTGGGCGGTGATCGACGCCATGGGGATATCGTAGATATCCATCTCGTTCTTCTTGATGAGATGGAGCAGAAGGTCGAGGGGGCCTTCGAATTTCTCGATTTTAATCTCGTACGCCATAGCGCCGTTTATCAATGCCCCAAGAGAAAGCGGATGACCTGGTCGACGAGGATGACCTGGGCGCCGGCCAGATTACTCACCAGCAAAAAGACGACGGGCCCCAGAACGATCTGCCAGAGATCGGTGAAAAATACCAGGAAAATGATGATGACGAACCCGAAGGGTTCCAGCTTGGCCAACAGATCGGCCTGACGTTGGGGCAACAGCCCGGTCATCACCCGGCCACCGTCCAGGGGGGGGATGGGAATCAGGTTGAAAACACCGAGGATGACGTTGATGTAAAGACTGAAAGCGGCCATCAGGCTCAAGGGGTCCAGAACCAGGGCGGGGAACGTCCCGGAAAGATGGACGGCTCCCTTCAGCCAGACCAGGATGTGGAGGAGAAGGGCGGAAAAAACCGCCAGGGAAAAATTGGTGATCGGCCCGCCCAGAGATACCCAGATGACATCCCTTTTCGGGTGGTGCAGGTTATTGAAATTAACCGGGACCGGCCGTGCCCAACCGAAGCCGAATACCAGCAGCGCCAAGGTGCCGATGGGATCGAGATGCTTGAGGGGATTGAGCGTCAGCCGCCCCATCAGTCGGGCGGTGGGGTCGCCGAGCCGCTCGGCGATATACCCGTGGGCAACCTCGTGCAAAGTTACGGCGAACAGTGCCGGAACCAGCATGATGGAGATTTTGGCGATGATATTTTCCATAAACAGGGCACTCGTTCCCGAGGCTTCCAGGTGCGCATCTGGTTAAATGGAGCAGTGCGCTGCGGGGAATTTCCAGCACATGCGACCCGTAATTGTGCTGCGCGGAGTTCCCGGCAACGGAACCCCGGTCTGTTTTGGGGCCGCGGGCAAAACACCGTCTTTGTAACAGAAGGGGCTGGCGAAGTCAATTGAACCCGGCGATTCGCCGAAAGAAAACGATCTGAGATTCCCAACCAGAAATTCAGCGTTCTAAGTAACGCCAGCGACCGAGACCCCGAGCGATTTCATCCTCGCGGGAAACCACCTGGCCGTTGAGGCGGGCCTCAAGCAGTTTATCCAGAATTTCTTTATACACCGGACCGGGAGAAATGCCCAGAGCTTTTAAATCGTGACCGTTCAGAATAGGCGCAACGTCCCGCAGTTGGGTGAAGAAAAAGGAAATCCGACGCCGGGTCTCCTCCCTTGCGGCCCGCGCCATGAGATAGAGAAGAAGCTCCGGGGAAAAGGGGCGCAGCCAGCGGTAAAGCTCGCTGGGGCGAAATTTGCCGTTATTCCCCCGCCGGTTTTCGAGAAGCTGTAAAATCCGGTGGGCCTCTTCCCGCTGCGTGCCGAAGACTTCCCGGTAACGTTCCGGGATACCGAGCCGGCGGCAGATGCCGGTCATGGCATCCTGGTCGAGATCGGTGGTCAGGCAGAGAAAATAAACCTGCCAGCGTCGGCAGGACTCTCCGGTATAGAGCAGCTCGTACCAGTGGATCGCCCGGCCGGCGCGTTCGAAAATCGCCCGGCTGCGCTCACCGGTGGACAGAGCGGGATGGAAGTATTTCAACAGGTCGAGCTCTTCGAGGCGAAGGATGGCCGGCAGCGGGTCCGGCTCTTTGAGGAGGATCACCAGCTCGTTGAACACCCGCGGTCCCCCGACTTTTTCGAGAAACCCCATGCGCACGGCACTGCGCAACAGGTGTTCGGTATGTACGCCCAGATGGAACCCCAGCCGCTGCTCGAAACGAATGGCGCGAAACATGCGCGTGGGGTCCTCGACGAAGCTGAGGTTGTGCAGGACGCGCAGAGCCTTCTCGCGCAGATCGCGCTGGGCTCCGAAAAAATCGATCAGATCGCCGAAATCGGAACCGTTGAGGCCAACGGCCAGCGTGTTGATGGTGAAATCGCGCCGGTAGAGATCGAGGCGGATGGAGGCATGTTCCACCGTCGGCAGCGCCCCGGGCTCCAGGTAATATTCCATCCGGGCCGAGGCGACATCCACCTTGAAGCCGTCGGGGAAAATGATGACCGCCGTACCGAACTTTTGATGGCAGCGGATGCGGCAGGCATGTCGGCGCGCAAAGGCGGCGGCGAAGGCGATCCCGTCACCTTCGACGACGATATCGATGTCCAGGTTTTCGTTGCGCAACAGCAGATCGCGGACAAACCCGCCGACGGCGAAGAGGTTGACTCCCAGGGCATCCCCCACCTTGCCCATCTCGCGAAGCAGCTCGATGATCCGCGGCGGAAGCTGTTCGCGCATGAGCCGGGCGATGTGCCGTTTTTTCAACCGCGCCTCGCCGAGATCCCCCCCGTTGCCGCATCTCCCTCCTGGCGGACCCGGCTTCGGTCCACCAGATGCCGCAGCAGATCGGTCCGGGTGATCGCGCCTACCAGCCGCTCCCGGTCAAGAACCGGCACCAGGCGCTGATTGCGCTCGACGATCAACTCCTGAAGCTTCTCCACGGAATCGGCGGGAGTCACCGTAGCGAACTCCCGGCTCATGTAGTCGCCGGCGGGCTGGTCGTCGAGGCCGTGATGAACCGCTTTGTCCGCCACCTGGCGGGAGAGGATGCCGACCACCCGGTCACCGTCCATGACGGGGAGGGCATTGAGGCTGTAGCGGGTGAGGATCTGGCGGACTTCGCCCATGGTGGATCGCACGGAAACGCTTTTGACCGGCGCCGACATCAGATGCCGGGCTTCCCAGCGGGGGCTGACATGGCGCCGAAGAATCTGGGGCAGTCGGTCGAGGACCTGCACCAGGGTCAGATCGCGAACCGTGCCGGAAGCGGCATAGCGATGGCCGCCGCCGCCGAACTCGGCGAGGATCTCACCGACGTCGACCTCGGGAAGGCGCGAGCGGCCGACCAGGAAGATGCGATCCCCCATGCGCACCGCCACCACCAGGGCGTTGAGGCTCTCCATGTCCTTGAGTTTGTGGGCCAGCACCGCCAGGTCGCCGACGAAGTGGTCGATCGAGGCATGGGCGATGGCGATATCGATCCCGTTGACGTTGAGAATGGAGCGGGACTGGATGCAGCTCGTGGAGCAGAGCAACCTGTTCGACGGTCAGTTCCTGGGTCAGAAAATCGGCGACGGTGTTGAGGTTGGCGCCGTGAGAAAAGAGGAAGGCGGCGGCCTGATAATCGCTCGAGGGTGGTGGAGCTGAAGAGCAGACTGCCGGTGTCCTCGTAGAGGCCGAGCATCATCATGGTCGCCTCGTCGGGGTCGGGCTCGATCCCCCGTTCGATGAACAGGTCGCAGAAGACGGTCACCGTGGAGCCGACCGGCTCGATATGCTCCACGGTGCCGCGCAGATCCGCCTGCCCGCTCGGATGGTGATCGTAGATGTGGACCTCCACCCCCTCGCGCCGCGCCACCTCGCCGAAGGGGCCGATCCGGTCCGACTGGCGCACGTCGACCAGAATCAGCCGGGTAATTTGCGCCAGGTCGATGTCCTTGAGCCGCTTGAAGTCGTAGGCGTAGGCGGCGCTGTGCAGGAAGAACTCCCGCAGGCTGCGCTCCTGGGAGCCGGCGAAGACCATTTCGGCCTGCGGGTAGAGCTTGCGGGCGGCGATCATCGCCCCCAGGCAGTCGAAATCGGCGTTGATGTGGGTGGTGATGACGTCCATAAAAACCGTTCGCGGCTTGCGAGACGCGGGATGCGAGAAAACAACTCCTCAGGCCATGGCTCCCGAGCTCAGGCGTGTCTCCAGGCATTTTGGGTTCTCCGCGTCCCGCGAAACGCGAACCGCGTCCCGGATCTTCAACTCCGCAGACTGCCGATCAGCTCGCGGATATCCTCGATCCCCTCTTCGATGCAGAACTGCTCGAGCCCGGCGATGATCGTCGCCATGGCACCGGGATCGACGAAATTGGCGGTGCCCACCTGAACGGCGGTCGCGCCGACGATGAGAAATTCCAGGGCGTCCTCGGCCGCAGTGATGCCGCCGATGCCGATCACCGGGAATCTAGACCGCCTGCACCACCTGGTGGACCATGCGCACGGCCATCGGGCGGATGGCCGGGCCGGAGAGGCCGCCGGTGCGAGTTGGCCAGCCGCGGCCGACGGGTCTTGACGTCCACGGCCATGCCGGTGAGGGTGTTGATGCAGCTGATGGCATCGGCGCCGGCCTCCTCCACCGCCCGGGCGATGACGGTGATGTCGGTGACGTTGGGGGTCAGCTTGACGATCAGCGGCTTGCCAGAGGTCTTTTCGCACCAGGGTCACCACCTCGGCGGCGGCCTTCGGCTCGGTGCCGAAGACGATCCCGCCCTGCTTGACGTTGGGGCAGGAGATGTTGAGCTCCACCCCGGCGATCTCGGGGATATCGGAGAGGCGCCTGGCCACCTCGCCGTACTCCTCCAGGGTGTTGCCGAAGAAGTTGGCGATCACCGGCGTGTTGAGCTCCCGCAGAAAGGGGAGCTTGTACTGGATGAAGCCGTCGACGCCGACGTTCTGCAGGCCGATGGCGTTGAGCATGCCGCTGACGGTCTCGGCGATGCGCGGCGTGGGGTTGCCGGCCTTGGGATGCAGGGAAAGCCCCTTGGTGACGATGGCGCCGAGGCGCTCGAGATCGAGGTAGGGGGCGTACTCCTCGCCGTAGCCGAAGGTCCCCGAGGCGGGCATGACCGGGTTCTTCAGTTTGATGCCGGCGATCTCCACGGCCAGGCTCGGGCGGTTTGCCTTGGTGGCGGTCTCTTTGCCGATACGCGCTCATGACTTGCATCCCTCGCAGAACGCCGGGCTCCTCGCCCAGTTTGCTCCAGTCCAGCTGTTCGGCGCGGAAAGACCGGCCCCTCCTTGCAGGTGCAGAGGTAGCGGGGTTCTGTCTCGCTGTGGCCGGCCCCCTTGACCACGCAGCCCAGGCAGGCGCCGACCCCGCAGGCCATGAGCGCCTCCAGGGAGACCTGCAGCGGCACGCCCCGCTCGGCGCAGATCTGCCGCACCGCCTCGATCATCGGCATCGGCCCGCAGGCGAAGACGCTCGGCCCGCGGGTACTTGGCGAGCTTGCGCTCCAGCACCTGGGTGACCAGTCCCTCTTCTCCCAGGCTGCCGTCGTCGGTGGAGACGTAGGTTTCCACCCCCAGCCGCTCGAACTCGGTGACGGCCAGGATGTCGTCGCGGGTGCGCCCGCCCATCAGCAGCCGCACCTTGTTCGCCGCGGACGCAGCTCCTCGGCCAGCATGAACAGGGGCACCAGGCCGATGCCGCCGCCGACCAGGATTTTCTCCGTCTGCCGGATCGCCGAGGTCGAACCCGCGGCCCAGGGGCCCGAGCACCTCCACCCGGTCGCCCTCATGGAGATCGCTCATGATGCCGGTGCCCCGCCCGACCACCTTGTAGAGGATCTCCAGATATTCCCGGGGCGGCAGCCCGTCGCAGTCGGGGGGCAGAAAGCCGGTCCGAAAAATCCCGAAGGGCCGGCGCAGCAGGGGCGGCAGGGCAGGTCTGCACCCGAAACATGACGAACTGCCCCGGCTGGGCCCGCTCCCCGAAGCCCGGGGCCAGAATCCTCATCCGGAAGTATCCCGGCGAGATCTCCTGGTTGGACAACATAATGGTCTTGAAATTTTTCATCCGCCATTCTCTCCTTGAAAAACCGTCACAGGTGACGGGGAACTTCGTCCGTCCGACTTACCCTTCACGCAGCTCCATCACCAGAGCATCCTCGCCATCGGCGTAGTATCGTTTTCGGGTGGCAATCGGCAGAAACCCGAAGGACCGATAGAGGGCAATCGCCCCTTCGTTACCGACCCGCACCTCCAGAAACGTCCGATCCAACCCCTGCTGCCGGCCGTGATCGAGGGCATGATGCAGCAGCTTTCGGGCCACGCCCCGCCGCCGAAAAGCCGGAGCGGTCGCCACGTTGAGAATCTCCATCTCTCCCTGGACGTACCAGGAGCAGAGAAAGCCGGCCACCGATCCATCCAGGCAGCAGAGATCGATGGTTGAAAAGGGATTTTCCAACTCCCGGGAAAACAGCTCCGCCGACCACGGATGCGTCTGACAAAGCCGCTCCACGGTCACGACCCGCTCCAAATCCTCCGGGGTCATGGAACGAATCGCCCCCTCGACATCGCATCGCAGTATCCGCTCTTCGCTCACTCGGTCTCCCGTCGCTGGTTTCAGGCCCTTAACCCGACTTCATCATAAGATACCCCCGGGCGTCTGTAAAGGCGATTGTTCCTCCGTTTCCCCTGCCATGGCCGGGCTGAAACCGATCTTTTTCGCCCTTCTCTTCCGATCGCTGAACAGGGCGAAAAAACCACCGGCACCCCGGCATCGATGGAGTTTGCCGTTGACAATCGAAGCGCTTTGATCTAATAATTATGCACTTTTTTTCAAGGAGTTTTTTCACTTGAGCAAGGACATAAAAGTGGCTACCTACAAGGATGCCGGCGTTGACATCGATGCCGGCAATCGTTTTGTGCAGATGATCAAGCCGTTGGTCAAGGCGACCTCCCGGCCGGAGGTGTTGGCGGATATCGGCGGCTTCGGCGGCCTGTTCTCCCTCAATGCCGGCAAATACAAGAAGCCGACCCTGGTCGCCTCCACCGACGGCGTGGGCACCAAGCTCAAGCTGGCTTTTCTGGCCGACAAGCACGACACGGTCGGCATCGACCTGGTGGCGATGTGCGTCAACGATATCGTCGTGCAAGGTGCCGAACCCCTTTTCTTCCTCGATTACATGGCCACCGGCAAACTTTGCCCGGAAAAAGCCGCCGAGATCGTCAAGGGCATTTCCGAGGGGTGCGTCCAGGCCGGCTGCGCTCTGATCGGGGGCGAAACCGCGGAGATGCCGGGCATGTATGCCGATGGCGAATACGACCTGGCCGGATTCACCGTCGGCGTGGTCGACGACAGCAAGATCATCGACGGATCGATCGATCACCGTCGGCGACCGGCTCATCGGCATCGCCTCCAACGGCCTTCACTCCAACGGCTACTCCCTGGCCCGCAAGGTCCTCTTCGACCAGATGCAGCTCTCGCTGGATACGGTCGTCGCCGAGCTTGGCCGGCCCCTGGGGGAGGAGCTTCTGACCCCCACCCGGATCTATGTCAAGACCGATGCTCAACCTGCTGCGCGATTTCCAGATCAAGGGGATGGCCCATATCACCGGCGGCGGCATTCCGGAAAACGTCCCCCGCATTCTGCCCCGGCACTGCAAGGCGATCGTCGAGAAGGACAGCTGGGAAAAACCGGCCATCTTCGAGTTCCTGCGGGCCGGCGGCAATATCCACGAAGCCGAGATGTTCCGCACCTTCAACTACGGCATCGGCATGGTCCTGGTGGTCCCGGAACAAGAAGCCGACGACGTCCTCGTCCGCCTCTCCGGCCTCAAGGAACAGCGCCTACCTGATCGGGCAGATCGCCAAGTGCCCCGAGTGCGACCAGCAGGTCGACCTCGTTTAAAGCCTTCTGGAGGAGCTGTGGGTAAAAAGCTGCGTCTGGGCGTGCTCGCCTCCGGCGGCGGGACCAATCTGCAATCCCTTATCGATCGCTGCGCCGACGACTCCCTTTCGGCCGAGATCGTCCTGGTCGTCGCCAACAATCCCGGGGCGGGAGCTCTGACCCGGGCAAAAGAAGCCGGCATCCCCTACCGCTGCATCGACCACCGCACCTACGCCGACCGGGAGGTTTTCGACCGGGCCGTGGTCGGCGTCCTGCAGGACTGCGGCGTGGAACTGGTGGCCCTGGCCGGGTTCATGCGGCTCATTTCCGGTGTCTTTCTCGAGGCCTTTCCCGGCCGGATCATGAATATCCATCCCGCGCTGCTCCCCGCCTTTCCGGGCCTGCACGTCCAACGCAAGGCGCTCGAGTACGGCGCCCGCTTCGCCGGATGCACGGTTCATTTCGTCGACGGCGGGGTGGACACCGGCCCCATCATCATCCAGGCGGTGGTGCCGGTCCTGGAGGACGACACCGAGGAGACGCTCTCCGCCCGCATCCTCGAACAGGAGCATCGCATCTACCCCCGGGCCATCCAGCTTTTCGCCGAGGGGCGACTGCGGATCGAAGGGCGGCTGGTGCGCACCGACCCGCCGCTGCCTCCCGCAGAAAACAGTCTGGTCAATCCGCCGTTGGATTAAGGGCCGTGACGGGTAATCCGTAACGCGGGACGCGAAAGGCCGACAACCAGATCCCATGGTAGGCCTTTGGTCTTTCGCGTCACGCGTCGCCCGTCCCGCGTCACGAGGTTTTCATGCGCCCCATTCTCGTCAGTGCCTGCCTGCTCGGCCTTCAGACCCGTTACGACGGAACCGCCAAGGCCAATCCCAAGGTTCTGGATTTCATCAAGGATGGCGATCTGATTCCGATCCCGGTCTGCCCCGAACAGTTGGCCGGGCTGCCGACGCCACGGCCGCAAACCCGCTTTGTCCGAGGCGACGGCGCTGCTGTTCTGGACGGCAGGGGAACGCTGGTCACCACCGAGGGGATCGTCGTCAACGAGCTCTTTCTGCGCGGCGCGATCGAGACCATGAAAGCGGCCCGCCTCGCCGGCTGCCGCGAGGCCCTGCTCAAGGAACGCAGTCCTTCCTGCGGAGTGCACCGGATCCACCGGGGAGAAGACCTTGTCCCCGGCCGGGGGGTGACCGCCGCGCTCCTGGAACGCAACGGTCTCAAGATCCTCAGCGAAGAGGACCTTGGGTAACCGCGCCAGAGTGAAGTTCTTGAAAATTCATCCCGGATCGTTAAACTGGGGGGGAAAACGTCCAATCAACCCATCCGGAGGTGAAAATGGTTAAGGTTACCTGGTTGGGGCACGCCTGTTTTACCCTCGACGACGGGACCCGCCGAATTATTATCGATCCCTTCTTGACCGGCAATCCCGTCGCGAAAACCAACCCCGAAGAAGTCCGGGTTGACGCGGTTCTGGTCACCCATGGTCACAGCGACCACCTCGGAGATGCCGTCGTCATTGCCAAACAGTGCGATGCTCCGATCATCGCTCCCTTTGAACTCGCCAAGTACTGCGAAAAACAGGGCGCGAAGATTCACCCGATGCATATCGGCGGAAGCCACGGGTTTGCCTTCGGGAAGGTCAAGCTCACCATTGCCCATCACGGCAGCGCCTTTGTCGGCGAAGAGGCCGAATATACCGGCAACCCCTGCGGCTTTCTCGTCACCATGGCCGGCAAAACGATCTACCACGCCGGCGACACGGGCATTTTCTCCGACATGAAACTGATCGGCGAATTGACGCCGATCGACCTGGCTCTGTTGCCGATCGGCGACAATTTCACCATGGGGCCCGAGGACGCCAGGATCGCCGCCGGCTTCCTGAAAACAAAACAGGTGATCCCGATGCACTACAATACCTTCGAGCTGATCGCCCAAGACGGCGACGCCTTCGTCCAATCCCTTCCCGAAGGGTGCCGGGGCACCGTGTTACAGGTCGGAGAAACCTTCGTACTCGAGTAGTTCATGCAGCAGTATTACGATGTCATCATCCTCGGCGAGAGCCTGGCTTCCCGCATCGCGGCCGTCCTGTTGGCACGAGGTGGGTGCCGCGTTCTCACCCTTCGGGAAGCCGAGCCGTCCTTTCCTGCCTGGCTCTGGCCGTCGTTACATCTGGAGCGACTGCTGGAAAAGCTGGATGGCCGGGCCTGCTTCACCCCTGCCCGTCCTTTTCAGGTTCTGACCGGGGAAAGCCGGCTCGATTTCAACGGCCCCAATACCCTGGAAGAGGAATTGCGGCGGGAGCTGGGCGGGGCGTTCTCACAGGCGTTCGAAGCGCTTCAGCGCCTGCAACTTCTCGGGACGCACCTCGAGGACGTTCTGTGGGAGAGCGGCGGACCGCCCCTGCTGGGACTCTCCAGCCGCTTGCGCTTTGCCGGCAAACGACTGCGCCGGCAGCTGCCGCTTCGACAGCTGCAACGCCCTTTTCAAGTCGATTTGGAAACCCTGGAGCCGGGGCCGGGCCGAAGGGTTCTGGAGACCCTTTTCTCTGGGCTCGCCTTGCGCCCTGCAGCCAGCCTCTCGCTGGCCGAGGTTGCCCTCCTCTGGAACGGCGCGGGTAAAAATATCGGCATTTCCCGCTCCGCGCTGGACGAATTATTGCGGCGGCGCTACACGCAGTTTAACGGCGAGGAGGGGGGTCTCTCCCATCTCCAAAGCGTGAATGCCCGGGATAAAGGGACGCCGGTCGCCACCCTCAAGGACGGCACCGAGTGGGGGGCGCGATATTGCCTTATTGGCAGCTCCACCTGCTCTGCTGCTCTGCCGAAGGCTCTCGACTCTCAAGCCAATCCGCCGTCGGCCCCTGTCCCTCTCCAGTTCGTCACGTCCTCGCTGGGCGACAAGGTATCGCCTCTTCTCGCCCCCTTTGTTCTTCTGGAGGGGGAATGGCCGGTTCGCATCCGGTTTGTCCCCGACAACCACGACATGGTCGCGATAATCGACTGCTTCGCTGAAGATGGACCTGCGGCCGAGATGGAAGAGAGCCTTCAGGTTCGGCTACGGGAACTCCTTCCCTTTGTCGACTTTAACCTCGAAAGGGCCCCTCACGAAACCCACTCGGCCGAAACGCCATCCGGGTGCCAAGCCCCCTTCGGCCAGGTGTTCCCTGGCGCGCACGCCTCCCTGAAAGCAAAGGGAAACTTCTTCTGCTGCCAGGGCACTCGGGTGTTCCCTTCCCTGGGCGCCACGGGCGAAGTCCTGGTCGGTACGACGATCGGCCGACACCTGCTGAAACAACTGAAAAAGCCGGTCAAAATCTAGCCGATGAAAAGCCTCGCCGCCCGGCGGCCTCCGGACCGGCCCAGCTACAAAAAAAGGTTGCAAACCCTACACAACCGTGCTAAAAATGTGCGTTCCAAACCCCCAGGAGGTTATTGAAATGTCCAGAGTCTGTGAAATTTGCGGAAAAAAACCGGCGACCGGCAACAACGTCAGCCATGCTCATAACAAAACCCGTAAAGTGTGGTACCCCAACCTGCAGAAAGTCAAAGCGCTTGACAAGGGCGCGGTGCGCTCCATGAAGGTTTGTACCCGCTGTATCCGCGCCGGAGCCGTCGTCAAAGCGGTCTGAACCGCTTTCACGGGAGGCAGAAAAATCAAAGGGGATGGGCCGAAAAGCCCACCCCCTTTTTTACGTTGCTCCAGCAGATCCCTTCCCCGCCCCCTACGGGGCTCGGCAGACCGCTTCCCACCGTCGGCTATGCGCCGGGATAGACCACGCACTCAATCTCCAGCAGCGCCCCCTTGGGCAGACCCGCCACCTGAACGGTGGACCTGGCGGGGGGGAAGATTCCCCTGAACCACTGCCCGTAGATCTCGTTGACGATGCCGAAATTCTTCAGGTCGGTCAGATAAATGGTTGTTTTGACGACCCGACCGAAGTCCGTGCCGGCGGCGGCAAACACCGCGGCCAAATTGGCCATGACCCGTTTGGTCTGTTCCTCGATTCCGCCGGGGACCAGTTCGCCGGTCGTGGGATCGAGGGGAATCTGTCCGGAAAAGAAGAGATAACTCCCCGCCCGAACTCCCTGGGAATAGGGGCCGATGGCCGCCGGTGCATCAGCCGTCTCGATTTTTTCAATCGTCATCATAACCTCCAGGAAAAATTTTCCAGCCGCAAGCTGTGAGCTTTAAACCTCCGCCCTTTTGCCTCGGGCCTCGGGCCTCGCCCCTTGTTTTCATCAATTTTTCATCCGCTCCACCTTATAGACCCCCTTGAGCTTTGAGCAGGGCATTGATCACCCGGTTCAGATGGTCGAGATCCTGAACATCGACCTCGAAGGTATTGACGCCCCTGTGGTCGGGGGTGGAAAAGACGTTGGCACTGATGATGTTGGCCTCGCAGTTGGTGATGGCGCCGGTAATCCCCGCCAGCATTCCCTTCTGGTCGGAGCAGGAGACCCGGATCTTGGCCGGCCGGGAGGCCTTTTTCTTCATGTCCCACTCGACCTCGATGCGCCGCTCGGGGTCCCCCTCGAGCACGTGGGGACAGTCGCTGGTGTGGACCGTCACTCCGCGGCCGCGGGTGATGAAGCCGATCACCGGATCGCCGGGGAGAGGATTGCAGCACTTGGCGAAGCGCACCATGATGTCTTCCACGCCCTGGATCTTGATGGCGCTGGAGGGCTTTTTGCGGATCTTCTCCAGCACCTTGCCGATGCGCCCGGCCTTGGGAGTCTCGGACTTGAGCTTTTCCTGGGGGACTACGCGGCCGATGACCTGCCCGAGGGACAGCTTGCCGTAGCCGAGCGCCGCCAGCAGATCGTCCGCGCTTCTGAAAGCCCAGCTCGGCGACGGCGCCGGAGAACTCCTCGCGAAGCCCAGGGCGCGGTTCAGGCTGAAACCGTACTTGCGCAGCTCCTTTTCCAGCAGCTCCCTGCCGAGGTCCATGCTCTTCTCGCGCTGCTCGGCCTTGACCCAATGGCGGATCTTGTTGCGGGCCTTGGAGGTACGGACGAACTTGAGCCAGTCCTTGCTGGGCGTCTGGTTGGGGGAGGTGATGACTTCGACGATGTCGCCGTTGTTCAGCTCGGTGCTGCAAGGGCACCAGCTTGCCGTTGACCCGTCCCCCGACGCAGTGGCTGCCCGACGTCGGTGTGGATGGCGTAGGCGAAATCGATGGGGGTGGCCCCCCGGGGGAGTTCCTTGACGTCGCCCTTCGGGGTGAAGACGTAGACCTCCTCGGGGAAGAGGTCGACCTTGACCGATATCCATGAACTCCCGGGAGTCCTTGAGCTCCTGCTGCCATTCGAGCATCTGCCGCAGCCAGCGAAACCGCTTGTCCTCGCGGCTCCGCCACCAGTCCGAGGCCCCGCTCTCCTTGTATTTCCAGTGGGCGGCGATCCCCTCCTCGGCGATGCGGTGCATCTCGTCGGTGCGGATCTGCACCTCCATCCGCTCGCCGAAGGGGCCGATGACGGTGGTGTGCAGCGACTGGTACATGATTCGCCTTGGGCATGGCGATGTAGTCCTTGAAACGGCCGGGGATCGGCTTCCAGGCGGCAGTGAATGATCCCCAGCACGGCGTAGCAGTCGCGGACGCTTCGACGATGATGCGAAACGCGATCAGGTCGTAGACCTGATCGAAATCGATCCCCTGCCGCTGCATCTTGAGGTAGATCGAGTAGAGGTGCTTGGAGCGCCCGGAGATCTCCCCCTCGATGTCGTGCTCTTGCAGCTTGGCGGATCTGGTTGCTTGACCTCCTCGATGTACTTCTCCCGCTCGTTCTTCTTCTTGACCACCTTGTCGACCAGGTCGTTGTATATCTCCGGCTGGAGGTAGCGAAAGGCGAGATCCTCCAGTTCGCTCTTGATCCAGCTGATACCCATGCGGTTGGCCAGCGGCGCGTAGATCTCCAGGGTCTCCTGGGCGATCTTGCGCTGGCGGGCTTCGGGCTGGAAATTGAGGGTGCGCATGTTGTGCAGACGGTCGGCCAGCTTGACCAGGATCACCCGGATGTCCCGGGCCATGGCCAGCAGCATCTTGCGGAAGTTCTCCGCCTGGCGCTCCTCGCTGGTGCGGAAGGTGATCTTGCCGATCTTGGTGACCCCATCCACCAGGCCGGCCACCTCCTCGCCGAAAAGGTGTGCAACTCCTCGACGGTCGTCAGGGTGTCCTCGAGGGTATCGTGCAGCAGCCCGGTGACGATGGTCGGCACATCCATTTTCAGCTGGACGAGGATATCGGCGACCTCCATCGGATGGGTCAGGTAGGGCTCGCCGGAAAGACGCACCTGTCCCTGGTGCACCTTGGCGCTGAAGACGTAGGCCTTGCGCACGGCATCGAGGTCGGCATCGCTGTTGAAGGCGCGGATTTTTTCGAGAATGTCGTCGAAACGAACCATGGCGACTCTACCCGGGTTGGGAGAAGGAAAGGAATCCGGTCAAATCACCCCGGAGATCATGTAGAGCCAATGGGAAAGATACGTGCGGACATTGATGGCAACAACCAAACCCCATTGCGGGGTTTTCGTCCCGTGCAATGGGCGCTCGGCGGCTGGCTGGGTCGGAACGGCATAACTGCGCTGTCTTAACCAGCGTCCCTTATCCTCGGCGGGGAGGGGTTTCGTACTCGATTTTCCCGGCGGCGATTTCCCTCAGGGCCAAAACAATTTTTTTGTTGCCGGCCTTGTTTTCGATCAGGGACTGTCCCCCTTTGTACAATTGCTTGGCTCTCTTTGCGCCAACCATAACCAGCAAAAAGCGGTTGGGGACCTGCTGCAGACAATCTTCCACGGTAACACGGGCCATTTTATTTCTCCAGGTAATTGAATATCTTACTGTTTTGATTTGCAAGTGGTGATGCGTGACGCCTCATCCGGTTGAGAGCATTCGGCCTGCCGCTTGAACTTTTTACCTCGCCCTACCCCTTCAACCCGAATTCTTCAGGCAAGGTCCGCAGAACCCGCTCTGTACGACAGCGTTCGGCCACGACGATCGCTTTCAACTGGTCAAGGGCAACGGCAAAATCGTCATTGATGACGACATAATCATACCACGGAGCTTCGCGGATTTCTCGATGGGCGTTGCCGATGCGCCGCTCGATCACTTGCGGCGCCTCGGTATTCCGCCCCTCAAGCCTCTGTTTCAACTCGCTGAAACTGGGCGGAACAATGAAAATAAAGACGCCCTGCCCCAGGGTCTTCTTCAGATGTGCGGCACCCTGGCAATCGATATCGAGAAGAATGTCGACGCCGACGCCGCGGGCGTTTCCCAGCGTTTCCAGGGCCGTCCCGTAGCGGTTGCCGTGGACTTCGGCCCACTCGGCAAACTCACCCCGCGCCACCATCTCGTCAAACCTCTGCTCGGCGACGAAGTGATAGTCAACGCCTTCTTTTTCACCCCGCCTGGGGGGGCGGGTGGTATAGGAGACAGAATGCCGCAGCCCTGGAAAAAAGTCAATTATTTCATTGCAAAGCGATGTCTTGCCGGCTCCCGAAGGAGCCGAGATAACAAACAATATTCCTTCACGCTTCATCGAGATAACCTGTCGTCTCGCGGACGGCCCCCCCGCCGCCGGAACGATAACTCCGGGCGAAGGCCCGCCCTGGGCCGCCGCCGCTTCCTTATTCGATATTCTGCACCTGTTCCCGGATCTTTTCCAGCTCGGCCTTGAGAGCGACCACCTGGCGCGTCAGTTCGGCATCGTTCGATTTCGATCCCATGGTATTGGTTTCGCGGTTCAGCTCCTGCAAGAGAAAATCGAGCTGCCGTCCCACCGGCTCGGTGCTGTCGAGCAGCTGGCGAAATTGCTGCAGATGGCTCTTAAAGCGGGCGAGTTCCTCGCTGATGTCGCAGCGGTCGGCAAAGATGGCGATCTCCTGGGCGACCCGCTGCGGATCGCCGGCCAGCTCGCCGCCGAGACGCTCCAGGCGCTCGCTGAGCTTGGCCTGCCATTCCCGGGGCACCTGCGGGGCCCGCGCTTCGACCTGGTCCAAAAACCCTTCGACCAGCTCCAAGCGGGCGTCCACATCCCGGCGGGTCGCTTCCCCTTCGGTCTGACGCATTCCTTCCAGGGCTTCCAGCGCCTGGTCGAGGGCCTGGTTCAGGCAGCGGCGCGCAGCCTCCACAGGCAGATCCTCTTCCCGCACGACAACGACATCTTTTTGCGAGGCCACCAGCGGCAGGGGGATTTCTCCTTCCAGATCGAGGGCGGCACGCAATTCCCGAAAGAGTTCCACGTAAGCGGTCGCCAAAGGGAGGTTCAACGCCGGGGCTGCAAGAGCGGCACCGGTAAGCTCCTGACCGATAAAGACATCGATCTTGCCGCGCTTCAGCCGTTCGCCCACCCGTTTTTTAACCTCTCCCTCCAGGCAGAGCAGCGAGCGGGGCGCCTTCACCGCAATATCGCTGTAGCGGTGATTCACCGACTTGATTTCCACAGTCAGGGCCATCCCTTCGGCGCTCCCCTGCCCTTTTCCGTAGCCGGTCATGCTTTTGATCATCTTCGGATCCTTTTTCGCTCAAATCCGCCGTCATTGACTTCCCCCGGCGGTGGTCGGAGCATAAGCCAATCGGTAAAAGGAGTCAAGAAAGACATGAGGGACGCGGGGCGCGGGTTGAGGAGCGCGATTCCTGCCCGCTGTCCGTTGCCTGTCACCCTAACCTGTTCCCCCTCTTCCTTTAGCCTTTACCGCGTCCCGCCCACCGCGTGCCGCGCCCCCCATATAAGTATCGACAAATATTCGCCAAGGCTATATAATACCACGCCGAAGGCCGGAGCGCGGCGGCTGCCGCCGCGATGATCATTTTCATGGAAAAGGAGAGACGAAATGGCCACACCGGAATTTACGTATCAGGATCCATTCCCGCTGACCAAGGACACGACCAAGTACCGCAAACTGGAAGGGTCCGAAAAATATGTCAGCGTCGCCCAGTTCGACGGCAAAGACGTACTCAAGGTCGCTCCCGAGGCGTTGACCGTCCTCGCCAATGCTGCCATGAAGGACGCCTCCTTCCTGCTGCGCCCCGAACACAACGAGATGGTCGCCAATATCCTGAGCGACCCGGAGGCATCCCGCAACGATAAGGGTGTCGCCATGGCCTTTTTGCGCAACGCCGAGATCGCCGCCAACTTTGAACTGCCCGTCTGCCAGGACACCGGCACCGCCACCATCGTCGCCAAGAAGGGACAGCAGGTCTGGACCGGCGGCAAGGACGAGGAAAACCTCGCCAAGGGCGTTTACAAGACCTACACCGAGGAGAACCTGCGCTACAGCCAGACCGTGGCCCTCGACATGTACAAGGAGAAGAACACCGGCACCAACCTGCCGGCCCAGATCGACGTCATGGCCACGGACGGTGACGCCTACAAGTTCCTCTTCATCGCCAAGGGCGGCGGCAGCGCCAACAAGACCATGCTCTTCCAGGAGACCAAGGCCCTGCTCAATCCCGAGAAGCTCGAGAAGTTTCTGGTCGACAAGATGAAAACCCTCGGCACCGCGGCCTGCCCTCCCTACCACATCGCCTTCGTCATCGGCGGCACCAGCGCCGACGCCTGCATGAAGACGGTCAAGCTCGCCACCGCCAAGGAGCTCGACGGCCTGCCCACCGAGGGGAACGAGCACGGCCGGGCCTTTCGCGACACGGCGCTCGAGGCGAGACTGCTCGAGGGGGCCCAGAAACTCGGCATCGGCGCCCAGTTCGGCGGCAAGTACTTCGCCCACGACGTGCGGGTCGTGCGCCTGCCGCGCCACGGCGCATCCTGCCCCGTCGGCATGGCGGTTTCCTGCTCCGCCGACCGCAACATCAAGGCAAAGATCACCCGCGACGGGCTCTTCGTCGAGGAGATGGACCGCAATCCCGGACGGCTCATTCCCGAGCAGTACCGCGGCAAGCACGAGCACGGCGTCAAGATCGACCTCAACCGGCCGATGAAAGAGGTCCTCGCCGAGCTCTCCCAGCACCCGGTTTCGACGCCGCTGCTCTTGAACGGCACCATCGTCGTCGGCCGCGACATCGCCCACGCCAAGTTCAAGGAGATCCTCGACAGCGGCAAGCCGCTGCCCGAGTACCTGAAAAAACATCCCATCTACTACGCCGGGCCGGCCAAGACCCCCAAGGGCAAGCCCTCCGGCTCCTTCGGCCCGACCACGGCGGGGCGCATGGACGGCTACGTCGATCTGCTTCAGTCCCACGGCGGCTCGCTGATCATGATCGCCAAGGGCAACCGCTCCCAGCAGGTGACCGACGCCTGCAAGAAGCACGGCGGCTTCTACCTCGGCTCCATCGGCGGCCCCGCCGCGGTGCTCGCCGAGGAGAACATCAAAAAGGTTGAGTGCATCGACTTCCCCGAACTGGGGATGGAAGCGGTGTGGAAGATCGAGGTCGAGAATTTCCCGGCCTTCATCCTGGTGGATGACAAGGGGAACGATTTCTTCAAGCAGCTTGGGCTGTAAAGTCGATCCTCCGCAACAACCATGCCCTCGGCCGCGCCTGCGGTCGGGGGCTTTTTTGTCCACCCCCCCGCCCCTGCCCGGGATTAAAAATCTTGACCCTTGGCGGAGCAAAGGGGTAAGGTGACGCATTAGAATTTTTTCGTTGCCTTTTTCGGGGGGAAAGATGGCGTTGCCGCTTTCGGCAGGTACGAACACGAAATGTCCAAGGGTCGCTATGGTCGCCTCAGTGCGAGCGAAGCGGCCTTTTTTGTTTTTCCAGTGAAAAAGTGAAAAAGGGGACAGATTTGTTTTCTGGCACCTTTTAGCCCTTTATGCTAAATTACCGCGATGCCAAGAACAGCTCGCATCGTCATTCCCAATTACCCTCACCACATCGTTCAGCGCGGCCACAATCGCCAGACAATATTTGCCGATGAGGACGATTACCGCTATTATCTCGACAACCTCGCCGAGTGGAAGGGAAAATATCGCTGCCAGATTTTCGCATTTTGCCTGATGACCAATCATGTGCATCTGGTGGTCGACCCCGGGGAAGATCCAGAGGCCCTCGGCAAGTTGATGAAGCGCCTTGCCGGAAGACAGACTCGTTTTGTCAATCGCCTTGAGGGCCGCAGCGGCACATTATGGGAGGGGCGGTTTAAATCGAGTCCCATCGAAACCAACCGCTATCTGCTGGCCTGCTGCCGGTACGTTGAGATGAATCCCGTCGCCGTTGGTCTATGTGACAATCCGGCCGACTATCCCTGGTCGAGCTGCCGGTCCAAAGTTCAACCAAGCGGCTATGAATGGCTGGACTTCGATCCGCAGTATCTGGCGATGGGCGATTCTGCTGAAGATCGACGCCAACGGTACCGCGAGTTCCTGGCGGAGACCGTTTCGGAGGCCGAAAGAGAGGATATCCGGAAGGCGGTACAACGGGGTCAGTTGACCGGCGGAGCCTCTTTTATCGACGAGATCGAAGCGAGATTGAACAGACGGATCGAGTTACGGGGGCAGGGGCGGCCGCGAAAATCAAAACCATAAAAATAGATCCGTCCCCTTTTTTGAGGAGCCCGACGAAACGATGATCGGAGAATTTTGCACTTCTGATGTCGAGAACTACGGTGACCTGCTTTATCCCGTCATCTTTCCCAAGATCGCGAAAGAATATGGGTTACAGGAGAGCATAAGGACTTTTGGCTTTTTACCGGGCTCCGCCCCGATGGAGGCCGGCTATCAGGTCGCTGGCATCAACGAGTTGCTCCTCCACCAAAAGACCAACCTGGAAAAACTGTTCATCGGCGGGGGCGATATTATCCGGTCCGACTGGATGCGGATGGTGTCCCATTACGAGAATCGATTTAAGGAATTTCTGCCCCGGAGCTTTTTTGCCAAGGTCGTAAACAGGCTGAAAAAAACAGACCACTCAGAAGAATTTCTTGAAAAGTTTATGGGCTACGATTCTCCGGGGCCGTTTATATTGAACAAGAAAGCCTATCCCCATCTATCCGAAATCGTTTATTTTTCCTGCGGGGTCCCCTTTGATTTCCTGCCGCATGAATTCGATGACATCCGAGCCGCCTTCGACTCGGCTTCATTCATCTATATGCGCGACCATGAGTCGAAAAACAAATTGCTAAAAACCGGGATAAAAAACGAAATCCATGTTGCGCCCGATGCCATTGTCAAAATAAGCGATTTTTTCGATTTCAATAATGAAAAGGCAAAAGGGGCAAATCTGCTGAATTCTTTCGGGGTAAACACGAAAAACCGAGTAGTTTGTTTCCAGTCAATATCCCAAAACAGGGAAAATACAGAAAAAATCATTGAAGAATTATCGCAGCACCAAAAAGATACAGATGCCGAAATCGTTTTGATGCCAATCGGTTATTGCCATCATGACCATATTTTCTTAAGCAAACTGGCGCAGATGTCCGGCGGAAGATTTAAATACCTGGATATATATTCCATTTTTGACATGATATCGGTCATTGCAGCCTGCGACTTTTTTGTCGGGACCAGCATGCACGGCAATATCACGGCATTCTCTTTCGGCATACCGCACCTCTTCGGCAGTATCGACGTCGATAAAATCGACGGCTTCCTGCAGGTCGTCGGACTTCCGGAATGGTATAAATTAGACGACTGGGCCGATCTCAGCCGAAGCATCGGCCGTGTCGGCAATATGGGGAAACCAGAATTCCTGGAAATTGTGGGCGATGCCAAAAAGAAAGTCGATGATGTCTGTCAGGCAATGCTTTCCTCCCGATAGGCCGATCCCCCGATGTTCTATGGAGCAGCCTGCCCAGCACCCGTGAGACGCTCCATTTGCCGCGGAAAGGGTGAAAAGGCAAAGGAGTTCTTTCATGGAAAAAGGGGACAGATTTGTTTTCTGGCCCCTTTTAGCCCTTTATGCTAAGTTACCCCCATGCCAAGAACAGCTCGCATCGTCATTCCCAATTACCCGCACCATATCGTTCAGCGCGGCCACAATCGCCAGACAATATTTGCCGATGAGGAGGATTACCGCTATTATCTCGACAACCTCGCCGAGTGGAAGGGAAAATATCGCTGCCGGATTTTCGCATTTTGCCTGATGACCAATCATGTGCATCTGGTGGTCGACCCCGGGGAAGATCCAGAGGCCCTCGGCAAGTTGATGAAGCGCCTTGCCGGAAGACAGACTCGTTTTGTCAATCGCCTTGAGGGCCGTAGCGGCACATTATGGGAGGGGCGGTTTAAATCGAGTCCCATCGAAACCAACCGCTATCTGCTGGCCTGCTGCCGGTACGTTGAGATGAATCCCGTCGCCGTTGGTCTATGTGACAATCCGGCCGACTATCCCTGGTCGAGCTGCCGGTCCAAAGTTCAACCAAGCGGCTATGACTGGCTGGACTTCGATCCGCAGTATCTGGCGATGGGCGATTCTGCTGAAGATCGACGCCGACGGTACCGCGAGTTCCTGGCGGAGACCGTTTCGGAGTCCGAAAGAGAGGATATCCGGAAGGCGGTACAACGGGGTCAGTTGACCGGCGGAGCCTCTTTTATCGATGAGATCGAAGAGAGATTGAACAGACGGATCGAGTTGCGGGGGCAGGGGCGGCCGCGAAAATCAAAACCATAAAAAATAAATCCGTCCCCTTTTTCCGCCTTTTTCCGCTTTTTCGTATTTTTAACAACCCCAATTTCTTCGAGATGGAGCCCATGGCGACAAAGAAAATCGCCCGTACCGGCAAGATCGTGTTTCTCCTGATCGAGCCCGCGGCAATTTTTCCCAAAACCTTGACCTATATCCTCCTGGCGATTGTCGCCGGCCTGCTGGGGAGCGCTCCCCCCTGCCAGGCGGCCCCCTCTTTCGCTTTTTTCTACGGCACGCACCCTCCGGTCAAGGAGCTCAACGCCTTCGACGTCGTCGTTGTCGACCCCGGCAGCGGCATCTCTCCGGCGACCTACGACAAGAGCGGCAGCCAGCTCTTCGCCTACGTGAGCGTCGGGGAAACGAACCGGGCCGCGAGCTATGCCCAGGCCATTAAAAGGGAGTGGATTCTGGGCCGGGACAAGGCCTGGGGGAGTGACATCATGGACAGCGCCAATCCCTCCTGGCGGCGCTTCTTTCTCCAGCGAGTGATCACTCCCCTCTGGCAGGAGGGATACCGGGGCTTTTTTCTCGACACCCTGGATGCTTACCGGACGGCAGTCGGCAAAAGCCGCTTTGCCGACATGGAAAACGGCCTGGTGGCCTTGGTTCGCACCATCAAGAGCAAATACCCCACGGCGCGCCTGATCTTCAACCGGGGCTTTCCGCTGCTCGGCCGCCTGCGCCCCGATGTCTTCGCCGTCGTCGCTGAGTCCCTCTTCCGCGGCTACAGCCCGGCCAGGGGGGGATATTACCGGGTCCCCGCCAAGGCGAGGGCCTGGCTTCTGGGCAAACTGGAGGCGGTGAAAAAGGTGGGAATCCCCGTCATCGCCATCGACTACGTTCCCCCGGGGCAAAGGGAGTTGGCCAGGCGGACGGCCGCAAGGATCAGCCGCCTCGGCATCGTCCCCTGGGTCACGGACAAGGACCTCTCCAGCATGGGGGTGGGTTCGATCGAGGTGATGCCCCGGACCGTCCTCGGCCTCTTCGACGGGACCGAGGCGGCCGATCCTGTCTACACCAACATCCTCACTCTGGCAGCCATGCCCCTCAACTACCTCGGGTACACGCTGGAGCTGCATGATATGCACAAGCCGCTTCCTCGCGGGATTCTGGCCGGCAGATATGCCGGCGTGCTGGTCTGGCCCTCCCGCTCCGATTCAGCGGAACCGGGATTCCGCAAGTGGCTGCAAAAAACCATCGCTGAAGGGGTCAAGGTGGCCTTCCTGGGATATTTCGGCATGCCGGTCCAGGAATTGCCACGGAAAATGGGCATCTCGACCTACGTCGAAAAGACCCCGGCTCTCCCGCTTCGTGTTCAAAAAAAGGAGAGCATCATGGGGTTTGAGGCCCCCCCCATGCCCCATCCCGACAGCTTTCACCCCGTCCGGATGAAAAAAGGCCGAGTCCTCCTCAGAATCGCCAATGGCAGCGGGCAGACCTTCGATGCCGCCGCCATCACTCCCTGGGGAGGGTATGTGCTCAACCCCTTCGTCACCCTCCCCAGCTTCAACGCGCAGACGTTGTGGGAGATCAACCCCTTCAAATTTCTTCGGGAGGCGCTGCGCCTGCCCGCCATGCCCGTTCCCGACACGACCACGGAAAACGGTGCCCGGCTGCTCATGGCCCACGTGGACGGCGACGGCTACGCGAGCCGGGCGGAGTGGCCCGGCGGCGGCTATGCCGCTCAGGAGCTGCGTACGAAAATCCTCGAGAAATTCCGCATTCCGACCACCATTTCCGTCATCACCGGGGTCATCGCCCCGGATGGGCTCTACCCGAAGAAATCGGCCCTGTTCGAGAAGTTCGCCCGCCAGATCTACCGCCTCCCTTGGGTGGAGGCCGGCAGCCATTCCTTCTCGCACCCCTTCAAGTGGTTTGCCCTGGAGAGTGGCGAGAACCAGGAAGGGGACAACCTGCGGATTCCCGGATACACCTTCAGTCTGAAAAAGGAAATCCAGGGCTCCATCGACTTCATCAATCGGCATCTGCTGCCGCCGGGGAAAAAGGTCAAGGTCTTTCAATGGACCGGCAATTGCGTCCCCAACGCCGCCGCCATCGCCGACACCTACCGGATCGGCGTCGGCAACATCAACGGCGGCGACACGACCATTTCCCGTTCTTCCCCCTCGCTAACCGACGTGGCACCGCTAGGGGTCGACAAGGGGGGCTGGTACCAGGTCTTCGCCCCAGACGACAACGAGGAGCTCTATACCCACCTGTGGACCGCGGACTTTTACGGCTTTCACAGAGACGTAGAGACCTTCCGCCTGACCAACAAGCCGCGGCGCTTGAAGCCGGTGGACATCTACTACCACTTCTACTCGGCGACCAAGCTGGCCTCCCTGAAGGCATTGCGCGAGGTCTATTCCTGGGCGCTGCACAGGCGGCTCAACGCCATCTTCACCTCCCAGTACGTCGCCAAGGTCCTCGACTTCCGGCGCACCGTCGTGGCGCGTACGGATAAGGGCTGGCTGGTCAAGAACGATGGTTCCCTGCGGGAAATGCGCATTCCGCAGGGGGTCGGCTACCCGGAGGTGGGCGAAGGGAGCAACGTGGTCGGTTTCAGCAGCTTCGCCGGAGAGCGTTACATCCACCTCGGCCCGGGCGGCGAGGCGCGAATCCGCCTACTCGCGAAAAAACGGGGAAGGCCCTATATCGAGCGGATGAACGCCGTTCTCGACACCTTCTCGCGCACCCCCTGCGGATTCACCCTGTCCTTTCACGGCTGGCTGCCGGTACGGCTGGTGCTGGGCGATGCCGCCCACTGCACCCTCAGGGATAACGGAAAACAGATCCGCCCCCAGGCTTCACAAGGCGAGCAAAAGGTCTTTGCCTTTCCCAAGGGAGCGCACAGGCTTGATCTCGTATGCCACTGAAAAAATCAAATAGCGCCAGAGAGCGTTTCTCCACTCCCCTGGCTGCTCTGGGGATCGCCCTCGCATTTCTGTTACTGCTCCTGGCGCTGTTTCCGGAGAAGAATATCCTCAAGGGAATCGACAAAACGTCCGATTTAAGTCCTGTCGCCATGAATTACCAGGAGTCGGTACTGCGCCGGCACCCGGCCGACACCGCCCTGCGCCTACGACTGGTTCATGAATTTCTGAAAATCGGCCGCTACGAAAAAGCACTGAAGATCCTGGAAGGGCCCCCAAAACCCGCCAGCCCCGCGGCTCAGCGATGGTTTCTTGCGGATCGCTGTCAAGCGCTATACGGGATGCTCTTGACCATGAACCCCGGGACGACGGCCCGGGATCGAGTGGCACAGGATTTTTCCGCAACGGCCACGAAGCTTGCGCAAAGCGGGGCCTCTCCGCCACAGATGCTACGTCTGGCCGAGGAAGAGCAGCGTCTCGGGGAGAAAAAAACGGCTCGCGCCATGCTCGGCCGCTACCTGCGGGCCAATGCCCTGCACAAGGGGCTGACGGATCTCGCCTCTTTTGTGCATGCTCCGGCGGGCGTCGACCCATACCGTGAAAGAGCCGATCTCTACTTTTCGGCCATGAAAAATGAACCCGCGCGCACCATCTGCCGGGCCCTTTTCATGAAAGGGGTGCGCTCCATGTTGGCGGGGGGATCTCCGCTGGCGGCGCTCATCCTCGGAGAGGAACACCTCGGCAGGTTGGAGAAGGACCAGCGCACCCTTGAATTCATGACCAACGTCTCCCTGGCCGCGAATAGACCCCGATTGGCCCAGTGGTATATCAAAAAAGCGCTCGGCATGTCCGCCGGGGCAAAACCCATGGAAAATTCAGCAAGCCTCCGCCAATGACGCTTCGCAGCAGAACATTGATCGGTCTTTCCCTGACGCTGGCAATGGTGCTTGGCGCCACGGTCGCGTTGGCGGGAAACCGCCCCGGCCTGGTTATCGTCCCTTTTAACGCCCGGTTGTACGAAACGGGCTACAAGATTTTTCTGATGAACCAGGATATCGCAGATGCCCTCACTCTCGCCGAAGCGGCCGTCAAGGCAAAGCCGACAAACCGGCTCTGGCACCGGCGCGCCGCCCTGTGCGCGGACTGGACCGAGCATCTGGACGTCGCACTCAGGGAATGGACCTGGCTCGCCCTGCACACCGGAAATGCCGAAGCCTTTTCCCGGGCCATGACCATCGCCAAGGCCCAAAACGCCCTTCGCGTCGAGCATGCACTGCTGCGTTACCAGGTCAAACGGCATCTGCAGCTGGAGACGCTGCGGGCCTTTGTCCGGACTGGTGAGAAACTGGGCGCCTTGAAGAGCACCATCCGCTTCCTGCAACAGCGTCAGGAGGGGAAGTTCAGAAAATATGTCCTCGACACTCTGGCCCAGCTGTACCAGGAGAGCGGCTTCCCCGGCAAGGCCATCCGCCTGCTGCAGAAACGGGACGCCAGCCGCCCTCTCCCCGTCGGACAACTGCTTCGGCTGGCCAGACTCCAGTACACCCGGGGCGATGTTCAGGGTGCATACCGGACCCTCAAAAACGCCCGGAGCGGCAAAGCGGCCAGCAACCGGCAATACCTCGAGGCCTTGAGCGACCTCTGCTGGCTGGTACAGGACATCCCCTGCGCCCGTCAGGCGTCCGCAGAAATCGTTGTCCGAGGCGAGGGGCGGGAAGAGGATTACCAGCGGTTGATTTATTTTGACAGGGCCGACAACGTGCCGGAGGCGTTCAAACTGTCCCGGGCGGCTTGGAGAAAGTTCAAAAAACCCTGGTTTTTCGGTGACCTGACCACATTCGGCGCTGACCTTGGCCGGTGGCGGGAACTGGAGAAATTCATCGCCTCGATGAAAAGGAGCGACCGGATCGAGCTAGCCCAGAACAGCAGTTTCTGGCTCATCCGCTCCCGAATTTACCGGCACCTCGGCAAGGCGGACGCCGCACTGGACGCCTTTCGCCAGGCGCTACGCCTGCGCCCCGGCGACCCGGAAACGACCGCCAGCTACATCTGGCTGCTTCTGGATCTCCACAAGACCGGCAGGCTGCGAGAGGTCTTTTCCCGATGGATGGAGCAAAGGACCGCTTCAGAGCAACTCATCGAGGCCCTGGCCGCTGCCGCCGAGTCTCTGGGGGACAGCCGGCGCGCCCTGCTGCTGTACCGGAAAATCTACGGCAGAAAGAAAAACGATCCGCTCTGGCTCGCCTCTTATGCCGATGTCCTCGCGCAGAACGACCTGAAGGGCGAGGCTTTCGCTCAGCGGCTTCGCGCCCTGGCCATCGTGCGCCGGGGGCTGCAACGAAAGGATCTCCCCCCCGCCGGGCACAGGGAGCTGCGTCGGCATTTGGCCGGGCTGCTGCTCGACGTGGCCAAGGGGGACCGGCTGGCGGGATTGATGCGACAGATCATGCGGGGCCCGCAAAGCGAGGCGACGCGTGAGCTGGTCGCCGCCTGGGCGCTCTCCAGCGGAAACGACGGGCTGGCCCGCTGGTGGTTCTGGAAGGCCTACGCCCGGGAGAGCCAGAGCCCCGCCTGGGTTCGCCTCGACCTCGCCCTGCAGGAAAACGACCGGCAGGAGCTCTACCGGCTCCTGCGCACCGATGCGGCGCGGCTTCCCTATCGCGATGCCATCGAAGCGGCAAGACGCATCGGCGACCGTCCCCTGGCCGAACAGATCGCCTGGGACAGCCGCTGGCGCAACCCCGATGACGAGCAGCTGTACGGCCAGTTGCGCGAGCTGTTTCAGCTGTATCCGTCATTTGCCGACTACAAGCTGCGCCTGCTGGACCAGGGGGGGCTCGGCGGCGTCGAAAACACGTTGTCCATCTCCCGGCCCATCACTTCGCGCTTCACCCTCTTCTCCCGTTTCCGCCAAACGCAGCATACGGCCCTGAAGGGGGGGGTGATTGCCGACCTGCCCGCCGCGGATACCCAGGCGACGGTGGGCGTGGCCGGGCGCTGGGCACGGGGGCGGGCGGCCCTCTCCCTGGGCTGGCGCGCGGCGGTGGAAGATTTTCCCATGCTCTCCGCTTCGGCATTCTATAAATGGCAACAGAACCTGGCTGCGGCGGCCGAACTGGAATACTCCCGTCCTGCCGACGCATCGCTCCCTCTGCTTGTCGCCGGCGCCAGAGACCGGGCGGCCTTCCACCTCACCTGGACACCCTCGCCGCGCAATACCCTGCAGGCCGGCGTCAGTTGGAATTCTCTGCGTGACCAGAGCAGAGCCCTTCTGGGGCTGGAGCGGGATTACACTCTGGAGCTTTCCCGCAAGGTGGCCTTCACCTATCCCGACATTGCCCTGCGGGCCTTTGCCGGCTACCACGACTTCGGCATAACAGGGGTGCCGCAGGGCAAAACCCGCGCCCTGATACCGGCGGGCGCGCCCTCAAGCGCCGCCTTCTTCATTCCCTCTTCTTACTGGCAGGTGGGAATCGGCGCCTCCTTCGGCGAGGACTTCCGCCATAGCTATTCGCAGGATTGGAAACCCTTTGGCAGTTTCGATGTTTCCAGGAAAAGCGACACCGGCAGTGCCTTCTCTCTCGAAATTGGTGCCCACGGACCGGTCTTCGGCTGCGATTCGCTCTCGTTCCTCCTGCAACTGGACAGCGGCTCTTTCGCCACTTCGGACCTGGATGCCGTGTTTGCAACCGAGTACAGATATCTGTTCAACTAAAGATCCCGCAGACAACAGCTGCGGGCCATCGTGGAAAGGCGCGTTTTATGAAACCCTGGCCCATCATTCTGCCGATAATCGTACTGCTCTTTCTCTCCGGCTGCTCCTCGGTGATCACCGAGAGAAGCGCAGCGCCCGTCGCCATGAAAGCCTCATGGGCGATTCTCCCCTTTCTCAACAATACGGAGACGCCCTATGCCGCAGCGCGAGAGGAAGCCATCACCCGGGCACTCCTTTTTGCCCACGGTCTGCAGGGGCTCGTCGCCAGTCCGGAGCAGGAGGAGGGCGGGGCGCTCCCCGTCGACCGCGGCAGCGTCCGGTACAAGGCCGCCCTTGCCTGGGCACGGCGGCAAGGCGTCCGCTACGTCATCAGCGGCGCGGTCAACGAATGGCGCTACAAGGTCGGCCTGGATGGTGAACCGGTGGTCGGGATCACCATGGAGATCCGCGAACTCCCCGCCGGCAGGGTGGTCTGGAGTGGAAGCGGCGCCAAAAGCGGCTGGAGCCGGGAGGCGGTGAGCGCCGTCGCCCAGCAGGTGACGAAAAAACTCCTCGCGGGCATCACCTTCAAATGAAACTGACCCGGAAAATACTCGGGGGCGGTCTCCCCCGGGAAGGGACGAAGTGGCTCGAAACCGCCTGCATCACGGCGGCGATTCTCGCCGCGGGCTATTTTTTCAACGGCCACGACCCGTTTTTCTGCACGACCGCCTTCCCCTGGCTCTGGTTCGCCCCCCTGCTGATTTCCCTGCGCTACGGGCTGGCCCCGGGGATATTTTCCGTCTCGCTCATCACCCTCCTCATGCTGCTGATGAGCCGGGACGGTCGCCTCCCCTATCCGTTTCCGTCTCACTACCTGCTGGGCGGGCTCCTCCTGACCATGATCAGCGGCCAGTTCAGCACCGTCTGGCGCCAGCGTCTGAGACATGCCGAACGCCTCAGCGAACATGCCGTGGAGAGAGCTCAGCAGATTTCCCGGGCCTATTTCATGGTCCGCCTCTCCCATGACCGCCTGGAACAGAACCTGATCAGCAAGCCGGTCACCCTGCGCCAGGCAATGGTCGATCTCAGATTCCTCCTGGTCAGGCACACTGGGAAAATCAGCCAGGAGGTGGCGACCGAGCTGCTGGCCATCCTCGCTCACTATTGCCACCTGGACAGCGCCGCGATTCACCTGGTCGACAACGGCCGAATCCACAAGAACCCCGTTGCCGCCTGCGGCAAAGGGGCCCCTTTCGACTCGCAGGACATTCTTTTGACCTCGGCTATGGAAAAGGGGAACACCTCCTACCAGTCCGTGGCCACCATCCCCCCGGACGGCCAACGCAGCCATTATCTTGTCGTCTCCCCCATGTGCAGCAGCAGCGGGGAGGTGTTGGCGGTCCTTCTCGTCTCCGAGATGCCGTTCATGTCGCTGAACCGGGAGAACCTACAGATCCTAGGCGTCCTGCTTTCCTACTGCGTCGAAAACGCCTTTGCCACCCAAAAGGGGGCCGAAGTCCTGGCGGTCTTCCCGAGTTGCCCGCCGGCCTTCGCTTCTGATTTGATCAAAATGCACCGCCTCAACCGGGACCTTGGCATCGACAGCACCCTCGCCATCCTCCATGTGCATCCCAACCCTAGGGAAAATGAAGTGGTGGCAAGCATTGAAAAGGCCCAACGGGGACTCGATCACATCTGGAGCCTGCAGACAGCGGCCGGCAACGTGCTGCTCACGCTCATGCCCTTTTCCGGCGTTGCCGGGGGGAGGGGTATCTCAACCGGGTCAGGAAATTTCTCAAGAACAGGTTCGCCGTCGAACTCGGCGGCGAGATGGTCACCGCTCACACGATGCAGGTGGTGGCATCGCTCTCACCGGTAGAGCATTTGCAGGAACTGCTGCAGTTGGAAGGAATCGATGCGTAGCTTCGGCCTGCTCGTTTCGGCTCTGCTCTGCGAGCTGGGAAGTCTCCTTTTTCTGCTTCGACTCTCGGCTGGGGGGAGGGCAACGGCCGCCTTTGTGCTCTTTCATCTGGCAGGCTGTTTCCTCCTGATGCTGGCTGCCCGGGCCGCCCTCCCCTCTGCGCCGGAGCAGAAACGGAGTCCGGCGGCAGCGGTTTTTGCCTTCGCCTTGTTCATTCCGCTGTTCGGTGCCCTGGGGGTCAGCCTGCTCCTTTTGCAACTGCGGTTTTCCAAAAAAAAGAGGGGACGGCCCGAGTTTTTCAGCATCCCCCAGCTCCCCTTCGCTTCCGTCGACGCGGTTCGCTCCCTGAAAATGGGGGAAGGAGGCGCCTGGTCGCGGTTGAAGGAAAAATCCATCTCCCGCCAGATGAAGCTCGAAGCCCTCATGGCCGCGGGAGGAGGAGGCGGCCACAATGCCAGCCGGCTGTTGCAGATGGCGACCGGCGACGTCGATGACGAAATCCGTCTGGTCGCCTTCAACTTCTTCGAGAAGAAGGAAAAAGCGATCAACGTATCGATCAACCAATTCCTGGAGGATTTACAGGAAGCGGAGCACCATCGCGACAAAGGGACCGTCTGCGAAAAACTGGCCTATGCCTATTGGGAATTCGTGTACAACGAGCTGGCCAAAGCAGAGCTGCAGGACTTTTACCTCGATCAGGCACTGGACTACGCGCGGCAGGCCATCCGCTGGTCGGGGGAAAACCATCGCCTTTCAATTCTGATGGGGCGAATCCACTTGCACCGGGGCGACGTCACAGAGGCGAAACACGACCTGGACCGGGCCATGGCGCTGGGAGCGTCCCCCGACAAGATCGTTCCCTTCAAAGCTGAGGCCCTCTACCGACAAAGAGACTTCTCCGGCTTGAAAAAACTCCTCAGTGAGTTCAGCTACTTGCGGCACAAACCGGGAATCGGTGCCGTGGTTTCCTTCTGGAGTGACGAGTGATGAAGCCTTTCCCTAAAGCGAGCGCGGTCGATATCATGCTTCTGCTCGAGGGGACTTTCCCCTACGTCAGCGGCGGGGTTTCCAGCTGGGTCAACCAGCTCATGCGCGGTTTTCCCCAGTACAGTTTCGGCGTCGTCTTCCTGGGCAGTCGCAAGGAAGACTATTCGACCCTCAAATACGCGCTGCCGGAGAACCTGAAGCACCTGGAAGTCCACTATATCTACGGCGACCAGGAGGTGCCCCGTCCACGCCCCCCGCAAAAGGAAACCCTGCGCCTGGAGGACCTGGAGATCTGGCACTCCTGGTCTTCGCCGGCGGAGTTGGCCAAGATGGAAATGGACATGCTGAATCCCGAGTTTTACCTCGCCGCCGGCGGGGGCTTGGGATTCGCCCAGTTTCTCTATGGCAAGCGTTCCTGGGATTTCATCACAGCAAGGTACCAGAGCAAGTGCAAGGACCCGTCGTTCATCGACTACTTCTGGACGGTCAGGAACATGCATCGTCCCATCTGGAAACTGGCGCGGATCGCCAGCGGCCTCATTCCCGCCGGCCTCTACCATACCGCCTCCACCGGCTACGCCGGCTTTCTGGGGGCGCTCCTGAGCCACGCCAGAGACAGACCTCTCATTCTGAGCGAACACGGCATCTACACCAAGGAGCGGCGCATCGACCTGCTGCAGAGCGACTGGATCAGGGACAACCGCTCCGCCCTGCAGAAGGACCCCTCGGAGATCAGCTATTACCGCCAGCTTTGGATGCGTTTTTTCGAGCACCTGGGCAAACTCTGTTATTCCGTCGCCAGCGACATCGTAGCGCTCTATGAAGGGGCAAGGGAGAGGGAGATCGAGGACGGGGCACCGCCGGAGCGCACCCGGGTCATCGCCAACGGCATCGACATCGCACGCTTCGCGCCGTCCGGAGAAAAACGCGCCGAGGCCGCCAAGCCGGTGGTTACCCTGATCGGCCGGGTGGTGCCGATCAAGGATGTCAAAACCTTCATCCGCGCCGTGCGCATCCTCGCCGACAAGGTGCCGGATCTCGAGGGATGGGTCGTCGGCCCGGCGGATGAGGACAGTTCCTACCAAGCCGAGTGCCAGGCCCTGGTGAAAAACCTGCAACTGGGGGAACAACTGAAATTCACCGGGATGCGCGACGTGCGCGAGATCCTCCCCGCCACCGGCCTACTGGTCCTCAGCTCCATCAGCGAGGGGCTGCCGCTGGTCGTTCTGGAGGCCTTCGCCGCTCACGTGCCCGCGGTGGTGACGGATGTGGGCTCCTGCAGGCAGCTCATCTGCGGCGGCGATGCCGAGGACCGCGCCCTGGGCAATGCCGGCGCCGTGGTCGGGATCAACGACCCGAATGCCCTGGCCGGCGCCGCCCTGGAACTGCTCCTGTCGCCGGAGAAGTGGCGGGCGGCCAGCGATGCGGCAGCAGAGCGGGTGCGACGTTACTATTCCAAGGATAAGATGTTTTCCTCTTACGGTGCACTGTACGAGAAGGGACTGACAGGTTGGCCGGCATAGGTTTCGAACTCAAAAAACTGATGCGCAAGGACTCCTTTTTCTCCCTCTTTCAGGCCTACGCCTACGCGGGAGTGATCAGCAGCGGTCCCTGGATTCTGTCGATTATCGCCGTTATCTTCATCGGGGTTTTCGCCATCCCGGTCATGGTGCCGAAATTCCTGGTCAGCCAGTTCCAGATCTCCGTGACCTACCTGATTGCCTTCAGCCTGATTCTCACCGGGTTCATCCAGCTCGCCTTCACCCGTTACTGCGCCGATCGGATCTTCGACAAGGAACATGAGCGCCTTATCCCCAACCTGAACGGCATGCTCTTTCTGGTCACCACGGTGGCGGGTCTGCTCGCCTTCCCCCTTTCCCTCGCCCTTTTCACCGGCCAGTCCGTTCTGTTCCGGGTCCTTCTGGCGACCACCTTCGTGGTCCTTTGCGACGTGTGGGTCGCGGCCATCCTCCTCTCCGGCTTGAAGGCCTACAAAACCGTGCTCTGGAACTTCGCTGCGGGTTACGGCGGGGCCTTTCTCCTCTCCTTCCTGTTCCGGGCCTGGCGCCTGGAGGGGCTGCTGCTGGCGTTCATGATGGGCCAGTTCCTCCTGCTCATGGGGATGCTCATGGTCATCTACCGCAACTATCCCTCCAACCGGTTTATCGAATTCGACTTCCTGCAAAAAAAACGCGTCTATTTCTCCCTGGTGTTGACCGGTTTTTTCTACAACCTGGGCATCTGGGCCGACAAGCTGGTCTTCTGGTTCGATCGGCTGACCAGCACCCGGGTCATCGGCCCCTTTCGGGCCTCGGTCATCTACGATCTCCCCGTGTTTCTCGCCTATCTCTCCATCGTTCCCGGGATGGCGGTTTTCCTGTCCCGGATGGAAACCGATTTTGTGGAGTATTACGACAAGTTTTACGACGCGATCCGCGAGGGGGGAACCCTGGGACATATCCAGGACATGAAGGATGAAATGGTGCGCATGGCGCGGGAAGGCATCTTCGACATCATCAAAATCCAGACCATCGCCGCCATCGGCGTATTCTTGCTGGGCGGGCCGCTGCTCAAGATGGCGGGGATCGACCCGCTGTACCTGCCCCTGCTCTACGTGGACGTGGCAGGTGCCGGATTTCAGGTGGTTTTTCTCGCCATCATCAACGTCTACCTCTACCTGGACAAGCGGAACAGGACTCTTCTGCTCTGCGTTCTCTTCACCGTGCTGAACCTGATCCTCAGTCTGCTCTCCATCGCCGCCGGCCCCTTTTTCTACGGCTACGGCTTCGCCTTGTCCCTAGTCATCTCGGTATTTTTGGGCATGTTACTGCTGGACCACGACCTGGGCAACCTGGAGTATGAAACCTTCATGCTCCGCTGACCCCGGGGCCATGGACATACTGGCAGGCCAGGCTTCTCCCCACCGCCAGCGCCCCCTCGGGCCCCTTAGCCATGGCGATTCTCCTTTTCCGCCGCCGGGACCAAAAAAGGGGGGAAAAAGGGAACAGAAAAAGAACAGAAAAAGGGGACAGATTTGTTTTCTGGCCCCTTTTAGCCCTTTCAGAAAAAGGGGACAGAAAAAGGGGACAGATTTGTTTTCTGGCCCCTTTTAGCCCTTTATGCTAAATTACCGCGATGCCAAGAACAGCTCGCATCGTCATTCCCAATTACCCTCACCACATCGTTCAGCGCGGCCACAATCGCCAGACAATATTTGCCGATGAGGACGATTACCGCTATTATCTCGACAACCTCGCCGAGTGGAAGGGAAAATATCGCTGCCAGATTTTCGCATTTTGCCTGATGACCAATCATGTGCATCTGGTGGTCGACCCCGGGGAAGATCCAGAGGCCCTCGGCAAGTTGATGAAGCGCCTTGCCGGAAGACAGACTCGTTTTGTCAATCGCCTTGAGGGCCGCAGCGGCACATTATGGGAGGGGCGGTTTAAATCGAGTCCCATCGAAACCAACCGGTATCTGCTGGCCTGCTGCCGGTACGTTGAGATGAATCCCGTCGCCGTTGGTCTATGTGACAATCCGGCCGACTATCCCTGGTCGAGCTGCCGGTCCAAAGTTCAACCAAGCGGCTATGAATGGCTGGACTTCGATCCGCAGTATCTGGCGATGGGCGATTCTACTGAAGATCGACGCCGACGGTACCGAGAATTCCTGGCGGAGACCGTTTCGGAGTCCGAAAGAGAGAATATCCGGAAGGCGGTACAACGGGGTCAGTTGACCGGCGGAGCCTCTTTTATCGATGAGATCGAAGAGAGATTGAACAGACGGATCGAGTTGCGGGGGCAGGGGCGGCCGCGAAAATCAAAACCATAAAAAATATATCCGGCCCCTTTTTACACTGAACCTTTCCGACCCTCCCTACCGATCGATCACCCCCACCGCCTTTTGCACCAGTTCCGGAATGAATTCCACGTGGCTCTTCAGCATCTCCACCCGCACCCTTTCCAGGGAATGCCGATAAAACGTTTTCGGGCAGAATTGCATCGCCAAGGATATGGCGAGCAGCAGTCCGAGGATCGCGCTGCTCCGCGGAATCAAGGCCCGCACGATCCTCGGTCCTCCCGGACGGTATCCGGGATTTTTCCGACACAGTCTCTTCCGCTGCTGTTTCTGGTTCGAGCGCCAGGCATCGTACGCGGCAACGATCCACACGAGAAAGAAGATGGGAAGGAGCAGGACCGCCCCGCCCAGATAGACTTCAAAGATCCGCCGAGCCGGATCTCCTTGGAGCAGCGGCCAGAGAGATCGCGCCAAGACGAAAACGAAAAGGGTGAAAACCTCCAGCATCCCGAACAGAAGGAAGAGGAGGCCCTTCAGCGGTTGGCCGTTCAGGAATTGGCCCCAGCCGGGGAAAAAAAGCGAGGCGCATAGGGGCCAGATTCCCTTTTCCACGCCCAGGAAAGGATCGGCCCACCCCCGCACGGTCCGGAAATAGGCGGTCACGGCGTTGACCGACCAGAGGATCAGACCGGCGAGAAAGAAGGCCGTCACCCCCAGGGCCACGGCCGCGGGGGACAAGCCGAGGTGGGCCAGCAGGCCGATTTCCGCCTTCAGGTAGAACAGCAGTCCCCAGAGCAGGGCGCCAAAGAGCCCCATGGCCGCCGTATAGATCGCTGCCGTGCGTGTTTCCCCGAGGTAGCGATACCCGCCGCCCCACACGAACAGAGAGAGGCTGAAGGAGAGCGCCGGATTTTTCCGGGGCGAGGCGGAAAGGGGCGCGGATTCTTCCACCTCCGGCGTTTCCGGAAGAGGGGCGGCAGGCGGGCTCTTTTCCGCCACCTCCGTCTCATTCCAGTCCCGATCGGGGATAACCCATACTTTCTGGTTCATTTTTCACCTCCGTTTTCCCATATGCACGCCACCAGCCAGCCTTGCCGCGGGGGCAAATTCGGTTGCAAAAGAGGATTCCTTCCATCAATTGCAACGCTTGTACCCTAACGAGTGGGGCGACCGTCAGCCATCAGCCGGAAGGGACGAACGGCACCCTGCGGCCCAGCGGGCCGGGAAAACACCTGGCTGACGGCGGCCCGGCCGCGGCGACCTCCGGGTTGGCGCCCGGGGTTCTTCGGGGCAAAACGAAGCGGAGCTAAGTCAAATAGCCGCGGGCGATGCCGCAGCCGGTCAGAGGAAGGGAAAAGAGGGAAAAGAGGACAGATTTATTTTATTGTCCCCTTTTTATATCCCCGCTTCTTAAAAAGCGGCTGCGGCTGATCGAGAGCTTCTTTCGTCACTCCGGGATTGATCCTCCTGGAAAAAAATCCCCTCTCCCGAAGGAGAGGGGCAGAGAGGAGAGAGCCCTCCAGCACGGAAGCTGCTGGTGTTCGCGAAGTTCGGGGGCGCGCCGGGTTCAGAAATTGCGATCGCCGAAGACCGGGGTTTCCATGAAATACTTGACATCGTCGAGGGTGTTGAGGTTGCCCAGGGCCCACATCATTTTCATCATGATCGCCTCGCTGTTCATGTCCCCGGCGCAGATCACCTCATGCTTGGCGAGTTTGTGGCCGACCTCGTAAATCCCCAGGTCGATGCCTTCCTCCAGGCACTGGGTGGAAATCACCACCGCGATCCCGGCCTGGATCAACTCCTCCAGTTTGGACACGATATCGATCCCCTCGCTAGGAATGCCTCCGATGCCGAAGCTTTCGACGATGACGCCCTTGTAGTTCTCCTTCAGGTAGTCGAAAATTCCGGGTTTGATGCCCGGGGAGATTTTCAGGAGAAACACGTCCTCGCACAGCCGGTTCTGCAATATGAAGGGCTTGCTCGGATCAGGGTCGAGCATCTTGGCGTGTTCCCCATAGTTCATGGCGTTGTTGTAGGTGATTTTCCCCAGCTTGATATTGGCGATCCTCGGGAAATTGACGCTGGAAAAGGCGTCGGCACTTTGGGTCTTCAATTTGATGGCCCGGGTGCCGTTGATGATGCGCCCGTCGAAGGCGACGAAGATGCCGCCAATATCTTCGAGGGCGAAGCGGATGGCGTCCGAAATGTTCTTTTTGGCGTCCGTGTACAGCGCCTCGATGGCGATCTGCGAACCCGTCACAACCACGGGCTTCTTGATGTTTTGCAGCATGTAGGTGAGGGCGGCAGCGGTATAGCCCATGGTGTCGGTGCCGTGGGTGACGACGAAACCGTCGTAGTCATGATAATGGCGGTCAATGGTCTCCGCGATCCTGACCATCAGGCTCGGCGTCATGTTGGTGCTGTCGATTGTCATGGCGGACACCCCGTCGACCTGACACAGGTCCTTGATTTCCGGAATATAGGCCAAAAGCTGCGCGGCATCGAAGGCCGGCGCGAGCCCGTCCGCGGATTCCGAGGAAGCGATGGTGCCGCCGGTGGCGACCAGCAAGATCTTTTTCATGGTCCGGCTCCTTCTGTAGGGGGCCTTGGTCAGCCCGAATGAGCATCGGGGACCGTTGCGTCGCAGCCTGCGACCACCGGCCTCGGCGCAAGATCAGGGACTCGGCCCGTTGCGGTTGATCTGGTTAAACCGTCAGGCCGCGAGGTCTTCGGCGGCTTCGGCCACCGCCCCCGGCGCGGCCACCGACTCCGGCGCCCCGGTCGCTTCGGCCCGATACATGAATTTGTCGGTATAGCCGAAGAGGATGGAGACGCCGATACAGGCGAAGGACAGCCACATGTAGGGCAGATAGTCCAGGGTTGCCACGCCCAGGATGCCGGCCATGAAGATGCCGTTGTCGCTCCAGGGAACCATCCCGGAGGTGAGGGTGCCGCCGATCTCAGCATTTCTGGAGAGCACACGGCGGTCGTAGCCGAGTTGGTCGTGTTTCTCGCCCATGATCTTGGGAGTCAGGATCAAAGAGACGTACATGGCGCTGCCGAAGAGGTTGCCAAGGATGCCGGTGCCGATGGTCGTGGCGACCAGGGAGCCGCCCCCGACGATCACTTTTTCGATCTTGCCGGCCAGGACCTTGAGCACCCCGATGTGGTCCAGCAGGCCGCCGAAGCCGAGGCCGAAGATGATGATGCCGACCGACCAGAGCATGGAGCTCATGCCGCCCCGGCTGAGAATATTGTCGATGAAAACCATGCCGGTGTGTTTGGGGATCTGGGCCCAGGCGGTGCCGATCGCCGCCACCGGCGACAGCCCCTGAAAGACCATGCCCCAGACAATGCCGAGAACGGCACCGAAGGTAATGACGGGGATCGAGGGCATTCTCATCGCCAACAGAACGACGACCAGCAGCATCGGCAGCAGACAGAGCGGGCTGACGTGGAACATGCCGTGGATCGCGTTCATCACCGTGTCGATCTGTCCCAGGTCGGCCTTATGGCCGCCGACGGTAAATCCGGCGATGGTGAAGGCGATGGCCGACAGCGCATAACCGGCGATGGAGACCGGCAACATCCCCTTGACATGGTCCATCACTTTCACCCCGGACATGGAGGCGGTCAGGATGGTACTGTCGGAGAGGGGGGAAAGCTTGTCGCCGAAATAGGCGCCGGAGAGGACGGCCCCGGCGGTCAACGGCGCGGGGATCCCCAGCCCGGCGCCGATCCCCATCATGGCAATGCCGGCGGTGCCGGCGGTCCCCCAGGAGGTACCGGTGGCCAGGGAGGTCAGCGAACAGATGATCAGGGTGGCGAGCAGGAAGATGGAGGGGTGGATGACCTTCAAGCCGTAGTAGATCAGGCTCGGCACCACACCGCCGGAGATCCAGGTGCCGACCAGGGCACCGACGGCCAGCAGGATGATGACGGCATCCATGCCGTTGGAGATGCCGGTGGTAACGGCCTTTTCCATCCCCGGGTAGTCGTAACCGATCATTTTTCCGACGGCAAAAGCCAAAAACCAGCCGCTGAAGATGGCCAGATGGATTTCGATGCCGAGGGAGGTGAAGGAAAATGCCAGGGCCAGAAAGCCGCCCAGCACCAGAGCCACCTGCCACAGGTTGGGCAGGCGGGGGGCCGGGGTTGTCGGTTGAGTCGTCGGATGTTCCATCGGTGTGCCTCCTTGAAGTCTGGGGGTTGGTTTGCAATCCACGAAGCGGCGATCCATGAAGTCAAAGACCGGCACCGTCCCTGGCCGGAGCGGGGCGGGGCGGTCCGATCACACCGCAATGAATTTGGGATGCATCATGTTTTCGGTCGACAGGATCTCGTCCAGCTTTTCCTTGGGGAGCAGCTGTTTTTCGAGGATGAGGTCGTAGACCGAGCGGTTCTGTTCCAGGGCTTCTCTGGCGACGGCGGACGAGTTCTCGTAGCCGATGCAGGGGTTGAGCGCGGTGACGATGCCGATACTGTTCTCCACCAGCTTCCGGCACTGCTCCCGATTGGCGGTGATGCCGTCCACGCACTTTTGCGCCAGGGTGGTGCAGGCCCGCCCCAGCATGTCGATGGACGAAAACAGGTTGTAGGCGATGACCGGCTCCATGACGTTCAGCTCCAGCTGGCCGTTCTCCGAGGCCATGGTGATGGTGATGTCGGCACCGACAACCTGATAGGCGATCTGGTTGACAACCTCGGGGATGACCGGGTTGACCTTGCCCGGCATGATCGAGGAGCCGGGCTGCATTTTCGGCAGGTTGATCTCGTTAAAGCCGGCCCGAGGGCCGGAAGAGAGCAGGCGCAAATCGTTGCAGATCTTGGAGAGCTTGACGGCAAAGCGCTTGAGGACTCCGGAGATCTGCATATAGGCCCCGGTGTCCCAGGTCGCTTCGACCAGGTTGGCCGAGGTGACCAGCGGGATGCCGGTGAGGTTGCGCAGCTGTTCGGTGACCAGGCGAGTGTAGTCGGAGGGGCATTGAGCCCAGTACCGATGGCGGTGGCGCCGAGATTGATCTCGTGGATGAGGTGGTGAACCTCGGAGATCCGCTCGATGTCCTCGCCGATGGTGGTGGCGTAGGCCGAGAACTCCTGGCCGAGGGTCATGGGAACGGCATCCTGGAGCTGGGTGCGCCCCATTTTCAGCACATCGGCGAACTCGCTGCCCTTGGCGGAAAAGGCTTTTTGCAGCAACGCCATCTTGTCCATCAGCTTGCGCAGTTCGGCATGCAGGGCCAGCCGGAAAGCCGTGGGGTAGGCGTCGTTAGTCGACTGGCAGCAGTTGACGTGGTTGTTGGGGTGGCAGTGCTGGTAGGCGCCTTTTTCCTCGCCCAAAAGCTCGAGCGCCCGGTTGGCGATGACCTCGTTGGCGTTCATGTTGGTCGAGGTACCGGCCCCGCCCTGAAAGACGTCGACCACAAACTGGTCGTGCAACTCGCCATCGATAATTTCGTCACAGGCCGAGGCGATGGCTTGGGCGATCTTGGCCGGCAGAATCCCCAGTTCCAGGTTGGCCAGGGCCGCCGCTTTTTTCACGTAGGCCAGGGCCCGAATCAGTTCCGGGCTATGGGAGATGGGGATGCCGGTAATGTCGAAATTCTCCAGCGCCCGCAGGGTCTGCACCCCGAAATAACAATGGTCGAGGACCTCCCGGTCGCCGAGCAAATCGTGTTCTATCCTGGTTTTCATAGCCATTGCCGCCATCTCCTTTGGGTGTGAGGGCCCCGGGGGAAGGCCGGGGACGAGTGCCGCTTTAAAAACGTTTTTGATTGTTCTCTTGTCCCCGATCTAGAGCAAGGGCGGTGCCAGGCTCGGGACGACGCACTAACACCCCGGAATCAATGGATAAATTCGCAAGAACGAGACTGCTGGCGCGGCGCGAAGGAGTATAACCCCGGGGCGGACGGTTCTGTTGCGACGGGGAAAAGAATTGTGAATTCGAGAGGTTAAAAAGGACTGGGGGAGGTTATAGGCGTTGGCAGGGTTATAAGGGTTGCGGGCCGTCGGAGGGTGGCATCGACCGCACCGAAAAAGGACCGGACCGCAATCGGCCCGGCCCCCGGAAGTCGTCGGGTTCCCGGTTCAGGAACGCTCGTTCAACTTTTTCAGGCGCTTGCTCAGGGCCTGGCTGGGAGACGCCGAGCAGACGGCGGCGATGGACTGGTTGCCCTCGGCGCGCTCATGGCCTCGGCGACCAGCTGATCCGCACGGCCGTGGATGCTGGGCAGGGGTTCGGCAGGGCGAATGACAGACCCGGCGCTCGGCGGCCCGGGACGCAGCCGTTGCCTCGGCCGGCGGGTTCTGCTTGTCCATGGCCCGCTTGAAGACGTCCATGCGACAGCATCTTGCTCTTGTGCACGACTCATGGCGTCGAAGACCATGGCCTGCAGCTCCCGGATGTTGCCGGGAAAGTGGTAGTTGGTCACAGGAGTCGGAGAGTTCGCTTGGGCAGCGGTCGGCTTGCCTTTGTCGCAGGGCCCGGGCCGCCTCCTCGAGAAAGAGGTCGAGGAGCAAGGCGGATATCCTCGCTGCGGTCGCGCAGCGGCGGCATGTGGACCTGGTGGGCGCAGAGCCGGTAGTAGAGATCCTTGCGGAAAGCGCCGCCGCCTGCTTGGCGGTCGAGGTCGCTGGTTGGTGGCGACGACGATGCGGGCTTCACTCCGCCGGGGCCGGTCGCTGCCCAGCGGCATAGTATTCCCCTTCCTGCAGCAGCCGCAGCAGCTTCACCTGGGAGGCGAGGGTGAGGTCGCCGATCTCGTCGAGGAACAGGGTGCCGCCGGCGGCCTGCTCGATCATCCCGCGGCGCGTCGTGTCGGCGCCGGTGAAGGCGCCCCGGGTGTGGCCGAAGAGGGTGTCGGAGAAGACATTGTCGTCGAGTCCGGCCACATTGACCGCCACCAGGCGCCCTTGGCGCCCGCTCAGGCGATGGATGGCCCGGGCGACCAGTTCCTTGCCGACCCCGCTTTCGCCGCTGATCAGAATCGGCTGGGGGCTGCCGGCCACCGACTCGATGTATTGGAAGAGCGAGCGCATCGCCTTGTCCCGGGTGAGAATCTCGGCAAAGGCCTCGGGATGCTCCAGTTTGTCGTGGAGAAAGCGGGACCGCATCTCCCGGTTTTCCCGCTGCAGGTCGATCATCTGGATGGCCCGCTGGATGCCCCGGATCAGCCGCTCCTCTTCCACCGTCTTGACGAAGAAGTCGAAGGCGCCCAGCTTCATGCAGTTGACCGCGGTGTCGATCTGGTTGAGGCCGCTGAGGATGATCACCGGCACATCGGGATGTCTTCGAGCAATCCGTCGGCAGCAGCTCTTCGCCGGAGAGGTGCGGCATGTTCAGGTCGAGGAGTACCAGGCCGACCTCCTGCTGGCCAAGATCTCCATCACCTCGCGGCTGTCCTGCAGCGGATGACGTGGTTGATGCCCCGCGAACGCGCAAGGTTCAGGCCAGGCTGTGCAGCCAGGCTTCCTCATCGTCGACCAGCAGAACGGCATGGGGGATAGAGGGACTCATTGATCATGGCGCTCCCTTCTTCAGGGCCGGGCAGGCGCAGAGTCACGGTGGTTCCCTGCCCGGGCTGCGGAGCCGAAGGCGAAACGTGCCGCCGGTGTTCTCGGACGATACCGGCCGAGATCGAAAGACCGAGACCGGTTCCGCCCGCCTCGCGCCTGGTGGTGAAAAAGGGCTCGGTGAGCCGGGGCAGGTGCTCCGGGGCGATGCCGGCTCCCTCGTCGCGCGACCTCCAGAACCACCTCCGCCTCCGGCCGTCGTAGGCGGTTGTGAGGGAGATCGCCTGCGTCCGGATCGGAGAGGGCCTGACAGGCGTTCAACAGCAGGTTGACCACCACCTGCTCGATGCGCTGGGCGTTGCCCCGCACCGGCGGCAGCTCTTCGGCATAGCGGACTCTGAAGCGGCTGGTGGCCTTCTTGATGGAATTCTCGACCAGGCGGACCGCGGCCTGCACCACCGCGTTGAGATCGACCGCATCGGACAAATCCGCGGTTTCCTGGCGGGCGAAAGTCCTTCAGATCCTCGACGATCCGCTTGATGCGCCGGGCACCGTCCTGCATCTCGGCAAAGAGGCGCGGCACTTCCTCGCGCAGGGTGGAGTAGCGCAGGCCGCCGATCATGAAATCCCCCTCGTCGCGAAAGCGGGTCTCGAGGACCGGCTTCCGCCACCTGGTAAGCCTTCGACAAGACCGGCAGGTTGTAAAGGATCAAGCCGGTGGGGTTGTTGATCTCGTGGGCGACGCCGGAGACCAGGATGCCGAGGGAGGCCATCTTGTCGGCCTGAATGAGTTGCTGCTGCTGCAGCTGCAAATCCCGCGTCCGCCGCTCCACCTCCTTTTTCAGGGAGCGATTCCAGACCACGATGCCGCCCAGGACGATCAGCAATGGGCCAAAGACCATCCCCCCCACCAGGACGATCTTCTTCCAGGGAATCCCCCTGGGCTCGAGGGGGCCGAGCCAGCGATCGTAGATCTGCTGCTGGCGACCGGTCTTCTTCAGCAGCGCCAACCCCTCGCTGAATTGGGCGAGAATTTTCTCATTCCCCTTTTTGACCGCATAGCCGTAAGGTTGACCGGAAAAGGGCTTGCCCACCGGAACGACATTGGAGAGTCCGAGCTTGCGGCCCAGGTACAATCCGGGCAGATTGCCCACCAGCGCATAGTCGCCCTTGCCGGCCGCCAGCAGGCGCAGTGCCTCCCGGTGGGTTTCGACCAGGATCAGCTTCGCGCCAACGTGCTTGTTCACTAAGTAATCGTGACTGAAGCCCCCTCGTTGCACGATAACCTCTTTGCCGCGCAGTTGCTCCAGGGAGGTGACGGGCTGCGCCCCCTTGCGGGCGAAGACCGACTCGTTGACGAAGCTATGGGGCGGGGAGAAGTCGAACTTCCGGGCGCGTTCCTTGGAGTAAACCATCCCCTCCAGGATATCGATCGACCCGTCGGCGAGGGCTTTGCGCATCTCCTCCCAGTCGCCCAGGCGGATTTGGACCTTGACCCCCATCACCTCAGCAATGGCCCGGGTCAGCTCAACATTGTAGCCCGCTGGGTGGCCGTCCTGATCGAGAAACTCATAAGGGGGATACGCTTGGTCGCCGCCGACGACAACGACCTTTTCGGCCCTGGCCGCGGTCGCGGTGAAGAGAATCAGGAGGAGGAGAAACGTCATGACCGGGAAAGACAGCCGACCCCGACGCCGCTTGCCGGCGGACGGCAGCCCGTGGCGAGGGGCTGCCGTCCTGGGCCGGGGAATACTCCGCAAAGCGCACGGAATGGGGCTGGCATTAACATTAACCATAATCAGGGTTTTGGCTCCGTTGAAACGTGGACAGCAGCCGTTTTTCGGGGGCTCTCGCTTGCCGCCCCTTGAGTTTCGCTTCTTCAAACCGGTGAACTCCGTCCCGGAGTGCCCGGACGGGAGTTCATGTTACACCATCGGCTTTGCGCCCTCAAGCCATTCGATCATTACGCCGTCTTCCGTACCCTTGATGCCGTCGCTCCGCGAGGGGAAAAGGGGACAGATTTGTTTTCTGGCCCCTTTTTGCCCTTTATGCTAAATTACCCCCATGCCAAGAACAGCTCGCATCGTCATTCCCAATTACCCTCACCATATCGTTCAGCGCGGCCATAATCGCCAGACAATATTTGCCGATGAGGACGATTACCGCTATTATCTCGACAACCTCGCCGAGTGGAAGGGAAAATATCGCTGCCGGATTTTCGCATTCTGCCTGATGACCAATCATGTGCACCTGGTGGTCGACCCCGGGGAAGATCCAGAGGCGCTCGGCAAGTTGATGAAACGCCTTGCCGGAAGACAGACTCGTTTTGTCAATCGCCTTGAGGGCCGCAGCGGCACATTATGGGAGGGGCGGTTTAAATCGAGTCCCATCGAAACCAACCGCTATCTGCTGGCCTGCTGCCGGTACGTTGAGATGAATCCCGTCGCCGTTGGTCTATGTGACAATCCGGCCGACTATCCCTGGTCGAGCTGCCGGTCCAAAGTTCAACCAAGCGGCTATGAATGGCTGGACTTCGATCCGCAGTATCTGGCGATGGGCGATTCTACTGAAGATCGACGCCGACGGTACCGAGAATTCCTGGCGGAGACCGTTTCCGAGTCCGAAAGAGAGAATATCCGGAAGGCGGTACAACGGGGTCAGTTGACCGGTGGAGCCTCTTTTATCGACGAGATCGAAGCGAGATTGAACAGACGGATCGAGTTGCGGGGGCAGGGGCGGCCGCGAAAATCAAAACCATAAAAAAATATATCCGTCCCCTTTTTCGGGGGAAAAGGGGGTTATGATGAACGAAAAGCTCTCATCCGATGCCATCTTGAAAACTTCGCGCGCCTTCCAGGAGAGTCGTGTGCTCCTTTGCGGGGCGGAACTCGATCTGTTCACCCTGCTTGCCGAAAACCCCTTGAGCGCTGACGGCGGTGGCGGCGGAACGAAACGCCGATCTGCGGGGAATCACCATTCTGCTCGATGCCTTGAGCGCCCTGGGCTATCTGAACAAAACCGATGGGCTCTACCAGACCGAGCCGTCGGCCGTCCCCTTTCTTGCCGCCGATGCCCCGGAATCGCTCCTGCCCCTGCTTCTGCACCAGGGACGGGTATGGCAGAACTGGTCGCAGATCACGGACATCGTTTCCGGTAAGACCACGGCCAACATGGAAAAAACCGGCGCCCTGGCCGAGGGCAGCATTGAGTCCTTTATCGGCGCCATGCATGTCATCGCCTCGAAAAAGGCGCCGGAGGTGGTAGCGGCCGTTCAGCCGGGCAAGGCCCGGCGGCTTTTGGATGTGGGGGGCGGCTCCGGCAGCTACACCCTGGCCTTTCTGGCAGCGGTTCCGGAGATGCGGGCAACCCTGTTCGATCTGCCGCCGGTGATCGAAATGGCCCGGGACCGGGTGAACGCCGCCGGAGCGGCAGAGCGCGTCAGGCTGGTTCCCGGCAATTTTTATGAGGATCCGCTGCCGCCGGGCCACGATCTGGCGCTGCTGTCGGCCATCATCCACCAGAACAGCCGGGAGGAAAACAAGGCTCTCTTCCGGAAGATTCACGACGCCCTGGATGCGGGCGGGCGAATCGTGGTCCGCGATTTCGTCATGTCCCCCGATCGAACCGAGCCTGCGGCGGGTGCCATGTTCGCGGTGAACATGCTGGCCGGGACCCGGGGAGGAAACACCTATACGTACGAAGAGATCGCACAAGGGCTGGACGAGGCCGGGTTCCACCGCATCCGCCTGATTCGGACCCAGGGGATGTTCTCATTGGTCGAAGGGTTCCGGGCAGACTGACGGACAGAATTCCGGAGTCGAACCAAGTTGTTGCCGAGTTCCCGAAACACCCCGTTTTCCACTGAACCAGTGAAAGGGCAAAGGAGTCCTTTTATGACCTATAAGCACCTGCCGCGTCGCCGCCTCGGTTTTCTGCCGACCCCCTTGACCGCCCTTCCCCGCCTTTCAGCCCTCCTGGGCGGTCCCCGCCTGCTGATCAAGCGCGACGATCAGACCGGCCTGGGGCTCGGCGGCAACAAAACCCGAAAACTGGAGTTTCTTCTCGGCGAGGCCCTCGCCCGGGGCTGCGATACGCTCATCACCGGCGGCGCCCAGCAATCGAATCACTGTCGGCAAACTGCCGCAGCGGCGGCCGCCTGCGGTCTGCGCTGCCATCTGGTTCTCGGCGGGGAGGCCCCAGCCGAGCCGGAAGGCAATCTGCTTCTCGACCACCTCTTCGGCGCAACCATCCACTGGAGCGGCGAGCTGCGCAAGGGGGAAAAGATCCCGGAGATCGCCAAAGAGATCCGGTCTCGGGGCGGGGTTCCCTTTGTGATCCCCTACGGCGGATCGAACCCCACCGGCGCCGCCGCCTTTGTCGAAGCCGTCGCGGAACTCTGCGGCCAGCTCGACGAGCAGGGAGAGAGGGTCACGCACATCGTTTTTCCCTCCAGTTCCGGCGGCACCCAGGCCGGCCTGTTGGTAGGGAAAATGGTCATGGATCGTACGTTCGAGATCGTCGGAATCGCCATCGACAAAGGCGAGGCCGGCGAGGCGCCTTTCGAAACCCACGTACTGGACCTGGCCAATGCGACCGCTGCGCGGTTGGGGGTGCGCCATGAGTTCGGGCCGACGGACGTCATCCTCCGTAGCGACTATGCCGGCGCCGGCTACGGAGTGGTCGACGATTTGGAGCGCCATGCCATCCGGCTCCTGGCCCGAACCGAAGGCATTCTGCTCGACCCGGTTTATACGGGCCGCGCCATGGGAGCGCTGCTCGACATGATCGAGAAAGAAGAATTTTCATCCGACGACACCATCCTGTTCTGGCACACAGGCGGCGCACCAGCCCTCTTCTCCTATGCGGCGGAGCTCCTGACGGAACCCTGACGGGCGGGCCGCAAGTGAGTGCGCCCGAATAAGACCTCCCCAAGCGCTGAAATCGACAAAAAAAACCGCAGTCGATATCGGCTGCGGCGGAAGGCCGGCTTGCGGCCCTCTTCGGTTCCTGCCCGGTGGCTTGAGTGGTGGTTGATTAGGTCCTGGCTTCAAAGGTGAGGCAATCGGGGTGGCTGTGTTTGAATCCCACATGAATGTCGGGGGCCGAACACTCAAAACGCTCGTTGAACTGGCAGTCGGCGATCTTACAGGCGCCGACGCCCGCGGTCATGTCCTTCACCCCCCCATGGGTGCTGGACTCAAAATAGGTATCGCACATCGGTTCGACCGCTTCACCGACGGTGATGGCCATGGCGTGGCACGCCTTTTTGTCGTTGTAGGCGCAATTGGTAACCGCGCAGTCTTTTACCGGAGACATCTTTTTTGGCATGGCTTCCTCCTGCGGGCGGCCGGGCAGAAAACGGACTCTATGCCAACGACTCTAACAGGGACCCGGCGGTTGGCAAGGGCAAGGGAAGAAGGGAATACCGGCTTCCGCGAGAGCGAATGGTCAGAGAATCAGGAGGAGCAGCTTGACGGCGATGATCTTGCTGATCAGGGCGATGGGATAAACCGTGGCGTAAGCGGCCGGGGCAAAAGATGTCGAGGAGAGCGTACCGGTCGCGGCCAGGCCGGAGGCGTTGGTCATGCCGCCCACCAGCATCCCCAGCAACCGCAGAAAACGGACCCTGAGCCACCACAGGCCAAGCAGCGTACCGACGACCACCGGCACCAGAGTCACCGCCATCCCTGAAAAAAGGAGGGGGAAACCTTGGGCCTTGATGGTGTCCACGAAAGAGACGCCGGCTGAGGTCCCTGCCGTGGCGAGAAACAATGCCAGGCCCAGCTCCCGAATCAGGTGATTGCCGGCGGACGGCAGGTCCCAGATAAGAGGACCGGTCTGGTAGAGGGCGCCGAGCACCAGGCCGGCAACCAAAGTGCCGCCGGCGGTTCCCAGCGGCAACGGGCCGATGACAGGGAGCGGAAGGATCACCTTGCCGAGCAGAAAACCGAGCAGGAGGCCGACGAGAAGCGGCAACAGACTGATCTCGTAGGTTGCCTTGAGATCGTTACCGAGCAGGCGGGTGATGTTCCGCAGCGAGCGCTCGTCCCCCACGGCATGAAGCACGTCGCCGAGATGCAGGCGGGTGTTGGCGTCAGCCGGCAGGTCGATACCACTGCGGGTGATACGCGCGATCTGCACGTTGAAGGCGTCCCGGAAATTGAAATAGCCAAGGGTGACGCCGGCGAATTTTCGTTTGGAGACGACGATGCTTTTTTTCGCCAGGACCCGGTCGAAAGCGATTTCTCCGGTGACGGGTCGGCCGATGTAAAGTTCTACCTTTTTCAGGTCGTCCGGTCGCCCCACCACCCGCAGGCGGTCTCCCTGCTGCAGTACGGTCTCCGCAGCCACCAGTTCCGGCTCGGAACCTTCGTGCCTGAGCAACCGGGTAACGGTCACCGGCGCAATCTCCCTCAAAAAGAGATCGACGATCCGCTTGCCGAAAAGATTGGGGTTGCTCACTTCGATGTGCTGAAAGGTGATCGGGGGATTGACCTCGGCGAGCTCCCGGGCGAGCCGTTCTTCTTCGGCGCGAACGTCGATTCGCAGGATCTTGGGGAGCAGCTTGATGAAAAGCGCCACGCCGAGCATGCCGAAACCGTAGGTGAGGCCGAAGGCGGCCGGGGCCTGGTGGTGGCCGACGGTCTCAACGGCGGCCGCCAGGGCGGGGGTGCTGGTCATCGCCCCGGAGAGGAGACCCGCACCGGTCCCGGCGTCGAAACCGAAGAACGCGACAACAGCCATAGGCCACTGCGGTGCCGGTGGTCACCATGGCTAGAACACCGACTGCCATCGGCAGGCCGTGGCTGCGAAACGAGCTCAAAAAGCCGGGGCCGGCCTGGAGACCCACCGCGTAGATGAACAGGGCAAGACCGATGGTCTGCAGCCCCTGGGGCAGGGTAAATCCGAAATGACCGAAAGCCAGGGCGACAAAGACGATGGCGGCAGGGCCGAGGGTGAGACTCCACAGGCGCACCCTTCCCAGCGTCTCTCCAAGGATGACGATGATCAGAAAAAGAGCGATGGGGTTGTGCAATAAAGCCATCAACATTCACCTTCCGCCGGAGGTCCCTCCCCGCCCTTTCCAAGGGCAGCAAGCGAAAATCCAGCAGGATGATACCTTCTAACATCAAACGGTATTTTCGTATTGGTCTGTTTAGTACAGGACAGAACGAAAGTCCAGAAGATTCCCCCCTAAATAACGCAAGGGAAACAGTCATGGGAAAAGCCCCGCTTTATTCGAACCGGGGAAACCATCTTTTCAACTCGTCAAAAAACCTCAAAAAATTGCTCCTGCGAGAGAATCCTTTCTCCTTGACAAAAAAACAAAACAATGTTTAACTTTTCGCCATATCCGCACGTTATTTTAAATGTCCGTTATTTTTTTGTAACTATTCAGCTCCAATGGTGGAGCGGTTTCAGCCGCGAATGTTATTGACTAAAGGCAACTCCGACACCGTCATTCCGGCGTGATTTCGGCCGGAATCCGGTTTTTCTCTCTGGTTCCCCGACACAACCACTCGGGGATGACGTCACTGAACATCTTGGCGAATAATTACATTTTATTTCGTGCTTTGTGAACAATCCGATAGCATTCGACGCACTCCAAATTATTAGACTTTCATTTCCATCGACAAACATAAAACGTTGTTATTCTTTTAATGTTTTCCTTGGGAGCCTTTCGCATGAATTACCCGCCAATCGGCAGACGGGGATTCTCCTCCAAACGGGTACCGCCAGGGCTCTGGGGCCTTCTGCTGTCGGCCGGCATCCTTTGCCTGTGGATCTTTGTTATTGAGCGGCGACCGGGTTCCGGAGCGCTGCCATCGGGGACACTGGATTGGCTGGAATTATCCCCCCGGTGGGGAAGTTTTCTGCTGGCTGCGCTCTTTCCCCTGCTGTTGGTTCGCCATCGCCTGGACCTGAAAAAAAACGAAAACCGTCTTCGGGATCTGATCCGGGGCATCTCCATGACTCCCGGAGATGTCTTCTGGCAATCCCTGAGGCGCCACCTTTCCGATGCCCTGGGAATGGACATCGTCCTCGCCGGACGGTTCACCGGCAACGCCCCCGCAGGCAGGCCTCATCTGTCGATAACCGTGCAGAGCCAAAAGACCTCAACCTACCAATATCCCCTCGCCGACTCGCCCTTTGCGGCTCTGGCCGATGGCCAGATCTGCGCCTTCCCCCGCATGGTGCAGAGGTTGTTTCCCAAGGATCCGCTGTTGAGCGACCTGGACGTCGAAAGCCTGGTGGGGATGGTCCTGTTCGATAGCGAAGGAGCACCGTTGGGGCTGATGGCGGTCGCTGGCCAAACCCCGATCAAAGACCTCGAATACGCCAAGGCCCTGCTGAAGGCATTCGCCGTCCGGGGCACCGCAGAGATGGAGCGCCAACGTTCCGAGGAGAAATCCCGGGAGCAATCCGAGCTGCTGCAAACGATTCTCAGCGCTATTCCGGCCCCGATTTTCTACAAAAACGAAAAGGGCGTGTACCTCGGCTGCAATCAGGCCTTTGAACGCTTTATCGGCCTGCCGAAGGAAAACGTCATCGGCCAGACGGTTTACGGGGTCTCCCCCAAGGAGCTGGCCGACGTTTACCGTGAGGCCGACGAGAAACTGTTGTCCCAGGGAGGCACCCAGAAATACGAAGCATCGGTCCTCTACGCCGACGGCAGCCCACACCAGGTTCTGTTCCATAAAGCGGTCTTTCATAAAAGCGACGGGTCGCCGGGGGGAATGGTCGGCGCCATGCTCGATATCACCGAGCTGCGGGAGGCGGAAAAAAAGATTCGCTATCTGGCGGAATTCGATCCCTTGACCAACCTTCCCAATCAGGTCCTTTTCGCCGACCGCCTGAATCTGGCAATCGCCCACTCCCACCGGCTCGGCCGCAAGTTTGCCATTTTCTCCCTCGACCTCGACCATTTCAAAAAAATCAACAATACCTTCGGCCTTCTTCAGGGTGACGAGCTGTTGCGCAAAGTCGCACTGCGCCTGAAAAACCGCCTGCATGAAGACGATACGGTCTCGAAAATGGGAGGGGACAGCTACCTGCTCCTTTTGCCCGACATCCGGGAAGAAGAAGATGCGGCCAAGATCGCCGCAGGCATCCTGGAAACCTTCCGGGAACCTTTCGACCTGAATGGCCAGGAGGTCTTCATCACCGCCAGTATCGGTATTGCCCTGTTCCCCATGGACGGCACGCAGGGCGAGACCCTGCTGAAAAACGCCGGGAACGCCCTTTCCCGGGCCAAGGAACTGGGCCGCAACAATTACCGGTTCTATGCGCCGGCGATGAATGCCCGGTCAAAGGAGAGAATCACTCTGGAAAACGCCTTGCGCCGGGCCCTGGAACGGCAGGAACTGGTCCTTCATTACCAGCCCCAGGTAACAACGGCGTCGGGAGAGGTGGTGGGCGCCGAGGCTTTGCTGCGCTGGCGCCATCCCGAGTTGGGCTGGCTTGCCCCGAACGACTTCATCCCCTTGGCCGAAGAGACGGGCCTGATCGTCCCGATCGGCGAGTGGGTGTTGCGAACCGCCTGCAGCCAGGCCCGAGCCTGGCAGGATGAGGGACTGGCGGCGCTGAGGATGGCGGTCAACCTTTCTCCCCGGCAGTTCAAGCAACCGGACCTGTTCCGGAAAATCGAAGGCATCCTCAAGGAGACGGGCCTGGCCCCCGATTGCCTCAGTCTGGAGATCACCGAAAGCGTGGTGATGAGCGACGTCGATCACACCATCGAAACCTTGAGCCGGCTGAAGAAGCTCGGGGTCCATCTCTCCATCGACGATTTCGGGACCGGCTACTCCTCCTTGAGCTACCTCAAGCGCTTTCCGATCGACATGCTGAAAATCGACCGATCCTTCATCATGGATATTCCCACCCTGGCGGACGATATGGCGATCGTGACGGCGGTGATCGCCATGGCGCACAGCCTGAACATCCAGGTTCTCGCCGAAGGGGTGGAGACCGAACAGCAGAGGGAATTCCTCATCGCTACCCGGTGCGACGAGCAGCAGGGCTTCTATTTCAGCCGTCCCTTGCCGGCGGTAGAGTTTTTGCGACAGCTCGGCTCCGGCGACCTCGGCGCAGTCAGCGAAGAAGCCCCCCTTTCGGTCATGAGCTGAGCGCCGGGATGCAGGGAAACACCGAACTCCTGCTTCCCGATGCGGCCTTTTATCCCCCCTTTCAGGCTTCGGCCGGCTCTCGCCCCTTGAGGATAACTCCCCGTCCCTCGAATTCCTGCACGGCCCTTTGAAACGCCCGCGGAAGCCGTCGCGGCTTTCGCGCCGCATAGTCGAAAGCCACCAGGTTGGTGAATCCTTCGACCGTCCCCTCCCCTTCGCGCTCGATGCGATACTCCATGACAAACGCGGAATTGCGCATTTCGCTCACCCGGACGCCGATCTCCAGAGCCTCTCCGAGGAACATCTCAGCCAGGTAGCGGACGTGCGCTTCGGGGAGGATAACCCCGCAACCGCCGATATCCAGTTCACTGTACGGCCCCAGGTTCGCCAGATAGGCGATGCGGGCATCCTGGAAAAAGTTCAGGACCGCGGAGTTGGCAACATGCCCGCCGTAATTCACATCGGCGACCCGGACCGCATACGGGATGACAAAACGAAAACCTTCCATGGGCAGGACTCCTGAATTTCGTGGCTCGTAACAGGTTACGTCTGGCAATGTCGGCAGAAATAGGTCGAACGCTGCCCGAGCGAGATGCGCATGATCGGCCGTCCGCAGCGCGGGCAGGGGTTTCCATCCCGGCCGTAGACCTGGAGCTTGAGGCGGAAATAGCCCGGCTTGCCTGCGGCGTTCTGGAAATTTCGCAGGGTCGTCCCCCCTTCGGCGATCGCCTCGGTAAGGACGGCACGGATCGCTCCGGCCAGCTCTTCGTACCGGGGCTGCCCGATGCGGCCGGCCTCCCGGGAGGGATGAATCCCCGCCCGGAAAAGGGCTTCGCTCGCGTAGATGTTTCCCACCCCCACCACCATCCGCTGATCCATAATGAAGGATTTCACCGCAACTTTGCGCCCCCGGGCTCGGGTATGAAGAGCAGACCCGTTCATTTCGGGGCCCAGGGGTTCCGGTCCAAGATGGGCCAGGAGAGGGTGATGGAGGGGATCGGTCGTGGTCCAGAGAAAGAGGCCGAACCGGCGCGAATCGTTAAAGCGCAGGCAGGTGCCGTCGGTGAATTGCAGATCGATGTGGTCGTGCCGTTCGGGCGGGGTGTCGGCCGGGACCACATGCAGGTGGCCGGTCATGCCCAGATGCAGGATGATGTGCCCCGTCTGAAAACGCAGCAGCAGGTATTTGGCGCGACGTTTCACCGAGACGACGGACTGACCGTCGAGGGCCTCGAGCGCTGCCACCGGAACCGGCCGTCGCAGTTTGGTCACCCGGGAATGCACCGCGGCGACCGTCCGGCCGAGGATCAAGGGAGCGATCCCACGGCGGGTGGTTTCGACTTCGGGCAGCTCCGGCATGGTTGCCCCTCAGTCCTGCTGCCGCACCCGGGCCTCAAGGCGGGCCAGAAAATCCGCGGCTTCGGCGCTCCCCTCTTGTGGCGCCCAGGACGCGAAGTCCTGCTCGGGTGCAGGATGATAGGGGCCCGGCTTGGTTTCGAAGAAAATCGATCCGCTCTCCAGCGAGACGATGGTGTGCCAGACGCCGGCGGGGATATCGATCCCCACGGTCTCGAGGCCGGGGCCGAAGGGGACGACTCTCGCCGATGGTCCCGTCCTCCTCGAAGGTCACCAGAACCATCCGCCCCCGCAGAGCCACGAAGGTTTCCGGTTTCGGGGGAGAGAGGTGCCGGTGGGGCCGGATATAGGAGCCGGGCTCGATGGCATTGAGCAGCCGCTGGCAGACTTCGTCGTAATGCTCATGAAAATTATGGTTCTTCCGCAGCCGGTCGCCAGCTTTGGCCGTCGCCGTGAGTTCATCCAGCAATTTTCGGGTAATCCGTGTGGTCAAACCAATCCTCCCCGGGTTTCGAAAGCCCCGGCTATGTCCATCGAGTAATGTTCATTTCTCGCGCAAAAACGCGCCCGGGCGTAATGCAGAGCCAGTTGATGCTTTAAACAAGAAAAGCATTTGCACCGCAAAGCCGTAAAGAACGCCAAGGAAATCAGATGATTAACAGGCAAGAGCCTTCACCCAGGGGGGGGGAAGCCCTCAGTCTTTTAAAGACTGTAATTTCTTTGCGAACATTGCGTCTTTGCGGTAATGAACTACAGAATTCAGGTTTAAAAGAAGATCCGCTCGCCGCCCCGATCGAAATCCTCCCAATCGATCTCGTCGATCTCCCCGGGAAATTCCGACCGCTCCAATTTCTGGCTCGAATAGTAGCGCCAACCCTCGGCTGTCTGGCGGAAAAGCGAGAGTTCGAAGACTTCCGAGCGCTCGCCGCGAAAGAGGGTATCGAGGTAGAACAGCACCCGGGCCTCGTCCCCTTCGACGTTTTTCTTGAGAATCCGGCACTCGCGAATCTGGAACTCCTCCGCCAGGGAGGAGCGGCCGTAGCGAATGTAGGCCGCCCGATCAGGGAACTGTCGCCGAAAATTCGAATCGGGATGATACGTGTCGAAAATAAACCCGAAATCCCTCTCGGCAAAGGCGCGCCCGCGGGCCCGAACCAGCTCCCCGGGGGTCAGGTCCCGCCCGACGGGCGCCGCAGGAGCTGCCAGCAGGAGGCAGCATTTCTTGTATTTTTTGCCGCTGCCGCAGGGGCAGGGCTCGTTACGGCCTACCGTCATCGCTTCCTTACTCCTTCAGGCGCGGATCCAGAGCATCCCGGATCCCCTCCCCCAGCAGGTTGTATCCCAGAACGGTGATCAGGATCGCCAGGCCGGGAAAGGCCGACAGCCACCAGGCGGTGCCGAGGGTCTGTTTGCCCGCGATGAGCATATTTCCCCAGGAAGGCGTCGGCGGCTGCACCCCGATCCCCAGGAACGAGAGGGCACTTTCGGTGAGGATGGCCCCGGCGACCCCCAGGGTGGCCGAGACGAGCACCGGGGAGAGGGCGTTGGGCAGCAGGTGTCGAAAGATGATCCGCGCATCGGGGGCGCCCAGAGCCCGGGCCGCCTGGACAAAGTCGCGCTCGCGCAGCGAAAGGAATTCCGCCCGGACCAGGCGGGCCACCCCCATCCAACTGGTGAGCCCGATGATGATCATGATGTTCCAGATCGAGGGCTCGAGAAAGGCGATGACCGCCAGGATCAGGAAGAAGGTCGGAAAGCAGAGCATGATGTCGACGAACCGCATGACGAGCGAATCGACCCAGCGGCCGTAATACCCCGCCAGAGCCCCGAGGAGAATGCCGATGACGGTGGCGATGCCGACGGCGACAAAGCCGACCAGCAGGGAGATCCGTGCGCCGTAGAGGATGCGCGTCAGCACGTCCCGGCCCAGATCGTCGGTCCCCAGCGGGAAGGTCCAGCTGGGGGCCTCCAGGCTGTGGGCGATATTGATCGCACCCGGATCCCGCCCCGTCCAGGAGGCGGCCGCCGCCAGGAGAAACATGAGCAGGACGATCGCTCCCCCGGCCAGCGCCAGGCGGTTGGTCCGCAGCCGTTTCCAGAAGACGTCCCGGAAAAAGGACGCCTTCGCCGTTTTTGCCTTCATCGCCATCCGCCGACAGCTTCCTTTCCAAAGTCCCGGGCCGTGTGGAAATCCCGGTTCACCATATCGGTTACCGGCGGCCGATGCCGGCGTACCCGAACCCCTCATCCTTCAGCAGCTGCGGGTCGTACTGGTTGCGGCCGTCGAAGATGAACGGGGCCTTCATCAGGCTCTTCATGGCCCTGAAATCGGGATGCCGAAAGGGTTTCCACTCGGTCACCAGAACCATGGCGTCGCACCCCTTCCAGAGCGTCGTACTGATGACGGGTCAGCTGCAGCGCTCCCGTTTCGAACCAGGCCCGGGGCAATTCCCGGCGGGCGACCTCCATCGCCTCGGGATCGTAGGCCTTGACCCGCGCCCCGGCGCCGATCAGTTCGTGCAGCAGAACGACGGCGGGCGCCTCGCGCATGTCGTCGGTCCCCGGCTTGAAGGCCAGCCCCCAGAGGCCGAAGGTCAGCCCGGAGAGATCGCTGCCGAAACGCTCGATGATCTTTTCGAAAAGCACGTGCTTCTGCGCCTCGTTGCGCCGATGCACCGAGTGCGAGGACCAGCGGCTCGAACTGGCAGTCCTCGGCCATGCGGATCAGGGCCTTGACGTCCTTGGGAAAGCAGGAGCCGCCGTAGCCGCAGCCGGGATAGATGAAGGAGTAGCCGATGCGGCTGTCGGAGCCGATGCCGAGACGCACCTTCTCCACGTCCACCCCCAGCCGGTCGCAGAGGGCCGGCGACCTCGTTCATGAAGGAGATCTTGGTGGCGAGCATGGCGTTGGCGGCGTACTTGGTCATCTCGGCGTCGCGCACCCCCATGAACAGGATCCGGTCGTGGTTGCGGGAAAAATCGGCATAGAGGGTACGCATGATCTCCCGGGCCTGCTCACTGTCGGTGCCGACGATGATCCGGTCGGGGCGCATGAAGTCCTCCACCGCCGCCCCTTCCTTGAGAAACTCGGGATTGCTGACCACGTCGAAGGGGATGCTCGACCCCGCGCCGGTCGAGCTCCTCGCGGATGGCGGCGCGCACCTTTTCGGCGGTCCCCACCGGCACCGTCGACTTGTCGACCACCACGGCATAGCCGTTGCAGGTTGCGGCCGATTTCCCGGGCGACGGCCAGAACGTACTGCAGATCCGCCGAGCCGTCCTCGCCCGGCGGGCGTGCCGACGGCGATGAAGTAAACGTTCGAGTCGGCCATCGCCTCGGCCAAGGAGGTGGTGAAGCGCAGCCTGCCTTCCTGATAATTGCTGATGACCATCGCTTCGAGCCCCGGCTCGTAGATGGGGATCTCGCCCTCTTTGAGCCGGACGATCTTGGCTTCGTCGAGTCGACGCAGGTGACGTTGTTGCCCATCTCGGAAAAACAGGTTCCGGTCACCAGGCCGACGTAGCCGGTGCCGATTACAGCAAGATTCATGAGGTTGGCCCTCCTTGGAATGGTGTTTTTGAGTTTGAGCCGTTACGAAAAATTTGCGCAAAGCCGTGCCATGCGAAAAACCGTGATTAACGCCCGCTCGCTGCGCTTTCTCAAGTCGCAAAGACGTCGGGGCCAAGGCAAAAAACCAGCGATTGATGAAAATCCCCTGCGCCTTCGCGGCTTCGCGTTTAAAATACCTTTACGCCTCCCTCAGGCGTTGCGAATCCGGGGATCGGCGAGGGCGTAGCTGATATCGGCGATCAGATTCCCCGCCAGGGTGAGAATCGCTCCGATAACCAGAATCCCCATGATCAGCGGATAATCGCGCATCATGACGCCGTCGTAGAAGAGTTTGCCCATCCCCGGGATGGCGAAGATGGTCTCGAAAATCACGCTGCCCCCGATCAGACCCGGAATGGAGAGCCCCAGGATGGTGATGACGGGCAGCAGCGCATTGCGCAGCGCATGCTTGTAGATAACCGTCCCTTCGGGCAGCCCCTTGGCGCGGGCAGTGAGGATGTAGTCCTGCCGCACCACGTCCAACATTGTGGAGCGCATGTAGCGTGAAAAGCCGGCGAGCCCGCCGAAGGCGGAAACGAACACCGGCAGCATCAGGTGGTGCAGAACGTCCCAGACCTTCCCGCCCAGACCGAGGTACTCGAAGCCGAGGGACTTGATGCCCGCGACCGGGAAGAGCCCGAGACGCACCCCGAAATAGTCCATAAGCAGCAGCGCCAGCCAGAAGGAGGGCGTGGCAAAGCCAATGAAGACAAAGATGGTGGTCGCCCGATCGAACAGGGAATTTCGCCGGGTCGCCGAGATGATGCCGATGGGAATCGCCACCCCCAGGATAATCACGATGGAGAGCACGTTGATCAAAATGGTGATCGGCATCCGTTCGGCGATCTTGTCGATGACCGGCCGGTGATCCTGGGAGAAAGAGTCGCCGAAATCGAAGCGCCCGATGCGCGACAGCCAGCGCCCGTACTGAACGTAAAGGGGCTGGTCCAACCCGTACTGCGCCCTGAGCCGATGCTGGAGCTCGACGCTGGCCTCGGGATTCATCTGCGTCTGCAGATCCGTCGGTTCCCCGGGAGCCAGGTGAATCACCACAAAAGAGATCAGCGTGATCCCCAGCAGCAGGGGCACCATCATAATCAGACGTTTGGCAAGATAACGAAGCATCCGAATTCTCGTGAGGCGTGACACGGGTTCAGGTTCAGGTTTCCTCGGCACGCGTCACGGATCACGCGTCACGGGGTTTTCACCGCTGGTATTTCTGCTCCCCCTCGGGAACGTACCATTTGATGAAATTGTACATAATGCCCGCCGGAGCCGGCTCGATGCCGTGGAAACGGGTGGCCACCACCGGCAGGGCATCCGGCACGTAAAGAAAGTTATACGGCTGCTCTTCGGCCAGAATCTCCTGAAAACGGTCGTAAATTTTCTTGCGTTTCTTTAGATCGAAGGTGCGTCGCCCCTTTTCCAGCAGGGCGTCCACCTCGGCATTCTTGAAACCGATGAAGTTGAGTTCTCCGGGCTTGGTCTTGCTCGATTCCCATACGTTGTAGGCATCCGGATCGTTGGGGATGGTCCAACCGAGAATGGTCGCATCGAAGTTGCCCGGATTGATGAAATCCTTGAGAAACGAGGCCCACTCGATGACCCGCAGCTTGACAGCCACTCCCACCTCTCGGAAGCGCCGCTGAATGATCTCCGCCGTTTTGATGCGCTGGTCGTTTCCCTGGTTGGTAACGATGGTGAAGGCGAAGGGCTTGCCGTTCTTGTCCAGAATACCGTCGCCGTCGCTGTCGCGCCAGCCGGCTTCGGCCAGAAGCTTCCGCGCCTTGGCGGGGTTGTAGGGGTAGCGTTTCACCTTCGGATCGTAGGGCCAGGTGCCCGGCTTGTAAGGCCCCGTCGCCACCTCGCCGAGGCCCAGGAGCACCCCGTCGACCAGCTCCTTTTTGTTGATGGCATAGGCCAGGGCCCGCCGCACCCGCCGGTCCTGAAACATCGGCCGGCGCAGGTTGTAGCCGAGGTAGGTGTAGGAGGAGGCCAGGTAGCGATATTTTTTATAGCGCCGCCGAAACGCGGGGGTGTCGGTCTGCCGGCTGTACTGCAGGGGCGTCAGGGTCATCATGTCGAGCCCCCCGGAGAGAAGCTCGAGGAACATGGTCGACTCGTCGGGGACGATGCGATAGACGACCCGGTGGATATAGGGTTTGCCCTCGAAATAATCGGGATTCGCTTCGAGAACGATCTCCTGTCCCGGCACCCACTTGACGAAGCGATAAGGCCCGGTGCCGATCGGATGGCGCGACAGGGGGCTTTTGGTGATGTCCTTTCCCGCCAGCAGATGCTTGGGCAGGATGCCGATCCCCCAGCTGATCAAAGCCGGGGCCAGCGGCTTGCGGTAGGTCACCCGGAACGTATAGGGATCGGGCGCTGTGGCTTTTTCCACCTGTTTGAACCGTTCGGCATAGGCCGTCGGCGTTTTGGGATCGACGTAGACCTTGTAGGTAAAAAGCACATCGGCGGAGGTAAAGGGCGCCCCATCCTGCCATTTCACCCCCTTGCGCAGGTGAAAGGTGATGGTCCGATTGTCCTTTGAGATCTCCCAGGACTTGGCCAGTTCGCCCTCGACGTGCAGATCCTTGTCGTAGCGCACCAGCCCGTTGTAGACCAGCCCGTTGATGTCGGCCGAAGCGCTGTCCGAAGCGAGCACCGGCAACAGGTTGCTTGCGTCTCCGATCGACCCCATGATGATGGTGTCGCCGTAGGCGGGGGCGGCCGCCTTCCCTTCGGCGGGAATGACATCCTGCCGACGGTTGCAGGCCGGCAGCAGACAAATAAGGGTGAGGACAAGCAGCACTTTTCGCACAAAAAACTCCACGGTTCCGATTCGGAAACGAACCCGTTATCATCCGGCGGTTCCAAAAAGCAACGCGAGAATCGCTCAGGGAATCGGCAACACCTCGACCCCGGCGGGCGGGCTCAGCGTGAAACGATCCTCCGGAATGGTCACGTTGGTGCGAACATCGGAAAAAACAACCGATGCCTCGGCCTTCACCGAGGGCACATGCAGGGAGATCGCCTGCGGAAAGGGGTGGCCCTTAATGTCGGTGAAGTTTCCATAGGTCACCAGTAGCGCCAGCTTCGCATCGTGCCAGTAGGCGGCCTCGACCAGCCGCAGGTCGGCATCGAAGACCAGAGTCTGCCGGCGCCGGCCCTCTCCGACCAGGGACAAACGATAGCCCCCCTTTTCGGCAGGAGCAAGGCTTTGCCGGGTATGGGCGATGACCGGGACCTGGTAGAGCAGAATGTGCACCAGATCGCTCAGGCGCAGCGGAACCCGAAGGATGCGCTGCAGGTTGGCGGAGGTCGCCTTTCCCCGGTAGAATTTTCCTTCGGTGGGCGACAGAACCGTCAGTTCGGTGCCGTCGGTGGCGACCAGAAAAACCGGCTGGCCGAAAAAACTCAGCGCTTCCGACCGCAGGCGATCGGGTTTTTTTGCCAGCAGGATCTGGTCGGCCGAAAACGACCTTGTCCCGTTGGAGATTTTAACCCTCGCCATCCCCTTCAGCGAACGAAAGGCCTGCCCGTCGGCCGCAAGCCGCTTCAGGAGCTCCGCCGCGGTCGCCCGGGGGACCGACGGAGGAGCGGCGGGGCGAGGAACACAACCCGCCAGCAGCAGGAGGCAAACGCCGATGGCAGCAACCGCCCGGTTAAACCAAAAAAAACGGCGATCGGACCTCATTCTCTTCCTTCCGATGCGAACAGGCGGCGCAGAGCCACCGCGGAAATGATTCTACGCGAACACGCGCTCATCGCTGGGGGAGCCGTTTCAGCTTCCGCTTTACCCTGGGGTTGTCGGGAGAGAGCTTCAGCACTTTTTCATACACGTCCCGGGCTTTTCTCTGCAAGCGCAGCGCTCGGTAAACGTCGCCCAGATGTTCAAGAACCAACGGGTCGGCGGGAAGCTCGCCAACCGCCTTCTCGAGTTCCCGGCGCGCCGACTCCAGCTCGCCTCTTTTGAAATAGACCCAGCCGAGGGTGTCGAAAATGTACCCCTTTGGTTGAAGACTGGCGGCCCGCTTCGCCAGGGACAAGGCTTCTTTCAGGTTTTTCCCCGCCTCGGCATAGGAGTAGGCAAGAAAATTGAGCGCCTCGGCATCGTTAGGATCGTGCGCGATCGCCTGGCGCATGGCGGCCAGCGCCCCCTTTCGGTCCCCCGTGCGTTCCAGAACCAACCCTTTTTGATAAAACAGCAGGCTGCTGTCGGGAAAAACGGTCAATCCTTTTTCCAAGGTGGCCATGGCCGTAGCGGATTTCCCCTGTGATTCGTACAGGGAGGCGAGAAACGTAAAAAATTCCGGTCGCGTGGAGGCCGCGGTCTTAATCCGCTTCTCGAGCAAGGCGATGGCCTCGTCGGTTCGTCCCAGCCGATAGTAGACGTAACTGAGATGCGCCTGGGCATCGGCATAAAAATCCGAATCGCCGGGGACAGCCTGAAACGCCTTGGCCGCCCCCTGCCAGTCCTCCATCCGCTCTCGGGCGGTCCCCAGATAAAATCGGGCATGATCGAGATGGGGGTGGTCCTTCAGAATATTCGAAAAAGTGATGGTGGCAGCTTTCCATTGGCCTATTTCCAGCTGGATGAGCCCGATTTTCCGCTGTGCATCCACATCCCCGGGATTGGACTGAACCAGAGTCCTGAGTTCGTCAAGAGCCGCGTCGAACTGATGACGGGAGATCAGGAGTTGGACAAGATGGTGGCGCAGAGCGTCATCGTTCGGGTTCACCTCGAGCGCCTGCCGGAAAACCTGGATCGCCTCCTCCGTTTTGCCTTTGCTTTCGAGAAGGCCGCCCAGTTCGAGATAGGCGGTCTCGAAATCGGGACGCAGCTCCAGGACACGCCGGTAGGACTCTTTGGCGGCAACCGTCTGGCCCATCTCCCGATACAGCCGGGCCAGGGTGAGTTCGGCATTCAGGGAATCGGGGTTGCGCTTGAGCAGCTCCTTGACCGTATCGACGGCCTTCTGCACCTCCCCGGAGCGAGCCAGGGCAAGCCCCAGATGCAGATAGGCGTCCTCCTCGTCGGGATCGAGCCGGATCGCTGTGCGGAACTGGGCGATGGCCTGCGCGTCTTTCTTTTGGCTGAGGTAGATGTTGCCCAGCAGAAGATGGGCATCAACGGAGTCAGGATTCTGAGCGAGGGCATCCTCGACGGTCCGCACAGCCAGCGACTCCTTCTCCGTCTGCAGGTAGAGTTCGGCCAACGCCAGCCGCAGAAAAGCCGAGTGCGGATCGAACCGTATCGCTTGAGACAGGGCGGCGATCGCCGGCTCGTATTCTCCCGATTGCGCATACAGGCTGGCGACGCTGAAACGGTAGAGCGCCTTGGCATGGGGATCTTCCACCCGCGAGACGTAACCCTTTTCCGAGGCAGCGCCTGAAGAGCGTCCCGGCAGAACGGGCCGGGCAACGCAGCCGGCAAGGAGAGCGGAAAGAAGGACCGACGGAAGGAGAAAAACACCGGCCTTGCGGATGAGAGTCAAGATGTTCGCCTTTTGTTGAAGGTCGGAAGCGACGGCGGTGAACCGGTTTCTTATCGGGAACTTGCGCCGTATCCGTCTGCCATTTCGGGAAGGGACAAACGGGGGAATCGATGGGATTCAAACGGGCCGTCCCGAAGCTGAAAATCTATCATATCCCATGAAAACCGTCAATTTATTTACCCCGCCCGCCGAATTCTTTACAGCGATCGGTTTTATGGTAGAGTTTTTGTAAAATCAAAGCCTTACGAGATCACGTACCGTCAATGACACCAGTTCAAAGGCCCTGAACGGCCGGCTTTTCCTGGCTGATCGGGAATGTCCGGGAGCAAAGCGCCCGAAACCCCGCAGAACACGATGTGCCGCAAAAGCAGGCAGTGTGCACGGCATACGGAAGAGGCCACAAGAGGGGCGTTTCTCATCAGCCCGCTGTTGGGACGGATCACGCCATGGACGTACATGCCCTTCACGAAGCTCTGCTTCGCCCCGAGTCCTATCCGGAAGATGTCGATCGGATCATTTTTCGCGAGACCCATGTTTCCCGTCTCTATTTTACCGAACGGCACGTCTATAAAATCAAAAAACCGGTCGACTTCGGTTTTCTCGACTTTTCCACCCTGGAAAGGCGGGCCTACTATTGCGGGGAAGAGGTGCGACTCAATCGCCGTTTTTGCCCCGATACCTACCTGGGAGTTCGGGAAATCCGCTGTTCGGAGGGAAGCATCGCCATCGAAGGCCCAGGGCAAACCATCGAGTATGCGGTCTACATGATGCGTCTGCCCGAGGATCGCATGCTCGATCGCCTGCTGGCATCCGCTGCCTCCTCTTTTGCGGGGGAAATGGAGCGCGTGGGGCGACGCATCGCCGAGCTCCACAGGGATTCCGCGATCTGCCGGGGGCCGGCAGAGCCCGTCGATCTCGAAACGGTCCGGCGGAATTGGAAGGAGAATTTCGAGCAGACCCTCCCCTTCATCGGCAAAACCCTCTCGGCAGGGACCCATCGCTGGTGCTCCGCCTATGTCGAGCGTTTTTTGCAGCGAAACGCCGGGCTCATGCGGCGCCGACAGGAGGAAGGCTTCGTACGGGAGGGACACGGTGATCTCCATGCCGAGCACATCTGCTTGACCGATCCGCTCCGTATCTACGACTGCATCGAATTCAACCGCCGCTTCCGCGTCGCGGACCTGGCCGCGGACCTGGCTTTTCTCGTGATGGACCTCGACTACCGCAACCGCCGGGATCTGGCGGGCATCCTTCGAAACGCCTACCTGGCGACGGTGGATGGCGGGCCGGGAATCGAAACCCTGCTCCCTTTTTACCAGGTCTACCGCGCCTATGTTCGAGGGAAAGTGGAATCGTTTCTGGCGCAAGACTCCGCTGCCGCCGAAACGGTCCGGCAGGCCGCCGCCACCCGGGCCAGGCGCTATTTCGCTCTGGCCCTCGGCTACCTCTGTCCGCAGGTTCTGATTCTGACCTGCGGCCTCATGGGGACGGGAAAATCGACGGTGGGAAAAGCGCTGGCGAATTTTCTCGATGGCGACCTTCTGCGCTCCGACCGGATTCGCAAAGAATTGGCGGGGCGCGAAGAGACGGAAAACCGGCGGGAAGGTTTCGGCGAGGGGATCTACACCGAGGAGTTTTCCCGCCGGACCTATGACCTCTTGCTGGAGCGCTGCATCCAGTCGTTACGGGAAGGACAAGCCGTGGTGGCCGACGCCTCCTTCATGCGAAAAGCCGACCGCGACCGTTTTCGGAATACGGCCCGCCATTTGGGCATCCCGCTGCTGATCCTGCATGTGCACTGTGCCGAGGCCACCGCGCGGCTCCGGCTCGACCGGCGGCAGGCCCGCGGCCGGGACCCCTCGGAAGGGCGCCGGGAACTCTTCGCCCCTCAGGCCGAGACCTTCGAGCCTCCTGCCGGTCCGCGACATCATTCGGGTCGACACGGCTCTGGATGTCGACTATAATGCGCAGCTCATTTTCTGTGAAATTCTCGAAAGGGTGGGGCTGGAATGACAAAAAACCCGAATCCCGTTCGCCTCAGGGAAGCGTGGGTGCTCTGTTTCATTCTCGGGGTGATCATGCTCAACTTCCCTTTTCTCCAGATTTTCAACAAGGATGCGTCCGTCTTTGGTTTCCCTCTCCTGTTTCTCTACTTCTTCCTGGGCTGGCCGGCCTCGATTCTGGTGATCTACCTTTTTTGCCGCAGGCTGAAAAAGGAAACCGGCGGCGACGATAGCGAGCAGGACCAACAATGATTCCGGTCGAGATCGTCGCCCTCATCTCTTTGTTGTATTTCGGCCTGCTCTTTGCCGTTGCCTTTTACGCCGACCAGAAAAGGAAGGCCGGGAAAAGCATCATTTCCAACGCCACCGTCTATTTCCTTTCCCTCGCCGTCTATCATACCTCCTGGACCTTTTACGGCAGCGTCGGCCGGGCCGCCACCAGCGGGCTCGATTTTCTCGCCATCTATCTCGGTCCGACCCTGATCGCCTTCGGGTGGTGGTTTCTGCTGCGCAAAATGGTGCGCGTCAGCAAGGAACAGAATATCGTCAGCATCGCCGACCTCATTTCGAGCCGGTACGGCAAATCCAACTTTTTGGGCGGAATCGTCACGATCTTTTCGGTGATCGGGATCATGCCCTACATCGCCTTGCAGCTCAAGGCCGTCTCGCACACCTTCGACCTGCTCTCCGCATCGGCCGAACCGGTGGGCCGCAGTGTCAGCACCCTCCTTCCGGCCCTTCCCAAGGATATCGACACCGGCTTTTTCGTCGCCCTGATCCTGGGGCTGTTCGCGGTGCTGTTCGGCGCCAGAACCCTGGACGCCTCGGAACGCCACGAGGGCCTGGTCGCCGCCATCGCCTTGGAATCCCTTGTCAAAATCGTCGCCTTCGTGGCCGTCGGCATCTTTGTCACCTACGGGCTCTTCCACGGCTTTTCCGACATCTTCACCCAGTTCGCCGCCCGCTTTCCCGATCGCAGCTATCTGCTGATGCTCAATACCCCGCAGGTCCCCTACACGCTCTGGTTTACCCTGATTTTCGTTTCCATGATGGCCTTCATGTTTCTGCCGCGCCAGTTTCACATCATGGTCATCGAAAATTCGAACGAGAAACACATCAAGGACGCCATGTGGCGCTTTCCCGCTTACATGCTCCTGATCAACCTCTTCGTCATCCCCATCGCCCTCGGGGGCCTTTTGCTCAACAATGGGGATACCGCCCATGCGGATTATTTCGTTCTCAACATCCCCCTGCACGCCGGCCATCCCTGGTTGGCCATGCTGGCATTTCTCGGCGGGTTTTCCGCCTCCGCGGGAATGGTGATCGTCTCCTCGGTGGCCCTCTCCACCATGATCCTCAACCATCTGATCATGCCGTGCATCCTGCTCTTCAAGGTCGAGGCCTCGGATATCTCGGGAACCCTGATCAACCTCAAGAGGGTGGGGATATTCGTCGTCGTCTTTCTCGGCTATTTCTACTATCGGGTCATCGGAGAATCCTACGCCCTGGTGAATATCGGCCTGGTTTCTTTCGTAGCCGCCGCCCAGTTCGCGCCGGCGGTGATCGGCGGTCTTTTCTGGAAACGGGCAAACCTCCGGGGCGCCGTCTCCGGGCTGATGCTCGGTTTTATCGTCTGGTTCTATACCCTGTTGATTCCCTCCTTCGTCCGCTCGGGATGGATTCGCAGCGACATTCTGCAAAACGGGCTGTTCGGATTTCATTTTCTGCGGCCGCTGGAGCTTTTCGGACTGAACGGTTTCGATATCTGGACCCATTCGCTTTTCTGGACCATGTTCTTCAACCTGGGGGCATTTCTGACCCTGTCGCTGTTGAGCTCTCCCGGCAAGAGCGAAAGCGAACAGGCCGCCAAATTTGTCGATGTCTTCGGTCCCCGGCCGGAGGAATTCGAACGCAAGAGGATCAGCAAAGCCCCTACCGTCATGGAATTCGTCGACCTGATGGCCAAGTTTATCGGCGAAAAGCAGGCCCACGCCAGTATCGCCCAATACCTGGGTGATCGGGAAATCGACGAGCGGGGAAGTCTCTCCGAATACGAGCTCCCCAGCCTGAAGAGCTTCACCGAGCGAACTCTGGCGGGCTCCGTCGGAGGCGCGCCGGCGCGCATCATTATCGAGAATTACCTGGCGACCCGGGGAAGCAAAATGGAGGATGTGTTCGATATCTTCGGCACGGTGACCCTGAGCCGCCGGGCCAGCCGGGAGCAGCTCAGCGTTCTGTACGAGGCGGCCAGAGTGGTTGCCAGCGGAGCGAATCTGAAGTCCATTCTCGACAACATCCTCGACCTTCTTCTGGTGCAGTTCAAATTCGATCTGTGCGTCATCCGCATTCTCGACGATCGGACAGGAACCCTGGCGGTGATGAGCCAGAAAGGAATGAGCTCGGAACATCTGGGCGAATCGGAACGGCAACCGAGCATGGAGACCTATATCGGCACGGCCTTTTTGACCAATTCGGTCAGCGTGATCAACGACACCGACTTTATGGAAAAACCCCTTTCGGCCCAGACCATCCACCGCGAGGGCATCAAATCCTTCGCCCACGCCCCCATCACCATCGAGGGCGAACCGGTCGGTGTCCTTTCGGCGTTCTCCAAATCCGCCAAGGGGATTTTCACCGATGAATTCATCGAGCTCTTCAGGAGTCTGGCCGGCCAGGTCGGCATCGCCTGGCGCAACTCCCTACAGACCGACCGCCTGATCGAAGCCCGGGAACAGGAGCGGGAGCTGCAGATCGCCAAAAACATCCAGCTCGGACTGTTGCCGACGCTGACTCCCGACACCCAGGGGATCTCCCTGGCCGGGACCTGCGTTCCAGCCCGCCAGGTGGGGGGCGATTATTTCGATTTCCTGCCCCGCGGCGACGAGGCACTCGACCTGGTCATTGCCGACGTTTCCGGCCACAACGTCGGGGCGGCTCTCATCATGGCCGAAACCCGAACGTTCATTCAGGCGCGGGCCCGCCACATCCCGAACACCAGCCAGATCATGAGCGACCTCAACCAGTTTTTCTATGAAGACCTCACCCGGGCCGAGCTCTTCATCACCATGTTCTACCTGAAGTATCACGCCGCCAGCCGGCGGATTTCCTATTCCAGCGCCGGGCATAACCCGCCCCTGATCTGGCGGGCCAAGACCGGCAAATGCGAGCGGCTCGATGCCGAAGGGCTGATCCTCGGCGTCAAACGGAATGTTCAGTTCGAGGAGAAGCAGAACCGGCTGCAGCAGGGAGACCTGCTGCTGCTTTACACCGACGGCGTTACCGAAGCGGAAAATCACGACGGCCGCTTTTTCGGGGAGGAGCGGCTTTGCGGCTTACTGAACGAGTTCCATGCCCTGTCCCCGGAACAGATTATCGACAACCTGCTGCACCAGGTACGCCTGTTCACGGGGGTTCAGAATTTCAACGACGATGTGTCCCTGGTCGTCATGCGCGTGGAGTAACGCCGAAGCGCGGGCTGGCCAGACGGTTCCGGAATATGCTATGGTATTTACTGAATTGAAGAGGGATATGCCGAGGCGAAACCACAACGGAGAGATTCCTTAAGGAGACTTCTATGATCGTCAGAATCGAAGAAAAGGGAGCCGTGGTACTGATCGAGGTCAAGGAAGAGCGGCTCGATGCCCATAACAGCGGAGAGCTCAAAACCCAGATGCTGAACCTGTTCGAGGAGGGGAAAAACGACATCGTGGTCAATCTGCACGATGTCCGCTTTGTGGACTCCTCCGGCCTGGGGGCTCTCGTTTCGGGCTTCAAGAATGCCAGCGCCCGAAATGGCAACCTCAAGCTCTGCGGGTTGCAGCCGCAGGTAAAATCGATGTTTGAGCTGACGCGCCTGCATCGGGTTTTCGAAATCTTCCCGGGACCCGAAGAAGCCCTTGCCAGCTATTAACCGCAGCCGTCGGCCGAGGATTGCCAACCGTTTCAAGGCGGAAATGCGATTCTTGGCTGCGGCGTCCAAGGGGAGAGTGATTCGGCGACGGTGGTCGGCACGCCCCGAGAATTTTCGCCTCACACCCACGGTGCATCGGGGGGCATATGAAAGAAAAGATCGAGGTGGATATCCGGGTCCCCAACCAGACCCGCTACTTGGGTCTCATCGGGAAGATCGGTGAGGACATCGCGCGCACGCTGAAGCGCTTTAAAGGCGACCGCGAGGAATTGGCCTACCACATCAACCTGGTGCTGACCGAAGCGATGACCAATGCCATCCGCCACGCCAACGAAGGCGATCCCTTGAAGGAAGTGCACATCACCATCACCATCGAGAACAGGGATCTGAACATCAAAGTGTACGATCAGGGGCAGGGTTTCGATATCTGCTCCCTTCCTGTTCCCGATTTCAAAAGTCTGGACGAACACGGCCGGGGCATCTATATCATTCGATCGGTCATGGACCGAGTCACGTACCGAAAGCTCGACGGGGGGCACGTTCTGGAAATGGTCAAAACCCTCCAATAGACCGGGTGCGCCTCTCAGGACCGCAAAAACTCGACCAGATCCGCATGCCCGCCGATGTGCAGATCCTCTTCCCCGCCGGGCCATTTATAGGCGGCAAAACGGATTCCGGCCGCCCCGGCAGCCCTTCGATCCAACTCCGAATCCCCCACAAACAACAGGTTCTCCACGCCGAGCCCCAGTTCCTCTGCGGCCCTCAGCAGCATATCGGGATAGGGCTTGGGGCGTGCGACATCCCGGCTGGTGACGACGACCCGGAAAAACCGGGCGAGATCAAAGTGCGCCAGGATGGCCGGCATGCTGCTCCCCCGATTGGTGGCCACGGCCAGCGGCATTCTGGCTGCGAGCGCCTCCAGCGCCCGGCCCATTCCCGGCTCCGGGGTCATGAAGGGGATGAACTGGCGGTAGTCCAGCGTCGCCGCAAACGCCAGCGCTTCGTCCACCCTCTCAGCCCCCAGGAGGGCTTCGAAGACTTGCGGGCTGGCGGCGGTGTGACAAAGGTGCACCCGCTCCCCCTCCTCTTCCCGAACGGGCGGTTGCCGCAAGTGGTCGAGGATTGCGTTGTAATAGGCAAGGTTTGCCCGGCGGCTCTCGAACAGAACCCCGTCGCAATCGTAGATGAGACCGCGAACCTCCGTCATCGTCCCTTTTCCCTTCGCAGAGCCCAGACAAGGCCGCAGATTCCAAAGAGGATCATGGGAGTGGAGAGAATCTGTCCCATGGTCACCCATCCGTCCCAGAGAAATCCCAGCTGAATGTCGGGCTGCCTGAAAAACTCCACCGTAAAGCGGAAAAGACCGTAAAACAGGAAGAAACTGAAGAAGGGGACGCCTTCGCGCACCTTGTGCCGGTGCAGCGCCCAGAGGATCAGAAAGAGGACCGGCCCCTCCAGGAAGGCCTCGTAGAGTTGGCTCGGATGGCGGGGCAAGGGGCCCGCCCCAGGGAAAACCATGCCCCAGGGAACCGTCGTCACCCGACCCCACAATTCTCCGTTGATGAAATTGCCGACCCGCCCCAAACCGAGGCCGATGGGAGCGGCAGTCACCAGAATATCACCGGTCAGCAGAAGGGGGAACCCCCGTCGTCGGCAGAAAACGATCGTGGCCACGACTACGCCGAGCAGGCCCCCGTGGAAGCTCATCCCCCCTTCCCAGACGGCGAAGATATGCAGGGGATGGCTGAGATAATAGGAGAAGTTGTAAAAGAGAACATATCCCAGACGGCCGCCCAGGATAACGCCGAGCACGCAATAGAAAAGCAGATCCGACAGGCCTTCGGCGCTCAACCCCAGCCCCCGCCTCCGGGAGAGGGCGCGGATGATGAAGTAGGCGGCGACAAACCCGAGCAGGTACATCATGCCGTACCAGCGTACGGCCAGGGGGCCGATCCGGAAAATGACCGGATCAAAATGGGGATAGTGGAGCATCTGCCCTCTCTTTCGGGAAAGGATGGTTCGCGGTCATGGGAACCCTTGCGGCAGCTGTCAGCACCACCGGGCCGGGCCTGTAAAATTGCCGGTTATCATCGGAAGAATTCCGAATGCGAAAACCCCATAAAGCGAAGTAGTATTATCACATCGACCGCGAGGGCGCAATCTCCCTCGGGCGGCTTTCAGGCATCGGTCGTGGCCGCGCCTTGACGCAAAAGCAGCAGCCACTCCTTCATATCGGCCGGCATCGGCGCCTCCAATCTGAGAGGCCGACCGTCGATGGGATGATTCAACTCCAGGCTCCGGGCATGCAACATCTGCCGGGAAACCTGACGCCCCATAAAAGAGGATGTGTCCCCGTAACGCTTGTCGCCCAGAAGGGGGTGGCCGGCCTCGGCAAAGTGCACCCGAATCTGGTGGGATCGTCCCGTCGCAATTTCGACCGCCACCAGCGAGGCCTCGCCGAGAACTTCGACCACCCGATAGCGGGTGACGGCCTCCTTCCCCCCGCGGGCGACCGACTTCATCCGGTTGGTCGCACGGGAGCGGGCCAGCAGGGACCGGAATTCCCCCTGGTTTTCCGCGAGCGTTCCTCTCACCAGGGCCAGGTAGGTTTTCGTCACCTGGCGCTTGGCAAAAGCGCAAGAGAGCCCCCGGTGGGCTTTGGGATGGATGGAAAATACCAGCACTCCGGATGTTTCCCGGTCCAGACGCTGAACCATCCCAAGCGCAGGGCGATCGAGGGGGCGAAAAGGATTCTGCAGATAGCGCAAAAGGGCGTCATAGAGGGTCCCTTTGTAGCGCGCCGGGGTCGGCTGGGTTTCCACTCCGGCCGGTTTGTTGACGGCCAGCAGGTAGGAGTCCTGATAGACCACGTCTTCAGGGGGCAGGGAATAGATGTGCAGGGGGAGCCCGTCGAGATAGACCTCCACCCGCTTGCCCGGATCGACAAGGTGAGAGCAGCGACGAACCCGACGCCCCCCCACATGCACGCCGCCGAGATCGATGACGTCGCGCCAGAGGGCCCGGGAGAGCTCTTCGGCTCGCTGGGCCAGGAACCGGTCCAGCCGCGTTCCCGCCTCCGCGGCCGTGGGATCGAATCGATAGGTTTTCCGCGTCAACGCCATCACGGCCCCCGTAAAAAGTGCTTCGATTCAGCAGGATAGCGAAATTATTGGGGAATTAGATTTCTTTAAATTTTATCCGCCGAGTCCGTTGACAGGCCCCTTCGCTATGGTAACATGAAAACCATGAACGAACGAAACAGCGCTCTTTGACAACTCTGGGATGCCCGATTCCGATACAGAGGCACCGACCAACATAGAAACCATCGAGCTCCTTGGTCAAAGTCACGGTGTGCCAGCCCACCTCGCAGTGGGACGCCTGAAGTGGCTTTCAAAGGCAGGCGCAATCTTTAATTAAAAGGTCGGGATTTCATGGCAGAGGTTCGGCATCCCGGAGACTCCTTGAGATTGGCATTACCCGGCTCCCGTTTACAGTCTCGCCTTTTCCGGTGACCAGGGAAGCCTGGACGCTCCGAAGGGGTCGGATCCGAAAAATTCGCTGCCGGACGGACTCATACGAATCCACAACGCAGCTTTCGAGTAGGGCCCGATCCATCGACCGGAATGGGGGAGAACGCTGCGGTAATGCCAATTGAAACACGAAGGCCCCGCCGAAATAGCGGGGCCTTCGTGTTTTTATCGCGCGTCGAACCTCAACCGTCCAACACATGCCGATCCAGAACGAAACAGGTGAAGGTTCCCTCGAAGACGACCTTGTCGGTGAAAACCGAACACCGAACAAGGCGTTTTTTCCCCTTCTCCTCAAAGACTTCCGCACGGGCGATCATGATTTCGCCGAGGCGCACCGGCGCCAGAAAGCGGGTCTCGGCGGCCCCCAGCACAACATGCGGATCGTTGACCGCGAGCATCGCCGCATAATCGGCCAGACCGAAGGCGAATCCGCCATGAACCAGGTCCCGCTCATCGGCACACATCTCAGGCCGGGTCTGGAGGCGCGCCTCGGCCCTTCCCGCAGAAAGCTCCAAGGGAACGCCCACCCACAGAGGTGAGATCTTCAGATGAGTTTGGGATTCCATAACAGACCTTTCGCCCAGAACAAAAGCCTGGACCCGTAACAACGAAGGAAGAGGGGCAGAATTCTCCCTTCCGGTCGGGCTCAGTTATTGACCCGCTCGCGAAGTTCTTTGCCGGTCTTGAAAAAGGGTGTCTTTTTGGAGGAGATTCTCACCACGTCACCGCTCTTGGGATTCCGGGCCTCCCGGGCGTCCCGCTGGCGAATGGTGAAGGAGCCGAATCCCCTGATTTCGACCCGTTCTCCGCCCATCAGGGCAGAGCCGATACTGTCGAAAATCGTGTTGACGACCAATTCGGCTTCCTTTTTGTTCAAGGCGCCATTGTTGAAGGACAATTTCTCAATCAATTCACTCTTGGTCATAAAATGCTCGCCTCCTAATGGACTCCAGACCATAGAAATTGCAGGCCGGCCGCTTTGTCGTGCAATCCCTGCCGCACCTGACTTACCGTCTCCTGAATAAGGTATTGGAAAAGACCCGGTCTGCTCGATGGCGGATAAACGATCCGGGGTTCCCCTTGAATATGGGCCAGCTTGCCGGCCACCTGAATGGCGTCCTGAAAATCGCCGAGCTGGTCCACAAGTCCCGCGTTCAGCGCCTGGCGACCGGAAAAAACCCGGCCGTCGGCCAAAGCACGCACCGTAGGCAAATCGAGGTTACGACCCTTGGCCACCGCGGCAATAAATTGCTCGTGCACATCGTCGATCAGCGACTGCAGGATCTTCCGATCGCTTTCGGTCATGGGCCGAAAGGGGGATCCCATGTCCTTGTGCTCCCCGCTTTTGACGACCTGCCTTTTAAGACCGATCTTCTTCAGCAGCCGCTGAAGATTGGTAAACTCCATGATCACGCCGATACTGCCGGTGATCGTACCGGGATTGGCCAGAATCAGCCGCGCGGGGCGCGAAATGTAATATCCCCCGGAAGCGGCGACCGAGCCCATGGAGACCACCACCGGCTTGACGGCAGCGGCCTTTTTCACCTCTTCGTAAATTTCCTGGGAAGGGCCAACCGCTCCGCCGGGGGAATTCACCCGCAATACGATGGCCTTAATGGAACTGTCTTTTTTAAACTCCAGGAGGTGTTTGATCGTCGTTTTGGATGAGTTGATAACGCCGGAGACCTCGATCACCCCAACTTTTTCCCCGATCGACAGGGGATTTGAAGGCCCCAATAGCCCGCTGACAACGAACACCGCTATCAAGGAAACGAAAAAGATGGCACCCAAGATAAGCAGGCCCATCAGAATCGGTCGTTTTCTCATCGGAATACGCCGGGAAAAGGGAGTCCCCCGCAGCGGTTGCCCACTGCGGGGGACCATAAAAAGAGCAGCAATTTACTCTTCGTCTTTTTCGCTCTCGGCCTTGCCCATAGCCCCCTGGAGCAGGTCGCCCAGGTTGGATGTGGCACTTTTCTGAGCGCCGAGGAAGGCATCGACCTCCGCCTTCTCTTTCTGGTCCGCCAGATGCTTGATGGAGAGGGCGATCTTGCGCTCGACCGTATCCACATGCAGCACGACGGCCTCAAGCTCATCGCCGACATTGGCATAGCTCTTGGGAGTATCCACCTTCTCTTTGCTGATTTCCGAGACGTGGATCAACCCCTCGATCCCTTCTTCGATTTCCAGGAAGATGCCGAAGTCGGTCACCGAGGTGACTTTGCCCCGAACGATGGTCCCGGGGGCGTAGCGGGTGGGGATCGCCTGCCAGGGATCCGGGGTCAACTGCTTGATCCCGAGGGAGAACCGCTCGTTGTCGCGATCGATATTCAGAACGACCGCCTTGACGATGTCCCCTTTCTTGTACAGCTCGGAAGGATGCTTGATCCGCTTGGTCCAGGAAAGGTCCGAGATATGGACGAGTCCGTCGATCCCCTCGTCGACGCCGACGAAGATGCCGAAATCGGTGATATTCTTCACCTGGCCTTCGATGACGGTACCGATGGGGAATTTCTCGCCGATGACGTCCCACGGATTGGGTTCCACCTGCTTGAGGCCCAGGGAGATCCGCCGATTGGGGATATCGAGGGCCAGCACCACCGACTCGACCTCGTCGCCGATGTTGAGAATCTTGTTGGGATGTTTGATGCGCTTGGTCCAGCTCATCTCCGAGACGTGGATCAGACCCTCGACGCCCTCTTCAAGTTCGATGAAGGCGCCGTAATCGGTCAGGCTGACGACCTTGCCCTGCACCTTGGTGCCGACCGGGAACTTCTGTTCGACCTCGAGCCAGGGATCGGGGGTGATCTGCTTCAGCCCCAGCGAAACCCGTTGCTTTTCCCGGTCGAACTTGAGGACCTTGACCTTGATCTTGTCGCCGACCGCCAGAATGTCGGAAGGGTGCGTCACCCGTCCCCAGGACATGTCGGTGATGTGCAGCAGGCCGTCGATGCCGCCCAGATCGATAAATGCGCCGTAGTCGGTGAGGTTCTTGACAACCCCTTCGACGACCTGCCCTTCTTCCAGGGTCTTCAGGGTCTCGCTGCGCAGGCTTTCGCGCTGCTCTTCCAGCAGAACCCGGCGGGAGAGGACGATGTTGCCACGCCGCTTGTTGAGCTTGATGATCTTGAACTGGTAGGTTTCACCGATCATTTTATCCAGATTGCGAACCGGACGCAGATCCACCTGGGACCCGGGGAGGAACGCGTTGACGCCGATATCGACCGAAAGTCCGCCCTTGATGCGGGAAACGATTCGGCCGTCGACCACCGCTCCCTCTTCCAGGGAATTCCAGACCTTCTGCCGATCGGCCTTCTCCTTGGAAAGGCTGATCAGGCCGCTCTCGTTCTCGGTGCGCTCGAAGAGAACATCCACTTCGTCGCCGACCTTGAGATCGGCCTTGCCGTCTTCGCCGGCAAACTCGCTCAAGGGGATAACCCCTTCGGACTTGCAGCCGACATCGACCACGACCGAGTCGGGATTCAACTGGACGATCGTCCCTTTGACCACATTACCGACGTTCAGCTCCTTGAGACTGTTTTCGAAGAGCGCCTCGAAGCTCTGCTCCATTTCCCCGAATTCATTCTCGTCGTCCAGAGATTCGAGTTCGTTTTCCTTGTTGATCGTTTCCTTGTTTTCCACCATCAAGATTGTTACCCCCTAACGATTTTCCTGTCGTTTTCGGACAGCATGGCCTGAGCCATAGGAAGGGACGATAACATAAAGATTTTAAAAAGACAAATCTTTATTTCCCCAATTCCGCGACCCTTTCCATGACTTCGTCGATGATCCAATGCGGCGTCGAAGCACCGGCGGTAATCCCCACCGTTTCTACCCCCCGAAACCATTCGGGGTCGATCTGTTCGGCCGTCTCGACATGGTGGGTGCGGGGCTGTATTTCGCGACAGAGTCTGCGCCAGGCGGTTGGTGTTGGCGCTGTTGAACCCACCGAGGACGAGCATCAGATCGACCTGCCGGGCGATGTTTCGCGCCTCGCTCTGCCGCACCGCAGTGGCGTCGCAGATGGTATTGAAAACCCGCAGCTCCTTGCTTTTCTGCAGGCAGACTTCCACGATCAGCCGCAGATTGTCCAGGGACTGGGTGGTCTGGGCGACGATCCCCATCCGCTCCTGCGGGCAGTTCCTTCGCCTGGCTACGGTCGGCGACCACGAAGACCTCGCCCTTCCCGGGCATAGGAGACGATCCCCTGGACCTCCGGGTGTTCCTTCTCGCCGACCAGCACGACGGCATACCCCTCGCGGCTCAGCTGCGCGGCATACTCCTGGGCCTTCTTGACAAAGGGACAGGTGGCATCGACGATCTTCAGCTCCCGGGCGAGAATCTCCTCCATCTCGTCGGCGGTCACCCCGTGGGAGCGGATAATCACGGCGCCCTCGGGGATGTCCTCCACCGCGCCCACGACCTCCACCCCCTTCTCCTCCAGCTTCTCGACCAGCTGGGGAGAGTGGATGATGGGCCCCAGGGAGCAGATCTGTTCATACTGGTCGGCCGCCTCGAAGGCCATCTGGTGGCGCGTTTGACGCCGAAACAGAAACCGGCGCTCTGGGCAAGGATGATTTTCATGACGTACTCTCACTGCGTTTTTCGGGCAATCCGGCCCGCAGCCGCGTTCCCGGACAATCTCCAGCATCTGCTGCCAGCACCTCGTCGATGCTCATGTCGGTGGAATCGATGGGCACGGCGTCGGCCGCCTGTTCCAGCGGCGCGTGCCGACGCGAAGTATCGGCCGCGATCCCGGGCTTCCACCTCGGCGATCGTCTGCTCCAGATCGACCTCCAGGCCCTTGGCCCGCAATTCCTCGAAGCGCCTTTTCCCCCGTTCCCGGGCGGTGGCGACCAGAAAGAATTTGACATCCGCACTCGGGGAAGACCACCGTGCCGATATCCCGCCCCTCCAGGACCACCCCGCCGCCGGCGCCCACTGCCGCTGCAGCCGAACCATGGCCTCGCGAACCGCGGGGCAGGCCGAAACCCGGGAGGTCAGCAGGCTGATCTCCGGGGTTCGGATGGCTTCGGAGACATCCTCGCCGTTCGAGCAGTACCCGCTCCCCGGCGCCGTCCCGGGACGAAGCGGATATGCGATCTGCTCGCACAGCCGGCCGAGCGCCCGTCGTCTCCCGGATCGATCCCCCGCCGGCGGGCCGCCAGGGCCACGGCGCGGTACATGGCGCCGGTATCGAGGTGACATATCCCAGGGAACGGGCCAGAAGCCGGCTCAAGGTGCTCTTCCCGGCCCCGGAAGGGCCGTCGATGGCAATAATAAGTTCGCGATTCAAAACACTCTCTGTTCCGAAATTTCGGGGTTAACACACTGCAAACAAAAACAAATCCACTTTAACGCCCGTTCGCTTCGCTTTCTCAAGACGCCAAGGATTAGGCGATAAGGCGCAAAGAAAATCAGTGAAAGGAGTCCCTCGGCGTCTTCGCGCCTTGCGTTGAAAATGGCTTTGATGTTCATCGCCTTCGGGTGGGCCGCAAACCCATGTAAAACTGGACAGGTTCGATGCACCAGCCCGAGGCTCAAAGTTTACGGTCAGCAGCTAGCGGCCGGCGGCTTTTTTGCAGTCTAGCCCGCACGGCTCACTTGCTCGATCAGTTCCCAGAAATTGGGAAAGGAGGTGGCGGTGCAGTCGGTATCCTCGATGCTGCACCGGCGCCGGCGGCCCGCAGGGCCGCCACCGCCATGCTCATGGCGATGCGATGGTCGCCGTGGGAGGTGACCCTGCCGCCCTGCAGCTCCTCGCCCCCGTGGATCACCATGCCGTCCTCGCGGGCCTCGACCCGGGCGCCCGAGCGCGGTCAAGCTCGGCTGGTCATGGCGGCGATCCGGTCCGTCTCCTTGACCCGCAGCTCGCGGGCGTCGCGAATGACCGTGGTCCCCTCGGCAAAGGCCGCGGCGACGCTGATCACCGGGAACTCGTCGATGGCCCGCGGCACGAGATCGCCGCCGATCTCGATCCCCCGCAGGGAGCTGCAGCGCACCAGCAGGTCGGCCACCGGTTCACCGGAGAGTTCTCTGCGGTTCAGCAGCTTCGATCCGCCCCCCATGGCCGCTGCAGGATGTCGATGACGCCGCTGCGGGTCGGATTGACCCCGACGTTGCGGATGAGCAGTTCCGAACCCGGGGTGATCAGGGCCGCCACCAGGAAAAAGGCCGCCGAGGAGATATCCCCGGGGACGAACACCTCCCGTCCTTCGAGCCGGGGATGGCCGGCACCAGGGAGACACCGCCGGCGAAGGGGCGCACATCGGCGCCGAAGTAGGCGAGCATCCGTTCGCTGTGGTCGCGGGAGAGGTGCGGCTCGCGCACCGTGGTCGTCCCCTCGGCAGTAAGGCCGGCCAGCAGCAGCGCCGATTTGACCTGGGCGCTGGCGATGGGGGAGTCGTAGCTCGGTCGCTGCAAGCCGCCGCCCTGAATGGCCAGCGGGGCCAGCTCGCCGCCGCCCCGTCCCCAGATCCGCGCGCCCATGGCGCTCAAGGGGGCCACCACCCGCTTCATGGGGCGCTTGCGCAGATAACGGTCCCCGGTCAGCACCGAAAAGAAGCATTGCCCTGCCAGCAGCCCGGTCATCAGCCGGATGGTGGTGCCCGAGTTGCCGCAGTCGATGACGTCTCCCGGCTCGCTCAGCCCGTGCAACCCCTTGCCGTGGATCTGCAAGCGGCCGTCGGCCAGCTCCTCGATAGCGATCCCCATGGCCCGAAAGGCGTTGAGGGTTGCCTGATTGTCCTCGCCGTGAGAAAACCGTGGACCACCGTCGTCCCCTCGGCCAGCGAGCCGAGCATGATGGAACGATGGGATATCGATTTATCCCCGGGAACGCTGATCTCCCCGCGAAGAGCCGGGCGGGCTGGACGGTGCGGGTTTCCATAGATCCTCGAAAAGGCGGCTGTAAGCTGTAAGCTGTAAGTAAAACCTTGGGCCTTGGGCCTCGCCTGCTGTTAAAGTATCGCGTCCCGGCTCTTCTTGGAACGGAAAAAGAAATCGTACAACTTGGAATCGTCGCCCCGGCGGACATCTTCCTTGAGCTCGGCGAAGAACTCTTCGAAGCGCTCCATCATCTCCAGCAGGGCGTCCCGGTTGGTCAGGGCGATATCCCGCCACATGGTGGGATCGGAGGAGGCGATGCGGGTAAAATCGCGGAACCCGCCGGCGGAATAGGCGAGAATGTTCTCCTCGTACCGGTCGTAGGAACCAACGGCATTGACCAGGGAGTAGGCGACCATATGGGGCAGGTGGCTGATGGCCGCCAGAATGCGGTCGTGCTTTTCGGCTTCCATCACCACCACCTCGCTGCCCGCAGTCTCCCAGACGTTTCGTACCAGCTGAAGAGCAGAAGAGTCGGTTCTCTCTGTCGGCGTCAGAATGCACCGCCGCCCCTGGTAGAGGGTGGCAAAGGCCGCTTCGGCGCCGCTTTTTTCGGTGCCGGCAATCGGATGGCCCGGCACAAAATGAACATCCTCGCGCAGCAGCGGCTCGACGGCCTGCACCACCGCCCCCTTGACACTGCCGCCGTCGGTCAGCACGCTGCCCGGTTTCATGTGAGGGATGATGGCGGCCGCCACCTCGGCAAGGGTCAGCACCGGCGTGGCGAGAAACACCAGATCGGCGTCCCGCACCCCGGCGGCGGAGTCCCGGCTGATGCGGTCCACTACCCCCAACTCCAGGGCTTTTTCCAGGTTGGCAAGCCCCCGGCCGATACCGACGACCTCGCCCACGGCACCGGCGTTCTTGAGAGCCAGGGCCAGAGAACCGCCGATCAGCCCGACGCCGACAACCGCCAATCGGGGGATGAAAAATCCGGATGAAGTCATGTCAGAAACCAATGGAACAGGGATAAGCAGGATAGCCAGGATAAAGGCTCGTTTTTACAAAATTCATCCTGTTTATCCTGTATATCCCTGTTAAAAAAGTTTTCCAGAAATTCCCCTGCCAAAAGCCCAAAAACCTCAATTTCACCACCAAGGGTACAAAGGTCGAACCCCCAGATTCGTCATCGCGCCCGGGGATAGGAGCCCAGAACCTTGAGAAACTGGCAGTACCCGCGCAGCTCCTCGACGGCATCGCGCACCTTCTCCTCCTGGATGTGCCCCTCCAGATCGAGGAAAAAGATGTATTCCCAGGCCTTTTTTTTCAGCGGACGGCTTTCGATCTTGGAGAGGTTGAGGCCGCGCTTGCTGAAGGGTTCCAGCATCCGATAGAGGATCCCCGGTTCGTCCTTGATGCTGAACATGATCGAGGTCTTGTCCTGCCCGCTCGGCTCGGAGGTGTTGCGCCCGATCACCAAGAAGCGGGTGAAATTATTGGGATTGTCCTCGATCCTCTCCTTAACGATCTGCAACCCGTAGAGGGAGGCGGCCATCTCGCTGGCGATGGCGGCGGCCGTCTCGTCGTCGGCGGCCGTCTGCGCGGCCATGGCCGTGCTGCCGACATCCACCACGGGAACATCGGGAAGGTTCTCCTCCAGCCATTTGCGGCACTGGGCCAACGGCTGCGGGTGGGAGACGACCCTTCGGATATCCTCGATGCGGCCGGTGCGGGAAAGCAAAAAATGCGAAATCTCCAGCAGGACCTCGGCATTGATCTGCAGATCGGACTCCATGAACATGTCGAGGGTGTGGGAGACCGCCCCTTCGGTGGAATTCTCCACCGGCACCACGCCGAAGTGGGCCCGCCCCCGCAGCACCTCGTCGAAAACCGCCGGGATGCTCCGCTGGGGGACCAGTTGGGCCGAGAACCCGAACTGCTTCATGGCCGCCGAATGGGTGAAGGTCCCCTGAGGGCCGAAAAAGGCGACCTTCATCGGCTGCTCGAGGGAGAGGGAGGCAGAGATGATCTCCCGAAAAACCCGGCGGATGGCCTCCGAGGGAAAGGGGCCGGCGTTCTGGCCGATCAGCCGCTCGTAGATGGCCTGCTCCCGGTTGGGCACGTAGAACTCGCCGCTCTGGCGGGCCTTCGCTTTGCCGACTTCCAGCACCACGCGAGCCCGCTCATTGAGCAGGTCGAGAATCCGGTCATCGATGGAATCGATCTGTCGGCGCAGGCCGTCGAGTTTATTGGAAGCCACCGGGGCACCTCCTTTGAAGGGTTCATCCAAGCGGGAAATGTAGCGTATCCGCAGGGAAAAATCAACGCTCTTTCCCCTTGACCCCTGTTCCGCCCGCGGATAAACTGCGGGCCGGTGCCAGCATTAAACCCGAAGGAGTCCGCCATGACCATCGCGAAGAAAGTCGCTACCTGCATCGAACGCTCCTCCTGGATTCGCAAGATGTTCGAAGAGGGCGCCCGTCTGCGCCAGATCCACGGCGAGGAGAATGTCTTCGATTTCACCCTGGGCAACCCCTCTGTGGAGCCGCCGGAGGCCTTCCAGCGGGAGCTCATGTCCCTTGCCCGCTCCCCTCTTCCCGGCATGCACCGCTATATGAACAATGCCGGCTATGAAGAAACCCGCTCAGCGGTGGCCGAGGTCCTTTCGGAAAAATCGCCCCACCCGGTGAGGCGCCGCCACGTGGTGATGACCTGCGGCGCCGGCGGCGCCCTCAATGTGGTGCTCAAGACGATCCTCAACCCCGGCGAAGAGGTGATCATCCTCGCCCCCTATTTCGTCGAATACAAGTTCTACGTCGACAACCACGGCGGGGTGACCCGCGAGGTCTGGACCGACCGGGAGACCTTCCAGCTCGACATCGCCGCCATCGAAGCAGGCGATCGGGCCGCGACACCCGGGCGCTGATCATCAATTCCCCCAACAACCCCACCGGCGTGGTCTATCCCGCAGCAGACCTGCAGGCCCTGGGCGAGATGCTCGAGCGCAAAGGAGCGGGAGCTCGGCCGCACGATCTTCGTCATCTCCGACGAGCCCTACGCGCGGCTCGGCCTTCGACGGCGTGGAGGTGCCGGGCATCTTCGCCTACGTGACGCAATGCCGTGATCGCCACCTCCCACTCCAAGGACCTCGCCCTGCCCGGCGAGCGCATCGGCTACCTGGCGGCCAACCCGGCCATGGACGAGGTCGACCGCTTCATCGAGGGAGCGATCTTCTGCAACCGGGTGCTCGGCTTCGTCAACGCCCCGGCGCTGATGCAGCGCCTGGTGGCCAAGCTGCAGCAGGAAAGCGTCGATGTCGACGCCTACCAGGCCAAACGCGACCTGCTCTACGACCACCTGACGCGCCCTCGGCTTCTCCATGGTCAAGCCGGGCGGCGGCTTCTACCTCTTCCCCCGCTCGCCGCTGGCCGACGACGTCGAGTTCGTCGAGCTGGCCCAGAAGCACAACATCCTGCTCGTCCCCGGCGCCGGCTTCGGCGCCCCGGGCTACTTCCGCATCGCCTACTGCATCGACGCCGCGATCATCCACCGCAGCCTGCCCGCCTGGGAGAAACTGGCGGAGGAGGCGGGGAGCCGGCTGTAAGCTGTAAGTCGTCCGACAACAAGGGGGGCGGGCAACTTCAAATTCCGTTGCTCGCCCCCGTTTGATTTGCCTGATTACTTTTTCCCGATACCTGAGACCCGAAGCCTGTCCCCTCCGTTCCTACCGATACATCTCCCGCGTGTAGATCAGATCGGGGTTGCCCTTGAAGACACCGAAGGTGGCGCGGGCGGTGGGATCGTCTTCCGTCCCGTCGCCGTTCCAGTCGAACTTCAACCAGTTCTGCACCGTCAACGACAGATCGACGCTGCCCTCGTTGCCGCTACCAGGCGCGGTGAGCTGGAAGGGGCTGCCGGCATCGGTGCCGCTTGCCAGCGTCCCCGAACCGCTCTTGGTCGTATCTCCCGAGGCCAGATTGGGATAGTATGTGCCGAAGGTCAGATCGCCGGAATTGTAGGCGGTGCAGCTGTCGGCGGTGTTGGTCACAAAGCCGTTGCCGTCGAAATACTCGGCCTGCAAAGGGATATCCAGGGGCAGCAGTTCCGAGCCGTAGGCGTTGAGCAGATCGAGGCGGCCGTAACGCACCTGCTTGCCGTTATCGAAGGCGATGCCGCTGCCGGCGGTGGGGGTGCCGAAGGTTGCCGGATTGCCTGGGTAGAGGATGCCGTCGGCGTCGGCGACATTGATACTCAGGCCGATTTCGGCGTCAAAGGGAGCCACTGGGGTCGCTCCCCGGGTAAAGGCGATGCCGCCGCCGGAACTGAAGGTCAAGGTGCCACTGCCGCCCCCCGCATCGGCGATCACCGGATCGGTGCCGGGCAAAAGGCCGAGATCGAGGGTCCCGGTCAAAACCGCATAGGACTTGCCGCTCAAGCTGGCGTTGGTGATCTTCCACCAGGAACTGGTGTAGTTGTGCGTCGTAGCGTTCTGCTTATTCTGGGCGGTGACGGTCAGGACCGGAGCGATAGCGTAATCAAAGGGCTCGCCGATGTAGGTGAAATTCCCCGGGGCACAGGCCGTGTGGAATTCCGGCAGGTTGACGGCCACGGCGAAGTGGTCGGGGGTGAAACGGCCGACCACGCCGCTGGTCCCGGAAAGATCTGCACCGACAGCGTTTTGATACCCGGTCGCCGTGGCCTGCAAAGTCATGTTCCCTACTTCGGTGTACCTGACATTGTTGAGGGTAGCGATACCGTTGACAAAACTTCCGGCATTCACAGCACCGTTGCTTAGCGTGCCCAACACTCCTCCGCTGGAAGCGGCGGGCGTAAAAGGAGCAACGGCGGCCAGGTTGGTGTCCCAGGCAAAATTTGGGGTCACCGTGCCGTCCTGGCAAACCGCTGCCACTTGCGCGGTAAAATCCGCTCCCGCCTTCCAATGGGGAGCTCCGCTGGGTCCAGTGTTATTCAGAGGCGTGGTTCCGTCTTCTGTAGCTGCGACGGTGAAGTGGTCGGGCGTAACAACAAATGTAGCCTCCCCATTCATCAGCAGGCCTTGGGCCTCTCCGCTCCCCGTATAGCTGGCGGCAAGACCCACTTTTCCGGCATCGTTGTAAGCGACCGAAAATTTGGCCGTCGCACTCGAACTGTCAAAGTTCAGAGGGATGCCAACAGCTCCCGCCGTTGGATCAACCGAATACGCCACGCCACCATCCGGCGTCACTTGCAGCGCCCGGGAACCGGTTGCTGGGCTTACATAACTCGCCGAAAATTTGAGGGTTTTCTGTTTGCCGGCGAAACTGTTATCAGCCACACAGGCCTTGGTATGATCGTCCGTCCTAACCGCCTGGATACCGATTTCCGACGAAGATTGGCAGGAGGTGAGATCAGGTATCGAATAAACGAAACCGGACTCATACGCCGTAAAGCTGCAGTTGGGATCAAAGTCGCAGGTTGTGGGTGGGGCTCCAGTGGCAACCGGATCGAGGTTTTCGGTTCCGAATTGAACAGGCCCCGGCGTGGTAACCTGTACCTCCTTGGTAATCGTACTGCTGCCGGAAGGGATGGTAAACGAAGCTCCCCCAATCCAGTTGACCGTCTGAGTGCCTGAGGCACCCATGTTTCCCGTCACGCCATCGGTATAAGGGGTGCAGGGCTGAACATTATCGGCGCATGCTTTGATCGTCAACGTGGTCGGCGCACAGGTCAGGCCGGTGCCTCCGGTGGAGGAACTGATTTCCAGGTGATCGGGCCCCGTCGGCAAGCCCCCGCACAAACCACGGGCATCCACTGCAAGAACAGCGGCCCGGTCATACCTCATATGGGTGCCACTGCCCAGGGTGATCTTCGCCGGCGAGGCAAGAGCCCGGCGAGCCCCATGTTCGAGCCGACCGTGATATCGCCGGGGCTGTAGACCAAGGCGTTGATGGGCTCTCCCGTATTCAAAGACAGACCATTGTAAGGGACTATCAGCAGTTGGTCTGGAGTGCCATTCGCGTTGATTGTTGTGTAGTACCCTACGCTGACAGAATTGACGAACAGCCGCGCCGTGCCCGATCCGCCAACGTTGATAGTATTATATGAGCCGACGTTCAATGTCCCGATATAGTAATCGGTCCCTCCTTGAAGAGTAATTGTATCTTCGGAATTCGAACTGAGTGTATTTATATGGTAGGTTGTGGAAAATCCATTATCCTCCAAGCTGCCACGCCATCCGATATTGATCTGGTTATAGTCGCTCTGACTCAAAACAATGGTTTCATTATTGTTCCCCGACACATTCGTTGTGCTCGTACTATCAGAAAAGGGGGGCAAAATGGCTGGGGTCGACGCCTCGCCGCTTGCAGTACAGTCAGCCGTGCCGCACGTCGGAACCCCCTGCGAGTTGAAGTTCAAATGATTGGTATCCAGAGCCCCGTCTGGATCATAGAGAGCCTGGGCATCCCAGCCGAAGTCGATCTCTCCTGCCAAGTCTGAATTCTGCAAAGGGCTGGGGAACACCGATTCGCAGGCACCGTTGGCAGTCGCCGCAGGGCACGGATGGGTTTCCTCCATAATCGCCTGAACCTGATTCTGAAGAAGCGCGGAGGTATAGACGCGCGCCTCATCGAGGTAGCCGTAAAATCCATGGCCGTCAGTGTCGCCGCCGATCGTCAGAGGGACGGTGTTGGTGGAAAGCGTCCCCGTAAGAGGCGATGTAGCCGCAGGCGAGCCATTGACATAGAGGATCAGGTTGGCCCCGTCATAGACCATGGAGACATGACTCCATGTATCGAGGGCAGGCAGGGAGGTCTCAACGGTTTGTGCGCTACCCGAGATTATAACCTGCCCTATCAAAGAGCCACCTTGCACATAAATGGCCGCCCCCTGGTAGACACCCTGCTGCCAATGCCCCTTGCCCATGACGATCTGTAAGGCATCCTTGTTGCGAGGATAGATCCAGGCGGCGTAGGTCAGGGCGTTTGTACCATTCAATCTGTTATCGTTGGAAACCACGACCGCGTCCCCGTCGCCATCGAATACTCCATAGCGGCAGGTTCCCGGATCGCCGGCGATGGCGGGAGAGGGATTGTCCGTATTGGCGCTCCCCTGCGACGTACCGTCAAGACCATTATCGCTGCTGTCCTTGACCTCACCGGTTGTACCGGTCCAACGAGATTCATTGAAGCGATAGTAAGCCGCCGGCCGTGGCTTGACTACGACATTGGTGACGGTTGCCGTACCGGAGTTACATTTAGACTTTGATCCCGATGAGACGTCTGTGGGGCCCGTGCATGCCTGGTTGGTATTTTGCTGATAAGTTACGACGTAAGGGACCAGCAGTTGTCCGTTGCTGTTGCCGGTGCAAAAGACGCGAAGGTTTTTAACAGTAGGACTGGAGGTGCTACGCGCCTTAAAATCACCGCACGCATCGTCATCTCCATCGAACCAAGGATCTGGCGTCGTTGGAAAGGTTGCAACCGAACACGTCCCCGAGGCTAGGCGTGGGTCATTGCCATTTTCTCCCGTAAAAAAGCCAACGTCGTATCGGTCTGGTTTGTTGTTTGTCATGTCAACCAGCGCTTCCAGATCAAAATAGCCGCCATCTGTACAACTAGATCCACCTGAAGCATTGGTAATATTAACAACCGTGGCGAATTCGCCAGCGGTGCAGCCCAAGTCGGCGCCATAGCGCGCGCCGGCACATGATAGACCGTTTTCGGCCGTAACCACGAGGTCGGCCCCCAACGCGAACCGGGGGCTGAAACTCAGCAGGCTGACCGGGGCAAAAACGGCAACAAAAAATAAAATTTTGAATTTGCTTATTTTTCTTCTCATCACAAAACCATCGCCTTTCCCCTGCAAAAAGGCAAAAAACCTCTATTCCGCCACTTAGGGCTTTCCCGTAACCTTCACCTCTACTTGCCGCGACACATAATCGGGTGAGCCGTAGTCACCATACTCGGCTAAAGCGGAAATTTGATAGACGTTATAGGACAGGCTACCCTCGTGATATTTACCGCTCGACGGCTCCTGGGTGCAGTGAACGGTGACAGAGAAGTTCCCAATGGGGAAACTCGTGCTCGCGCTGCACGAGGGAGTCGACTGCTCCGCCTCGTAGATACCCCACTCGGCTCCGCTGCGGGCGGCCTGAAAGGCCCGTGCCCCCTGCAGGCCGAGGATGGGGGTGCGCGACTCCACCCCGCTCATCGTCACCATGTAGACGCCCAGGGCGGCGAGGACCACCAGCAGAAAGATCGCCACCACCAGGGCCACCCCTCTTTGATCGTTGAAACGCGACAACCTTCTCACGGCGCATTCTCCACGTGTACCTGCTGCAGCAGGGTGATCTTCTCGCCGCTGTCGGACAGGGTCAGCTTCAGAGTCACCAGCCCGCCCCGCGAAGGTGTTCCAGGGGCATAGGTGAAGGAACAGCCGGAGGGGGACACGTGATTCGTCATCAGGGCGCTCGAAACGCCGGTCCCCATGGCTGAAATCGTCGTATTGGTGTCCTGAGCCGCCGTATAGTTCCAATAGCGGGTCAAGGTGCCGTTTGTCGAATTACAAACGTAACTGACAGGGCCATCGATGACGAAGAAGCGCTGATAGGGGGAAGAAAAACGATAGTGCTTCGGAGGCTGCAGCTTGATCAGATCGGCCGTGCTGCCCGTTGCGATATCGGCCAGATTGTGGCCGGAATAGGCATTGCCGAAGATCCCGGTGTTGGCGAAGTTATAAACAACAACCGATTCGCCCACCTGCGGACCATTGTCAAGCGATCCGAGCACCTGAAAGCTGTTATCGGCTTTGGTGAAATCGAGAATATCGCCGTTGTTTGTTGAATCGGTCGGATCGATCTGGGCCCGGTAGCGTCCCCCGTCCCTCGTCTCCATCAGTTCCAGCATCGTCCCGGAGCCATCGACCCGGACGCTGTTCGGCACCGCCAGTCGGATATCCCGCTTCATCCGCCGCAGAGCGGTATCCGCCGAATCGACCAGTTCCGCTCGACGCGACAGCGCCGTATACCCCTCGATCGGCTTGACGATGAAAATCCCCCCGATCGCCGCCAGAATGCCGACCAGCACGATCACCACGATCAGTTCGATCAGGGTGAAGCCGGCAGATTTTTGGGAGACAAATGCGTTCATGACTTGCCCTTTTTCCCAGACACATCCTTACGAATCAAGGCATCGGCCACGGATAACTTCGGATAAAGGCGGATAAAATCAGATTTCATAATCTACAAGGCATTGCCAAAAAGCATCGGCCTCACCGTAGAAGGCTCCCCCTCTCCTCCTCATCAAACCTACTGCATTTCCCCATACGCTAACAACATCTCTCGCTGCAAGCAGTACACAGAGTTGATAGCTTTGCTGTTACAGGTAAACCAGACCATATCGCTGAAGTCCGCGTACAGGCTTTCACCTAGCCTGAAGGGTTTGCATCGCCTTTGGCTCCGGTTGTTCAGAAAGATCTGAAAGCGACCCCTTGTATAGTGACTCACGTCTCGAAATACTTTTCGTGGATATCCGTAGTCAAAGTAGTTGCCCCATCCTCGAAGGATGCTGTTCGCTTCGGCAACCGCTTTGTCGAGCGGCACTTTATACCCGCTTCGAGTCTTCTCCCTGATTTTGCCCTTGAGTATCCCTATAGCCTTCTTGCTCGGCATGATATTGAGATAATCCCAATCCCTGCCCCGGAGGTCTCGATCCTGCCGCAAAGTGAATCCCAGAAAATCCAGGCTCGACTTGTTCTCCTTCATCCGTACGATGCTCGTTTTGTCCCGGTTCACCGTCAATCGAAGGTCCCCCTCAAGCTTATCCTCCAGCCACGTTAAATCCGCGGCCCCATCCATCGGGCCATCACCACAAAGTCATCCGCGTACCGGACCAGGCGCGCATTGGCTTTTACTTCCGGGTCCATCTCCGGCTTCATAGAAGGCTCGGTCAAAGTCGTGAAGATAGATGTTTGCAAGCAGGGGCGAGATAACTCCCCCTTGAGGAGTGCCTGCCTTGGGCCTGCTGATTTTCTTGCCTCCCTTAGCATCTGTCTCCACAACCTCGCAACGAAGCCACATCCGGATCAGTCCCAACACCGTTCGATCTGCAATGCGTCGCTGCGACCATCTGCATGAGTCGATCGTGGGGGATGGTGTCGAAATAGCTCGAAAGGTCCGCGTCATAGATCTCCGTGCGCCCGGCCTTGAGGTTTTCCCTTATCTGATCCATGGCTCCGTGGGCATTACGCTTCGGTCGAAATCCATGGGAGCAGTCCAGGAAGTCCGCCTCAAAGATGGGCTCAATGACGAGCAACAAGGCCATCTGAACGACCCTGTCCCGAACACAGGGAATACCCAGGGGTCGCAGTTTCCCGTTTGCCTTGGGTATGTAAACGCGTCGCACCGCCAGTGGGTGGTACGTCCAGCTTCGAAGCTCCGTTCCCAGTTGTCTCCAGGAAGCCGCAGTGACTCCTTGGCCGGTTTCTATGTCCTTGATACTCACCCCGTCTATACCAGGTGCCCCTTGATTCACACGCACTCTCCTCCAGGCTGTCTCCAACACGTCTTGTCGGTACATCCGGTCGTAGAGAGTGTAAAACCGAAACTCCGCTTCTTGCTTGGCCTTGCGACCCAGCTTCCATCTCAGAAGGGAGACTTCCACAGGCATGTTGGGCTCAGGTTCGAACCCTTCAGCTATCCAGTCCGTAATGGGGCGTTTCTTACCCAAGCGGTATCTCCTTTCCTTGATCGAAACACGACTGAAGTGCGGCCCCTTGGCTCCACGGGCATTACCCCGCTTCCCTGCTACTATGGGCCGCTCCGACTCCCGGCCACAGCCGGCCGGCGGGTTATTGATTCCCCACTGCCGTTGTCCCGTCAGCTGCGCACACCATGCCGGGTCTCCCAGGTTCCTTGATCGATCTGTCGTCGCGCGCTCTCCCCAATCACCCCGGGCGGTCCCGTCGGGTGCTCATGCTCGTTTCTTCCCCGCCGGTTACAGGCTTCACCATCTCCGGGAGGCTGGCCACCGCCTTTTACGTGTAACGAGGCCGAATCAGGTTCGCTTGCGCTAGGGCTCGCGACTTCGCTGTCCAGGGAGGATCTCTCCCTTTTGCCTCGGGGCTCGTGGCCTCTCAGACCGGCCATACTCCCCGCGTTCGGTTACCCTGCACGGGCGGCCGCAGCTACATGCTGAACGAGCAATTTGCATGTCTGACTCCTTTCAGTCAGATAGATCGACCAGGCTTGGCCTGGCGTACCGAAGGCGCAAAGATCGCGGAGAAAACCCTTTATATTTCATGGACTTCTTTGCGTACTTTGCGTCTTTGCGGTATAAATGTTCTTTTACGGTTTTACCTCAATTTCCGCTTGTCAGTGAACCGTCGCGCCAAAATCAATATTGGTCCGATATCCGGTCAGGGTGAAATCGACCATGCTGCCATATTGCACCCGCACCGTGATCTTGGCTGCGTCTGTATTCGGAACCAACGTCCCCGAAGGACCGAGATCCCCGCATTCGCCACGGTCACCGACACCGTATACGAACCCAGCCCCAAAATCGCCGCCCCCGTTTGATCCGTGGGCATTTCGTTCAGCCCGTTGTAATCGAAAACATCGTCGTAATTGGCCCGGGTTTCACCGCTATCGCTACCGTCCGGGTCGGCAAAGGGATGCAGCCGAATCTCCTCCATATACGATTCGGCGATGGCCACGGCCTGGGTCTGAATTATTGGATCGGCGCTGTGGGCGGTGGTGTAGTTCATCACCAGAAGCACGCCGGAGACGGCGATGCCGATGATGACGATTGCGACGACCATCTCGATCAGGGTGAAGCCTCTGGAGAGCTTATGTCGAACCCGTGACCACTTCATTGGGTATCCACGTAGCCGCTTTCGGCGATGACCTGAAACGGCGGCCACCGACGGTGACTGTCACATCGCTTGATGCCCTGCCGAGGGAGTCGAATATGAAAGAAGAACCGGATAAGGTTACGCCTTGCGGCGCGGACAAGAAAAGGTCACTGGTGCTATCGGGGATGGGGACTGACTTTGTGAGATTGTTTGATGTTCCACATTCGGAGACGTCTTGATGCTGGTAGAGAGCGAGTTTGTCGGACTGGAAAATTGGACCCGGACCTCACACCCTGAGGCCACCGCCAACTTTTGTGCATAGCGTACTGTAGAAACAGCCTCGTCGTAAAATCCCCGTTCCTGGTAAGTCTTCTGGTCGAAGAAGCGGGGAAAGGCCACGGCAGATAAAATGCCGATAAGGAGAATTGTCAAGACAAGTTCGACGAGAGTGAACCCTGTGGATTTTTTGAAAAGGCCTCCATAGGAGAATCCAATTAGCAGAGAGTGTGCCATCTCATTGTGTATTCAATTTCTTCAGCAGGGCTTCTGCCTGCTCCGCCCCTTCAGTTCACCTTTTTTCTTTCGTTCCTGAGCGACCATAGCATACAGATATTTAGTATAGGGATTTTTATAATAGGGATAGGGCATGCCGCCTCGAGGATATGGTTCATCAATTTGGTTTTTCCCGTCTTTTTCAAGAAAGTGACATAATCCATGCGACCCTCCAAGAAACGAGGATCACTTTTAAGGCATTTCGAAAAGCTTTGCTAGCCTTGTTCTGCCAATCTTTTCCTGCCAAATCGGGGTTCTCTGAGATCAAAAGGCCCCGGATGGCATATATTTTTGGACGATAAGTATTCTTCGTCTCCGCATCGGCCAGTAATGCAAAACTCTTTTGGTAAAGAGCCTCCCGGTTTTCTTTTTGGTCGGGCGTCAAACGCTGCAAAGCCTGACGGTAAGATCTGCGCGGGTGAATGAGAGAATATGGTCTCTCCCCAGAGGCGGGAGGCCTTACGAAGAGACGCATCGGCGCTAACGAAATCGCCTTTTCGCATCTCTTTACCCCTTTCATATAGCTATGAAAAGACAAACCAACTGAAATAAAATAAGTCAGCGGTATTAAAGCAATTAGAACGACAATTGTTCGATAGATCGATTTTCTGAATATTCTTCCGGGTCGGATTATAAATGGGGAGTAGTTAAAGCTCGGGCTGGCCAGATGATGAAAGCGCCCGACAACCAATCCGGAAAGCATCATAATTGGCAGGATATAAAAATTAAAAGTTAAAAATGATATGGATCGCCACTGCGCCAAATCCGCAGAAAGCAACCCGTTAACTCAATTTTTTCCGTTTTCTGGATCTCAACACTTTTCAATGCCTTGATAAAGAGCCATCCGCCCGAAACGAGTATTCCCAACAGAAGGATCAAGCCAGGGATGCCCGTCTCGATCAAAAATTGCAGATAATCATTGTGTGCGAAAAAACCGGCACTGGTATCAGCGGGGCTGCGAAATGACTGCCATCCGAACCAGAAGGTGCCGACGCCCGTCCGTACCAGGGTTCGTTTTCCACATCTGCCAGGCGGTTTTCCAAATTATAAAGCGTTGCTGTACCGAGGGGGAGGAAGGGTCGACAAGAATAGCGATTCGCGACCCTGCGAAACCATGGGAAAAGAGATTGGCTGCGCAAACGCCGCCAAGAAAATCGCAAGAAGAAAACCGATTCTTTTCCAAGCCACCGATTGCCGGTAAGCAACACCGCAAAGTAAAATCAAGCCACAGCAAAACCCAAGAAAGCGCCGCGACTTCCAATCAGGCTATTGGTAAAAAAATAAGAGAATAGGAGGCCAACGAACAACGGCAAAATAAACTTATCGAACCTCGTCTCATGAGTGAACGTCAAAAAGCGGGCACTGAGCAGGAAGATGAGCAGATTGAGATAGGCCGCGAGGGAGTTTTTGTTGGCGAAACGTTTCGCTCGGCACCTGTTTGCAGATAAAGAATTTGGCACCAGGCAAAAACCGTCAGCAGAATCCCTATGAGCAGAAGGAAAGGAAAAATATCTTGCCAAAAGTCTTCAGGCGAAGGTGACGAGGATATATCCTAAAAAGACTAGGAACAAGCTACCTACTGCCCAGAAATTAATTACACTTCGTAAGAAACAATACTCCAGAAAATAGTCAGGCCAAGCCAGACCCAAAACAGCGTTATCGTTGCTACGAGGGGCGATTTGGGGACTTGGAGCTCTGCGATACCTTTGGAAAAGATTCAAAACGAGCCGAGATGATCAAGCAGAATTGACAAAAACAAAATGGATAAAGTCCAATTCCCCGATAAAAAAGGGCACAACCCGAGAGCACGCAGCAAGGAGAAGTTGTCGAAAATTTTTTGAAAAGGGAATTCGGCCAACCGAACTTCCTTAAGTTTATAAAATTAAATGACAAAGCCCCTTTCAATAGGAAAGGGGCTCACAAACGCCATACATTTCATCAATACAGTCTATTGTGATACATAATAAGCTGTAAAATTGGTACTATAGGTGGGTGAGGTTCCATAGAGAATACACGTTACATTTGCCAGGACTATTAGTTGAACTCCTTGGATTTGAGTGTAGCGGCCTTAACGCTGTATCTCTGGTGCATCGAAATCCGGTACCAGTTTATACACGTCCGCGCATGTTTTCACATTGTTCAACGTCAGCCTGTATTTCCAGCTTTATGATGCTGCATAGTTAATAGCAGAGGCTGACGAGAGGCCCCCTGCTATCCCTTTAATGGCCGCATCTGGCCGCGTCAGTAAGATCCATGTACTTCGGAACCGCAACCGCCGCCAAAATCCCAAGAATAACAATCACCACCACCAGTTCGATTAACGTAAAACCTTTTTCATTCCTCATGTCCATTCCTCCTGTTAACATTTTGTCCAATTGGCTTTAAACCAAGAACGAACTCCTTAATTTCCCGCCGGATTGGTATTTTGCTGCTCCTTCATACCACCAACGGACCAACAACTTCAAGCGATATTTCGTGAATATCCACTAATGCCTATCTTCACCTCCTTCAAATCGGTTCTTTCAACCAGCGATAGGGTTTCAATGGCATTACCAAAAGGCCTTCAAAGGAATCAGTGCCGGGATCGAATCTGCCGTCATGATTGACGTCCTGATAAGCGAGGGAAATTTTGAACTCCGCCCGTGACGGCCCGGCCAAAGACGTTTGAAAATACGAGCTGTGTTCGACCCGGTACACGAGCACTTTTTCTTTTTTATCGTAATACCAGTCCCCCCCGGCGATTTTTGCCGGGTCGGGATGATCCAAGGCACCGAGGTAATTCCCCGGTGTCTGTACCATGTAGCTCATCGGATTGGTATCGGCCATAGCGACCACTCCGGGCATGTCGTCCTTGGCGATATGGTCGAGCATCTGCAGCGCCACGGCGCTGCGCATGGCGCCGAGATTCTGTTCCATGCTGGTGCGCTCGACATCGACCAGCAGGCCGAAATATTTGGTGAGGGCGACACCGGACAGAATGCTGATGATCGATATGACCACGATCAGTTCGAAAAGGGTGAATCCGCGCTGGCCGTGCTGGCGGCGGTTCATTGACGATTTTTTGACTGACGGGGTTCTGAGTGTCATTTTTTTGGCTTAAAGGTCTACGTGTTGACAGTTGCCGGGCACCCGTTTGAGGCGGGCACCCACGAGGGGTGCCCCTCCCCCCCATCAATGCGCATGGGCGATCTGGGTGAGGTTCCACATGGGGAGAAACACCCCCAGCGCCAATACCAGAACCATGCCGCCGATAGCGACGATAAGGATCGGCTCGATGGCGCTGGTGAGGTTTTTCAGGTCGTAGTCGACCTCGCGCTCGTAGAATTCGGCCACGTCGTTGAGCATGGTGTCGATGGCGCCGGTCTCCTCCCCCACCGCCAGCATCTGCAGCACCAGCGGGGTGAAGATCTCGGTGCCGGCGGCGGTGTTGGTCAGGGTGTCGCCGCGTTCGATGCCATTGCCCATCTGTTGGAGCTTGCTCTCGATATAGCTGTTGTCGACCGCCCGGGCGGTAATCCCGAGGGCCTGAAGCAGCGGCACCCCGGCACTGAAGCTCATGGAGAAGGAGCGGGCGAAGCGGCTCAGGGTCGCCCGCAGCAGAATGCTGCCGACGATGGGCAGGCGCAGCTTGGCGCGGTCCCACTTGAATCGCCCCTTTTCCGTCTGCAGGTAGCGGCGGATGAGAAAAAACGCCAGGATGCCCGCCACCAGGAGATAGGGCCAGTACGTCACCGAGAAATTGGAGATGGCGAGAATAATCCGGGTCGGCAGGGGCAACTGCATGTGAAACCCCTTGAACACCTTCTGGAAGGTCGGGATGACGAAGAGGCTGAGGATGGCGATGGCGATGCTGATGGCGACGACCACGAAGGTCGGGTAGCGCATGGCCGCCTTCACCTGATCGCGGGTCTCTTTTTCTCGCATCAGGTACCGTGAGAGGGCCAGAAACGCCTCATCCAGCCGGCCGGTGCTCTCTCCTATCTGAATGGTGCTGACAAAGAGCAGGGGAAAAACTTTCGGGTGACGGTTGAGCCCCGCCGAGAGCTCCCGGCCCGATTCCAGATCTTCCAGAACTTCCGCAAGTGCCCGCCCCAGGGCCGGCTTCTTCGCCGATTCGATCAGGCCTCGAAGCGCCCGAACGATCGGTACCCCTGCTTTGACGAGGGTGTGCATCTGCCGACAGAAGAGGATCAGGTCATCGAGCTCGACGCTTCCGCCGCCGGAGAATCTCTCCTGCAACTGCTGAAGCCAGCGGATTTCAGCCTTTCCCTCGGCGATGTGAACGGGCGTGACGCCGCCTTCCAGCAGCTGGTTGGCCGCCGCGTCGACGGAAGGAGCCTCCATCCGGCCTTCCACCAGCTCGCCGCCGGCACTGCGTGCTCTGTAATCAAAATACGGCATCGGTAATCCCTGCCCCCTGGCGGTCTACGACAATCAAAAACCAAGGGCTTTTTTTAACGCGGAGCCTCAAAGGCGCAGACGTTTTACCCTCCCCCCCAGGTTCTCCTGCCTTACCCTCCGCATCTTTACGTCTTGAGAGAGCCCAGCGAACGGGCGTTAAAAAGATTTCCCGCCCTACACATTTCCCGAAGACGCCATCGCCGCGTCGGCGGCGAGGTTTGGCGCCGGCTCGGGACTCTCCTCTATCTGGCTGGAAATCCGCATCACTTCTTCGAGGCTCGTAACGCCCATGCTCGCGTAAAGCAGGCCGCAATGCACCAGCTGGCGAAATCCCTTCTGCTTTTTGGCGGCCGCCGCGAAGGCGGCGTTATCGCCCCTTCGCAGGGCATCGGCGAGCGGGAAATCGATCACCAGCAGCTCGAAAATCCCGATCCTGCCGTGATACCCGGTATTGTGGCAGAGGGGACAGCCGGCCCCCCGTTTGAAATGCAGATCCTGGGAGGACTTGCCGAAGACGGCGCTGAGCCAGCTGCGTTTGTGGGCGTCGAGGGGATCTTCCTCAATGCAGCTCTCGCAGATCCGGCGCACCAGGCGCTGGGCGAGAATCGCCTGCAGGGCGCCGGCTACCACGTACCCGGCGGCCCCCATGTCGAGAAGACGCAGGGCGGTGCTGACCGCGTCGTTGGTATGCAGGGTGGAGAGGACCATATGGCCGGTCATCGCCGCGCGCAGGCCGATATCGGAGGTCTCCTGATCGCGCATCTCGCCGACCATGATGATGTCCGGGTCCTGACGCAGGGCGGAGCGCAGCACGTGGGCGAAACTGAGACCGATGCGGCTGTGGACCTGAACCTGATTGATGCGCGGCAAGCGGTATTCCACCGGATCTTCGACGGTGATGATCTTCTTTTCGACCTGGTTCAGCTCGTTGAGGGCCGCGTAGAGGGTGGTGGTCTTGCCGCTGCCGGTGGGACCGGTCACCAGCACCATCCCGTGGGGGCGGGCGATCATCCCCCGGAAGCGGCGCAGGATCTCTTCGGGCATGCCGACCTGGGTCAGGTTGAGAATGCCTCCCGACTGGTCGAGCAGGCGCATGACCACCCCTTCGCCGTACTGCGAGCGGCATGGTCGAAACGCGAACGTCGATGCTTCTGCCCCGCACCTTGATGTTGAAGCGTCCGTCCTGGGGAAGGCGCCGTTCGGCGATGTCGAGGCCGCTCATCAGCTTGAGCCGCGAGACGAGGGCGCCGACGATCCGCTTCTCCTTCATCACCTGCTCGTGCAGTACCCCGTCGATGCGCTGGCGGATGCGCAGAACCTTTTCGTCGGGCTCGATGTGAATATCCGACGCCCCCATCTGCACCGCGTCCTCAAAGAGCGAGCGCAGCAGGCGGACGACCGGCGCATCCTCCATCTCCGAGGCGGGCAGCAGCTCGGCGAGATTGACGCCCCCCTGACTCAGCTCTTCGTGCAGTTCCTCGGCGATGTTGACGATATCCTCGGTGCGCCGATAAACGCCGTCGATGGTGCGCAGCAGCTCGGCTTCGCGCACCACCGCCTGGCGGATCGGGCGCTTGAGCAGTTTGGTCAGTTCGTCGTAGGCGAAGATGTCGGTGGGATCGGCCATGCCGACCAGGGGGCGGGCCTGTGAATCGTCGAGCAGGATGGCCCGAAAGCGGCGGGCCAGTGTTTCCGGGAGCTTACGGACCGTATCGGGACTGTATTTGTAATACTGCAGGTCGATATAGGGAATCTGCAGCTGCCGGGAGAGGCACTCCAGCACATCCTTGGAGGTGACATAGCCGAGATCGACCAGCATGTCCCCCAGCTTGCCTCCCCCCTTTTTCTGCTCGGCCAGGGCGGAGGAGAGCTGTTCCTCGCTGATGAGCCCGTCGCGGACGAGAAGCTCGCCCAGACGGATTTTTTTACGCAGATGCAACGGTGCGGTAGAGTTGTTTGTCATCATTTTTCGGCCGGTCCCGGCCCCTTGATTGCCGATGCCCGCGACGCGACGAACCGCCGCAGATCTGCATTCAGATCGTCGCAGGTCAAGGCCTTCCGGTAGGCCTCGACGGCGGGTGTTTTGTCCCCTTCACTCTCTAATGCAATCCCCAGGCCCATCCACCAGATCCCCGCTTCCGGGCGCCGGTTGATCAACTTCCGGTAGATCGCCGCCGCCCCCGGATAGTCGCCCGAGCGCTGGGAAATCGCGGCGAGCAGGGCGAAAAAACCGGGATCGGCCGCAAGTTTCGGGCGATCTCCCTTGAGCAGAACGGCCTTCGCCTCCGCCAGATCCCCCTCGCCAACCAGGATTCGGGCATATCCCGTGCGGAAGGGGAGATACCCAGGGGCCACCGTAACCCCTTCGGCCAGCAGGGCCGCCGCCTCGCTCACCCGGCCGCTTCGCAGCAGCAGGTTGACCAGGGTTTCCCGGGCCTTGAGGTGTCCTTTATCGGCAGCCAGAGCCTCTTGCAGGTCGGCCTCGGCGCTCCGATAGCGCCTCTGCCGCAAATCCTCGGTCCCTCTTCGGTAGGCCGCCTGGGCCTCCTCCTGCGGGGAGACGGCGTGGGGCGTCTTGGCAAGTCCTCCGGCGTTCCTCGCGCCTGGTCTTTTGGCCGTGGGGGAAGATTGTTTCGTCGGAGAAGCAGCCGCCGCGGCGATCTTCGTCAATGGGCTCCCGGCGGGCAGCGGCCCGGAGACCGGGCTCGCCCGCCGTGCTTTTGTCGCGGCGGGCGGGCGGGGGTGCGCGGCCGCCGCCTTTTCAGGGGCCGCTCTTCGCCCTGACGGGGAGGCCTCGGCCTGCGCCTTCGGGTGCCCGCCCCCGGCCGAAGCGACACCCGCCGCGCTTTTCCCCGAGGGGGCTCCGCGGCCCGTCACCGTCTTTTCTAAGGAGGGCGGGACGCTCGGCGAGGTCCGAGCCTCTTCTTTCGTCCTTTTCGCCTTCAGTTCCGGCTTGACCATCGACACCGGCACGAGCGGCTTTGCCGCCACCTTCCGCGGGGGAATCGGGCGAGCCGGCGGTGCCACCGAACTGTGGTGGGAGCGGCTCTGCCAGAGACCGATGCCCCCCCCGAAAAGTCCCAAAACCACCAGGGCCGCCACCGCCAGCCGGAGCCCGCGGCGGGTTGCAGGGGGATTCCCCGCGACGGTGGGCAGATCCTGCAACGCCTCGTCCCGGCGGGAGACGGTCTCCTTCTGCCGCCGATCTTCGAGGTCTTTCAGCATCTGATTGATCAGGCTCATAGGGACCCACCCCGCAGAAAGAAGACCAGTGCGGCGATCTCCAGAACCAGGACGACGCCGATGCTGCCGTAGAGCAATCGCGCCGAGAGAAAGGGCCGCTGCGGCGAAGCGTCTTCGGTATCGCTAACTGCGGCGCGCACATGGTTTTTGCCGACGGTGCGCTCCCCCCGCCCGAAGGCGGACAGCAACGCCTTGTGGCACAGGATGTTGACCAGGCGGGGTATGCCGCGGCTGGCCCGGAAGAGCAGATCGATCGCCTGGGGGCTGAAGAGTGAGCCGCCCTGGTTGCCGGCCACCAGCAGGCGATGGGAGACGTAGTCCCGCAGCACGTCGCGGGTCAGCGGAGTGAGCCGATAGGAGAAGGAGATGCGCTGCCGAAGCTGTCTCAGAGACGGTTGGTCGAGGCGGGTGTCGAGTTCCGGCTGACCGAAAAGGACGATCTGAAGCAGTTTTCTCTTCTCCGACTCCAGGTTGCTGAGCAGGCGCAGGGCTTCGAGGCTTTTGCCCGGCATGGCCTGCACCTCGTCGATGATCACCACCACCGGCCGCCCCGCGGTGCCCATCGACACCAGGGCCTCGGTCAGGAGTTTGAGAACCTCGTGGAAAGAAAGGTTCGCGGGCGCCGAGAGCCCCAATTCGTCGGCAACGGCGTGGTAGAGTTCGCGGGGACCCAGCATGGGATTGGGCAGATAGGCGGTGACGAACTCCCCCTGGAGGACCTCTAGCAACTTGCGGCACAGCAGGGTCTTGCCGGTGCCGACCTCGCCGGTGATCTTGATGAACCCCTCGCCGCTTCGCAGGGCCACCAGCAGGACGTTCAGAGCCTGCCGAGGACCGGGGTGATTGAAAAAATAGCTGGGATCGGGCGTCAACGAAAAGGGCGTTTCACGCAGGCCGAAATGTTCCAGATACATACCGCAATCCCTTATCGCCGTTTCGGAGAAAGTGCCTCGGCACAGCCCCCAGGATACCGTCTTCACGTACTTACTCAGTCGGCCGGCCTCGTGATCCCCTCAGGATAAAGGGCGCCGGCGTCCCAATGGGTTGAGCCTCCCGGGACCGCTCGGCGCTACTGGCCGGAGACCGGTGCTGCCCCTTCGCCCTGCCAGCCGCCACCGAGGTTGGCATCCAGCCGGCCCACGCGCTCCCGGTCCGCATTCAGCGCCTGATTCCAGGTCTGGTTGTCCTGCACCACCACCGGTCGCAGCAGAATAACCAGTTCGCTCTTCTGGGAGGACGTCTGGGTGTGGCCGAAAAGATGGCCGATGACGGGGATATCCCCCAGAAAGGGCACCGCGGCCCGGCCCTTGTTGGTCTTGTTCTGCATCAGTCCGCCGATGACCACCACCTGGCCGCTTTCGGCGGAGACGACGCTGTCCGACTCGCGCACCGTCGAAAAGGCCAGCGGCAGGCTCTGTTCCTGACCGCCGACGGTGATGGTCTTGGTCTGGTCGGTCACGTCGCTGACCGTCGGATGGATGTGCAGGATGACCCGCCCTTTGGGATCGATCTGCGGGGTGACGTCCAGGGCGATGCCGGAGAAAAACGGGGTCAGGGTGATATTCGGCGTCGTCGTGGTGGTCGTGCCGGTGACCGTGGTACTGGAGACGTCGGTGACGAAGAACTCGTCCGAACCGACCTTGATGATCGCCTTCTGATTGTTCACGGTGGAAATCCGGGGACTGGAGAGGACCTGAACGTTCCCCTCGGTCTGCAACAGCTCGATGAAGGCGTTGAAATCGTGAAAATTCAGCGCCAGGCTGAAAACGCCGCCGAAGGCCGAGGTGGCGGTACCGTTGACCGATGAAGGATTCAGCGGGTTGAGGTCGCCGGCGTTGCCGGCGATCGCGGAGAAACCGTTTTTGAAAAAGCTCCCCCCGCCGGTCTGACCGGCGACGGCCTGCCCGTTGCCGAGCCGGGCGAGAGCCGCCCAGTTGATTCCCGACTGAAAGCCGTCGTTCAGCGTCACCTCGACAATTTTCGCCTCGAGAATCACCTGGCGATCGAGATTGCCCTGGATGGCATGCAGATATCTGCCGATTTCCTGCAATTCGTCGGGCATCGCCCGCACGATCACCAGGCTCGCCTGGGGCTGAACCACCACCTGGCGGCCGTCCTTGTTGCCGACGATGGTGGCCAGGGCGGTTTTCAGGTCGCTCCAGAAATCGGCATCCGATTGAGTGTCCACCTCACTTCCGGCGGCGGACTGTTCCCGATTGCCGCCTCCGGTGACCGTCGCGTTATTGCGGTAGTTATTATTGTTTTGCCCGTACGGGTTCTGCTGCCCCGACTCGCTCAGCTGCCCGGAACTGACCCGCATCTGGGAGCGGCCTTTGCGCTTGATGTTGAGATAATTGACGTAGAAGATGCGCGACTGCAGGCCGCCGGGGGAGACCTGAAAACCGGTCTCGGTGCGCTCGAACCGATAACCGTAAACGTTCTGCACCACTTTCATCACTTCGGGAATAGTGACATTTTTCAGAGAGAGGGTGATGTTCCCCGTGACCCGAGGGCTCACCACCATGTTGTAGGGCGTCCCCTGCACCAGTTCCATGAAAAATTCCCGCGCCGGGGTCTCTTTGGCCGAAACGTCGAAGCGCCGCTCCTGCTGTTTCGCGGAACCGGCGGCCGGCGCCAGGGAAAGGGGCGGCATGAGGGCGGAGGAGACTTCCGCGGGAACCGTCAGCGGCTGACTCGGTTTGGCCTTTTCGGTTGGCGGGGGCGCCTGCAGCGCCTGGCTGACCTCCTTGCCGACCGACGGCCCTCGCGGCCTGGGAGCACAAGCTGCCAGGAAAAGAACGAGCACCACCAGAGCCGGGGTTTTCCCCCACGCCCGCCACTTAAATTCTTTCTTCATTTCATCCTCTTTTCTTCACCGGCGGCCCTGGCCGGCACCTTTACCCCGCCCGGGGAGAGGCGGATGGTAAATTTCCGGCTGCCGCGGCGCAGAATTGCCGCATGGGGCAGAACCTTCACCAGCCGCGCCCCATCGATATCCTGACCCACCGTGACGGCGGAGCCGTTGATAACGGCCGCGCGCCGGTTCGCTGAGATCACCGTGGAACTCAGCGCCCAGCGGTGGTGGATCGTGGCCGGGGAAAGCTGGTGGCTTTCTCCTGCGGGGGCCATGGGCGGCCTGGTGGGGTCGGTAAAATTGGCCATGGCCCCGGCGGGCCAGAACAGCCCGAAGGTGACCAGAAGTATACAGATTGCGTGCAAGGAACGTCTGTCAAACACCGATCCAGCCTTTGTTGAGATTGAGGGTGTGCACGGTTATGATGACCCGGGCTTTCGGATAACGCAGCATTTTGAAGTCGAAATCGTCCCAGAACAACCGCCGGGGCAACCGTTCGATGCTTCGCAGATACTTCAGGGTATCCAGATAGCTTCCCTCAAATTCCATGCGCAGCCCGTGCCGGTAGACCATGGGGATTTTCGCTGCCGGGTTTCCGTCCTTCGCAGGCTTGGCGGAGACCTCCATCACCGGCACGGCCGGCAGGTTTTTCATCGTGACCAACCGCAGGCCCGCTTCCCGCTTCAACAGGTCTTCCAGAACTTCGGGCATTTCCCGAGGCGAGATCAAGCCGACCGTCATTTGCCGCAGCCGGGCGTCAAGACGGGCGTTTTCCTCCTGCAGGCCTTTCAGAACCTGCCGGTTCACCCGGTCGGGGTCTTCGTTCTGTCGGGCCAGCAGCGTTGCGGTCTGGACAGTCAGCTGTGCAATCTGCCCCCGGGCTCCCTGAATGCGGGTCTGCAGGTTCCGGCGCCTTGCCATGAGGGGCTGAAAATAGAGGCTGTTCCATAGAACGCCCAGCACCACCAGGACGGCCGCCAGCACCAGCAACCGCTCCCGCAGGGTAAGCTTGGCAAATCGCGCGAGCAATGGAGAGCGATTATTTTCTCGATTCATCTTTTTTCTCGGAAGCGGTTTTCAGCAGAAAATCGAGGGTGCCCGCCTTGGAGCGTCCCAACTGAAATTGGTTGAATTCAAGACCCTGAAACACCTGTTTCCGGCTCAGCTGCTGCAGATAGCGAGGAACCTGCGCGGGGCGTTGGGCGCTGCCGGCGAGGGTCACGTCGCCCCCCCCCAGGGAAATGCGGCGCAGCCAAAGGCCCGGTACGTTCTGCCGGGCCAATGCCTCGAGAAACCCGGAGAAGCCGGCGGCGTTCCCTTCCTTCATGCTGCCGACCCGCGCGAGCAGATTCCGGCGGGCGGTCTTCTCCCTTTGCAGCCGTTGAATTTCTTCTTCGAGAAGCTGGCTTTTCTTTTTGGGGGCAAAGCGCTTCTGCAGCTGCGCCAGATGCTGTTCGCTCTGCTTCAGCTTTGCCTGGGCCGCGGCCATCTGCCGGGCCAGCCGATGGACCCGCCATTGGGTGTAGCCGGAAACCGCCAGCAGCAGGCAGATTGCGACCGCAACCACTCCCAGCGCCCTTTGAGCCGACAGAGGATCCTTTTTGCGAAGGAGTCCGGAGTGAAAAAGATTGATCTGCTGTGTCACGGCCATGATTTGATTTATTCCGTACGAAGGGCGGCGCCGATCGCCGTCAGGCAGCGCGCCTGCAGCTCGGGCGACAGATCGGCTCCCTCCAGAAGAGCGCCCAGGTCGAGCCTTTTCACTCGAGGGCCGAGGTAGCTCTGGAGAAAGGGAAACAGGCCGGGGATTTCCGGATCCGTCGGCGCGATCACCAGGCTGCCGATAGGGGCCTGGGCGAAATTGCTCTCGTAGTAGTCGAGGGAGCGCTGAACCTCCAACACGATCGATTCGAGCAGGTCCTGAAACTCGGAAGGCATGTCGGCGGCATCGTTTCCCACGCCCTCGCCCGCCGCCCGATTGAGCTCGGTCGCCCCGATATTGATATCCCGCGCCAGGAACAGGAGGGAGTTTCGCGTGACCGTGATCAGGCCGGAACTCGGCGTAAGGTAAAGAAAAGCCACCCCCTGGGGATCTTCGGGGAGCAGGGAGACGAGATTGCGCAAGGCGAATTCCGGGATATCGATGGCAGTGATCTTCATTTTCGCGTCGCGCATCATTTCGGCCGGACGGCGGACCTGCGTCTGGCGGGCGGCGACCACATACGCCACGTTGGCCTGTCCCCGCCGGGCCTGCGTCGGTGCCCGGAAAAAGTCGATGACGGCCTGATCGAGAGGGAAATCGATCAGGTCCTTGATCTGCCAGCGCAGGGCATCCTTGATTTCGGCTTCGGGCACGTCGGGGGGCTCCACCTGCAGCAGATTGTAGCTGCCCAGGTCCATAACCCCGACGCTGCGCCCGTGGGTCAGGCCGTGACCGCGGACCAGCTCCTGCACCGCCTTGGCCTGTTCCCGCGCATCCCCGTTGCGAAGGAATTCACAGGCTTTGAGCACGGGCGGCGCCTCTTTCTGACGCACCACATGGGCGAGGCCGACGCCGTCGGCGCTCAGGCTGAGGCCGGTGATTCCGGGCAAGGTGGAAATCCCTCGGGTAAAAAACGGCAAAGGTCGAACTCCTGTTATCCCCGGGAAAGAGGCTCTTTTATAGAGGAGGGGGTATCGTTTAAGCGATTTTCCGGTTATATTCTGCGGATTTCAAGTTTGCAGATTTCAGGCCAACTCCCCGATGATCTCTCCCTCTCGCCCACCCCGGCCATGCCGGAGCAGCCGGTACTGAAATCGTTCCGCCGCCAATGGCACATTCCGCCCCCACCGTTCTCCCACAAGCGTGCGCCAGCCGCTCCTGGCGTCCACTTCGGCGCACAGCTCGCTGGCGTCCGCGGGATGACCGGTCGCATAAGGCGTCACAGCGGTTTGGCGGCTGTGCCGGCACGATAAAACTATGGCGTCTTGGTGGCGTGAAAACTTCGGAGGAGCGGAAGGGGACGGGTTCAGGAAGGCGACAGGCAGAAAGCCCGTCCGGCGATCATCGCAGTCGAGCACGGGAGACATGCTTTCCCTCCTGAATTTCAAATGCCACATTTCACATTTCCCTGCGGGAATCGCAGGGCTCGCCAGCCCCCTCCCCCGAATCTATCCGGAAGACTTCACTGGCATTCTTCATCATTCGCCCCGAACCGAAAGAACGGATCCCCGCTCCTTCCGAAGGCTTCCTTTTTCAGAGAATCGGCCCCTATCCTATTTCTAATAATCTTAATCGTCAAGCTTCTTCTGCAAACGACGATTCTCTTGGCCCTTCGCCCCCTCCACTTCGCTCCGGCCTCAAAGGTCAGCGCCTGGATAAAACGGAAGTGAAGATCATCCGTCCGAAGATCAACAACGTCCGCAGCCCGGACGAATCATCCTGTGATGCTTTCGCAAAACCGCGGGATGGCTAAGCAAAAATTTCGACCTACAAGGCTTGGTGGTTTTTCAGGGGCGAGGGCCACCATCAGGGTGGTCGAGGTCCTGAAAAAACGCCGTAACGCCGTGGGCGGACTTTTTGCGACGCCATCACTCCGTGGCGGGACGAAAATCCCTGATTTGCAGTTGAACCGAAGTCCTGCCCTGCCACTGGTTGAGGGCCGGAACGAAAAGAAGATCGACCCGCTCCCCCAGCTCTTCCAATCGCGCCGCCATGCCGAAAGCGATGCAGGGCATGCTGACCCCATCCTGGCGGACGAGGAACCGCAGGTGATCCTTCCCGACAATCCGCGGCTGCCGCACCTCGAGGTCGGTGGCCACAAAGGCGGGCTGGGGGTTGCCGGCGCCGAATGGAGCGAGAAGAGCCCATTCGCGCACCTGGCTCAGCGGCAGATTCTCCAGCCGCACCTTCCCATCGTGAGACAATCGGGGACGTAGATCCTCGTCGGTCAGATCCTCCCCGGCGATCCTTTCGAAGGCTCCGGCAAACGAGTCGACCCGGTCTGCCGTCAGCGAGAGGCCGGCCGCGTATTCATGACCGCCAAACCCCGTCAACTCCTCCCGGCACTTCTGAAGCGCCCGAAAGAGATGAAACCCCTGGATGGAGCGGGCGGAACCTTTGCCCTGGCCGTTTTCAAGGGCGATCAGAACCGTCGGACGATGGTAACGTTCCACGAGGCGGCTCGCCACGATGCCGATCACTCCCGGATGCCAGCGGTCGTCCGCCAGGACGATGGAGTGCAGATTCGACGTTCCGTCATCTTCGAGGCGGGCGATCGCCTGCTGCAGGGTCTCCTGCTCGATGCGCCGCCGCTCACGGTTGAATCCGTCCAGCCGCGAGGCTTTTCCCCGGGCCCCCGCCGGTGAAGACTCCAGCAGCAACTCGACACCCTCGGCGGCATCCTCGAGGCGCCCTGCCGCATTGAGGCGCGGGGCCAGGCGGAATCCGACCACGCCGCAGGTGATCTCGCCAACGGCCGCCACCTCCTTCAAGGCCTGGATGCCCGCTCGCGTCCCCTCGTTGAGAATCGCCAACCCGACCTTGGTCAGGGTGCGGTTGACCTCCGTCAGGGGCACGATGTCGGCGATCGTTCCCAGAGCCACCAGATCGAGGGAATGGCGCAGATCGGGCTCCGGTTGCCCCTGAAAAACCCCGCCCTCCCGCAGGGCGCGGCGCAGAGCGACCAGCAGCAGGAACGCCACGCCGACCCCTGCCAGGTCCGGGAAGGGAAAGCGATTCTCCTGAAGGTGGGGATTGACAATGGCGGTGGCCTCGGGAAGACGCGCGGAGGGCTGATGGTGATCGGTGATGATAAGCTCCAGCCCCAGCTCACGAGCCAGCCGGGCCTCGGCCACTGCCGAGACGCCACAGTCGACGGTAAGAATCACCCGAGCTCCGCCTTGTGCCGCCTTCTTCAGAGCGTCGGCGCACAGACCGTAGCCGTCCTTCAACCGAAGGGGGATATGGTAATCGACCTCGGCGCCGAAAGCCCGCAGGGTTTCTACCAGCAGAGCCGTGCCGGTGATCCCGTCGACGTCGTAATCTCCATGAACGGAAATCCGCTCCCCACGGGCCAGGGCCGGTACCAGACGCTCGACAGCCCGCTCCATTCCCGGCAGCAGGTAAGGATCGGGCAGCGCGGCGAGTCGGCTATCCAGAAACTGCCGCCCCTTTTCCGGCGTATCCATTCCCCGCAGAAGCAGCAGACGGGCCGTCAGCCCGGAAACCCCCAGGGCCGCCGCCAGGGCTTCGCACCCGGACAGATCCTCCCCGTTCTCCCGGCAAACCCACCGTCGCTGTCGAACCGCTTCCATTTCTCTCTGTCCCTCCGGCGCCTTTTCGCCACAATGTTACCGGACCCGGGGATTGAAAATGGGTATGGGCCCATGGTGTCCGGCGAAATTAAAAAAAAGGCCGGGAAAAATTCCCGGCCCGTGATCGCAGTATTTATTTTCCCTGGAAGCCTCCGGAGAGGGCCTGCATCTGCTTCAGTTCGCCCCGCACATGATCGGCCTGGGGCCCCACCGGCTGAAGGGCGAGGAATTTCTTCCAGGCCTCCCTGGCCTTGGCCAGATCCTTCAAGTCGTAACGATAAACGACCCCAAGATTGTACAGACATTGCGCGTGTCTCGGATCGACCCGATGGGCCTGGGCGAAATTGTCGGCCGCCCGCTTGTACATGCCGAGTCGGCGATACATGACTCCCTGGTCGGTCAGGACATTCGGATCGTTGGGATCGAGCTTGAGGGCCTCGCCGTAGGCCTTGACCGCCTCCATCGGCTGGCCCGAATCGTAATACGCGTTGCCGAGATCCACCCAGGCGCCGCGATTCTTCGGCTCCTGAGCAACCAGCGCCTTGAGCGGCGCGATTTTCTGGCTGGCATCCAGCCCCGAAGGCGAAGTCGTCGCCACCGGTCCCGCCGTTTCGCGGGGGCGGTTGAACTCTCCGCTGATGAAAATTCCGAGGAGAACCCCCACCACCAGCATTGCGCCGACGAGGAACAGAAGTTTTCGATTCTTCATTGACTCTCGTCACTCCCTCTTTATTGGGCGGGCTTCTTATGCCCCTTAAAGCTCTCCAGGAAAATAATCACCGGGCTGGCGACATAGATCGAGGAGTAGGTCCCGACGATGATGCCGACCAGCATGGCGAAGGCGAAATTGTGGATGACGCTTCCGCCGAAGAAGAAGAGGGCGATAACCGCCAGCATGGTCATGCCGGAGGTCATGACCGTTCGCGACAGGGTTTCGTTGATACTGCGGTTGATCAGCGGCGCCAGCTTTTCTTTGGGAAACTTGGCCATGTTTTCCCGGATCCGGTCGCAGACGATGACGGTGTCGTTGACGGAATAACCGATAATGGTCAAAAAACCGGCGACGATGGTCAGGTCAATCTCCTTGTTGAGCAGGGAAAAGGCGGCCAGCGTGATCAGCACGTCGTGGGTAAGGGCGATGACCGCGCCAACCCCGAAACGGAACTCGAAGCGCCAGGTGATATAGATCAGCATCCCGATAATGGCGAACAAAACCGCCATCAAGCCCTTGTTTCGCAGGCTCTTGCTGACCTTGGGGCCGACCATTTCAGCGCGACGGATTTCAACCTTGCCGGCGCCGTAGCTCTTCTCCAGAGCTGACTTCACCTGGGAAGAGAGGCTCTCGACCTCCGTCTTTGACTCCGGAGCGCGGATCAGGAATTCGTCCGGCTGGGTTCCGAACTGCTGTATAGTCACCCCGCGCAGTCCCAGCTCTTTCATGGCCGAGCGGACTTTGGCAGCAGTGGTATTCTGGGTGAATTTGACTTGGATCAGGGTCCCGCCGGCAAAGTCGATGCCATAGGAAGGGCCGCCCTTGACCACCAGCGAAACGATGCCGACCAGGATGATAACCAGGGAGATGGAGATGGCAATGACGCGCTTGCCGACAAAATCGTAATTGGTGTTGGGTTTGATCAGTTCCATCGACCTCTCCTCATATGCTCAGCCGCTTGACCGGGCGGCGCTCGAGAATAACGTGGTAAATCAGTCGGGTCATGAACAGGGCCGTGAAAAGGGTGGTCACGATCCCGGCCGACAAAGTGACGGCGAAGCCTTTGACCGGCCCGGTGCCGAATTGGAAGAGGATCAACCCGGCCAGCAGGGTGGTGAGGTTGGAGTCCATGACCGTCCAGAACGCTTTGGCATAGCCGGCCTCAAGCGCCGCCCGGGCGGTCTTGCCGAGACGCACCTCCTCGCGCACCCGCTCGTTGATCAGAACGTTGGCATCGACCGCCATCCCGAGGGTCAAGGCGATACCGGCAATCCCCGGCAGGGTCAGAGTCGCCTGGAAAAGGCTCAGAATCGCGAGAAGAAAGAAGAAGTTGATCCCGAGCGCCACATCGGCAATGACGCCGGCTCCCTTGTAGTAAAGGGCCATCGCCAGAACCACCAGCAGCGCGGCGAGAATCACCGCCATAATCCCGGCGTGAATGGAATCACGGCCGAGGGAGGGACCGACGGTGCGATTCTCGAGGATCTTGACCGGCGCCGGCAGAGAGCCGGCCCGCAGGATGATCGCCAGGTCCGTCGCTTCCTGACTGGTGAAGGAGCCGCTGATCTGAGCGCTGCCCCCGGAAATGCGCTCGCGGATCACCGGGGCCGAGTAGACGACATTATCGAGCACGATCGCCATGCGCTTGCCGACGTTGGCACCGGTCAGGCGATCGAAAAGCTTGGCCCCTTCCGAGTTGAAGTCGATCGCCACGTAGGGTTCGTTGAATCGACTGTCGATCCGGACCTGGGCGTTGGAGATCAGATTGCCGGTCATCGCCGTCTTGCGCTTGACCACGATGGGGGTCTTGGTGACCGTTCCGCTCTGCCGATCGACCCGCCGCTCGTAGAGGATCTCATCGTTGGGAGGGATTTTCCCTTTGACCGCATCGGCGGGGCTGACGTCCTCATCGACCATCTTGAAATCCAGGCGGGCGGTTTTGCCGAGCAGGGCGATGGCCCGCTGCGGGTCCTTCACCCCGGGAAGCTGGATCAGGATGTCGTAGGTACCCTGGCGCTGAATCGTCGGTTCGCTCACCCCGAACTGGTCGATGCGGTTGCGCATCGTCTCCAGGGCCTGCCTGACGGCGAAGTCCTTGATCTGATTGATCTCCTTGTCGCTGAACCGGTACTCCTTCTTGATGTAGTTGCCCTCCTGGGAAACGGTCACCGGCTTCAGGTTGGGGAAATTGTCCTTCATCAGGGCGTCGACCTTGGCGCCCACGGTCTGATCGTAAACGGTCACCCCCACGGTATCTCCGGGCAGCCGGGCCACCCGCTTGAAGATGATGTTCTGTTCCTTGAGAAGGCTTTCCGTCTGATCGGCGATACTGTCGAGCCGGCTCTGAACTGCCTTATCCACTTCGACTCCGAGCACCAGATGCACCCCTCCCTGCAGGTCGAGGCCCAGGTGGATCGGCGAGAAGGCCTTGTTCCACCAGTCGGGAAGACTGCTTTTGAAAAACGTGGGAGCCAGCGAAACCAGCGCTAGGAGGAGGCAGAACAGGACCAGCAGCCCCCGCCATTTCGTGCTATTGGACATGGCAGCAAGTTCTCCTTTCAACTTCTTTGACGGTATGGTCGAAACCGCAAACAGCGACAGTTCCGAACCGATCGACGAATTACTGCTCCTGGCGGGTACCCACCACCGACGAGCGATTCACCTTGACTTTGACGCCGGTGGCGATTTCCAGCGTCACGACGGTATCCTGAAGCGCTGCCACCTTGCCGTGAATACCGCCGGCGGTCACCACCTGATCGCCGATTTTGAGCGATTCGACCAGCTGCTTGTGCTGTTTGGCCCGTTTCTGTTGAGGGCGAATCAACAGAAAATAAAAAATGGCGAACATGATCGCCAGCATGATGATCCCCTCGTACGGGCGACCCCCCTGCTGGCCGGCGGCGTTCCCCGCCATGGCAAAAGCTTGAGAAACCATAGTATTGCCTCCTTGAAGGTTGTTTCTACCGGTGATTTATCCGGCCGCCGGGACCTTTTTCAGCCTCCGACGGCACTTTCTCGTGTCCGAAAAAACTCTTTTTTATAGGCAGCGAAAGTTCCCTGCTCCATGGCCGTCCGAATCTCTCCCATCAGCTTCAGATAATAGTGCAGATTGTGGTGGGTGTTGAGGACCGAGGCAAGGATTTCGCTGCTCAGGTACAGATGCCGCAGATAAGCCCGGCTGTAGTTGCGGCAAACGTAACAGCCGCAGTCGGGATCGATCGGCAGCGGATCGTCGCCGTAGCGGGCCTGCTTGATGCTGATCCTGCCGAAGCTGGTGAACAGGACGCCGTTGCGGGCGTTGCGGGTCGGCATGACGCAGTCGAACATGTCGACTCCGCGGGCCACCCCCTCGATCAGATTTTCGGGCGTGCCGACCCCCATGACGTAGCGAGGACGGTCGGCCGGCAGCAACGGGAGAGTGAAATCCATCATCTCGTACATCAGAGAGGCGTCCTCGCCGACGGAGAGGCCACCCACGGCATATCCGTCGAAACCGATCTCGCAGCAGTTCCTCGGCGCTTCGCGCCCGCAGATCGGCAAACATCCCCCCCTGGACGATGCCGAAGAGAGCGGCGCCGTTCCCGCGGCGGAGCGCCTCCCGGCAGCGCCGCGCCCAGCGGCCGGAACGGTCGGTGGAGGCGGCCACGTACTCGCGGGAAGCGGGATAGGGGATGCACTCGTCGAAGGCCATGATGATGTCGGCCCCGAGAGCTTCCTGCACGGCCATGGAGGACTCGGGGGTCAGACACCTGGCTGGCACCGTCGAGATGGGACTGGAAGCGCACCCCCTCCTCGTCGATGCGGCGCAGATCCCCCAGGCTGAAGACCTGAAAGCCGCCGCTGTCGGTCAGAATCGGCCGATCCCAGTGCATGAAGCGATGCAGTCCCCCGAGCTTGCGAACCAGTTCATGCCCGGGGCGCAGAAACAGATGGTAGGTATTGGCCAGAATGATCTGGGATCCGATCTCCTTGAGGGCTTCGGGCAGCATCCCCTTGACCGTCCCCTGGGTTCCGACCGGCATGAAAACCGGGGTTTCCACCGTCCCCCGCCGGGTCTGCAGCCTCCCGCGCCGGGCCCGGGAACTTTCGTCTGATTGTAAAAGATCGAATGTGAAGGTCGCCAATGATCGAACTATCCTGCCGGCGCGCGGGGCCGGACCGTCGAAAATTAAAGAATGATGCCCGCGCAAAGATTCACTGAATGGCTAAGCAAAAATTTCATCCTACAAGGCCTGGTGTTTTCTCGGGGTCGAAGGCCTGCATCGGGCAGGTCGAGGTCCTGAGAAAGCGCCGTAACGCCGTAGGGCGGACTTTTTGCGACGCCATCAGAGAATCAGCATGCAATCGCCGTAGCTGAAAAATCGAAACGATCCCTGTACCGCCTGCCGATACGCCTTCAGAACCAGCTCCCGTCCGGCAAAGGCCGACACCAGCATCAAGAGGGTGGAGCGGGGCAGATGGAAATTGGTGATCAGGGCATCCACCACCTTGAAACGGAAACCGGGGGTGATGAAAAGATCCGTCATCCCCTCTCCGGCCACGACCCGCCCGTCGTCATCGACGGCGTACTCCACGGTCCGGGTGGCCGTCGTGCCCAGGGCGAATACCCTCCGGCCTTCCGCCTTGGCGCGGTTGATCGCCTCGGCGGTCGCTTCGGGCACATGGTAGAATTCCCCGTGCATTCGGTGTTCGCGCACGTTTTCCACCCGCACGGGAAGAAACGTCCCCAGCCCCACGTGAAGAGTCAGCGAGCGGATCTCCACCCCCTTCTGCGCCAGGGCGTCGAGAATGGCCGGGGTAAAATGAAGACCGGCTGTCGGCGCCGCCACCGCTCCCGGGGAACGGGCAAAGACCGTCTGGTACCGCTCCCGGTCCTCGGGCCCGTCTTCGCGCCGGATATAGGGCGGCAACGGGATGCGGCCGACCTCTTCCACCGTCGGCAGAAACTCGCCCGGGCACTCGAAGCGGATATGGCGGTAGGGAGCGGTTCCGCCGGGCAGCACCGTCCCCTCGATCTTCCCGCCCAACAGCAACCGCGCGCCGATCCGCGGAGGTTTGGAGCACTTGGTCAGGCAGACCCAATCCTCCGCGGCTCCCGCCAGACGGCGCACCAGAAAAACCTCGATGCGCCCGCCTGTCTCTTTCGTCCCCAGCAGACGGGCGGGAATCACCTGGGTATCGTTGACGATCAGCAGGTCACCGGGGGCAAAATACTTCAGGATCTCGGGAAAAGCTCCCGAATCGGCGACTTCCCCCCGGCGGTCGAGAACCATGAGCCGAGCATCTTCCCGGCAGGGAGGTGGATATTGGGCCACCTGCTCCGGCGGGAGCTCAAAATCGAAATCATCGAGATGCATAAACCGAAAACCGCGAACGTCCTTCGTCTCCCCCCGGGAAAAGCCGGTCCTAAATCAACCACAAACGGGGTGTAAAGTCAACGGTTTTCGGCAAACAACGAAGAAGGGACGTGGTGGAGGAATCCTACTTGAATTCGATCTTGTAATACAGGTCGACGCCGCTTTCCTGGCCCGTTTCCGATTCGATCTGCCAGTTCTTGAAAAAATCGTAGCGCAGGCGCACTTCGCGGGTTTGGGAGAGCAAGGATTGGCTGAAACTGATGTAGAGCTGCGGGGTCAGGTATTTTCCCAGAGTGACCATGGATTGCTGAATATTTCCTCCTCCGGAGTCGATGCTGAGGGTCGACAGCCCCAGGGTGTTCTTGATTTTGTCCTGGAGAACCGCCGACTGCCCCTGGGAGAGCAGACCGCCGGCGGCCAGCATCAGCAGGTTGGCCTGGCCGCTTTCGGCTCCGAAGGGGTGCCCGAGAACGATATACGCCAGGATGTCGGTGTCGGACATGGCGGGCTGGGAATACAAGGACACTGTTGGATTGGCGGGAGTGCCGGTGACGTGGACACCAACGGTGACCTGGGAGCCCGAGGTGATCGGGCCGAAAGGAACAGATTGCGCTCCGACAGGAACGGCCTGCGCTCCGCCGGAAGAGAGCTGAGAGGCGGTGGAGGACGCTGGCGTACCGGAGGTGGCGGCCTGAATGGTGCGGGTGGCGAGGATGTCGAGGGTGGGCCGGCTCACCGGCCCGCCGGAAAACAGGACTTGGCCGCGGGTGATATTGAGACTGACCCCGTAGGAGGAAAACGTCCCCTGCGCGACTTTGATTTCCCCCTGGGCGGTCACGTTGCTGGCACCGGCGGCATTGACCGTCACCTCCCCTGTCAGCCGGGCATCGGCCCCCATCGCCTTGACCAGAACATGATCGCCGAGAATGATGTGAACCTGCAGATCCACGGCCATCGGCAAGGGCTTTTTCTGAGACGCTGTCTTGCCGACGATCACCACGTCTGGGCTCGTCTGCACTGGAGCGCGGGTCTGAAATCCGGTGACCAGAAGATGGGGCACCCGGATCGTACCCCGCACTTTGAGTTTTTCCGCCGTCCCCTCGATTTTCAAGTCGGGGCTGATCTCCACCCGCATCTCCGGCAGGTCGATCGCCTGAAATTTATCGCCCTTGACGCTTCCCCGGTAGCTCGCCAGGCGCCAGCGACGGAGGGTGACTGTGGCCGAGCCCTGCAGTTTGCCGGAACCAGATTCGGCCTGAAAGGAATCGATCTCGATTCTCTGCCCGTCGAAATGGCCCTGCACGCCGATCTTTTTCAGATGAATCCCCGCCAGAGGAAGAAAGGCCGCACCGTCGTTGAGGGACAAATGCCCGGAGGTTTCCGGCTGCAGCCAGGTGCCGGCGACGTGAAGCCCCAGCGTCAGGTGCCCCTGGGTTTCCCGCACCAGCGCGGGAAACGCTGCCGATAGAAGGCCCTTTTCCGCGACATCCGCCGCCAGATCAATCTTGACCGGTCCGTTTTTTTGCACGGCGGTGGGCAGCCGGGCCGGCAAAGGCACCTGGAAGGTGCCCCGGACTCGGCCGTAGCCGGAGAGGACCAGATGCAGCTCCCCGTCGAGGGCCTCCTTTTTCCATGAGAGGCTCAGCTCGGCGGTCCGCAGGGCGGTCGAGACGCTTTTCCCCTCTCCCTCCCACTGCAGGTGGCCGCCGGCAATCGCTGTCTTTCCCGCGAGCTCGAGCCGTCGACGAGGCAAGAGACGACCCTTCAGATTGCCAGACAACTGCCCGTCGAGATGAAATTTCCCCTGCAACACTTCCTGAAACTTTTGCAGATTGATCTTCTGCCACGAGACGGCCAGCGAGCCCTTTTGCGGAAGCTGAGTGCGAAACGGTTCTGAATCTTTGAAGCCCCCCCCAGATGACCGCCATCGGCCAGATCGATCTCCATTGAAGCCGACAGCCCCTTTTGCCCACCCTCGGCGGTCACTTTAGCCTGATGAATATCCATGACCAGTCCCGAGCGGGAGAGCTTTCCGGATAGATCGATCTTCGCCGCCAGCTTCAGATGTCCCTCCGGCAACAGGTGCAGTTCCACTTGACCGGAACTGTGACCCGAAAGGGTCAGGTCGGGGAACAGACCATTGGCGTGGCCCAATCGGATACTGTGCCAGCTCGTGCGCACGGAGCCGCGCCAGGGGTTTGGGGCGATGTCGGCGGAAACCACCAGCTCTTCCCCCTGTTCGCTGCGGAAGGATGCCTTCAACACCTGCAGCCGGCGCGAGGAGAGGGTCAGTTCCACCGGGCTCAAAAGCTGCCAGCCACCGGTCTGGACCGTTCGGCCGGCCAGTTGCTCAAGCTTCCCCTTCCAGATCCCTGCCGCATATCCGCCGGCAGCGGCGGCGTGGATCTCTCCCTTGCTCCAGTGCGCATCGCAGCGAATGGCGTGGTCGGAGAGCAGGCCGTGGGCGGCGACGTCGGCACGGCTGACGATGATCTTTCCCTTGGCAAAATTCCGCACCGCCACATTCAGCTTCAGATACCCCTTTTTGCCGGTCCGCTCGGCTCCCAGGGTCAGGTGGCCGACCTTCAGATCCCGATAAGAGAGGCCGTCGGCCTCGCCGCTGAGGGCGCCCGACCACTGCCCGGCGGCCCGGCGCAGCCATCCCGAGGCGTGCAGAGTCCCGCCAGCGCCGGGGACCAGACCGGCCAGGCGGGTGACCGACGCTTTCAGACTCAGCCGCTGCCGCAACTGTCCGCGGGCAGACGCCTTGAACCCCTCCCCCTGCAGAACGGCCCGCTCCAGCGCCAATCCCCGCCGGTCCAGCCGCACCCGCAGCTCGCCGTTCAGACGACGGCCGCGCAACGTGCTGTCACGCAGGTCCCCCTGCAGCTCGGCGGTTGCTTCCTGATTTTTCCCGCGACGATAATCGCCGGACACGGTTGCGTTGATACGCCCGCTCCAGTCGGAACGAACCACGGCGGGATCGAGTCCCTGCGCCCGCAGAGAGCCGCGAATGGCGATGCCCTTCCCCCACCCGAAGGTGAACTTCCCCCCCAGGCGCCCCTTCAGCCATCGGCCTTTCAAATCGGGGAATGACAAGCCTTCGGCCCGGCCGGAAAAGGGGCCGGAAAGTTTGATAGCCTTCCAGTCCTGCGCCTGATTGGCCAGCGCGAAATGCCCTTGATACCGGTCAAGGCTGCCGGTCACTTTCAGGGTGCCGGAGAGGTCTGTGGCCACACCGCCTACCGCAGCGAGATCGAGATGCTTCAGCGCGGCCAGCAGATCCACCGTGGGCCGGCTCCCGGAGAGATCAAGGGTGCCGTGGCCGCTGACCGCTCCTTTTTGCTGCGGCGATTCCAGCCTGAAACGATGCACGACCAGGGCGCTTTTTTGCACCGTCAGCACCGCGGTCAGCTTGAGGGGGAAAAGACGCTTTGAAGCGGGGACCACGGCCGTCTCCAGGGTTCCGGCCAGAGGCGCTCCGGCGCGCGGTGCCGCCAAGGCGAGGGACACCGACAGATGCTTAGCCAGAGTGTTGCGATGAAGGTCGGCAACGAGATCGGCATGGACCGACGGTTTGACGAAGCCGGCCGCCACCTCGCCCTGCAGGCTCCCCGCCGGTCCCTCCGCCTGCAGTTGCCGGATCGCCAGGATTCCGCCTCGCCAGGAAAGCTTCGCCTGCAGACGATTGAGGCGCACCGGGGGACCGGAGCCGGAGTGATAGTCCAGATCCGACACCTTCAGCCGTTCGATCCTGGCCCGCAGCAGCGAGGGGAAGCCCGAGAGGTCGGGCCAGGAGAATTTGAATGGGGCGGCGGCTTTTCCCTTTTTATGCCCTTTTTCCCAGATCTCCAGCCCCTTCGCACTCAGCAACTCGATCTGCAGACGCCCCTCCAGCAGATACTGAGGATGCCAGCGCAGATGAAACGAGGCGCTCGTGGCCTTTCCGGTGGGCCAGCCGACCGTCAGGTTTTCCAGGCGAAGATCCCCGCTGAGACTCCCCTCGACCATGCCGGCATGGATCCGCAGTGACGTCGAGCGAGAGAGGAGGGAAAAAGCCAGGCGGGCGCCGCCCGGGGTGCCGAGCACCCAGCTCAGCCCGCCGATGAGCAGGGCGGCGATCACCAGAGAGGCCGCCAGAACGGAATGTCGCTTCATCCAGGAGCTCAAAATCCCAACCCCACACTGACATGGATGTGGTACGCCGGATTGGTGACGTCGATCTGCCGGGCGAGGTCCAACCGGACAGGGCCGACCGGGGTATACCAGCGCACGCCAATCCCCGCCCCTTGAGCGAGATTCATGTTGGAGAAGGAATTGAAGGCGTTGCCCACGTCATAAAAAGCCGCCACCGCCCAGTTCTGAAAGATGTCCCGATCGAGCTCGATGCTTCCAACCAGCCGGTCTTTTCCCCCTACCACATTGCCACTGGCGTCCTTCGGCCCCAGGGACTGGTAGCTGTAACCGCGCACGCTCTTCGCCCCACCGGCAAAAAACCGCAGCGAGGCCGGGATATCCTGCAGCGGCTGATTCTGAAAAGAAACGGCGGAGTCACCCCGAAGAAAGAGTGAAAACCGCCCCGGGAGGGGGATCAGGGTATTGGCCGAAAGCAGAAATTGCAACAGCCCGGTGTCCGACCCAAGGTACTGGTGCCCACCCCGAGCCTCCAGCGAAACCTGATATCCGCTTGGCGGCCGGCGGACATCAGGGTAGCGATTTAAAGAAAAGCGGACTCCGGGCAGTAGCATCTGCGAACTAGTCCGCTCTCCGCTGACGTCGGAGCGCTCTTCTAAGAGGCGCAGATAGACCGATCCCAGCCGCCCCCGACCGAAATCCCTGAGCCGCTCGACTTCAGCATAGATCGACTGGCTGTCGTAGGTCGTCAGGGTTTGCCTCTGCATGCCGAGCCGAAAGGCCGTTTTGGTATGGATACTGCGCGAACTGGGGAGAATATAGGTCGAGACCAGCGATTGGCTGAGTTGGGCCAGAACAAAGTTGATATCAAATTCGTGTCCCCGGCCCCAGACGTTGAGATCCTTATAATTGAGCGAGATTCTCGCCCCGGTGTCGGTTCCGTAACCGACCCCGGGGCGCAGACGCCGTGATGGCGCAGGGACCAGCCGGATCGCGACCGGCACCCGGTGGTTGTGGGTATTTTTAACCTGGGGGTTGAGCAGAACCTGTTTGAAGCGATCGGAATCGAGCAGATTAAGCTGAGCCTGCCCGAGTTTGGCGTAGGAAAAAACCTGCCCGCTCTTGTACGTCAGGTAACGGCGGAGAAAAGAGTCAGGATATTGGGGCGCCCCCACCAGGGTGGTGTCGTCGAAGTGGAATTGAGGGCCTGTGTCGAGGATCAGATCGATTTGGGCGGACTGCTGAGAGGGGTCCACCCGAATGACATGGGTGGTGAAATCGGCATCGAGATATCCCAGATCGACCGCCCGACTCTTGAGGCCCTGTTTGGCTTGTTCATAGGTGTCCTGGCGCAGGACATCCCCCCGTTGGAGGGGAAAATTGTCCGTCAGTTTCCCCAGGGCCTCTTCGTTGGCTCCCGGCCCCTTCACCGCCACCCGGAGTTTTTCGACATGCACCGGAGGGCCGAGCGTAATCGCCACGGTGAGCTTAAAATCACCCTTGCCGACGGATTTCAGATCCGTCGAAACCTTAGCGTTATAATAGCCGAAAGGCTCCACCGCCTGGCTCACCTTGTCCGGAACCTGCTTGCGAAACCTCTCGAGCCAGAAGGTGTTCACCTTGCCATTCTCGACCAACCCCGGGGGTAGCTGCAGAACGCTCTCCACATTTTTCCGTACGTCTCCCTCGACCCCGTTGACAACAATCTTGACCGGATCTGCGGCATAGCCGACCGATCTCGCGCCGACCAGCAAGATGCAGAGGTGGAGCAAAACGGCCAGCGGGCGCCATCTGCGAATGTGCTCTCTCGCAACGCGTGATGCGCTGCAGAGGGGGGAAACGAGCCGCTCTCCCAGAGAGGGCTCCAAGCTTTTTCGCGCCCGGTTTTTTCGACGATTCCCTCGTTGCATATCAGACCGAATGCTGCTTAAATAAAAGCCGTTTCAAAGCCTCGATTTGTGCTCCAGGTATTCTTTCAAGGCCACGGCGTTGTTATGCTCTTCATCCTTGGCGCCGAACACCAGGGTAAGATTCTGGCTGCGCGCTTTTTCCGCCAGAGCCTTCACCTCTTCGGCCTTGGCCTCCAGTTCCCGAAAATAGCGGGCCTTGAACTCAGGCCACTTGTCGGGATCATGGCCGAACCAGCGCCGCAGCTCACTGCTCGGAGCGACTTTCTTCATCCACTCATCGAGCCGGGCGACCTCCTTGGAGATTCCTCGTGGCCAGATCCGATCCACCAGCACGCGATAGCCGTCCTCTTTTTCCGGAGCATCATACGCTCTTTTCAATTGAATGGTCATTGTCACCTCCCCTTTCATCCTTGAGGAAGCTTATCAAAAAATGCAACAAACGCCTTTATCCCCTGCTCAAAACCGACCGAAACTCCTGATCCTGCTCCTTTTTGCCAGTCTCTGCCTGATACCGGTCCGGGCCTGGTCCTGGTATCCGGGCCCGGGAGAAAACGCCGGGCTGAAAGGCAACGGCCCCATTCCGCTGGTCGGTCAGAATCAGTATTATTTCGTCGGCAAGGGCGACACCTTGATCCAACTGGCCCGGGCCATGGGCCTGGGGTACGATGCGCTCCACAACGCCAACCCCGACGTCGACCCCTGGCTGCCCCGATTCGGCCAGAGGCTGCTTCTGCCTTATTCGGCGATTTTTCCCACCCGACCGATCGCGGGCATCACCGTCAATCTGGCCGAACTGAGGCTCTATCTGCTCTGGCAACAGGACGGCTTGTTCCACATGCGCATCTATCCGGTGGGAATCGGGGATCAAGGGACCGCCACGCCGGAGGGAAAATTCCGAATTTTACAGAAGATCGTCCATCCCTCCTGGACCGCTCCGGCATCGATCCGGGAGAAGGACCCGCAGGTGCCGCCGCTGATCCCGCCGGGGCCTGACAACCCGCTGGGCAATTATTGGATGGAATTCACCCCTCAGGGCGACGGCATTCACGGCACCAACCATCCCTACGGGGTCGGCAGGCGGGTCAGCCACGGCTGCATCCGGCTGTATCCGGAAGATATCCGAAATCTCTTCGGTCTGGTCAAGCTCGGCACGCCGGTGCATGTTCTCTACAAACCGATCAAGGTCGGCATCCGGAACGACACTCTCTATGTCGAGGCCCATCCCGACTTTCTTCACCGGATCAAACACCCGTTCCGCGAGGTGGTCCGGCAGGCAGCGGCCCTCGGGTGGACCGCAAAGATCGACCGGCAGAAGGTGGCTCGGGTGGTGAAAGAGGCGCGCGGCATTCCCCGGCCGGTCTCGGAGGAGGTCCGACCGGAGAGCACCGGTCCGGGGCAGATGGCGACAGTTGAATAGACAGCATGGTCCAACCTGTCGTCTGCTTTGCCGCCATACTAAAGAAGCAAACTAAATTGTCGAAAAGTTTAACAGAGTTATCTCAACCTTGGTCCACACCATAAAAGAATCGCAAAAATAGATACCTACAAACTGGCACCCACCTTGCAATGTATAGCTGAACAACTGGGATCGCGGAGAATTGACTGACGGATGTATCCTTCAACTATGCAAAGGAGGCGCTAAATGAAAAAAATGGCGATGGCACTGGCGGTGGGAATTTTCTTTTTGGGGGTCGCAAGCATTGCCCAGGCCCTACCCTTTACCCTTGATTCTTACCAGATTTCCCTGAATCAGTCAGACCAGGGCTTAAGCGTCTATGCCCAAAAAATCCTGGATGAACCCTACACTTTCAATCTGAATATCGGGGAATCGCAACGGTTCACCCTTTTCAAACTCGGCACGGAGGAAACCTGGTCGAACCCCGACGATAAAGTTGCAAAGCCGATATCGGTAGCCTTTAATTTTTCCAATCCCCAAGCCAACAACAGCGTGAACGGCATTACCAAAGGATGGACTCTTTTCTTTTTAAGCGGTGGAAAAGTCGATTGGGACGATCCGGCTCTGTTCAAATTCGGCAACACGGGGATTCTCAGCCTCAGTCTGAACAATGAACTCTTCGGAACCCCCGGAAAGGCTTTTGTAGGGGGGAACATAAAGTATGTCGCTGCCGATACGCCGACCGCCCCCGTTCCGGAACCCGGCACCGTATTGCTTTTCGGACTCGGACTGGCGGGCATCGCATTTATGAATTGGAAAAAAATGGCGAACATGAACTGAGCCCTGGCCAAAAGAAGGCGGTGTTTCGGCACCGCCTTCTCCAATGTCGCTGATCTTCGCATTTGTTCCACTGCCTACATCAAAAAAATAAAGCCGTCGAAAAACTTTACACACGCACGTTCTCATGTTGGAGCGAGACCGACACCTTCCTTTCCGGTCTGGCCGAATACCCCCTTCGGCCCTGCCCCTGGAAGCCACAAGGTCGCTCCGTCATCTCACCCTTCTTTTAAGCCTATCCTAACGGATTGCGACGCTTTCCGGCCCGCTAAAACTGCCGCAATATTTAACGAGGTCCCTGCCAGCAAACAAAAGGCGGTATCGCTTCCTTAATGGAGTTTGAACCGGTCCCCTCGATGAGTCTTTCCCTCTCTTCGTCCTTTCCCATCCCGAAAGAAGAAAAGCCCCGTTGCCGGGGCTTTTCGATGACTTCTTTTAACTTCTTTCCGATTACTTTTTGAGTCCCATTTCAAAGGCCTTTTGGGCTTTCTGGGCACTTTGTTCGGCGTTACCGGCGGCCGCCTGGGCCCGGCCCGCAGCGTCTTCGGCCTTCATCGCGGCTGTTTCAGCCCGACCCGCGGCATCTTCGGCCTTCTTGGCAGACGCATCAGCCTGATCGGCCGATTGGGCTGCCTTCTGTTCCGAAGCGGTCGCCGACTGGCTGGCCGAAATGGCCTGGTGCATCAGGTCCTTGTCGGACTGGGACAACTGGGCGGTACATCCGGCCAGAAAGAGCAGGCCCATCATCGACGCTCCCACCAACATTTTCCAATTTCGCATCGTTGTCACCTCCTTTTGATTGTTCGGCTTTTATTAATAAAAGCACGTTCCGATCTTCTGTCAACGGGGTTGCCGTCAGATTTAACCACAACCCCTCTCAAGGGATTTTGCCGCCCCTCTTCGCTACAGGGACGGTGACTCCATCCGGTAGAGATCGTTGCAAGTATACCTGGTGGAGAAAAAAACGAAAGCAAAAAAACAGGAAAGATTTCGGACAGAAAGAAGAAAGCTCAAGGGGATGGGGAGGAAGAAGGGGGCGCGGAGTCCTGCAGATATGCCAGAACCTGCCGCAGCGCCTGACCGCGGTGGCTGATGCGGTTTTTCACTTCGAGGGGCAGCTCGGCCAGGGTCTTGCCGTATTCGGGGACCAGGAACAGCGGGTCGTATCCGAATCCCCCTTCCCCACGCGGCGCATCGGTCAGGATTCCCGCCAGACGACCGTGGAAAAACCGGCACTCCCCCGTCGGCCGGCAGAGGGCCATGGCACAGACAAAAGCTCCCTGGCGTTGGGGGCACGGCACCTCGGCCAGCGCCTGCAGCAGTTTGCGATTGTTGGCGGCGTCGTCGGCGTCCTCGCCGGCATACCGGGCCGACCGGACCCCCGGGGCGCCAGCCAGCGCCGCCACCTCGAGCCCCGAATCGTCCGCCAGGGTCAGGCAACCGGTCTGCCGGGCGATCGTTTCGGCCTTTTTACGGGCATTGGCGACAAAGGTCTCGCCGTCTTCCTCCACCTCGGGCAAGGAATCGAAATCGTCCAGCCCGAGCACCCGGACCGAGGTATCGGCCAGCAAGCGGCGGATTTCCCGGAGCTTTCCGGCATTACGGGTGGCCACCAGCAGATCCACGGCTACTCCTCGAGAGCCCGGAGCTGCAACGCGCCGAGCTGCCGGCAACCCTGCAGAGCCAGGTCACGCAGGGCGTCGAGTTCAGCCAGGGTAAAGGGTTCCTCCTCGGCCGTCCCCTGCACCTCCACGAACCGGCCCGAGGACGTGATGACAAAATTCATGTCCACTGACGCGCGGTAATCCTCTTCGTAGTTGAGGTCGAGAACCGGGGCCCCATCCACAATGCCGACGCTCACCGCTGCCACGCTCTCCTTCAAGGGAGAGGCGGTCAGAATCCCTTTTTGCCCCAGACTGCCAAGGGCATCGACCAGGGCGACATACGCGCCGGTAATGGACGCCGTGCGGGTTCCGCCGTCGGCCTGGAGGACGTCGCAGTCGATCTGGATGGTCCGCTCGCCCAAGGCTTCCAGATCGATGACCGCCCGCAGGGCGCGTCCGATCAGACGCTGGATTTCGTGGGTTCGCCCGCCCACTTTCCCTCTGGTCGATTCGCGCGGGGAACGGCTGTGCGTCGCCCGGGGAAGCATGGCGTATTCGGCGGTCACCCAGCCCCTCCCTTCTCCCCGTAAAAAGGGCGGAACGCTTTCCTCAACGGTGGCGTTGCACAGCACAACGGTTTCGCCGAAAGAGACCAGGACCGATCCTTCAGCGTACCGGGTAAATCCACGTCGAAAGGAGACGGACCGAAGGTCTGCGGCCCCCCTGGAATCGGCACGCACGAGTGCCTGGTGTGTCATTTGGAAACCTCCTTCGGTTTTTGAGCAAAGCTCTGCAGTCCCTCATAGAGGGCCTGGGCCACCTTTTCGTCGCCGGCCGGATCGTTCAGCCGGGCCTGGTCTGCGGGATTGGAGAGATAGCCGAGTTCGACCAGAACGGTGGGCAGATTCCCCCGCCCCAGAGGGAGCAGCGGCGCCCGCTCGAGGGCAACGACATCGAAACCGGCGCCCTCCAGGGCAGACTTGAGCTCGAGGGCCAGGCGCACACTTTCCCCTTCGCCCACCGTCGCCGCACTCTCCCGGGTCTCTTCCCGCGGCCGAACGAAGAGCGTGATGCCGTGCGGAGCGGAGCTGAAGGACGCCTGGGCATGCAGCAGGATGAAAGCATCGACGTCGGGATGCCTGGCGGCCGCCATCCGCTGCTTCGGAGTAAGGGTGTAGTCACCGTCACGACTCAGGTAAACCGGAATCCCCAGGTGCATCTTCAGGATCTTGGCGAGCCGCTTGGCGACCGCCAGATCCACTGTTTTCTCTTTCACGCCATCGATGCCGATCGCGCCCGGGTCCTGGCCGCCGTGCCCCGGATCGATGGCCACGCCGCCAAGCACAGGCGCACTGGCGGGTTTCTTTTTACGCAAAAGAAAGGCGAAGAGCCGATCAAGGGAGGTTTCATCCGCGGCGGAGGCTGCCGGCGGCGGGTTGAGATTGCGGTAAAAAACGGGCTGCCCCAGCAGAGCGGCCAGGTGGGCAGTGATGAAATCCTCGGGCACCCGCAGCCGCCCGTCGATGAAACGGGGACGGTGAGAGAGGGGAATGAATTGGTTCCCCAGCCGAAGATAGTGGCTGCCGGGAGAGATCAGCGCCGTTCCCCGGGGAGTTTTGATGCGATACACATGGGCGACGCCGTCCCAGGAACCCCGAAGATGCAGGGAGGAGAGAACATCGCCGATGGCCAGATAGGAAATCCCGTCGCGCAGGTAGACTTCCTTGATGGTAACGGCGGGATCCCCTTTGCGGGCCAACTCGACCGCGGCATGGGCGGGAAAGGAAGAAAGAAGCAGCAACAGAACCAACAAAAGACGCAGCATCGTCACCTCGGGGTAAAAGCCGTCCCGGTTATACCCCAGGTTCATGGCTCCTGTCAACGGCGGCCCCGCTCCGGCAGGGATATCGCAAGGGGCTCGAGACTCAGGAAGGGATCAGCTTTTTCCCCCGCCCCGGCTTCATGCCCAGGTTTTCCAGCAGCCGTCGGGCCATGGTCGCTTCGAATTCCCGCTGGATGGCGGGATTATCGTCGCTGAGGCGGACCTGCCCGCCGGCGATCATGCCGTGGCCGCCGGCGGTTCCCAGACCGTTGACGACCTTCTGGATCACGTGACCGGCATTGATCTCGGGATTGGAGGTGCGCAGGGAGAGGATTTCCACCTCCTGGAAGTGCCCCATGACCATCACCACCTCGATCCCCTCCATGCGAAGCAGAAAGTCAGCCATTTCTGCGGTCATATCCGGAACTTCAATGGCGTAGAGGTTGGAAACCAGAACGTTTTCATAGGTTCGGGCGTTCTTGAGCGCCCGGTCGAAGGAAAAAAAATACTGCGGCGGCGAGGGAGGATGGGTGATTTTGTAGAGGATGCGGTTATTGGAAAGCGGGATCAGGTACAGATAGGCTTCCCGGTCGGCCCGGGACCACTCCCGTCCCAGATCCTGGGTTTCCGATTTGATCGCGTAAAACAGAATGGTGGCCAGCTTGGTCCCGAAATAAGCCTCCTGCGAGAGAAGGTATTCGAACAGAATGGTGGCACAGGCCCCGTAGTCCTCGCGCACATCCACCCAGCGGCACTTGCCGGTCGCATCGCGCAGGGGATGATGGTCGATCACCAAGTGCACTTCCCGGTCGGCGGGAAAGGAGTTGTTACCGGTGCCCGGCTGGGTATCCACCAAGGCCACGACTCCGAACTTGCTCAGATCGAGATCATCGATGCGGGTGACATTGATTTCCAGCTCCTTGACCATGATCTTGTTTTCACCCCGCCCGATCACCCCGCCGAAGGCAATCGTGGCCTCCTGTCCGGTTTTGACCAGAAAGAGGTGTTTGAGGGCGTAGGCGGTGGCCAAAGAGTCGGGATCGGGGTTGTCGTGGGCGACGATGAGGATGCGCCCCTTGCCCCGCGCCCATTCGACCATCGGCTCGCAAAAACTTTTGGATCGCTCCAGGTCAACAGCCATCGTGTACCTCAAGGGAAAAGGGGGGGGTCGGCGACAACTGAAAACCGCCAGTTATCGGCAGCGGGCGCTCATTCGGAAAAGGTACGATAAGCGAGCCGTACCGCCTCCTCCGGCGAATCGGCCCGGATCTGACCGGGAAGGTCATAGGTGCACCCCAGCCCGATGACGGCACGGCCCAGCTTGAGGGCGACGGCCATTTCGGAGAGGGTGCCGAGGCCTCCCTCCACCGCGATCAGCACCGACGCCGTATGGGCAATGATCACGTTGCGGCCATGGCCCATGTTGGTGGGAACAGCCAGAGTCACGTAGGGATTGGCCTGGATCGGCTCCGGACCGGGGAGAATCCCCAGCACCAGGCCGCCCTGTTCGGCGCACCCTCGCGAGGCCGCCGCCATGACGCCGTCCAGCCCGCCGCAGACGAGAACGGCCCCGCCGAGGGCGATCTGCCGGCCCACCGCCAGGGCCGCGGCATATCCGGACTCGCTCGGCTCCGAAGAGCCGATGACGCCGATGACTTTCCTGGGCTCCATGGCGCCTCTCATCCCGCTTTTTTTTGCCCCACCAGCTTGAGAAAAGAGGGCATGTGGCGAATCCGGTCGAAATCGGGGTCGATCCTGGCATCGTCAAGAAAGTGCAGGTCCTGCGATGAAGCCCGGGTCAGGGCCCGCACCGCCTCCTGAACCTTCCCCTTGAGGGCAAAGGCGCAGGCCCGGTTGTAATGGGCGAGCGGATATCGGCTGGTGCGCTGCAAGATGGCGTCGAAGCAGGCCAGCGCTTCATCGATCCGGCCCAGGTCCATCAGGACGTTTCCCCTGTTGTTCAGGGTGTAGATCGATTCGGGATCAAGGGCGAGGCTTTTGTCGAGAGCGGCCAGGGCGCCGCTCAGATCCCCCTGCTTCTCGAGAATCACCCCTCGGTAGAAATCGGGTTCGGGGCTTTCGGGAGAGAGCCGCTGGGCCTCGGCCAGCTCACCGCTGGCTTCCTCGAAGCGGTCGATCTCGACCAGCAGGCTCGTCTTTTCGATGCGGGCCTCGTAAAACTGCGGGTCGATCTCAAGAGCCCGGTCGAAGTCCCCCAGCGCCTCCTCGAACCGCTCCAGGCGAAAGAGGGAGAGGGCCCGGTTGTAGTAGTAGGTGGCCACGCCGGGGTCACGGGCGATGGCCTTGCTGTAATTTTCCACGGCCTCTTCGTCGCGGCCGAGACCCGAGAGGGCGAATCCGCGGCCGTTGAGGCTGGCAGCGTCTGCGGGGGTGAGTTTCAGAGTTTTCTCAAAACTCTCCAGCGCTTCCTCGTAGCGACCCAGGCGGTTCAGCGCAAATCCCTTGTTGTAAAAAGCGTCCGGGGCATCGGGCATGCGTCGCAACGCCTGATCGTACCGTTCCAGGGCCTCTTCGGTCCGGCCCAGTTCATCCAGAACGTTGCCCATGTTGATATAGGCCTCGGGAAAATCGGGCTGCAGCTCAAGCGATCGCTGAAAATGCCGCAGGGCGCCTTCGAAATCGCCGCTGCGCTCCAGCAGAACACCATAATTGTGGTGAATCGCACCGTTTTTTGGATCGAGGCGCAGGGCGTTGCGATACAGGGCCAGGGCTTTGGCCGCATCTCCCAGGTTGGAGGCGGCGACGGCGCAGATATTGAGGGCCTCGACGTCAAGGGGATGATCTTCGAGATATTCCTCGGCCAGATCGAGGGCCCGGGGGTTGTCGCTCTGATCCAGGGCGGTCTGGGCAAGTTCGAGGATATCTTCCTCCTCCTCATCCAGGTACTCTTCGAATTCTTCGTCCATACATACTCCAGGAGCCCTCAACGGGCTCGATTCTCATCTTCGAACGGGGCCTTTAATATACCAAAAAACCCGGCGGGGTGCACCATCTTCCGATGGATTAAGGGAGGAAACTCACCGGGAGCAATGCCATCGGTCCGCCGGCAGAAAAGACAATCGGCAACCGGGATGACAGCTCTCACCGACGCTCGTCGGCCTCACGGCAGGCTCTGCGCGCCCAGAGCCGCGCCAAAAGGGTCGTCAGCAAAAAAGCAATCGCCATCCGGACCCCCAGCATGACCCAGCCGTTGCCGCCTATGACGACAAAGAGCAGGGTATCCTCCACCACGGCGTGGCAGGTAGCCAGAAACAGGCCGATGAGAAAGAGTTGCCGGGGCGGAAGGGCCTTTTCCTGCGAAACCTTGATAATGATGCCGGCCCCGTAGGCGATCCCCAGGAAAATTCCGGTGAAGAGGGGGATCGCGGCGTCCCGGGTCAGCCCCATGCCCCGCATCAGAGGGTCGAGGCTTTTTCCTGTCCGCCGGAAGATGGGAAGGTAGCGGAGGATTTCGAAAAGCGTCACCAGGGGGACGATGATAATGAGCAATCGCCCGCCCAGTTTCAAGGCGCCGAGCAACGCCGGCCACAGTGCGTCCATCATCCCACCACCAGCCGGTGAAACATTTCCAGGCACAAACCGACCGCCGCGGCGATTCCCACCCGACTGAGTGTCAAGATCCCTCCCCGCGTCCCGGTACTTCCCAGTACGCCCCCCTCCACCACGAGGTTATGGGCGATCCCCATCATCAGCCCGCACTCGGTCACCTGCCAGGAAGAAAGATGCAGTGGCACCACAATGGCGATCGCCGCATAGAGGTTGAGCAGGAAGGCGGCGATAAAAGCAAACGCCGCCTCGCCCGGCAGCCCGAAAAGTTTCATCATCGGGGCAAACAGCTTTCCGAGGGCCGCGACGATGGTGGTGTTTTTGAGCAAGTCAACCGCGACGTAGAGGGGCAGAACGAACTTCAGAAGTTTGAGGGCGATGTGCAGTCCTTCGCGAAATCCGGTACGAAACCGGACCGCGAGACCGGGAACGGGATCGTTCACATCCATAGGCACCTCGCAGTTACGGCCGGCAGAAAAAAGGGATCGCCCGTTTGGCGATCCGACAAAGCCGGCATAATACCCTGCTCCGCTTCCCTTGTCTATCCTGCATGGAAGCGACGGTTCACATTTTTTCGCCGGTGCCGCCGCCGACCCCGTCGCTATTGACTTTGGCACGATCCGTTACTATAGTTTGCCTCCATGAGAGACCTCTTTATCGCCGATGCCCACCTGCTTGACCCCGCCGATGAAAATTATCGGAAACTGCTGACCTTCCTGCGCGAGCAGGGGCCGCAAACCCGCACCCTCTATCTGCTGGGTGACATTTTCGAATTCTGGGTCGGATACCGGCATACGGTCTTTTCCGCTTATGTCCCGCTGCTCGAACAGCTCCGACGGATTCGGGAAGGGGGGACCGACATCGTTTTCGTCGAGGGGAACCACGATTTTCACCTGGGGCCCTACTTCGAACAGGTCCTCGGCTGCCGGGTGCTCCCCGATGGCGGCACGGTGGAGATCGACGGGCTCAGAGTTTCCCTCGATCACGGCGACCAGCTGAATCCGGCGGATCGCGGCTACCGCCTGCTGCGGGCCGTGCTTCGGAGCCGGCCGCTGCGGGGGCTTATCGGCCTCATCCCACCGGACTGGAGCTGGGCGCTTGCCCGCCGCGCGAGCCGTATGAGCCAAAAAAAAAGAGCCGCCAAACGCGGCCGCTGGAACCCGCGGCAGGTGCTGCTGGAACACGCCCGCCGACGATTTGCCGAGGGGGCGGATGCCGTGGTGACGGGCCATTTTCACACCCCCCTCTTCGACCGGTCGGAGGGGAAACCCCTCATTGCCCTCGGCGACTGGATCACCGCCTACTCCTACGCTGTTTTTGAAAACGGCGCGTTTAGCCTGAACCAGTTCTGACCCCCCCCTCGGCGGTGTCCTCCCCGCCACTCACCGCGCGCGCTCCCGACCCGTCTCGCCCCCGCCCTCCCGATGCGCCCTCATCCTGAAAACCAGATCCTTCAGGGTCGTGGCCTCCAGCACCCGGGATTCCGCCTCCTCCAGCTGCTCTTCCACAGCACGGACCGTCTTCCACTCGGGGGTCTTGCGGGAGCGCGCGATGCCGAAACCGCTCTCCTTGAGGGCCTGGATGACTTCATGGACCGTCAAATTTTCCGGCGCCCTCCCGGGCTGGTAGAGGAGGTCTTCTTCCGGACCGCTGACCACGGAGAGAAGGCCCAGTTGCGCCAATTCACTCACGACCTTGCGGGTCAGCCGGGGGGGGAGATCGAGCTCTTCGGCGATTTTTTCAAGACCCCACGGCTTTTCTCCCCGGTAAAAAATATCCGTGACGACCATCAGAACGGTCAGGGCCACCAGCTCCCGGCTGGCATAGTTCACATCCTGCCCCCGCAGTTCCCTGCGGATATTTCCCAGATTCTGATTGGCATAGGCGACTTCGAGGCCGAGAAAGACGATGAGCCAGGAGACGTAGATCCAGACCATGAAGATGGGCAGGGCCGCCATCGTTCCGTAGATCGCGTTGTACCGGGCAACCCCGATCTGAAAATTAACATAGGCCCACTGGGCAATCTGCCAGAGGGTTCCCCCAAGAATACCGCCGATCAGCGCAGCCCGGAAATGCACCTTGATGTTCGGCATGAAAATATAGAGAAAAGTAAAAGCGGCCCACATGGCCAGGTAAGGAAGCACCTTGAACAGCAAAAGCGTCACCTGGCCGACGAGGGCCAGGGTGATCAGCTTCTGAACGAATGCCTGGCTTTTCAGGGTGGTGGTCATGGAGATCGCTGCGAAAAGAAAGATCGGGCCGAAAATGAGCACCGAAGAATAGTCGGCAAAACGGCGAAAGAGCGGACGGGTCTCCTGGACCCCCCAGATGGTGTTGAAGCTGTTCTCGATGTTGGAGAGCAGGGCGAGCACGGTCAGTACCAGGGTCACCAGGCCCAGCGCCCCCAGGCTGCCCACGTTGGTATGGTTGATGTAGCCGATAATCTCCGAAACGATGCGTTCGGAACCGGCGGCGATTTTGTGCAGGATGAGGGGCTCGAGAGTGTTCTGGACCCCGAGTCCCTTCAACAGGGAAAACATCAGCGCCAGAAGCGGTACGATCGACAGCAGGGTGGTGTAGGTCAGGGCCGAGGCACGCAGCAAGCAGCCGTCGTCCAGAAAATCCCGATAGACCACCCGCGCCACCTGAATCTGCCGCACCAGAAAACGGGGCACCGGCGAGAGTTCGCGCTCTTCGATATCGAAGATATCGTGAGAGAAGAGATGACGAATTTTGCTTTTCCAGTCTTTCGGATCAGCCATTATGTCCAGGACCGAAGGTTTCAGGTTGGAAGCGTAAATCTTTCGGCCAGCCGCAATGAAAAAGCTCACGCGACGGTGAGCTTTTCCATTGCGGCGACCTTTTCTATTCCTGCGGCCGGTGTTTGGCCCTTTCGGCCTCCATCGCATCCTTGCCCGCTTCTACGGCGGACTTGATCATGTCCCGTCTCTCTTCCAGGGACTCTTTGCCATCTTCGATGGTTTCCTTGATGCGGGCCTCGGCCTCTTCGGTGATCTCCTTGATCTTTTCCCGAAAATCCTCCCCCATTTTTTTCAACTTGTCCCGGGTCTCTTCTCCCGAACCGGGGGCATTGAGAAGGGCCAGTCCGCCACCGATGGCGGCGCCCATGACAAAAGCGAGAAAAACCGAACCGAATCCGCTGCCGTTGCAATCATTTGCCATGATCATTCACCTCCCTTTTGATGTTTTAACTGCTTCAGGAAAACTTTGCCGGCGGCCCGAAGACCGAGCCACAACCCGATGGCATTGCCGGTGCTGCGCCCCACACCGTGCTGGAGAAAGTCGTTGACGTGGCCGATCGTTTCGCCCACCTCGCCGAGGGAATCCATCAGAACCGACGCCTTCTCGATCCCCTCCTCGGCCGTCGCCGAAGCCCGGTTGAGACGCTCGGACGTTTCCCGCAGATCCTTCAACATGGGGAGCAGGTCCCGTTGCGCCTCCCGAATGAATTCATCCGCCCGCTGGGACGTCGCTTTGACCTGCAGCAACGTCGGGATCAGAAAAATGACGCCCAGCAGCAACACGAAAAGAATGATGAGCGCAATGATTTCAATCTGCATGAACAAGGCCCTCCCGAAACCGTTATGAAAATTCAGATGTTCCCTAATTACAGCATAATCCTTGGATATTGCAATGATTTGAAAGCCTTAAGTGCTGGCGTCGCGAAAAGTCCGCCCGAGGGCGTTACGGCGTTTTTTCAGCGATGCGTCTCCACCTCATTCAGCGGCAATCCCAGGGAGCGGGTCGTGCCGTCGAAGGCCTCCGGATTTCCCACCAGGACGATGGTCTGCGCCTCGGGGTGCAGGTAGCGTTTTGCGACCCGCAACACATCCGCTGCGGTCACGGCAGCGATCCGCTCCCGATAGGTTTGGAGAAAATCTTCCGGGTACTGATAATAATCGAGCCGCATGGTCCGGGCGACGACCGAGCGGGTATTTTCAAAATCGAAAACAAAGGAGTTGATCAGACTCTCCTTGGCCAGTTTGAGCTCGGCCGGCGCCACCTCATGCCGGCGCAAGGACTCCATGATATGGCGCATCAGGCGGATCACCGTCAGGGTAGAGCCGCTCTTGGTTTCGCAGCCGGCAAGAAAGGGTCCGGGAAGGCGGCGGCCGACCTGGAAAAAGGAGTAGGTCGAATAGGCCAGTCCCCGGTTGGAGCGGATTTCACGCATGAACCGCGAATTGAACCCGCCGCCGCCGAGAAGAAAATTCATCACCCGCACGGCATACAGATCGGGGCTGTTCTTCTCGATGCCGATTTCTCCCATGACGATAGTGGTCTGCGGCAATTCCTTGCGGGCCACCCAGACGGCCGGTTTCGCCAACTCCGGAAGGGGAGAAACGGGCTGAGGGGTAAATGCCCGGGAGCGCCAGTCACCGAAACAGGTCTGCAGGAGGTGCAGCAGCTTGCCCCGGTCGAAATCCCCCGAGATTCCCAATTGCAGGTTGTTGGGCAGGAAATAACGCTGGTGGAAGGCCACCAGATCCCTCCGGCGGATGGCCGAGACACTCGCCACCGTGGGGCTCCAACCGAAGGGATGCCCCCGATAAAGCGCCTCCCGCAGGATTCGATGGGCCAGAATCACCGGATTATCGTCTTGACGACGGATCTTCTCGATCGCCTGAAGCCGGGCGATCTCGAGACGCGACGGATCGAACGCCGGCCGGCGCAGCATGTCGGCGAGGATCTCCACGCCCGTTCCCAGATCGGCCGAACGCAGCGACAGGTTGAGCGTGGTGGCGTAGGTTCCGGAAGCGGCCGTGAGAGTGGCCGCCAAGCGGTCCAGTTGGTCGTCGAGGGCGGCGGGGGAGCGACCGGCGACGCCGCCGGTTCGCAGCAGGGTGGCCTGCAGCCGGCCGAGTCCCGCCTTCCCCGTCGGGTCGCCGATGGACCCGGCGCCAACCATGGCCGTGACCTCCACGAGAGGCAATTCGTGGTCCTCCTTGAGATAAAGACGAATGCCGTTGGGCAGCTCCATCCGCTCAACCTCGGGGACATGGAAGGTCAGGGGAGCAAAGGTCAGCCGATCGGGCCGCACCGGCTTGGGGGCACAGGCCGGCAGACAGAGGCAGAAAATCAGGGGGATGGCAACCAGAGCCGATTTCATGGCGATTCCTCCCCCCGCTCCAGAGTCACCACGGTGCGGTTCTCGGGGGTAAAGATCCTGCGGGCGGTCTTCATAATCTCCTCGGGGGTGATGCCGGCGACGATCCGGTCGTAGGTGACGAGGTAGCGCCAGTCCCCCGCCACCACCTGGTAATAGCTCAAGGTCGCAGCCAGACCGGCATTGCTCTGCAGGCGGCGCAGCAGGTCGACACGCAGGCGGTTGCGGGCCGTCGCCAACGCCAGCTGAGAAACCGGCTGTTCGGCCAACCGCCTCAGCTCCTCCTCGATCGCCCGCCGCACCTCCTCCAGGGTATGGGGATGACGGGGCGTGGCGGTAACGACAAAGAGGTTCGGATAGCGGCTGCCCGGGGCCCCGTAGGACGAAACCGAGGACGCCAGCTGCTTTTTCAGCACCAGAGCCCGGTAAAGACGGGAGGTGCGCCCTGCGGTCAGAATCTGGTCAATGAGGTCCAGCACGTAGTCGGCCCGGTCGGGGAGGGTCGGTTTGTGGAAAGCGACGGCCAACCGGGGCTCGGCGTCGAAGTCGCAGATGAACGACTTTTTCTCCCCGCTGGGGCGGCTCGACCTCCGGCACGGGAGGGGCCGGCGTGCCGGCGGGGATGCCGCCGAAATACCGTCCGACGAGCGCCTCGGCCCGGGCGGGGTCGATGTCGCCGACGAGGGTGATGACGGTATTGACCGGAGCATAATAGCGCTTGTAAAAAGCACGGGTTTCAGCCAGGGTCAGGTGAGAGATGTCCGACATCCACCCGATGACGGGATGCCGGTAGGGGTGCACGGTGAAGGCGGCGGCCAGCAAATTTTCATAGAGGAAGCTGATGGGGCTGCTTTCGGCCGAGCGCCGGCGCTCCTCCTTGACCACGTCGCGCTCGGTGTAAAACTCCCGGAACACGGCATTCTGCATCCGATCCGATTCGATGGCCGCCCACAGCTCCAGCTTGTTGGCCGGCAGCGACACGGTAAAGGTGGTCAGATCCTCGCCGGTGGACGCATTGAAGCCGATGCCGCCATTTTCGGCGTAGATGCGGGCCGCTTCGTCCTTGATCACGTATTTTTTGTGCTCCTTCTGCAAGCGCTTCAGTTCGGCCGCCAGAGCGGCCATCTCCTTCGGATCGCTGTTCCGGCGATCGCGCAACGCATCGAGGCGAGTACCGCTTTTTTCGATCGCCTCGAGAATCGGCTTTTCCCTTAGGTAATCGGTGGTCCCCAGGGTTCCGGTCCCCTTGAACATCATGTGTTCGAGCAGATGGGCACATCCGCGATTGCGGCTGGTTTCGTCCACCGCCCCCACCCTGATGGCCAGATAAGCGGCAACGGTCGGCGATTCGTGGCGCTCGACCATGAGCAGTTTCAGCCCGTTGGGATAGGTGTGTTCCCGCACCTTTTCGGCAAGGGTCTGGGCCGACGCAGGGAAAGAGAGAACCAAAATCAGCAGCAGGGCAACCGAAAGCCGCCCGGGAGTCAATCGAAGCATAAAAAATATCCTGTCAGTCATCAGCCGTCAGCCGGGAAAACTTGCACCTTGCACCTCTGGCCTTCCTCAAAACAACGAAAACCGCACGTAGCGCTTGGGGTTTTTTTTCATATCCGCCACCAGGGCGTCGAGGTCGTTCAAGGTCTTCACCAGTTTGTCGTAGAGTTCGGCATCGCTGACCAGCTTCGCCGTCGTCCCTTTTCCCTTTCGAACCTCGGCCACCAGAAGATCCAGCTCATCCATCGAATGGCGGAAACGCCGCACGGTGGCGACGCTCTCGTCGTACAGGGCGGGATCGCGGGTCAATTTGCCCAGGCTTCCGCCTGGATTCTGCCAGGAGGCGGCCAGCTTGTTCAGCCGGGAGGCTGCCGCTTTCCCCTCGCGGGTGAGGGCCAGCATCTCGTTGTAGAGCCGGGGGTCTCTGAGCAGCATGGCCAGGGTTCCCTTGCCCTTGGTCATGGCGACAGAGGTCTGCTGCAGAGCATCGGTGAGCGCGACCAGGTGGTCGTAAAGGGTCGAATCCTGCATAAGCCTTCCCATGGTGCCCTGCCCGCTTTGCATGCGGTCCGCCAGCTGGCCGAGACGCTCGAAGGAGGAATACGCTTCCTTCACCACCTGATCCAGGGTGATGGCCGGCTCTCCCTTGATCGGGCCTTTGGGCAGCCCGCTGTTCGGTGCCGGGGACGATATCGACGTATTTCTCCCCCAGCAGCCCCCGGGTCTTGATACTGATGCGGGCATCGGGGCCGAGCCGCTGAGCGGCGGATGTGCGGATCTCCAGGGTAATCAGGATCTGGCGGGCGGTCTGGGGCGCGGTAAAGGCGATCTCCGAGACGGCCCCCACGACCACCCCGGAGAGCCAGACCGGGGCGCCGACCTTGAGCCCCTGAACGTTGGGGAGCAGAACCTGCACCTTGGTCTTCGGGGCGAAGAGCTGGGTTTGCCGGCCGATGACGAAAATGACCAGGCCCAGCAGGACCAGGGCCGAGATAAAAAAGATGCCGATTTTCACTTCGGACCAGCGAACATCCATGCTACGCTTCACGGTTCCCTCCTTGCCCCGCTTCGGCGGCCGGATAGAGAAAGCGCCTCACCGCCGGTTCCGTCGAGGCCTCCAGGCTTCCGCGGTCCCCGTCGAAAACGATCCGACCGTCGTCGATCAGCATCAGCCGGTGACCGACTCGAAAGGCGCAGGCGAGATCATGGGTGACGACAACCGTCCCCTTCCCGCTCTCCTGACACCGAACGATAAGTTCGTTCACCCGGTAGGACGCCACCGGGTCGAGTCCCGCCGTCGGTTCGTCGAAGAGAATGTAATTCGGATCTGCCGCCAGGGCGCGGGCGAAGGCCGCCCGTTTGCGCATCCCTCCGGAGAGCTGGGCCGGGTAGAGGTCGATGGCCTCTTCCATACCGACCCCGGCGAGCCGTTGTCGCACGATCTCCTCGATCTCGGCGGGGTGCAGGCGTTTTTCCTCGAACAGGCGGTATCCGACATTTTCCCCTACGGTGAGTCCGTCAAACAGGGCTCCCCCCTGAAACACCACGGCCAGGGACTTGCGCAGTTCGATCAGTTCCCGCTCCCTCAGCCGGTGAATATCCTTGCCATAGAGCAGCACCCGGCCCCGATCCGGTTTCCACAAGCCGAGAATGACCTTGAGGATGGTACTCTTGCCGATCCCCGACTCTCCCAGAATCACCAGGCGATCGTCCGGCGGAATCTCCAGGGAAATCCCTTTGAGGACCTGTTTTTCATTGAGATCCAAATAGACATCCTCGAGGCGGATCATGAAAAAAACACCAGAAAGATTTTGGTGAGAAAGAAGTCGGTTATCAGGACCAAAATGGACGCGATCACCACGGACTTTTTAACCACGCCCCCCACCCCCTCGGCGCCCCCCTTTGCCCGCAAACCGAGATGACAGGCGGTAGAAGCGATGACCGCGCCGAAGACAAGGGGTTTGATCAGTCCCATCGCCACATCTTCGAGGCGGATGAAATTCGTCACCGAATGCCAGTAGTACACGGCGCTGAGATCCGTGAGGGGCGTGATGATCAGAAAACCGCCGAGCATGCCGATGGCGTCGGCCAGAATCGTCAGCAGCGGAAGACTGACTACACAGGCCAGAAATCGGGGAACGACCAGTTTTTGCACCACGTCGGTCCCTTCGACGATGTAGGCGTCGATCTGCTCGGTCACGGCCATATTCCCCAGTTCGGCGGTGATCGACGATCCCACCCGGCCGGCCACCATCAGGGCCGCCAGAACCGGCCCGAGCTCCCGGACGATGGAGGCGCCGATCATGCTGCCGAGAAAAGAGGTCGCGCCGAAGCGGGTCAGCAGAGCCACCCCCTGCAGCGCCAGAACCATGCCGGTGAACACCCCGGTGAGCAGGATGATGAAAAGGGATTCGACACCGATGCGATCGAGCTGCCGGATCGTTTCCCGCGCATAAAAAGGACGACGAAAGATCCTCGTCAGGGTCTTGAAGGTCAGGCGGGCATAGGCGTCCGCCTCGGCAAAGAAACGTTTGGCCAACATTTCGGAAACAGCCAGAAACATGCGCGGCGTCCTCTCGCGTATTCACCCGGGGAACCATCACCGTTAGAGGTAACGGTTTGATGATAAAGAAAAAATTAACCTTTGTCCATCGGGAAACGCGGGAGGGAGCGATCCTGGGAGGCATCCGGGAGAAGATAATCAGGGCGATACGCTGCACCCCAGGTTCCTGAGTCCTGAAGCCTTGAACCTCGCGCCTGCAGCAGTTGACTTCAAACGCCTCCGGTCAGGGCCCGGGCAGAAACGGGGTCTGGCGACCGGGGAATATCTCTTTGGAGTGGTTAGCCCTGGCGGGAAGCAGGGTTTTTTCCACTACTTCCTGCATTGAGTCCACGAACAGAATGGTCATTTCCTCACGTATCCGCTCCTCAATATCCTGGAGGTTTTCCCCGTTGCGGCTCGGCAGCAGGACGGTGGTGACTCCGGCCCGACGGGCCGCCAGAACCTTTTCCTTCACCCCGCCGATCGGCAGAATTCTGCCCGACAGGGTCAGCTCTCCGGTCATGGCGACATCCCGTTTAGCGGGCCGGCCGGTCAAAAGAGAGATGATCGCCGTGGCGATGGTGATGCCCGCCGACGGCCCGTCCTTGGGGATGGCTCCCGAAGGAACATGGATATGGATATCGCTTTTTTCGAAAAACTCCCTGTCGATGCCGAAATGCTCGGCCTGAGCCCGCACAAAAGACAGGGCCGTTTTGGCCGACTCCTGCATGACGTCGCCGAGGCTGCCCGTCAGGGTCAGCCCTTTTTTCCCCGACATGCGGGCCGCCTCGACGAAGATGATGTCCCCCCCCGCTTCGGTCCACGCCAGGCCGGTGACCACCCCGACCCGGTCCTCCTCCCCCGCCACATCGGTGAAGAACCGGCGCGGTCCGAGCAGCTCTTCCACCGCCTCGGCCGTCACTGCCGGACGCAGAGGTTTTCCCTGGGTGATTTCCTTGGCGATCTTACGGCAGATCGAGGCGATCCGCCGTTCCAGATCGCGCACCCCCGCCTCACGGGTGTAGTCCTTGATCACCTTGAGCACCGCCGCGTCGCGGAAGTCGAGGGCATAGCGGCCCAGGCCGTTTTCTTCCCTCTGCTTGGGAAGCAGGTATTTGAAGGCGATCTGCTGTTTTTCCTCGTCGCTGTAGCCCGACAGGGTGATGACCTCCATCCGGTCCTTGAGGGCGTGGGGCACCGGATCGAGCACGTTGGCGGTGGTGATGAACATGACCCGGGAAAGATCGAAGGGGACGTCGAGGTAATGATCGGTGAAGGAGTTGTTCTGTTCGGGGTCGAGCACCTCGAGCAAGGCCGAGGAGGGGTCGCCGCGAAAGTCCTGGCCGATCTTGTCCACTTCGTCGAGCATGAAGACCGGGTTGTTGGCTTCGGCCCGGCAGATCTCCTGAAGGATGCGTCCGGGCAGCGCGCCGATATAGGTGCGACGGTGGCCCCGGATTTCCGCCTCGTCCTTCATCCCTCCCAGGGAGATACGGATGAACCTCCGCCCCATGGCCCGGGCGATGGAGCGCCCGAGAGAGGTTTTCCCCACCCCCGGCGGACCGACGAAGCAGAGAATGGGGCCTTTGGTTTCGCTTCTCAGGGAACGCACCGCCAGGTACTCGAGGATCCGTTCCTTGACTTCCTTGAGGTCGTAATGGTCCTCATCGAGAATCTGTTCGGCGAGACGGATATCGAGTCGATCTTCGGTCCCCTTGCGCCAGGGTATGGTGACGAGATACTCCAGGTAGGTGCGCGAGACGGTGAATTCGGGAGAGGAGGGATTGATCCGCTCCAGCCGGCTCAACTCCTTTTCCGCGACGCTTTTCACCTCGGCGGGCATCCGGCCCGCCTCGATGCGATCACGCAGCTCGTTGATATCGGCCTGACGCGGATCTTCGTCGCCGAGTTCCTCCTGGATCTGCTTCATCTGCTCCCGCAGCAGGTATTCTTTCTGGGTTCGCCCCAGCCGCTTGGCCACCTCCGACTGGATCTCTCCGCGAACCTGCAGTTTCTGCACTTCGCTGGTGAGATGCAGATAGACTTCCTTCAGCCGCTCCAACGGATCGACGGTTTCCAGAAGAATCTGTTGGTCCTTCAGTTCCAGATTCAGGTAGACCGCCACCAGATCGGCCAGGCGCCCGGGGTTCTCGATGCGGTCGATCATCTTCAACACGTCCCCGGGCAGGGGCCTTCCGTAGGCGAGGGCGATTTTGAGCAGGGCATTGACGCTCTGCGCCAGGGCGTCGGTCACCGGGCTTTTGCTCTCCCGCTCCTCCACCACCTCCACCAGCGCCATGAGAAAGGGCGAGCGCTGGGTGGCCGAAATCAGGCGAAACCGCTTCACCCCTTCCACCACCACCTTGCACCCTCCTTCGGGAAACCGGAAGATCTGATTGATGCGACACACCGTCCCGATTCGGGAGAGATCTTCGAAACGGCTCGGCCGGCCGTCGGAGAGACAGGAAACCAGCCCCAGCAGATGCTCGCCCCGCAGCGCCTCGTCGATGAGGGGCATCTCCTGGGCCTGAATGAACAGGGGAAAGACCATGTACGGAAACATGACCTGCTCCCGCATGGGGTAGATCGGCAAAACGGAGGAGGACGGCGGCGAGGTATCGATCATGGGATTCTCCAGTCGGGCTCAGTCTGCTTCGGGATCGACTTCCTGAATGGTTCGCGCCAGAACCTGGGGAAACTGCTCCGCAAAAGTGGGAAAAATCGAGCCCAGGATCGTCTTGAGTGCGGCAATCTCCAATTTGAGCCGATCGACTTCCACCCGCAGCTCGAGAATGCTCTTATCGGTCTCCTCGCCCAGCAGGCGAAACTCCTTCTGCAGTTGGGCAAGCTGCTCTGCCGGAACGCTCTGATTCATCGCTACTCCCTCGATATCGAAATTCGCGCCGGAGCGGAACGGCTCCGGCCTTCAGGTTGGGTTAAAGAATATCAATGCCCCTAGGGGTGTCAAGATGTCCGAAATAAAGCTTGCCGGAAATTCTCAACCATTCCAAGGGATTTCGAATATTTCGCACACGTTGTGTTTGGGGATGAGTGAGGATCCTTTTCGGAGTATACTTTTTTGGGCCCGGCCGAGCCGGGACACTTCTGGAGAAGAAAGGGAGAAAAGATGAAACGAATCGCTGTCTTGACCAGTGGGGGCGACTGCTCGGGCATGAACGCCGCGATCCGCGCCGTGGTGCGCGCCGGGCTATCGGCCGGACTCGAGGTGGTGGGAATTCTCAGGGGATATCAGGGGCTGATCGAAGGAGACTGCCGAACTCTCACCACCCGTTCGGTCAGCAACATTCTCCAGCGGGGCGGGACGGTCCTGCAGAGTTCCCGGTGCCCGCCGATGCACGAGGAGCGGGGCCAGCACGCCGCGGCCGAAAAGGTGCGGGAACTGGGCCTGGAAGGTCTGGTCGTCATCGGCGGCGAAGGGTCACTCAAAGGGGCGCTGGCGCTGCACCGACAGGGGGTGCCGGTGATCGGCATGCCGGCTTCCATCGATAACGATATCCCGGGAACCGACATCTCCCTGGGGGTCGATACCGCCCTCAATCAGATCATTTACGCCGTCGACAGTATCCGGGATACCGCCTCCTCGTCGAACCGCGCCTTTGTGGTCGAGACGATGGGACGAAGTTGCGGCTACCTGGCGCTGGCCGCCGGCGTTGCCTGCGGTGCCGAGCACATTCTCATCCCCGAGATCCCCGAGATCGATATCGCCGCTCTCGCCGAGAACCTGAGCCGCCGCTACCGGGAGGGGCGCCTCAATTCGATCATCATGGTAGCCGAAGGGCTGGCGAGTGCGCAGAGCATCGCCGACCGGATCAGAAGTCACACCGAGCTGGAGATGCGGATCATGGTGCTGGGCCATTATCAGCGCGGCGGCTCGCCCTCGATCTTCGACCGGCTGCTCGGCTCCCGATTCGGCGTCGCCGCGGTAGCGGCCCTGCAGCAGGGAATTTCGGGACAGATGATCAGTCTGATCAATCACGAAGTGCAATTGGCCGATCTCGATGAGATCTTCCGCCGCGAACGGCCGCCGCTGGACGAGGAGCTGCGGCAGCTGGCCGAAACCCTCAGCATCTGACAAAGGGCGGCCGCCTTGACAACCATCGGCCGGAAGCTATGTTTTGGTGGAGAAGCGCAGCCCACAGAGGACAGCGGCTCCAGGCCTGGCTGCGGTCGGCGGGAAAAGAACCCGACACCGGGAAAACGAGATCACGCCGGCCGCCCAGGCGGAGATCGTCCGTCGCAAAAACCGGTGAATTCCTGACCGGAGAGTTCACCCTACCCTTTTCAAAGGAGGAACCGATGCCCATCACCTTCCCCGACCTGCCGTACGCCAAAAACGCCCTGGAACCCCATATCAGCGCCCGGACCCTGGAGTTCCACCACGGCAAGCATCACAAGGGGTACGTCGACAAGACCAACGCCACCATTGAAGGAACCGACCTGGCCGGCAAGGACCTGGAGGCCATCGTCAAGGCGGCCGCCGCCGACCCGGGCAAGAAGGGGCTCTTCAACAACGCGGCACAGGCCTGGAACCACGCTTTTTTCTGGCAGTGCATGAAAGCCGGTGGCGGCGGCAAGCCGAGCGGCCGGATCGCCGAGCGGATCGAGGCCGATTTCGGCGGCTACGCCAAATTCGCCGAGGCACTCAAGAATGCGGGCACCTCCCTGTTCGGCAGCGGCTGGGCCTGGCTCACCCTGAAGGGGGGCAAACTGAACCTGATGCAGGGAGCCAATGCCGAAACTCCCATCGTCCATGGCGAAACGCCCCTGCTGGTCGTCGACGTCTGGGAACACGCCTATTATCTCGACTACCAGAACCGCCGGGCCGATTTCCTGCAGGCCTTCATCGACCACCTGATCAACTGGGACTTCGTCAACGCCAAGCTGGGCTGAAAGCCTCTTCCCCAAATAGCAAATAGCAAAACGCCCCGGCCTGGCGAACAGGGCGGGGCGTGACGGAGTCACCGCACTCCGAAGGCTAGGGGTCCGGAAACCCGAAACCCCTCTCTGTGCCATCCCAGACGGCACTTGCCGAAGCGATCGACGAGAAGTTTTCGGCCGGGAAGGGCCGGCTGATGTAAAAGCCCTGCCCCTGGTCGCACCCTTTTTCCCGCAGAAACTCCCATTGCTCGCGGGTTTCGATCCCTTCGGCCACTACCTGCAAGTTCATGCTGTTGGCCAGGGCGATCACCGAGGCGGCAATAGCCGCGTCGGTGGGATTGAAGGGGATTTCCCGAACGAAGGTTTGGTCGATTTTGAGCTTGCTGATGGGAAAGCGTTTCAGGTAACCGAGAGAAGAATATCCCGATCCGAAATCGTCGATGGCCAGACTCACGCCCATGCTGGTCAACTCCCGCATGGTCCGGATGGCCTCTTCGGGGTTGTTCATCACCATGCTTTCGGTAATCTCAAGTTCGAGAAAGCGAGGAGCCAGCCCGGTTTCATCAAGAATCCCCTCAACCGTTCTCTTCAGTCCGGCCTGACGAAACTGCCGGGGGGAGATGTTCACCGCCACCCGCAACGGCCGCCGATTCTTTTCTCGCCAGGCCCGGGCCTGGGCGCAGGCGGTGCGCAGAACCCAATCGCCGATGGGCACGATCAGTCCGGTTTCCTCCGCAAGGGGGATGAATTCCCCCGGGGGAATCAGGCCGCGCTCCGGATGCCGCCACCGGATGAGCGCTTCCATGCCCACCAACCGGCCGGAAGCCAGCTCCAGTTGGGGCTGGTAATGCAAAATAAATTGTTGCCGGTCAATGGCCTTGCGCAGCCGGCTCTCCAATTGCAGAACCCCTTGAACATGGGCGTTCATGTCAGGGGTATAGAATTGATAGGCATTGCGGCCCTGCTCCTTGGCTCGATACATCGCCACGTCGGCGCATTTCATCAATGCCTTGGCATCAAGACCGTCCGTGGGGAAAAGGCTGATGCCGATACTGGTCGTCACGAAAAGTTCCTGCTCTTCCAGCAGAATGGCCTGCGGCAGATTCCGCAAAATCTTTTGGGCAACACCGGCCACATCCGCCGGGTCCTTGACCTTTTCCAGAATGATGACGAATTCGTCCCCCCCAGCCGCGCCACCGTGTCGCTTTGCCGCACCCATGAACGCAGGCGGGAAGCAACCTCCCGCAGAACCCTGTCACCCGCCTCATGTCCCAGGGAGTCGTTAATCATCTTGAAACGATCGAGATCCATAAAGAGCAGCGCCACCGGGTGGTTTTCCCGGCGGGCTTTGACCATGGCATGTTGCAGCCGGTCGTGAAACAGCAAGCGATTGGGGAGATCGGTCAAGGGGTCATGATGAGCCAGACGATGAAGGCGTATCTGATTGACACGGAGTTTCCTTTCGGCCTGAACCCGCGGGGTGATATCGTGCAGGGTCCCCGAAATTCCAGCAATGGTTTGGTCGTCGTTCCGAATGGACCGGGCGAATACTTCGACCCAGCGATAGTCGCCGTTTTTGGTTCCAAGACGGTTCTTGTGCCGAAAATCCTCGCTCTGCCCCTGGACCAGGGCCCGGAACAACGCCGAAATCTTCCGTCGATCCGCCGAATGCACGAACTGCAGGCAGTCCTTGCCCAAGCTCTCGGCCAGGGAAAAGCCCGTAATTTCCCCCCAGGCCGGGTTGAGAAACGTCCATTTCCCAGCCGTATCGGTCTGGAAAATCACTTCCTTGACGTTTTCCACCACCCCCCGATAGCGGGCCTCACTCGACCGCAACGACTTTTCCATCCGCCGACGCAGCACCAGATACATGGTCAGGACGATCAAAAAGGCGAAGAGGGCAAAAATGATTCCCACCCCGGCCCAGACCTGCCATTTATGGATAGCGTAGAAGGAAGAGGGGCGATGAAGAACGATGCTGCCTTTCGGCAGACGGTTCAACGGAATTCCGACCCTCTTCAACTGGCGGTAGTCGAACATGACCCGGTCGGCTCCGTTCTGAACCACCGGAATATTCCCCGCCTTTTCCCCGGCGAGGATACGAACCGCCATTTTGGCGGCCAGCCGCCCTTGGGCGAAGCCGCTGACCAGGTCACCGCCGACGATGCCGTTACCGAGAAAGAAATCCCAGAAGCCATAGATCGGAGCTGGGCAGTTCTCACTCAGTCTTCGGGCCGCCCGGGCAAAAGACAACGTCTCACCCGCCTTGTTCTTCACCGTGTTGATCAGAAAAATCAGGTCGTGGCTGGTAAGTGTCCGGTAGCGGGAGATGAGTGTCTCCGCCGGCACATCGGTCCAGAAGAGGAATTGGGCGCGCCCCCGAAATTCGGGAGCCAGGGCCCGGATTTGCCGAGCATTCAGGCGCCCGGTCACATCGGCAGTGGTCCCGACAAAAATCAGTTTTCGTGCCTGCGGATGGAGTTTGAGAGCCAGGCGGATCGTCGATCGAAAGGCCGGGATTTCGGCCACCCCGGTAATGCCCTTCACGCCGGCAATCATTTCGGGGTTGAAACTGTTGATTCCACAGAAAACAATGGGAGTGTCGGAAAAGAGATCTCTTCGGTGCCGAAGGACGAAATCGAGGGCATCGTTGTCCGAGAGCAGGACTAGATCGAAAGACCGGCGCCGGAGTTTGTACGCCAGGTTCTCCTCCATGATGCGGGAGCGGTAGAGGGCGCCGGGGTATTGCTTGGCATCCATATACTCGACCTGCAACTGGACATCCGCATCCCGGGCGGCGAACACCTCCCGCATCCCCGTCATGATGTGGTCGGTCCATTGCAGGCCGGCGTTATAGGAATGCAGGACCAGCACCTTTTGGCGGTCCTGTTTGGCCGGAAGGGAAAAAGCAGGAGCAACGGCCAGCAGTATCAGGCTGCACGCCAGCATGCCCCGAATTGCATAAAATGAACACCACCGGCGCCGCCAATTACGGCCAGCGGTCGTTGAAGCCTCCTCCTCTGCCATTGCATTCCCCCTTGGGAGCCCGCGAGAGAGACCAATTGCGCTGTTCCCTCTTTTAATCCTTAAAGTATTCTGGAGAAATCTGCCTAATTTGTAAACAAGTATTATTTGTCAACCTGAATCCGTGAGCATACCTTGTCAATGCTGACTTTATTCATCCTTCCACTTGTCGCCGGGTGAGGCGTGAGGCGTGAGGGGGGAGGAGTCATTCTCCCAGCGGAAACAAGATCTTGTGCTTTCTCTCCTCACACCTCACTTCTCACGGATTCAGGATCAAGAAAGGGCTCGCAGGGCCGCCCGGGCGGCGTGGTATCCGCACATGCCGTGGACCCCGCCTCCCGGGGGCGTCGAGGCGGAGCAGAGGAAGAGACCCGGAACCCCCGTCGCGTACGGATTCGGCCGCAGCACCGGCCGGGTGAACAGCTGTCCCAGGTCCTGCACCCCGCCATTGATGTCCCCGCCGATGAAGTTGGGATTATAGACTTCCAGCTCCGCGGCACAGCGGACATGCCGGGCCAGGATGAGGCTGCGAAACCCCGGCGCGAAGCGCTCGACCTGACTCTCGATGCGTTCGGTCATATCGAACCGGGAACCGTTGGGCACATGGCAGTAGGCCCAGCCGGTGTGTTTCCCCGCCGGGGCCCGGGAGGGGTCGAACAGGCTCTGCTGGGCCAGAAGAACGAAGGGCTTTGCCGGATGCCGCCCCTGCCAGATCGCCCGCTCCCCGGCGGCGATCTCCTCGAGGGTGCCACCCAGATGGACGGTGCCGGCCCGGGCGCAGGCGGGCGCCCGCCAGGGGATGGGGCCGTTGAGAGCCCAGTCGATTTTGAAGACCCCGCTCCCGTAGCGGAAGCGCCCCAGTTGGCGGCGATAGAGCGCGCCGAGCCGAGGGCCGGCCATCTCGAGGAGCTGCCGGGGAGTGACGTCCAGCAGCACGAGCCGGGCGCCGGCCACCTCCTCAAGCGAGGCGATCGGCCGACCGGTGACGATCTCTCCCCCCAGATGTTCCAGACAGGTGGCCAGGGCATCGGCGAGACGCTGCGCCCCGCCCTCGGGCAGCGGCCACCCCGCCGCATGGCCGGCCAGCCCCAGCACCAGGCCGAACGCGGCCGAAACCGGACGCTCGAGGGGCAGCAGAGAGTGGGCCGCCAGACCGGCGAACAGGGCCCGGGCCCGCTGGCCGCGGAAAATTTGGCGTGCCAGCCCCGCGGCCGAGCGCAGCGCCGGCATCCCGAAGCGCGCCAGCATTACCGGATGCCGGGGTAGGTGCGGGGGGCCCAGAATCTCTTCAGCCAGCTGCGGCCAGTCGGCCACCAGCGGCGCCATCAGCCGCTCGTAGGCCCCCGCATCCTCGCCCAGGGTGGCACCGGTCGCATCGACGCTTCGCTCCAGCAGAGCCGCGGTTCCGTCGTCGAAGGGATGGGCGAGGGGCGCCGGCGGATGAATCCAGCGCAGCCCGTAATCCGCGAGGGGCAAAGAGGAGAAAAAGGGGGAGCCCACCCCCAGCGGGTGAATGGCCGAGCAGATGTCGTGCACAAAGCCGGGCAGGGTCAGCTCGGCGGAGCGCATCCCTCCGCCGATCCGCTCCGCCCCCTCGATGAGCGTCACCGGCAGAGCGCTCCGGCGAGCGATCTCGATGGCGGCGGCCAGGCCGTTGGGACCGGAACCGACGACGACCGCCTTTTTTTCGGTATCCGGATTGGAAGGGTACGTGGGCCGCGCGTCGAACTCTGTCAATTTCCACCCCTCTGCAGGCTCTTTGCTGGTTACTGTCGGCGGCTTGGGCGCTCCCTTTGGGCGCTTTGCCGCACCGGTATCTTTTATCAGGATAGCACGGGAACTTCAAACACCGAACACCGCCCGCCGAAAATCGCTGCCGATCTGGAAATACCGGGAATTTATGCCAGAATGAAACCATCTGGGAAATTCGGCCGGCCCGGCCTTTAGCCTGATTGCTTTTTGCACAAGAAAGGCGGTCATGTTCGGCAAACGGATCACCCTCTTCAACCTTTTCGGGTTCGCGGTCCGGATCGATGCCAGTTGGCTCTTTATCGCCCTGCTGGTCACCTGGTCGCTGGCCGAGGGCTATTTCCCCCAGAACCTCAAGGGATTTTCCCCCGCCGTCTACTGGCTCATGGGCGTTCTCGGAGCCGTGGGCCTTTTTGCCTCCATCATTTTCCACGAGTTCTGGCACTCGCTGGTGGCCCGGCGCTACGGCCTGCCGATGAAGGGGATCACCCTGTTCATCTTCGGCGGCATCTCCGAAATGAGCGATGAGCCCCCGAATGCCAAAACCGAATTTCTGATGGCCTTCGCCGGCCCCCTTTCCAGCATCGTTCTCGGCGCGGGGTTCTACGCCGGCACCTGGGTGGGACACCAACTCGGCTGGCCCCAGCCGGTGACGGGCATTCTCGGGTATCTCGCCTTTATCAACTGGGTGCTGGCCATTTTCAACCTGCTGCCCGCCTTTCCCCTCGACGGGGGGCGGATCCTCCGGTCGGCTCTCTGGAAATGGAAAAACGACCTGCAGTGGGCGACCCGGCTGGCTTCCCGCATTGGCGCCGGCTTCGGCCTGGTGCTGGCCGCCTTCGGCGTTCTCAACGTCTTCGCGGGCAACCTGATCGGGGGACTGTGGTACGGCATTATCGGGCTGTTCCTGCGGGGAGCGGCCCAATCCACCTACAAACAGATTCTCCTGCGTCACTCCCTGGCCGGGAAAACCGTGGGCGAGCTGATGGCGCCGAACCCCCTATCCGTTTCTCCGACGATTTCTGTGGAACAGCTGGTCGAGGAGTTCGTCTACCGGCACCATTTCAAGATGTTCCCGGTGGTGGAAAACGACCGGGTTCTGGGATGCGCGACCACCCGCCGGATCAAGGAGATTCCCCGAGAGGAATGGGACCGCCGACGGGTGCGGGAAATCGTCGTTCCCTGTTCGGCGGAGAATGCCATTTCGCCAGAGGCGGCACTCGCCGAGGCGATCTCCGTCATGAACCGCTCGGGGAACAGTCGCCTGATGGTTCTGAAAGAGGGCCGGCTGGTGGGCATCATCTCCCTTAAGGATATCCTCGGCACCCTCTCCCTGCGCATGGACCTGGAAGGCGATTGACGTCGGTTTCAGTTGACAACAGCCGTCAACCTGATATTGATTTTTTTAACGAAGATTTTGTCATCGCGCACCTTGTTCCCACCTTACTGCAAGGTGCGCAATTTTTCAAACAACCCCTTTTCGGGAAGGGGGTGGAAGGTTCCCGAAAAATCTTCCCCCTCGCGAAAGACGATTGACAAAGCCCGAGCAAAAAGCTATTAACTATTAAACCTTTCTATCCATAGCCATCCCTTTGCCATCTCGCCGATAAATCAATCCATATAGAGTGCCCATGACCATTGCCATTCTGATTTTCTCCATTTTCTTCCAGCTCATCGGGGCCGTGCTGGCGCTGCGCCTCATCCGCCTTTCCCGTGGGTGGGCGGCCTGGGTGCTGATTGCCGCGGCCCTCGCCCTCAGAACGGCCCGCCTGGTGGGAGATCTGGATTTGGCGATCTTCCAGGGCCTCCACCCAACCCTGTTCGACGCAATCTTCGGTCTGGCCTTTTCGCTGCTGACCACCGCCGGAGTGTACGCGATCAGGCCCCTGTTTACCGCCTTTCGCAATACTCTGGAAGAAAATCAGAATCTTCTCAAAGCAACGGAAGAGCAGCGACGGCTGGCAGAGGAGCGGGCCCGCGAAGCGGAGGAAGGGCGCAACATTCTTGAGGCGGTGATGGAGTTTATCCCCGAGTGCATCACCATCGCCGGGGCCGAGGGCGAAATCCGCCTCGCCAGCAGTTACTGCCAGACCCTGAGCGGCCACTCCCGGGAAGCTCTGGAGACGACCCGATTCGGTGAGCATGCGGAGAAGTGGCACATCTACCATGCCGACGGGGTGACGCCGGCCAACGACGAGCAGTTGCCCCTGCTGCGCGCCGTGCGGAAAGGCGAGATCGTCGTCAACGAGGAGTGGGTTTTCCAGCGCCCGGACGGCTCCCCCGTCACCGTCCTCGCCAACGCCGGGCCGATCCGCGACAAGAGCAACCGCATCGCCGGTGGGGTCATCGCCTGGCGGGATATTTCCGAACGGGTCCGGGCCGCGGAGCAGCTGCGCCGGGCGAAGGAGGAGGCAGAGCTGAGCCTTTCCCAGCTTCGGGCGATTTTCGCCAACATGAACGAGGGGATCGTCTTCTGCGCTCCCGACGGGAAAATCCTCGACGCGAACCCGGCTGCTCTGGCGATCTTCAACCTCCCCGACGTCCGCGGAGTACAGCAATATCTGGAGGATTTCCGTACGGATATTCTTCTCTCTACCCTCGATGGGCGCGGCATCGCGCGGGAGGCGTGGCCGATACGCCGAGCACTGCGGGGAGAGTCGTTTACCAACTACGAGCTTCAGGCCCGTCGCATCAGCGGGGATACGTCCAAAATACTCAGCTTCAACGGCGCCCCGGTGCGCGACCAGAGCGGCGCCATCGTGCTGGCGATGATCACCATCCGGGATATCACCGCCGTCAAGCAGGCCGAAACCGCCCTGCGGGAAAGCGAGAGTCGGTATCGACTTCTCGCCGAATCGGCGCCGATCGGGGTTTTCGAATGCGATGCCGAAGGACGGTGCGTCTATGCCAACCTGCAGTGGGCTCTGATCTCCGGTCGTTCCCGGGAAAAAACCCTGGGCTTCGGCTGGATGGAGGCGATCGAGCCGGAGGACCGCCAGCGAATCCTGGAGGACTGGCAGAGGGCCTCGTCGGCCCGGCGCCCATGGGCCTATGAATACCGTATCCTCAAACCGGACGGCAAAAGGATCTGGGTCCGGGCGCTGACCACCCCGACCGCCTTTGAGGACGGCACTCCGACCCGCTTCGTGGGAACGATCGAGGACATCACGACGCGCAAGCGGATCGAGGAGACCCTGCGTCAGGCCAAGGAAGCCGCCGAGGATGCCAACCGGGCGAAAAGCGAGTTTCTGGGCAACATAAGCCACGAGTTCCGCACCCCCATGACCGTCATCATGGCGGTCCTCGAGCATCTCCTCGAAGCGAAGCCCCTCCCCGATCAGCGCCACTACCTCGAAATGGCCCAGACCTCGGCGGAATCGCTGCTGCGGCTGATCGAGGATATTCTCGACCTTTCGAAAATCGAAGCCAGAAAGCTGAGTTTCGAGGCCACTCCCTTCGATCTGCGACAGGATGTTGAAAATACGATCGACATGTTCCGGCTCAAGGCCGGAAAAAAACACTTGGCCATGCACCTGGACATCTCCCCGAAGATTCCCCAGCTGCTGGTCGGCGATCCCGACCGGGTGCGCCAGATTCTGGTCAACCTGATCGGCAATGCCGTCAAATTTACCGAACGGGGCGAGGTGGCGGTGCGGGTGGATTTGGAAGAGAACGCATCAGCTTTCGAGGGATCGGAATCGGTTCTGTTCACCATCCGCGACACCGGCATCGGCATTCCCGGGGACAAAGCGGACCGGCTGTTCCAGAGCTTCAGCCAGGTGGACGCCTCTCACACCCGCAAGTTCGGCGGAACCGGGCTGGGACTGGCCCTGTGCAAACGACTGGCCGAGGGCATGGGAGGCTCGGTTCGGGTCCAAAGCAAAGAGGGCGAGGGAAGCACGTTCTTTCTCTCCCTCCCCTTCCTGCGTGCCCCCTTCTTCTCCCCCTCCCCTTCTCCGGGGTCCGAGCCGGGCAGCCTTTCTTCCGCCGCGGACCCGCAGCGCACCCATATTCTGCTGGCGGAGGACGATCCGATGGTTTCCCAGTTGGTGGTCATGATGCTTCGGAACAAAAACTGGCGGGTGACAACGGTGGCCGATGGCAAAGATGCGGTCCGCTCCTGGGAAAACGACGCCTTCGATCTCATTCTGATGGATGTCCAGATGCCGGAAGAGGACGGTTTTGCGGCGACCCGAGCCATCCGCCAGAAGGAAAAAACGACCGGCGCTCATATCCCCATCATCGCCCTGACAGCCCACGCCCGCCGCGAGGACCGCCGGCAGTGCTTCGAAGCGGGAATGGACGAATACCTGGCCAAACCGATCAAAACCGAACTCCTCTATGCCGCCATCGAACGCACTCTCAAACTTTCACCACCATCCGAACGAGGCGGGGGGGAACAGCAGCATCCAGCGAAGTGACCCGCCCCCCGGCTCATGCCAATTCCCCTAATACCCTCCTTTTTGACGGCAGCCTCATCCTGCCTGGCGGCCGGCCACAGCGGCCTGGCCGAGGGCGAGCCCGCCATCATTGGGGGGGACAAGGGAATGGGTATAGACATGAAACCCCTCCTTCATCAGCAGGGAGAGGGCCATTTCCGTCAGGAAGCGGTTCTGAAAAACGCCCCCCGAAAGGGCGACCTCGTTCAGGCCGCTTTCATTGCGAATCCGGCAGCAAACCGCGGCGACGGCCCGGGCGAGGGTGGTATGGAAGCGGGCGCTGATCACACCTGCCGGAACCTGCCGCCGAATATCGTCGACCACGGCACGGATTAGGGGGGTGGTTTTGAAGACGATACCCGTCGTTTCCGTCGCAAGGACAAGGGGATACGCCTCGCTCCCGCCGTCGCCGTCGATGGCCATTTCCAGCTCCAGAGCGGCCTGTCCCTCGTAGCTGACCCGAGTCCGCAGGCCGGTCAGTGCCGCGACCGCATCGAAAAGCCGGCCGCAGCTGGAAGTCAGGGGGGAATTGATCCCCTTTTCGATCATCTGCAGAAGAAGACGACGTTCCCGCTGCGGGATCGAAGTCAGCAGGGGGAGCTGTGGCAGGTCCTTGCCGTAGGCGCGGTAAAGGGCGCTCAGCGCCATGCGATAGGGCTCCCGGGCGGCGGCGTCTCCGCCGGGCATGGGCAGGTAGTCGAAATGTCCGACCCGCCGATAGCCGGCCAGATCGCCCACCAGAAACTCCCCTCCCCAGATGCGACCGTCGGCGCCGTAACCGGTGCCGTCGAAAATGACGCCAATCGCCTCTGTTTCCACTTGATTTTCCGCCAGACAGCTCGCCAGATGGGCGTGATGGTGCTGCACCGCGACCCGCCGAACGCCGGAACGCTCCTCAGCATAGCGGCTCGACGCATAATCGGGGTGAAGGTCGTGGGCGATGATCTGCGGGGTGAGTTCCAGCAGGTCCTGCAGATGCTCTATCGTTCCTACAAAGGCCTGAAAAACCTCGAGTTTTTGCAGATCGCCCACATGCTGACTCAAATAAGCATGGTCGTCCCGGGTCAGACAGACGGTGTTTTTCAATTCGCCCCCCACCGCCAGCACGGCGGGCTGAGCCCGGGGCAGACGCAGCCCGCGCGGGACGAAGCCGCGGGAGCGACGCAGCAGCAGCGGGCGGCCGCCCATGACCCGAGCGATGGAATCGTCGGTGCGAATGAAGATTTCCCGGTTATGCCCGAGGTAAAGATCGGCGATGCCGGAGAGCCGGCCCCGGGCGTCGGCGTCCCGAAACGCGATCGGTTCGTCGCTGCGGTTGGCGCTGGTCATGACCAGGGCGGCAAAGGGGTGGGCGAGCAACAGGTAGTGCAGGGGCGTATAGGGAAGCATGACGCCGAAGTAGCGGTTATTGGGCGCAACGGACGGCGCGATGGCATGCCCCGACCTTTGCCGCACCAGGACGATGGGGCGCTCCGTGGCGGCAAGCAGCCGCCGCTCCTCTTCGCACACCTCGGCGAAGGCGTCGATGCGCGCCAGATCAGCGGCCATCAGGGCGAAGGGTTTTTCATCCCGCGCCTTGCGCCGCCTCAACTCCTCGACGGCCCCCCCGTTCGTCGCATCGACGGCGAGATGATACCCTCCCAGCCCCTTGACGGCGAGGATTTTCCCCTCTTGCAGCCGGGCGATCGCCTCCCGAAGGGGATCGGCACTCGCCAGAGGGTTACCGGCGGCGTCCAGCAAAAAAAGGCGGGGGCCGCACTCGGGGCAGGCGTTGGGCTGGGCGTGAAAGCGGCGGGAGGCGGGATCTTCGTACTCCTGCCGGCAGGCGGGGCACATGGGAAAAGCGGCCATGGTCGTCTGGGCCCGGTCGTAGGGGATGCCGGTGACGATGGTGTAGCGCGGTCCGCAGTTGGTGCAGTTGATAAAGGGATAGCGGTAGCGGCGGTCGGAGGGATCGAGCAGTTCGCGCAGGCAGTCGGGACAGACGAAGGTATCGGGGGAGATCTGCGCCCGGCGTCCCCGATGGCTGCAGCTCTGGCGGATGACGAACTCCGTCTCGCCGGTCCCCGGCACCGCGGCCGTCTCCATGCGGGAGACGGCGGCGAGCGGCGGCAGGTCTTCACGCAGGGCGGTGAGGAACGCGGCGAGGGCTTCCGCCTCCCCTTCCGCCTCGATGAGAACGCCCCGGCTGTCGTTCATCACCCAGCCGGTCAGCCCCAGCCTGCTGGCGCTCTGGTAGACAAAGGGGCGAAACCCCACCCCCTGCACGATCCCTTCAATGACGATTCTGGCTCGCGGCACCGAGCTCCCCATTTCCGTTAATGGTGTTGACGATATCTCTTTTTTACCATGTTCATCGTCGGAAGAACAGCCATTGCCGTCGTCTCGCAGCTCTGTTTGCCGATCGGCACAAACGCCTCGACCAAAAAAGCCCTGTTCCGAAGGAGGAACAGGGCAAAGATACCGGGGGAGGAATCAGGTGGCTAAAAATCACCGCCTAATTCGTATTTTTCCAATTTATACCGGAGTGTCCCCCGGGGCACGTTGAGCAGTCGGGACGTTTTAGCCACGTTGCCGCCGGTAATCCGCACAGCCTGGGCAACCAGTTCCTTCTCGATTTTTCCCACCACCTCCTCCAGCATGATGCCTTCGGGAGGAATGTCGAAGAAAAACGGAGCCTCCTTCTGCGGAGCTTCGCCCCAGATTTCCCGCGGCAAAACGTCCGGTTTGATCTCTTCGGTGTTGCACATAATACACATCCGCTCCACCACGTTGCGCAACTCGCGAACATTGCCCGGCCATTGATAGCGCATCAGCAGTTCGAGGGCATCCCGGGAAACCTCACGGATTCGTTTGTTAAATTCTCGGCTGAATCGTTTGAGAAAATAATCGAGCAGATGCGGAATGTCTTCCCGGCGGTCACGCAGGGGGGGAATATGGATGGGGAAGACATTGAGCCGATAAAAGAGGTCCTCCCGAAAGACCTTCTCGTCGAGTGCTTCCCGCAAATTCCGATTGGTCGCCGCAATCACCCGGGCGTCGATGTCGATGTTGCGGGTGCCTCCCAGGCGACGGATCTTGCGGTCCTCCAGAACCCGCAGCAGCTTGACCTGGAGATTGAGATCCATTTCCCCGATTTCATCAAGAAAAATGGTGCCCCCGTTGGATTCCTCGAACAGGCCGATTTTGCGGGTCTTGGCATCGGTGAAAGCACCCCGTTCATGACCGAAAAGCTCCGTTTCCAGCAGATTGAAAGGGAGCGAGCCGCAGTTGATCTCCACAAAGGGCCGCTCCTGGCGCGGGGAAAGGTTGTGGATGGCCCGGGCCACCAGTTCCTTGCCGGTACCGCTTTCCCCGGTAATGAGAACAGT
>CAWANI010000010.1:0-77008 GCA_963783365.1 uncultured delta proteobacterium | reverse complement strand
CGAGATTGAACACCCCTTTCTCAAGGAAAAGCTGCCCTTCGGGATGCTGCTCTTCTCCCAGGCTCAGTTGCTCAGTCGGCATCTGCGGGGCGATCTGGAGGACTATCCGCCGTTTCTCTGGAGGTGATGCGATGATGGTGCTGGTGAGTTACGACGTGGCCACCTCGGCGCCGGGAGGGGCGCGGCGGTTGCGGAAGGTGGCCAAGATCTGCACCAATCACGGCCAGCGGGTGCAGTTCTCGGTCTTCGAGTGCATCGTCGATCCGGCGCAGTGGGTCCAGATGCGCCAACAATTGGTCAGCGTGATCGACGAGACCCGGGACAGCCTACGATTCTATTTTCTCGGTGCCGAATGGCGGCGCCGGGTTGAGCATGTTGGGGCCAAAGAGACCATCGATCAGGAGGGGCCGCTGATTCTTTAGCGAACCCCAAGTTGTGGATCTTTCCCTGGGAGGTTCGCGGACTTTGCAAGGGGGCGATCTTAAACGGATATTATGTTCCTGGCCGGAGGGTAATACGCGGAGTGGATTGGTTCGGAACTCCGGTTCGCGCAACCGATGGAAGAAACGGTTTAGTTTTAAGTGCTTACAGGCAGCACAGTCGCCCCCTTCGCGGGGGCGTGGATTGAAACATCACGATGATCTGCAGCGTTCGGCATCGGCCTATGGTCGCCCCCTTCGCGGGGGCGTGGATTGAAACAACGCCAGCCATCGGCTGACATACGCCGGACGCGCGTCGCCCCCCTCGCGGGGGCGTGGATTGAAACACTGACCAGCACTCTGCATCAGCGCCATGCATGCGTCGCCCCCCTCGCGGGGGCGTGGATTGAAACGCATACTAGCGGTGCATAGACGCATCTACGTCGACGTCGCCCCCCTCGCGGGGGCGTGGATTGAAACATCGTCGCTCGCATGCGTCCTGAGCGCGACATGGTCAGTCGCCCCCCCGCGGGGGCGTGGATTGAAACGTCCATGGCCGGCACTCAGGCTCACGATCGGACGGTCGCCCCCCTCGCGGGGGCGTGGATTGAAACCGTCATGCTCGACTGATGGCTACGAATCAGCTGAGGTCGCCCCCCTCGCGGGGGCGTGGATTGAAACACCGATCCGATGACGCAGATCAGAGTCTCGACGCGTCGCCCCCCTCGCGGGGGCGTGGATTGAAACGCATCAAGTCATCGACCAGTGACTGCGACGATGTGTCGCCCCCTTCGCGGGGGCGTGGATTGAAACCATGAAGCATGATGCGCAGGTCCAGAAGCTCGACTGGCGTCGCCCCCTTCGCGGGGGCGTGGATTGAAACACGATAGTCGAACGCTCCGGCATTCATGCGGACATGTCGCCCCCCTCGCGGGGGCGTGGATTGAAACTGCAATATCGCGCTGCAGGCCTGCGACGACTGATGTCGCCCCCTTCGCGGGGGCGTGGATTGAAACATCAGATGCGCACATGGCTCAGAGCTCCGGCGTAGGTCGCCCCCTTCGCGGGGGCGTGGATTGAAACGTCCATGAGCATCGATGCCCTGCAGCGCACGGCTCGGTCGCCCCCTTCGCGGGGGCGTGGATTGAAACACGCATCGGCCGACAGCTGCGGCACGCATGCGGCGTCGCCCCCCTCGCGGGGGCGTGGATTGAAACATCGAGTCAGCTGACCGAGCTGCCAGCTCGACGCCGGTCGCCCCCTTCGCGGGGGCGTGGATTGAAACGTACTGAATGCTCGAGCCGATCGGACATGCCGACGGGTCGCCCCCCTCGCGGGGGCGTGGATTGAAACGTCCTGGCAGACCTGGTCAGACAGTCGGCATCAGGTCGCCCCCTTCGCGGGGGCGTGGATTGAAACACTGACTCGATCGCTGAACTACGTACGAGCTGATCGACGTCGCCCCCCTCGCGGGGGCGTGGATTGAAACACGTGAACGAGCTTCGCGCCAGCGCGACTGTCGCACGTCGCCCCCCTCGCGGGGGCGTGGATTGAAACATCGTCACGATCGTCACCGGTACTACCGAGTCGTCGGTCGCCCCCTCGCGGGGGCGTGGATTGAAACCTGTAATCGTGCATCGTCGCCGGCAATCCGTCGCCCCCTTCGCGGGGGCGTGGATTGAAACATCCTAGATACTGGCATCGACGTCGATCAGTGTCGCCCCCCTCGCGGGGGCGTGGATTGAAACGTGTCAGCACTCGAGCTGGCGTATGAGCGACTCAGTCGCCCCCTTCGCGGGGGCGTGGATTGAAACACTGACTGACGCCGATGCGACTGCGATCGTCATGAGTCGCCCCCCTCGCGGGGGCGTGGATTGAAACACTGTCGACATGGCATCAGGTGCGCATAGCTCGTGCAGTCGCCCCCCTCGCGGGGGCGTGGATTGAAACACAGTGAGCGACTGACCTACGGACCGTCGCCGCTGGTCGCCCCCCCCGCGGGGGCGTGGATTGAAACATCGTGACGTCGACCGCGATGCCATGGCCATCGTGTCGCCCCCTCGCGGGGGCGTGGATTGAAACGATACGCATGACTGATCATGGCCGTAGCTGACCTGACGTCGCCCCCCTCGCGGGGGCGTGGATTGAAACCGTCTACGGACGATCGACCGTGCCCGCAGTCAGTCGGTCGCCCCCCCGCGGGGGCGTGGATTGAAACATCGCAGCTGCGATCCTGTCGCCGGCAGTCGACGCGGTCGCCCCCCTCGCGGGGGCGTGGATTGAAACTGCTCGATGCATGACCGACATCCAGCGATCGCGGCGTCGCCCCCTCGCGGGGGCGTGGATTGAAACATGCTGCAGTCACGGTAGTCGCAGACTGCATGCAGTCGCCCCCCTCGCGGGGGCGTGGATTGAAACACTGACGATCTGACGCGACGATGCTGCATCGCGACGTCGCCCCCCTCGCGGGGGCGTGGATTGAAACCATATCCGCTGGCCGACAGTCGCGGCCAGCTCGACGTCGCCCCCCCGCGGGGGCGTGGATTGAAACATCGATCGCACTCGTGTCGATCGCTGCTAGTGTCGCGTCGCCCCCTTCGCGGGGGCGTGGATTGAAACACTATGACGTCATGGCGCTAGGTCGCACGATCGCGGTCGCCCCCTTCGCGGGGGCGTGGATTGAAACATTCGACGTTGACGGCTGCCGATGCCGCATCGAGCGTCGCCCCCCTCGCGGGGGCGTGGATTGAAACGTCGACATCCTGCAGCACCGTCAGCGCCATCGCGGTCGCCCCCTTCGCGGGGGCGTGGATTGAAACGCTGCACCGACACGGATCTCGTTGCCAGCAGTCCGGTCGCCCCCCTCGCGGGGGCGTGGATTGAAACAGCGCTGGCTCGTGAGCGGTCGTGCTGGCTGCACGTCGTCGCCCCCCTCGCGGGGGCGTGGATTGAAACATCTGACGCCGGCACGTCGAGCATGGCGGCTCGCGCGTCGCCCCCCTCGCGGGGGCGTGGATTGAAACACATCGCCGTACAGCCGTACCGGCTGACGGTCATGTCGCCCCCCTCGCGGGGGCGTGGATTGAAACTCGTGCGACGCTGATCAGACTGGCGTCGATGCATGTCGCCCCCCCGCGGGGGCGTGGATTGAAACGTCCGGCGCCTGATCGTCGCGATGCTCCAGCCGGTCGCCCCCCCGCGGGGGCGTGGATTGAAACGTCGGCCTCCGAGTGCATCGGGATGTCGAGCAGCTGGTCGCCCCCTCGCGGGGGCGTGGATTGAAACGCAGCCTGCAGACGGCCACGGCTGCGCGATGCACGTGTCGCCCCCCCGCGGGGGCGTGGATTGAAACGTCAGCTCCATGCGCAGATTGACGCGACTGCGCCGAGTCGCCCCCTTCGCGGGGGCGTGGATTGAAACACTCGAGATCCACCGGCTGCTGGCGATCCGGCGCGTCGCCCCCCCGCGGGGGCGTGGATTGAAACATGCTCGTGCCGGCAATGCGGCATGCCGTCAGACGTCGCCCCCCCGCGGGGGCGTGGATTGAAACGTACGCGCATCGGCAGCCGTTCGGTCGTGCGACGGTCGCCCCCTCGCGGGGGCGTGGATTGAAACACCAGGTGGCAGAGCATCGGCCAGTCGCCCCCCCGCGGGGGCGTGGATTGAAACGCTACCTGCGAATCGCCGAATGCGTCGCCCCCTTCGCGGGGGCGTGGATTGAAACGTGACCAGACTAGATCATCGGCAGGCCGGAGCTACGTCGCCCCCTCGCGGGGGCGTGGATTGAAACCGATAGCCGTCGGCAGCTCGAATGTCGCTGAGTCGAGTCGCCCCCTCGCGGGGGCGTGGATTGAAACTCGTCGCGATGATGCGTCGCTAGACTGAGCCGCGTCGCCCCCTTCGCGGGGGCGTGGATTGAAACATCACCAGTAGTCGAGCGCCGGTACACGTGATAGTGGTCGCCCCCTCGCGGGGGCGTGGATTGAAACTACCGTCGATGCATTTGCTGACGAGCGTCAAGTGCCGGTCGCCCCCTTCGCGGGGGCGTGGATTGAAACTGGCCGAAGCCGAACAGGTGATCGGCAAGCTGGCCGTCGCCCCCTTCGCGGGGCGTGGATTGAAACCTCGGATACCTGCGCTGTGCCGGGCATATCCGGGTCGTCGCCCCCTTCGCGGGGGCGTGTACCCCCCTGGCGCGGAGATGATCCGAAGGGGATAGCCGAGGGCAAATCTTCGCTGGCCATTTCGTCGCGCCCGAAGTAGACTCTACCACTATGAAATACGGCTTTTATCTTCTCGGAGGGCTGGCCCTGCTTTTCTATCTTCGACGACTCGCGTTGCGGAAGCGGCGGCGCCGCCGGCGTTACTACGAACCGGTCCCGGTATTCAAGCCCGACGGTGATCCACGCAAAGATCGCATTGAAATTTTCGTCCGAAAAAGGGACTTCGGGGATTAATCACCTGAGGTCTCCATGATCTCAAAACAAAATTTCCCCAGCGGGATTAAATTTTCGTTTTTCCGCTTTTCAAAGCTGACAAGTATGGTATTTTATTGGCGCATCGAATCCCCTGAGTTTGTTTTTCTATGAATAGATAGAGGGTTGCGGTTGTGCACCATCGGGCGTTGTGATGGGGACTTTTCAGGTGGGCCTGCCCCGTATCCTTCATGCGCTCTCTTCTGGTAACTGTCGCAATCGCCTCTTTGCCACCGGCGCCGACCAGTTTCTCCCGGCGCGGAGAATTCCGACTGAGGGCCATTTGCCGAGGGTGGTGCCGTCGATCATCTAGTGTCCCGTTTGGTTAGTCCTTTTAGAGAATTCTGAGGTCTTTTGTTCGCTGGCAAGGCGCGTCGACACAGGTCTAGCCTGCGCTAAGCCGAGGAGACGGAACGTAGCCAGCGGGCAAAAGGACCAGAATTAATGAATGGAATTAATCAATCGGGACACTAGCTTGGTGGGCCGATCGCCCGCTCAGGAAAATTACGACAAGGGGAGCTACGTATGAATGAAATGCAAAGACAGGACATCCTGCTCGAGAGCGGAACCAATGAGATGGAGGTCATCGAGTTTTATCTCGGTGAGCAGTCCTTCGGCATCAACGTCCAGAAGCTGCGGGAGATCATCAAGTACGAGCCGGAGGGGCTGGTGACGCTGCCGGAGAGCCCTCCGTCGATGCTCGGTACTCTGCTGGTGCGGGGCAATACCATTCCCCTCGTTGATCTCAATATTCATCTGCGGCGCAAGGCGGAGGCGGGCGAAAAGGAGGCCGACAGCCGCCGGGTGGTCTTGGTCTGCGAGTTCAACGGGCGGATCACCGGCTTTCTGGTTGACGGGGTCAATCAGATTCACCGCATCTCCTGGACGCAGGTCAGTCCGATATCCGAGTTTCTTGGCCAGTACCGCCCTCGCTTTACCGGCAGCGTGAGCATTGAGGAGCGGGAGATCCTGATCGTCGATCTGGAGCACATTCTTGCCGAGATCGATCCCGATTCCGTCCTGCACTACGAGGAGGCGGCGGAGGTGTCCACGCCCGGCCCCGCCAAGCTCCGCCACGAGGAGAAAGTCGAGCGGCGAGGGCGAAATCCGGTTGATGCTCGCCGAGGATTCGGTCATCATCAGGGCGGGGCTGCTGAAGATTCTGAAAGAAGCCGGGTACCACCAGGTCACCACCTTTGTCGATGGCGAAAAGTGTTATGAGGCCATCCGCCGATTGAAAAAGGAGTCAAACGGCAGCCCCGTCGGCGACCTCGGCGGTTCGATCGATCTTCTGATCTCCGATATCGAGATGCCCGGCATGGACGGGTTGACCCTGTGCCGGCGGATTCGGGAGGAACTCGGCCTGACGGAGCTGCCAATACTCATGTTTTCGTCGTTGATTACCGAGCAGATGGCCCACAAATGCGAATCGGTGGGGGCGACCGGCTATGTCAGCAAACCCCAGATCCCCGAGTTGATCGAGATGATCGATGGTCATTGCCTGGCGCGCTGATGCTCGACAGGTCATTTGAGTCGGATTGGCGGTTGTAAAAGAAGGCTTGATTGTTCAATGCCGATTTTTATATGATTGCTCGGGGGGGATAAGGGCGCCGATTTGGCCTTGACGAGTCCGGTTCCCCTCCCTTGTCACCAGAAGTCATCCACTTTTCATCTGGACTCCCTTGTTCCGAAGTGCTGCGCTATGCTCAGAGAACCCCAAATCTCTCTCTACGACATCATCCTCTGTCTTGCCAATACCACCGATCTGGTGAGCCCCCTGTTGGCCAACCACCAGAAGAGGGTCGCCTACATTGCATGGAATCTGGGCGAAGAGCTGAAGCTGACGCTGCGGGAGCGAATCGATCTGATTCTGGCTGGCGCGAGTCACGATCTGGGGGCATTGTCGCTGCAGGAGCGTCTTGGCACGCTCAACTTCGAAGACATCCGTCCGCAGCGCCATGCCGAGGCGGGCTATCGAATCCTTCGGGAATTCGATGCCTTTTCCGAAGTCGCCCGTCTGGTACGTTTTCACCATCTGCCCTGGGCCCACGGCGCCGGCAGCAAAGCCTGCGGCGAGGACGTTCCACTGGGAAGCCACATTCTGCATCTGGCCGACCGCATCGACGTTCTCCTGAAGGGGGAGGGGCCGGTCCTCGGGCAGGCCAAATCGATCCTGACGACCCTTCGCGCCGAAACGGGTCGGCTCTTTGCTCCCGAACTGGTCGAGGCTTTCGCCGCCTGCGCGAACAAGGAGTTCTTCTGGTTCGATCTGACGTCCCCTTTTCTCGGCGAATTTCTGAGCAGGCGGGCTAAGTCCTGCACCGTCATTCTCGGTCTCAAGGATCTGGCCAGCTTGGCGCGACTCTTCGGGCACGCCATCGACTTTCGCAGTCCTTTTACCGCCGTTCATTCGAGCGGCGTGGCGGCAACGGCCGAGGCACTCGCCCGTCTCTCAGGGATGTCGGAGCGCGAATGCCAGCTGATGCACGTTGCCGGTTACATGCACGATTTCGGCAAACTCGCCCTTCCCACTGAGATTCTGGAGAAGCCGGGGCCATTGACCGCGACCGAGTTCGATATCGTCAAAAGCCACCCATTTCACGCACACCGGTTGCTCGAGCCGATTCCGGAGTTTGACACGCTCAACGCCTGGATCTCCTTCCATCATGAGCGCCTCGACGGGTCCGGCTACCCCTTTCATCTCTCCGGCAATAGCATTCCCCTCGGTTCGCGCATCATGGCGGTAGCCGACGTCTTCACGGCCGTTACCGAGGACCGGCCCTATCGGCCGGGGATGAGCGTCGCCGAAGGACTTGGCGTCCTCGCTCAGATGGCAGCCGAGGGCGCTCTCGACCCACGCCTGGTGAGACTTCTGCAGGACCATTCCCCGACCATCGATACCCTGCGCGAAAAGGCGCAGATGCAGTCGCTTTACGCCTTCCGTACCTTTCAGCAGCAGATTGAGAGTGAAACAGCCGAGGTCGTCCTCTGGTCCGCGAATGATCGATGAAAGGTTCGCCGTAACCGGCATCATACGAGAATGAGTCCGATATGAGCTTCCTCCCCGGAAGCAGGCTCGAATCGACACGGGGGATTCAGTGCAAGAAGTGCCGTTTTTAGAGCAGATCCACCATTTTCTTTCGGGGATCCATGTTGTTACCTTTCTCGCTCTGCCGCTTCTGGTGCTGTGTGTTGTTGCGCTCGTGTATTATCTCAGGCTCTCTCGACAGCTTCGGCAACAATTCTCCCTTCAACAGCGCATTTCCATCGACTTGAAAAAGCTCTCCACCGCCGTCGAGGAAAGCCCCGCCTCCATCATTATCACCGACCGGGACGGCAAAATCGAATATGTCAATCCGGCCTTCTGTCGTATGACCGGTTATACGGCGGTCGAGGCGCGTGGAGAAAATCCGAGAATTCTCAAGGGCGGCAATCAGCCTGAGGGGTTTTACCGGGAAATGTGGGATACCCTTCTTGCGGGGCGGGAGTGGCGCGGCGAGTTTCACAACAAGCGCAAGAATGGCAGCCTGTTCTGGGAGATGGCCTCCATCTCGCCGATCCGGGACGAAAACGGCGATATCTCGCACTTTGTCGCGGTCAAGGAGAATGTCACCGAGCGTAAAGAATTGCTGGAGCGACTGGATCAACTGGCCCACTATGACAAGCTTACCGGACTTCCCAATCGCGAGCTCTTTTTCGATCGTCTGAACTATATCCACGCGATTTCAAAGCGGGAAAACCGATGCTTTGCCCTCCTGTTCGTCGATCTAGACGGGTTCAAGCTGGTCAACGATCGGTACGGACACCTGGCAGGGGATCATGTGTTAAAAGGGGCCGCGGAACGCCTGACCGGTTGTGTCCGTGCCTCGGATGTGGTCGCCCGGATGGGGGGGGATCAGTTCATCGTGATCCTTTCCCGTATTTCCCGGCCCCAGGATGCCCGCCTTGTCGCCGAGAAAATTCTTGGTGCCCTGGGGCAGCCCTTTCTCCTGTCCGATCGGCAGACCTGCTCTATTGGCGCCAGCATTGGAATCAGTGTCTATCCGGACGACGCTCAGGAGCTTACGCAGTTGGTGAGTGCGGCCGACAAGGCCATGTACGGGGTGAAGCGAAACGGTAAGCACGGTTGGCGTTTCTTCGGTACCGAGGCCGGCCTGTCCGCAGAAAATAGATAGCCTTCCGATGAAGGGCCCTGCATCCTGCGGTGGTAACCGAGCGCGCGACGCCGGATAGGAACCGGTCGATTTATCCCGAAACGGCCAGGGGCAGCTCGTCACCCTCGTCCCACAGGGAGACGAAGGCCCGGACGACCTTGGGATCGAACTGGGAGCCGGCTTTGTCTTTCAGCTCGATGATGGCGGTATCGTAGGAAAGGGCCCTGTGGTAGGGGCGGTCGGATGTCATGGCGTCGAAGGCATCGGCCACGGTGAGAATCCGGGCCTCGATCAACAGGTTTTCTCCGCCCAGACCGTGGGGATAGCCCTTGCCGTCGAAGCGCTCGTGGTGCTGTTTGATGATCTCCCGGACCCGATTCAAGAATTTGATCGGTTCGAGGATGCGGAACCCGATGAGCGGATGGCGCCTCAGGATGCCGATATCCTCGGTCGACAATTGTCCCTGCTTGTGCAGAACCCGCACGTCGACGCCGATTTTGCCGATATCGTGGAGAATGGCCGCCTGTTCGAGCCGGATGAGGGCCTCTGAATCGAGACCGAGGCGCCTGGCGACGGCGAGGCTGTACGCGGTGACCCGCTCCGAGTGCCCGCTGGTATAGGGGTCGCTGGCTTCGATGGTGGACACCAGGGCCTGGACGGTGCTCAAGTAGGTGGTTTGCTGCTCTTCGTAGAGCCGGGCGTTGTTGATCGCTACGCTGGCCTGAGAAGCGATGGTGGAGAGCAGCTCCAGATCTTCGGGGGTGAAGGGCGTTTCGTCCTTCTTGTTGGCGACGGTGATGGTGCCGATCATCTCCTCTTTGATGATGAGGGGGGCGCACACCACGCTTTTGCGTTCGAACCCCAGGCGGCTGATCTTGTCGATGTTTCCCTGCTCATCGACGGTACGGATCAGCAGCGGTTCCCGGTTGGTGACCACCCAGTGGGAAACGCCCCCAGCCTTCAGCGGGACGCGGTACCCGGGGACGATAGGGTTCGCCGTGCCCAGCGCGCTGCCAATCGTAAAGCCCGTGCCCTGCTGGTCGAGCAGGAGGATATAGCCGACCTTCGCCTCCAGGGTGTCCACCGTTCGCCGGACCAGCAGCGGAAAAAGTTTTTCCAGGTCCATGACGGCGTTGATGTCGAGGCCGATCTTGGAGAGGGCCGACAGACGGCTGATGACCTGGCGCAAATTGCGGTTTTTGCTCTCGAGGTCGCTGAACAGATCGGCGATCTTGTAGTTGGCTTCCTCGATCTCCTCGATCCGCTCCTCCAGGGCGATGTTGAGATGCTGGTTCTCCTCGAGGCGTTCTTCAAGGGTAAGGTTCATGGCCCGGATTTCATCGTGGTGGGCCAATTTCTGATGGTTGACGGCGATCTCCCGCTCGTGACGGACCGTGGTTTCGATAAGGTCCCGCAAGCGGTGCACCATGCGGTTGAACTTGGTGGAGAGCAGGGTCATCTCCTCCGAGTTGCGGATGTCGACGGCGGCTTTTTCGAAATCTCCCTGTTCGACGTGGTTCATGGCCCCGATCAGCTTGCGCAGAGGAATTTCGACATAGACCATGACGAAGAGGATCACGGCCAGTCCCAGGAGAAGCTGCATGCCGAGGGTGGGCAGCAGGGAGACTCCCTGTCCCTGTGCTTTCAGGGCACCGATATCCTTCAGTGAAAGATGCAGGTTGAGAACGCCCAGCAATTTTCCGCTTTTCCCGGGGCCGGTCTTGGCGTAGATCGGCACCAGGGTGCTCTGGTAATCGTAGCTGCGGTTCTGGGAAAAGGAGAGCTGGTTTTTAGTGAAGGCGAGGTAGTCGGGAGCGCTGATCCGCCGGCCGATTTCCTCGTGGTCGGCGGAGGCGATAATGGTTCCCGTCCGGTCAAAGATGCGGGCGGCCTCGACCGAGGGCTCCCGCTGCACCTTCTTCAGGATGGCGGTCACCTCGGAATCGCGGCCCCGGGTCAGGTTGGTGATGATGGTGTCGCGGAGGGTTTCGCCGAGAATCCGGCCGTTTCGACCGACCAGGCGGTTGAGCATGGAGGTCTGCACCCGCTGCCCCTGCCAGATCGTCAAGCCGACCGCCATCCCCATGATGATGGTTGTTATTATTAGGATTTTTATTTTCAGTGAATTCATGGAAGGCCTTGATTAATGGTCGATTCTTCGCTCGATGCCTCAAAGAATTTAGCTCCGGCAGGCAGATCGTGTCAATGGAAATGATCACCTTTTTTCGCCGGTGCGGTAAAAGGAACTCTTGTTCTTGCCCGCCGGCTGCGTTAAAATCGCTCCTTTCCAACTTCGCGCCGCGAGTTCGGCGGAGCGATTTGCCGAAAGATATCCAAGGGATCCGTCATGACAATACCTTCGGCCAACCCAGGCCCCTCTGAACTGGAAACGATTATCCGCCATCGTATCGAAGAGAGGGGCGGCATCCCCTTTGCCGACTATATGGCCCTTTGCCTCTATCACCCCGAGCACGGGTATTACATGACTCCGCGGGCGCGGATCGGGAAACAGGGGGATTTCTTCACCTCGACCAGCGTCCATTCCCTGTTCGGGCGTCTGATTTCCCGCCAGCTGCGCCAGATGTGGGAGCTGCTCGGCCGCGGTCCCTTCACCATCGTCGAGCAGGGGGCCGGGGAGGGGCACCTCTGCCTCGATATCCTCGACGCCGTTGCCGAGGAGGAACCCGAGTTCTATCGGCATCTGCGCTACCTTGTGGTCGAAGTCAGCCCCGATAACCGCAGCCGCCAGCAAACCCTTCTTGCGGCCCATCGGCAGCGCACCGCCTGGTGCGCTCTGGAGGAGGTGGGAGAAGTGGAGGGCTGTTTCCTCTCCAACGAACTGGTCGATGCCTTCCCCGTGCACCTGGTGGAAAAGCGCGACGGCGAACTGAGGGAGGTCTTCGTCGCCGAGCGGGAGGGACGGTTGGCCGAAGAGCTGCGGCCGCCGTCTACGGAGGAGATCGGTGCCTACTTTCGTCGGCTGGGTATCGATCTCGCGGAGGGCAACCGGGCCGAGGTCAACCTTGAGGCCTGTCGCTGGATAAGGCAGGTGGCAGCCCGCCTGCGCCGCGGCTTCGTCCTCACCATCGATTACGGCTATCTCGCCGAAGAGCTCTATGCGCCCTTTCGCCGCTCGGGCACCCTCATGTGTTACCATCGGCATACCGCCGGTGAGGATCCCTACCGTCACATCGGCAGTCAGGACATCACCGCGCACGTGGACTTCACCACGCTGCAGCAGGAGGGGGAGGGCGAAGGGCTGCTCCCGCTTTTTTTCGGCGAACAATACCGGTTTCTCATGGGCTTGGGGTTCGTCGAAGCGCTGATGGAGCTGCAGGAGAAGGCCCCGGACGAAAAGAGCGCCCGTTCCCTGCGCCTGGTGCTCAAAAATCTGATCCTGCCCGAAGGGGGGATGGGGGAGACCTTCAAGGTGCTGGTTCAGGGCAAGGGGGTGGGCGAGCCGGAGCTGGCATGCGCCCGCAAAATCGGCGATATTCCCATTGGGCCGATGGCCTGACGGGGAGGTTGCCGGCTCCGTGGGTATTTCCGCAGGTCCTCGGCGGTTGCGCGCATTCCCGAGGACGGTTATAATAAGGCAACATCAACAGGAGGTCAGCTGCATGAAAGAAAAAGTCGAAGAAGTGATAGCCATGATCCGTCCCGCTCTCCAGGCCGATGGCGGGGATGTGGAACTCGTTGACGTTACCGAGGACGGGGTGGTCAGTGTCAGGCTCACGGGCGCCTGCGGGTCCTGTCCCATGTCCACCATGACCCTCAAAATGGGGATCGAGAAGAACCTGAAGGAAAAGGTGCCCGGTGTGACATCGGTCGTCCAAGTGTAATAACCCTTTTTCCGGAAAGGAAGGGCCATGATCAAGGTGAAGACCTTTGGCGAGCCGTTGGAGCCGTTCAAGACCCAGCGGGAATTGGATGAACTCGACGAGCGGGTGAATGCCTTCATTCGCGACCATGACATCCGGAAGGTGATCGCGGTCACCGACGCGACCACCAACGAGGACGGCTCCACCATCGGTTTGATCCGAACCCTGGTCTACGAGGAGTGATCCCTCTCTTTCCGCCGTGCATAAAAAAAGAGCCCTTTTTGCGGGGCTCTTTTTTTTATGCAGCCCTCAGCCCTCAGCCCTCAGCCCTGAAACCTGAAGACCCTGAAACCTGAAACCTGAAACCTGACTCCTGAAACCTGATTCCTGAAACCTGATTCCTGAATACCTGATTCCTGATTCCTGATTCCTGAAAATTCACACCATCACCGGCACGAAATCGAAGGCCTCGACGTCGACCAGCCCCCGATCGGTGATCTTGAGAGCGGGGATGACCGGCAGGGCCAGAAACGACAGGTGCATGAAGGGATCGTCCAGAGTGCCGCCGAGGGCGCGGTATTCCTCCTGCAGCAGGCTGAATTGCCGGCGCACCTCTTCCAGCGGCTGCGGGGAGATCAGCCCGGCGATGGGCAGCGGCAACGCCGCCCGCACCCGCTCCCCGGCGACGAGGGCCATTCCGCCGCCGAGGCGAGCCACTTCCCGGGCGGCGGCAAGCATCTCGGCGTCGCTGGCGCCGACCACCACCAGATTGTGACTGTCGTGGGCGACGGTTGAGGCCAGCGCTCCCCGGGGCATCCCGAACCCGCGGACGAAGCCGACGGCCATATTGCCGGTGGCGCCGTGGCGCTCGATGACCGCGATCTTCAGCAGGTCCTGTTCCGGGTCGGCCAAGGCCGCACCCTGTGCCACCTTCACCTCGGCGAGGGTCCGGCCGGTGACGATCTGGCCGGGAATCACCTCGATGACCCGGGCCCGCCGTTTTCCTCCGGTCGGAATTCGAAAGTCGACCTTTTCCCAGCGCACGGCAAGTTCTTTCCCCGGCGCCGCCGCCGGTGGCGGCAGGGAGGGGAGAAAGGCGCCGTCCTCGGCCACCAGTTGGCCGCTGCTGAAAACCTGTCGGACCTGCAGGTCTTCCAGATCGTCAAAAACGATCAGATCGGCCCGGTAGCCCGGCGCCACCAAGCCCAGGCCTTGCAGCCGGTAATGGCGGGCGGGATTCACGGTGGCCAGGCGGATAGCGACGAGCGGGTCCATCCCCTGGCCGATCGCCATGCGCACCAGGGCATCCAGGTGCCCCTCGTCCTGCAGGTCATGAGGGTGTCGATCATCCGTGCAGAAACAGAAAGCGTCTGTATTTTCCGGGGTAACCAGCGGCAGCAGATCTTTGAGGTTGCGCTCGGCGGTTCCCTGCCGAATCAGAATCCGCATGCCCAGGCGGAGCTTTTCCCGGGCTTCCTCCAAGGTGGTGCTTTCGTGGTCGGTGCCGATGCCGGCCGCCACGTAGGCGTTGAGATCCTTACCCGCAAGGCCGGGGGCGTGGCCGTCGATCGGCCGGTCTCCGACCGCCAGAAGTTTGGCCAGAACCTCCTCGTCGCCGGAGAGGACCCCGGGATAGTTCATGACCTCGGCGAGCCCGAGGACTCTGGGATGCTCCAGCAGGCGGGCGATCTCCCGCGGGCCGATGGCTGCGCCCGAGGTTTCCAGGGCGGTGGCGGGGACGCAGGAGGGGGCCATGACGAACACCCGCAGCGGCAGATTCTCGCTCACATCGAGCAGATAGCGAATGCCGGCGACGCCGAGCACGTTGGCGATTTCGTGTGGATCGGTGACGACGGCGGTGGTCCCCCGGGGCACCACCGCCCTGGCGAACTGGGGCGGCGTCACCATGCTCGACTCGAGATGAAGGTGGGCGTCGATGAAGCCGGGGCAGACGAACCGCCCCTTGAGATCGATGGTCCGGCGGGCCCGATAGCTGCCCAGGCCGACGACCCTTCCGCCGAAGAGGGCGATGTCGGCGTCGTGATATTCCCCGGCGTGGGTGTTGATCAGTCGCGCGTTTTTCAGCAACAGATCCGCCGGGCGCTCCCCCCGGGCCACGGCGATGAGTCGGCGCAATGGTTCCGATGGCAAGGGGACAGGCATTTCAACTCCTTTCGGCATCGGGGATGAGGTCAGAGGATTCAGGTCTCAGGTTCGACTCTTTCGGCTTACAGCTGACAGTCGTGTCCCATCTTTCCCAGCGAGTCGGCCAGCAGTTCCCCGAGACCGACCACCTCGATCGGCAGGGAGGAGGAGGCGGGTGGGGGCTCGAGAGTGTCGGTCACCAGGATCCTTGTTAAGGGCAGCGCGGCAAGACGCCGATGCGCCTCGCCGACCAGCAGGCCGTGGCTGGCGGCTATGGTCATCTGCGGCTGGCAGCCCTGGTCCAGAAGCGCTTCTGCGGCAGAGACGATGGTGCCCCCGGTACTGATCATATCGTCGATGAGGACCGGCCGCCGATTGCGGACCTCGCCGATGATCGTGCGTACCTTGACCCTCTCTGCGCTCAGGCGCTCCTTGTGAATGCAGGCCACCGGCAGGTCCAGCCGGTCGGCGTAGCGCTGGGCGAGTTTGACCGCGCCCAGATCGGGGGCCACCAGGACCTCTCCCCCGGAAAGGGACGCCTGCAGTGCTTTCGCCAACAGGGGCACGGCAGACAGATGGTGCACGGGGAGGGCGAAGAACCCCTCGACGGGTGGGGCGTGCAGATCCACCGTCACGATCCGGTCGAACCGGGCGCAGAGCAGATCGGCGATCACACGGGCTCCGACCGGTTCTCCGCCCTTGGCCCGGCGATCCTGCCGGGCATAACCGAAGTACGGGATGACAGCGGTAAGGCGTTCCGCTCCCGCCCGCCGACTGGCATCGGCCAGCAGCAGAAGCTCCAGCAGCCGCGCGGCGGCGGGCGGGCCGGTGGACTGCACCAGGAAAAGATCCCGGCCTTCAACCTCTTCTTCGATATGAATGCGCAGCTCGCCGTCCGGATAATCTTCGATCAGGCAGCGGCCCAACGGGCATCCCATCTTCGCGGCGACGGTTTGAGCCAGGGAGCGGCTCGCCCGTCCTGAAAAAACCATCTTTTTCACACTAGCGGCCCTTTTCTCCCTCTCCCTGACCCCCTCACTTCTCACTGATATAGGTTCAAATGTACCTGAGCGGCCATGGAATTACAATCGGTGGCGCCAAAACTGGAAACGGTCCAATTGTTAGATAAACTATCAGCTCGACATACGCCTGCGGCCCAGTCGAAGACGATGAAAACCGAAACCGGCTTTAACGCGGAGTCGCTGAGACACAGAGGAGATGCTTTCACTGACTTCTTTTCACTTTGTCCTCTGCGTCCTGGCGTCTCGAGAGAGCGAAGCGAACGGGCGTTAAAATAGTTTTGCCTTGGTTTCTCAATGGTCAAGTCACACTTTTTCAGGACAGGAGAAAACGGTATGACCGATCCGCGAGAAGTGCTGCACCCCGGCGACGGCCTGCTGCTGGTCGACGTTCAGATCGATTTCTGCCCAGGCGGAGCCTTACCTATCGACGAAGGGGACCGGGTCGTTCCCGTTCTCAACCGGTGGGTCGAGGCGGCCCGGCAAAAGGGACTTCCCATCTACGCTTCCCGCGACTGGCACCCGGCCCGGCACATCAGTTTCGAGGGGCAGGGGGGACCCTGGCCGCCCCACTGTCTGGAAGACAGCCCCGGAGCCCGATTCCATCCCGAGCTGAAGCTGCCCGAAGGCGTGGTGAAAGTAACCAAGGGGGTCCGGCTCGATCATGATCAGAATTCGGCTTTCGACGAAACCGGCCTGGAAACCCAGCTGAAGCGCGACGGAGTCCGTCGGCTCTGGGTCGGCGGACTGGCACTGGATGTCTGCGTCCTGGCTTCGGTTCTCGACGCCCGAAAGGCGGGCTTGGAGGTTGTCCTTATCGAGGCGGGCACTCGTCCCGTCGACGCCGATGGCGGGAAAAAAGCCCTGGATGAGATGCGGGCGGCGGGGGCGAAGATTTTTTGAAAGAAAAAAACGCGTTCAACTGGCCTGTCGCATAGATCCATGTCGCCCGTTCCATGGGACGATCGGCCGAATCGTCCCGAGTCAACAGGGGGAAGCGGAGAGCTCGGTTGTGGCTTGGGGAACATTAAAAATTTTGACTTAAAATGAGCTTAAGCGTAGATTGAAATGGAAAAATTTCGTGCTTCCGGAGTGAGGCAGAGTTCCGGTCGGTTGAACCACGTCATCAGTTGAGGGAGGGAGAGATGGATATTGTTTTGGCGGTGCTGGCGGTCCCGGTTTTTGTGCTTCTGGTCATTATGAACAGCGTGTCGGCGAATCCGCAGGATGTCGGAATCACCGACTCGACCGTGCCGTTTTTTCTGACGTTGGTCAGCGCACTGAGCTACAGCCTCGTGGCGTTCGCTGTTCTTCATATTCTCGGATTCGGCGACGGGATTCAACACCTGTGGCTCGTCTGTCTGCCCTTCTCGCTGATTCTGGCGTCAGCCGTCTCCCTTTTCTCCACCAAAAAGCAGCAGAGTCCTTTCGGCAGGCCAAAAGGCCTGAGGAGATTTACGCGGGCGTTTCAGCCCGCGCGGCAGCCGGTGGCCGCTCAACACTGAGCGCCGAGAGTCATCGAAGCGATCCATCGTGTCGCCGAAACCCCATTTGGGAAGAAGAGCGGACGATTGAGAAAAACGGGCCATTCTGATCATCTGATCGAATGGCCCGTTTTTCTCTGGTAAGCCCCGAAAACATGCCTTCCTTCTCTTGCGCCGGAAGGCCGGCATCGGGGTGGTTTATCACAGGAAGGGGAGAGCGGTTATGGTGCCGGAGACAGGCCCTTTGGCGCTAATCGGGAGAAAAGAGGGTTCAATGGACAAAGCGGAGGACGGCAAGATAGGGCTGTGGGCGGCGGTCGCCATCGGCGTCGGTGGAATGGTCGGTGGAGGAATCTTTGCGGTGCTCGGCCTGGCGGTGCAACTGGCGCACGGCGGTACGCCCGTGGCCTTTGCCCTGGGAGGCATCGTGGCGCTGCTGACGGCCTATTCCTACGCCAGGCTCTCCGTCGCTTATCCGAGCCGTGGGGGGACGGTTACCTTTCTTGACCGCGCCTTCGGCTCCGGGATGGTTACCGGCAGCCTGAACGTTCTGCTGTGGCTCAGTTACGTGGTGATGCTGTCGCTGTATGCCCTCGCTTTTGGCAGCTACGGCGCGACTTTTCTGCCGGGCGCCTGGCAGGCTCTCGGCAAGCATGTGCTGATCACCCTTGCCGTTCTTCTGATTACCGGGCTGAACTTGCTCAGTGCCGAGTCGATCGGCAAGGCCGAGGACTGGATCGTGGGGGTGAAGGTGACGATCCTGTTGCTGTTTGTCGGTGTCGGGATGGCGGGTGTGGCTGGCTCCCGGGTCGCGCCGGGAGCCTGGTCCCCGCCGTTGCAGTTGGCCGCGGGCGGGATGATCATCTTTCTGGCCTACGAGGGATTCGAGCTGATCGCCAATACCGCCCACGATGTGCGGGACGCGGCGCGGACGTTGCCCCGTGCGTACTACATAGCCGTCGGATTCGTCATCGGATTGTACGTGCTGGTCGCCTTCGTCACCGTAGGCAATCTCCCCGTCGATAAGATCGTGGCGGCCAAGGACTATGCGCTGGCCGAAGCGGCCCGCCCCTTTCTCGGGCAGGCCGGCTTCACGTTGATCGCCGTCGCCGCAATGCTTTCCACCGCTTCGGCGATCAACGCCACCCTCTATGGCGCGGCACGGCTCAGTTACTGCATCGCGCGCGACGGCGAACTGCCGGCCATTCTGGAACGAAAAGTCTGGGGGGAGCCGGTGGAAGGCCTGCTCATCACCGCCGGGCTGACGCTGTTTATGGCCAACGCCTTTGACCTGACCAGCATCTCGACCCTCGGTAGCGGTGGCTTTCTGTTGATCTTTGCCGCCGTGAACGCCGCCAATGTGCGCCAGGCATCCATTACCGGGAGCCACCGCTGGATTGCAGTTGCGGGGGTGATCGCCTGTCTGGTCGCGTTTTGCGCCTTGGTCTGGCAGACGGCCCGTTCCGGGCCCGACAAGCTGTGGATTCTGGCGGCGATGATCGTTCTGGCGGCAATCATCGAGGGCAGTTACCGGCTGACGAAGCGGCAGATCCGCCTCCGCGAATAGCCGGTCGCCCCTTGCAAAAATCCAGTGGGAAGCCCTTTCCTCAGGCGCTCTTGGCCTTGAACATGGTCAAGAGCATTTTGAAGCGCTTGACCGCTTTCACGCGGTGGGAGATGCCCCCGGGCATGAGGACGATTTCCCCGGCGTTGACCAGACAGGGTTTGCCGCCGATCGTGATTTCGGCCTGGCCGTCCAGGACCTGGATAAAGGCGTTGAATGGCACGGTGTGCTCGGAGAGGGACTGTCCTTCGTCAAAACTGAAAACGGTGAAGGTGCCGCTTTCGTCCTGTAGCAGGGTGCGGCTGACGACCGAACCTTCCTGATAAGCGGTCATTTCGACAAGCTTCTGCGGGTCGGCACCGGCGATTGTTAATTTTGTGCTTGTCTCGGCCATGATTCCTCCTGCGTTTTGGGGGTGAAATTCTCATCTGATATGAAGAGAGTATAGTCAAGAAGAAGCGAGACGCCTTGACCGATATCAATTAATGAGCAGATCCTCCGGACAAAGGCGAAAAGGAAGGGGAGGACCTTCTCCTTTTCGCTGCCGGTCAGCGGGTAAGCCGGGTCGGACACAAATTTCCCCTGGGGATGGAAGCCCCTTTCACTCTGCCGGGGTCAGCCTCTCCACCGCTTCCTCCAGAGACGTGATCAAGTCTCGCAGGTGTTCGGAGTGTCCGACCGGCAACTCAGGCACGGCCTCGAGGGTCGTCTCGAGCCGGCGGGCGGCGCTCAGAGCGCTTTTGTAGGGGACGGCGGGCGGGACCTCTTCGGTGTCGTGGGCCGCGGCCGTTTCCTTGAAGCGCTTCAAGACCGTGGGATGGCTGCGCTCCTCGTCGACGATCGCCCGGCGCAGATCGGCATATTCCTCGTCCGAGAACTCTTTTTCCTCCCGGGCCTGGCGCAACAGATCGACCGAGCGGTAATCGGGCGGCGGCTTCAGCTCCGTCGGCCGGGCGAGCAGCTGCGGCTCCTCTTTTTCCAGATAGCGGTACGCCAGGGTCAGTTTCTGAGCGGTCGGCTTCTGGATGCGAATCTCCTGCAGGCAATACTCTTCGAAGGAATCGTACCCCCAGCTCCGATAGAGTCCATCCTTCTGCACCAGCAGCAACTTTTCCCCCAACTCCACCCAGGAGGATTTGAACCGCTTGGCCGTGGCGAGGATCTGGTAGCGGTCGGAGCCGGGATCGAGCTCCTGCATGATGCGCTCGATCACCTTTTCGCCTTTGGATTTGGGAGGGCTGGTCATATCCGAACCTCATCTGGGAAAAGCGCGAGTTTATCACAGCATCGGGGGCGGAGGAAGAATTTTCCCTTGGGTCTGCCCGCCATCCGAAGTACAATCCGGTTCCCAAACAGGAAGGGCTGTTGCGGCATGCCCCGGTTGGTGGTTGGCGGACAGTTGATACGGAAAGGAAGAGCGTCTATGAAGGCAAAACGTCTGGCGGTGGGGCCGGAAACAGTGCGCATGCTCGAGCTGGGCCATCCCTGGGTCATCGCCGACCGATACACCCGCAACTGGCCGTCCGTCCAGGCTGGCGAGGTGGCGCAACTCGTCGATGAAAAGGGGCGGTTTCTGGCGAGCGCCCTGCTCGATCCCAAGGATCGGGTCGTGGCCCGGGTGCTTGCCCGAAAGCCGCTGCACCTCGATCGGTCCTGGGTGCAGGGGCGCCTGGAGCAGGCTCTGGCGATCCGCACCGCCCACGCCGATCTCGGCGATACCACCGCCTATCGGCTGGTCAACGGCGAGGGGGACGGGCTGCCCGGCCTGACCGTCGACCGTTACAACGATTACCTGATGATCCAGCTTTACGCCGACGCCTGGAAGCCCCATCTGCCTCTTCTGACGGGAGCCCTGCAGAAACTGCTGGACCCGGCGGGGATTTATGTCAAGACCCGCCCGCAGCAGACCCGGGAAGCTCCCGGCGGCTCCGGAAAGTCGAACCGGCTGGTCGCCGGAGAAGCGGCCGGCGGGAAACTCAAGGTCCGGGAAAACGGCCTCGACTTTCTGGTGGATCTCGCGGAGGGGCTTCACACCGGGCTGTTTCTCGACCAGCGGCGTAACCGGCGGGATCTGATGGACCGTATCGGGGGGAAGAGCTTTCTCAACCTGTTCGCCTTTACCGGGGCCTTCTCGGTGGCCGCCGCCGCAGCGGGCGCCGAGGCGGTGACCAGTGTCGACGCTTCGGCCACCTACCTGCAGTGGGCGCAGGACAATTTCGGCGTCAACCGCCTCAATCCCAAACGCCACGACTTTATCGTCGGCGACTGCTTTGCCGTTCTCAAGGATCTGCGAGAGCGGCGGAAGACCTTCGGCATCATCCTCATGGATCCTCCCAGTTTTTCCACCACCCGCAAGAGCCGCTTCACCACCCGCCAGGGTACCTCCGAGCTGGTGGCGGCTGCCCTGCCGCTGCTCGAGAGCGGCGGATTGCTGATCACCTCTTCCAACCACCAGAAGATCGATATTAGCGAGTATCTGAAGGAGTTGCGCCGCGGCGCCCTGCAGGCGGAGTGCGAACTGCGGGTCGTCGCCCTGCATGGGCAGCCGGAGGATTTTCCCTATCCGGTCACTTTCCCCGAGGGGCGCTATCTCAAATACGTGATCAGCGTGAAGGGCTAGTGGACCGTTTGGTTAGTCCTTTAGGGGAATTTTGAGACATTTTGGTTGCTGTCAAGGCACGCCGACGCAGGCCTAGCCAAAGCATAAGCCGAGGAGGCGCAACGCAGGCAGCGGCCAAAAGGGCCAAAATGAACCAAAGCAATTAACCAATCGGGCCACTATGCCTGCTCGCTGCCGGAGGCGCGCCTGCCGGACCTGCCTCGGCGGGGCCGCGCTCCTCCTCCGTCGCCGAGGTCCGCGGTGCCCTGTCCGTGGTGCCTCGGTCGGCGGGTTCTTCGTCATCGGCAGGCGAGGGGCCGTTCCGGTAGGGAAGAAAGATGTCCCGGTAGAGAAACTCGTATCCGGCCAGATGACTTTCGCCCGCCAGGGGGTGGGCCGCGGGCAGGATGAGGAAGGGACGCAGCTGCTCGCCGCCGACCGATCCGTGGCCGCCCACTTGGTTGTCGAAACAGACGATCCGATCGCCATCGTAAGCTCCGAATAGAATCAGGTCGCCGCACGCCTCGTCGGCGGCAAAGCGCAGGAGGTGGGGAAGGAGATCCGGCGGGTGCCCGTAGGGTTCCAGGAAGGCGAGCTGTTCCGGCGGGGGCGCAGAGCCGGGGCCGACAAATGCCGAGCCGCCGCGGTGGAAAAAGCAGATTTCATCGGTATTTCCCTTCGTCAGGATGAAGCCGATGCCGGGATGATTCTTCAGGTAGCGCAGCAGGAGCGGTTGTGCCTGCTGAACCTGCTGCCAGCTGAGGCGGCGAGAGCCGGCGATATAGAGATGAGCCAGGGAGCTGGAATAGGTAATCACCACCCCGCCTTCGGTGTCGACCTTGATCGTCTCGGGCACCAGTTCCCTGATTTTATCCTGAATCCCCCGCTTCAGCCGGCGCAGCAGGCGATGTCGCCACCTCTGCGGGCGGGCCTCAAGTTCTTCCTTCAAGTAGCCGAGCTGCACCCGGGAATGCTCCTGGGGGTGCGATGAGACCGTGGCGGACTGGCTCTGTCGCAGGAAGCTGCTGATCGCCTCGCCCAGAGTGACCCCGAAGCGGTCCTGAAAAGGATAGCCGGGGGTCTGGCCGTGGTCAGAGAGCAGGATCAATTCGTAATGCGCCCCGGGCGCATGCCGCAGCATCCTCATGATTTCGCCGATGCGTTTGTCCGTGTACTTGAGGTTTTTCAGCGCCGGGCGCGAGCCGGGCCCGAAGTGATGGGCCAGTTCGTCGTAGCCGGTGTAGGTGGTATAGATGCTCGGCACCCCGGCGTAGATGTCGGCGATGACGCCGAAGGTCTGCAATTCGCGCAGAATCACGTTGCAGAAGATGCGGATAAAGGGGAACAATCCCTCGCTGACGCGCCAGGGGCGGGTTTTTCGAAAGTGCCAGCGGTCGACCAGTTCGGTCAGGTACTCAAGCACGGTGGCGGCTCCCATGCGCAAAACGCGCAGGGGATGGAGCAGCATTAGAAGCAGGATGCGCAGGCCCCCGAATCGACCGAAAAGGGTCTGGGGGTGGGGTGAGGAGACGGTGAAGATGCTGCGGGCCGCGTCGCCGTCCAGAATGTTGGAATAGGAGGATCCGCCGGTGAGCAGACCCTGCCGCCGGCCGAACAGCTCTTCGCGGAAGTGTTGGACGTGGTCGGGATCGTTACAGCTGATTACCTGTCCGGATTTCCTCTCGAACCAGCGGAACGCGGGAATCCCGCTGTTCTGGCCGAAGAGGATGGCCGCCTGGGCTGCGGGGGTAGTGCTGGGCAGGCCTGCCTGGTATTCGGAGAGCAGCGCTCCTCGTTTGAGATGGCGCGCGATGTGGCGTAGATAGCCGCGGGAAAGGGCCTGCTGCAGATGGGGACAGGAGAGGCCGTCGATCTGGATGCCGACAAAACCATGCCTTTCTCCCGCCGCGCGATTTGCCAGGCGCTCTTTGCGGAAGGGGAAAAACTTGAGGGAATAGTACCCTCGGAAGATGTGATCGATCAGGGTCATCCGTTTCGGTCGCTCGCCGTTTAGGGTAAAACCATAACATGAATTCATTAGATAGTTGAAGTGTTTTTTGCGGGAGCTGCGATGGCACAAAAATCGCAGCTGCTATGAGGGTGTTTTTGCTGCGGGCGACGAGGTCTCGGGTGAACGCCGATTTCGCCTCGAGGCGAGGTCGCCCCCCCCTGGAATCGTTTCGGCAGCGTCAGAAATTTGCCCGGGAGTCCGAAATGTCTGCCAAAATTTTGCTGGCTCAACCCGCAGGCGACGAAGGCCTGCCGCTCTATGAACTGCTCAGGACCCAAGGATACCTTGTCCTCACGGCGGCTACTCTGTCCGAGGCTGCGGACCGGATAGGGGAATCTCCCGCCCTTGCGCTCCTTGATCGGTCTTTGGCTGACCTGGAGGGATCTGAGGCATGGGAAAATTTGAGCCGGGAGTGTCGAAAAGCCGACATCTGCTGCCTGGAGCTCGCCTCCTCAGGTCACCCGGCCGGAAACTTCTTGCCTGCGGAGAGCGGGGTCCCCGGAACCATCACGCTGCCGGCCGAAGCCAGCGAAATCCTCGCCAAGATCGACAGCCAGTTGACCATTCGCCGGCTTTCGTACGAGCTCGAGCTGGTGCATGCCAGGCTGAGGAAACAGCAGCAGGAGGCTTTGGAAAACAGGCGATCCGCGGCGCTGATTCAGCGAAGCCTGCTGCCCGACCGATTTCCCAAGGTCGACAGTTTCCGCTTCGCCTGGCGCTTCCTTCCCTGGGAGCAGGTGGGAGGGGATCTCTTCAACGTCTTGCAACTCGACGAAGATACGGTCATGGCCTACCTTTTCGATGTGAGCGGCCACGGCATTCCCGCCGCCATGGTGACCGTATCGATCTACCAGAGTCTTTCCCTGCATACGGGGGATATCGTTAAAAAATCGCTGGAAGCACCCCCTTATTACGAAGTTCCTTCCCCGGGAAGCGTCCTGCACGAACTCGACCTGGAATATCCCTTCGAGCGTTTCGGCAAGTTTTTCACAATCTCGTATATGCTGCTCGATGCGGCGACGGGAACGGTGCGCTACAGCAATGCCGGTCATCCCCCGCCGATCCTGGTGCGGGCCGGGGGGGCGCAGGAGATTCTGGCGGCCGGAGGGTCGATTGTCGGTCTGGGAGAGTTGGTGCCGTTCGAAGAGGGGCGGGTGTCCCTCGACCCGGGAGACCGGCTCTATCTTTATTCGGACGGTATCACCGAGTTTCGGGATGCGGGCGGCGAATTGTTCGGCCAGCAACGCCTTTTACAGGAGTTGGGACGACAGGGGAAGCGGCCTTTGGATGCGGCCTGCGAGAAGGTATTCGACTCCCTGGACGCCTTCGGCAAGGGCAGCCTCCAGAGCGATGATATGAGCTTGTTGGCGATCGAATATCTCGGCCGTTAGTTCTTTGCCGAAGCCGCTAACAACAAAAGCCCGGAACGTTTCGTTCCGGGCTTTTGTGTTTGAAGCGTGACGGCGGCTTTTTCTTCCCGTCTAAAGGGTGATGGCGGTCAGCCGGGTCAGTGCCTCCAGATATTTTTCGCTGGTTTTGCGGACGATCTCCTCGGGGAGGGCCGGGGCGGGAGCCTTTTTGTCCCAAGTGAGGGTCTCCAGATAGTCGCGCAGGAACTGTTTGTCGAAGCTGGGCTGGGGGCCGCCGGCCCGGTACTGGTCCTGGGGCCAGAAGCGCGAGGAATCGGGAGTCAGGGCTTCGTCGATCCAGATCAGCCGGTCTTCGAACAGACCGAACTCGAACTTGGTGTCGGCGATGATGATCCCCTTGGTTTCCGCCAGGGCCCGCGCCCGCCGGTAAATGGTCAGGGTCGCCTCGCGGGCTTCCTCGGCGCGCTCTTTTCCGCACAGCTCCGCCGCCTGGTCGAAGGAGATGTTTTCATCGTGCTCGCCCAGTTCGGCCTTGGTGGAGGGGGTGAAAATCGGTTCGGGAAGCTGCTGGCTTTCCTGCAGGCCCGACGGCAGGGCAACGCCGCAGATGCTCCCTTTCTGCCGGTACTCTTTCCACCCCGATCCGGAAATATAGCCGCGCACGATGCACTCCACCGGCAGGGGCTGCGCCTTTTTCACCAGCATGCTGCGCCCCTCGAGCTGCTCCCGGTAGGGATGGGCGGCGGCGGGAAAGTCGTCGACATCCGTCGCGACGATATGGTTGGGGATGATGTCCGCCATCTGCTCGAACCAGAACTTGGAGATCTGGGTCAGGACGAATCCCTTGTTGGGAATGCCCTGGTTCATAATCACGTCAAAGGCGGAAATGCGGTCGCTGGTGACGATCAGCAGGTGTTCGCCCAGGTCGTAAATATCTCTGACCTTCCCGCGGTTGGCCAGCTTGAGGCCGGGGAAGTCGGTTTGCATCACGAGAGGAGTCATGGCTTTAACCTCTTTCAAGTGAGTTCTGCAGGGTGGGGGATATGACGATCTTGGCCTGTTTGCGGAGTTCCTCGATCTTTTTGTCGAGGGCCTCTTCCTGTTTGCGGTAGAGAAGCTCAGCCTTCAGCCCTTTGCTCTTGGCGGCATCGAGGGTCTTCATGTTCGCCTCCTCGCGGGCTTTGAGCTTCACTACGACGAAGTTGCCGCCGATCGGGAAAACCTGCGAGGGCACCGGATTTTTCCTGGTGAGCGTGAAGGCGGCCTTGGCAAGCTCCTCGGAGTTGCCTGCGGGAATGACGGAAGCGCCCGATGCGCGGGTGAAAAGGCCGGTCTCGGAAACCTTCAGGCCGTACTTCCGGGCTTCGGAGGAAAGGCTCGCTCCCTTCTCCAGCGCCTTGCGGATCGTCTCTGCCGCCTGCTTGGCGAGGTCCTTGCTCTTCTCCTGCAGATACGCCCCTTTTACCTGGGAGCGGACTTCGGAGAGCTCCGGAATGTGACTCTCCTTGCGGTCTTTGACCTTGAAGAGAATCACCCCCTGGGGCAGGTTGACGGGGTGGGCCAGTTCTCCCGCCTGCAGGGAAAAGGCGGAGGTGATCACGTCGGTGGCATCGCCCAGTCCGTCGACGGGACCTTGACGGCTGAAAAGGCCCGTCGTCTGCACTTTAAGGTCATTGTCTTTGGCAGCCTTTTGCAGATCGCCGCTCTGGCTGATCGCATGGTAGGTGTTCATCGCTTTTTCATAGGCGATCTGACGGGCGTCTTCTTTGCGTACCTGCGCCTTGATCTGGTCGACCACTGCGGAGAAAGCCTTGACCCCGGCATCCCGGATCGCCTGCACCTTGATGATATGGAATCCGAAAGGAGTCCGGACCAGGTTGCTGAGCTGCCCGATTTTCAGGGAGAACGCCGCTTTGGCAAAGGCCGGAACCATGGTGCCGCGGGCGAAGTAGCCCAGTTCCCCGCCTTCGGCAGCGGTGCCGGTATCATCCGAGTATTTGCGGGCCAGCTTGCCGAAGTTCTTGCCGGAGCGCGCTTCCTTGAGGATCTTCTCCGCCAGTTCCTTTTTCTTGGCGACCGTTGCCTTGCCGGCGTTTTGGGGAACCTTGATCAGGATATGGGCCGCCTTGACCTCTTTGGGGAAGGAAAAGCTGTCCAGGTGCTGACGGTAATATTTTTCCAGTTCGCCCTTCTCGAAGGTGACATCCTTCTCATAACGGGCCGGATCGAAATTAATATAATTCAGGGAGAGAGTCTCCGGGACTCGGAACTCTTCCTGATGGTCGGCGAAGAAAGATTGCAGCGCCTTCGCGTTCATCGGCACTTTGGATTCCAAAAGAGCCGGAGCCACCTGGACGTAGCGCACATCGACCTTCTCGTTCTGTTTGCGGTAGGCCTCCTTGACATCCTTGTCGGTGACGGAAACCCCCTGCTGGATCTTATTGACCACCTTCTGCACCAGAAGCCGATGCTTCTGGGCGGCTTCGAAATCGTCGGCGGTCATGCGCTGGTAGGCCAGGACCCGCAGGTAGCGACTTTTGTTGAAGACCCCGTTCACCTGGAAGGCCGGAATCCGGGCGATCGAATCGACCAGTTCCTGATGGCTCACGGTGAGCCCCTCGCGATCGGCCTCCTGAACCAGCAGCGCTTCCTGGATCACGGAATTGAGTGCCTGCTTTTTGAGGTTGAGCCTTTTCTGCATGGCCGGAGTGAATTTGCCCCGGAAGATGCTCTGGTAGCGCTGGAAGAGGTTGTCGTAGGTCGTCTGGTACTCGTCAAAACTGATTTTGGTCTGGTTGACCGAGACCGCCACGGAGGGATTCTGCCCCCCCTGGTTCGACCCCTTTCCCCACACCAAAAAGATCGTTCCGACAAAGGCGCCGATGATGGCCCAGAACACCACCTTGATAAGAATTGTCTTCTGGTTCTTGCGGATCATACCAAGCATGTATGAAGCTCTCCTTTTCAGGGATTTCCAAGAATTCGGGAACAGGGACGCATGTTAGTCAATCGTCTGCAGAATTGCAATACCTTTTCCTTTTCCTGCTTGAAAAACCATCGGATTTTTGGTAACGTGAACGGCATTTTTAAAGAGGGCGCGCCCCTCTTTTTCCCCCTCTTGAAAGGAGACGTCCGGGACATGTTCAATCTCTTCAACGCCATATGGGGGGTGTTTTCCAATGACCTCGCCATCGACCTGGGGACGGCCAATACCCTCGTTTACCTCAAAGGTAAAGGGGTGGTCGTCAGCGAACCTTCGGTGGTCGCCGTGCAGAAGGATGCCATGGGGCAGAAAAAGGTCCTGGCGGTCGGCAAGGAGGCCAAGAAGATGCTCGGCCGTACCCCGGGCAGCATCGTGGCCATCCGACCGATGAAGGATGGAGTCATTGCCGATTTCGATATCACCGAAGAAATGCTTCGTTATTTCATCCAGAAAGTCCACAATCGTAAAGCTCTGGTCCGTCCCCGGATCGTCATCTGCGTTCCCTCCGGGATTACCCAGGTCGAAAAGCGGGCGGTCAAGGAATCGGCCGAGTCGGCCGGCGCCCGGGAAGTTTACCTGATCGAGGAGCCGATGGCGGCGGCCATCGGTGCCGGTCTGCCGATTACCGAAGCCTCGGGCAATATGATCGTCGACATCGGTGGCGGCACCACCGAAGTGGCGGTGATTTCGCTGGCGGGGATCGTCTATGCCAAGAGCGTGCGGGTCGGCGGGGACAAGATGGACGAGGCAATCGTCCAGTATCTGAAACGCAAGTACAATCTGCTCATCGGGGAGCGGACGGCGGAACAGATCAAGATCGAGATCGGCAGCGCCAACCCGGGCGAGGAAGTCGAGACCATGGAGGTCAAGGGGCGGGACCTGGTGTCGGGCATTCCCAAAACCCTGGGAATCGATTCGGGAGAGATCAGAGAAGCGCTCTCCGAGCCCGTGAACGCTATCGTCGAGGCGGTGCGGATCGCCCTCGAGCGAACACCCCCCGAGCTGGCGGCGGACATCGTCGACAAGGGGATCGTGCTGGCCGGCGGCGGCGCCAACCTGAAAAATCTGGATGTGCTGCTGCGCGAAGAGACGGGGCTGCCGGTCGTCATCGCCGAGGATCCCCTCTCCTGCGTCGTTCTGGGCTCGGGTAAGGTCCTCGACGAACTCGATCTGCTCAAACGCGTGACCGTTACTTCGTGACGGACCGGTAAAAACCGAGCGTTTCTTTCTCCCTGTAAAGACTGGCCCCGTCCCCTCCGCGGCTGAGGGGCGGCTAGGAACGATATCGCACCCCATCCCGGCGCCTGTGCTTCCCGGAAGGCGGCCCCGTGCCTTCCGGGGGGGGTTGATCGTCACCTGTCGGCGCCGGAAGGTCGTCCATGCTGGAGTTGTTCAGAAAATACAAAATCCCTCTTCTGGCCGTCTGTCTGATCCTGACCGCCCTGCTTCTCTATTCGGCCAATCTGCGGCACCGGGACAAAACCACCCTGGTCCAGAAAATGGTCCTGCAACTCACCGCTCCGCTGCAGAAAAGTATCGATTCGGTCAGTGACACCGTCGATGGCTGGTGGCGCCACTATCTGTGGCTGGTGAATGTGGAACAGGAGGATGAGCGGTTGCGGGTGGCGAATCGCCGTCTGCAGGCGGAGCTGGACAGTCTGCAGGAAGTTCGGCTGACCAATGATAGGCTGCGCCGTCTGCTCGATTTCAAAAAGAGGGTCGATATCCCCGCGCTTCCGGCCCGGGTGATCGGCGAGGATGCCTCCAGCTGGTTCCGCACCGTGGTCCTCGACAAGGGAAGCCGCGACGGACTCCGGGAAGGGATGCCGGTGGTGGCGGCCAAAGGGGTGGTGGGACGGGTTGTCAAGGTTGCCCCCGATGCCTCCCGGGTGCTGTTGATCACCGACGGTTCCTCGGCGGTGGCGGCGCTGGTTCAGCGCAATCGCACCCGCGGCGTTTGTCGGGGGCAGGGGGATTCGCTGTCGCTGCAATTCGCCCTTCGTCAAAAGGATGTCGCGGTGGGCGACCGGGTCATCACCTCGGGAACCGGCGGCATTTTCCCCAAAGGTCTGGCGATCGGGCAGGTGACGGACGTTTCCAAAGAAAGTTTCGGTCTGTTTCAAACCATCAAGCTGGATCCGGCCGTCGATTTTTCCCGCCTGGAGGAGGTTCTGGTTCTGTTGAAGGAAAAACCATGAAAAGGATTGTAGGATATTTCATCCTCGGTTTTTTCTTCGTCGTGCTGGAAACCGCCCTGTTCCCCAAATTTTTGCCCTATCACCTCAAACCGGATCTGGTGCTGATCCTGATCGTCTATCTGGGGTTGCACGAGGGGTATCTGCGCGGCGCGTTTCTGGCCTACGCCCTCGGCAGTCTTCTCGACGGATTGGCCGGGGTCTATCCCGGGCTCTTCGGCTTGGCGCTGCTGGCGACCTTTCTTGCGGTGCGGGCGGTGGCGCTTCGCTTCAATACCGAAAATTCGCTTCTTCTTCTCTTCATGGTGTTTTGCGGAACTCTGGTCGAAGGGGGGCTTCTGGTCTTTCCGCTCGGCTACTTTGCCGATGCCGGTCCCCTGTGGCAGATTGTCTTTCAGCATTTCCTCCTCCAGATTCTTCTCAATCTGGCGGCGGCATGGCTGCTTCTGGCCGGGTTCGCCCGCTTGCAGAAACGTTTTGCTCCCCGTTCACGGATTCCGGGGCTGCGGCATCTGGGCCGCCGTTATGAGTATTAATTCGAATTGGTCAAATAACCCCGGCGTAAAAAGACGGTTTCTGGTCCTTTCCCTGGCGGCCATCGGCATATTTCTGCTGCTGGTCATCCGCCTCTGGTATCTGCAGGTCATCCATAGCGACCGCTACGTCGCCCTGTCGAAAAGAAATCGCATCCGCTATATCCCCATCGCCGCTCCGCGTGGCCCCATCTATGACGGCCGGGGAAATCTTCTGGTCGACAACCGCCCCTCTTTTTGCGTGTCGGTCCTGCGCCAGGAGGTGGAGAACCGCGATCTGCTTCTGACACGGCTCTCGGCCCTTCTCGGCGTGGCCAAGAAGGAGCTGCTCGAACGCTGGCAGGAAGGAAAGCACACCCCTGTGTATCGGCCGATTCCTCTCGCCGAGGATGTGAGCCGCGACACGATGGACAAGATTCAGGAGGATTCCGACGGACTTCCCGGTGTTTTCATCCAGGTCCGCCCCCTGCGGGCCTATCCCGATGGGGATCTGGCGGCCCATGTGCTTGGATACCTGGGCGAGATTACCGAACGGGAATTACCGACCCCCGCTTATGACGGCTACCACCCCGGCGATTACGTCGGCAGAAGCGGCCTCGAGAAGAACCTCGAGTCCTATCTGCGCGGCCAGGAGGGGGAGCGGGCCATCGAGGTGGATGTCACCGGCAAGGAGCTGCGGATCCTTAAAACCCGCGATCCGGTCCCCGGCGACAAGGTCTTTCTGACGGTGCGGCAGGATCTGGAAAAGGCCGCCGCAAAAGCCTTCGGAGATGAGGCGGGAGCCGCCGTCGCTCTTGATGTGCATACCGGCCGGGTTTTGACGATGGTCAGCGAACCATCCTTCGATCCGGCCCACTTCGCCGGCGGGATCAGCGCCAAGGAATGGCTCCGACTGCTGAAGAACCCCCGTCACCCTCTTCAGAACAAGGCGATCCGGGGGATGTATCCGCCCGGCTCCACCTTCAAGATCGTCACCGCTCTGGCGGCGCTCAAGGCCGGGGTTATCACTCCCAGCACGACGGTCGACGATCAGGGAACCCTGATGGTGGGTAACCACGAGTTTCACGGATGGAAAAAAGGGGGACTCGGCGTTGTCAATCTGAAAAAGGCCCTCGAAGAGAGCGACGACATCTATTTTTATCAGGCGGGCCTGGATATGGGGATCGATCCGCTGGCGGCCATGGCCAGGGAATTCGGGTTGGGCGAGCCGCTCGGGTTTCGGCTCAATGGCGAAAAAGGCGGCCTGATTCCGACCCGCCAGTGGAAAAAAGAGCGTTTCGGCACCGGCTGGTACGACGGCGAAACGGCGATCGCCGCCATCGGCCAGGGGTACGATCTGGTGACTCCCCTTCAACTCGCCACCATGATGGCGGCAGTGGCCAACGGCGGCACGGTATTTCAACCCCACGTGGTCGAGAAGATCGAGGACTTCCAGGGAAACGTGGTGATGCGGTCGGCCCCCGAGGTTCTCAACAAGGTCGATCTGCCGCCGGCGGATCTGCTGGCCGTTCGCCGGGGGCTGGAGGCCGCCGTCAACGACCCGCGCGGCACCGGGCGTGCCTGCCGGCTGCCCGGCATCCGCGTGGCCGGGAAAACCGGAACCGCCCAGGTCGTCAAACGCAACCAGGACGAGAACCGGACCAAGGAACTCCCCTATCGTTTCCGGGATCATGCCCTGTTCGTCGCCTATGCCCCCGCCGATCATCCGCAGGTGGCGGTGGCGGTGGTGGTGGAGCACGGCCGCCACGGCGGCAGCGTCGCCGCTCCGATCGCCCGGGCCATTTTCGCGCAATATTTCGGTCTGACATCCCAGCCGACCCGCCCGGATACGGGAGATTAAAGAGCCATGTTCGACCGACGTCTTCTGACCCATTTCGATTGGCTGTTGCTGTTGCTGGTCTGCGTGATTGCCGGGATCGGGGTGGTAAATCTGTACAGCACGACCTCTTCCTGGTCGACGCTGGGCAGCCCCATGTATCTGAAGCAGGTTTACTGGGTGGGCCTGGGGTTGGTGATCGCCCTCGGGGTGGCTTCATTCGACTATCGGCATCTCGCCTATCTGGGGTTCATCCTTTACGGCCTCAACATGGTGTTGCTGCTGCTGGTTCTGGTCTTCGGCAGAGTCACCATGGGCGCCACCCGCTGGATCCACCTCGGCTTTGTCAACCTGCAACCCAGTGAAATCCTGAAAATCGTCATTATCATCACCCTTGCCAGCTATTTCAGCGAGAAAGGGAAGTTGCAGGGGTATACCCTGCGCGAGCTCATCGTCCCCTTTCTGCTGCTTGGCGCCCCTATCGTGCTGATTATGAAGCAACCGGACCTCGGGACCGCCCTGCTGATTCTGTTTATCGGGAGTACGGTCGCCTTTTTCGCCGGTATCCGCGGAACCACCCTCGGGGCGCTGACGGTGCTGGGAAGCGGCGGAGCGGTGGGGGGATGGTTTCTGCTGAGGGATTACCAGAAAGAGCGCATCCTCACCTTTCTCAACCCGGAGCAGGATCCCCTGGGCGCCGGATATCACATTATCCAGTCCAAAATCGCCGTCGGCAGCGGCGGCCTGTTCGGCAAGGGATTCATGAAAGGCACCCAGTCGCAACTCTCCTTTCTTCCCGAGCGGCACACCGATTTCGCCTTTTCTGTCTTTGCCGAGGAGTGGGGTTTTACCGGGTGCATGGTGCTGCTGCTTCTGTATCTGCTGGTCATCCTCTGGGGGATCTACATTGCCCGCCGTGCCGCCGACTCCTTCGGCACCTTTCTGGCCATGGGGGTGGTGGCGATGCTTTTCTGGCACATCATCGTCAACCTGGGAATGGTCATCGGACTGCTTCCCGTCGTCGGCGTTCCCCTGCCGCTCTTCTCCTACGGCGGAACGAATATGATCACGACCATGATCGGGATCGGTTTGCTGTTGAACGTCAGTATGCGGCGCTTCATGTTTTAGTAGGTGGGCCGATGAAAAATGCCCGTCTGCGGCGTTGTCCTCACCCTTCGTCAACGACGTACCTCCCGGTACGCCTTTTGGCGAAGGATTTCGTCCGCCTTGCATCCGGACATTTTTGATCGGCCTGCGGAAGGTGGCCTCTAGCAACTCCGAGAAGAGACCCCAAGTGGAAGGACTGCCCCCAGTAGCCACTCTGAGAAACCTGCGCCGTCTGCTATACTCCTAAAAAATGGTCGAAACTTTTTGGGGAGGATGGCATGCATGAGGCGCTTTTCTGGGAGAAGGCCGACGGCGGGCGGGTCAAGTGTTCTCTCTGCCGGTTCCGCTGTCTGATCGCCGAGGGCTACCGGGGAATCTGCGGCGTTCGGGAAAACCGCGGCGGGGCCCTTTATACCCTGGTGTACGGCAAGAGTGTCGCCGCCCACGTCGATCCGATCGAAAAGAAGCCCCTCTTTCATTTTTATCCGGCCTCGAAGAGCTTTTCCATTGCCACCGTCGGGTGTAATTTCCGCTGTCTGCACTGTCAGAATGCCGAGATTTCCCAGTGGTCGAAGGATGGCCGGCCCATTCCGGGGCAGGTCTTCCCGCCGGAGGAGGTGGTGCGTCAGGCCGAAGAAGCCGGCTGCCGGAGTATCGCCTACACCTACACCGAACCCACCGTTTTTTTCGAATACGCCTACGATTCCGCTGTCCTCGCCCATCGGAAAAAGATCAAAAACGTCTTTGTCACCAATGGGTACATTACTCCGGAAGCCCTGGATGCCATCACGCCTTATCTCGATGCGGCCAACATCGACCTGAAGGGATTTTCCGAAAAGTTCTATCGGGAAATCGCCGGCGCCACCTTGAACGGGGTGCTGGAGTCGCTGAAGGAATACCGGCGCCGGGGGATCTGGATCGAAGTGACCACGCTGATCATTCCCGGGCACAACGATTCCGATGCCGACCTGAAGGGAATCGCCCATTTTATCGCCGGGGAGCTCGGGCCGGAGGTCCCCTGGCATGTCACCGCTTTTTTCCCCACTTACCAGATGCTGGATTCCCCTCCCACGCCCGCCGCGACGCTGCGCCGGGCCCGCCGGATCGGCCTGGACGCGGGGCTGCGCTATGTGTATGAGGGAAATATCCCCGGGGAAGGGGGAGAGAACACCTTCTGCCCCGCCTGCCACAAGCCGGTGATCGAACGCTACGGCTATCGGGTCGAAGCGCTGAATCTTGTCGGCGGCGCCTGCGGGCACTGCGGCACCAAGATCGACGGGAGGTGGGAGGCGTGAAGTTATGGGTGGCGCGGGACGCGGAGAAGGAGGGGCTTTTCAGTCGGCAGGAGAAGTGAGGCAGGAGTTTTTCGTGGCCGAGTTGTCTTTTCGGAAGGCTGTTGTGTTGCTGCTGGTGGTGCTCACGGCTCTGTTCGCTGTGGGCTGGGCGGTTCCTGCGGATTCGGCCCCCGCCTACAGGCAAGGCTTCGAAATGCAGCCGCGTTCGCAACAAAACCCCAACCGGTTCAGTCGAAAGGACCGGGACCTGATCCGGGAGTATTTCAGCCGCTACTACTTCAATCCCGCCCTGCAGAAACCCTCCATTCTCGGCCATCCGGCAAAACGAATCGAGCGCTCCATGACGTTGCCTCCCGATTGGGGAGAAATTCCGCTGCCGGTGGCGCTGTCAGAAAAGCTCTCGCCGCTGCCGCCGGGGTATGTCCGCTTTTTGCTGGGGTCGGACGTGGTACTGATGGACCGTCGGACTCGGGAAGTGCTTGATGTGGTGGAGGATGTGCTGCGATATCGGAGGAAGTGAGAGGTGAGGGGGCTCAGGTTTCTGAGGAAGGGGGCGATTCGGATTCGTCCTTTTTCTTGTCGGAAGAGGCCTTTTTCAGGTTTTCCCAGTACGCCATCCGCTCGCCGATCATTTTTTCGTATCCCCGTTCGGTCGGACGATAATAGCGCGTGCCGCGCAGGGCTTCGGGCAGATGTTCCTGGCTGACGACGCCTTTTTGGAAGTCGTGCGCGTAGCGATACCCCTTGTGGTAGCCGAGGTCCTTCATCAGCCGGGTGGGGGCGTTGCGGATGTGCAGGGGGACGGGAAGGGCGCCGCTTTTGCGTACCTCGGCGAGCGCTTCATCGATCCCCCGGTAGGAGGCGTTGCTCTTGGGGGCGGTGGCCAGGTAGGTGACCGCCTGGGCCAGGTTGATGCGCCCCTCCGGCAAGCCCACGAAATGGACGGCCTGCTGGACCGCGATCGCCACCTGCAACGCCCGGGGGTCGGCATTGCCGATATCCTCCGAGGCGAAGATCACCATGCGCCGGGCGATGAACAGCGGGTCCTCGCCCCCTTCAATCATCCGGGCCAGCCAGTAAAGGGCGCCGTCGGGGTCGGAGCCCCGCAGGCTCTTGATGAACGCCGAGATGACATTGTAGTGTTCATCCTCCCCCTTGTCATAGAGCAGGGCCTTTTTCTGCAGGGCCTCCCGCGCCGCCTCCAGGGTGATCGTCTTGCCTCCCGCCGAGGCGACCGCCACCTCGAGGGCGCTCAAGGCCACCCGGGCGTCGCCGTGCGCCTGCTGGGCGAGAAAGTCGCGGGCCGCTTCCTGCGCTTCGGGTCCCTTGCCCCCGAATCCCCGCTCGTCCAGCAGGGCACGATCGAGCAGAATCCGGATATCCTCCGGCTCGAGCGGGTTGAGGACGAAGACGCGGGAACGGGAGAGCAGGGCCGAATTGACCTCGAAGGAGGGATTCTCGGTGGTGGCGCCGATCAGGACGATTTCTCCCTTTTCCACATAGGGCAGAAAGGCGTCCTGCTGCGCCTTGTTGAAGCGGTGGATCTCGTCCACGAACAGGACGGTCTTGCGTCCGTGGTAGGCCTTCTCCTGCTTGGCCTTGGCGACGATCTCCCGCACCTCCTTGACGCCCTGCAGAACGGCCGAGAAAAAGATGAAGCGGCTGCGGGTCGTCCCGGCGATGACCTGGGCCAGGGTGGTTTTCCCCGTCCCGGGCGGCCCCCAGAAGATGACCGAGGAGAGCTGGTCGGTCTCGATCAGGCGGCGCAGCAGCTTTCCCTCGCCGAGCAGGTGGCGCTGTCCCACCACTTCTTCCAGGGTACGGGGGCGCATCCTCTCGGCCAGAGGGGCGTCCCGGTTGTTCTCCAGGCTTTTTTCGAAGAGGTCCATGAGAATCCGATTTCCTGTCAACCGATTATTCCCCCGAATGTAGCACAGCTCTTCTTCCATAACAAGTCCGCTGATTTTCTAAGTATTTGAAAGCGATAGACTTTGCTGCTGCGCTGTGATACATTCCGGGGCAAATCAAGCAAGGAGGCGGCCGATGCAACGAATCGGCATCTATGCAAAGAAAAATCACCCCGATGCCGTCGCTCTGGCCCGGGAGGTTCAACGCTGGCTGCAGGAGCGTGGGATCGAGGTCTTTCTGGAGCAGAACCTCGCCCGGGAGATGGGGGGGCTTTCGGGATACCCGGAAAAATCGATCCCGGCGATGGTTAATCTGATCATCGTCCTCGGCGGAGACGGAACCCTGATTTCGGTGGCCCGCAAGGTGGGGGATCTGGGGACACCGATTCTGGGGGTCAATCTCGGCAGTCTCGGCTTTCTCACCGAAATCACCCGCAAAGAGCTCTTCCCCATTCTTGAAAAGGTGCTCCAGGGGGATTTTTCCGTTTCCACCCGCATGATGCTCGATGTCCGCATCCGGCGTCAGAACGAGGTGGTCGGTAGGTATCTCGTGTTGAACGACGTGGTCATCAACAAGGGAGCCCTCGCCCGCATGATCGACATGGAAGCGTCCATCGACGATTGCTACCTGACGACCTTTCGGGCCGACGGTCTGATCATCGCCTCGCCGACCGGTTCCACCGCCTACAACCTGGCGGCCGGCGGCCCGATCATCTACCCGGGCCTCAGCTGTCTGGTGATCTCGCCGATCTGTCCGCACATGCTCACCAATCGCCCGATCATCGTGTCTGAGGAATCGGTCATTCGGGTGGAAGTCAAGTTTCAGGACGAAGACGTCGTCCTGACCGCCGACGGCCAGGTCGGCATGCCCCTGCAGGGGCGGGATGTGGTGGAGGTGCGCAAGTCGAAAAGCCGGACCATGCTGATTAAAAGCCCCACCAAGGACTACTTTCAGGTCCTGCGCACCAAGCTGCGCTGGGGGGAGCGATGACCCCTCACTTCCTTTTGTCCGTCACGGTATTGCCATGCTTGCCGACCTGATCATCAAGAATTTCGTCCTGATCGATCGCCTGCAGGTCTCCTTCGGTCCCGGTTTCAACGTGCTGACCGGCGAGACGGGCGCCGGCAAATCGATTATCATCGATGCCGTCGGTCTGCTGCTGGGCGACCGCGCCCGCCCCGATCTTATCCGCAACGGGGAGAAAGAGGCGGTCATTGAGGCGATTTTCGACCTGAAGAACCATCCCCGGGTGCGCCGCGAGATGGAAGAGTGCGGGCTGGAGCGCAGAGGATGAACTGCTCGTCAGGCGGGTGATCGCTCGCGGGGGGAAGAACCGAATCTTTCTCAACGGATCCCTGGCCACCCTGAGTCAGCTGCAGCGGCTGACTTCCCGGCTTCTCAGCATTTACGGCCAGCACGAACACCAGAGTCTGCAGCGGAACGAAACGCATCTTGCGCTGCTGGACCGCTTCGGCGCCCTGCAAAAGGACTCTGAAGCGTATCGCCGGACGTTTCGGGATCTTCAGGCCCTGCGCGACCGTTCCCGGGAGCTGGAGCAGGCCGAGCGGGACCGGCGGCAGCGGCTCGATTTTCTCTCCTACCAGAGCCGGGAGATCGCCGAGGCCGATCTGTCCCCCGGCGAGGACGAAGCCCTGGCGGCCGAGCGCCTGGTCCTGCAGAATGCCGAACGCCTGGCCGCGACCCTCGCTGGCGGTTATGAAGCTCTCTACGGAGACGCAGGGGCGGTCTGCGAACGGCTGGGAGCCCTTGCTTCAGAACTGGAAGATCTGGCGAAAATCGACCCCCGGCTCGGGCCCTGGACCGAATCGGTCAGCGGGTGTCTGTACACGCTCGAAGAGGTGGCCAATGACCTGCGCAGTCACGGAGAACGGCTCTCCTTCGATCCGCAGCGCCAGCAGGAGGTCGAGGGGCGGCTGGCGCTGCTGACCGATTTGAAGCGCAAATACGCTCCTTCCATCGCAGAGGTGCTGGCCGTCAAGGAGACGGTCGATCGGGAGATCGCGGAGCTGCTCGACATCGACGCGACGCGGCAATCTCTGAAGGCGGAGGTCTCCGCCGCCGAAGCGGAACTGCGGAAAACGGGCGAAACCCTGTCGAAGGGCCGCCGGGAGGCGGCCCGCAAGCTGCAGCAGGCGGTCGTGCGGGAACTGCAGGATCTGGCCATGGAAAAGGCCCGTTTCGAGATGCGATTCTCTTCTCTTGAGGCCCCGGGACCACGGGGTCTGGAAGAGGGCGAATTCTATCTTGCCCCCAACCCCGGGGAAGAGCCGAAGCCCCTGTCGCGGATCGCCTCCGGCGGGGAGCTGTCGCGCATCATGCTGGCTCTGCGGCGGGCGGCACCCGAGACGGAGGCCGGCTTGACCCTCATCTTCGATGAAGTCGATGCCGGCATCGGCGGAATGGCCGCCACGGCGGTGGGGGAAAAACTACAGGGGGTGGCGCGGGGGCTTCAGGTGCTGTGCATCACCCATCTGCCCCAGGTTGCCGCCTTTGCCGATGCGCACTACCGGGTGGAAAAGCGGGTGGAAGAGGGACGGACTTTCTCTTCCCTGCGCCTGCTGGAAGGGGAGGAGCGAGTTCTGGAGATGGCGCGGATGCTTGGCGGCGCCCGCCTGACCGACCGCACCCTCGAGCATGCGCGGGAAATGATCGCTCAGCCCGGGCAATCATCCTGAGGCATACCAGGGGTCTTTATGGGGCCCATCCCGTAAGCCGGAACGGACCTTTAAGGTCCCCCATTTGTCATTTGCCGCCCACGTGAGGATTCTATGGTTCGCAAAGCCGGCATCCCCGATGCCAAGACGATTCACAAGCTCCTGCTCGGTTATGCCAGGGACGGTTTGATGTTGCCCCGCTCGCTCTCCGAAATCTATGAGGGGATCCGCGACTTTTATGTTTTTGAAGAAAACGGCGCCGTTCTGGGGACCGTCTGCCTGCATATCTGCTGGGAGGACCTGGCCGAGGTGCGCTCCCTGGCCGTCAGCGAAGAGCAGGGGGGCAAAGGGGCGGGCAGACAGCTGGTGCAAACCTGCCTGGATGAAGCACGGGGGCTGGGCCTCAAGCGTGTCTTCGCCCTGACCTACAAGCCCGGCTTTTTCGAAAAGCTCGGTTTTCACCTGATCGAGAAATCGGAGCTTCCGCAAAAAATCTGGGGGGATTGCCTGAAGTGCGCGAAGTTTCCGGAGTGTGACGAGATCGCCATGAGTATTGAGTTGTAGGCATTTTTTTTATTGTTATGCGTCCTTCGTTCTGCCCACTCAAGGGACTTCCGGCTGAATCGTTACCGGGGTTTTTTCGTAAAGGCCGATAAATTCTTGACAGACCCCGGTGGTTCCTTTTTATAATCCGGGCGTTCGGTTGCTGTTCTTGTATTTGTTTGTCGTCAGGAGGATCATTTGCCGGGGAAGAAGTATACTGTCCTGATCATTCCGGAGGGATCCCATCGCGTTCGACGGTTGTCAGTCAGGCGCAGTTTCGTGCGGATCGCCGTGGGGGGGGCGCTGGTCGCCGCCCTGGTATTTGCAGCCCTGTTGATCAATTATGTTCGGACGAATCGCGCCCAGAATGCACTGCATGCATTAAAAGCGCAGAACTGGACCCTGCAGAACCAACTGCGCGGTCTTTCGGGCAACATCGAGGACCTGCGTCGACAGATGGTCGTTCTGAGTCAGAATGACGCCAAGGTCCGGGTTCTTGCCAAGCTGACCCGGCCCAAGGCGGACGCCCTGAGTGGGGTGGGTGGCCCCTCCGAGGACGAGGCGGCGAACGATTTTTCCGATCTTCAGCACAGAATCGATCAGATCCGCCGGTCCATCGCTCTGCGCCGGGAGAGCCAGGAGGAAATCCAGGGGCTGCTCAACGATCAACGCTCGCTGGCGGCGGCCAAGCCGGAGGGCTGGCCGGTCAAAGGATGGTTGACCTCCGGGTTCGGCCGCCGCATAGATCCCTTCACGGGCAAGAATTCCTTCCATCCGGGGCTCGATATCGCCGCGCACATCGGAACCCCGGTGTATGCCACCGCCGACGGCATCGTCGTTCGCGCCGGGATCGCCTCGGGGTACGGCAAACTGGTGGTGATCGACGCGGGTTACGGCTACAAGATTTATTTCGGGCACAATTCTAAAATTTATGTCAAGGTTGGCCAACGGGTGCACCGGGGCGATCGGATTGCGGCGGTCGGCAACACCGGCAGATCGACCGGGTCGCACTGTCACTATGAAGTGCGTCTCAACGGCGTCCCTATCAATCCCAGAAAATTTCTCTGAACGACTCTTCCTGGTAAACGTGAAAGCCCCGGTTTCCCCGGGGCTTTTTGGGTTGTAGGGGAGTGCGCGCGGGAGCCTTTCTCCTTGTGGGAGGGGTCGCTTTGTGATAAAATTTTCCGTCTTCTCGGACGGGTAGCAATCGGCTCCCTCCCGAACACGGCCGCGTAGGGCCGAGAACATCCACATGGAGTTTTTCCCGATGCTTAACGTTTTCGTCAAAAAGATCGTCGGCAGCAAAAACGAGCGCGAACTCAAGCGCATGCAGCCTATTGTCGATAAAATCAATTCTTTGGAAGCGGAAATGGCGTCCCTTCCCGATGCGGCCCTGACAGCGAAAACCGGAGAATTCCGCCAGCGCCTCGATCAGGGCGCCACCCTCGACGATCTGCTCCCCGAGGCTTTTGCCGTGGTCCGTGAAGCGGGCAAGCGGGTGCTGGGGATGCGTCATTTCGACGTTCAGCTGGTCGGCGGCATGGTGCTTCACCAGGGCAAGATCGCCGAGATGAAGACCGGTGAAGGGAAAACACTGGTGGCGACGCTTCCTTCCTATCTCAACGCCCTCGCCGGCAAGGGCGTGCATGTGGTCACGGTCAACGACTACCTGGCCACTCGTGACTCCGAATGGATGGGCCAGATCCACCGCTTTCTCGGTCTGACCGTCGGCTGCATCGTTCACGGACTCGACGATAATCAGCGCAAGGAAGCCTACGGCTGCGATATCACCTACGGAACCAATAACGAGTTCGGTTTCGACTACCTGCGCGACAACATGAAGTTCGACCTGGCCGACTACGCCCAGCGCGATTTTTACTTCACCATCGTCGACGAAGTCGACTCGATTCTGATCGACGAGGCCCGAACCCCGCTCATCATTTCCGGCCCCAGCGAAGCCTCGAGCGAACTCTACTACACGGTGGACCGGGTCATTCCCATCCTGAAAAAGGGCGAGGTGGTCGAAAGCCGGGACGGGAAACTCGGCCAGACGATCAAAACCCACACCGGCGACTACACCGTGGACGAGAAGGACAAGACGGCCGCCTTGACCGAGGAGGGTGTCTCCAAGGTCGAGAAGGCCCTGGGGGTCGATAACCTCTATGAGCCGCGGAACATCGAGATTCTGCATCATGTTCAGCAAGCTCTCAAGGCTCACGCGCTGTTCAAGCGGGACGTGGATTACGTCGTCAAGGACGGCGAGGTGATGATCGTCGACGAATTCACCGGCCGGCTCATGCCCGGTCGCCGCTGGAGCGACGGTCTGCACCAGGCGGTGGAGGCCAAGGAAGGGGTCAAGATCGAGAGCGAAAACCAGACTCTGGCAACGATTACTTTCCAGAACTATTTCCGCATGTACGAAAAACTCTCCGGCATGACCGGGACCGCCGATACGGAGGCTGGAGAGTTCGATGAAATCTACAAGCTGGCGGTCATGGTGATTCCCACCAACAGGCCGATGATCCGCGACGACACCTCGGACGTCATCTACAAGACGGAGCAGGAGAAGTTTCACGCCGTCATTGAAGACATCGTCGAGAGCCACGAAAAAGGGCAGCCGGTCCTGGTGGGGACCATCTCCATCGAGAAGTCGGAAATTCTCGCCGACATGCTTAAAAAACGGGGCATTCCGCACAACGTTCTCAACGCCAAGCACCACGAAAAAGAGGCGGAGATCGTGGCCCAGGCCGGACGCAAGGGGGCGGTCACCATCGCCACCAATATGGCCGGGCGCGGCACCGACATCATCCTGGGCGGCAACGCGGAAATGCTCGCCCGCAAGGAAGCTGCCGGTGGCGAAGATGAAGAAGCGGCTTACGAGCAGTCCCTGGAAAAATACCGGGAGGCCTGCGCCCGGGAAAAGGAGGAGGTGCTCGCGGCCGGCGGGCTCTTTATCCTGGGCACCGAGCGGCACGAATCGCGGCGCATCGACAACCAGCTGCGCGGCCGTTCAGGCCGTCAGGGCGACCCGGGCAAGAGCCGTTTTTATTTGAGCCTCGACGACGATCTGCTGCGTATCTTCGGCTCCCATCGGGTGGCGTATGTGATGGAAAAGCTTCGCATCCCCGAGAACGAGCCGATCGAACACCGCTTTATTTCCAAGGCGATCGAGAACGCCCAGAAGAAAGTCGAAGACCACAACTTCGAAATCCGCAAGCACCTCATCGAGTACGATGATGTCATGAACAAGCAGCGCGAGGTGATCTATGCCCAGCGCAAGGAGGTGCTCGCCGGAGCGAACGTCCCCGAGACGATCCAGACGATCATCGACGAAACGGTGGAAGACATGGTGGCCACCTTCTGTCCGGAAAAAACGCCGGCGGCGGACTGGAACTGGGAGCGCCTGCGGGAGGATTTTTTCAACCAGTTCTTCGCCTATCCGCAGCTTCCTTCAGCGGACGATGCCAGCCTGGTGCAAAGCGAACTCGAGGAGCAACTCAAGGAGCAGGTCGCCGCCCGCCTGGCTGAGAAGGAAGAGGAGTTCACGCCGCCGGTCATGGAACACCTGATGAAGGTGTTGCTTCTGCAGATCATCGACAATCAGTGGAAAGATCACCTGCTGAGCATCGACCATCTGAAGGAAGGGATCGGCCTGCGGGGGTACGGGCAACTCGACCCCAAAGAACAGTACAAGCGGGAGGCCTACGCTCTCTTTCTGGAGATGATGAACCGGATTCGCCAGGAGATCATCCAGAAACTGTTCCGCATTCAGCTCGCCCGGGAGGACGACGTCTCCAGGATGGAGGCCGAGCAGCGCCGGCGGAAGATCGTGCTCAATCGCGCCGGCGACGACGACCAGCCGCAGAAACCGGTGACCCGGGAGGGGGACAAGGTCGGGCGCAACGATCCCTGCCCCTGCGGCAGCGGGAAGAAGTATAAAAAATGTTGCGGGCGCTGACGCCAGTCGGGGGAGGCCCGGGACGAACGGGAAAATGATGAAAAGGAGACATCGGTGGCGGAGGGGATGACGCCGGGCAAAGCGAAGCCGACCATACTGGTGGTGGACGACGAATCGTTCTTCCGCACCTTATGGGCGGACTGGCTCGCTCAATGGGGCTATCGGGTCGTGCAGACCGGTTCGGGGGGCACGGTTCAGGATCTGATCGAGGGGGAAGACGTTTTCGCCGTTCTCACCGATATCGAGCTGCCTGATGTGTCGGGGACCGAGGTCCTGCGGCGAGTCAAGCGGCTGCGTCCCGACGTCCCGGTGATCGTCGCCTCTTGCCATCGAAAGTTCGATGTTGCCCGCGAGGCGCTGCGGGAGGGAGCGCTCGACTACCTGGTCAAGCCCTTCTCCGCCGAGGAGTTGCGGGCGGCTGTTCGCCGAGCCGAAGAGGTCCACGACGGCTTCCTGAAAAACAAGGCGGCCAAGCACAGCGCCGCCCGGCGCCTGACCGATCTGATTCTGCTTCGGGAAGTCAGCGAATTCGCCGGAAGCCAGGAGGCTCTCCAGCCTTTTCTGGAAAAGCTTCTCGATGCCATCGCCGTCTCAGCCGAGGTGGAAAAGGCCTCGCTGATGCTGGTGGGCGAGGACGGTCGGCTGCGGGTAAAGGCCGCCAAGGGGTTGCCTGCCACCGAGCTGGACTCGATTCGAACGGCTCCCGGGGAAGGCATCGCGGGGCACGTGCTGGCAAGCGGCGAGGCCGTCCTGGTGGAGGATCTCTCCCGGGAAAAGCGCTTTTCTCCCTCGGATCGTCCCGGTCAGTACCAGACCAATTCGCTGCTCTCCGTACCCATTCGATGCAAGCATTCGCTCATCGGCGTTCTCAACGTCAACAACAAATCTTCGGGGGAGGCCTTTACCGCCGCCGATCGCGATCTCCTTGTCACCATCGCCCATCAGACCGCCCTGGCGATCGAAAATTTCAAGCTGGTTTCCCACCAGCAGAACCAGACCCGGGAACTGGAAAAAGCCCACCGGGACCTTCTCCGGATGTACCAGGCCCGCTCCCGGTTGGTGTGTAACCTCTCCCATGAGCTCAATACCCCTCTCGCTCTGATTCAGGGCTATCTCGACTATTTCCTGCAGACCGCCTCGCCCGTCGGAAGGGAAGAAAGGGCGTGTCTGGAAAGAGCCTTCGAACAGTGCCTGCGCATGGAAAAGCTGATCGCGGGGATGTTGCGGCTTTTCTCCATCGTCTCGGGCGAGGAGCGCTGGGAGTGGCAACCCCTGTCGTTGTCGAAACTGCTTTGCGCGGCATTGGATGCCGCCGCCGACCGGATTGCGGAGCGGGGGCTGGCCCAGACGGTTCATTTGGCCGATAATCTCTTCGAACTCTTCGGTGATCGGGAAAAGGCGGCCATGCTTTTCGCCGCGCTGGTCGATAATGCGGTAAAATTTAACCGCAAAGGGGGACGGCTCTGCATTGAGGCGGAAAACCGCCCGATCGACGGGCTTGACTACCTCTACCTGCGGATTCACAACGATGGCCGGACTGTCCCCGCGGAAGCGGCCGAAGAGATCTTCGAGCAGTACACTCAGCTCGGCAACATCCATACGGAAAAGCCCGGCGGGGTCGGGATCGGCCTGACCCTCTGCCGGGCCATTCTGGAGCGTATGAAGGGAAAGATTTTCCTGGAAACCTCCATGTGCAGGGAAGGAACCTCCTTCGGCATGCTGTTCCCCACCGAAACCACTTACGGAGTGCTGACCGATGACGAAAAATGACGTTCAGGGAGTGCCAGGATTCAAGTTTGCCGCCTGCCCGGCGGGGATCAGGCGTTCGGGGCGGCCCGATCTGGCCCTGGTTTACTCGGAGGTGCCGGCTCGCTGCGCCGGGGTGTTCACCACCAACAAAGTGATGGCCGCGCCCCTGCTGGTCACCTCTCCGCGGATCAAGCAGGGTTCCTGCCAGGCGATTCTGGTCAACAGCGGCAACGCCAACGCCTGCACGGGCGAGCAGGGGCTCAGGGATGCCCTGCGCTGCGGCGAACTCGCCGCGGTTTCGCTGGGGATTCCCGAAAGCCTGGTCGCCGTTTCGTCCACCGGGGTGATCGGGCAGCCGCTGCCGATGGACAAGCTCGAGCGACACATCCCGACCCTCGCCTCCCGGCTGCAGGCCGGTGATGCTCCCGCCGTCGCCCAGGCGATCATGACCACCGATTCCTTTCCCAAGGTCTCGGCCGCCACCGGGACAGTGGACGGGGAGCCCTACACCATTTTGGGGGTGGCGAAGGGGGCGGGCATGATCCATCCCAACATGGCGACCATGCTGGCCTTTGTCTTGACCGATGCCAAGGTTGCCCCCGTTTTCCTCGACCGGGCTCTGCGACGGGCAGTGGAGCGCTCTTTCAACAGCATCACGGTGGATGGCGATACCTCCACCAACGACATGGTTCTGATCCTGGCCAACGGCCTCGCCGGCGAGCGTGAAATTGAGGAGGGCACTCCCGAAGGAGATGGCTTTGCCCGGCATCTGGAGGAGGTCCTGCTCGATCTGGCCAAGATGATCGTGCGCGACGGCGAGGGGGCTACCAAACTGGTGGAAATTCGCGTAAAGGGGGCTCGCAGCGCCGAGGACGCGAAAATGGCCGCCCGCAGCGTCGCCACCTCCAGCCTCGTCAAGACGGCCTTCTTCGGCGAAGACGCCAACTGGGGCCGGATTATCGCCGCCGTCGGGTATTCCGGGGCGCTGATCGAACCGGAGAAGGCGGCCATCTACTTTAACGAGGTGGCGGTGGCGAAAAACGGCCTCAGCACCGGCAAGGAGCTTGAGGACGAGGCCACCAAGGTCCTGAAAACGGCTGAATTCACCGTCACCGTCGATCTGGGGCTGGGGGCCGGAGAGGCGGTGTATTACACCTCGGATCTGACCTATGAGTATGTCAAAATCAACGCGGCCTACCGGTCCTGATCCGGCCATGAGCTCACCACCTGCCGATTCGGGCCATGTGCTTGATTCCCCGGCACCTTTCATCGATCATACCCTGTTGCAGCCCGGTGCGAGCTCCGACGACGTTCGCCGGCTTTGCGAGGAAGCCGTCGAGTGGGGGTTCGCCTCGGTGTGCATCCCCCCGGTATTCGTTCCCCTGGCCGCCGCGTCGCTCTACGGCTCGGGGGTGGGCGTCGGGACGGTGGTCGGATTTCCCCTGGGATATGCGACGACCGGGGTCAAGATTTTCGAAGCATCCCAGGCGGTGACGGCGGGGGCGACGGAGATCGACATGGTGATTCATGTCGGAGCCGCCCTGAGCGGGCAGCTCGAGGCGGTGGGGGAGGAGGTCCGGCAGGTGGTGGCCGCGGCCGATGGCAGGCTCGTCAAGGTCATCATCGAGTGCTGTTACCTGACCGACCGCCTTAAAGAGGATTTGACCCGGCTGTTGGCGGGGACCGGAGCAGGGTTTGTCAAAACCTCCACCGGCTTCGGCCCCGGCGGCGCCACGCTTGCCGACGTACGACTTCTGGCCGAGGCGGCGGCCGGGCGTCTCGGCGTCAAGGCCGCCGGCGGCATCCGGACCTGGGAGGCCTTCCGGGACTATCTGGCAGCGGGCGCAACGCGCATCGGCACCAGCGCCGGGGTCGCTATTGTCGACCAATGGCGGCGCGCGGCGGGAATTTGAATCCAGCGGATAGGTTTTTTTTAATGAATTTTTCTGAAATACGCCGGGTGATTCTGATCGCTCTCGATGGCGTCGGGATCGGCGCTTTGCCCGATGCCGACCGTTACGGCGATGCCGATGCCGATACGCTGCGCCATGTGGCCGAGCGCTGCGGCGGGCTGTCCCTGCCCGCTCTGCAGGGGCTGGGGCTGGGGAACATCGCCGCGGTTCCCGGCGTCGCTCCGGTTGAGGCTCCGGCGGCGGATTTCGGGCGGATGCGGGAGCGCTCCTCCGGCAAGGACACCACCACCGGCCATTGGGAAATCGCCGGCGTTATCCAGACCGACCCCTTTACCACCTATCCCCAGGGATTCCCCGCCGAGATCATCGCCGCCTTTGCGCGCGAAACCGGCCTGCAGCCCCTCGGCAACGTGGCCGCCAGCGGCACCGAGATTCTGCGCCAGCTGGGCGAAGAACACCTGCGGCACCGGCCGTCCGATCGTCTACACCAGCGCCGATTCGGTCTTTCAGATCGCCGCCCACGAGGAGGTGATTCCCGTGGAGCGCCTCTATGAGATCTGCCGCATCGCCCGGCGGATTCTCGACCCCTACCGGATCGGCCGGGTTATCGCCCGCCCCTTTGTCGGCACCGGCGCCGGAAATTTCCGCCGCACCTCCCGCCGCCACGATTTCTCCCTGCCGCCGACGGCACCCACGGTTCTGGACGCGCTGGCGGCAGAGGGCCTGGCGGTCCACGGCGTGGGGAAGATTCGCGACATCTTCGCCGGCCGCGGCATCAGCAGTTTCGTCGACCAGCGAAAGCAACGCCGACGGCATGGCCAAGACCCTGGCCGCCCTCACCGAGATCGGAGCGCGGCCTGATTTTCACCAACCTGGTCGACTTCGACATGCTCTACGGGCATCGCCTGGACGCCAGAGGGTTCGGCCGGGCACTGGAGGAGTTCGACCGCTGGCTGCCCCGGTTGCTGGAGCGGCTTACCCGGGGGGACCTGCTGCTGATCACCGCCGACCACGGCTGCGATCCGACCACGCCGGGGACCGATCATACCCGGGAGTATGTTCCGTTGCTTGTCTGGCACCGCGACGGAGTACGGGGGAGAAATCTCGGAACGCGGGCAACCTTCGCGGACGTCGCCGCGACCATCGCCGCGGCATTTTCGCTCCCCTTTCCCGGGGAAGGCAGCAGTGTGCTCGGGGAAGGCTGAAAGACAGGCGACCGGAATCGGGGTTCAGGGGTTTGGCGTCTGAAATCCGGCGCCCTTTTCGTGGGTTACAGGATTCCCGCCACCTTCAGGGTGATTTCCTGGGAGCGGTTTTTGAGGTGGTCATCACCCAGGTCCCGGGGACTCCAGGGGTTGCTGGTGACGTCGCCGAGGAAGCGGGTTTCGATAAACCTCTGCAGCAGTTGCAGCGTTTCTTTCTCCATCTGGTGGAATTCGACCCCTACCCCCTGTCGATAGTTGTTTTCCGGCTCGGGTTGGACGAAGTACAGCACGCGGCCCTTGATTTCGAGCTCCTTGTTCATGCCCAGCAGGGGGAAGACCACCTTGAGCATATCGCCCTCATTCATGAGAAACCCGGTTTTCATGAACAGCCCCTGGGTGCTCAGGCTCAGGACCTCCGCCAGGTAGCAGGCCTCCCCGTGACAGAGCAGGCCGGGCAGCTTGATAGCCAGCCGCAGGTTCTTGCGGGGGATTTTTTCCAGATGCTTTTGAATCAGCTCGAAAAGGGCGAAGATGTCGAGGGGAATCTCCAGAACTTCATGCGGAATGTCGGCCAGAGCGGCCGGCCCCTGGCCTCCGAGAAGGACAATCGGACAGGACGTCTCTTTGCCTTTTTGATGAACCGCCGCGGCCAGGGCGGGATCGTCCGCGAGCAGTTCCGTGCCGACGACGATGAGATCCGGGGAACTCTCCTGGAGGAAAGCCTTGAGTTGTTCGGACTGGGATGAGACCAGCAGCCGGTAGCCCAAATGTTTGAGAATGAATTCCAGAGTGGAGAGAAGGGATTCGCGGCGATCGCCGATCAATAGACGTTTCATGGACGGTCCTTTTATTCATTTATTCATGCGAAACTCCAAGTCTCAAATCTACGGTGTCGGCCCGGCTGTGGTCAAGGAAAAAACGCAGGGAATCGTCCGAGGTGACGAAGGAGGGGCGGGTATGGTATACATATCGGCGACCTCCCGTATATTGGCGGGGATTCTTTGATCCCCGCGGCAGCGGGTGTGTCCTTCACTCCATCCCTTGGGGCTTGGATTTCAGGGGGAGGGCCATGAAGAGTTCCTCCTCCATCTTGCAGGAAAGGAGAAGATCGCAATGAAGCGTATCATTCCGTTGTTCGTCTGTCTGGCCGTTATCTGGAGTTTTCCCGCCTTCGGCGCCTCCCTGAAGGTTGCCCGGGGCGTGATTACGACCCGGGTCGTCAACCGGGCACCGGTCGACACGGTAAAAACCTATGCGGCCACGGCAGGCAAGCTCGAGTGTTTCACCCGGATCATGGGCGCGACGACCGATACCACGGTCACCCATGTCTGGTATTACAACGGCAAGGAAGTGGCGCGTGTCGTTCTGCCGGTCCGATCGTCCGATTGGCGCACCTGGTCATCCAAGAAGATTTCGCCCCAGTGGACCGGTAGCTGGAAGGTGGACGTTCTGGATGCCGACGGGAATCTCTTGGCGACCATTCCCTTTACCCTCATTTGAAAGGCCTGTCGGTAACAATGTCTCGTGAAGTGCTCGCCAATGCGGATATCGAGGAGATCGAGCTGTTCGTTCCCGCGGGCCATCATCACCTGAGAGCGGTCTTGCACCTGCGCAACGGCGAGGAACTGGTTCTGCAGGAGGCAACGGTCGCAGCTCTGACCCGGGCCTTTGTAACGGTCAAGACCCATCCGACCAGAGAACGCCTTCGGTTGATCGGCCGGCAAATGGAGGAGGATGAGAAAAGAGAGGGGTTCGCTTTCTGGCAGTTGCTCGAGGAAGATTGACCCGTCTTTCTACGCAAGTCCGCAAAAAAGCGCCCCCAAAGAGGGCGCTTTTTTGCTTAGACATTCCTTTGTTTGCTTTCTTGCGAAAACATCATTTTTTCTTTTTCCCTTTTCCGCGGGCGGCGCGGGCTTTGGCCAGGTTTTCGCCGAGACCGCGCTCGATGGCCATCTGCCGGCGGCTTTCCGAGTAGGCGCGGGCCGCCAGCGGCTGGGTGCGGGGGATGTCGAACTGCTTGCGATATTCGCCCGGCTTCATGTCGTGGGCGGTCTTCAGGTGGCGGGCCAGGGTTTTCATCTCCTTGCCGCAGAGCATGCAGATCACCTTGTCCTTGCCGAATGCTTTTTTGCGGGACACCGCCGGGGTCGCAGCGGCCTCCTCGCGCGGCTGCTTCCGGGCCGAAGCCTCCCCTTTTTCCAGAGCGGCCAGAGCGCTTTGTGGACTCGGCCAGTTCGGCGACCAGTTCTTCTTTGGAGAGAGAGGTGGTGGAGGCGTGGGCGGCACGATTTCAGCGGCCATTTCAAGCAATGTTGCCATTTTTTTCCTCCTTCTATGGATTTATTCAGCCACGATAATGGTCTCAGATAGGACTACTAATACAGCAATTATTTTATAAATCAAGAAAAAATATATTATCTAAGGCAAACTCGCATAGAAATAAATCTGCTGTGGACAATAAAGAGCCTGAAAATTTTCTTTCTAGGTGAATGTTTTGCTAGTTCAATGTGTCCAGAATAAATACGCGATTCCACCCAAAAGTTGTCTATGGAATCATCCGATGGTTTCCGGAAACTTTAAGAAAGCTCTCCTGTCAACTTGCTCTGCTGAGTTTAAATGCCGGTCAATCCGCTCTATTTTTCGGCGGGATTATTTGTTTGCGTGCTGCAAGAAGATGCGTTATAGATGGATCAGTGCTTTGTCTGACCGACGCGGGATTCCATATGACCATTCGGAGCCTCCTCGAACAACGTGAAGAACAGACCCTTTCCCCCTTTGCCTGCCTGAGCGCCCGGAGCGGTGGTCGACGCTTTGCGGAAGAGTCGTGTCAGGTCCGGACTGTTTTTCAACATGACCGCGATCGGATACTTCACAGCAAGTCCTTCCGGCGTCTCAAATATAAGACCCAGGTCTTCCTGGCCCCGGAAGGGGACCATTATCGCACCCGGCTGACCCATACCCTCGAGGTGTCGCAGATCGCCCGCACCGTCGCCCGGGCGCTGGCGCTTAACGAAGACCTGACCGAGGCGATCGCTCTCGGTCATGACCTGGGCCATACCCCCTTTGGCCATGCCGGAGAAAGGGTTCTCGATGAATTGACTCCGAACGGGTTTCGGCATGTTCGCCAGAGTCTGAGAGTCGTTGAGGTTTTGGAAAAGGACGGGCGGGGGCTCAATCTCACCGCCGAGGTGCGCGACGGCATTCTGAAGCACTCCAAGGGCAAGGGACCTCTGCTGCGAACCGACTCGGCTGGGTTGGCCGCAACCCTCGAAGGCCGGATCGTGCGGCTTGCCGATATCATCGCCTATGTCAATCACGACCTTGACGACGCCGTTCGGGCCGGGTTGTTCGCTCAGGATCAAATTCCCGCGGAGCTCCTGCGGGTGTTGGGGACATCCCATTCCGGCCGCATCAACACCATGGTGCGGAATATGATCGAAACTTCCCTCGCTGACGGCGGGGACGATATCCGACTCTCCTCCGCCGTGGCGGAAAGTATCGAAGCGCTGCGCGACTGGCTGTTCGAGCACGTCTACCAGGTCAAGACCGTTCATGACGATTTCGTCAAAGCTTCCCGGATCCTGCGCGAGCTGTTTCTCTTTTTTCTCGAGGATGAGCAGGCTCTTCTGGCCAATGGCGGGCGGCGTTTTCCCGGGGATTCGATGGAAGTTTCGGTGACGGATTTCATTGCCGGAATGACCGACCGGTTTGCTATAAATCTGTACCATAAGCTTTTTTTGCCACAGCCGTGGAAAGTCTTTTGAGGTTTCATAACCCCTTGAATTTCCCGGTTAAACCCTTGACACTTCAGGGTGGCTGTGATAGCGTGAGAACAATTTTGTCGCGGTTCGAAGACCCAGAATTCTGCCGACCCGGCAACATCAATCGACATGTCCCCTTCGGGGGGCTCGGGAGGTATTGAATGAGTAAAAAACTGTTGTTGGCCGACGACAGTATCACCATTCAGAAGGTTATCGGCATTACCTTCGCCAACGAAGATTACGAACTGGCCATTGTCGATAACGGCGATGCCGCCCTCGAAAAAGCCCGGAGTCTTCGGCCGGATCTGATTCTCGCCGATGTTTTCATGCCCGGGAAAAATGGATATGAGCTGTGCACGGCCATCAAGCAGGATCCGCTGCTCCAGCGCACCCCCGTTCTTCTGCTGAGCGGCACTTTCGAGCCCTTCGATGAGGAAAAGGCCCGGGACGCGGGGGCGGACAGCTGGATCGCCAAGCCTTTCGAGTCGCAGGCCCTGATTGATCGGGTCGAGGAGCTTCTCGCCAGGGTCCCCCCGACCGCTTCGGTCCCCGAAGAGGCCCTGGCGCCCGCTGAAGCCCCGGAACCCGCTGTCGGGGTGGAGAGTTCCTCTGCCGATGTCACCTCCGACCTCTGGGACGAATTGGAGGGGTTCGAGGAAGAGGTACCGGCGGAGCCTTTGACTCCTCCGGCAGAAGCGGCGGAAGAAGAGGAGCCGCACTCCGTGGAGGAAGATCTGTGGGACTCGGTCTCCTTCGACGAAGAGGACCTTCTGGAAGAGCCCGAACCGGAGCCTTTGGAAGCGGAATCCTGGGAGGATGTGGCCCTGGAGGATGGCGCGGATGACGCTTTTCTTTCTCCCGCCACCGAAGAGGAGGAGTTTTTCTCCCCCGAGGAGCCGGTAGAGGACGCCCTGGTACCGGAAGAGGAGGCATCGCCCTTCGCCGAGAGCCTGCTCTCGGCGGAAGAGCTGGAGATAACAGCCCCGCCGCAAACAGAACCCCGGTCTCTCCCGCCGGAGGCGGAATCCGAGGGGTTCGCATTCGACGACGAGGATGAGGACGAGATTCTTTCTCTGGACGAAAGCGATATCCTTGAGGAGGAAGATCTGCTCCTCGAGGAAGAGGCGCTCGCCGCAGCCGGATTGACGGAGCTGGAACCGGAAGGAGTTGAGGCGGGGGTTCCCTCGGAAGAAGAGCCTTTCGCCGCCTCCTTTGATGCGTCGGAAGAGACGCCCCTGGCAGGGTATGCCTTCGACGACGAAGAGAGTTTCGGAGAGGTTCTGCCGACGGAGGAACCGGGGCCGGTCGAGGAAGAGGAAGAGGAAGAGGAACCGTGGCTGGAGGCCGAAGAGAAGCCGCAACCCGTTTTCGAACCGGAAGCTCCCCGGATCGAGGAAGCGCTGGATAGGGACTCCAATTCGGTTACGGCGCAGATGGCAGCTCCTGCGGATCTGCCGGAATCCCCCCTTGCCGCAGCCGTGGAAGAGCGGGTTGGGGCTCTGAGCGAAGAGGATCTGACCCGGATCGTCGAGAAGGTAGCCGGCTCGGTGATAGAGAGGCTGGCCGATTCGATTCTGGAGAAGGTCGCCTGGGAGGTGGTTCCGGATCTGGCCGAAAATATGATCCGGGACGAGCTGCGCCGGATTAAGGAAGGCGTGCATCAGTAATTGCTTTATTTTCGCTGGGCGGCAGGCGATACGAGATTGACGGATGAAATGGGGATTGCTAAAATCCCCATTTTCTTTTACGTGACGACGGACGGATCGGAAGGATTCAATACATGGAACCGAAGCTCCCCAAGGGATACGAGCCTCGCGAGGTGGAAAAGAACTGGTACAGGATCTGGGAAGAAAACGGCTATTTTCATGCCGATGAGAACTCCCCAAAGCCCCATTATTCCATCGTCATTCCGCCCCCCAATGTGACGGGGGTGCTGCACATGGGCCACGCCCTCAACAACACCCTGCAGGACGTTCTGGTCCGCTGGAAGCGGATGAACGGGTTCGAGGTGTTGTGGATGCCGGGGACCGATCATGCCGGTATCGCCACCCAGAACGTGGTGGAAAAACAGCTGGCCGCAGAGGGTCGGGACCGCCATCAGGTGGGCCGGGAAAAGTTTGTCGAGGAGGTGTGGCAGTGGCGCCGCGCGTCGGGCGGCCAGATCATCAACCAGCTCAAGCGCCTGGGGGCGTCCTGCGATTGGGAGCGGGAGCGCTTCACCATGGACGAGGGGCTCTCCAAGGCGGTCAGGGAGGTGTTCGTCAGTCTCTACGAGGAGGGCCTCATCTACCGGGCCAACCGCCTGATCAACTGGTGCCCCCGCTGCCACACGGCCCTCTCCGACCTGGAGGTGGAGCACGACGAGAAAAAAGGGCACCTGTGGCATCTGCGCTATCCGGTCAAAGGCACCGACCGCTTCCTGACCGTTGCCACCACCCGCCCCGAGACGATGCTTGGCGACAGCGCCGTCGCAGTGCACCCCGAGGACGAGCGCTATCGGGACCTGATCGGCAAAACCGTGCTGCTGCCGCTGGTGGAGCGCGAGATTCCGATCATCGCCGACACCTATGTCGATAAGGACTTCGGCAGCGGAGCGGTGAAGATCACCCCGGCCCATGATTTCAACGATTTCGAAATGGGCAAACGCCACGGCCTGGCGACAATCAATATTTTCGATACCTCGGGCGTGGTCAACGAAAACGGCGGCCCCTACCAGGGGCTGGAGCGGTACGAGGCCCGCAAACAGGTGGTGTCCGACCTGGAGGCGCAGGGCCTGCTCGAGCGCATTGAGGACTATGCCCTTTCGGTGGGGGAGTGCTACCGTTGCAAGACCGTCATCGAGCCTGCCCTCTCCCTGCAGTGGTACGTCAAGGTCGCTCCCCTGGCGAAAGAGGCGATCGCCGCGGTCGAGGACGGCCGCACCCGCATCGTTCCCCAGCAATGGGAGAAGACCTACTTCGAGTGGATGTACAATATCCAGGACTGGTGCATCAGCCGTCAGATCTGGTGGGGGCACCGCATCCCGGCCTGGTATTGCGAGAGCTGCGGCGAGATTACCGTCTCCCGGCAGGACCCCGAGGCCTGCGTCCACTGTGGCAGCGGCGACCTGCGCCAGGAAACCGATGTTCTCGATACCTGGTTCTCCTCGGCCTTGTGGCCTTTCTCGACCATGGGCTGGCCCGAGCGGACCGAGACGCTGGCGAAATTCTATCCCACCTCCTGCCTGGTGACGGGCTTTGACATCCTCTTCTTCTGGGTGGCCCGGATGATGATGTTTGGGCTCAAGTTCATGAAGGAGGTCCCCTTTCGGGAGGTGTACATCCATGCCCTGGTGCGCGATGCCCAGGGGCAGAAGATGAGCAAGAGCAAGGGGAACGTGATCGATCCGCTGACGGTGATCGATGAGTTCGGCACCGATGCCTTTCGCTTCACCCTGGCGGCCTTCGCCGCCATGGGGCGGGACATCAAGCTCTCCACCGAGCGCATTGCCGGGTACCGCCATTTCGTCAACAAGCTGTGGAACGCGAGCCGCTTCGCCCTGATGAACCTGGAGGGCTTCGATCCGGCGCAAAGCGATGTCGACCGCGGGGAGCACTCCCTTGCCGACCGCTGGATTCTCACCCGGCTCGCCGAGGTGATCCGGCAGACCAATCAGAGCCTGGCCGAGTACAAGTTCAACGATGCCGCCGGCGCTCTCTATGCCTTCACCTGGCACGAGTTCTGCGACTGGTACATCGAACTGATTAAGGACGACCTGTACGGCGAAGACTCGGGGGCCAGGGGGCGGGCTCAGAGCGTTCTGTTCACGGTGCTCGAGCAACTGCTGCGCCTGCTGCATCCCTTCATGCCCTTCGTCACCGAAGAAATCTGGCAGGCCCTTCCCGGCGAACGGCCGGTCGCTTCCATTCAGCTTTCAACCTACCCGGTCGGTGAAGAGATCCCCGTGGATGAGGCGGGGGCCCGGAAGATGGAGCTTCTCATGGAGGTCATCAAGGGCATCCGCAATATCCGCGGAGAAATGGATGTTCCGCCGTCCAGAGAGATTTCCGCCGTCTTCGACTGTAAAAACGCCGAGTCCGCCGGGATTCTGGCCGAAGGGAAGGGATACATCACGACGCTGGCCAGGGTGAGCGATCTCACCTACGGTCAGGGCGTCGAGCGCCCCTCCCAGGCTGCCACGCAGATCGCCGGCGAGGTGGAAATTCTTCTGCCCCTGGCGGGGATGATCAACGTCGAGGAGGAGAAAAAGCGCCTGCAGAAGGAGATCGCCAAGGTGGAAAAAGATGTCATGCTTTTCGAGAAAAAGCTTTCCAACGAGGCCTTTCTCGCCAAGGCACCGCCCCAGGTCCTGGAGAAGGACCGGGGCAAGCTCAGGGATGCCCGGGAGAAGCTGACGATTTTGCAGGAAAGCCTGCAAAAAATTTTCGATCTGGCCTGAGCGGGCCGGAAGACTTCTTCATCCATCAAAAAAAGCCGGGTTTTTCTCCCGGCTTTTTTTGATGGGGCCTCCCGTAAATCTCGATGTCCCGGGGGCGTCAGGACTTGCTCGCCGGCTCTTTTCCCGCGGGCAGAGCTTTTAGGGCATAGGCCCAGATGTTGAGCTGTTCCAGGCCGATGAGGAGGAGTCCGGCGAGGAGGACCCTCATGAAGTTCCCTTCCAGGGAACCGGCGACGGCGTAAAAGAAATAGAAAACCGTCCGGTAGAAGAGGTGCGACCATTTCAGGCGGGGCCTCTCCCCTTTAGCCGACCGGGCGAGGATGAGCACCAGGGCCGAGAGGGTGTAACCAGCCAGGGCCAGGGTCGTCAGCTCCGGCGACGGCGGAGAGCCGAGGATCTGCCGGACCCCTTCGGTCAGAGGAGCGAGGAGATCGATCTGGCGCACTCCGAAGAAAAAGAAGCTGAACAGAAGAAACAATAGCAGGTCCCGCAGGCCGCGGTGCGACAGGGCCTGGAGATCCTGAAGGCAAATTTCGGTTGTCTTTGCCGGTTTTTCACCTGTCGCCGCGTCTCCGCGGGCTCCCCCGTACCTGCTTCCCGGTTCAGATTTCACCTGTTCGTTCATGGCAACCTCTCTTTCCGGTTCTCACCTCAACCAAAGATGTTGACACGCCGCATCAGTGCTCTTCGCTCTCCTCCCACCCGGTCCACATCGGCTTGACGTAGGAGAGGGGGGTCTTGCCGAGGGTCGCCAGGTAGAGGTGGGTGAAGAGAAAGGCAAAGAGCGAACAGGCTAGCAGAAAGTGGATGGCGACGAGAATTTTCAGCCCGCCGACCATAAGCACCAGTTCCCGTAGCGGAGAGACGTTCATCAGCAGAATCCCCGTGAGGCTCACCAACGGTACCAGGACGAACATAATGGCGAGGTAGGCCGATTTCTGCAGGGGATTGAACTTATTCTCCGGGGTGGGGTGGTGGGGGTTGGGTTTGCCCTGGAAATAGTTGAAAAAGTAGAAGACCGCCTGCCGCAGAAGCCCGTGGCACAGGTCCTCGCGGGTCGGAACGTAGAGTTCGGTCATCTTGCGCACGACGCAGGTGTAGTAGAAAAACCAAAGGGAGAAGGAGATGGCCACCAGCAGGCCGGCGGTGTTGTGGAGCAGGATGGCCGCCTTGTAGCTGCCGAAGATATTCAGGTAGTCCGGAAAGCGGATCTGGGCTCCGGAAACACCCAGGGTGATGATGCCGAGGGCGTTGAGCCAGTGCCAGATACGTACCGGCGTCGGCTGCAGATAGATCCGTGTCGGCATCGGAGTGCTCTGTTCGCTCATGGTGCGACTCCTTTCAGCGTCTATTGTTGCGGGTCAGAAACCGCAGGAACCCGTGCCCTACCGGCATCACCAGCCCCCCGGCGAGAAGGGCCAGCCCGATGAGGTTGAGGGAGGCGTTGCGGGTGGCACCCATCATGTAGAAGTCCGGGGTTCCGTTCAGGGCATCGAGCACGGCGCCCTTCTCCACCGGCAGCCGGCTGACACTGCCGTCTTCCCGGGGCAGGGCGAGGAAGCTGGTCTGCCTGGCTTCGGGACCCGAGGCGTGACAGAAGGTGCAGTCCCAGCGGTTGGCGAGGATCTGCACGCTGTGGGTCACGATTTCCGGCGTCAGCATTCCCCTGAGGCGCAAGCCTTGCCGGCCATAGTGGCTGTTGAATTGCCGCAGCTCGGCCAGGGAGACGGTGCCGTCGCCGTTGGTGTCGATAAGCGAGGCAATGCCCCGTTTCCCGGCCAGGTCCTTCAGCTGTTTGTAGCCGGCCGGCACGAAGGCCGCGCTCGGCATGGGGCCATGTTCCTCCTTCGCTTCCTGCCGCCGGACCGGATATAATGTGATCACGGTATCTTTCGAACCGGTATGGCAGGAGACGCAGGGAAGCGCCTGCAGGTGAAGATCGGTCTGGGGGAGCCAGGTTTCGTGGGTCTTCCGCATGGCCGTGCGCTCGTGGCAGCTGGAGCACTGACGGTTCATCTCCATGCCGGAAACCTCGGTGGGGGCGTGTGCCAGGTGCGGGTTGTGGCAGTCCCCGCAGGATGCGAAGGCGGCGTGCCGGCTGCGCGCGTACTCAGCGCTGATATCCGGGTGACAGTCCCGGCAGGCGGGCCGGGAGGGAACTTTCCCGTCACCGGGGTGATTTTCAGAAACCGAGACGTGGCACATCGGGCATCCCAGATCGCCGTGGGCGGTGTGCGCAAATTTGACCGGGTCCACCACGAACCTGGCACCGACGATCCCGGCCTCGCCATGGCAGCCGAGACAGTCATCGCTGTTCATCGCCGCGACGGCGGGTTGCTCGATCCCCCATGCCGCCATCATCAGAACCATCAACAAGAGTCTCTTTCCGTTCCATCCCATGGCTATTCCTCCCGGAAAATGGATTTTTTTTCGCCGCCCTACGGTAGAGTCGACCGCCGGGTTCTTTTTCGTTCAGCCGCCTTCAGCAGAACCGTGCGCAGGGCGACCACAGCGGAAAAGACCTGACCCACCAGGATGATGGCGCAGTACCCGAGAAAAAACATCATGAACAGACCGCCGACACCTTTCATCAGTGGCCATCCGAAGATCTCCTGCACGAGAAAGACGCCTCCTCCGAAGAGGAGCAGTACGCCGATCCAACTCAGTTGACTTTTCATGATCGTGACTCCTTTTCGCTCCGCCTATTTTTCCACCTCCGCTTTGACAGCCTCTTCCGCCACCGTTCTTTCTCGTTCCCTTCGTGCCGCCAGGCGGGCGTTGCGGATGGCCGGCACCAGTTGGGCAACGACGATCAGAGCGCAAAAACCGAGAAAGGTCCAAACCACCAGGCTGCTGTTGTCCTGCCGTCCCAGCGGCGCGGCAGAGGCTGCGGGGACCAACCCCCACAGGGTCAGAATGGCAACGGTCAGTCGTGCTTGGGTTTTCATGATCTTTTCATCTCCTTGTTAGGGAAACATTCTTTCGCTTCGCCACCCGGCGGGCCACGCTAGTGGATGCTCAGGACATTGACCACGTTTTTAAAGGCGCACTCCACCGCCTGTCGGATTTCCTCTCCGTCTTCGGTGCTCACCGGCCGGAGGGCATGGTAGAAAATGCCTTCCTGGCGGATCTTACGCACCGTGGGAAGGGATTCCTCGTCCGCCACCAGGATGATGGTCAGGTTGCGGTCGCACCGTTTGAGCATCGGGATCAGGTCCGCCGCTGCCACCTCTTCGTCGAAATCGCTTCCCACGAGGATGACGTGCGCGTACTTCCGGAGGATGTCCCCCAACACTTCCGCGGCCGAATCGGTGGTCTTGACCTGGTAGCCCGCCTTGAGCAGGACATCGGCCAGCAACCTGCGGGTCGCCGTATCCTTGTCGGCAATGAGAATTCCGTGATCATTCATGATCGCCCCTTTCCTGCGGAACAAGATCCGCTGGCTGCCCTCATCGGTTGCTGCTGCGTTCTTCCCGTTCCCCCTTGGGAGTCCGCCGGAAAACCTCTTTGACCAGCACGCCGAACAGCATGAGTGCCGGAACGACCTGGATGGCGATGATCAGGGCGAAGAAGCAGAGAAAGATGGTAGGCATTGCCGCGTTGCCTGTGCCGATGCCTGCCAGGCTGCCGAGAAACAGGGTGCCGAACAGGACCAAACCGATGATCAGAGAGTTTGCTACTTTCGCTTTCATGGCCGTCTCCTTTCCGTGTGGCCCGCTCACCGGTTCCGGAAAGGCCTTTCCGGCGCCGTGCGGTGTGGATGTCTTCTCTAAGAGCATCCGCCGTGCCGAACGGAAAGAAAAATTTTGAATCTTAAAAAGTTTTGTTATATCGATGGGTTAAGCGATAAATGCGGGAATGGATAGGCGGGCGAAGGGGTCCTCCCGGACAGGAATCCTTCCTGTATTGCAGGAATTTTCCTGCCGGGCAGGAAGCGCCACGTCAATGGGGGCGGGCAATATCGTGTTTTTTCAGCAGGGCGTAGAGGCGGGACTGGGACAGGCCGGATACCCGACAGGCTTCGGGAATGCTGTCCTCGGCCAGGGACATCAGGTCCTCCAGGTAGTGTCGTTCGGCCTGGGAATAGACCGTTTCCCGAAAATTCTGAAGTTTCGGCAGCTTGTGGACCGAGTGGGGGGCGTGGTCGTCTTCGGCGGGGAGGGGTCCCCCGTGCACCGAATTCTTGACAATCTGCACCCGGATGTTGGGGGGCAGGTGCTTGGGATAGAGGGTTGGTTCGAAGCGGGCGGCGGAGAAGGCCCGGACCAGGGTATTGGCCAGTTCGCGGACGTTGCCGGGCCAGGAATAGGCGAGCAGGGAGTCGAGAAAATCAGGGGAAAATCCCTTGGATGCCAGTCCGTTGCATTCGCAGAGCCGGTCGAGATGGTTACGGGCCAGTTCCCGGATGTCCTCGGACCGCTCCCGCAGGGGCGGCAGTTCGATGGTGAAGGCTCGCAGACGGTAGAGCAGGTCGCTGCGAAAGGTATTTCCGGCGACCATCTCGTCGAGGCTGCGGTTGGTCGCCGACACCAGGCGAAAGTCGCTCTCGATTTCTCGCGGGCTGCCCAGCGGCCGGAAGCGTCGCTCCTGCAGAGCGCGGAGGAAGGTCTTCTGCAGCGAGAGGGGGAGCTCACCGACCTCGTCGAGAAACAGGGTTCCGCCGTGGGCTTGGCGCAGCAGTCCCTCCCGGGGTTTTTCGGCACCGGTGAAGGCGCCCTTTTCATGGCCGAAAAGGAGGCTCTCGGCGAGCGTTTCGGGCAGCGCGGCGCAGTCGACGGTGACGAAGTTTCTGGTCGCCCGAGGGCTGTTGCTGTGGATGGCCCGGGCGAAGAGCTCCTTGCCGGTTCCTGTTTCGCCGGTAATCAGAATGTTGGCGTCGCTGCCGGCCGCCTCCGCCACCTGGTTCAGGCAGTCCCTCAGCTTCGGGCTGCTGCCGAAGATGTCTTCACGTTTCAGGGCAATGACATTCCCCTTCCGTGCCCCGGCCCGTTTCTCCCGGCGGTACTGAAGAGCACGCTCCAGGGAGAGGGTCATGTCCTTGACTGAGGAGCCCTTCTCGATGTAGTCCCAGGCACCGCTTTTGATGGCCAGTTCGGCGCCGTCCGGCTCGCCGAAACCGGTGATGATGATCACCTCGGGGGCCGATGGCCCTGTCGCCAGCCGGGAGAGGATTTCCAGGCCGTTGCCGTCGGGCATCCGAACGTCGAGGAAAACGACGTCGAAATCCCGGTTTCGGGAGAGTTCCAGTCCCTCGCCGAGGGACCCGGCACTGGCGGCTTCGTGCCCCAGCCGCCGAATCATCAGAGCCAGGGAAGATACCATCAGCTCGTCGTCATCGATGATCAGAATGTGAGCCACGTCCGCCTCCATCTCAATGCGATTCATCCAGCACCCGCCGGATGACGCGGGCCATTTCGCCTCGTTCCACCGGCTTGCGGAGCACTTCGCGGATGCCGATGGCGCGCGCGACCTGATCGGTAACCCCACCGCCGGCGGCCGAACCGAGGCCGGTGCACAGAATAATCGGCAGGTCGGGCCGCAGGGCAAGAAGTTCCAGAGCCAGACGCTCGCCGGTCAGGTGCGGCATGGTCCGATCGGTGATGACCAGGTCGAAGCGCTCCGGTTGGGCGCGGAAGACCTCCAGGGCCTCCAGGCTGTTGGTTCCCGCTACTACCCGATAACCGAGGGTCTCCAGCATCCTCTGGCCGGAAAAGACGATGTCCTCCTCGTCGTCGAGAAACAGGATGCGCTCCGATACCCCGGGGAAGGGGGGCCGCGGTTTTTTCTTCCATGGATGCCTCGGCGGCGTCGATCCGCGGCAGATAGATGTGGAAAGTGGTCCCCGTGGTCGGTTCGCTGACAAAGGTAATGCCTCCCCCATGATTTTTGACGATACCATGAACAACCGACAGCCCCAGCCCCGTGCCCCGACCCGGCCCCTTGGTGGTGAAGAAGGGATCGAAGATCCGCTCCATCGTTTTACGGTCCATGCCGTGGCCGGTATCCGCTACCGTCAGGCGGACGTAGCGCCCGGCCGGCAGCTGGGGATTGCCGGCGGGATCCTGGATCGGCAGATTAACGTTGGCGAGCCGAATATCGAGGGTGCCTCCCTCCTCCCGCATGGCATCGGCAGCGTTGGTGCACAGGTTCATGAGGACCTGGTGAATCTGGGTCGGATCGGCCATGACCATGCCGAGGCCTTCCGTCTGATGATGGGGAATATCGATGGTGGTCGGCAGCGAGGCACGCAACAGTTTCAGACATTCCAGAGCGACGAGTTCGAGGCGCAGGGCCTGGCGTTCGTGTTCGCCCTGGCAGCTCAGAGTGAGAATCTGCCGCACCAGGTTTCGCGCCCGGAAGCCGGCCTTTAACACGATGGCGAGGTGCTCCTGCAGGGGGGCACCTTCCTCGACCTGATCCAGGGCCATTTCGGTGTTGGTGACGATGGCGGCCAGGATGTTGTTGAAATCGTGGGCGATCCCTCCGGCCAGCGTGGCGATCGCTTCCATTTTCTGGGCCTGACACAACTGTCGCTCCAATTGGACCTCGTGGGTCAGATCGCGGATTACGGCAGCGTAGGCGATAATTCTCGCGGGGCCCGAGACCGGGGAGATCCGGGCTTCGACATCGTACAGGGTACCGTCATTACGACGGTTGATAAACCGCTCCGTCAGGACCTGTTCCTGGTGAAGGGAGTCGGCCATCACCCGGAAAAATTTCTGGTTCCGGTCACTCTTGGCGAGGTTCAGGATATTGCGCCCGACGATTTCTTCGCGACAGTAGCCGCTGATGATTTCGAAGGCCGGATTGAGGTAGAGGATCTGCCCGGCGGTATCGAAGGTCAGCACCCCATCGGCCTCCTGTTCGACGATGGTTGCCAGAAGTTTGCGGTCGTTTCTGCCCTTCTCCCGATCCCGTCGCATCCGCAGGGTGGCGATGCCGTAGGAGAGGTCTTCGGCCAACCCCTGCAACAGCACGACCTCCTGAGAGTCGAAAGCGTCCGCTTCGCCGGCGAAAATGATCAGGGCGCCGAAGACCTGGTTGCCGTCCGAGAGGGGCAGCGAGAGCGACGAGGCGTACCCGTAGCGCAGGGCCTTCTCCCGCCAGGGCTCCCATTTGGGATCGGTCAGGATATGCTGAACCACGCTCGGCCGGCCCGAGCGGATGGCGATGCCGGTGGGACCACGGCCGTGCTCGTTGTCGCCCCAGGAGACCTTCAGGGTTTCCAGATAACCGTTCTCGTATCCCCACTGGGCCACCGGCCGTATCGTCTTCTCGGCATCCGCTTCGGCAAGCCCCACCCAGGCCAGGCGATAGCCCTCCGATTCCACGATAATTTGGCAGATCCCCGCCATCAGTTCCTGTTCGTCGGCGGCCCGAATCAGGATCTGACTGCACTCGCTGCGGGCCTCGAGCGCTCGGCTGGCCCGGTTCAGAGAATCCTGAGAAGAATTCACCGCCCCTTTGGTGTACTCGACCAGGAGATAAATCAGCACCGCCGTCACCAGCAGCCAGGAGAGACAGCAAATGATCTCCCACCGGCGATACGCCGCGGGCTCGGGGATCCACTCGGAGAAGAAATAAATGGTAGAGGGGATCCAAATCCCCCCGAAGAGGAGATAAAGGCCTGCAATGAGATATGGATTCAGTTTGTCCTGGCAGAGTCTCTCGGCCATGACGTCCCTCGGTGGGAAACGGTATAAAATATAAAATATTTAATAAACATTTATACAGCATTATGTTAAAATTTAAAGTGTTTTTAATGCCTATTTCAATGACAAGAAGAAATAGTTCTCCGAACCCCCGGAAGCGGACCAATGCGCCTTCGACTTCTCACCAAATTCATTCTCGTCACCAGTTGTGCTCTCCTTCTGGCAATGGTTGTCTTCTCCTGGGTCAATGTCCGCTCTCTGAAGGCGGTATTCCTCCAGGAAGCAGTCAAGGATGTCGACAATCTGAGCGAGACCATTATTCAGACCACCTATTACCAGATGCTGGAAAACGACCGCAAACGGGCCTACCAGATGATCAAGGAGGTTGGCACCCAGAAGGGCATCGAGCATATCCGTCTCATCAATAAGGACGGAATCATCATCTTTTCGACCGACAGGCCGGAGATCGGAACGGCGCTCGACAAAAAAGCTGAGGCGTGCAACATGTGCCACAGCGGGAAAAAGACCCTGCTTCAGGCCTCCTCGATGAATCGCAGCCGTCTGTTCAAAGACCGTCAGGGCAAGGAAGTTCTCGGTATCGCGCGGGGGATTTACAGCCATCCCAGCTGCTTGGCGGCGGCCTGCCATTTTCACCCGCCGCAGACCAAGCTGCTCGGCGTGCTGGATGTCATCGTCTCCCTTGAAGATCTGAACACCCGGATGGCCCATTATCGAAACGGCATCGCTCTTCTCACCGTCTCGCTTTTGGCCATCCTGTTGCTGAGCCTCACTGCGCTGACCCGCCGTTTTATTCACCGTCCGGTCGAGCAACTGCTCGAGCACACCCGCAAACTGGCCCAGGGCGACCTCGAGAGCCGGATTGAAACGTCCTCGGGGGATGAACTGGGGGAGTTGTCCACCTCATTCAACGACATGGCTCTCAACCTCAAGAAGGCGCAGAACGAACTGCGGCAATGGGGGGCGACCCTGGAAATGCGGGTCGAAGAACGGACAGAGGAGATCCGAAAGATGCAGTCGGAGCTTCTCCAGTCAGAAAAGTTGGCCGCTCTCGGCGAGATGTCCGCCGGCATTGCGCACGAGATCAACAACCCTCTGACCGGGATTCTCATGTTCGCTTCCCTGCTGCTCGAAGATCCTCGCCTCGAGCCGGAGCTGAAAAAAGATCTGGCCACCATCCTTCGGGAAACCCGTCGCTGTGCGGAGATCGTTCGCGGGCTGCTGGAATTCTCCCGCAAGGCAGTGCCCTGCAAGTCTTTGCAATCGATCAATTTTCTGCTGGACAAGACCCTCTCCCTGGTGGAACATCAGGCCTTTTTCCTCAACATCAAGGTGGAGAGAAAGTACCATGCAATCCTCCCCGACCTGCTGATCGATCCGAATCAGCTCGAACAGGTCTTCATGAACGTCATCCTCAATGCTGCTCAGGCCATGCCCCAAGGAGGAACGCTCACCATCGAGACCGGAACGCAGCAAAAAGGCACCTGGGTCTATGCCCGGATCGGCGATACCGGTTACGGCATCGTCCCCGACTATCTGGAGAAGATTTTCGATCCCTTCTTTACCACCAAGGGGGCGTTGGGCACCGGCCTGGGTCTTTCTGTTTCCTATGGGATCGTCGAGAATCACGGAGGACAGATCGAGGTGGAAAGCAGGGTGGGGGAAGGAACGTCGTTTACCATCAAGCTGCCCTGTTCGTCGCCCGCCGGTACCTTGGCTTCTGGTGGCGATGGGGCGGCTGAATCGGCAGGATGAGATCGAGCTGGTGTGTTCTCGGATTCAGGCGAGAGGTCCTTTGCGCCCGGAAATGCCTTGTTTTTTCAGCAATGCCTGAAAGTTGGGCCGCAGCATGCCGACCTCTTTCGCCGCCCGGGTAACATTCCAGTCGTTTCTGTTCAAGGCATCCAGAACGAAGGCCCTTTCAAGCGACTCCACCGCCTGTTCCCGTAACAGGCGTTTTTTCTCCTTCAACTCCTCGGCGCTGTGCGGCACATACCCGCTTGCAGCGGTCCCCCCACCGGTTCCAGCCAGTTGCAATTCGAGGTCTTCGGCCTGGATGAATTCCCCGTCGGCCAGGACCACCGCCCGTTCGATGAGATTCTCGAGCTCCCGGACATTGCCGGGAAAGGAATAGTTCTCGAGAACGGCCAGCGCTTCGGACGAGAGGCCTTTGATCTCCTTGCCGATCTCTTCCGAGAACTGTTTGATGAAATGCCGGGTCAGCCAGCTCAAGTCTTCCTTTCTCTGGCGCAGCGGCGGAAGTTCGAGGGGAATGATATTGAGCCGGAAAAAAAGGTCGTCGCGGAAGGTGCCTTCCTCGACCATTTTGCGCAGATCGCGGTTGGTGGCTGCTACCAGACGGATATTGATGGGGATCGTCTGGGTGCCGCCGATGGGCGTGACTTCCCGCTCCTGCAGCACCCGCAGTAACTTGGCCTGGGTAGTCAGGCTGATGTTGGCGACCTCGTCGAGAAAGAGGGTGCCGCCGTCGGCGACCTTGAACAGGCCCGATTTGCTCTGGACGGCTCCCGTAAAGGAGCCCTTGATGTGCCCGAAGAGCTCGCTCTCCAGAAGGTTCTCCACCAACGAGGTGCAGTCGACGGCCACGAAGGGGGCGTCCCGTCGTGAACTGTTGCGGTGGATGGCCCGGGCCACCAGTTCCTTTCCTGTGCCGCTTTCCCCCGTCACGAGAACGGTGCTGTCGGTGGGGGCCACCTGGAGGATGCGGCGATAGACCTTCTCCATTTCCCGGCCCTCGCCGATAAAGCCGTCAAAGCCGTGAAAATCACGCAGCTCCTTGCGCAGGTAGATATCGTCTATGAGGATCGCTTTCTGATCGAGAGCGGCCTGGATCTTTTCGGTGATCTCTTCTGGGGAGAACGGTTTGGCGATGTAGTCGGATGCGCCGTTTTTCATGGCATCGACGGCGGTATCGACCGTCGAGAACCCGGTAATCATGATGATGGGGACTTCGGGCTGCAGGGCTTTGAGGTGTTTCAGGACCTCGATCCCGTTCATACCCGGCATTTTCAAGTCGGTAATGACCAGGTCGAATGAATGCTCCGCCATCCGCTCGATGGCCAGGGGGCCGTTGGCGAAGGTTTCCACGATGTAGTCCCTGGCCTCGAGAATCCGGCGTAGACCTTCGCGGATGACCAGGTCGTCATCCACCACCAAGATACGTATTTCTCCCATCCTCCCAACTCCCCTTCTACCAGGCCGAGCCTTCCTTCCAGCGTTTTGAAAGAATAGCCGGTGGATCGATGAAGAACGGTCTCGCCCTATTGAGGCTGTGCGCAGATTCCTGCCGAAGAGTCCCGCAATATCGACATCACAGAAAATAAAATATATTCATTAGTTTAGGTCTCATTTTAGGTGAAGTCAAGCCATTGGGCGCAGAAAAAAACGAAACGGGCAAAGGTCCGGTTCGGGGGGATGAAGAAATTTGAAGAAACTGCCCCGAAAGGCTTCCGCTCCCGGAGACGGTCGGGTTCAAAGCCCCGCCCCCGGAACCGGAGCCGATCCCCGTGGTACTGCCGCCTGAATTGTCCCTTCGCCTGTATTGTAATTTTATACACCCGCAGTTCGTTGAAAAAACGGCACCAAAACAGTTGCTTATCCTCTGAACGGGGCTTTTTCTCAGCGATTGTCCGTCCTTAACCGCCTGATTTCTTTATACATGTGCGGACCTTGCAGGAGCGGGCCGGGATCGTTCAGGTCGAAAAAACAACCTTAAAATCAATAAGATAAAGCAAATTTATAAACAAATATTAATAATGGCACAACCACTGCACTGGAAGAGGGCAAGGGTAACGGCACCCGAAACCCGTTCCGGAAGGAGGTCCGCCATGAAAACCATCTTCAACGTCGCGCTCCTGGTTCTGCTCGGTTCCAGTTCCACCGCCCTGGCTGCGGGCGGCGCCCAATCCGAAGGTCTCAGTTGGCTCGTCATCCTGTTTCTTGTTTTTGGCGGCCTGGTCATTGCCTTTCAGATGGTTCCCGGGCTGGTTCTGTTCGTTTCGATGGTGCGGGGATTGTTCCGGCCATCGGCTCAAAAAAAGGTAGCGGCAGTGAAAGAACCATCGAAATCGTGATTGGTCCCCGGACCGGGAGCCATGTCAACGTTACGTTCAGAGAGGTATAGGGCCATGCTGGGACTTCTCATCGCGGATGAAGATATCGACTCCAGAAAACAGATGGCCGACCTTTTCATCGAAGCCGGCTATAACGTCATCGTGACCAACTCGGCCGCCAACGCGTTGTATGGGATTTTGAAGAAAACGGCCCAGGTGGTCCTGCTCAGCGGACAGTTCGACGAGCTGACCGCCAACGACCTGGTCCCCCTGTTGAAAAAATGCAACCGGCACCTGACGATCATTCTGGTTTCAGACGATGTGTCCCTGTCTCTGATCCGCAAACTCCGCAAGGAGGGAATTTTTTACCATGCTCTCAAACCGGTGAAACCGGAAGATCGCGAAGAGATCCGCCAGGTCGTGCAGTGCGCGTTCGAGAACCTGACGAATCATGGGCATTCGGCCAGGTTCCCCGAATGAAGCCTTTCTCCACCCCTATTCAAGGAGGACGTCATGAACAAAAAGTTGGAAACCGCAATCGCAACCCTGGGTCTGGTCCTGCTGGCCGGCCCCGCCCTGGCGGTGGATACGGCAAAGGTGTACACAAGCGGCGTTCTGGTTCTTGTTTTCCTTGGGATTTGCGCCCTGTTCGTCGTCTCGCAGCTGATCCCGGCCATTATGGTGCTGCTGGGAGTTATCAAAGGGCTGGTTAAAAACATGTTCGGTTCCAAGGTGGCCCCCTCGGCTTCCGAACCGGCGGAGAAAAATCTTCACTGATCCCGAAACCGCCGTTTCGACCAATCGGGTAAAGGAGAAAAAACATGGAACAGCTTGTGGCTCATTTTTTCAGATCGATCGGCGAATTCAAGGAAGTCTATACCCAGGTGGACTACTACCAGTACATCAAGGGACTGGAGTACCTGATTTGTGTGGGTTTCTTTTTCGTCTTCACCAAATTTTACAAATATATCAATACGCCCCCGGAAGAGCGGAAAAAGAAATCCTGAATCCGTTGGTTGCGGGGAGAAAACGGCTTTGGCGATCGGTTCGAGCGCGCTCGATGCCGCATCGCCCCTGAAAGGAGAGAGAGCGGCTATGGATACCACCTGGAAATGGTTTGTCGGAGGAGTCGTTCTGGCAGCGTTGTCGCTGGTCCCCGTCCTGCCGGGGGGAGCGCAGGAAGTGCCGGATACCATTCAGATCGATTCATTGTCACACCTGTACAACGGCGTCAACTTTAACCATGCGATGCACATCGATATCGCCGGCGGGTGCGCTGTCTGCCACCACCGTGGTCCGGGGGCCCTAGCCAAAAACGAAAAATGCGGACAGTGTCACCCCAATGCCGAGCAGGAGCAAGTCAAGGCATGCCGGGCCTGTCATCCAGCGGATCCCTTTTCGGCCGCGACCCTTCGGGAGCGAGACAGCCAGGGCAGTCGCCATCACAGCGACATTCTGGGATTGAAGGGTGCCTATCATCAGGGATGTACGGGATGCCATGCAGAAATGGGCGGCCCGACTGGTTGTCAGGGCTGTCATAGCCGCACCGAGGTGGGGGATGCATTTTATCACGCGGGCAAATATGCGCCGAAAGCCGGAGCTGCCGAAACAGAGCGGCAATCACAGTGATCGGAGAACGTTCGCCGTGGCTTGAGAGCGAATGACCATACACGAGGAGATGTGCCATGAAAGGAATCAGTCGAAGAAGGTTTCTGGCAGCAAGCTTGGCCGGCGGAGCGGCAACCACCATGACTCTGACCAAGAATGCCCTGGGCGCGGGAACCTTCGAGGGGTATCCCGAAGGGATGGGGGTGCTCGTCGATCTGACCCGCTGTGTCGGGTGCCGTACCTGTGAGGCGGCCTGCAACAAAGAACAGAAACTGCCCGCCCCGGCGGAGCCGTTCGACGATATGTCCATTTACGATCGGCCGACGGAGGAGGGCACAAAGCGCCGCACCGACGAGAACCATTACACGGTGGTCAATCGGTATCAGCCGCCGGGAGTCAAGCATCCGCTCTACCGGAAAGTTCAGTGCAACCACTGTAACGAGCCGGCCTGCCTCACCTCCTGTTTCGTCCATGCCTACACGAAGACCAAGGAAGGTGCCGTGGTCTACAACCCCAATGTGTGCGTCGGCTGCCGCAACTGTATGGTCGCCTGCCCCTTCCGGATTCCGGCCTATTCCTATTCGAGCGCCTTTGACCCGGTGATCAAGAAATGCATCTTCTGCTATGACACCCGCCTCAAATACGGCAAGCCGCCGGCCTGCGTCGAAGCCTGCCCGCAACAGGTTCTGACCTTCGGTCACCGCAAGGAGCTGATCAAGATCGGCCATGAGCGGATCAAGGCTCAACCCGATCGGTATGTCGACCATATCTACGGCGAAAACGAGGTCGGCGGCACGAGCTGGATGTATCTCTCCAGCGTACCTTTTGAGCAGATGGGATTCGACACCACCCTGGGCAAGGAGCCGATCATCTCCCACGTGAAGGACTTTCTTGCCACCGTGCCCGTGGTCCTTGCGGTCTGGCCCGCTCTTTTTACGGGCTTTCATCTGCTCTCCAAGAAGAAAGAGCACCAGGACCAAGACCATTCCCCCACAACGCAGGAGGACGTCGAACCATGAAAACCTACGTCGAACAGGGAATAAAAATTGTCGATTCCCCCTTCAAGGATCGAGAAGAAGGAAAAGTGGACGCTGAAAGACAAGCTGCTGCTCGGGCTGACTCTCCGGCAGTATCTGGCGCAGGCCTTTCGCAACCCTGTCAACTGGGTTCTGGCCGCGATCTTCGCCGTGGGGCTGCCGCTGATCGCCATCCGTTCATCTACGGGCTGGGCGCGGTGACCGCCGGCTCGAACGACTATCCCTGGGGGCTGTTTCTAGCCTTCGGGCTTTTCACCATGGTTCCGCTGTCGGCCTCCGGCTTTATGCTCGGGACCGCGGTGGAGATTTTCGGTCGCCACGATTTCCAGCCGATCGAACGGCTCGCCCTGCTAAACGGCCTGCTCGGATATTTCTTTGCCGTCGTCTACCTGCTGGTCGATCTGGGCCAGCCGTGGCGTCTGCCCTATCCGATGATGGTCTCCTTCGGGACCGCGGCGGTGCTGTTTCTGGTGGCCTGGCATGTGGCCACGTACCTTTCCGTCCAGGTCGCCGAGGTCTCGGTCTCCTTCTTCGAGTGGATCAACTGGCCCCTGGGCAAACAGGCCGTCCGCAAGCTCACCATCGGCCTGACCGTTGCGGGCATTATCCTCTCCACCCTGCACCAGGGGGCGCTGGGGGCCCTGTTTACCTACGCGCCGGGCAAGGTCCATCCCCTGTGGTACTCGTCCAATTTCGAATGGATCCTGTTTCTCGCCTCAGCGATCCCCGCCGGCCTGTGTATGGTCATCGCCGTCAGCACCATCGTCAAGAAGACCATGGGGTGGCGCTGCGATCAAAATTTTCGGGATAATCTCGACTCTTTGACCATCTCGTTGGCAAAAGGGGCGAGCATGGGACTGATCACCTATTTCGTTATGAAAATGATTGCGCTCGCCCATGACAACAAGTGGGCCTATCTGACCACCGGCTGGGGCGCTTGGTATATGCTGGAGATTTTCCTCGGCGTTTTTCTGCCGCTCGCCCTCTTTGCCTATGCCATTCGACACAACCGGCCCGGAGTGGTCCGCTTTACCGCTTTTCTGACCATCGCCGGTGTCGCCCTGAACCGGATCAATACGGCGCTGATCGCCTTCAACTGGAATCTCTACCAGGAGATCCCCGGCTGGAAGGAAGTGGTCATCTGCCTGACTCTGTTCTCCGTCTATGTGGTCACCTACCGGTTCATTCTTTATCGGCTGCCGATTCTCTACACCTGGAAGGAAGAGCCGGCGACGGTGAAAGAGCTGGCGGAGGAGAAGGTCGAAGGGGCCGGCAGGGAACCGGTGCCGGCCGGGGTGGGCATGTATCGGACCATGGACAATTGACAGCAGGTCAACGGTGAGTTGAAATCGCCGATTTCAACTCACCGGCTCTTTCACTCGCGGAAGGTACGGCAGAGCAGCCGGGTTTTCCGGAAAGAGAGGCGTTATGTTCAAGAATATCTGCGCCAGAGCGATCGTCCCCGTTGCGTTGACGGTAACCGGTTTCGTGGTCGTCTGTTGCATTCTGCTGTACGGGGCGATCAAGCGGGATATGGTCAACGACGCGGTCCGCCACTCGGCCGCCCTGGCCGATACCATCATCCAGTCGGCCCGCTACGCCATGCTGCGCTCGGACTGGGAGAGCATCGGCAATATCGTCAAAAATATCGGGGCGCAGAAGGGGGTGGAGCATGTTCGCATTTTCGACCCGAAGGGTCTGATCCTGTTTTCGAAAGATCCCAAAGAGATTCACCAGATCATGGATAAAAGCAGTGCCGGGTGTATCGGCTGTCATGCCGGGCCGGTGCCCCGGGCGACCCTGGCGGAGATGCAGAAGGCCCGCACCTTCGTCAATAAACGGCAGGTCAAGGTGCTTGCCATAACGGCTCCCATCGCCAACGAACCGGCCTGCTCGACGGCCGCCTGTCACTTCCACTCGTCAGCGCAGAAACAGCTCGGCATTCTCGATATCGGCCTCGATCGGGCGCCTCTGGAACGGGCTCTTAAGGTGATGCGGGGGCGGATGCTCCTGTTCAGTCTGATGATTCTTATTCTGACTGTCGGAGGAGTGGCCGCGCTTCTGCGAAGAAACGTTTTCGTGCCGATTCGATTGTTAACGGACTTTACTGATCGAGTGGTCGATGGTAATCTAAAGGATAATTGCCCCGAAGTGGACGGGGATCTCGAACGGCTTGCCGACAATCTCCGGCAGATGGTTCTCCAACATAACCTGGCCGTAACCCGGTTGCGGCAAATGGAAAAGCGTACCGGACGCCGCACATCGCGGGGCGCTCAAGCCCCTGCCGATGGCTGCGGCCTCTCCGGGCAGGAACGAATCGATGGCCACTCTGCCGCAGAATCCCCCGAGCTCCGAAAAAAATCCGGAAGCGACCCGTCGCTGTCAGGAAATCCGGAGGAAGATTCGTAAACTCCAGGTTCGTGCCGGCCGCGGGATCTGGGCCCTGGCGCTGTTTGTTACCATCAGCATCGGGGCCCTGGATGATTTTCGGGCGCTGCCCTCCTTGCCCGAGCGGATTCATAAACTGCTCGGTGCCCCGCCTCCCGTTACCCTGATCAGCATTGCCCTGGTGGTTTACAGCTTTTCCGCCATCATCCTCATTCTGTCCCGGATGACCCTGGGGATGAATGCCCGCAGTGGCTTCGCCCATGTGGGGTATCTGACGACCTTTTACGGATTTTATCATTTCGCTCGAGCGATGGAGGAGAATTTCTGGGCCGTTTTCGCGGCCGGAGTGACCATTCTGGGTCTGGCGAGCTACCATAACTGGGTTCAGTGCAGTGAAAAAATCCGCGCAGAGCAAAAAATTCTTGTTCGCAGCGAACGGGAAAAAACCTCCGGATCGAACTGAGCGAAGCGGACAGCCCCTTCCTGATATCCCTCTCTCCCTTATTTAACACGATTTGCCCTGGCGTAACCGGCCGAAATGCCGGATGACGGCGGATGGCCAGGCGCACAGTGCGGAAGAATTTGACGCCACCCGGTCTGGCATAAAGGGCAGGAAACCGACCGCGAGATGCTTTTTCAGCCCTTTTGGCGACATGTGGTCCCAAGCAGAGTCGGCAAGTGACCGGGGGGCCAGAGCCCCCCGGGTTCGGCAGGATTATTGGGGAGGGATGAGCACGCAGCAGGTGATCTCCGTCCGGCGGTTCTGCGCTCGACCTTCCGCCGTACTGTTGCTGGCGACCGGGTTGGACTCTCCCCCTCCGCGGGCGACCAGGCGTTCCGGGGCGATGCCGTAATGTTCGATCAGGTATTGCCTGACTGCCTGGGCCCGTCTTTCGGACAGTTTCTGGTTATAGGCGGCGTCTCCGACCGAGTCGGTGTACCCCTCGACAAGGATGTAGGGAACCTCCGGATACTTCTTAATGAAATCGGCCGCCTTCTTCAGGTCCGGTTCGAATTCGGGCTTGATGTCCGCTTTGTCGAAGTCGAAATTGATGTGCAGGGTCAGCGTGAGGCTGCAGCCGTTCGCGTCGACGATTTCTCCCTTGGGGGTATCGGGACAATTGTCGAGGGAATCCGGCACGCCGTCGCCGTCGCTGTCAGGGGGCGCGGCGGGTTTCATCACCGCCGCGGCCACCGGTTTGGGGGTCAGAAAAACCCGCTCGACAAAGGAGGAGAGGGCTCCAGGGGCTGCCAGCGCAGCAGCAGTGGTCGAAGATCCGCAGCCGCCGGCCTGGGCGACTTTTTGCAGAAATCTCTCTCCTGCGGGCTCGCTGCCGACGTCAATGGTGTAAATGCAGAGATGATCGCCCATCCTGTTTTTAAGCCGGGTAGCCGCTGCCGGCGAGCCGTCCATCCCGAGGGCAACCTGGCCGTCGCTGACGATGATGATCGCCGAATCCCCCCGGAGGCCAGCCAGATCATTCCCCGCCGCCTCGATCGCTTTCGGCAGGGGGCTGTTGCCGCCGGTACGGATGACACGGCCCAGGGCATCCCGAAGTCCCGCCCGGCTGTATTGCGTCATCCCGTAAACCAGGGTTGTCGGTCGGTCGGAATGCGCGGGAGGTTCTCCGAAAGTCCGCAGGCCACCGGTGAAGGCCATATCCGTCGGCAGGCTCTGGTTGATGGCGCTTATGACGCCCTTGGCGGTCCAGAAGTTCATCTGGTGGTATTCCCCCATGGAATAAGACGTATCCAGGATAAACAGGAAATTATCCACCTTCGGTGCGTAGTGCCCGCTCGCGAATTCAGCCGGAGTGAAAGACAGCGAGGGCTTTTGGGCCTTCATCCCGGCGCAACCCGAGAAGAAAACGGTCAGGAAAAGCAAAAGGATTCCCAAAAAGAATTTTTTCATTTGTCGTCTCCTTCGAGCTCTTTCACCATGTTGTTGGAAAATGCCAATGTTGTTAGACACTAGCAGTCTCGCCTGAGCTGTCAATAGCCAAATCGGACATGTGTCTGACGGTTTAGTGCGGGACAGGCTGGCAGATCGTTGCAGGCTGAGAAAATAAGAAGCCCCCGATTACAAGATCGGGGGCTTCTTATTTTTTGTTCTGCATGTACCTGTCTCGGGTCAGTTTGCCGGCAGCACCGCCGGGTAGGAGCCGCGGAACGTGGTCCCTTCACTGGCCGTGCTGGTAAAGGTCACCTCTCCGTACAGATACTCGCTGAGAAGCCGCATGCTGTACGTGCCGAGGCCCCGTCCCCGCCCCTTGGTGGAGAAGGAGCGCTGGAAGACCTGCAGCTTTGCTTCGGGCGACATGGCTCCGGGGTTGTGGACGGCGAACTCGACACGGTCGCCGGCGCGGCGGACGCTCACCGTCACGGTCTCTCCCGGACCGCTCGCCTCCAGGGCATTCTTGATCATGTTGCCGATGATCCGGCCGAGCAGGGCGCGGTCGGTTTTGAGAACCGCTTCCGGTTGTGACGGATCAAGGAGAAGGAAGCGTCCTTCCGCCACTTCTTGTCGCCTGTAGATCCCGATCATCTGGCGGAGAAAATCAGGGACCAGAATCGGCTCGGTGTTCACCTGAAGCTCCCTTTTCTCCGCCGCGCCGAGAATTCTCTGAGCCTCGATCTCCTCGATGGTCTGCTCGGCGGCGCTTTGGATCAAGCCGAAAATCTCTTCCTGGTCGCTCGGGTTGTAGGTCCGCAGCAATTCGGCGAACCCCTTGATGCCGCCGATCAGGTTGAGAATGTCGTGGAAAAAGATTTTCTCCAGCGCCTGCCGGCGCTTTTCCTGGCTGATGTCGTTGACGGCGAAAAGGGTGAATGCTTCTCCTTTGCAGGATAGCGGCGTGGTAAAGACTTGCAGGTCGAGGGCCTCCACGCCCTCTTCCAGGCGGCGGGTGACTCGGCATTCGCGCACCGCCTTCTCTCCCTTCAAACCCGCGAGAATTGCCAGAACGGCGCCGCAAGTGCTGCAGGCTTCCGCCGTTCCGCATCCGCCGGCGGTGCCTGGCATGGATGCAGTCGAGGGCTTCGCCCGGTCTCTTATGCCGTGCACCTTACTCTCTTCACCGCCTGTCACCAGG
>CAWANI010000009.1:0-548726 GCA_963783365.1 uncultured delta proteobacterium | reverse complement strand
TAAAGAGCAATAAGATCCTGGCGGAACAGATGCGAGGCCGGCTTAGCCATCCCGGAATCGTCCTTGATTTTTTCTCTTTCCAAAGGGAGCGAACCGCCTGGATGTCGGGTCAAGGGCGTTGAAGGCGGGGAAGTGTTGTTCCGTTGAAACGAAGATCAAACTTTCCATAATAGTGTAATGCACAGAAGAACAGCACCCATGCCCGCGTTTGATCTTCGTCACCGTTTCAACGAGAAGCTACGCAGGAATAGTAAGGCTTACGTCCAGCCTGCGGCGACTGCCGCTGCCGCGTCCGAACAGTGATACAGCAGCAGGTGGTAACGACCACCCTCACAGGTGTTTTCCCCAAATACCGGAAATCACTCGTCAGTCCCCCGTCTTGCTCCTTCCCGTGCCGGATCAGCGTCCCCAGCCCATCCTCTCAGGCAGATCATCTCCCCCGACAAGCCTTAACCGAAAACCCGCGCCTGAATCGCCCTACCTGTTGGAATATATCCGCAAATGGGATCTCCCATTGACGGGGTCTCATCCTAAGCCCATAAATTGAAATAGCCAATATTGGATCTGCTCACGGTGACAGAATAAGTCACAGGACATTTTCAAACAAACAACTAGGCTTGTGTGGAGACCCCCATATGAGTTCAGCGTTTCCGCGCGGGTAAAGGGTCCTGTTTTGGGACCCGGGCGGGCCAGGCGGATGGATCAGCAATGGGGGTGCCGAGGATTCTATTTCATCTTGGCCCTACGCATTCAACGCCAACCAAACCCGCGCCGTCAACCGCGCATCGGCCAGCGCCCGGTGCAGCCCCTCCCCTGCCGCCCGCTTCGCCGAACAGGTGCCGGCCACGGTCTCCAGGCGGTGGTTGGGAAGCTGCGGCCAGGCGCGGCGGCTGAGCTGCAAGGTGCAGCGATGGGGGTTGCTCAGCCCCAGCCCGAGGCGGGCCAACTCGCTGCGCAGAAAGGCGAGGTCGAAGCGGGCGTTGTGGGCCACCAGGAGGCTGGCGCCGAGAAAGCGGTGCAGCTCGGGGAACACCTCCCGGGCAGGAGGCTGGCCGCGCAGCATGGCGTCGCTGATGTGGTGGATGCGCTGCGCCTGGCGGGGGACCGGCCTGCCGGGGTCGATGAGGCGGTGGAATTCCTCGATGATGCGCCCCCCCTTCCCGGCCACGGCGCCGATCTCGATCACCCGGTCGCGCCGGGGGAGAGCCCCGTGGTCTCCACGTCGATGACCACCTAACTGTCGGTGGGGGGCAAATTGTTCTTCCTCAACATTTTGCCCTTTCTGCTGTGAATCACGCACGCCTCTTCCTCATCGATTCGAGCCGTTGCCCGCCCCACCGTTTTCTTCCCCAACGCCCAAAACAAAAAGGCGTCCCGGGAAACTCTGGTTCCCTGGACGCCTTTGGATCGAATTTATGGAAGTTTTCCCATTCCCCCTCCTTTTTACCCTTTATAGCAAAAACGAAAGGGGAATCACACCTTATTTTCGGGCAAGCCTTTCAAGTCGAGGGCCGTGCCCTCTTTACCTTCACCCCGGCCACAGCCGCCGCAGCTTGCGCTTTACACCCGCCACCCTATACGGCCGCAGCCGCCCCTTTTCCTTCAGCATGGCGACGAAAAGATCTTTCTTCTTCTCCGGCGGTAGCGGGCGTATGGGGCGCTCGCTCAGGGTAAGGGCGCCGATCCGGCAGGCCGAGACGCAGGCGCCGCAGCCGAGGCAGACGGCCGTTTTGACCGCGGCGGGCCGCCGTTGGCCCGCCTCAGCGCCGGGTTGTTCGATGGCGGCGGCATTGCAGGCGCCGACGCACAGGCCGCAGCCGCTGCAGAGGACGGGGTCGATCTTTGCCAGGAAGGGGGTTTTCGCCACCCCGTCGTGGAAACCGGCCCGCACTCCGGCGAGAAGCTCGCAGCAGCAGGAGCAGCAGTTGCAGATGAAGGAGGGTTTATGGCGGATGTTGTCGGTGATGTGGGTGAGGCGCAGCTCGCGGGCGCGATCGAGGATCGCCAGCAGCTCGGCGGCGCTGCGCTCCTCGGCGAAGCCGCGGCGGGTCATGAAGCGGGCCGCGGCGCCGAGGGAGATGCAGATCCCCTCGACCGGCGCCCCCTTGCCGCAGGTTTCCCCAAGATGCTCTTTTTTGTGGCGGCAGTAACACATGCCGACGGCGCCGAAGCCGGCCTGTCGGACGATCTCGCGGGCATTCTCGTAGCTGGTGATCTGGGAGGAAACGGGGATCGCCTCCTCGTAGACCAGGGAGCGGGTCAATTGGGTGCGGCTGCCGAAAAACTCCCGCGCCTGGGCCTGCCGCGGGTCGGCATGGAGATAGTCGCTCATCAGCCGCGCCACCTTCTCCATCGGCAGGTCGACCCGGTTCTTCATGAAGGTGAACTCGAAAAAGCCGATCAGCCCGGGCAGGAGCAAATAGTAGGTCTCCTCACCGTAGGGCACGTCCACGACCAGCCCCTTGTCGGCCATCCGGTCCAAGAGCGGCGCAAGGTCCGCCGCCGGACATCCGGGTGGCGCGGACCAGCTCGGCCAGGGTGGCTTCATGGAGTGGAAAGCGCGAGGCGACGAAGGCCTCGGTCTCGTCGAAGAGCAGGTCGAGGATTTCGCGCAGTCCCTCGTTGTCGACGAGGCCGACGGGGTACTGGTTGAGCCGGTCGATGAGCGGGACGATGCTGCTTTTGGAGCCGAGGTGATGACCCAACTAATTCTCTCCATTCGCTTCGGGGTGCGGAAATCAAAGACCCGGCCTCCGCAGATTAACGCAGAATTTCGAAGAAAAAAACGTCATCCGTTCTTTTCGCTTTCGCCTGAACCATCGGGCCGAGGCCGCTGGAAAAAAGCGGCCAGTGCCGCCGTCGCCTCGGGGGAGCGAAGTCGCTCCAGAAAGAGGCGCCCCTCCTCGGAAATGGCTTCGGTGACGGCCTGCTCCACTCCCTTTTTGAGCAGGGCCTTGGTCAGACGCACGGCGGCCGGCGGCTGTTGGGCCAGCTTCCGGGCCAGCGCATAGGCCCCCGCGACCAGCTCCTCGTCGGCAAAGACGGCGTTGACCAGCCCCATCTCCCTGGCCCGCTCGGCGCCGAAGGGTTCTCCCAGCAGGAGCAATTCGGCGGCCCGCTGGTAGCCGGCCAGGCGTGGCAGGAGCAAACTCGAACCCGCCTCTGGGCAAAGCCCCAGGGTGACGAAGGGGAGCTGAAAGCGCGCTCCCGTTCCGGCACAGACCAGGTCGCAGTGGAGAAGCATGGTGGTGCCGACCCCGACGGCCGAGCCGAGCACCGCGGCGACGAGCGGTTTTCGCGCCCGGTGGATCGCCATCAGAAAGCGAAACACGGGGCTCGCCTCCCCGGCGGGGGGCGCCTCGACGAAATCCCGCAGATCGTTGCCGCTGGTAAAGCAGTCCCCCGCCCCCTGGAAGAGCAGGACTCGCACCTCGTCGTCCCGGTCGGCCTCTTCGATGGCCTCTGCCAGAGTGTCGTACATGGCCGGGCTCAGGGCGTTTTTCTTCTCCGGTCGATTGAGCGTGAGACGAAGGATACCGTCTCGATGCTCGATCGTGATAGGCGGATTTGAAGGCTCAGTATTCATTCATGACTCCTCTTCGGCCCCTTCTCCCACGAAGTAACGGAAGAAGGGGGGGAACGAAGCGTTTCCCCCAGTCCAACAGTGACACGCAGGAGGCGCGTGGCGGCGGAAGAATCGGGCGTTGGCGGGGCGCGGGTGTTCGCCTTTTACGATTTGCGGCCCAGCATCCCTTCTTTCATATCTTCATCGGCCGGTTCCTTCCCCAGGTAAACGGCCAGAATCCCCTTCTCCAGCGACACGGAGGTCACACTCCCCAGAATTCGTCCGTTTTTAGTGACGGTTACCGTTCCCGAGCCTTCCAGGGCCAGGTCGACGACATCCCCCTTGATAAAATCGGTGGTGAAGAAGGAGAGAAAGCGCTTCGCCGCGGAGGTGCCCGCCAGACCCGGGGTATTGTTCTGGAAGTCTTCGTTGAAGGCATCGACAATCTTTTCCGCTCCGACCCGGTGGTAGATGAACGTCATCCGGATCAGCTTGTCGCCGGGATCCCGATCGGCGTCGGCCAGACTGGAGATCGGATGGACCGCATAGAGGGAGCCGAGGTAGATCTTGAAAAACCACTTGGTTCGATAGCCGTACCCGTTCAGATTCAGGGTGTGAGAGCCGATGGCGACCTGCTTCGGCACGGTGATGCCGCCCACCTCCTTGGCCTGGACGTTGACGGCAAAGAGCAGCAGGGGAATGAGGACGAGCAGCTTTTTCATGGGATCACCTCTTTGGATCGACGGCTCATAAGAACGTATTCCACAAAACCAGTTATTTACCGCAAAGACGCGAAGGTCGCGAAGAAAATCATTATTATTTCAATAAATTCCCTGTTTTTTGCGACTTTACCTCCTCTGCGTTCTCTGCGTTGAAACGCATTGCTCTATTCTCAGGATGTCACCGCCCGATCTCCCGCCCGGCGGCGAAGCCCTGGTGGACGGCGTCGAAGGCGAGGGCGACCCGTTCGGCGTCGCCGGCAGTTCGAAAGGGGATCCCTTTTCTCACCAGGAGCTCCTTCAGCGGGTCGTGGGATCGCGTCCCCACGGCCAGGACCACCGTCTCGGCCGGGATCTCCTCGACCCTTTCTTCCCGTTCCAGCCGAACCCCCTTCGGAGTAATTTCCAGAACCCGGGCGGAGGTGAGGATGCGGACGCCGAAGCGCTTGACATCCTGCATCATCCCCCAGCGGGTGGTCTTGCCGAAATTGCCGCCGACCTCCTTGAGCATTTCCACCAAAACGATCTCCCGGTACCCCCGCACCGCCAGCTCCAACAGGTCCTGTGGGGCCTCGGCACCGTGCACCAGCAGGAATTTGAGGGCGTCGGCCGAGAGGGTCCCTTCCTCGGCCAGGGCCAGGGCGGTCTCGACTCCGACGGCCCCGCCGCCGATGATCACCACCTTTTTTCCGGCAGGCGCCCGACCGGCGAGGACATCCCAGGCCTGGACCACGTGGGGCTGATCGACGCCGCTAATCGGTGGTACAACGGGAGCGCCTCCGGTCGCCAGGATCACCGCGTCGGGACGAAGTTCTTCAAGAGTCTCCTCGTCGACGGTGCGGTTGAAAATCACCTTGATCCCCGAGGTCGTTACCTGCCGGGCCAGATCCCCCGCCAACTCTGCGAACTCCTCGCGCCCCGGGGGAGCGCCGGCCAGGTGCAGCTGGCCGCCGAGCCGGCCGCTCTGTTCGCACAGGGTCACCCGGTGGCCCGCCTCGGCCGCGGCCAGGGCGGCGCTCATGCCGGCGGCGCCGCCGCCGACCACCAGCAGGTCGAGGGGGTTTTGCGCCTTCGCCGCGCCGGTCTTCAACTCGTACCCCGCCCGGGGGTTGCAGAGACACTCGACCGCCTTCATCTTGAACAGGTTGTCGAAACACCCCTGAGCGCAGGCGACGCAGTGGACGATCGCCGACTCCCGACCGGTACGGGCCTTTTCCGGCAGGGAGGGATCGGCGATAAGCGCCCGTCCCATCGCTACCCCGTCGCACCGGCCGGCGGCGAGCATCTGCCGGGCCGTCGCAGGATCGTTGATCCGGTGACTGGCGATCACCGGTACGCCGACCCGCTCTTTGACGCCTTGAGCCAGGTAGGCGAACACCCCGCGGGGGACCTTGGTTACGATCTGCGGCACGGCGGCCTCATGCCAGCCGACGTTGACGCACAGGGCGTCCACGCCCCCCGCATCCAGCTGCTCGGCGAAGAGCTGCAGCTCTTTTCTGCCGATTCCTCCCGGCATGAAGTCGTTGCCGTTGATCCGAAAGACCACCGGAAACTTCTCGCCGACGGCGCATCGCACCGCCGCGAGCACCTCCAGGCCGAAGCGCATCCGGTTTTCCGGAGAGCCGCCGTAGGCGTCGCTGCGCCGGTTGGTCACCGGCGAGAGGAATTCGCTGATCAAGTAGCCGGTACCGGCGAGAATCTCGACCGCATCGAACCCGGCCTCCCGGACTCGGCCCGCCGCCTGGGCGAAGCGCTCGACGATCTCCCGGATCTCCTCGACCGCCAGCTCCCTGGGGGTCTCGCCGGTCAGTCGCGAGGCGATGGGGGAGGGGGCGACCGGTTTGCGGCCGCCGGTCAGCATCGAATGGTTGTAGCGCCCGGCGTGGTTGAGCTGCACGGCGGCCCGGGCGCCCCCCTCGTGGATGGCGGCGGCCAGCCGGGAGAGCCCCGGAACGAAGGCGTCCCGGTGGGCGCCGATGTGCATCGGATTGGCTGAGAGTTCGTCGACCGAGGCATAGCCCACGGTGATCATCCCCGCGCCTCCCCGGGCCCGCTCGGCATAAAAGGCCATCAGCCGGTCGGTCACCTGGTAGTTGCGACACATGTTCAGGTGCATGGCCGGCATGAAAATCCGGTTTTTCACCTCCATGCCGCCAAGAAGAATCGGCTCGAACAGGGGATCTCGCATCATGCTTCACTCCACTTGAGGGGACAGGATTATACGAGGTATCAGGAAATATATCGGAAGTCTTTCTTGATTCCACTCGCGTGCTCTTTCAACCTTATATCGCTCGGCCCGCACCCTAAAGCACTGCCTCGGCAATGTGGAGTGTACCACGAAGGCGGATGTCGGAGAGCCCTATGATCGTTCGAAAAAGCCTCGAACCACGGCGACAGAAATGCTCCCGGCACAGCGAAGGCACTTCTTGCTTACTTTTTGTTGCCGCCTGGACAAAATAGCACGATTTGCGTCTCGTCGGGCGGGCCGCGACCCTGCCGCTGTCTTTCAAGTCTTTGGCGGCCATCTGGCCTCGCGGTCGACTTAAGCATTTATGCCGCCACCGCCGCCAGCGCCTCCCGCACCCCGGGCAGAAGGCCGATCTCCTCCAGAACCCTCTGCAAACGACCGGGATCGGCGAGAAAATCGCGCATGAAAATCACCTCCGACGCCTTGATATAGACCGCGAAGGGATCGGAGAGGGTGTCGCCGAAGAGGCGGTCGATGACCTCGCTGACCGCTTCCACACCCTCGAAGGCCTTGATCCGGCCGGCCCGCTCGATCAGCTTGGCGACATAGAAGTGGACCGTCTCCTCGAAGCGATCACTCTCCTTCCGGTGTCCGGGGAGAATCCGCTGTCCCCGCAGGCATTTCAGCTTGAGCAGGCTGTCGCAGTAGGCGTCGTAATTGCGGAACCGGCCCGAAAAGGTCTCCAGGTCCACATCCAGCAGCGGGGCCTGAAAGATGTTTTCCAGCAGGATGTCCCCCGTCACCGCCCACTCCCCGACCCGATAGACGAGATCGCTCTGGGAATGCCCCGGGCAGCTCATCCAGGCAATCCCCAGCCGCTCGGGCGTCTTCGACTCCTCCACCACCCGGTAGCGGTCCGGAACGGGAGGGAAAAGGCCTCTGCGACAGACGCTCTCCCGGACGTTGCGGATAAACCCGTCGCTGAAGCCGCACCCCAGCAGCAGCTCATGGATATGATCGATGCGCCTTTCGTGGTGGCGGATCTTGATGGCATCGAGCCGGGGGAAATAAATCTCGGCCCGGGTGCTTTCGGCCAGGTATTTGGCCAACCCGTAATGTTCGACATGGCAATGGGTGACGAAGACGTGCTTCAGCCGCTCCAGGTCGATGCGCCGCCGCAGCAGATCGAGGGCCTCGGGGGTGGCCGGACCCGTGTCGAAAAGCACCAATTCCCCCTCCAGCTGCGCCGTGTAGAGATGGACGTCGCCGACGACGAAGGGGGTCGGGAGGGTGTGCTTTTGGACAATTGGTTCGGAACCTGAGGTCATGTCATCCGCCCGAGAAGGGTTAACCATGGGTCTGCGACACAGAAAAAACGTTGAAAAACAAAATCTGAACCACCGAGGACACTGAGAGCACTGAGAAATTCAAATCCTTAAAGATGTCTCTCTGGTTTTCTCAGTGTCCTCTGTGCCCTCAGTGGTAAATGATTTTAGATGCTTTTCAAAAGGAGCGCGGCTTCCCGCGCCCCGGTGTTGGACAAATATGGCGCTACCTCAGAAGATGTACTTCTCTGCCTCGATGGCGGCCTTCGCCAGGCGGCGCTTGGCGGCCAGCAGGCCGGAAGCGTCGTACTTGGCGAAGCGGCGCACCCCGCTCAGGATCATGGTCAGGGTGTCCCCCTCCTCGAGGTAGAAGGCGCCCTTTTTGGCGGCCGTCCCGATCACCTCGGTGGCTTTGAAGGCGAAGACCTTGGTCGCGGCCTCCAGCAGCGCCCTTTTGTTGTCGCTGGCGCCGGGGAGGGCCTTTTCGGCCCGCAGCACCACGCTCTCCAGGGCGAAGATCTGGATCGCCATGTCGGCGGCGGCGAGGAGGATTTCCTGCTCATCCGCCAGTCGATCCAGGTATTTCCGGACGGCGGCGCCGGAGAGGATGTGAAAGAGGGTCTTGAGATTCTTCAGCAGCGCCTTTTCCCGGGCGAAGGGTACGCTCTCGTCGATCTCCTCGAAGGAGGGGGTCATTAACGACTCGAAGGCCTTCATCGCCTCTTTCTGCAGGGGCAGCTCTCCCTTCATCGCCTTGCGCAGGATCATCCCGGGGATGAGCAGGCGGTTGATCTCGTTGGTCCCCTCGAAGATGCGGTTGATACGCTCGTCGCGGTAGAAGCGCTCGGCCGGGTATTCGCTGACGAAGCCGTAGCCGCCGTGGATCTGCACCACCTCGTCGACCACGTCGGCCAGCACGTCGCTGCAGAAGACCTTGGCGATGGCGCATTCGGGGGCGTACTCCTCGATCCCCTTCTGATACTCCTCGTAGTAATTGTCGACCGCCGGGTCGAGGGTGACGAGCTTGGTGTCGAGCAGCCCGGCGAGGCGGTAGACCAGCGATTCGGAGGCGAAGAGGTCGGCGGTCAGATCGGCGATCTTTTCGCTGGATGGCGCCGAAGGAGCCGATGGTGCGGCCGAACTGCTTGCGCTCGTTGGCGTACTGGATGCCGACCGACAAGGGCGCCCTTGGCGGCCCCGGTGACCCCGGCGCCGAGCTTGAAGCGGCCGACGTTGAGGACGTTGAAGGCGATCTTGTGCCCCTTGCCGATCTCGCCGAGCACGTTCTCCACCGGCACCCTGGCGTTGTCGAGGAGGACCTGGCAGGTCGAGGAGCCCTTGATGCCCAGCTTCTTCTCCTCGGGGCCGACCGACACCCCCTCGAAGGTCGCGCTCGACGAGGAAGGCGGTGAAATGCTCCTTGTCGATCTTGGCGAAGACGGTGAAGAGGTTGGCGAAGCCGCCGTTGGTGATGAACTGCTTGGTGCCGTTGAGCAGATAATATTTGCCGTCCGCCGAGAGGGTGGCGGTGGCCTGGGCGCCCAGGGCGTCGCTGCCGGACTCGGGCTCGGTGAGGCAGTAGGCGGCGATCCACTCGCCGGTGATGATCTTCTCCAGGTACCTCTCCTTCTGCTCCTTGGTGCCGTAGTAGATCAGGGGCAGGGTGCCGATGCCGGTGTGGGCGGCAAAGGCGACGGAGAAGGAGCCGGAGGAGCCGATCTTCTCGCCGACCAGCATGCTGGTGGCCTTGTCGAGGTCCAGCCCGCCGTACTCCTCCGGGGCGTCGATCATCAGCAGCCCAAGTTCGCCGGCCTTGCGCATCCCCTCGACCACCAGATCGAAGTTCTGCGCTTCGATCTCCTCAGCGTGGGGGAGGATCTCGTTGGTAACGAACTGCTCGGTCGTCTCGGCGATCTGCCGCTGCTCGTCGGTAAAATCCTCCGGGGTAAAGACGTCGTCCTTGGTCACTTCGGCGACCAGGTACTCGCCTCCTTTAAAGATCCGCTCTGCCATGATTCACCTCAAATGGAATGATCTTTCATCGGGGCGAGACCTGCCTCGCCCGTGCAATTCAGCCACCGCAGACGCTGCCGGCCCTCTACATCCGCTCGAAGATCCCCGCGGCGCCCATGCCGCCGCCGATGCACATGGTCACCATGCCGTAGCGGGTCTGGCGCCGTTTCATCTCGGCCAGCAGGGTGGCGGTCAGCTTGGCTCCCGGTGCAGCCGAGGGGATGGCCAAGAGCGATGGCGCCGCCGTTGACGTTGACCTGTCTCGGGATCGAGCCCCAGCTGCCGGATCACCGCCAGCGACTGGGCGGCGAAGGCCTCGTTCAGCTCGATCAGGCCGAGGTCGTCCTGTTTCAGGCCGGCGAGCTTGAGGGCGGCCGGGATCGCCTCGACCGGGCCGATCCCCATGATCTCCGGGGGCACGCCCGCGCACCGCGAAGGCGACGAAGCGGGCCAGGGGGTCCTTGCCGAGCTCGCTTCAGGATAGTCCTCCGAAACGACCAGCGCCGCGGCGGCGCCGTCGGTCATCTGCGAGGAGTTGCCGGCGGTGACCGTCCGTCCCATCTTGAAGGCCGGCTTGAGCTTGGCCAGCGCCTCGACGCGTGGTGTCCGGCCGCACGCCGTCGTCGATGTTCGACCGTCTCCTTCGCCCGCTGCATCTTACCCTGCAACGAGGGTCGCCTTTTCCACCTCGACCGGGATGATCTCGTCGGCGAAGCGCCCATCGGCGATGGCCGCGGCCGCCTTCTGGTGGCTGGCGCAGGCGAAGGCGTCCTGGTCCTCGCGGCCGATGCCGTACTTGCTCGGCCACCAGCTCGGCGGTGATCCCCATGGAGGCGTAGGCCTCGGGCCAGTCGCCACCAGGCTCGGGATTGGCGCTGTACTTGTTGCCCCCCATCGGCACCATGGTCATCGACTCGGTGCCGCCGGCGATGATGCAGTCGGCAAAGCCGGCCATGATCCGCTCGGCGGCCATGGCGATGGTCTGCAGCCCCGAGGAGCAGAAGCGGTTGACGGTCTGCGCCGGGGACCTGCCACCGGCAGTCCGGCCTTCAGGGACGGCGATCCGGCGCCACGTTCATCCCCTGCTCCCCCTCGGGGAAGGCGCAGCCGAGGATGACGTCGTCGATCCGGTGCGGGTCGACCCCGGTCCGCTCGACCAGCCCCTGGATGGCGGCCGCCGCCAGGTCGTCGGGGCGCATCTCCCGGAACTTGCCTTTTTTCGCCTTGCAGCCGGGGGTCCGGTAGGCTGCCAGAATATATGCTGTTTTCATGATTTCCTCCATCGTTCGTCGCTGTCGGGGCGCATCTGTCTGTGCGCCTTTGCCGGTACCCGCTCCAAGGGCAGACACAGGGGCCTGCCCCTACGTTGCCACCTCTCTCAATTGCGCAGCGGCTTGCCTTTTTTCAGCATGTGCTGGATGCGCTCGGCTGTTTTTTTGTTGCCGCACAGCTTGAGAAACCCTTCCCGTTCCAGATCGAGGAGGTACTGTTCGGTGATGAGAGTTCCCGCCGGGACATCGCCGCCGGTGATGACCCCGGCAATGATGCCCCCCATCTCCTCCTCGTAAGGGGTGGCGAACCCGCCCATTTTCAGGTTCCAGAGCTGGCTGCGGATGCTCGCCGCCACGCTGCTGCCGGGCGCCTTCAGATTCTCCGCAGGTCGCCGGGGCCGGTAGTTGCTGGCCAGGGCCAGCACCTGCTGCTTGGCATCGGCGATCAGGCGGTCGATGTTCATGGTGAGGGTATCCCCTTCCCGCAGATAGCCGAGCTCGAAGGCTTCGGCGGCGCCCATCGACACCTTGGCCATGCCGATATTCTGGAAGTGCTTGAAGATAAAGGGAGAGACATCGGTATCGTAGCGGTCGGCCAGTTCGATGGCGCGCAGGGCCATCTCCTTGGTGCCGCCGCCGGCGGGCAACAGGCCGACGCCGACCTCGACCAGCCCCATATAGGTTTCGGCGTGGGCGTTGACGGCGTCGGCATGCAGACAGAATTCGCAGCCGCCGCCGAGGGTCATGTTGAAGGGCGCCGCCACCACCGGCACCCTGGCGTACTTGAGGGCCATGGTCGCCTTCTGGAAGGCGCGCACCGCCATGTCGACGTCCTCGAAGGCCCCCTCGGCCAGGGCCACCGCCAGCAGCATCAGGTTGGCGCCGACGGAGAAGTTGGCCCCCTGGTTGCCGACCACCAGACCGACGCCCTGCTCTTCGGCGCGCTTGAGCGCCTTGTGGGTCATCGCCAGGATGTCGCCGCTGATGGCGTTCATCTTGGAGTGGAATTCGAGCCCGAAGACCCCGTCGCCGAGATCGAGGAGCGAACAGTTGGCGTTCTTCTCCACCACGCCGCCGGTCGCCTTGAGGATGTCGAGCCGGATCTGGTCCGGCCGGCAGGGGCAGCTCGCGATACTCGCCGGCGCGTAGATCGAAATAAACCTTCTTGCCGTCTGCGAAGTTGTAGAAGCGCTCCACCGCCTTGAGGGCGGCGGGAACCGCCACGCCGTCCTTTTCGGCGCGGGCGACGAAGTCGGCGACGCCGAGGGCGTCGAGCATCTCGAAGGGGCCGAGCTCCCAGTTGAAGCCCCAGCGCATGGCGTTGTCGATATTGACGATGTCGTCGGCGATCTCGGGGATGCGGTTGACGGTGTAGATCAGGGTGTCGCGCAGGCTGCGCCAGGCAAACTCGCTCGCCTTGTCGCTGCCGCCGACCACCATCTTGAGCCGCTTGCGCAGGATCGTCCACCTGCTTGACCGCCTCCAGCGAGGGGAACTTCGGCTTCTGCGCCGGGACGGTAGTCGCCGCTGCGATAGTCGTAGTAAAAGATCTGGCGCGCCGTTCTCCCCCTTCTCCTTGCGAAAGAACCCTTTTTTGGCTCTTGTTGCCGAGCAGCCCTTTCCGCACCATCTCGTTGATGAAGTCGGGGACCTTGAAGACCTCGCGCTCCTCGTCTTCGGGCAGCAGCTCGAAGGAGTTGTCGGCGACGTGGACCAGGGTGTCGATGCCGACCAGGTCGGCGGTGCGGAAGGCGGCGCTCTTCGGCCGCGCGGTGGCCGGCCCGGCGACGGCATCGACCTCCTCCACCGTCATCCCCATCTCCAGCATGTGGCGGCATCGCCTTGAAGATGGCGTAGACGCCGATGCGGTTGGCGATGAAGTTGGGGGTGTCCTTGGCGTAGACGATCCCCTTGCCCAGGCGCCGGTCGATAAAGTCGGCCATGCCGGCGACCACCGCGGGATCGGTCTCGGCGGCAGGCGACCACTTCCAGCAGCCGCATGTAGCGCGGCGGATTGAAGAAGTGGGTGACGAGGAAGTTTTGGCGCACCTCGGCCGGCAGCACCTCGGCCATGGCATTGACCGACAGGCCGCTGGTGTTGGTGGAGAGGATCGCCCCGGGCGCCAGGTGCGGCGCCACCTTCTCGGCGAAGAGCTTCTTCTTGATCGCCATGTTTTCGACCACCACCTCGACCACCCAGTCGCACTCGCTGAGCCGGGCCACGTCGTCCTCGAAATTGCCGTCTCGATCCCGGGCCGCGTAGTCGGCGAGATAGAAGGGCGCCGGCTTCATCTTGGCCAGCCGTCGCCAGCCCCCGCCGCACGATGCGGTTGCGCACCTCCGGGCTCTCCAGGGTCAGGCCCCGGGCCTGCTCCTCGGCGGTCAGCTCCCTGGGAGCGATGTCGAGCAGCAACACGTCCAGGCCCGCATTGGCGAGATGGGCGGCGATGGTCGCGCCCATGACGCCCGCGCCGAGCACGGCTACCCGCTTGATTTGCCTCATTGGTTTCCTCCGTTCTGAATTTGATCCATGCCGTTGCCGCCCTTCTGGGCGTCAAGATACAGCTTCTCGATCCGGTCCCGATACTTTTCGTAGATCACCTTGCGCTTGAGCTTGAGGGTCGGGGTCAGCTCGCCCCCGTCGATCGGAAAACTCCCCGGCGACAGGGCGAATTTCTTGATCGTTTCGTAGGAGGGGAGCCTGGCGTTGAGGCTGGCGCGACGCGCTCCGCGTACAGGGCCCGCACCCGCTGGTGGGCGACCAGATCCTCCAGGTCGAAATAGGTCGAGCTTCTCGTGCTGGGCCAACTCGAGCAGCCGCTCCAGCGTTGGGGGTCAAAAGCGCCACCAGGTAGGGCTTGCGGTCGCCGTAGACGAAGGCCTGGGAGATGAACTTGTCCAGCTTGAGCTCGTTCTCCAGCGGCTGCGGGGCGATGTTCTTGCCGCCGGCGGTGACGATGATCTCCTTTTTGCGGTCGACGATGTAGACGAATCCCTCCTCGTCGATGCGGGCGATGTCGCCGGTCGCGCAGCCAGCCGCTCCGCGAGGACCTCAGCGGTCGCCTCGGGATCTCTGTAGTAACCCCGCATCACCTGGGGCCCCCGGACCAGCAGCTCGCCGTCCTCGGCCGGTCCTGACCTCGGTTTTCTCCAGCACCGTACCGACCGCCCCGAAGCGCACCGCTTCCAGGGAGTTCAGGGTGACGGCCGGGCTGGTCTCGGTCAGCCCGTATCCCTCGAAGGTCGGGATGCCGATAATCCACATGAACTCGTTGATGGTCTTGTCAAGGGGCGCGCCCCCGGAGAGGAAGAAACGCAGGCGCCCGCCGAAGCGCTCGCGGATTTTGCGGAACACCAGCCGGTCGGCCACCCGGTAGCGCAGCGCCAGCAAGCCGACGGGTTCCCGCCGGACATAGCGGCGGTGAACGTACTCCCGGCCGACCTCGATCGCCCGGTGGAACAGCTTGCGTTTGACGGGGGACATCAGGTGGACGTTTTCGTGGATGCGCGAGTAAATCTTCTCGAACAGGCGCGGCACGCTGACCATCACCGTCGGCTGCACCTCGAGAATGTTCTCCACCACCTTCTCGACGCTTTCGGCAAAGGCCACATGGGCCCCGGCCATGAGCGCCGCATGGTATCCGGCGGTCCGCTCCAGCACGTGGCTCAGCGGCAGAAAGCTGAGAAACACCTCCTCTTCGGTCAGCCCGCCCAGCTTGCGCATGCCGTAGTCGGCGTCGAAGAGCATGTTTCGCTGGGTCAGCATGACCCCCTTCGGCACCCCCGTGGTTCCTGAAGTATAGATGATGGTGATCAGATCGTCCGGGACGATCCGGTCGATTTCCGCTTCGATCTCTATTTTTTCATCGCCGGTGAGGGGATGGGAGATCTCCGAGAGCTGGTACAGGGTCGCCACCGGCAGGACCTTCTCCCCCAGGAACCGTTCAAAGGAAACGACCATCTCGACCCGCGGAATCCGCTCGCGGATTTTAAGGAGCTTTTCGTACTGCACCCGGTTGGACACGAAGACGAGCTTCGCTTCGGCGTGGTGGAGGACGTAGGCGACCTGCGCGGGAGTGCTGGTGGCGTAGATCGGCACCGTGACGGCCCCCACCGCCTGGATCGCCAGGTCGGAGATGGCCCAGCCGGTGCGGTTTTCCGAAAGGATCGCCACCCGCTCCTGCGGCGCCACCCCCGCCTTGCGCAGGCCGCGGGCGGCCATCAGGACCCGCTCGTAAAAGCGCGCGTAGGTTAGAGAGACGAACGCTCCGTCCTTTTTGAAGCTGACGGCGGGTCGGGTGGCAAACCGGACCGCGTTCGCCTTTACCATCGCCGGCACCGACTGAAATCTCATCTCGTCCATGAAGCGTCCTCCGAAAGCGCCTGAACCCTTTATACCTAACTTTAACGTTCACGTCAACATAATTTAAAACGTTTTTCTATTTCACCCAAAAGTCGCTCTTTTCCCGGAGATATGGGCGTACGATGGAAGGAAAAGCCCCGGCCGGACGGCCGGGGCTGCGAAATCGGGCCGTAAAGCCCGGCGGCTAGAAGCGATAATCCAACTGGAGACTGGCAATGTCCACTGAATTCTCGAATTTCCCCCGCAGAGCGCCCCGCAAAAGATCTTCCCCGGCGGCCTGATGGTCGACCTTGGCATCGGGCACAAAGAGGTGGGCGTAGGCGACATCCACACCCAAAGCCTCGGTAAACCAGTAGCCCGCTCCGGCGGCGACCCAGTAGCGCCTCTCCGAGGGGATACGCGGCGTGCGGTGAGCGGCGTCGGGAATCGGCGTCTGATCGTAGGCGAGGCCGAGGCGCAGGGCGAGTTTTTCCATCGGATTGTAGGTCGCCCCCACCGAATAGCGCCAATTGTCCTTCCAGTTTTCGCTCGTCACGTTGTCCGGCAGGGTGAGGCCGTTGGCGTTCGGATCGAACTTGACCCGCAGCTCCTTGAAGGTGCTCCAGTTGGTCCAGGTAACATCGGCCATCACCGCCCAGCGGGGATTTATGCGATGAAATACGCTCAGCGAGGCGCTGTCGGGGAGGGTGATATCGGCCTTGACCCCTGCATCGGCGAATTGCGCGGCAATGGCGCCGTCGACCTGGGGAATGCCGGTGATCGTCCGGGGGAGGGTAAAATCGGCGCTGCCGGAGACCGAATGGCGCATCCGGGAGCGGTAGGCGAGGCCGATCCGCGTATCTCGGGTGAACTCATAGAGCAGGCCCAGATTGTAGCCGAAGCTCCAGTCGTCGGCGTCGAGATCGACCTTGCCGTCGCGGCCCTGAATCCAGGCCGGATTGGCCATGCTTGCCGTCGCCGGGTTTCCAGCCACCTGGGCGAAGGCGATGGAACCCAGATCGACGGCGTTGCTCAGCTTGGCTTTGAGATATTGGGCGTTGAACCCGGCACCGAGACTTAGATGTTCGTTGACCTTGTAGGCGACCGCCGGATTGATATTGACCGTTTCGACCTTTGATCGCAGGGCATAATAACGACCCGTCCAGCCGCTGTCGTAGTCGGTCGCCAGCCCGAAAGGCGCATTGATCCCAAGACCGAAGGACCAGCCGTTTTCGAGAGAGAGGGTATAGTAGGCATTGGGAGAGAGGGCCGTTTGTCCGCCGTCCCCGCCGTCCCCGCCACTCAGGGCGCCTCCTCCCAGGCTGTCGGCGATATGCGACCCATCGTCGTGAAACCTGGCCTGCGGCATGATCACGTGGAGGCCGAGAACGACCTCTTGCCCCTTGAGTCGGGTCATGCCGGCGGGGTTGAAATAAACGGTGGTGGCATCCTGCGCTACGGCAGAGCCCCCGGCGAAGGCGTTGCCGAGTCCACTCACGCTCTGTTCGATAATGGCGAAACCGGCGGAATAGGCCGGCGCCGCGATGGCCAAAAGACCAAGCATACCCAAGAAAAACCTCACCCAAACTCTCATAACAGCTCCTTTTCTCCTCCCACAAAGACCAACATTGGACCGGCCCCGCCCCGCAGGGACGAGGTGGTCGGCCATCCTTCCCTATTAGGGGTATACAAAACTTTAACGTGAAGGTCAACATAAAATCAAACTGTTTTTTATAGTTCAGTGATTTTGCCTCATTTCCATCATCACGATACCTTGCCGGCAGGACAGACGGCGTCGAACATTTATCTAAAAATTTTCCAGATCATATACTTACAACCTATGGTTGCGACCTTGTAAGGCGGTAAGTTTTAAACAAATTATGTTTTGTTTTTTCAATTCGTCCATTTTCTCTTTCCCCTTTCCCGATGGCCATCCGCCGTTCCCGCCACAGGGAGGCGAAACCTCACCGGGCTCCTTCGCCAAGGGAGTCCTGGGCGTCGGCGACTGAAAGTTAACGTTTTCGTAAAAGGAAGACACCCTCTACATCCTGCCCGAAGGGAAGCTTGCCGATTTATTTCTGGCCGCGACACGAAATATGGTTTATATTTGATGCTTTCGCAAGAAAGCCAAATGTGTGGATGGGTAAGCAAAAATCCACCAACTGCTGCGTTGCCGCCATTATATTTACGGCTTTAAGATACCCAGAGCCTGTCGCTTGCTTGTTGCGAGCGCACAATTTTGCGAACCCAACAATCTTTGATTTCAAAGGGGGCGTCATGAAACATCTCAAATCGAAAGAATATTTCACCCAGGCCAAGCGCGTCATCCCCGGCGGGGTCAACAGCCCGGTGCGGGCTTTCAAATCAGTAGGGGGCGATCCGCTCTTCATCGCCCGTGCCGAGGGCTCCCGCATCATCGACGTCGATGGCAACAGCTTCATCGACTATGTCGGATCCTGGGGGCCGATGATCCTCGGGCACTGCCATCCCAAGGTGGTCGAGGCGATCCGCCGGGCGGCCGGCGACGGCGCTTCCTTCGGCGCCCCCACTCCGAGCGAGATCGAACTGGCGGAGATGGTCTGCGAAGCCTATCCCAACATCGAGAAGGTCCGCATGGTCTCCTCGGGAACCGAAGCGACCATGAGCGCCATCCGCCTCGCCCGCGGAGCGACCGGCCGCGACAAGATCCTCAAGTTCGACGGCTGCTATCACGGTCACGCCGACAGCCTGCTGGTCAAGGCCGGCAGCGGTGCCGCCACCTTCGGGGTCCCCACCTCGCCGGGCGTACCGGCCGATTTCGCCAAGCATACCCTGACCGCCACCTACAACGATCTGGCTGAGGTCCGCGCCCTGGTCGAAGCCAACCGGGGGCAGATCGCCTGCATCATCCTCGAAGCGGTGGCCGGCAACATGGGGTGCGTCCCCCCGAAAGCGGGCTTTCTGGAGGGTTTGCGCGAGCTCTGCACCAAGGAGGACATCGTTCTCATCGTCGACGAGGTCATGACCGGATTTCGGGTCGCCTACGGCGGAGCGCAGGAGCGCTTCGGAGTGCGCGGCGATCTGGTCTGCCTGGGCAAGATCATCGGCGGCGGCCTGCCGGTCGGCGCCTTCGGCGGCAAACAGGAGCTGATGGACCAGCTCTCTCCCGAAGGGGGGATCTACCAGGCGGGGACCCTGTCGGGCAATCCCCTGGCCATGAACGCCGGTATCGCCACGCTGAAGCTCTTGAAAGAAGAAGGCTTTTACGATCGGATCGAGGAGAAGAGCGCCTACCTGGAAAAAGGCTTGACCGAGGCGGCCAAGGAAGCGCCGATCCCGACCTGTTTCCAGCGGGTCGGCGGCATGTTCTGCACCTTTTTCACCGCCGGACCGGTCTCCTCCTTCGCCGACGCCGCCAAAAGCGACACCGAGCGCTTCGGCGTCTTCTTCCGCGCCATGCTCGAGGCCGGGATCAACCTCGCCCCCTCCCAGTTCGAGGCCGGCTTCATGAGCGCCGCCCATTCCACCGAGGAGCTCGACCGCACCATCGAGGCCGCACGCAGGGCCTTCAAGGGTCTGTAAGACCTTCCGTCTTCAGCAACAAGGCCCGGCCCCCCATTACGGGGGGCCGGGCCTTTTCTTTTCGTCAATCGGGGTGAGGTGTCAGCCTCCCTGCCCCGAGCGGACACCGAGGGTTTGGGTAATAAGGCCGTCCACCTGCCGGACAAGATGGTGCAAAACCCGCAACAGGACCCGATCATAGTCGTAGAAGTGGGGGAAGACGTCATCGTAGCGCACCTGGTCCGTCGCCTCCACCTCCACGGTCTGGTGCGCCAGGGTTCGCCCCGGCGAACGGATCTGCACCTCGGCACGGAGAAAGGCCTTTTTTATCACCAGATAGGGACGCTCGCCACCGTCACCGTGGCCATCGAAGTCGTCCACGAACACCTCCCCCGAAGGGCCGACGGCCGCGGACGCCAGTGCCAGACGCACCCTGCCGGGAGAAGTGTGGCGACGGACCTGCCCCATTTCATGATAGGTGGTTTTGAGTGAGAGAAGGCGCACGTTCACCTCGGCCGATTCGCCGGACTCCGCAGAAGAGCGGCGGGTGACTTCCTCGTCCAGCAGGGCCCGGGCCCAGGCATTCACGGGGTAACCCTGATAGGTCTGCATCGGTCCGGTGGTTACCGTATAGGTGGAAGGCAGGGCCGAAGAAAACCCGAGAGACAAATGGTAAGGCGTCGGGGCTGCGGCCGCCCGTGACGGCAAAGAAGGGTGGTAAGTGCAGGCGGCAAGAAACGCTGTTAATATGAGTAGAATACCGGAACGTATCATGGCGTATCCCCTTGGGAAGTTTGAGAAAAACGCGTTACAAAGCAACTTCTTTCAGAGCAACTGCTTCCTCGTCGCAGAGGCACGAAAAAGGGCCCCTTCGCCACGGCAAGGACTCGGAGCAGCGCTTATTTTCGTAGCAGCCTTGTAAAAAAATTATGCCTCGCCCGGATCAATTTGCAATGGGCAAAACTCAGGCTTTTCTTGACAAAAATCCGTTTAATTTTTAAGATTTTACAAAGGATTGGCAAAAGAAGAAAGGCCTTCCCCGTCCCTTTCATGTGAGAGGCTTCAGCCGTGCCGATCTACCTTGACTGCAACGCGACCACGCCCATGGAGCCTGCTGTGATTGAAAGGATGCAGCGGTTCCTCACCACCGATTACGGCAATGCTGCAAGCCCGATCCACTCCTTCGGCGAGTGGGCGCGTCTGGCGGTCGAACATGCCCGCCTGCAGATTGCCCGACTGCTCGCCGTTCGCCCGGAGGACGTCATCTTCACCAGTGGCGCCACGGAGGCCAACAACCTTGCCTTGCTCGGTTTGGCGGCCTTCGGCGAAAGAAGCGGCCGAAAACACATCCTTAGTTCGGCAGCGGAACACAAGTCCGTCCTCGAACCTCTGCAGTGGCTCGAAAGAAAAGGCTTTACCGTCGAATTCCTGCCCACAACATCCGCCGGCTACACCGATCCGCAGGCCCTGGCGAAGGCCCTGCGCCCCGACACTTTTCTGATCTCCCTGATGCAGGTGAACAACGAGACGGGCATCCGTCAACCGCTGGAGGAGATGGCGGCCCTTCTCCAGGACCATCCGGCCCTCTGGCATGTCGACGCCGCCCAGGGGTTCGGCAAGGACCTGGAGGGCTGCCGCCTGGAGCGCATCGATCTGCTCTCGGTCTCGGCACACAAGATCTATGGGCCGAAAGGGGTCGGCGCCCTCGCCCTGCGCCGGCGGGGACGCGAGCGTCCGCCCTTGGAGCCTCTGATGGCGGGCGGCGGCCAGGAACAGGGGCTGCGCCCCGGCACCCTGCCGGTGCCGCTCATCGTCGGATTCGGCGAAGCCGCCAAACTGGCCGGCCGGTTTGCCGCGGCGCGGCGGGAGGCCTGTCTCACCTTCCGCACTAAAGCCCTGGAGGCCCTTCTTCCGCTGGAACCGGTCATCCACGGCGCCCCCTCTTTCTGTCTGCCCCACACCCTGAATCTGGCTTTTCCCGGGATTTCCGCGAGCCGGTCGATTTCAGCTCTCAAAGAGGTCATTGCCGTTTCGGCGACCTCGGCCTGTACCGCCGGTTCCGCCGAGCCGAGCCATGTGCTGCGGGCCATGGGCGTCCCGAAAGAATTGGCCGCCTGTTCTTTCCGGATCTCCTGGTGCCACCTGACCGAAAAGGTCGACTGGGACGAGGTCATCTCTATCCTGCAGCGATTGCGAAGGGAATAATCCGAATCCGAGAGGAGCAGCCGATGACTATTTTCGACCGTCTGGAAGAGGCTTTGAGCGAACAGAGGGGAAACGACAGCCTGCCCGATCGGCTGACGGAGGAAATCCGGGCCATTTTAATGGCGCCGGATCAGTATGGCGACAAGGAATACCTCCTCGAGGTACTGCTCTCGCAGGTCGAGGAGTACTCACCCTACGCCGAAGCCGGCTGCTGCAAGTGGGCATTCGACAGTCACGATATCGAGCGAACGTTGCAGAAAATAGCCGAATAATCAGAGGGGGTCAAAACAACGGAGGAGGGAATGGATCTTTTTGCCCGGCTGCGTCTGGCGACTTTGCAGGCCCAGGAAGAGAACGAGCTGCCCGATTGCTTCGCCCGGCGGATTTTGTCCATCGCCGAGCACCCGCAGCGCTACCGCAACAGCCGCGACCTTTTGCTTCTTCTTCTCGAGCAGCTGCCCGACTACGACACCTACGCCCAGACCGGCTACCTCGGCATGGGGGTCGACGACACCATTCTCCGGGCGACCCTCGAAAAGCTCGAAGGATCGCAGCGCAAACCTCCCGCCCCCTGACTCCTCCCTCTTCCTTCGAAGGAGTCTTAATCCTTCACACCGGAACGAGGAGCAGAGGATGGTGGGTCTCCGCCTGAACCCGCACCGCGGCGCTGTTGGCCCAGAAGGCGCGCGTACCGATTTTGCCGTGGGTGGCCAGCACGATCAGATCGGCATCGACGGCCTCCGCTTTCTGCACCACCAGCTCGGCCGTTTTGCCGGTACAGACCTCAATCGTGGTTTCGATGCCCCGTCCCTCCAGTCGGACCTGCTGCTTTTTCAGATAATCCTCGAGGCTGGCGGCGGCCATTTCCTGCAGCGCCTGGGTGGATCCGGGCATAAACCGCGAGAGGGTGGCATCGCGCCCGGCCAGAGCCAGCGTCGAGGGGACCACCGAGAGCAGATGCAGCCGGCCCTTGCCCGCCTCGGCCAACTCGGTGGCAAGCACCAGCCCCCCTTCGTGTTCCGGCATTCCGTCCAGGGGCACGAGCAGGCGGCGCAGAGCCAGGGGCTTGCCCGCGGCGACCGCTTCCGCCCGCACCAGAAGAAGCGGCGTCGATCCGTGCGCCACCACCTGCTGGGCGAGACTGCCCCGCAACAGGCGGCCGAGCCCTGTCGGGCCATGAGTGCACATAACGATCAGGTCGGGGTGCAGCTCCCGCAGATGGGCGGCGATGCCACCGGCGACATCGGCGACGGCCGGGGCGTGAACGTGGCAGGCGACCTGGAGATCGGCGGGCAGGGACTCCCGCCGGAGGGTCTGCAGGTAGATTTCGGCCTCATGGGCCCCGGTCAGGTGGGGTTCGCCATGCACTGAGGCAGGCGCATCTCTTTCGAGCAGATGCAGCAGGGTGATCCGGGCATTCACCGCCCGCGCCAGCACCGAAGCCGCCGGCAGGGCCGCCTCGGCCAGATGGGATCCGTCCAGGGGAACCAAAAGGTGTTGGATCATGGCTCATCCTCCCCACAGGGATTGGGTGATCAGGTACAGATTCAAGGTGATGATGAGAATGGCGACCGTCCAGGCAAGCCAGGTCGTGAGGCGCCAGTTGACCAGCTCTCCCATCAGATCCCGGCGCCGGGTGAACAGCACCAGCGGGACCACCGCGAAGGGCAGACCGAAGCTGAGCACGACCTGGCTGATGACCAGGGTGCGGGTGGGGTCGAGGCCGAGGAAGATGACCACCAGGGAGGGAACGATGGTGACCAGGCGGCGCAGCCACACCGGGATGTGCCGCTCCAGAAATCCCTGCATGATGACCTGGCCGGCCATGGTTCCCACCGTGGTCGAAGCCAGGCCCGCCGCCAGCAGGGAGATGGCGAAGACCCAGCCGGCCGCTCGTCCGAGCAGCGGCTCCAGGGTGCGATAGGCCTCCTCGATGGTGGCGATGTGGCTCAGGCCCCGCTGATGAAAGGTGGCGGCGGCCATCATCAGCATGGCGGCATTGACGAACCCGGCCACCCCCATGGCGATGGTGACGTCGGCCACCTCGAAAAAAAACAGACGGCGCTTCTGTTGCGGCTGGTTGGCAACAATGCGCCCCTGGGTCAGCGAGGAGTGCAGAAAGATCACGTGGGGCATGATGGTGGCGCCGAGAATGCCGGTGGCCAGCAGGACGCTCTCCGCTCCGGCAAACTGGGGAACGACGGCATGAAAGGCCACCTGGCCCCAATCGGGCCTGCCGAGAAGGGTTTCGACGACGTAGCAGAAGGCGATGACCCCCAGCAGGGCGGTGATGACCGCCTCCAGCGGGCGAAAGCCCCGGGACTGCAGGGCCAGAATGAGAAAGGTGGCCACGGCGGTGACCAGCCCGGCCGCCCACAGGGACATGCCGAACAGCAGATTGAACCCCAGGGCCGCGCCGACGAACTCGGCCAGGTCGGTGGCCATCGCCACCAGCTCCATGACCACCCACATCCCCCAGACCACCGGGCGGGAAAAGTGGCGGCGGCAGAGTTCGGCCAGATTGCAGCCGGTGGCGATCCCGAGCTTGGCCGAGAGGGCCTGGACCAGCATCGCCATCAGATTGCTGGCCACCACCACCCACAGCAGCGTGTAGCCGAACTTGGCCCCCCCCTGGATATTGGTGGCGAAGTTGCCCGGATCGACGTAGGCGATGCTGGCGATGAAGGCCGGACCGAGAAAGGGCAGCAGGCGCGCGAACGTCCCCTGCCGACCGGAACCCGCGAGGACCTCGGTCGCCGCGGCGCGGGTTTTGGAGTCCCCGCTTTCGCCGGGGGTCTGGGTCGTCATCGATGGAGCCTTTATGGGGATCTTGTTTTCCTCTTTGTAAAATGAAATCCTCACTCAACGGGACGCCAGGAACCAGGCCAGGTTCTCTGCCGGCATCGGCCGGCCGAAGTAAAAACCCTGCATCTCGAAACAGTTCTGGCCGAGAAGATATTGCGCCTGCTCCCGCGTTTCCACCCCTTCGGCTATCACCTGCAAGTTGAGATGCTTCGCCATGGCAATGACGGTCTGGACGATGGCGGCGGCATCGGCGTCGGTGGCGATCTCCCGAACGAAGGAGCGATCGATCTTGATGCGATCGATGGGGAAATTCTTCAAGTAGCTGAGGGAAGAGTAGCCGGTGCCGAAGTCGTCGATGGCAAGCTGGATGCCGCGGGCCTTGAGATCGGTCAGCAGATTGATGGTGGCATCCACGTCGGCCATGAGGATGCTTTCGGTCAGTTCCAGCTCGAGGTAACGAGGGTCGAGACCCGTCTTAGCCAGAATGCGGTCGACCACATCGATAAAATCGGGTTGCTTGACCTGCTGCCCCGAGAGGTTTACCGCCACCCTTAGCGGCGGAACAACCCGCCCGCAACCAGGTCCGCACCTGAAGACAGGCCGTTTCCAGCACCCATTCGCCGATAGGGCGGATCAGCCCGGTTTCCTCGGCCAGGGGAATGAACTGCTCGGGTGAAATTCGCTCGCCGTCGGGTTTCCGCCAGCGCAGCAGCGCCTCGGCGCCGCTGACCCGACCGGCGGCCAGATCGAGCTGCGGCTGGTAGTGCAAAAAAAGCTCCCCCTCCTGCAGCGCACGACGCAGACCGGCCTCGAGCCGCTGCTTTTCGCGGATCCGCAGATTCATCTCGGGGGCGAAAAACTGGAAGGTGTTGCGCCCGCCTTCCTTGGCCGCATACATGGCCAGGTCGGCATGTCGCAACAGGGTCTCGCCGTCGACGCCGTCATCGGGGAAAAGCGATATGCCGATACTGGCGCCGAGGAAAACCTCTTTTTCGTCGAGCCGAAAAGGGTCGGCGAGCAGGTGCTGCAGTTTCTGAGCGACCCCCACCACCTCTTGAAGCGTGTCGATCTCGGGGAGCAGAACGGCGAATTCATCGCCGGCAAGCCGACCGATCGCATCGCTTTCCCGCAGCCCTTCGCGCAGGCGCCGGCCGACGACGGCCAGCATCCGATCGCCTCCGGCATGCCCGAACGTATCGTTGATCTTTTTGAAACGGTCCAGATCGAAAAAAAGCAAGGCGGCCCGATGGCCGTAGCGGCGGGCCTGGTCCAGGATCTGGTGCAGACGGTCCTCGAACAGCAGCCGGTTGGGAAGCTCGGTCATCCGGTCATAATAGGCCAGCTGCCGCATCTCCCTTTCGGCACGCTGCCGTTCGGTGACATCCCGAGCCACCGCCACCGCATAGAGATCGCCGTCGAAGGGAACGAAGCGCAGGGTGATCTCCACCGGTACCTTTTCGCCTTCAGGCGGCCCCAAATTGGCCGAAAGGATGGTTTGGTTTCCGGGGGCCGACGCGCTCCCGGTCAGAAACTCCGGCAGGTGACCGAATGAGGAGGCCAGGGGGGGCCGGTCGAGAGGCATGGCGAGGAGGTCCTCCCGGGAGAATCCCAGCATCCGGCACCCCGACTGATTGACATCGGCAAGACTTCGGGAGGAGACATGAATCAGAAAAATCCCGTCGTGCCCCTGGTCCAGCAGGGTGCGGAACCGTTCGAGCTCGGCCAGCCGGCGCTGCAGCTCGGGGTAGTAGCTTTTCTGAAAGGAGTGCTCTCCGAGACCGATGAGACGGGCCAGCAATTCGTCCCGAGCGCCGGGGTCAGAGGGCTTCTTCATAGATGACCTCCAGGTCCCGCTGACCCGGGCGGCGGGGATTGGTGATCACGCAGGGATCCTGCAGGGCCTTGCGGGCCAGTAGGGGGATATCCGAGGAGCCTACCCCCCGGGTGCGCAGCGACCCCCGCAGACCCGCCTCCCGCCGCAGCGTCTCAAGGTCCGCCAGAATCGCCGCCGCGGTTTGCGCTGCGTTCAACCCCCGCAGATCGAGGCCGAGGGCCGCCCCCACCTCCTTGTAGCGATCGACGGCCGCCGCGAAATTGAATCCGATGACGTGCGACAGCAGCAGGGCGTTGCATTCGCCGTGGGGCAGATCGAGGAGGCCCCCCAGGCTGTGGGCCATGGCGTGGACCGCTCCCAGGCAGGCATTGGAAAAGGCCAGGCCGGCCTCCAGGCTTCCCATCATCATCCGGGTCCGCAGCTCCAGGTTTTCCGGCTCGGCGAGAGAGGGCAGAAGATTGCGACGGAGCAGGCGGATCGCCTCAAGAGCGTGCAGATCGGTGAGCGCCGCATGGGCGCTGGAGACGAAGGCCTCGATGGCATGGACCAAGGCATCGATGCCGGTACAGGCGGTCAGTTCAGCCGAAAGGGTGGTCAGGGTCGCCGGATCGATCAGGGAGACATCGGGAACCACCGACTTGCTGATGATGGCGAATTTAACCTTCTCCCGCTGATCCAGAAGGATGGCAAACTGGGAAACATCGGCCGAGGTGCCCCCCGTCGTCGGAATGCAGATCAGCGGCGGCATCGGCGCTTCGACCCGGTCCACCCCTTCGAAGTGGCGGAGGGGAGGCGGGTTGGTGCAGAGAACGCCGATCCCCTTGGCGCAGTCCATCGGACTGCCGCCGCCGACCCCGATCAGAAGGTTGCACCCCTCCTGGCGGTAAACCTCGGTGCCGGCGATGACCTCTTCTTCGCGGGGGTTGGGGCTGACTCCGGAAAAAAGGGCAAAGGCAACCCCCTGCTCCTCCAGGCTGGCGGTGACACCCCTTACCCATCCGGCGCGGATGACTCCCGGGTCGGTCACCACCAGGGCTTTGCGCCCACCCAGGTTCCGCGCATAGCGCCCGGCCAGATGGCGGGCCCCGGCGCCGAAAATGAACTCCGGCGCCACAAACTTTCGCAGGTGAAGCAAGTCGTGCGTGGCCATCGGTGCTCCGGATAAAATTGCAAAGACGTGACAAAACGTTATTTTAATCTATCATATTTTTATCGCCCCGACAGGTTTTTTGCAAATTATTTAACGCTTTTACCCCCAACGCCCCTGCAGGATGAAAAGGATCTCCACCTTGGCCTTTGCCCTCGAAAGGAGACGAATTTCCCGTTCGGTGAATCCTCTTCTCATCCACGCCGTTTTCCCCTATAATGAAACAATGCCGTTCTTACAAGCTCCCCAGGCGGCGAACCCCAATCCCGAGGAGGCCAGATCCGATGTCCCCAATGAAGGCGCGTGAGTATTTTCAGATTTTCTTCGAAGCGGCCCAGTCGATTCTCTCTTCACCTGCGCTCGAACCGACCCTCGATGCCCTGGTGGAGCGGACCGTCGCTGCCCTCGGGACCAAGGCCGGGCTGTTGCGACTGGTGGATGAAAAAACCAACCGCCTCGAGCTGGTGGCCGCCCATGGGCTGAGCCGGGTCTACCTGGAGAAGGGGGATCTGAGCGCGGACCGAAGCATTCCCGAGGTGCTGGAGGGGAAAGCGGTCTGCGTCAAGAACGCCTTCGACGACCCCCGCCTGCAATACCGCGACGCCCTGCGCAACGAGGGCCTCAACACCATCCTTTCGGTGCCGGTGATCGCCAAGGAGAAGGTCATCGGGGTGCTGCGGCTCTACACGTGCGAGCCCCGGGATTTCAGCGCCGAGGAGATCGAATTCGCGGCGGCTCTGGCGCAGATGGGGGGCCTCGCCATCGCCAACGCCCGCATCTGTGAAACCAAAGGGGTCAAGCTCTCGGCCCTTCTCAAGGAAATCGGCGTCGAACTGCCGCCCCCGGCCGAAACGCCTGAAGGCCACGAGCAGAGCTTTGCCTTCGAGCCGATCTCCCCCGGCAGCAGCCTGGACTTTTTCCGCACCCTGCACGAAGTCACCCAGGCAATCCTCTCCACCCTCGACTCGCAGAAGGTGATGGAGCTGATCGTCGCCAAGATCATCGCCATCCTGAATGTGAAGGGCTGTGCCCTGCGGCTCATCAATGAAACCACCGGCGAACTGGAACTGCTCGCCTCGAAGGGACTGAGCACGCGCTTTCTGCAGAAAGGGCCGCCCCACACCGACCGGAGCATTCGCGAAACCCTGCAGGGCAAGCCCGTGCTGGTCGCCGACACGGCCACCGACAAACGTCTCGAGTATCCGGCCGAGACGATCGCCGAAGGGATCGCCTCGATCCTTTCCCTGCCGATCACCGCTCACCGGCGAGTGGTGGGGGTGCTGCGGATCTACGCAGCCGAACAACGCCGTTACAGCCATGACGAGGTGACCTTCCTCGTGGCTCTCGCCCAGATCGCCGGCATTGCCATCATGAATGCCCGGGTGTACGAGAAGACCCTGTACGACCTTTCCTTCTGGACCGCCTCGCTGGAGTACATGCGGGAGAAACCGGAATAGGCCGAAGCCATTTTCTGATCGAAACCGGGTCAAATCCGATCCTCCGAGCGTGGCCGGGGCCAAGGGTCCGGCCACGCGTCGCAAGTCCTTCATGAATCAGCGCCATTCGAATCATCTCGCCATCATCCTCGTCGAACCGCAAACCCCCGGCAATATCGGGTCGGTGGCCAGAGCCATGGCCAACTTCGGCGTCGGCGACCTGCGCCTGGTCGCTCCCTGCGACCATCTTGCCCCCGAGGCCCGCAAATTCGCCGTCGGAGCGGCTCCCCTGCTGGAGGGGGCACAGGTATACGAGGACCTGCCGTCCGCCCTGGCCGACCTGACGACAACCGTCGCCGCCACCCGCCGCCGCGGCCAGCTGCGCGGAGCCCTGAAAAATGTCGGCGAGATGCCGCGCCTGTTGGCCGAGCTCCCCGCCGAAGGGCGCTTGGGACTGGTTTTCGGGCGGGAGGACGCCGGCCTGACCAGCGCCGAGGTCGCCCTCTGCGCCCATGGGGCCCGTATCGAAACGGCACCCGAGTTGGGCTCGCTGAATCTGGCCCAGGCGGTTCTGCTCTTTTTGTACGAATGCACCCGGAAGAGCTCGGCTCAGCCGGCCACACCTCACGGCAACAGGCCCGTCCAGGGGGAAATGGAGGCACTCTTTCGCCAGATGGAAACCGTGCTGGAACGCATTGCGTTTCTCAACCCCCGGCGCCCCGAAGGGGCCATGAACGCCCTGCGCCGAATCCTCCGGCGGGCGGATCTGGACCAGAGAGAGCTCTCCCTGCTGCGGGGGATGTGGAGCCAGATCGCCTGGAGCATCCGCGATTGGCGGGGACGCAAGCGAGGCGAAGACTGATGCCCCTGCCGGAAGGGACAATGATCGATGGTGATTTATCTAACTGGAGTGTGCCGATGATTCTGAAACGAATGGGAAAGGGCGCCGCGATTCTTCTCATCCTGGCATTTCTGGGCTGCGCCACCACGGGCAAGGCCACCCACGCCCTGCTGGCCCGTGACGATACGACCATGACCAATGCCCAGCTGCAGACCTACTTCCGGCAGCTGAACGACCAGATCGCCAACGAGGAGCGGGAGGCTTCGGGAGGGGGCTTTCGCCTGGGGAGCGCAAAGCCGGAAAATGCCCCCCTGCCGCCGCGGGTGAAGGTCCTTCAGACCCGGCGAAACCGGGTGTGGGCGGAGCTGCGCAAGCGGGGCCTGATGCCCTGACACGAACTGAAGAACCTTTTCCCGCAAAGCGCCCCTTTCCGAGCGATCAGACGCAGTACCAATCGTCCCGGGTGAGCGGCAGGCGGCTGTCGGCGCCATCCGGCTTGGACAGCAACGCCTGATAGACATTGATCCGGCCGATCCGGAAACCGTGCGCCGAGCCGGCCATATACAATTTCCAAATACGACAGGTCACCTCGTTGGTGAGACGGCGGGCCTTTTCGTACTGTTCCTCCAGGCGCCGCACCCAGTGCCGCAGCGTGAGCGCGTAGTGTTCCCGCAGACTCTCCAGGTCGCGAACCTCGAACCCGCAGATCTCGGCGGTTTTCACCGTGGTGGCGATCGGCAGAAGCTCCCCGTCCGGAAAGACGTACTGGTCGATGAAGGAGGGGCCGGGAGGATCGGGATGGGCGAGGCTTTTGGTGATGCCGTGGTTGAGAAAAACGCCGCCGGGCCGCAGTAGGCGCCAGGCCCGCTCGAAATATTCGGGCAGCCGGGACTCACCCGACGTGCTCGAACATCCCTACGCTCACCAGCTTATCGAAACCGCCCCACTCTTCGATCTCCCGATAATCGCGCACCTCGGCCCGGCAGCACTCGGCCAGTCCCGCCGCCCGGATTCGTTCGTTGGCCAGTTCGGCCTGGGGTCGACTGAGCGTGATTCCCACACACTGGGCGCCGTATTTGCGGGCGGCGTGCAGGATCAGCCCCCCCAACCGCAGCCGAGGTCGAGCAGCCGCTCGCCGGGGCGCAGACGCAGCTTGCGGCAGATGTAATCGAGCTTCCCCTCCTGGGCCTTCTCCAGATCGTCGGATTCGGCGGTAAAATATCCGCAGGAATATACCATACGCTGGTCCAGCCACAGGCGGTAAAAGTCGTTCGACACATCGTAATGGTGGGTGACGGCTTCCGAGTCGCGGCGCCGGGAGTGCGCCGCCCCGTGCAGCCGGGCCGGCCGGCGCCCGCCATCCTGTCTGTCCCCCTGGGGCAGCCGCCGAAGAGCCTTGCCCATCTGCAGCTTCTCCCTCCAGCTCCAGTGCCGCTCGAGGAGCAGATCCCCCAGAGAGAACGCCGCCTCCAGGTCCCCTTCTATGTCGAAATCGCCAAAGATGTAGGATTCTCCCAGGGAAAGCTCATTCAGAGGCCAGAACATCCGGCGCAGAGCGCCGGGATGGTTCAGCACCCAGGTAAATCGAGCTTCCGCGGGGAGGCCCCCCACAAGGACCCGTCCCAGAGCCGTACGGCAAAATCGATCGACGGGAGATCCCCCAGCAACGTCTGCAAAGAGAAGAGGGTCTCCTGCACGGTCTGATCTTCTGCCCGAGCCAGTTGCCTTCGCATGCTTTTCTCCTTTCCGCTCGCATCACGTCCTCCTCTACCTATAGAATATTTTTCATGTTTTGCAACTATCGGGGGGGAGCCCGCAACCGCTTTTCCGCCGGGGAAATCCGCATGCGCACCAGGTCCTCGAAAACCGCCAGGCGAGGCCATCAGGTTCCTTCCAAACGACCGCGACGAGACACCCGCACCGGGCGCCGATTCTTTACACCCCGCCCGAAGGTGATAGGCTTATGCGTATACATCAACCACAACCGGGAGGAGTAGACATGACTTACGGCGAGGAGCGCACGTACAAGAAAGTGGAAGTGATCGGGGTATCGGGCAAGGGGATCGAGGAGGCCATCCAGTTGGCCCTGGCCCGGGCCCATAAGACGCTGGAGGGGATTTCCTGGTTCGAAGTGGAGGAAATACGGGGGCACGTGGACGAGACCGGCAAGGTCAACGAGTACCAGGTGCGACTCAACGTGTCCTTTTTGTTGAAATAAGATGGCGACGCAAAAAGTCCGCCCTACGGCGTAACGGCATTTTTTCAGGGCCTCGACCACCCGACTGGTGGCTTTCGCCCCTGAAAAACCACCGCCTTGTAGGACGAAATTTTTGCTTAGCCATCCCAGGCGTCTTTACGAGAGCATCAAATAAGGTCGTCAGGAGATAAACAGTTTGATGGCGAAGACCAGAATGGTGAGGGTCACGACCTTCTTGATCCAGTCGTGCCCCTTTTTTACCGCCATGTGACTGGCGATCCAGCCTCCGGCCGAATTGCCCGCCGCCAACGCCATGCCCAGCCCGTAGTCGACTTCGCCGTGGTAAATGAAGACCGCCAGGGCGACGATGGTGAAGGCGAAAATAACGATCACCTTGACGGCGTTGGACTGGACCAGGTCGAGGCCATGGACCAGAAGGCCGGTGAGGACCAGAAATCCGACCCCCGCCTGGACGAACCCCCCGTAGACCCCGATGGCGAAAAAACTGACCAGCAATACGGCGATACGCACCGGGGTGAACCGCTCGACGGTCCCCCGCAGGCGTTTCATCGGATCGAGGGCGGTGAAGATCAGCACCCCGACCATGATGATCGCCAAGGTGCGCCGAAACATCGCATCGTCGATGGTCACCGCCAGGTTGGCCCCCAGGTAACTGCCGACGAGGGCCGGTGCCACGCACAGCAGCGCCAGCTTCCACGGAAAGATCCCCTGGCGGCGAAATCCGCTGATGGCGAAGATGTTCTGGAAAAAAATCGCCACCCGGTTGGTCCCGTTGGCCACCGCCGCCGGCAGACCGGTGAAGATGAGAATCGGCAACGTCAGCAGGGAGCCGCCGCCGGCCAGAACGTTGAGAAAACCGGCGACAAGGCCGACGAAGACCAGCAGCGGATACTGCCAGGGGAAATGTGCCATCGCTCCGGAAACCCTCCCTGTAAAAACAAAACAACGAGCTCCCTCAGGAGCGCAGCCTGTAGCCCTTGCCGATAAGCAGGGCCGCCCAGAAGAACATGCCGAGCGCCATCAGGGAGGTGACCCCGAAGGCGGTGAAAAACGACAGGTCCCCGACGCCGAGAATGGCGTGGCGAAACCCGTCGATCAGGTAAAACAGGGGATTGAGGTGGGAGAGCCCCGCCCAGAAGGACGGCAGGATGGAGATCGGATAGAAGACCCCGCCCAGATAGATGAGGGGCAGAATGACGAAGTTGGAATACATCGACAGGGCGTCGAAGTTGTTGGCGTAGATGGCGGCAACCATCCCGAACTGGGCGAAGAGCAGGCTGGCAAGAGCCGCCATCGCCACCGCCGCCAGGGGATGGACCCAGGGCAGGTGAGCGAACAGAGTGGAGATGACCAGCACCGTCAGCCCGACCAGAAAGCCGCGGAGCATGGCGGCCAGCGTATAGGCGAGGATGAACTGGGCCGGGGTCACCGGGGTCACCAGCAGATCGACGATATTGCCCAGATAGCGGGACATGAACAGGGAAGAGGAGGTGTTGGCGAAGGAGTTGTTGATCACCCCCATGAGAATCAGCCCGGGAATGACGAACTGGGCATAGCTGAAGCCGGGCAGGATGCTGATCCGATCGCCCAGGGTGGCGCCGAAGACGAACAGGTAGAGAGAGGCGGTGATGATCGGCGTGATCAGGGTCTGGGAGGCGACCCGGAGGAACCGGCGCACCTCCTTTTGCAGCAGGGTGAAAAAGGGCAGCCAGGGAACGAAGGGGCGCTCGCTCATCGGGCCTCTCCCCTCTCCGCGCGATCGATGCCGGTCAGCTTGAGAAAGACCTCTTCCAGGCCGGCCCGCCGCGTTTCGATATCCTCCACCGCCACCCCGCAGCGGCACAGCAGTTCGAGGATGTCTCCGGCCCCCCGGCCGTTCTGCAGAGGGATCTCCAGGCGCCGGCCGTCTTCGGAGAGCCGCGCGTGAAAGGGAGCCAGCTCGGGCGGCAGGGAGGTGATAGGGGCGCGGAGTTGGACCGACACCTGGCGGTTGCCGAGCCGCCGCAAGAGAGCCTCCGTCGATTCCAGGGCGATCAGTTCGCCGTGATTCATGATGGCGAGACGCCCGCACATCTGTTCGGCTTCCTCCAGATAATGGGTGGTGAGCAGAATCGTTGTGCCCTGCTCGTTGATCTCCCGGACGAAGTCCCACAGACCGTGGCGCAGCTCCACATCCACGCCGGCGGTCGGCTCGTCGAGAATCAGAAGGGGGGCTTGTGAATCAGCGCCTTGGCGATCATGAAGCGCCGCTTGAGCCCGCCGGAGAGCTTGATCATGATTTTGTGCAGATGGGGCCCCAGATCGAGGCGCTCGATGAGCTTTTGCCGCCAGGCCGGATCGTCGCGCACCCCGTAGTAGCCGCTGTGGAACTTTAGCGCCTGGTCGATGGTGAAAAAGTTGTCGATGACGATCTCCTGGTGCATCACCCCGATCAGGCGGCGGGTGAGGAGATACTCCCGGCGGTTGTCGTGACCGAAGACCAAAATCTCCCCCCGACCGACGCGGGTGACGCCGGCCACCATGTTGATCGTCGTGCTCTTGCCGGCGCCGTTTGGGCCGAGCAGGCCGAAAATCTCTCCCTGCTCGATGCCGAAGGAGACATCCTTGACCGCGGTGAAGCCATCATACTGTTTCCAGAGATGGCGGATATCGAGTGCCGGAGTTGTCATGGCGGCCACTATAACCTCAAAAAAGAGGGAGATTCAAGCTCTCCGCCCATGGTCGGCGGGTCGAAGGCTCACCTTCGCCCCGAATCGATCTTTTTTTCACCGATTTTGTCATGCATCCCGGCAACCGGATGTCAATGAATGCCTGAAACGCAACACCCTGCCCACAGGAGGAGACAATGGTCACGCTCGATCGCATCACCACCGGCAGCGGCGACAAGGGAACGACAACCCTGGCCGACGGCAGCAAGGTGGCCAAAACCAGCCCCCGGGTGTGCGCCTACGGCACCGTGGACGAAGTCAACTGCCTGCTTGGCCTGGCGCGTCAGGAGGAACTTCTCCCCGGCATGAAGGGGGCGCTGCTGGCCATCCAGCAGGATCTCTTCGATCTCGGCGGCGACCTGGCTACCCCCCCTTCGGGCTCCGCAGAGTCCCATGTTCCCCGCCTGCGAGAGGACCAGGTGCGCCGTCTCGAAGACGCCATCGCGACAGCCACTGCCCAACTGGAGCCGGTCGACAGTTTCATTCTGCCGGGCGGCAGCCGGGCATCGGCGACCCTTCACCTGGCCCGCGCAGTGACCCGCCGGGCCGAGCGGGAGGTGGTCGGCCTGATCGAGGCCGAGGCGGGCAGGGCGGCGCCGCAAAGCGCTTCGGCCATCAACCCGTTGTGCCTCAAGTATCTCAATCGCCTCTCCGATCTCTGCTTCGTCTGGGCCAGGCTCTGCAACAACGGCGGCAAGGGTGACATCCCCTGGGAGCCCTATCACCAACGCTGAGAAGGGCGAGGAAAATGGGACTTTCCCCGCCCTTCGGCAGCAACTGCGTAAGAGCGTGCGGAGGTATGGCGAGGCAGCGCGCTTTCGGCTCAGTCTCCGGCCTTCGCCTCCGCCTCTTTCTCTTTGGTCTCCTCAACCCTTTTTTTACCGAAGATCCGTGCCACCAGAATGCCGACCTCGTAGAGGGCGATAAAGGGAATGGCCACGGAGCACTGGGAAAAGACATCCGGAGGGGTCAGCACGGCGCCGACCAGAAAGGCGACGACGAGCATGTATTTGCGGTTCTTGGCGAGCCATTTGTGGTCGACGATGCCCATTCGGGCGAGGAAGAAGATGACGATGGGAAGCTCGAAAACCACGCCGAAGGCGGCCAGCAGCTTGGAGGAGAGCGAGAGATAGGCCCCCATCGAGAGCATAGCGTTGATATCGCCGGTGCTGGTGCCGAATTTGATCAGAAAGGTGAAAATGGTGGGGAAGACGTAGACGAAGCCGAAAAAGGTGCCGCAGGCGAAACAGAGGCAGCTGGCGAAAACGAAGGGGATGGCGAATTTTTTTTCATTGGAGTAGAGCCCCGGCGCCACGAACATCCAGATCTGCCAGAGAACCACCGGCAGGGCGAGGAGCAGTCCGGCGATCGCACCGATTTTCAGATAGGTGAAAAAGGGTTCGGTAGCGTTGATGAAAACCAGCGAGCTGCCTTTGGGCAGAGCGGCCCGTACCGGCTCGGAGATGAACTGGAAGAGGCGCTCCGCGAAGCTGTAGCAGACCGCGAAGCCGACGGCCCACGAAGCCGCCGCGATGATCAGCCGCTTGCGCAACTCCTCCAGATGGGAGGTAAAGGGGAGCTGTTCATCCGTCATGGGAAGACCCCCGGACTTCTTTGCCGGCAGGCTCGCTGCCGCTCTCAGGGCCCGGTTTGCGGTCCACGGACTCGGAGGCGGCTACCTCCTCCTCGGCAGAAGGGGCGGCGGAAGGCTCGGCGACATCGGTCTCGGTACCGACATCGGTATCAGCATCGGTTTCAGGAGCTTGGATTTTTCCCTCCCGAACCAACTGGTCCCGGGTTTCGGCGACCCGGCTTTCTTCGTTGATGGTGTTCTTGAACTCTTCGGTGGCACGCTTGAACTCAGCCAGACCCTTTCCCAGCGCTTTGGCGATCTCGGGCAACTTTTTGGGACCGATGATAATCAGGGCCAGCGCCAGGACGAGCAACAGCTCGTTCATTCCGATTCCGAACATGGGCGATACCTCAGTTAAGGGAGAGCGCCTGGGGTGTTCCAGCCCGGGAACTCCAGACGGAAACCTGGTTGACGAGTGTGCAGAGAATAGCTTCATTGCCGGTCCCTGTCAAGCGCCAAAGGGGACAGTTAAGGGTTTGACATATCAGGGGTTTTGAACTAATATACGATGATCAAAGAAGTTCAGGGAAAGGGAGCGAATGAACCAGCAAGAGATCAAGCAGGAGATCCGCCGTCTGGCCGAAGAGCGCAATGCGCTGCTTCTGGCCCACAATTACCAGCGTGACGAGATCCAGGAAATCGCCGATATCACGGGAGATTCCCTCGGCCTGTCGATGGAGGCGGCCCGCACCGAGCGCGAGGTCATCGTCTTTTGCGGGGTCCACTTCATGGCCGAGAGCGCGGCGATCCTCGCCCCGGACAAGATCGTCCTGCTGCCGCGTCCCGACGCCGGCTGCCCGATGGCCGACATGGTCACCGCCGAGGGGCTGCGGGCGATGAAGGCCCGTCACCCCGGCGCGCCGGTGGTCACCTACGTCAACTCGAGCGCCGCGGTCAAGGCCGAGAGCGACATCTGCTGCACCAGCGCCAACGCCGTGCGGGTGGTCAACTCCCTCGAGGCCGAGGAGGTGATCCTGGTCCCCGACCGCAACCTCGGCCGCTACATCGCCGCCCACACCAGACAAGACCTGCTCATCTCTGGGAAGGGCTACTGCCCGACCCACGAGCGGCTGCAGGTGGCCGACGTCGAGCGGGCCCTGGCCGAGCATCCCGATGCCGCTCTTCATGGCCCACCCCGAGTGTCCCCCGGAAGTCCTGGCGCTGGCCCACCACATCTGCTCGACCAGCGGCATGTACGACTTTGCCCGGCAAAGTCCGGCGAAAAAATTCATCGTCGGCACCGAGGCCGGGATCCTCTACCGGCTGCGGCGGGAGAATCCCGGCCAAGGAGTTCATCCTGCCCACCTCCCGGCTGATCTGCCCGAACATGAAGCTCACCTCCCTGGAGGATGTCCTGAACAGCCTGCAGACGATGAGCCCGCGAGATCACCGTTCCGAAAGCGATGCCGCGACCGGGCCCGGGTCGCCTTGGACCGGATGCTCGCCGTGCCCCGCGACTGATCGCCGTTTTGCCGCAGGACTTTCCCTAGCCGGGGGCGTGCAGGTCGCGCCCCCTCTTGGCGCTTTCGCAAGAAAGCAAAATGTGTTGATGGAAACCGATCGCCACCCGCCCGAAATCGCCCACGCCACCATCCGCTCGGTGGTTGACGACTGCCTTCGCCGGTCCCGGCGTTGCCGAAGTACTCGGTCTGCTCGGCTCGAGCGGCGCCCAGCTGTCCGCTGCCCTGCTCGCCGCCGGCGATGCCCCCCTGCTGGTGCTGGCCGCCGACCAGAAACAGGCCGAACGCTTCGCCGCCGACCTCGCTTTCTACCATGACCGCCCCGGGGAAATCTTCCTCTTCCCCCACTGGGAGCTCGGCCCCTACGAGGCGCTCACCCCCCATCCGGAAATCGAGGCCTCGCGCCTTGCGGCCCTCGCCGCCCTGTTGCGAGGGGCGGGCCCGGGCGGTGGTGGTGCCGGTGCGGGCGCTGCTGCAGCGGGTCATCCCCCGGCCGGTCCTGGCCGGGCTCTGCGAACGGTTGACCGTCACCGAAGAGTATCCCCGCCACCCCCTGCTGGAGCGCCTGCTCGCCCTCGGCTACCAGGCGGTGCCCCTGGTGGAGGACCGCGGCACCTTCTCGGTGCGCGGCGACATTCTCGACCTCTTTCCCCCGACCCGCACCTCGCCGGTGCGCGTCGAGTTCTTCGGCGACTACGTCGAGCGGATGCGCCCCTTCGATCCGGCCACCCAGCGCTCCGCAGACGAAGAGCTGGAGGAGCTGTGCTGCTGCCGGCCCGGGAGATGGTGCTGGCCGGGGAACCATCTGGAGACCTTCGCCCGCCGCCTCAAGGAGCGCTGCGACGCCCTCGGCCTGCCCGCCGCGCCCGCGAGGCGGTCCTCGAAGAGGCCCGCGAGGGGATTCTTCGCCCCCGGCCGCTCCTTTCTCCTCCCCTGCAACTACGGCCAGCTCGACACCCTTTCCGACTACGCCGCCGGAGGCCCGCTGGGTGGTCGTCGATCCGCCGGCGGTCGAACAGGAGGCGGACCGCTTTCTGCGCGGATGTCCGCGACGGGCGAGGCCACGGCGCCGCGCCAGCGCGGCGAGCCCTTTGCCGCCGCCGGCGAGCTCTTTCTCGACCACGGGGGAGATGGAAGCAGCCCTGGCCGCCCGCCCCCGGCTCCATTTCGCGACTCTGCGACCTCTACCACCTCGAGGAGGAGCGCCAGAGCTTCCGGCTCCAGGCCGAGGGCAACGGCGATATCCGCGGCGGCCTCGCAGGAAGGGCAGGGGATGGCGGCGCTGGCCGCCCGGCTGAAGGACTGGCGGGCCGAGCACTGGCGCATTCTGCTCGTCTGCCAACCCGCGGCCAGGCCGAGCGCCTCGCCGACCTGCTCGCCCCCTACGATCTTCGCCTCCCGGTCGATCCCGCGGCCTCCCCGCGCAAGCCCGCCCCCGGCGACATCCGGTTGGTGCTGGGGACCCTCTCGGCCGGCTTCCGGCTGCCCGACGAAAAGCGGGCGGTGATCACCGAGGAGGAGATCTTCGGCGAGCGGGTCAACGGCGCGGGGCGTCCAGGGCGCGGGCCGAGGCGCTGCTCTCCTCCCTCGCCGAGCTGCAGCGAGGGCGATTACGTGGTCCACGCCGACCACGGCATCGGCCGCTACCGCGGCCTGCTCCACCTCGCCACCGGCCAGATCGAGGGGGACTTCCTCCACCTGGAGTACGCCGGCGACGACAAGCTCTACGTTCCCATCGACCGCATCGAAAAGGTGCAGAAGTACGTCGGCGGCGAAGGGCACGTGCCGCGCCTCGACAAGATGGGCGGCGGGGCCTGGGAGAAGGCCAAGCTCAAGGCCCGGGCGGCGGTCGAGGAGCTGGCCCGGGAGCTGCTGCAAGATCTACGCCCGGCGGGAGATGAACCAGGGCTTCGCCTATTCCCGCCCCGGACCGGCATGTTCCGCGAGTTCGAGGCCACCTTCCCCTACGAGGAGACCGCCGACCAGCCCGCCGCCATCGACGAGGTGCTCGCCGACATGCAGGCGGAGCAGCCCGATGGACCGGCTGATCTGCGGCGACGTCGGCTACGGCAAGACCGAGGTGGCGATCCGCGCCGCCTTCAAGGCGGTTCTCGACGGCAACCAGGTGGCGGTGCTGGTGCCGACCACGGTCCTCGCCCGCCAGCACTGGGAGACCTTCCGCGAGCGCTTCGGCACATACCCGGTGACGGTGGAGATGGTCTCGCGCTTTCGCACCCCGGCCGAGCAAAGAGCGATCCTGGCGAGGACCGCCGAGGGCAAGGTCGACATCCTGATCGGCACCCACCGCCTGCTGCAGCGGGACGTGGCCTTTCAAGCGACCTCGGCCTGGTGATCGTCGACGAGGAGCAGCGCTTCGGCGTCACCCACAAGGAGCGGCTCAAGAAACTGCGCGCCGAGGTCGACATGCTCACCCTGACCGCCACGCCGATCCCGCGCACCCTGCACATGAGCCTGATGGGGCTGCGCGACCTCTCGGTGATCGACACCCCGCCGGTCGACCGCCTGGCGGTGCGCACCTACGTCACCCGCTTCGACGACGAGCTGATCCGCGAGGCGATCCTGCGCGAGCTGCGCCGCGGCGGCCAGGTCTTCTTCGTCCACAACCGGGTACAGTCGATCGGCGCCATGGCCGACTTCCTCCGAACCCTGGTCCCCGAGGCGAAAATCGCCGTCGGCCACGGCCAGATGGGGGAAAAGGCCCTGGAGGAGGTGATGCTCGGCTTCATCGAGGGGGAGACGCAACGTCCTGGTCTGCAGCACCATCATCGAGAACGGCCTCGACATCCCCCGCGCCAACACCATCATCATCAACCGCGCCGACTGTTTCGGCCTCGCCCAGCTCTACCAGCTGCGCGGCCGGGTCGGCCGCGCCCGCCAGCGCGCCTACGCCTATCTGCTGATCCCCGGCGAGGGGACCTTGACCCGGGACGCCCGCGAGCGGCTCAAGGTCCTGCAGGAGCTGACCGAACTCGGCGCCGGCTTCCGCATCGCCAGCCACGACCTGGAGCTGCGCGGGGCCGGCGAACTGCTCGGCGCCCGGCAGTCCGGGCAGATCGCGGCCGATCGGTTTCGAGATGTACGCCGAACTGCTCGAAGAGACCATCCAGGAGCTGCGCGGCCTGGCCCGGGAGAACCGGATCGATCCCGGAGATCCGCCTCGGCCTCTCGGCCTTTCTGCCGGAGAAATATGTTCCCGATCCCAACCAGCGGCTGGTTCTCTACAAGGAGCTGGCCGAGCGCCGAGGAGGAAGCGGCCCTCTACGACCTGGCCGACGAACTGCGCGACCGCTACGGCGAGATCCCCGAACCGGCCGCCCTTCTGCTCGAGGTGATGAAACTGCGGGTGCTGATCAAGCGGCTCAAGGTCGAACTGGCGGAGTACGACGGCCGCCAGCTGATCTTCGGCTTTCATCCCGCGACCCGCGTTCCGCCGGAGAAGATCCTCCGCCTGCTCGCGGAGCCGGGCGAAAGATATCGCTTTTCGCCCGATTACCGCCTCTCCGTCCGTCTCGGGGGGCTGACGGGCGAGGCCCTGCTGGCAGCGGCCAAAAAAGAATTGCAGGCGCTTCTTTAGCTATGGTAGCTTGGAGAGTCGATCCCGCCTCGTTTTTTGGTCACGTGCCGCCGGTCGAAGGACCTGCGGCGGGAAGTTTTGATGATTGCTCGCCACTCCCGCGCCCTGTCGCTGGTTGTCATCCTTTGCCTGCTCTGCGCCTGCCGGAGCCGGGGGGAATCCCCTCCCGAGGTCCTGCTGCGGGTGAACGGCCGCTCCGTGACCCTGAAACAGTTCAAGGAGGCCTTTGAAAAATCCCTCTCCCCGGACCAGGCTCTCTCGGCCCGGGAAAAAGAGGATCTGGAACGCTCATTTCTGGTTCAGACCATCGATCGCCAGCTGATTCTGGCCGAGGCCGCCCGGCGCAAACTGTCCGTCACCCCGGCCGAGGTCGATGCGGCCCTGCAAATATACCGTCGGGACTATCCCCCCGGGACCTTCCAAAAAATGCTCCAGGCGCGCGGCACCTCCCTCGAAGCGTGGCGAGGCGAACTGGAGAGGGCGCTGCTCATCGAGAAAGTCGTCCGCCAGGCGGTCGATGCCAAGGTGACGGTCGGCAAGGGAGAAATCGCCGCCTATTACCGCAAGCACCGGCAGGAGTTCGACCGACCGGCGCAGGTCCGGGCGCGCCAGATCGTGGTCGAAACCCAGGAGGAGGGACGCAAGGTCCTGGCCCTTCTGCAACAGGGAGAGCCCTTTGCCGAGGTCGCCAAAAAATATTCCCTTTCCCCCGACAGCGAACAGGGAGGGGATCTCGGGTTCTTCGCCCGCGGCGAAATGCCGCCGGCTTTCGACGCGGTGGTTTTTTCCCTGCCGAAGGGAAAGCTCAGCGGCCTGGTGAAGAGCGACTACGGCTACCACATCTTTCAGGTCGAAGAGCACCGCAAGGCGGTCCATCTCCCCCTGAAGGACGTACGGGAGCACATTCGCGAGAAACTACACCGGGAAAAGGAAGAGCAGGCCTATCAGCAGTGGCTCCAGGATCTGCGGAGCCAGGCCTCGATCAAAGTGAACTGGTCCCTTTTGCAGAAGTGAAGCAACGTCTCCGTAAATATCGCGGACACTAACCGCATAGCCAAAGGTTTACAGGCATGAAACGAATCCTTATTTTGAGCGCCATACTCTCTCTCTCGCTGGGAGCGACGGCCCACGCCGCCATCGTGGATCGTATCGCCGCAGTGGTCAACAACGACATCATCACCACCTATGCGCTGGATCAGGCGGTGGCCGTCCAGACCGCCCGCAAAGGGGAAAAACCCCGTTCGGACCCTAACCGGGACGCCCTGCGCCACGAGATTTTGAATCAGCTCGTCGACAACGACCTCCTCGAACAGAAGAGCAAAGAACTGGGCATCAGCGTCTCCGACAAGGAGATCGCTGGGGCGATCAAGGACGTGGAGACCGCGAATCATCTGACCGACAGCCAGTTGAAGGGGGCGCTGGAAGCCCAGGGGATGAGCCTGGCCACCTACCGTGAGAACCTGCGGAAACAGATTCTGCGGTTCAAGCTGGTCGGGCGCGAGGTGCGAAGCAAGGTGGAAGTGACCCATCAGGAACTGCTTGATTACTTCCGCACGCATATCGACGACTACCGGAAACGGGCTGCGGTACAGATCAGCGATATCACCTTTCCCCTGCCGGCCAGTGCCTCCGCGGCACAGGCCGACGCCGTCCGCCGCAAAGCCCTGCGGGCCAGGGCGAGGATCGAGAAGGGAGAGGACTTTACGGCCGTCCTGAACGACTGCGCCACGGCGGATGCCGCCCGAGGAGGCAAGTTGGGAACCTTCACCGAGGACCAGCTGACCCCCGTCTTCGCCCGGGCCATCAAGGGTCTCAAGAAGGGCGAGATCAGTCAGGTGGTGGAAACGCCGCAGGGGTTCCATCTGCTCAAGGTCACCGGACTCACTCCCGGTAAAATTCAGAAATTCGACACGGTCAAGGACGAAATTCGCAAGACCCTGGTAAAACAAAAAACCCAACAGCGGTTCAAAAAGTGGACCACCGAACTGAAGCAAAAAGCCTATATCGATATTCGGCTTTAACCCTGCGCCTCCTGGGAGGTTATCCGCCACCAATCCGGAAAGAGAAGCCGGCATGCAGGAGCGCTGTCCGGCCGAAAAGCCCCGCCCCTCCGGTGACGGGGTTTTGGTGCGTCTGGGGCTCCTTTGTCCGCTGCGCTTTCCGATGAAGAGGGAGTCCGTCTGATGTCGCGAGGGGAGAAGGAAAAACCGATCATCCTGACCATGGGCGATCCGACCGGCGTCGGACCGGAAATCCTCCTCAAGGCCCTGCTCACCGGGGCGTTCGACGGAATCTCCCGGCCCCTGCTGGTGGCCGGGGACCCGGCCGTGCTGCTGCGAGCGGCGGCGGTTTTCGGCGCCGAGGCCACGGTGACCCCGGAGCAGGGTCTGGCGACTCACCGACTCGCCGTCGACGGCCGCTCCCTGGCGATCCGCGCCCTCTCCGAGCTTGCCGCCGGACAGCTTGCCTACGGCCGCCCCGACGGAGCGTGCGGCCGGGCCATGGTCGCCTACATCGAGTGGGCCTGCGACCGCTGTCTCGCCGGGGAAGCGGCGGCGATGGTGACCGCCCCGATCAACAAGGCGGCGATCCGGGCCGCCGGCTCCCCCTTTCCCGGCCACACCGAGCTGCTGGCGAGCGCTGCGGCGTGGACAAGGTGGTAATGATGCTGGCGGGCGAGCGCCTCAAAGTCGCCCTCGTCACCACCCATATGGCCCTCGTCGACGTGCCGGCGGCCCTGACCGCGGCAGAGATCCTCGCCACGATCCGCATCACCGCGGCCTCCCTTCGCCGGTTTTTCGGCCGGACCGACCCGCGACTGGCGGTGCTGGCCCTCAACCCCCATGCCGGCGAGGGCGGACTCTTCGGCGGCGAGGAGGAGCGCGCTGATTCAGCCCGGCCATCGAGGCGGCCCGGCGGGAGGGAATCGCCGCCAGCGGGCCGCACAGCGCCGATACCCTCTTTCACTTCGCCGCGCAGGGAGCCTACGACGCGGTCGTCTGCATGTACCACGATCAGGGGCTTGATCCCCCTGAAGCTGCTGCATTTCGACGACGGGGTCAACGTCACCCTCGGCCTGCCCATCGTCCGCACCAGCGTCGATCACGGCACCGCCTATGACCTCGCCGGCACCGGCCGGGCGAGCGAAAAAAGCCTGATCGCGGCGATCCGCATGGCGGAGGAGATGGTGAATCAGGCCCGAGGCCCGAGGCCCAAGGCCCGAGGTAAACCTCAAAACACAAAACTCTGCGTTCCGGGTTTTCCGGACTTCGCTTTTCGCCTTGGGCCTAGAACCTCGGGCCTCGCACCTACCTTAAAACCATGACCGATAAAATCATCATAAAAGGCGCCTGCGAGCACAACCTCAAGGGCATCGACGTCGAGATCCCCCGCGACAAGCTGGTGGTGATCACCGGCGTCTCCGGCTCGGGAAAGAGCACCCTCGCCTTCGACACCATCTACGCCGAGGGGCAGCGCCGCTACGTCGAGTCCCTCTCCGCCTATGCCCGGCAGTTTCTCGAGCAGATGGACAAGCCCGACGTGGAGAGCATCGAGGGGCTCTCGCCGGCGATCTCCATCGAGCAGAAGACCACCTCCAAGAACCCCCGCTCGACGGTCGGCACCGTCACCGAGATCTACGACTACCTGCGCCTGCTCTTCGCCCGGGTCGGCCGCGTCCACTGCCACCAGTGCGGCCGGGAGATCGCCAGCCAGACCGTCGAGCAGATGGTCGACCGGATCATGGCGCTGCCGGAGAAGAGCCGCCTGCTGCTGCTCGCCCCCATCGTCCGCGGCCGCAAGGGCGAGTACCGCAAGGAGCTCAAGCAGCTGCAGGCCGACGGCTTCGTGCGGGTGCGCATCGACGGCGAGATGCACGAGCTCGCCGAGGGCTCGGCTCTCGACAAGAACAAGAAGCACACCATCGAGGTGGTGGTCGACCGCCTGGTGGTCAAGGAGGGGATCGAGAGCCGCCTCGCCGACTCGCTGGAGACGGCCCTGGGCCTCGCCGAGGGGATCGTGCGGGTGGAGATCGCCGACAGCGGCGAGAGCCAGCTCTTCTCGGAGCAGCACGCCTGCGTCGAGTGCGGCATCTCCTATCCCGAGATCACCCCGCGGATGTTCTCCTTCAACAACCCCTACGGCGCCTGCCCCGACTGCGCGGGCCTCGGCACCCGCATGTACTTCGACCCCGAGCAGGTGGTCCCCAACCCGGCTCTCTCCCTGCGCGAGGGGGCCATCGCCCCCTGGGAGACCCGCAGCGGCGTCTACTACCAGCAGCTGCTCGAAGCGCTGGCCGACCACTACGGTTCGATCTCGCGCACCCCCTTCGCCGAAGCTGCCGGAGAAGTTCGCAGCCGGTGCTGCTCCACGGCTCGGGAGAGGAGGAGGTGCGCTTCTTCTTCGACCAGGGGGGCCGCCGCCACTTCTACGACAAGGCCTTCGAGGGGGTGATCCCCAACCTCGAGCGGCGCTACCGGGAGACCGACTCGGAGACCGTGCGCGAGAACCTCGGAGCGCTTCATGAACGTCATGCCCTGCCCCACCTGCGAGGGGGCCCGGCTGAAAAAGGAGTCGCTCTTCGTCCGGGTCGGCGGCAAGAACATCCGCGAGGTGACCGCCCTCTCCATCGCCGAGGCGGAGGCGTTCTTCGCCGACCTGGAATTCTCGGCCAAGGAGGCGGAGATCGCCCGGCGCATCCTCAAGGAGATCCGCGAGCGCCTCTCCTTTCTCACCCACGTCGGGCTCGACTACCTCACCCTCGACCGCACCGCGGGCACCCTCTCCGGCGGCGAGGGGCAGCGCATCCGCCTGGCCACCCAGGTCGGCTCCTCGCTGGTCGGCGTCCTCTACATCCTCGACGAGCCCTCCATCGGCCTGCACCAGCGCGACAACCGGCCGGCTGCTCGACACCCTGCGAGCGGCTGCGCGACCTGGGCAACACCGTGCTGGTGGTGGAGCACGACGAGGAGACCATCCTCGACGCCGACCACGTCATCGACATGGGGCCCGGCGCCGGGGTGCACGGCGGCGAGGTCGTCGCCCAGGGGACGCCGCAGCAGATCCTGGCCGACGCCCGCCTCCCTCACCGGCCGCTACCTCTCCGGGGCGCTGGCGATCGCCGTGCCGGAGCAGCGCCGCAGCAGCGAGCGCTTTCTCACCATCGCCGGGGCGCGGGAGAACAACCTGAAGGAATCTGACGGTGCGCGATCCCCCTGGGGGTGATGACCTGCGTCACCGGCGTCTCCGGCTCGGGCAAGAGCACCCTGGTCATCGACACCCTCTACCATGCCCTCGCCCAGCGCCTCAACGGCAGCCGGGAGAAGGCCGGCAAGGTCGACGGAGATCCTGGGGCTCGAGCTGCTCGACAAGGTGATCGACATCGACCAGTCCCCCATCGGCCGCACCCCGCGCTCCAATCCGGCCACCTACACCGGCGTCTTCACCGACATCCGCGACCTCTTCGCCCAGCTGCCCGAGGCCAAGGTGCGCGGCTACAAGCCGGGCCGCTTCTCCTTCAACGTCAAGGGGGGGCGCTGCGAGGCCTGCCAGGGGGACGGCATCATCAAGATCGAGATGCACTTCCTGCCCGACGTCTACGTCCAGTGCGAGGTCTGCAAGGGAGCCCGCTACAACCGCGAGACGCTGGAGGTGCGCTACAAGGGGAAGACCATCGCCGACGTGCTCGGACATGACCGTCAACCAGGCGGCGGTCTTTCTGGAGAACATCCCGCGCATCCGCACCAAGCTCGAAACGCTGCGCGACGTGGGCCTCGGCTACATCCGCCTCGGGCAGAGCGCCACCACCCTCTCGGGCGGCGAGGCGCAGCGGGTCAAGCTCGCCAAGGAGCTGGCCAAGCGGGCCACCGGCCGCACCATCTACATCCTCGACGAGCCGACCACCGGCCTGCACTTCGCCGACATCCAAAAGCTTCTCGACGTGCTGCACCGCCTGGTGGACAGCGGCAACACGGTGGTCATCATCGAGCACAACCTCGACGTCATCAAGACCGCCGACCACATCATCGATCTCGGCCCCGAAGGGGGAAGCCGCGGCGGAGAAGTGATTGCCGTCGGCTCCCCGGAAGAGGTGGCCGCGTCCGCCCAATCGCACACGGGACACTATCTGCGCCCTTACCTGAAACGATAACGCGGAAATCCGCTCAAGGAGAAGGGGGGGACGCGAGGGCAAGGAGACTGAGCGGCGGGTGATTTTCCCTTGATTTGTCCCCTCCGGAACGTTAGCATCGCGGCTAAAACCCATGGGAAATATTATGAATCTCACGCGATGGCGCCGGCGGAACTTCTCGCCCGGCGGGGCCCTGATCTCTTACTTTGCCTTGTCGATTGTGCTGGGAGCGCTGGCCCTCACCCTGCCGATCGCCGCCCACGGCTCACACCTTTCTTTTCTGGACGCCCTCTTCACCGCCACCTCGGCTCAATGCGTCACGGGTCTGGTGGTGGTCGATACGGGCACCAAGCTGACCCTCTTCGGCCAGCTCGTCGTCCTGGTCCTGATCCAGATCGGAGGATTGGGAATCACCACCTTTTCGGTCTACCTCTTTTTCTATCTGCGCCTGGGGGTAAGCACCCGGGGGCGCTGGATCATCCATGAGACCCTGCTGCACACCCCGGTTGAGTCTCTCACCTCCCTGGTGCGCAGCATCTTCCTCATGACCGCCGCCATCGAGGGCATCGGCGCAGCCCTGCTGGCGATCGCCTTCGTTCCCAAGTTCGGGTGGGCCAAGGGGATCTACTACGGCGTGTTCCACTCCATCTCCGCCTTCTGCAACGCCGGGTTCGCCCTGTTTCCCGACAGCCTGGTCGCCTACCGGAACAGCCCCCTTGTCAACCTGACCATCATGGGGCTCATCATTCTGGGGGGGATCGGATTTCTGGTCATCCGCGAGGTTCTCGATCTCTCGAGGCCCGGCCGACCGGGGCGCCGGCGCCTGTCACTGCATTCGCGCCTGGTCCTCATTACCACCGCCATCCTCATTTTCGGCGGGGCCCTGCTCATCGGCGTTCTCGAGTATTCTTCCTCTTTTCAACATATGGGGGCGGGGCAGAGCGTATGGACCGCTCTCTTTCAATCGGTGACCGCCCGCACTGCCGGCTTCAATACCATCGATCTCAACCGCTTCCGGATTCCGACCCTGTTTCTGATCATGACCCTGATGTTCATCGGCGCGTCTCCGGGCTCGACCGGCGGCGGCATCAAAACCACCAGCCTGGCCCTGTTCGTCGGCATCCTGCACAGCCGTCTGAAAGGCAATCGCCACACCAACATGTTTAAACGCACCATTCCTGACGATATCGCCACCAAAACGCTCACCCTGGTGATGCTCGCCTCCCTGCTGCTGGGCGCCGCCACCTTCGCGCTGTTGGTCGTCCAATACCCGGGGATCTCCGCCAGCCACAGTTCGGGAGGGTTGCTCGAATTCGCCTTCGAGGCAATTTCCGCTTTCGGCACGGTGGGGCTCTCGCTGGGGGGGACGGCCCTCTTGACCCCCATGGGAAAAATCATCATCATCTTCCTCATGTTCGTCGGCCGGGTCGGGCTGTTGACCATGGCCTTTACCTTCGTCAAACATTCTCGCCAGGATGCGATCCGCTATTCGGAGGAAAACATCATGATCGGCTGATGCCGGCCGATCTCATGGAATGGAGATCAAACGGTATGAAACGTTTCTGCATTATCGGTCTGGGGAATTTCGGCTTCCACGTGGCCCGCACCCTCTACGAAGCCGGCCATGAGGTGGTCGCCATCGACACGGACCGGGACAAGGTTCAGCGCATTCAGGACTTCGCCTCCTACGCCCTGCTGGGGGATGCGGCCAACAAGGAGTTTCTCAAGGGCCAGGGCATCGGCGAGATGGATGCCGTGGTCGTGTCCACCGGGGAGCGTTCCCACCTCTCAACCCTGATCACCCTCTACCTGAAAGAGCTCAAAGTGCCCCGGATTCTGGTCAAGGCTCTCGACGAGGATCACGGCACGATCCTGAAAAAGGTCGGGGCGACGGACATCATCTTTCCGGAAAAGGATATGGCGGTCAAAACCGCCCGAGGCATCTCCAGCCCCAATATCCTGGAGTTCATCCCGCTGGCAGAGGATTACTCCATCACCGAAGCGGCCCCGCCCGCCCACTTCGTCGGCAAAACCCTCATCGACCTCGATTTGCGCCGCAAGTTCAACGTCACCATCATCGGCATCAAGGATGTCCTCACCGATGTCTTCACGCCGGTGCCGCCGGCCAACCACGTCATCAAGGACAGCGACCTGCTGATCATGATCGGCAAGGCCGGGGACCTGGAAAAGGCTTGCCAAAAAAAATAATTTCCGCCAGTCAACGGAACTTTTCCGCCAGGGCTCTCGTCGACCGGCGAATCCCGAAGAGCGGCAGCAACGCCTCCTCCAACCCCGGCATCGGGTTGACATATCGGTTCGGGCCGCTAAACTTGTATCCGTTGTCCAAAATTTTCAGTCGGATTTGTTTTCAAGGAAGGAGAGCCGGGTCATGGCCGATTTGAGCGGAAGCAAGACGGAGGGAAATCTGCGGGAAGCCTTTGCCGGAGAGTCTCAGGCCAACCGCAAATACCTGGCCTTTGCGAAAAAGGCCGAGACCGAGGGATATCCCCAGATTGCCAAACTGTTTCGAGCCGCCGCCGATGCGGAAACGGTTCATGCCCACGCCCACCTGAGGGTCCTGGGGGGTATCGGTTCCACCGAAGAGAATCTGCGCGCCGCGATCACCGGCGAGACAGAAGAATTCACCAAGATGTATCCCCAGATGATCCGCGAGGCCTCCGAGGAGGATTTCGAAGAAGCCCTCGACGGCTTCACCTATGCCAACGAGGTGGAAAAAGTCCATGCCAACCTCTACCAGAAGGCCCTGAAAAAACTCGGCCAGGCAGAGGCGGTCGACTATTACGTTTGCCAGGTCTGCGGCAACACGGTCGAAGGGGAACCGGACGGTCCCTGCGAAATCTGCGGCTCCCCTAAATCGGTTTTTAAAAAAATCCCCTGAGAATCTCGCCTTTCCCCCTTTGAGCCGGCTCCTTCGGGGACCGGCTTTTTTCATGCCTCGGCCCTCGGGCCTTGGGTTTTGTCAACGAACATGCTAATCTGAAAATCAGCGAGTAATTTCAAAGACCTGCCGAGGATCTCCTATGGAAAAATGCCCGGTGTGCAAAGAAACGACGAAGGGAAAGTACTGGTGCAGCGCCTGCAAGACGGTCTTTGTTTGCCCCCAACCCAATTGTGGTGCCGAGATCCGCAAAAGGGACGCCCAGGAATGCCCCCGCTGCGGCCTGCTGTTCGCCGACTATATCGACAAACGCAAAATGTACCGGCGTTGCCCCAAATGCAAAAAAAAGCAGGGGCTCTCAGAGCCTCAGTGTAAATATTGCAAATACTGGTTCAATTGCCCCACCTGCGGGCACAAGGTCCCCTCCACCAGTATGCTCACCTGTCCGCGCTGTGCCACCAGTTTGCGGTAAAGATCCATTACCCGGCGCCGCGGGCGGAGAAAATACCGAAGGTCTGCCGTAAATAAGCTCTGCCGCTCTGCGTTCGGGGTGTGCCCTTGCTTTTCGTCGCCTTCAGACAGGCCGTGGACGTCGGCGGGGAGCTGCAAAGGAGTTTTCTTGCTCGAGCTGCTACTCTGGAGCGCCCTGGGTGTGGCGGTCCTTTTCTCGGCCGGACATGCGCTGTTGCACAAGCGCGACCCGCGGGCCGGCCTGGGCTGGATCGTCACCTGTCTCGCCCTGCCCGGTTTGGGGGCCTGTCTGTACTGGCTCTTCGGGGTCAACCGGATCCGCACCCGCGCCCGGGACTGGCAGGCCCTCGGCAAGGGGATGGTCTGGGTCGAGCCCGGCCTCTGTGAGTGGTCTCCCGAGCGCGAGGAGGCCCTTCCCTTTCGCAGGGAAAACTATGCCGCCCTGCTCAGCCTCTCCGATGCCGTCACCCGGCGGCCGCTTCTCTCGGGAAACCGCATCCTGCCCCTCCACAACGGCGAAGAAGCCTACCCCGCCATGCTTCAGGCCATCGGCGAGGCCCGCCGATCGGTCGTTCTGTCCACCTATATCTTCGATGCCGACAACACCGGCAAAAAGTTCGTCGAAGCGCTGCAGAATGCCGTAAACCGCGGCGTGACGGTCAAGGTTCTGATCGACGGTCTCGGCGAGAGATACTCCTTTCCCCCCGTTGGCCGCCTGATGCGCGGCACCGGGATTCGGGTGGCCCGTTTTCTGCCGCCCTCTGTCTCGGGCCGGGGAATCTATTTTAATCTGCGCAATCACCGCAAACTGCTGGTGATCGACGACAGCGTCGGCTTTACCGGAGGGATGAATATCGGCGATCGTCACCTGGCCGCCGAGCGCAGCAATGCCAGGCGGGTGGAGGACATCCACTTTCGCCTTGAGGGCCAGATCGTCGGCCATCTTCAGGAAGCGTTTCTGGAGGATTGGCACTTCGTCACCGGCGAGGACTTCGATGACGTGCCCTATCCGCCGCCCGTGCCCGGCGGGGAAGCCTTCTGTCGCGGCATCAGCGCCGGGCCCAACGAGGACTTCGAAAAACTGACCTGGATTGTGGTAGGGGCACTCAACTGCGCCCGCCGGCGTGTCCGGATCATGACCCCCTATTTCATTCCGGATCGCTCCCTGATCACCGCCATCAACTCCGCCGCCCTACGGGGGGTGGAGATCGATATCGTCCTGCCGGGGAAAAACAATCTCTTTTATGTCGCCTGGGCGTCCTGGGCCTACCACTGGGAGATGTTGGAATACGGCACCCGGATTTTCTATCAGCCGCCCCCCTTCGTCCACAGCAAGCTGCTGCTGGTCGACGATGAGTATGTCCTGGCCGGTTCGGCCAACCTCGATCCCCGCAGCCTGCGGCTCAATTTCGAGTTCAATGTCGAAGTCTACGACCGGGAGCTCACGGATAAACTTCATCGCCATTTCGATGACGTCTGCGCCCGCTCCCACGAACTCACCCTGCCGGAAGTCGATGGCCGTCCCCTGCCGCAAAAGCTCCGGGATGCCTTTGCCAAACTCTTCTCCCCCTATCTGTAATTCTCTCCGAGTCCCAGAGCCGTTACACTTGTTCGACTTACTCCTATTGCCAAAGAGGGCCGTGGGTGGGGTCGGTCGTCAATAGCGGACACCAAAATTCCTTAAGCGGCTCTTAGCTCTTTGAAATATTTCTGTTCGTAGGCCGCTGGCGAGAGATAGCCGAGCCGGGCCTGTTTCCTTTGGCGATTGTAGAAGATTTCGATGTATTCGGTGATCACAGGTGGTCAGTTTTCGGTTGTCATTTCCACGGTCCGCCACCTGCCGATCCGATACGGCCTCCGGGGTAGCGCCGGATTCATTTGCCATCATCCTTTCAGGACTCCTTTTTCCGGCTCTCACTTCTTAGATGCGCAGGGAAGCCGAAAGGTTCCCGGCCTTTTTAAAGCGGTAGCTCTTTCCGGCCGATTTTCGCTCCCTTTCCGGTCTTCGGCAGGATGCTGAAACAGCCGGGTTGTATTTTTTGAAAAAGAAAGTCATTTTTTATTTGACGCCGGAGATCTTTTTCCCCATAACCTGAAAACCTTTTCATTATCAATTTTGTGACACCTTCCAGGCAACCCCGACACGCAGGAGGATGCGCGACCCCCTTCAATTGTCTGGCCCCGTCGGCAGACCCCAAAGAGATAAGGCAGATATTTTTTCAGGGCACAGATTGAAAACGAACATCATTACCAAGGAAAGGGGGTTACGTGTGTATCGCAGTCATCGGCGGGATGGACCGCCCGGAAAGACACTACCGGGAGGAAGGGGTGTACGACCGCTTCCGCTACCAGGGATTCTTCCTGGTCCGCCGGGGCGGGCGGCTCTTCGCCCTCTCCAGCATCTGAACGCACCGCCGGTGCACCCTGAACCTCGCGCCCGATCGCTCCTTCATCTGCCCCTGCCACGGTTCGACCTTCGCTCCCGAAGGCGCCGTGACCAGGGGACCGGCGCAGCGCAACCTCCCCCTGCTGCCCGTCCGGACCGACGAGGGGGGGGGGGAGAGTACTCGTTCAGGTCCCATCTATCTGAGGCGTGCCCCGCCGCACGGTTCCCCCCTCTCTTTTCTCCTCCCCCCGGTGCTCCCCGGGGGGACGACCCGCATGGGCAGCGGCGGTTTCGAGCCCAGCCGGGGCCGCAAGGTGGCGTTCTCCCTCCATCGCGGCCCGTACGGCAGGGTGGCGCAGCCGGAAGAAGTAACTATGCCAGGATCGACATCGACCAGCGAAGCCGTTTCGCCATCATTCCCCTCTCCTCCGGCATGGACATGTCATGTTGGAATGCCGTAAGGTATCGGATCTATACCAGCCACTGAAGGGGGTCTTCGCCAGGGGCGGGCCGCAAAATGGGCTCTTCGACAAACATCCTGTGCCAGATGGCGAAATGCATCAGGCGCCAGAGCTTGCCGATCCCCTCTCCTCCGACCAGGACCTGTTGAACCAACCAGGAAACGCCCGTTGGATTGAAATACTCACGAATGGCTCGACTCTGCGGCAATACAATAGCGAGTCGCTGCAGTACCGGCGGGGTGAAAAATCCGGCGACCGGAACGTGAAACCCGCGCTTCGTCTGAAACAGATGATCCCGGGGCAGATCCTTCAGGGCCCACCGGCGTAAAAAGAGTTTGCCCACCCGACCCTGAATCTTCAGAGAGTCGGGCAAAGAGAGGCCGAATTCGACGATACGGTGATCGAGAAAGGGGACGCGCCCTTCCAAACCAAAACTCATCAGGGCCCGATCCGCCTTCACCAGAAAGTCGTCGACCAGTTCCGTTTCCATATCGGTAAATTGAGCGCGCTGCAGGTGACTCCAGCCCTTGGGAGTCTTCCGCCAACTGGCGATGAAAGGCGCCCGGCCGGCCCCTGCGACGGCATGCAGAGGGTCGGAAAAGAGGTCCTTTTCCTCACCGGACGACCAACTTTTGCGCGTGCGGAATCCCCCAGAGCCGGGAGCGATGAGATTGGCCAAAAAACGCTGCATCCACGTTCTTCGGTACCGGCCGTAGCCGGCAAATACCTCGTCCCCACCTTCTCCGGTAAACACCACCTTCAGATCCCTGGCGGCCCGCTCGGCCAGCAAAGAGGTCGGCAAGGCGGCGTCATCCAGCATCAGCTCGTCGGCGGCATGGATCATCAGGGGAATGCGCCGGAAAAGGTCCTCGGTATCGAGGAGAAGTTCCTCGTGCTGTGTGCCGAAGATCCCGGCGATACGGGCGGCATCGCCAAGCTCGTTGCGCTTGGCGGTGTCCTTGTACCCCACCGAATAGGTCCGGATGGGGCCCGCTCCATGAGCATGCAGAAGGGCGCACAGCGTCGCCGAATCGACCCCGCCCGAGAGGAACAGCCCGAAGGGCACGTCCGAGCGCATGTGCTCTTCCATGACATGGGCCATGAGCATCTCAAACCGCTCTTCGGCCTCCTCCTGTTTGATCTTCTGCGGAACGACTTCTGCCGCGCTCCAGTAGCGATGCATCTGGGTAGCGAGGTCGGCGGATACGCTCAGGCAGCATCCTGGCGGAACGCGCCTGATCCCTTGGAAAATGGTCTCTTCGCCGCTGATGAACTTGTTTTCGAGATACTGGTAAAGAGCGGCAGGGCTTACGGAAGGGGTTTGCGGCAGAAGGGCCAGAAGCCCCTTGATCTCCGAGGCGAAGGCGACGAAATCGGGCTGGACGGTATAAAAGAGAGGCTTGATACCGAGCCGGTCGCGACCCAGAATCAGACTACCCGTGGAACGATCGTGCAGGGCGAAGGCGAACATGCCGTTGAGGAGCTTCAGCCCATCCAGGCCGACTTCGGCATAGGCCTGCAGGATGGCCTCGCAGTCGGAGCGGGTTCTTGGAGCCCATCCCGTAGTCTGCCATTCGGCAAAAAGTTCGCGATAGTTGTAGATTTCGCCGTTGGCGACCAGTGCAAGTTGTCTGTCACTGCTTTCGAGGGGCTGATGTCCGCCTGCGAGGTCGATGATGGACAGGCGCGTATGCACCAGTGCCACCCGGCCATATACCGCAAAACCGGTGTCGTCGGGACCACGGTGGTGAAGCAGGCGCGCGGCAGTCGCTAGACGCTGGTGACAGATGCCTGCTGGGCGGCGGTGAACGATCCCGGCGATTCCGCACATAAGAAGTTCGGCCTTTAGGGTGTTGCGAAAAAGGGGAATAGACACGAATGTCTCCCTGCCCATCCCCGGGGAGGGGATGGGCAGGGGGGAAGAGCTTCAGAGGATTAGTCGGCGTTCGGGCCCTCGACGCTGTTTTCGAGGACTTTGCCGGTTTTGGCGTCGATGCCGACTTCATGGACAGTCTTCCCATGCCGGATATCGAAGGAGTAACGCAGCCCGCTGCCGCCGCCCTCTTTCTCCAGTTCCTGATCGACGATTTTGCCGGAACACGCTTTATGCGCGATCTGCCGTGCCTGCTGCAAAGTGACTTTGGCCTCGTTTTTATACTGGCTGCCGGTCAGGGCAAAAGCCTGGGAAGAAACCAGCAAAAAGGCTGCTCCCACCAGAAGGGCAGGAAGAGTGAATGTGTGTTTTTCCCTTTTGTTCATTTTTGGCTCCTTTAAGAGGTGGCTGACATTGGCGGGCCTCTGCCCGCCATGGGTTGCCACGATAGTCGGAAAGTCTTAAGGAAGCCTTAAAGGAGGTGCTAAAGGGAGACCTGGGAATTTATTACGGGGTTCTCAAGACCAGAGAAAGGGGGCGAGGTAAGGACTTTGAAGGAAAGCGCCTGAGGTGGTCACCAAGGCCACTCGGCATTGCTGTAGCGGTTTTAAAAGCGGGAAGGGTTTGGTCGGTTGTTCGAATGGTGTCGTGTCGGAAACTGACAATACCTTCTTGCGGGTGAACTTTTTTTCATTTGGGTAAAATCCATGGACCACCCCTGTTTAGGATTCGTCAAGCTGGAGCCTTTCGCATTTTTTCATGTCTTCCAGGGAGAGGAATGAGATTTCTCCCTATTTATTTTTCCGAGGCTCGCGATTTCTTCCCGCGAATGAATTCTTTCCCCCTCGGTGTAATACCCACGCGGTTTTCCCTTGATTTCTTGACAAAAATATATCTGGATGATAAGAGGATATAAATAAACCGAACGGTCTATTTATGGGAGAGATCAATTTATGGCAACCAAGGGAGAAATTACTCGGGAAAAAATCCTTGAAGGTGCAACCCGAATCTTCAACCGTCAAGGCTTTGCAGCGACAACCGTCAACGACCTTCTGGCCGCCACAGGGACGACCAAAGGTAATCTCTACTTTCACTTTCCCGGCAAGGAGGAGGTAGGTCTTGAGGTTCTTCGCAGGGCCAAGGGAGGTTTCATTCATTTCCTCGACGCCTCCCTGCAGGGAGTTTCTCCGGGTGCGTGCCTGGACAATTTCTTTCGCCAGGCCTTGGAAAAGCATCGGGAGAGCGGCTTCGTCGGCGGTTGCCTGTGGGGCAACACCGCCCTGGAGACCAGCGACACCGCGCCCGAATTCGTCGGGGTAGCCAGTGAAGTTTTCACCGAGTGGATCGGCAAGCTGCAGGAAACCGTTGCCGCTGCACAGGCTGCCGGACAGGTTCGTCGGGACCTTCCGGCACCCTGTCTGGCCGAGTTGGTGGTCGCCACCGTGGAAGGTGCGATCATGCAATCCCGGATGAAAAAAGAGGAAGGCCCCCTCGCCCGCACCCTGGAAACCCTGCGGTCGTTGCTGGAACTCAAGGTCTGACGGCAGAGGATTCAATCCCCAACAAATCATCTGAACGGCGCGCTTCCCATGGGTCCGGAAATTACCGAAACCTGCATGACCCGCTACCTGAGCGCCGGGCAGCGCGCGGCTTTTATGTGCAGTTTCAGTAAAATGATTGTCCGGAAGAACGGTCAATGCGGGGTCTATGCTTGTACCCTGGTCGACGATGTCAAAAGCTATGATCTTGGCGAAACGTTGCACGAGGCGATGGCGCGGCGTGTTCTGCTCGGCCATCACCGCTGTTACTCATGTTTTGTCTGCGGCGCCAGTTGTTCAGAGGGAAAATAAAAAATCCGGGTTGTGCCCCGGGGGAGGCTGCTTCTCCAGGGGAGCTTCAGGAGGTCATCATGGCAGGTCGCTGGAAAAAAATCGTCATTTTCATTGTTCTTGCCGTGCTGATCGGGCTCTTTTTCGCCCTGGATTTACAACGCTTTCTGACCCTGGCCGAGCTCAAGGCACGGCAGGAGGCGTTTCAAGGCTACTACGCCGCCCATCGACTGATGACTTTGGCCGCGTACTTCCTCCTCTACCTCGCCGTCACCGCCCTGTCGCTGCCCGGCGCGGCGGTCATGACCCTGGCCGGCGGCGCCCTGTTCGGCTTCTGGCCGGCGCTGGTGGTCGTCTCCTTCGCCAGCACCATCGGCGCCACCCTGGCCTTTCTGGTCAGCCGTTTTCTGCTGCGCGACTGGGTGCAGGAGCGTTTCGGCGAGCGGCTTAAGACCGTCAACGCCGGCATCGAACGGGAAGGCGCCTTCTACCTCTTTTCCCTGCGGCTGGTTCCCCTCTTCCCCTTCTTCGTCATCAACCTGGTCATGGGTCTGACCCCGATGCCGGACCTGGACCTTCTACTGGGTCAGCCAGCTCGGCATGCTGGCGGGCACGGCGGTCTACGTCAACGCCGGCACCCAGCTCGGCCAGGATCGAACATCTCTCCGGCATCCTCTCCCCCGGGCTGCTCCTCTCCTTCGTCCTGCTCGGGCTCTTCCCGCTGCTGGCCAAAAAGGTTCTCGACGTGTTCAAGTCGCGCCAAAGCCTGGCCGGGTTTCCCAAGCCGAAACGCTTCGACTACAACCTGGTGGTGATCGGCGCCGGCAGCGCGGGGCTGGTCACCAGCTACATCGCCGCGGCCGTGAAGGCGAAGGTCGCCCTGATCGAAAAGCACCGGATGGGGGGCGACTGCCTCAACACCGGCTGCGTGCCGAGCAAGGCGCTGATCCGCAGCGCCAAAATGGCGCGCCTATCGGCGGCGGGGGGCGGAGTTCGGCCTCGATGAGAGCCCCCCGCGATCGACTTCGTGCCGTCATGGAGCGGGTGCAGACGGTGATCCGCAAGGTCGAACCCCACGATTCGGTCGAGCGCTACACGCGACCTGGGCGTCGAGGTGATTAGCTGGCGAGGCCCGCATCACCTCCCCCTACACCGTCGAAGTGAACGGCCGCACCCTGACCACCCGGGCCATCATCCTCGCCACCGGCGCCTCCCCCTTGGTGCCGCCGATTCCCGGGCTCGACCGGATCGACTATCTGACCTCGGACAACCTCTGGCAGCTGCGCCAGCGGCCCGAGCGGCTGGTGGTCCTCGGCGGCGGCCCCATCGGCTGCGAGATGACCCAGGCCTTCGCCCGCCTCGGCTCGCCAAGTCACCCAGGTGGAGATGGTGCCGCAGCTGCATGGGGCGCGAGGACGCGGAGGTCGCCGCATTCATCCGGAGCCGCTTCGAGGCCGAAGGGGTGCGGGTGCTGACCGGTCACGCCGCCAAGGAGGTGCTGTTCGAGGGGGAGAGTAAGCTCCTGGTCTGCGAGCGGGACGGCGAGCGGGTCGAGGTCCCCTTCGATGCCATTCTGGTCGCCGTCGGCCGCAAGCCCCACACCAGGGGTTCGGCCTGGAGGAGCTGGGGGTGCGCCTCAATGAGCGCGGCACCATCGACGCCGACCCCTTTTTGCGCACCAATTTTCCGAACATCTTCTGCGCCGGGGACGTGGCCGGCCCCTACCAGTTCACCCATACCGCCGCCCACCAGGCCTGGTACGCGGCGGTCAACGCCCTGTTCGGCCAGCTCAAAAAATTCCGGGCCGACTACCGGGTCATCCCCTGGTGTACCTTCACCGACCCCGAAGTGGCCCGCGTCGGTCTCAACGAGGCCGAGGCCCGGCAGCAGAAAGTCCCCTTCGAGGTCGCCCGCTTCGAGCTGGAAGAGCTCGACCGGGCGATCGCCGAGGGGGAGGAGCGCGGCTGGGTCAAGGTTCTAACCCCGCCCGGCAAAGACAAAATCCTCGGCGTGACGATCGTCGGCGACCATGCCGGGGACCTGCTCGCCGAATTCGTCCTGGCGATGAAGCACTGCCTCGGCCTGAACAAGATCCTCGGCACGATCCACGCCTACCCGACTCTGGCCGAGGCGAACAAAATGGCGGCCGGAGTCTGGAAGCGGGACCATGCTCCGCAACAACTGCTGCGCTGGGTGGAACGCTTCCACGCCTGGCGGCGCGGATGAGGTCTTCGCTTCTTTGCAAAGGGGGATTTCGGCCCGCGGCGCCTTGAGGAGCAATGCGGTGCGCTTCGAGTTCGGCGGAAACGTCGAGGAATCGGACGGCAAGGAGCGATTTTAAGGAGAAATATAACGTTACTGAAAAATATAAATCCGTACAATACTCTGCCACGACAAGCCCGACCCCGAGTCTATTTGACCCCGTATCTATTTCTTGGTGTGACAGACACCCAAAGAGTGATTGCATGGGTGACTTTGTAGGCTTTAGAATTAATAGCCTACTAATCTTCCTCTTTTTTTTCTTTACCTTCCTTCCGCACGGGAAGGGTGCAGCTGTCTGCCATTCAGGTCTGGATTCCCATCTTGGGCAGAACCCAGCGATTCAGAATGAACCAGACGGCGAGAACGCCGAGAAGAGCGAGAATGTCCATCGTTTATACCTCCAAATAATCGTCCTTTCAGTATATAGCATTGTTCTGCGGTTCGACAAGACTTTTTCCCGCTCCTGCCTTGACTGTCCACCACGGCGCGCTATAGTCCTCCTGACCCATGACCCCAGAAAGGAGAGGCCCATGAATCCGATGAAACGCCGCGATTTTCTAATGAATTCAGCCCTGCTCACCGGTGGGATACTGGCCGGAGCCCCTGCAGCTTTCGCCCGTAGCGAAGGGGGCAAGCTGATGACCTACAACAAGGTCGACCCGTCGCTTTTTGAGGGGATCAACCGGGCCAAAACGCCCTCCACCCCACTCGATAAACTTCACGTCCCGGTCATCACCGTTCACGAGAAAATCCGTGCGGGGAAACCTTTTCGGGTCTCGGTCGCGATCGGCGAAACCCTGCATCCCATGGTCCCCGATCATTACATTCACTGGGTAAATCTGTTCGCTGGAAACGCTCCTGTCGGACGGGGCGAATTCTGGCCCGAGTTGAACGAGCCGGAGGCAACCTTTACCCTGAAGCTGGATAAGCCGGTGACCCTGATCGTCCGCGAATACTGCAATCTTCACGGACTATGGGAGCATCGCCAGGAATTGACCCCGGTCTGACCAAAGAGATACTTCCGTATCCGCGGCTCTGCCGGGCCCGGGAACGATCCGCCCTTTTTCCGGGAAGGAAAAGGGCGCCGATGCACTCCATCGCCGAACCCGCCTCGCCGGAAGGTGGGGGAAGAGACGCACGCCCTCCGTCGACCCGCTATCTTCACCTCATGGATTCTATCCCCTCCATTGCCCTCTGGCCGGCACGGTTTTCAGCCGCCACCGGGGAGAGTCGGCGCCCCTTGACCTTTCTCTGCGCCTCCATTACCGGTCGGCGGGCGGTCCCGTTTTTTTCTCTTTCACAGAAAAATAACGCGGCGCTCATCATCTTTGGGATTGACGGAGGGGGGGCGCCTGTTGTAAACACCATGGGAGATGAAGACTGCCGGATACGAACGAACAAGCAGGCCAAGAAATCGCCTACCGGCTGACTTGCAGCGGTGATGCCAGGAGTGCGGTCCGCCTGAATTGCGGACAGGGAGGGTTTTTTCTTTTGAGGAGTGGACGGAGGATCGCACAAAAGCGACCCATGGCGGTTCCGGGCCGCAAAGACGGGGTTTTCCGCGTCGGCGCGGATCTCACAGCGGGGCTGGTGCGTCGCACGTGGCAAAACGCAGCGGCCGGATCCCCCTGGCGATTCGGGATCGGCCTTTGCCTGGTCGGCGTCCTCGTGCTCTCGGCCGCGGTTCTTATGCGCCCCGCCTCCCGGGATGCCGCTCCAACCAGCAAAGCTCTCTCCCTCTCTACCTCCTCCGAATCCTCCCCAGCCACGGTAGCAACAACCTCCCCCACCGATGCGGCAAACCAACCGGTCCAGACACATGAGGAGCCCCCCCCTCCCCGGTGGCAAACGCTCCAGGTTGATCCGGGGGATACCTTGTCCAACCTGTTTGCCCGGGCGGGATTGGACCAAGCGACATGTGCTCGGGTGATGACTCTGGGCCCTGCGGTAAAAACCCTGCGGCTTCTCCATCCGGGCGATCAACTGCGCTTGCGCCTTGATCCGAGCGGCCACCTCACCGACCTGCGGTACCAGGAGACCCCCCTGGATACCCTGATCGTGACTGATAGTCCCGATGGTCTGAAGGCCCAGGTCGATCACCTGCAGCCGGAAACGAAGAAGATCAAAGTGCAGGGGGTCGTCCGCGAAACCCTCTCCGAAGCTTTGCAGCAGGCAGGTCTCAGCCCTTCCCTGGCTGCCGAGTTCGTCAGAATTTTCCACTGGCGCATCGACTTTCGCCGGCAAATCCAACCGGGGACCCGCTTCGCCCTGGTCTACGACAAACGGTTTGCGGGCTCAAAGAAGCTGGCCCCGGGCCCCATTCTGGCAGCCGAGCTCACGCTTCCCGACCGGTCGGTGCACGCCTTTCGCTTTTCCGGCTCGAGCAGCGATGCCGGATACTACGACAGCAGCGGCAAGTCCATGCATCCGACCCTGATACGCACCCCCGTCCACTATACCCGCGTCAGCTCGCCCTTTTCCCTGCACCGCTTCGATCCCGTGGTCCATGTCTGGCGGCCGCACTACGGCGTGGATCTGGCCGCCCCCATCGGGACACCGGTGAGAGCCGCCGGCAACGGCCGGATCACCTACATCGGAAGGGACGGCGGCTACGGCAACTTGGTCAAAATAAAGAATTTCGGCCCCTATTCGACCCGCTATGCGCATCTGCATCGCTTCGCCGGCGGCCTGCACCGCGGCAGTTACGTCCACCAGGGGCAGATCATCGGCTATGTCGGCGAAACGGGAGAGACAACGGGGCCACATCTACATTTTGAAATCCGCGTCAACGGCACTCCCCGCAACCCCTTGACGGTTCACCTTCCGGCCGGCAGCCCCCTCGGCCGAAAGGAGCGGCACCGGTTCGAGATCGCCATCCGGCCCCTCGTGGCCCTACTCGAAAAGACCGGGCAGGACCAGCCGCAGCTCGCACAGGCCACCCGCTCCGCCACAGCCAATCTGGCACCAGGCAGCTAGCATAGGTAAAGAGACAGAGCCCTTCGGCTCAGGCGACCGTCAGACGGTTGTCCACGTCTTCGACCCCCGGCGTGTACCAACAGTCGTTTTCTGCCGCGTCCCGCTCCGTTTCCGAATCGACCTGCCCCCGCAGGGTCACCCGACATCCTTGGACTTCCACGCGGAATTTCTTCGGATTTACCAGCACATCCTTCTCCAGGATGGTGATGAGGTTGTCCCGCAGCTCCTCGTCGGAATCCTCTTCGGCGGGGTTGACTACGAGCAGGTTGCGCACCTCGGTGACGCCCGGCACCCACCAGCAGAGAACCTCGCACAAGCGACGCTGAATCAGTGAATGGACCACCCCGCGCAGAATCACTCCGCCGTCAGGATCGGTTTCGATCTCGATACCGCCTTCCTCGAGATTTCCTTCCTGAATGAAGGCATGACGGATGTGGTCGGCGATTTCCAAATCCCCCATGGGATCGGCAGTGGCGACCCGCAGGCGATCCTCCACCCCTTTGACACCGGTGACGGAGCCTGCCAGTGAAGAAGCCAACCGCTTGGCGGCCACGGAATCGACGGTACCGTTCAAAGTTACGTAGCCACTATCACAGTGGATCTCAAGGCTCCGGTGATTTGTGGCGAGATGGGCATTCCGGGTGAAGACGCCTTCGACCTGATGGACGATCTGCTGATCGGGGTTCATGACTGGCTCCCTCCGCAAAGGCTGAATGGATCGGTTCTCTGTTCATCAGTTTATCGCGGCAGAGCCTCTTCTCAAGGGGATCAGAACAGAAGAACCGGACAGCGCACATGGTGCAGGACGTGATTGACCACCGATCCGAAGAGCACATCGCGAATTTCCCCCAGCCCTCGGCGCCCGAGGATGACCAGCTGGAAATCCTCGTCGTTGGCGATGCGGCAGATCGCCTCCCGGGGAACTCCGAACTCGAGACGCAGCTCGGTGGACATGCCGGCCACCGTGAACAGTTTCTGCTGCTCTTCCAGCAGATGCTCGCCCGCCTTGCGGGCCTGCTCCCTGACCATTTCCACCTGGAATTCGGGGATCATCCGGTAGGCCAACCGATCCAGATCGACGATATGAAGCAGAGTCAGAGGAACGGGAAAGCGCTCCTTCCGGGAGGTAACGGCCCGTACCGTTTTTGCCGAGGTCTTGGAGCCGTCCAGGGGAACCAGGATCTTAGTGTTCATATCTCCTCTATCTCAGAGAAAAGAAGGGAAGCGCATCGCGCCCTCAGCCGTGACCGTAAACCAGGCGCGGCAGCAGCAGAACCAGATCGGGCCAGAAGGTCAGTACCAGCAGCACTCCGATCTGAATCAGGATAAACGGCAGCACCGCCTTCGACACATAGAGCAGGTCGCGATCGACCACCGCGCCGGTGATGTAGAGGCTGACCCCCAACGGCGGCGTACAGTAGCCGATGCCCAGGTTGAGGGTCATCAGCAAGCCGAAGTGCAGGGTGCTGATGCCGAAGCGGGAGAGCAGCGGCAGAAAAATCGGCGTCAGAATCAGGGTGGCGGAGATGATGTCCATGAACATCCCCACCACCAGCAGCAGGACGTTGACCGCCAGCAGGAAGACCCAGGGAGTCTGGATGTTGGCAACCACGGCATTGGCGATCTTGTCCGGGGATCTGGGCGAAGGTCAGGTATTCGCCGAAGACCGAGGCGCCGGCGACGATCAGCAGCAGGGTGGAGGAGGTCACCGCCGAGGCGACGATGACCTTTTTCACGTCGCGCAGCTTCATATCCTTGTGGATGCAGATCTCGACGAAAAAAGCGTAGAAGCAGGCGACCACCGCCGCTTCGTTGGCGGTGAAGATGCCCGAATAGATGCCGCCGAAGATCACCACCGGCAACAGCAGCGCCCAGATGCTCTCGCGCAGCACCGCAGAGGACCTCACGCGAAGCTCGGACGGGGCACGGTCTTCAGGCCCTGGCGCTTGCAGAAAAACCAGGCATAGAGGGACATCGCGACGATGATCAGAACGCCCGGGATGAAGCCGGTCAGGAACAGCGCCTCGAGGGAGTCGTTGGAGACCATGGCGTAGAGGATCATCGAGATGGAAGGCGGAATGATGATCCCCAGAATCGGCGCGGTGGTCATGATGCCGACGCTGAACTTCTCGTCGTAGCCGTTTTCGATCAGCGCCGGGATCATGAAGCCGCCGATGGCGACCACGGTCGCCACGGTGGAGCCGGAGATGGCGCCGAAGAAGCCGCAGGCGAGGACGCCCGGCCATGGCCAGGCCGCCGGGGAGAAAGCCGACCAGCACGTTGGCGGTCTTGATCAGCTTCTTGACGATGCTGCCGGTGGTCATGATGTTGCCGCAGAGGACGAAAAAGAGCACCACGATCAGGGCGAACTTGTCCATGCTGCGGTAGAGGACCTCGATCGACGATCCTGGGGATCGATTCCCAGACATCCAGACCAGCCCCGCCAGACCGGTGAAGAACAGGGCCATGAAGACCGGCACCGTGGTGGCCATGCGAGCCGAGCAGGATGGCGAGAATGAGGACATAACCTGTGTGCATAAAAAATCCGAAAAGACGGGTGAAAAACGTGAGGCTCAGAAGCAGATGCCGGACCGTGGCACCCACCGAGAATCCGCTAACCCGGAAGATCATGCCGGATCCGGTCCGGCACTCTTCGCCAGTCCTCCACCATGACGATCAGGGTTCGAAGGAACATCATCACCCCCATCAGGCGGCAACACGGCGTAAAAGATACCACTCGGGGATCTGCAGAGTCACCGTCAGGGCGGTCGGGTCCTGAAAGGTCGAGAGGGTCGTCTGGAGCCCCAGCCTGATGATCAGAACGGAGAAAACCAGCACCGCCAGGTGGCTGAAAAACGTCAACGGCTTCTTCAGACCGGGGATCAGTCTGCGGCACAGCGTCGATGCGGATCAGGGAGCGGCTGCGGATGGCGGCACTGGCGCCGATGTAGGTGGTGATGAAGATGACCTTGCGCACCACCTCGTCCGACCAGACCAGATTGAAGTTGGTGGTTTTGCGCAGAACGATGTTGGCCATGGCCGAGCACCAGGGCGAGGGAGACGGGCCGAAAAGGGTCCAGTCCTCGACGAAGGCAGAGGGTCCTGTCGACGCGTCTTGACGATTTTTCGGATCATGGGACGGTCCTCAAAAAAGGGCCGGAGAGCAAAGGCTCCCCGGCCGCAGGGCATGGTATAAATGTCAGGCGGGGGATCACTATTCCCCCAGGGCGGCCCGGACCCGTTTCAGGTAATCGGCGCCGATCTTTTTGCCCCCACTTCCGGTAGACCGGCGCGCTGATCTTGACCAGCGCTGGCGTGGTCTGCGGCGGAGAGGTTGAAGAACTGGACGCCGTGGGCCTTGGCGTCGGCGATCTGCTCCTGCTGCTGCTTCTGGGTCATCTGCCGGGCCTTGGCGCTCTCCTCATGAATGGTGTCGAGGAGGATCTTCTGCAGGTCGGGGGGCAGCCGGTCGAACCAGCGCTTGTTCATCAGGTGGATGAAGAGCCCCTGGGCGTAGTTGACCTGGGTGAAATACTTGGCCACCTCGAATTTCCTGGTGATGTTGCAGACGATCGGGGTGTGGTCGAGGCCGTTGATGACCCCGGTCTGCAGCGCCTGGGGGACATCCGGCCAGGGCATGACGGTATACTTCAGCCCCCAGGCTTTGTAGATGTCGGCGTTGACCGGGGCCTGGGCGATGCGGAAATTGACCTTGTGGGCATCGGCGAGGGTCCGCACCGGGGTGGTGGTGGCCCAGCCGTAGGTGCCGTAGCCGGTGAAATCGACCACCATGATCCCCTGACGCGAGGGCGCTGTCGCTGAACTCTTTGAACAGGGCCTTGTTGTTGCGGAATTTCTCGAGCTTTTCAAAGGTAGTCGATGACGAAAGGAAGATTGACGATCCCCAACTTGGGGGCGACGTTGGCGGCGGCGACCGAGGAGCAGAGCATTCCCTGCACCACCCCCAATTTCAGCTTGCCGATGACGTCCTTCTCTCCGCCGAGCTGGGCCAGAGGGCGAAAATCGACGTAAAGCCGGCCGTGGGAGCGCTTCCACACCTCGTCGCGGATGTGGTACCCTACGGCGATCCCCTCGATCGCCGGGTGCGAGACGTTCGAAAGCAGGTAGGTGTATTGGGCACCGCTCGGGTCGAAGGCCGGCTTCCAGGCTGCCAGGGGATCTTTTTTCCCCGCCGCCAGGGCGGTTCCGCCAAAAACCATGCTGGCGCAAAACCCCAGAGCCAACGCCATTAAGAGAAACCGTTTCATCACTCACTCTCCTTTGTCAGACCGTAAATTAAATGCCAGTTCTAATTTTTGGTTATACTAGTACAAACCTCGTTTTAATTCAAAGAAATTTTCCCGTATTCGACGGCGGGGGAAAGGAAAAACGGAATCGAAGCGATGAAAGGTTTGTGGCTTTGAAAAATTATTCACTAATAATTAAAAAGGGGCCGGATCATTGCCATCCGCTCCGGCGCCGCGGGGCCCGAAGATGTCAACGCATTTTTTCTTTCTGAAAAGGGCTGATATACCACCGGCACAGATTCCTCTTGACCTTATCGGAGAGATGATATATATGTTTTTTTGAATGTTTTGTGAGGTGTGCGATGAGCAAAAAAGGTTTGATTTTACTCATCGTTATTTCCCTGCTTTTCGGTGCCGGCCGCCATGGCCGCGCACCAAAACGGTCGGGTTGAAGCAGGCCCTGCGCGAGGCGGTGAGCCAACGGCCGGCCGCCGATGGCGGCGCGGCAGCAGGCCCTGGCCGCCCGCCACGCCGCCGGGGAGGCCAAGAGCTACTATCTGCCCAAGGTGACGGCGGCGGAAAACTTCGCCATCACCAACGAGCCGGGCAACAGCATGTTCATGACGCTCAACCAGGAGGATCTCAACTCTTTTCCCGAGCGCCGCCCCCTACAATCATCCCGGCACCACCAGGGATTTCGAAACCAAGGTAACCCTGGAGCAGCCCCTGTTCAACCCCGACATCAGCTACGGCTACCACCGGGCGCAGAAGGGAGCCGAGGCGGCCGCGGCCACGGCCCGCTGGAGCGAAGAGCAGATCGCCTTTGGCGCCTATGCCGCCTACCTCGCCCTGCAGCGGGCCCACGCCGCCCTCGGCTGGGCGCAGGCCTCGCACAAGGACGCCCTGGAGATGCTGCGGGTCGCCGAGCCAGCGCCGCCAGGCCGGCATCGGCCTCAAGGCCGACGAGCTGCGCGCCAGGGTCTTTCTCGCCGAGACCGAACGCCGCCTGCTGACGGTCGAAAACGACCTGGCCATCGCCCGCCGGCGCTTTGCCCTCGCCCTGGGCCGGCCGGCGGACGACCTCGACATCGCCGTCCCCCTGACCCCCGCCCTCTTCGGCGAGCAAATCGATCCGCCGGCAAGCCCGAGCGGGCCGACCTGCAGGCCCTCGCCCTGCAGTCCCAGGCCGCCGACCTCGCCTACCGCCAGAGCAAGGCCGCCTACCTTCCCAGGGTCGGCCTGCAGGCCTCCTACGCCCTGCACGACTCCTCCACCCCCTTCGGCGCCGACGGCAGCAGCTGGACGGTGGGGGTCGGGCTCACCTGGGACCTCTTCGACGGCTGTCGGCGCGGCCGAAGGAAACAGCCCGCGCCGAGGCCCTCAAGCGGGCCGTCGATGCCCAGCGTCTGCGACGCCGCCCGCGAAGCGAACCTGCAGGTCGAGGAAGCCAAGCGGCGGGCCGAAGAAGCCCGCCTCAACCTCGCCACCGCCCAAGAGGCGGTAAAGGAGGCCGAGGAGGGACACCGCCTGACCCTGGAGCGCTACCAGGCCGGACTGGCCAATCTCTCCGACCTGCTCGGCACCCAGAGCGCCCTGGACCAGGCCCGCCTCGACGCCGTGAAGGCCGAGGCCGGCCTGCTGCATGGCCCTCGGCAACATCCGCTTCCAGAATGGGACGTTCCTGAAAACTTTTCTGCCCGACGAGGTGAAGCCGTGAAGAAATCCGCCATCTGCTGCAGCCTGCTGCTCCTTGCTCATCCTGGCCGCCTGCGGAGGCAACATCGAACCGGGACGCACCGAGGGAAGCCTCCGGTGATCAAGGGCGTGACCCTGGCCACCGTGGCCACCGGCTCAGTGACCGGGACCGAGACCTTCGTCGGTACGGTCGAAAGCCCCGACCGGGGGGTCCTGGCCGCTCGCATCGACGGCCAGGTCGACCGGATCCTGGTCCGCGAGGGGGACCGTGTCCGACGGGGCGCGCCGCTGCTCACCATTCGACGACAACGTTGCCGGCGATCGGCTGGCCGAAGCCAAAGCGGCGCTCCAGCAAGCAGAAGGGAAATGGCCGCAGCCCAGGCCCGGCTCGAGCTGGCTCGAAAGACCGAAGCCCGCTACCGCAGGCTGTTCACCGACGAAGCGGTCACCCCGCAGGAGATGGACCGCGTCAGCACCGAACTGGAAACGGCCCGGCACCAGTTCGCCGCCGCCCGAGCGGCCCGCGACGGCGCCGTCGCGGCACGAGGTGCGGCCCGCACGGCCCTCTCCTACACCCGCGTCGTCGCCCCCTTTGCCGGGCGGATCGTGCGCAAAAAGGTGGAGGCGGGCACGACCGTGATGCCCGGCACGCCCCTGCTGGTCCTCGACCGCGGCGGGGAGCTGGCAGGTGCGGGTGAATCTGCCCGAGATCGCTTTTCGGGAAGGTGCGAATCGGCGGGATTCCTTCAGCGTCGACGGTGCCTGCTGTCGGCCGCTCCTTTGCCGGCCAGGTCAAAGACATCCTTCCCGCGGCAGATCCCAGCAGCCGCTCCTTCGAAGTCAAAATTGTCCTGCCAGGATGCTCAAGGGCTCTCCGCCGGCATGTTCGCCCGGGCGAGCCTCGCCGGCGGCAGCCGGAAGACGCTGCTCATTCCGCGTAGCGCCTTGGTCACCCGCGGGCAGCTAACCGGCGATTTATACGGTCGAAAAAGGGATTCTGCACTTTCGGCTGGTACGCACCGGCCGCACCCTCGGCGAGCAGGTGGAGATCCTCTCCGGGCTGCGCCCCGGCGAGACCATCGTCGCCACCGGCACCGAGCAGGCCCGCAACGGCGCCCGGGTGGAGGGCTGATCGATGGCGAGCGTCGGAAACACTCCCTGCCGACCCGCATCGTCGACAAGTTCCTCGACGGCAACCTGTCGGTCATCCTCATCCTGCTCGCCCTGGTGGCCGGCGCCGCGGCGCTGATGCTGACCCCCCGGGAGGAGGAGCCGCAGATCGTGGTGCCGCTGGCCGACGTCTACGTCCACATGCCGGGGGCGAGCGCCAAGGAGGTGGAGAAGCTCGTCGCCACCCCCCTGGAGAAGCTCCTCTGGCAGGTCGACGGGGTGGAGTACGTCTACTCCATGTCCCGCCCCGGCATGGCGGTGGTCACCGCCCGCTTCTACGTCGGCGAGGACCGCATCGCCTCGCTGGTCAAGCTGCACAACAAGATCAGCACCCACACCGACCTGGTGCCGCCGGGGGTGACCGGCTGGGTGATCAAGCCGGTGGCCGTCGACGACGTGCCGATCGTCAACCTCACCCTCTACTCGAAGCAGCGATTCGGACTACGAGCTGCGCCGGGTCGCCGAGGAGGTGGTCGACCGGCTGCAGTCGGTGAAGAACACCTCGGTGACCACGGTCATCGGCGGCCGCCCCCGCCAGGTGCGGGTGGCGATCGATCCCGAGGCGATGGCCGCCCGGGGCATCGCTCTGCTCGACGTGCGCCGGGCTCTTGCCGGCGCCAACCTGGAGCTGCCGGCCGGCAGCTTTCGAGCGGGACGACCAGGAGATCCTGGTGCGCGGCGGCACCTTCTTCAGCTCGGCGCGCGAGGTCGCGCGGCTGGTGGTCGGGGTCGACCACGGCGCGCCGGTCTACCTGCGCGACGTCGCCAAGGTCAGCGACGGCCCGGCCGAGCCGCAGACCTACACCCGGCTGCGCTTCGGCCCCGCCGGCGACGCCAAGCGGCGGCCGCGACGGGCACCGAGTACCAGGCGGTCAACATCGCCGTCGCCAAGAAGAAGGGGACCAACGCCGTGGTGGTGGCCAACGAGGTGATCGACGCCGTGCACGCCATGCAGGGGACAGATCATCCCCGACGACATCCAGGTGCGGGTCACCCGCGACTACGGCGAGACCGCCAACCACAAGGTCAACGAGCTGATCGAGGAGCTGCTGATCGCCATGGTGACGGTCCTCGCGCTGATCCTCTTCGCCCTGGGCTGGCGCGAGGCCTTCATCGTCTCGGTCTCGATCCCGATCATCTATTCGCTGACCCTGATGGTCAACTACTGGTTCGGCTACACCATCAACCGGGTCACCCTCTTCGCCCTGGTGCTGGCCCTGGGCCTGCTGGTCGACGACCCCATCGTCGACGTCGAGAACATCTACCGCCATTTCAAGATGAAGAAGGAGCCGCCGCGCGAGGCGGTCCTCTCCGCCGTCGACGAGGTGCGGCCGCCGGTGATCCTGGCGACCCTGGCGGTCATCCTCTCCTTTTTGCCGATGCTCTTCATCACCGGCATGATGGGGCCCTACATGCGGCCGATGGCGATCAACGTCCCGCTGACCATGCTGATGTCGCTGCTGGTCGCCTTCACCATCACCCCCTGGATGAGCTACCACGTCCTCAAGGGGGAGTACGGCAAGCAGGAGAAGGAGTTCGTCCTCGAGGAGAGCCGCATCTACCAGGTCTACCGGCGCATCCTCGAGCCCTTCATCGATTCGCGGCGCAAGGCCTGGCTGCTGGTCGGGGCGGTGGTGGTGCTGCTGCTCGGCTCCATGGCCATGCCGCTGTTCAACCTGGTGCCGATGAAGATGCTCCCCTTCGACAACAAGAACGAGTTCCAGCTGGTGGTCGACATGCCCGAGGGGACCACCCTGGAGACGACCGACGCGGCGGTGCGGGCCCTGGAGGACTACCTGGGCACGGTCAACGAGGTGACCGACTTCGAATCCTACGTCGGCACCGCCAGCGCCATGGACTTCAACGGCATGGTCCGCCACTACTACATGCGCCACGGGCCGAACGTGGCCGATATCCGCGTCAACCTCGCCCCCAAGGGTGAGCGCGCCCAGCAGAGCCACGAGATCACCCTGCGGCTGCGCAACGATCTGACCCGCATCGCCCGGGCCCACGGCGCCAATCTGAAAATCGTCGAGGTCCCCCCCGGCCCGCCGGTCATCGCCACCCTCACCGCCGAGATCTACGCCCGCCCCGGGATCAGCTACGCTCAGCAGATCGCCTCGGCCAAGATCGTGCGGGCCCGCATGGAGCGGGAGGACAAAGTGGTCGATGTCGACGATACCGTCGAAGCCCCCCAGCGGCGGCTTCACTTCGTCCCCGACAAGGAAAAGGCGGCTCTCTCCGGGGTGAGCGACGCGCAGATCGCCCGCACCCTGGCCTTAGCCCTGGGCGGCCAGACAGTGGGCACAGTTCACGTCCCCTCGGAGCGCAATCCCCTTCGGATCGAGGAGCGCCTGCCTCTGCGCAGCCGCTCCTCGGCCTCCGAGCTGGGCGCCCTCGATGTCCACGGGGCCGGGAACAAACTTGTGCGTCTCTCGGAACTGGGGCGCTTTGAACACGAAACCCTCGCCCCGACCATCTACCACAAGAATCTCCAGCGGGTGGTCTACGTCTTCGGCAATATGGCCGGCAAGAGCCCGGTCAATGCCATTCTCAATCTCTCCTCGTGGTTCAAGAAGCACTCCCTGCCCACCGGCACCAGCGTGGTCTGGAACGGCGAGGGGGAGTGGAAGATCACGCTCGATGTCTTTCGCGACCTGGGCATCGCCTTCGGCGCAGCCCTGGTCATGATCTACATCCTGCTGCTGATCGAGACCAGCTCCTACGCCATGCCGCTGATCATTATGGGCGCGATCCCGCTGACGATGATCGGCATCATGCCCGGCTTCTGGCTCCTCAACCTGATCATGAACCACCAGGTGGGAGGGTACAACACTCCCGTCTTCTTCACCGCCACGGCGATGATCGGCATGATCGCCCTGGCCGGGATCGTGGTGCGCAACTCGATCATCCTCATCGACTTCATCCACCACGCCCTGCGCCGGGGCGTTCCGCTCAAGGAGGCGATCATCGAAAGCGGCGCCGTGCGCCTGCGGCCGATCCTCCTCACGGCGGGCGCCGCTCTGCTCGGCAACTGGGTCATCACCCTCGATCCGATCTTCTCGGGGCTCGCCTGGTCGATCATCTTCGGGGTCTTCGCCTCGACCGCCTTCACCCTGGTGGTGATCCCCGTCGTCTACTGGCTCATCTACGGCAAAAAAGCCGAAAAACACGCAAGGAGATTTCAGCCATGACCGTTAACCGTTACCTGCGCCTGATCGCCGGCTTTTTCATCCTGCTCAGCCTGCTGCTGGGCTACGCCGTCTCCCCCTACTGGTATCTGTTCACCGCCTTTGTCGGTCTGAATCTTTTTCAGAGCGCTTTCACCGATTGGTGTCCGATGATGACGATTCTGCGCAAACTCGGGGTGAGGGAAGGATAAATGAAAAAGGCGCGGCAAATGCCGCGCCTTTTTTACTCCACCTGATTTTCCCTCAGAGATCAGCAGGCCTGCTTCAGCTGAAGTTGCTCAAGGGCCCGGGCCAACTGGTCCGGACAGCTCGTCCCGGCCCGGCAGACGATCCCCCTCAGACGCGCGGCCGCCTCCTGCACCGCCATCCCGCGGACCAGGGCCGCAACCCCTTGCGTATTGCCGGCGCAGCCGCCGATGAAACGAACTTCCTTGATCTGCTCCCCTTCCCATTCGATATCGATAAACCGGGAACAGGTGCCCTGCGTGGTATAGGTGGTTCTCATGCCTGTCTTTTCCTTTCTGCCCCTGGCGGGGGAAAAAGCGGTTTTACCTTTCGGCTGCTTCTCTTCCTACTCTTGGAATGCGGCCACCGACGCCGACTCGCGGGCGCTTTCGGGCTCGGGGCGTTCGAAGACCTCGGCCTTGTCCTTCAATTTGTCGGCAAGTTTTTCCAGGGTCGCCACCTCGCGGGTGAGAAAGGCGGCCTTTTCGGCATTTTTCGTCAGCCTGACCTCCGAGGTCGCGAAGTGGGAAAAGACCTTCTGCGCCGTAATCTTCCAGAACTGAGTCGCTTCGAAGATCGTCTGCACCTGCGTCTCTCGCTCGGACAGCCCTTTATCGAACTGGCGGTTGGCCCGCACCTGCTCCTCCATTCCTCGGGCGATCTGGTCCGAGGCGGCCTTCATCTGGGTGACCCCTTCCTGAATCCGGGTGATGCCGGTCCCTTGCTCCTGCATGGCGCGGGCAATGGACTGCACCGACCGCAGACTGCTGCCGGCGTCGTTCAACAGCGCCCGGGCGCGCTCCCCCTGTTCGCGGGTAAGAATGGCGATCTCTTCGGAGGTTCTGGCGGCCTGACTGGAACTGGCGGCGATCTTGCGCAGCGCCTCGCCGGTGGAGAGGGAGAGCTGCTTTCCCTTGCCGATGCGCCGGCCGGTGGCGGCGACCGCTTCTGTCACCTCCTGGGTGTCGCCGCCGATCGCCTTGACGATGCGGTGAATATCCTGGGCGCTGGCCGTGGTGCGGTCGGCCAGATCCCGAATCTCATCGGCGACCACCGAGAACCCTTTGCCGTCCTCTCCGGCCTTCGCCGCGATAATCGCCGCGTTGAAGGCCAGCAGCTCCGTATCGGAGACGAGTTCCCGGATCACCTGGATGATTTTGGCAACCTCTCCCGTCTGAAAGGAAAGACGTTCCATGGCCTCGGTGGCCTTGAGACTCTCCTCTTCGATCCGCTCCATCTCCTCGATGGCGCTCTGTACGACGGCAAACCCCTCATCGGCGTCTTTTCTCACCGTTTCTGCCTCTTGCGCGCTATCGTAGGCGCCACCACGGATCTTTTCCAGAGAATCGCCAATGGCATCGAGATCGTGAGCCGTGCTCTCTACCGAAAGAGCGATTTCGTCGGCCTGCAGGGCAACTTCCCGGATACTGCTGGCCATCTCGTCGACGGTATTGGTGGTTTCGAGGAATTGGCCGGTGGAGTGTTCCATGGCATCGGCCATCTCCTCCAGTGAGGCGGAGAGCTCGCGGGAGAGGGCGGCTTCGTCCTGAGAGCGCTCCGAGAGGTTCTCAACCTGGGCGAGAACCCCGTCCTGTTTCTCTTCGATCGCTTCGATATCCTGGCGGGTGGTGCGGGCCGCGGCGAGCCCCTCCTGCGCCCGATCGCTCATGTACCGGCTCAACTCGCTCAAGGAGCGGTGATGGGGGATCAGCTCATCGAGGGTGGAGAACAGTTCACGGATGAAAGCCTCGACCTGGGACACCGAGAGCTCAACCGCCTCCTGCAGCTGCTCGGGCGAATCGCCCGAAACGGCGATCTCTCCGGCCAGAGGGCGCAGCAGGGCGATCTGGCGGCGCAGCTGGCTTTTGAGGGTGGCGTTGACGACCAGAAAGATGAGCGCTCCCACCCCCCAGCCCATCGCCAGACAGAGAAGAAAGAAGGGGAGGGTCAGGGCGGCAGGGCCGAGAAGCGGTAGAGTCAGGAAGGGAAAGAGCGCCCCTGCGACCAAGCCGACAAGGTGCGTGATGAGGAGAAGTTTTCTGATATACGAGCGGTTCCTGACGGTCGCTTGCGCCATAATGCGCCTCCATGCCTGCCGATATCGAATACTTTTTGATGAAAATTCAACCTCTTAGCTCTTAACACGAACCCCCGGTCGATGGCAAGGATTAATCACCCGGGCCATCTTCCCCTGAAGGCGGTGGTTATGATAGCATCATTACCGATGATCCGGGAAGCGCCTTTTCTTTTCGATACCCACGTTCACCTTGACGCCCCCCTTCTGCGCAAGGCCCTCGAACAGGAGCTGGCTCAGGCGCGACTGGGCGGGGTGCGGCGCTATCTGATCCCTGGGGTGGCCCGGGAGGGGTGGGCGCAGATCCTGAGCCTGGCCCATTCGGTGCCGGGCGTCTGGGCGGCGCCCGGTCTGCACCCCCAGGCCGCGGCCCAGTGGACCCGGGATGCCGAGGCGGAGCTGGCCACCCTGTTGGCGGATCCGGCCGTCGCGGCAGTGGGCGAGATCGGCCTCGACGCCCAGCTGAAGGACGTCGCCACAGAACTTCAGGAGCACGCCTTTCGCGCCCAGGCGCGCCTTGCGGTCGCCGCCGGCCGGCCGATTCTGATCCATTGCCGCAGGGCAACGGACCACCTTCTGCGGATTCTGAAGGAGGAGGGGTCCGCCACGGTGGGCGGTATCCTGCACGGCTTTTCAGGAAGCTTCGAAACCGCTCAGGAAGCCATCAAGATGGGGTTCGCCATCGGTTTCGGCGGCGCCGTCACCTTCCCCGAAGCCCGCCGCGGCCCAGAGGTGCTGAAGAGGATCCCCCCGGAATGGATTGTCCTCGAAACCGACGCTCCGGACCAGGCGCCCCATCCCCACCGCGGCGAAGAGAACCACCCGGCGTACCTCCCTCTGGTGGCCGCCAGGGTGGCCGAAATCCGGGGGTGGAGCGAAGAGAAGGTGGCACGGATCACAACGGAAAACGCCTCAAGGATTTTGAAAATCAGTGACCAGTGACTGACAGCTGACAGCTGGAGGCTGGCGGCTGGCGGCTGGAGGCTGGAGGCTGGAGGTAATTCAACCCTTTTCCTACGTATGCAACCACGATGAAACAACATCGCTTTTCCCGCATGGAACTTCTGGTCGGCGAGGCGGGGCAGGCCCGCCTCGCCGCCGCCTCGGTGGCCGTCTTCGGCGTCGGCGGGGTCGGCAGCTTCGCCGCCGAAGCCCTGGCGCGAGCCGGCATCGGCCGGCTGACCCTGATCGATTTCGACGATATCTGCCTGACCAACACCAACCGCCAGATCCATGCCCTGGAGGGGACCATCGGCCACCCCAAGGTCCGGATCATGGCAGAGCGCTGTCGGGCTATCCATCCGGCTCTCCAAGTCGAGCCGATCAAGGCCTTCTACACGGCGCAAAACGCGGCCGAGCTGCTGCATCGCGGATACGATTTCGTTCTCGACTGCATCGATCACATCACCGCCAAACTGCACCTCATCCAGAGCTGCAAGGAGGCCGGTATTCCGATCATCGCCTCGATGGGAGCGGCCAACAAGCTCGACCCGACCAAGATCGCCGTGGCCGATCTGTTCCAGACGCAAAAGTGCCGCCTGGCCCGGGTGCTGCGCAAGGAACTTCGCCGCCGCGGCATCTCCTCCGGGGTCAAGGTGGTCTATTCCACCGAGGAATTTCTCCCCCTGGGAAACGCTGCCAACGTCTGCGCCGAAAACTGCATCTGCCCCAACCGGGAGGAGCAGTCGTGGCACTGCACCGACCGCCGCGTCATTCTCGGCAGCTCCTCCTATATCCCCCCCATCTTCGGGCTCACCATGGCGGGCGAGGTGGTCCGGGCCCTTCTGGGCGTAAAAGCAAAACGGGTGTGTCGCCAACCCTGCCGGCGACCCACCCGTTTCGATGCCATTCCCACCATTGTCTTCAGCCGGGAAAAGGACTTTCCCCCTCTTCGAACTAGAAGTTTGCCTCAAAGCCGACCCGGGCGCTGTCGTCGATCGCACCGTCATCCCCGTTGTCGAAATCGGCACGGATGTACTGATAGCCGAGGTAGACCTTGACCTTCGGAGTGATGGCGTAGCTGACCCGCACGCCCGTTTCGAGCATGCGATCGACGTCGAGCAGGGAGAGAATGTGCGGGGCGTAAAAGAATTTTCCCGACACTCCGACCCCTTCCAGCATCGGCGGGGCATAGCTCACCCGTCCGCCGATTCCCAGGGACAGGATGTTCTGGCTGTCGGCGGCCTGCCCTCCGTAGACCTGGGCGCCGACGCCCAGATCGAGCCCCGGCACGTTGCCCGGCTGACCGAGAAAATCGAATCCCGCAGACCCCAGCGTGGTGTCCTTGTTGTCGTTATAAAGTAGACGGGCGTTCAGCAAGGACGTGCCGTATTCATCCATGCGCAGCGGGGTGGAAAACCCCGCCTGGACGCTGTTGTCGTTGAGGTCGATTTCCATCGATGCCGCCTCGGCCTGGACCGCGACGAGGCTCAGAAGCACCATAAAAATAAGGACCTTTTTCATCACAAACCTCCATTTGAATGTCGTGGGACTCAGGCGGCCGATCGGGGCAAAACCCGCGGCGCGTCCCGCAATATGGCACAACCGACCGTCGGAATCAAGGCCCAGTTGGTGCAGAAGCGGGAAAAGGGCCGCCAGCCTCCTCCCGCACCTCCATTTTCAATCGAACACGATCTGAAGGGCGCCGCCGATTGGTCTTTTCCCGGGAAAATCCGCAGAATTTGTGGTAAGAAACAGATTCCGGGCGTTTGAAAAGTATGTGAGACCGCCAATTGAGGGCTCGCCTGTTCAGGCCGGTTTAGCCTCAGCGACCCGGGTCAGCATCAATGGAGGAAAAAAAATCCCTTCACGGATGGGTTGTGAAACAAGGGTGATTACATTGAGAGGGAAAATGTTCCGATATTCAATCCTTCTGGCTGCCGCGCTTCTCCTTTTTCCCGCAGGTGCCAGAGGCGAGGGGCTCGTTTTCGGGTCGAACGGGGCTCTTCATGCCTGCTGGTCTCCGGTCCAACTTGCCGGCACTGCCGGGGACAGGATCGTTCGCCGCCCCTACCACAAGGGCCCCCAGCCGATGCCCCCCGACCGGGCGGTTCCCCTCCGCCGTCTCGCCCCCCTGCCCGCGGCGCTGCGCGGCTCGATCCGGTCCGTGAAACTGCGCGGAAAGGAAAAGCTGCTGGCCCTGACGTTCGATCTCTGCGAGCGGGAGAATGAAAGGGCCGGCTACGATTATCGGATCGTCGATTACTTGCGCAGGCACAAGGTGAGGGCCACCTTTTTCGCCGGCGGCAAATGGATGAAGACCCATCCGCAGAAGGCCATGCAACTGATGGCCGACCCGCTTTTCGAGGTAGGCAATCACGCGTGGACCCACGGCAATCTGCGGATGATCACCGGCCAGCAGATGAAAAACCAGATCCTGTTCGCCCAGGGCGAGTACGAATGGCTGGCCGAGCGCCTTAAACAAAGCCGCTGCGCCCTGCGAGCAGGGCGCAGGGCCCTCGCCGAGATCCCTGATGCCCCCACGTTGTTTCGCTTTCCTTACGGCACCTGCCGGCCGGAGCCCCTCGATTTTCTGGCCCGGCAGGGGATCGCCGCCATTCAGTGGAGCATTGTCACCGGCGATCCGGTCCGTCGTCAGAGCGCGCGCCGGATCGCACGCCTCGTCCTTCGGCAAGCGCGCCCCGGCGCGATCATCATCGGCCACGCCAACGGCCGGGGATGGCATACCGCCGAAGCCCTGCCACTCTACATTCCCAAACTGCGCAAGAAAGGATACCGATTTGTCACCGTCAGCACACTGCTGGCAGCCGGCATGCCCCGGGCCTATCGGGAATGTTTCGAAAACCGTCCCGGGGACAACTCTCGGTACGACAGACTCTTCGGTCGGGGGACCTGGTGAGGGCGGTGAGCCGACAGACGCCTTCGGCAGGACCATCGTGGGCTCAATTCAAAAAAACTCACTTTTTGATTCGGGAGGGTTTGCGGCGGGAGATTTTTTTACCGGTGGCGCCATTCTGAGGTAAGATTCTTGATAACATCTTGCCATGCGGAGTCTGTTATGCCCGTGATGGATCCTGAATTTCAAAAAATCCTGGCGGGGTTCGATCCGGAGGCGTTGAACAATATCGAACATACGAACTTCGGCCTCTGGCCCGATCTGACCTTTTCTTATTTCAATGACGGCTGGTTCCGCTTTTCTCGGGAGAACGGGGGGGAACCGCGGATTTCCCGGAATTGGCGGTTGGGAAGCTCCCTTCTGAGCGCCATTCCCGATGTGCTCCTCGGATTCTTCACGGAGGGCTTTGCCGCATGCCTCAAAGCCGGGCACCCCTGGAAGCACACATATGACTGTTCGTCGCCGGAACTCTATCGATTGATGCACCAGATCGTTTATCCGCTCGGAAAATCGGAAGGGTTTCTGGTGGTCAACAGCCTGCTGGTCGAACGGCCGGTGGAGGAACCACCCGAGGAAGGAACGCCCGACGATTACATCGACCGCGACGGCATCATTCACCAATGCGCCTGTTGCCGAAGAATTCGAAACCTCGTGACGGCGAACCGGTGGGACTGGATCCCCGCCTTCGTGGCATCTCCCCCTCACAACATCAGCCACGGGCTTTGCCCGATCTGTCTGGACTATTACTATCCCGCCCCCAAATGAGCCGGGCAAAGGTCTCTGGACGCTACGCTGCTTTCCCGAAAACGGTCAAAGTCTCCACGGATCATTCCTTCACCGAGCCACCTGGCATTCCCGCAGGATCAGGGTCACCTCCTCGTCGGAGAGCTCCGGAATAAAGAAGCTGCCATCCGCGCCCTGTCCGGTCCGGGTGAGCCCGGGGTAGGCGCTTTCCAGATGCTCCAGGGTTCGGGCCTGGTGGCGGACCAGGGCCAGCAGTTTGCGGTTTTTCATCTCGAGGTCGTATTTTTCGATCGCCGAGCGGATGGCGAGTTTCAGGTCGAAGTCGTTCCACGGCTTGGCGAAAAACCGGTAGATTTCCCCCTGGTTCACCGCCTTCATGGCGGCCTCGGGGGTGGCGTGGCCGGTCAACAGGATGCGCACTGTTTCCGGGTGCCGGGACCGAAGCAGGGAGAGGAGCTCGGCCCCGGACATCCGCGGCATCCGCTCGTCGCACACGATGGCCTTGAAGGACCGCGAGGCGATCAGCTCCAGGGCCTCCTCCCCGCTGCCGGCTGAGAAAATCTCAAGGTCTTCGTCGGCCAGCGACCGCCGTAGGGCATGGATAACCTGCTCCTCATCGTCCACGATCAAAATGGCATTTTTCATCCGCTTTCGCCTTTCTTCGCGCCGCCTGGCCGGAAGGTGGAATTCGTAAGGGGTGCCGGGGCGTCAGGAACAACATTCAATGGAGGACCGAGGATGCCCGCAGAACGCGCAGAGGCTCCAGTCCTCCTCCATCGGCAGTTTGCATTTGACGCAGACGTTCTGCTTGAATGCTCCGCAGTAGGGACAAAAGAGGAACTTGGCATCGATAGTTCTGCGGCAGCTCTTGCAGACCCGCTCGTGCCGGATCTGGGGGCCCAGCACCCGCAGCAGCTCGGCGAGGGTCGTCTCTCCCTGACGGACCTTGGCCAGGCCGTCTTCGATCAAGGTTTTCATCCCGTTGCCGCGGGCCAGCCCGAGCAGCTCCGACTCCCGGTAGTTCTCGGAGATCAGGTGGCGGAAATCCTCATTCATGACGAACAGCTCGTAGATGCCGGTGCGCCCGAGATAGCCGGTATTGTTGCAGCGGGGGCAGCCGGCGCCGCGAAAGGCCGACGGCCCGACAAGATCCGGAGAAACGCGCAGGAGCTGCATCAGCTCCGGATCGGGGACTTCCTCCACCTTGCAGTACTTACAGCACCGCCGCACCAGCCGCTGAGCGACAACCCCTTCGAGGGCGGAGGCGATCAGATAGGGCTGGATGCCGATGTCGATCAGGCGGGTGATGGAGGCCACCGAGCTGTTGGTGTGCAGGGTGGTGAGCACCATGTGCCCGGTGAGAGCCGCCTTGAAGGCCACGTCGGCGGTATCCCGGTCGCGGATCTCCCCGACCAGGATGGCATCGGGATCCTGGCGCAGGGTTGCCCGCAGGACGGAGGCGAAGGTGAGGCCGATCTTCTCCCGGACGTAGACCTGGTTGGCCTCCTCGAGGAAATACTCCACCGGGTCCTCGATCGTCTCGAAGTTCTTTGAGCGCTCGAGCATCTCGCCAAGCACCGAGTAGAGCATGGTGGTTTTGCCGCTCCCCGTGGGACCGGTGGCGATGATCATTCCCTGAGGCTTCTTGATCACGCTGCGGAGGCTCTTCAGATCCTCTTTGAGCAGCCCCAGCTCGTCGAGCTTCTTGATCGCCGCGCTCTTGTCGAGAATGCGCAGAACCACCTTCTCCCCGTTGATGGAGGGCATGGTCGAGACCCGCAGATCGACCATCCGGGTGCCGGATTTCACGGTAATACGGCCGTCCTGGGGCTTGCGCCGTTCGGAAATATCGAGCTTGGCCAGGATCTTGATCCGGGAGATGACGGCGGGGTGCAGTTCCGCGGGAACGCGGATCTTGTCGTGCAGGATGCCGTCGATGCGCAAGCGCACCACGGTGAACTTCGTCTTCGGTTCGATGTGAATGTCGCTTGCCCGGTAGCGGATCGCCTCGGAGATGATGGAGTTGACGATCCGGATGATGGGTGGAACTTCCGAAGAGTTGATCAACTCCTGGACGTTGATCTCGTTCTCATCCTCTTCGATGACGATATCGACCTCGTCGATCGGCTCAAGGTCGGGAATCTCGTCGAAATCCATGTCACCGCCACCGGCCTCGAAGCCATGGACCGACTGCAGCTGACCCAGGATGTCAGTGCTTCGGGCAATCACCGGCAGAATCTTGAACCCCGTCATCATGGCCAGGTTGTCGCATTTGTAGATATCAGAGGGGTCGGCCATGGCGAGGGTCAGGTTGCGGCCTTCGACCTTGATCGGAATCATCCGGTTTTTCTCGCACAGCTCGCGGGGCAGCAGGCGAACCGTCTCGCCGGACAGGCGTACTTCCTTGAGGTCGACGTATTCGAGGCGCAGCTTGTCCTGGAGCACCTTGACGATCTTCGATTCGCTGACGAGCCCGAGCCGACCGAGGGTTTCGGTGACGAACTCCCCTCCCTGCCGCTCCCGCAGCGCCCGATGGAAGTCAGCCTTCTGCACCACGCCGGCATTGGCCAAAAGGTTCCCCAGCACGCCGTTGTTGTCCCCGATCAGGGTGGAAAAGTTCTTGATCTTCTCCTGCTGCTTGCGGGTGACCTCCTTGAGTTTCTTGTTCTCCTGCAACAGCACGTATTGCTGCAGCGCCAGGCTCACCGTCAGGCGCAGGTCCTCGTCGTTCCAGGGCTTGGTGATGAACTTGTAGACCGCCCCCTCGTTGACCGCCCCCATGATCGACTGAACATCGGCGTAGCCGGTGAGCATGATGCGGATCGTCGCGGGCCAGCGTTCCTTGATCTCCTTGAGGAGCTGGGCACCAGTCATCCCCGGCATGCGATGGTCGGAGATAACGAGGTGAACCTTCTGCGTCGCCATCAGTTCGAGGGCGTCGGCGCCGGCGGGGGCGGTCAGAATGCGGTAATTTTCATCGAGAAAGATCCGCCTCAGCGACCGCAGCACTCCCGGCTCATCGTCGACGAAAAGCAGTGTGAAGTCGGTCTGCTCATCGGTCGCCTCCGGCGGCGTTTCCCGGGCCGGCGCCGCTTGCTCGCCCGCCAGAGAGCGAAACAATTCAGCGTACTTGGCCATCCGATATCCCTCCCATCGGCAATTGAATGACAAAGACGGCCCCGCCCCCCGGCCTGTCCTCCACCTGCACCGTCCCGCCGAAGCCGGTGACGACATCGTGAACCACCGTCAGCCCCATTCCCATTCCCCGGCCGACCTGGCGGGTGGTGAAGAAGGGCTCGAAGATCCGGTTCTTGATTTCCTCCTGAACTCCGGGGCCGTTGTCAGCGAAAAGCAACTGTACGGCATCCCCGCGGCACTCGGTGGCGATCTCCAGCTCCAGGCCTTCGGGTCGGGCCTGAAAGGCGTTGCGGACGATATTCAAAAAAACCTGGCAAAGCAGGCCGCCGTGGCCGACCATGGCCGGCAGCGGGCCGAATTTCCGCTCGATCCGCGCTCCGGGCGGAATCTCGTGAACGAGGACGCCGAGGGTCCTCTCGATCTCCTGATTGAGGTCCATCGGCCCCTCGCCCAGGTCGTCGACGTGGGAAAAGCCCCGCAGATCGGCCACGATCTTTTTGACCCGCTCGGCCCCGGTGATGCTCTGGGCGATCAGGTCGGGGACGTCCTGGAGCAGATAATCGAGCTTCAGCTCGCGCCATTTTCTCTCACCCGCCTCGGCCGCTCCGCCTGCTTCCCGGTAGAAGGCCAGCATGGCGGCAAACCGACCGACGTATTTCTCCAGGGTGTTCAGATTGCTGAGAATGAAGCCAAGGGGATTGTTGATCTCATGGGCCACCCCGGCGGCCAGCTGGCCGATGGAGGCCATCTTTTCCTGCTGAATCATCTGTGTGGTAGCCCGCTGCAGTTCCTCGGTCCGCTCCCGCACTCGGATTTCGAGGCTTTCCGCCAGGTCTCGGTATCTCTTTTCCGACTCGGCCAGCCGTCGGTTACTCTCCAGCAACTCTTCGTAGGACTGGTTGACGACCTTGGTATGGATCTCGGTGGTCAGCATCCGTTTCAGATTGGCGGCGAGCATGCTGTTGACGGCGTCGGCCACCAGGCCGGCCAGAATTCGGCAACCGACGGCGTTGACCGCGCCGCGCCGAAAACGGATGGCGCCGACCGGTTCGCCTTCGAGAAGGAGGGGTCGGGATTCGTCCCAGGAATCTACTGGATGATGCGGCCGGCTGCCATCGAAGGCGAAGAGCACCGCTTCGTTCTCGTCGTGAATCGCGATCCGAGCGATGCCGGACTTGACCGCACTGGTCAGCAGCGGCGCAACATCGGCTTCGCGCAGAACATCGCGGAGGCGCTTTTCCTCGCCGACGACAAATTCGATAGTTTCTCCCGGGGTCATCTTTTCCTCGGATGCTAAGGCAGTGATCAGTGACGAGCAACGTGTGTCCGCCAATCGGCGATCAATTATTCATGATTGGGAGCCTTCCACCTAAGGCCTCGCCCCCGGAACCTCCAGAGGCCCGCCCGCCCTGGGCCGGATAAGCTGAGTCAGGAACGTCTCCCGGTCCAGGCCGTGGTTTTTCTCCAGACCATGGCGGGCGTCGATGCGATCGTAAGTCATGGCGGCGAGCCGGGCGAAGGTCTCGGCCACGCCCCAGCCCTGCAGGGCGGTGCTCATCAACACCGGGATGCCGGTGGGGCCCCAAACCCGCCGAATCTCTTCTTCGGAAACAATGGCGTCCAGATCCCGCTTGTTGAACTGCACAACCAAAGGAATTCGATCGATGGCCAGCCCGACGAAGGCGAGGTTCTGCTCCAGGTTTTCGAAGCTGTTGAAATTGGTTCCCGCCTCCGAAAGCTGAGAATCGGCGATAAAGGCCACCCCGTCGGCCCGCTGAAGGACCGCCTTGCGGGTGGCGTCGTGCCTTACCTGGCCGGGAACGGTAAAGACCTTAACCTTGATCCGCAGCCCGCTGGGGGCCCGCAGAAAGAAAGGAAGCAGGTCGAAGTAGATGGTCCGGTCGTTCTTGGTGTCAAGGACCATGAGCTCCCCCCGGCCCTCCTGCAGCAACTGTTCATGGAGCTGCAGCAGGTTGGTGGTTTTCCCCGACAGGGCCGGCCCGTAATAGACCAGCTTCAGAACCATCTTCTGTTCCTGTTCGTCGAATTCAATCACGGTTCAGTCCTTTACCAACACGGAAATCGACCCCGTGACCGGATCGAGCTTCTGATGCCGCAGAATCGCCTCGATCCGCTTTCCGGTCAGCCGTTCCCCCCGGCCCAGGAGCAGAAGTCCCGTTCCGCTGAAAAGGTCCGACGCAAGGATCATCCCCTCCTCGAAGCTGATCCGGTGTTACGATTTTCTCCACGAGGTCGGCATCGGTGGCATCCCGCCGGTAGATCGTCCTGACAGAGGTGTCGAAGTGCGGAAAAAGTTGGGGATCGAACAGGGTCCCCAGGCTCTGCTCCAATTCCCCCAGAGTTTTACAGACGGCCTGGACGTCGTAGATCGTCTGGATGGTCCGATCGACAAAGTCGGCGATGGCGATAATCCGCGCCCCCAGGGGGATCTCCTCCCCGCGGCAGCCGTCGGGATACCCGCTGCCGTCGAAATGCTCGTGGTGGTGCCGAATCAGAATTCCTGCCGGGCGCAGCTCCTCGACGGCATCGAGGGCCATCTGGCCGCGCACCGCATGCTGCAGGTATTCTTCGCGCTCCTCCTGGCTCAGTTCAGAAACATTTTTGCGAGAAAGGCTATCGGGAGTACCAATTTTACCGATGTCGTGAAGCAGGGAGGCGACTTGAATCCGCTCGACCTCTTCCCGGGCCAGCCCCATGGCGGCGGCCACGGCAACGGAGAGCGCCGCCACGTTGCGACTGTGATTCCGCAGCTGCTTGGAGCGCAGTTCGATCAGGCCGGACATGGCCGCAATGGTGTCGCGATAGCTTCTTTGAAGGCGGCTGTTTTGGGCGAACAGATCCTCGTTTTGCGTCCTGATCCGAGCCGTCTGCTGCAAGACCCGGGACTTAAGCTGTGCATTCCAGTCCTTGAGCTCCTCATTCTGCTTCTGAACGATCGCCGTCAGACGCCGGTTTTCGCGGGTGAGCCGATAGGTCTTCACCCCCTCCCGGACCGTCTGCAGCAGTTCGCCATCCACCCAGGGTTTGGTGATATAGCGATAGGCGCCCCCCTTGTTGATGGCATCGATCGTCGCCGTGATGTCGGCGTAGCCGGTGAGCAGGATGCGAAGTGCGTCCGGTGCTGCGGCCCGGGCTTTTTCCAGAAAGACCGTGCCGCTCATCCCCGGCATCCGCTGATCGGAAACGATCAGCCCGATGTCGGCTTCCGAGGCCAGGATTTCCAGACCTTCTTCGCCCGACTCGGCGGTGAAAATCGAAAACGATTCGTCTATCATGAGTCGTTTTATCGATGAGAGAATGTTCTTCTCGTCATCGACAAACAAAACCCCGATAGCTGCCTCCGCGTCGGCCTCACTCGTTATTAGAAGAGAATCCTGACTCACGTGGGAATATCCTTTTTCGCATGAAGAGCGATGATATGGTCCAGGAAGAGCGACGCAGTCTCATCCTCCCAGAGGTCGAGATCCCGGACGGTGCGGATGCGGGTCAGACAGGCTTCAGCATCACCATTACCTTCGCCTTCAACCCGGGACTTGCCGATGAAGCGATAGATTCCGCCGCAATTGGGATCGGCAATCGCGGTGCCCGCCGTTCACCATCAGTTCCCCGCCACATCCAGAACCAGAACGATGCCGGCCTGATCGTCCTGGTCCAGCCGGGCCCCCTGAACCCGCACTCTCTTGGCCGTCCAGGAAACCTCCGAACGCAGACCTCGTCCCTGCGCCTGCGCCATCTCTTCCAGAAAATTCAGGAGCGCTTCGGGAAAGAGGTTTCGACATGAATTGCCCAGGATAAAATCCGCCCGGCCTTGAAAGAAGGCCCGTCCCGCCTGATTACAGCAGACGACCATACCGGTCGAATCGACCCCGACCACGCCGACAGGCAAGGCATCCAGGATATTCTGCGACACGGTGAGCGCCTGATTTTGACAGGTCAGCTTGGCTGTGCGGGCGAAGACTTCAGCTTCCAGCCCTTCGTTGACCGACCGCAGATTTTCATTGGCCGCCTGGAGTTCTTCCAGCAGCAGGGCGTTCTGCCTGGTCAGAAAATAACGTTCAACGGCGTTCTGGATTGTGACTCTCAGCTCATCGTCGTTCCAGGGTTTGGGGATAAATTTGTAGATCTGCCCTTCATTGATCGCTCCTACCACCGCCGCGGTATCGGCATATCCCGAAAGCACGATTCGGACAGTATGGGGCCACTGTGTACAGACTTTCTGCAAAAAATCGACGCCATTCAGGCCGGGCATCCGATAGTCGGAGATGACGATCTGGATATCCCCTTCTTCGGCGAGCCGCTCCAGTCCTTCCTCGCCGGAGAGCGCAGAGAATATCTCGTAGTCATCGTCCAGAAACAGCCGCTCGAGAGCCCTCAGAACGTTTCTTTCGTCATCGACGCAAAGAATCTTAATCCCTTCAGTCATCGCTTCCTTCATCGTAATGGGTGGCGGCAGGTTTTCTTCAACGTACACTTCAAGGTATGAAGCCTCAGGATATCAGATCGTCATGCCGGAAAGTCAATCCATCGTTCCCGCCGAAGCAACCTCGTCCCCCTCTACGTCTATCAGAGGCAGAGAGATGGTAAAGGCCGTTCCTTTACCGACTTCGCTTTCGGACGGATATTTCGCCATGATGTTTTTTCACGATATCGTAGGCGATGCTCAACCCGAGACCGGTCCCCTGACCGACCTCCTTGGTGGTGAAAAAGGGCTCGAAGAGTTTGGTCAGATTCTCCCGGGGGATGCCGCAACCGTTGTCGGCAACCGAAAAATAAACGGCCAAGCCCTCCTGCCAAGCTTTCAGCGTAATCCGGCCGTCTTTTTCAATGGCGTGCCCGGCATTGACCAGTAAATTCAAGATGACCTGATTCAACTGTTGGGGATAGCACTTGATCAGCGGCAGATCCCCGTACTCCCTCTCCAGTGTCGCTTTGTATTTCAGTTCGTTCCAGACGATATTCACCGTACTTTCGATGCACTCGACCAGGTCCACGAACTTGGACTCGGCTTGGTCCACCCGGGAGAAAGTCTTAAGGTCCTGGACGATTTTCTTCACCCGCTCGGCCCCCCCCAGGGATTCCCGGATCAGGTCGCCGATATCCTCGGTGACGAAGTCGAGCTTGAGCTCCCGGCGCTTTTTGGCGAGGGCATCCAAGGCATCCTGCGCTCCCACTTCCCGCAGGAGCGTTGTTTGGGCGTCGATGAAAGCGGTGAATTTTCCGATATACTTCTCCAGGGTCCCGAGATTGCTGGAGATAAATCCGATCGGATTGTTGATCTCATGAGCCACCCCGGCGGCCAGCTGACCGATGGTCGCCATCTTTTCCTGCTGCAGGACTTTCACCTGGGTCTCTTTCAGCTCGGCGTTGGCCCTTTCGAGTTCCCGCCCCTTGGCCTCCAGTTCCCGGTTCGATTCCTCGAGCTGCTGGGTGAGACCTTTCAACTTCGTGTAATCGTGAGCAACAAGAACCTTGCCTCCCCCTGCCCCCGAATTCTTCAGGGGATAATTGCTCAAGACAAACCACCGGCCGCTGGGTTCCTGCCGGATTTCTTCGCCATTCGCGAAACATTCCCCACAGTGGAAGCCACATCCCCGCAGAACCTTCTTGACATTTTTCCCCTTCAATTCGCCATAGGAGCAGCCCGTCAACTCGGCTAAGGCGCTGTTGCAACGACGAATGGCCCCCAGGTCGTCGACGAGAATGACCACGGTGTCCTCGATGCAGTCCATGGTGGCTTCCCACTCCCGCTTGGCCATCTCCACCTGGTGAAACACCCGGTTCAGTTCCGCATGCTGCGCCGCCAGGGCTGCCCGGCCTTGATGCAACTCCTTTTCAATTCCTTTCCGTTCGGCGATCTCTTTTTTTAACGTCGCGTTGATTTCCTGTAGGGATTCGGTCCGCTCAGAGACCCGTTGCTCGAGGGTAGCATTCAGCTCCTGTAATTGCTTTTCAAGATCTCGATGCGCACTGATATCGATACAAAAACCAACGTATCCGATGAACACGCCGTCGTCGGTAACCCGCGGCACGCCTTTATCCAGAACCCAGCGGTAAACGCCATCGTATCGCCGAAGGCGGTATTCCAGCCTGAACGCCGCCACGGCTTCGAATGCTTTTCCTGAAATTTCCAGGGTTTTTTCTCGATCGTCGGGATGAATCAGCTTGATCCAATCTCTTCCCGGCTCCTCCTCTTTACTCCATCCGGTGAAGTGACGCCACGCCCGGTTGACAAAAGTGCCGTCCTGGTCGGTTCCCGAGAGCCAGATCATGACGGGAGCCGATTCGGCCATAGCCTTGAATTGCCCATCATCCGCTGACGTAGAAACACAAGTCAACTCTGAAGGAAGCATCTCATCCACGATCTTCTCCTCGGTTCATAAGTTCCCACTTTTCGACCGGACCCTTGCAGTCACGCCAGCGTCACGCCACTTGGCCCTTGAAGCGAGATCAAGCCGGGTCAAAACCTTGGCACAAGACGACATTGGTTCTTCCCGATACGTCAAAAGCAACTCGGAACATCTTTCCCGATTCGAAAGATCGAGATAAAAAAATAAAGCATTTCAGTCGCTTAAGCTGATATCTGCAAAAAAATTTCGGCACAAAAGAAGAAAGCCAGGAAGAGAAAGATCAATTTTCGTGCCATCTTTTCAAGGGAAAGGCATGTCCCGAGAAAAGAAGGGTCGGCGGCTTGAAAAAATCTTTAAGGCGTGCCTGTTTATGTCAAAAACCTGGCTAAAAAGCGCAGATAAAGCGCCTCAGAATCAATTTCCCCAGGGTATCGCCCCTTCGGAACCATCCATGTTTTCATAACCTTGCAATGTTTCAACCGAATCCTGGAGACCACTGGCCCGTCAATTGCATTAAACGCAATGGGACGGGCTGATCCTCCAAAAATAGTGACCTGCCAAGATGGGAGAGGGGGAATTTTTGCGGTTTTGGAGTTTAAAAACCAAGATAACCCTGGTGGTTGCCTTATTGGTTCTGTTTCTTCTGGGGCTGTTCAGCATTTTGTGCTTTTCCTATTTTGAAAAAAGCCTTAAAGCCGAAATTTCCACCCAACAATTTGTTCTGGTTTCGGAAATCGCCACCGAGGTGGATTCCATGATCGACACGGGCCGGGCATTTATCTCCGGAACGGCCCAGACCATCTCCCCCGGCGTACTGAAATCCGCCGAAAAAACCCAGGACTTTCTTGATCAAATGCGGGGCGTGGGAATCAAGCAATTCTTCAACAACGGAATTTCTGTTTTCTCTCCTTCGGGCCGGCTATTGGCTGCATCCCCCCACGGACCGCTCGTGGCCGATCGAAATTGGTCAAAACACGACTTTTTCGCCCGTATCGTCGTCACCGGGAAACCCTGCCTGTCCAAAGTATACTTTTCGAGCGATAAGCCTCATCACCCCCTGATAACGTTCGCCGCCCCCATCAAGGACCCCACAGGGCAAATCCGCGCTGTTCTCGGCGGTTCCGTCGACCTGCTAAAAAGCAGTTTTTTCGAAAACCTGGCCGACATCCGTTTGGGGAAAACAGGGATATCTCTACCTATTTGATCAGAGCCGCTCCACCCTCATTGGTCCCGATCCAAAACAAAATTGTCACCCCTGCGGCTGCCCTCGAAGCCCACCCCTTGATCGATCGGGCCCTCAGGGGGTTTGAGGGAACCGGCGAAAGGGTCACTTCGACGGGCCAGCCCGTCCTCTCTTCCTTTAAGCACCTGCAGAATACCGGATGGATCCTGGGTGCCGATTTTCCCCTGGACGAAGCCTATGCGCCCGTTTATCGGGCGGAGCGTTTTTTTGCCTTCGCCCTGGCGGTTACTCTCGTCTTCTCGATTGTCCTGGTCTGGTTTTTCATGAGATACCTGACCGCCCCGCTGCTTCTTTTCACCCGGCATGTCGAACAAATCACCGGGGAGGAAGATGCCCCCCCCTTGATCGATATCCGCGCCGATGACGAGATCGCCACCCTTGCCAAGTCCTTTAATCGGATGCTGAGCGACATTGCCCAGAAAAAATCCGCCTTGGAGGATCAGCGGCGTTTTTCCGAGAGCCTGGTACAGCGTGCCTCCATTCCGACTCTGGTGCTGGATACCAATCATCGGGTGCTGGCCTGGAATCGAGCCTGCGAATTGCTGACCGGGATTCAGGCCGCCGAAATGGTTGGAACCCGAAATCAATGGTGGGCTTTCTACGAACACCAGCGCCCCGTCTTGGCTGATCTTGTTCTCGAGAAGAAGTCCGGGGATCTGACGGGGCTGTATGAAAGCTATCGGCGTTCGCCGCATTGCCCCGATGGACTGCAAGGGGAGGCATGGCTTACATTTCGGGACGGCGAAAAACATTACTGTGTCTTCGACGCGGCGCCGATAAAAAACGAGAAGGGGGAGGTCGTCGCCGTCATCGAAAGCATTCGCGACATTACCGATTTGAAAAAAAGCGAAGAGAATTTTAAAAAGTTGCACTCTCTTCTGGCGGCGACCCTGGAGTCGACGGCAGACGGCATTCTGGCGATCGACCGACAGGGCCGAATCGTCGCCTGCAATCGAAAATTTGTGGAAATGTGGAACATTCCCGAGGCCACTCTGGCCTCGGGGGCGATCGATACGGTACGGAATTTCGCTCAAAATCAGGTAAAAACTCCCGAGCAATTTCTCTCCCAGATTGCCGCTCTTGACGACAATCCCACCGAAACGGGTTGGGGCACCTATCATTTTAAAGACGGCCGAATCGTGGCCCACTATTCCAAACCTCAATATATCGACAATCAAATCGTGGGCCGGGTAAAAAGTTTTCGCGATGTTACCGAACAACATGAGGCGGCGGCCGCCGAGCGGCGCCGGCAGCTTCTTCTCGAGGCGGCGACCGAATCCTTTCTGCGTTTTCTGCTCACCGGCAACATTCACGATATGGCCACGGTCATGCTCGACCGCTGTCTGGAGATTTCCGGCGCCGCCATTGGCCTGCTCTACGACCTGGAAAACCCCGACCGGGGACAGCTGCTGGCGGTCTCGGAGAACCGCGGAGAGTGGAAGGGAACCACCCTGTTTAAAGACCTCGAAAGCAAAATAGAGATGAAACCCTCCGCCACCCTCTGTTCCCCGGGCAAACTTCTGCACGCCTCCGCCACCCGGGGCGAGACGGTTCTCTGGAACAACGAGGGGACTCCTTTCTTTTTGGACAACAAGCTTCCTCCCTGGCATCCGCCTATTGTTAACTTTCTGGGCGTTCCCCTGAAAATCGGCGCACAGGTCGTCGGATACATCGGCCTGGCCAACAAGGCCGGCGTCTTTTCGGAAAACGACCGGAAGGAGATGGAATCCTTTGCCCAGACCGCGGCCCTCGCCATCCGCAGCGTGCGCGCCGAACAGGCTCGTCAGCAGACCGCTGATCAACTCCACGTCGTGCAGAAATTCGAAGCCATCGGCCAGTTGGCCGGCGGCATCGCTCACGATTTCAACAACCTGCTAACGGTCATCAACGGCTACAGCACCCACTTGATCCGCGCATTGAAGGACGACGTTGCCAAACGAGGAGACGCCGAACTGGTGTTGCAGGCCGGCCAGCGGGCTTCTGCTTTGACCCGCCAGCTTCTGGCGTTCAGCCGACGCCAGGTCCTTGAACCGAAGGTGTTGGATCTCAATGCATTGATCCACTCTTTTTCCAAAATCCTGCAGCGTTTTCTGCAAGAGAACATCGCCTACTGTTTTTCTCCCGGCGAGGGCGTTGGTCCGGTCAAGGCGGACCCGGGACAATTGGAGCAGGTTCTGCTCAACCTGGTGATCAACGCCCGCGACGCCATGGCGCAGGGGGGGGATATCACTATTTCCACCAGCGAAGCCGACATCGATGAGGCCTTCGTGCAAGGCCATCGCGGAGCGGTTCCCGGCCGCTATGTGGTTCTTTCGGTCTGCGACAGCGGCACGGGAATGTCCGAAGAGATTCAGGCGCGGGTCTTCGAGCCATTTTACACGACCAAGGAACAGGGCCGCGGAACCGGCCTGGGCCTCTCCACCGTCTTCGGTATCGTCAAACAGAGTGCCGGTTACATCCTGCTCGAAAGCGCTCCCGGCAAGGGATCATGTTTTCAAATTTTTCTCCCACGCACCGACGAACCACCTGAGGATACCGGTAAAAATTGGACACCCCCTCCTCCCGGCGATCAAGGTACGATCCTGCTGGTCGAGGATGAGCTCGCGGTACTGCGGCTGGTAGAGCAAGCCCTGCGGGAGAGCGGTTTTACCGTTCTCAGTGCGCAGACCGCTCGGGAGGCCCTGGAGAAGCTGGAGAAAAAAAGGGGAGAAATGCTCTTCAGGGAAACAGGGAAGGGGGCGATCGACCTGCTGGTGACCGACCTGGTCATGCCGGCGATGAGCGGTGCGGAATTGGCGAAACAGGTGGAAGAGCAGGTGCCCGGGATCAAAATCCTCTACATGTCGGGGTACGGTCAATTTCACGGCAAGAAGGGTTTGCACGCTGACGGCTTTAGGGCCTTTTTGCAAAAACCCTTCACGCCGGATGCTCTAATGGAAAAAGTTCGCTGCCTGCTGGGGCAGAGGTAAGCACTTAGGGAGGAGGGACGATGGCGGAGCGACTTCTGGTCGTCGACGATGAGGACCTGGTCAGGAACATGCAGTTAACCACCCTGAGCCGGGAGGGGTATCTTTGCCTCGGCGCCGCCAGCGCCGATGAGGCGTGCGCCCATCTGCGGGCCCAACCCATTGATCTGGCGCTGATCGACATCAACATGCCGGGTCGCTCGGGGATTCAGTTGCTGCAGGAGATCAAAGAACTCAGCCCCGATACCACCATCCTCATGGTGACCGCTGTGGATGATTTCGAAACGGCCTTGATCTGCATGAACTCCGGGGCGGAAGACTACATCACCAAGCCCTTCAATATCGATCAGATCGTGCTGCGGGTCAGAAACGCTCTGGAAAAGAAGCGCCTTTTTCGTGAAAATCAGGCCTATCAAAAGGACTTGGAAAAGAAGGTCAGGGAGCAGGCGGAAGAGATCCACGCCGCACACGCGCTGGCGCTTCAGCAGGAGCGGCTCGCGGCCATCGGCCACCTGGCGGCCGGCGTTGCCCACGAGATCAACAACCCCATCGGTTATATTGCCAGCAATCTGCGAAGTCTCAACAAATACTTCGACAAGATCACCCCCTATATCGATGCGCTCGATCAGGCATTGCAAACGAACGCGTCTGAAGAGATCAGAAAGGAACTTGGCGCTCTTCGCCGCAAGTCAAAATTCGACTACATCCTCGAAGATATCCCCGCTGTGATCGCGGAGTCCCTTGAGGGCACCCAGCGGATGCAGAAAATCGTCCAGAACCTGAAAAGCTTCTCGCGGATCGACGATTCGGAACAGAAAATCTGCAATATCAACGAGATCATCGAAAGCGCGGTCACCATCACCTGGAACGAAATCAAATACAAGGCCGCCCTGCACCGCAATTTCGGCGAACTGCCCACGATCCAGGGCTATCCCCAGCAGCTCAACCAGGTCTTCGTCAACTTGTTGGTCAACGCCTCCCAGGCCATCGACACCACGGGCGAAATCCGCATCAGAACCTGGCAGGAAGGCCCAAATCTCTTCGCCTCGGTGGCCGATACCGGCTGCGGCATCCCCGAAAAGGTTCTCCCCAGGATTTTCGAGCCTTTTTTTACCACGAAAGAGTCGGGAACGGGGACGGGGCTGGGTATGAGTATCGCCAAGGAAATTCTGCAGAAACATCAGGGAGAGATCACGGTCGAGACCGAGGTGGGCCGGGGAGCGAACTTTATCGTAAGAATTCCCGTGGGGAAGGAAGCCGCTTCCGGTTTACCCGAGCTTCCTCCGGACGTTCCCGCGGATACGTTCGACTGAAACCACGGGCACATTATACGTGCCGAGACAATTCGGGGAAGGGAATCAGACGTCTACGAGACGCTGCAGCACGGAGTTTTCGACCCGGCGCCCTTCCTCTTTGGCCATACTCTGGATCAGGACCTTTCCGCCGAAGGCGGCGGTCTGCCGGACCAGGTTGTCCGCCATCTCCCCGTCGTGAGACCGAAAGGCATCCAGAATTTTCTTATGCTCCTGCACCGAAATCTGCATGCGGCCGGGCAGGGACAACGAGGCCATCCGCAGGCGGTTGAACTTCATCATCAGCTGGCCGATGAGTTCGAGCAACTTTTCGTTGCCGGCGGCCCGGATGAAAAGTTCGTGGAACTCGTTGTGGACCCGGAAGTAGGTTTTGATGTCACCTTCCTCGGCGAGCTGTTCAAGGCGATCGTTGATGGTCTCGAGACGCTCGATATCCTTGGCGCTGAGGTTTTCCGCCGCCATTCTCGCGGCATATCCCTCAAGAATACTTTTGATGGCGTAAAACTCTTCCACATCCCGTTCGGAAAGGGAGGTGACGACGGCGCCCTTGCGGGGAATCACGGTGAGATACCCTTCCGACTCGAGTTGACGGAAGGCCTCGCGGATCGGCGTGCGACTGATGCCGAATCTTTCGGCCAATTCGGGTTCGGCCACCTTTTCCCCCGCCTTGAGGGTTCCTTTCAGGATGGCCTCGCGAATCGTCTCGAGGATCTTTTCCCTCAACGTCTGATGGCGCTCGATCGGTTTTCTCTTCACGGAAAATCTCCCCAACACGTTTCGGTTTGATTAAATTGTATACAGTATACATATGATGTCAAGCATTTTCTACTCTCTCATCCCTCTTCGTGGTCCGCTATCTCCTTGTTTTTTTCTGGTTTCCCGGCTAGACTTGCAGCAATCTCAGCGTTGGGAAAACCGATGGATTCGATCCGCCACCTCAAATATTCCTTTGTCATTCTAATCCTTATCATCGGTCTGGGTACCTTCGGGTATGCCCTGATCGAAGGGTGGCCTCTTTTCGATTCTCTCTACATGACCGTGATCACCCTGGCGACCGTCGGCTATGGAGAAGTCCACCCCCTCTCCCCGTCGGGGAGGGTTTTCACCCTGTTTCTGATTCTTTTCGGGGTCGGCATCATCGCCTATGCGATCGGTAGTTTGGTTCAGTTCATGGTGGAAGGGCAGCTTCGCCAGGTACTGGGGAGGAAAAAATTGGAAAAACAGATCGGCAAACTGGAGGGGCACTACATCATCTGCGGCTACGGCCGGATCGGGGGCCTTATCTGCAAGGAATTCCAGGCCCGCCCGCTGCCCTTCGTGGTGGTCGAGAAGGACGCCGGCCTCTGTGAAAAGCTGGCCAATGAGGGGCGTCTCTTCGTCGCCGGGGACGCCACCGACGACGAGACGCTGGTCGCCGCCGGAATTCAGCGCGCCAAGGGACTGATCACGGCGGTCACCTCGGATACCGAAAACGTGTACATCACCCTCACGGCCCGGGGCCTGAACCCTGATCTTTTCATCCTTGCCCGGGCCGGCGAGGAGGGTTCCGAGAAAAAACTGCGGCGCGCCGGGGCGAGCAAGGTCATCTCCCCCTATATCATCGGCGCCACCCGCATGGCGCAGGCGGTTCTGCGCCCCTCGGTCGTCGATTTTATCGAGATCGCCACCGCCGGCAAGAACCTTGAGCTGCAATTGGAAGAAATTCGGGTTGCGGCGGACTCGCACCTCGTACAAAAGACCCTCGTTTCCTCCGGCGTTCGGCGGGAGTGGGGAATCATCATCGTCGGGATCAAAAAGGCCGATGGCCAGATGACCTTCAACCCCAAGTCGACCACGCTGATCGACGCGGGGGATATCCTGATCACCCTGGGAGAGCGCACCGCCATCCTCAACCTGGAACGGTTCGCCTCGGGAGAGGTGCCCAGTGTCTAATCCGCTTCACGTCCATGTGCCCTGGCGCCTGTTGGAATCGACGCTCCCCTTTCTGATCGAGCGGGGTCTTCAGCCTGAGGTGGCCTTCCAGGGAACCGACCTCGATCGGGCGCCGGCCGCATCGCTCGACAACGCCGGCAGGGCGCTGGCAGCGGCAGGGCTGGCGGTCAGCGTTCATGCGCCTTTCCATGATCTCAACCCCGGCGCCCTCGAACCGCTGGTGGCCGAGGCGACCCGGCGCCGCTTCCTGCAGACCCTGGAAGCTGCCGATCGGCTCGGGGCCCGGCTGGTGGTTTTTCACCCGGGATTCGAACGCTGGAAATACGGCGGCAAGGACCAGCTCTGGCTCGAACAGGCCCTGCGGTTCTGGCCCCCCTTTATAGATCGTGCGAGTCGGCAGGGATGCGCCATGGCGCTGGAAAATGTCTTTGAAAGGAAGCCGACCCCTCTGGCAACCCTGTTGGCCGAGCTCGATTCTCCCGTTCTCGGCCATTGTTTCGACGTGGGACACTGGCACCTCTTTTGCTCCCTGTCGATGGACGAATGGTTCTTCGCTCTCGGGTCGCGGACCATTCATCTGCATCTGCACGACAATTTCGGTCGCGCCGATGACCACCTGCCGGTGGGGGAGGGGAGCATTGACTTCGGTGCTCTGTTCGCTCAGGTTGGGGCGCTGGCGGCGCGGCCGAGCATGACCCTGGAGGCCCATGATCGGCCGGCCCTGCTACGATCCCTTGCCGGGGTTGCTCCTTTTCTTATCCGATGAGCTCCCTTCTTGCTTTTCAAGGAGCGACCCCCGGCGGATACCGCCGTCCCCATAGCGCTCCCGGAGGCGGTCAATCGCACGGTCAAGGTCAGCCAGCCGGTGTTCCTTCCCTGCAAACAGCTCTCCTTGGGCGGTCGCCTCGGGTGCCAACTGTGTGACGCTGAGTCCGAGCAACCGTACCGCCCGACGACCTGCTTCGGTCTTGCTCAGCAGGGCCTCCCCCTGCCGATAGATCTCCCCCGAGTGGGCCGTTCCCTCCGCGAGGGTCCGGCTGCGGGTGACGGTACTGAAATCGGCGAAGCGGACCTTCACGGAAACACCTCGCCCGACCAGCCCCTTTGCCCGCAGGCGGCCGGCCACCCGTTCGGCCAGATCCAGAAGCTCCAGACGAAGAGCTTGTCGGTCCCACAGGTCTCGGGAAAATGTTTCCTCGTGCCCGACCGACTTCACCTCAGAGGCGCCCGTAACAGGGCGCTCGTCCTGCCCGCGGGCCAACCGATAGAGCTGCGCTCCCTGACTGCCGAACCAACTGATCAGCCGGTCCAGGGGGACCTCCCGCAGCTCCCGGACGGTATGGAGGCCCTGACTGGCGAGCCGCTCCGCAGTGACCCTGCCGATGCCCCAGATCTTCTCCAGGGGAAGAGGCAGGAGGAAGTTCTCTATTTCCTGAGGGGTGACTTCCAGCAGACCATCGGGTTTGCCGCTCTCAGAGGCCAACTTGGCCAGAAACTTGTTCGGCGCGATCCCGGCGCTGACCGTCAGCCCCGTTTCGACGCGCACCGCGGCTCTGATCTGCGCGGCAATGGTCGCCGGGGGGCCGAACAGCCGCTGGCAGTCGGTTACATCGAGAAATGCCTCGTCGATGGAGAGGGGTTCGATGCAGTCGGTATAGCGGCTGAAAATCTGAAAAATGCGCTTCGACACCTCCCGGTAGCGGGCCATGCGTACCGGCAGCACCGCCGCGTTGGGGCAGAGGCTGACCGCTCGCGCCATGGCCATGGCCGACCGCACTCCGAAGGCGCGCGCCTCGTAAGAGCAGGCGCTGACAACGCCCCTTCCGATGGGGCCGCCCACGATCACCGGCAAGCCGCGATACTCTGGTCGATCGACCTGTTCCACCGCGGCAAAAAAGGCATCCATGTCGAGATGCAGTATTTTTCTCTCCATCGTCACCCACACTCCGCCGGAACTTTAACTTCAAGCTCACACGACAAACTCTTGACCTTTGGTTGTGCACATGATAGAAGTGGTCATACCAAAAATCCGCATGGAGCAATGGCATGACCAGTATCGTCTTTAAGCCGATCCGTCCGAAAAAAATCTCGGAAGAAATCGTCGAACAGATCAAAAGCCTCATTTCAGAAGGGCATCTTAAGCCGGGGGAACGGATTCCCTCCGAGCGGGATCTCTCCGAAATGTTGGGGGTCAGCCGTCCCTCGGTGCGAGAGGCGCTCATGGTCCTCGAAGCCATGGGTCTGGTTGAGTCGCGCCAGGGCGGGGGAACCTATGTAAAATCGTTGACCGCTACGACCCTCTCCGACCCGCTGGCGACCATGGTCGACGGCAACCCCAATCTGCTCCAGGCCCTGCTCGAGGTGCGCATGGGATTGGAGAGTTGGTCCGCCTATCTGGCTGCCAGCCGCATCAGCACCGAGGAACTCCAGCAATTAGAAGATCTCATCAAGGAAATGGAGCGGCAATCGAGCAAAGGAGGATGGGACCCGGCTCTCGACGCCCGCTTCCACTATGTCATTACCGGCGCCACCCATAATACCCTGCAGCTCCATGTCCTCGACACCATTCGTGGACTCTGGCACGCCACCATCGAATTGGCCTTGACGGAATTTTACCGGGAAGAAGGCTTTCTCGAACCCCTGATGAATCAGCACCGCACCATTTTCGAGGCGATACGGGCCCATGACCCCGAACTGGCCAAGACAAGCATGATGGATCATCTGGTTTTCGTTCAGGAGAAGCTGCCGATCATTCTGCAGCGGGAGCGCAAAGAGTAATCCTGCCGAAAGCGTTCGAAGCAATCAAAAAAGGCGACCCTCCCTGGGATCGCCTTTTTTTATCTACGCGTTGAAACCGTCTGTTAATCTCAGTGTCCCCGCTGGGCCCGACGGCCGGCGACCTGTACGCGGATGGCCGCCCGTTCCAGGGCCGCCTGCATAACGAGAAAATCCTTGTCTTCGGGAGAGAGCTTTTTCAGCTCCTCCTCGGCCCGGCCCAGAGCCGCTTTGGCCCGTTCCAGGTCGATCTCCTGCGCCGGCTCGGCGGTCTCGACCAGCACCGTCACCTTGTCGCTCTCAACCTCCACATAACCCCAGTTCACGGCCACATGAAAGGACTCGTTTCCTTGCCGGTAGATAAATTCGCCGACCTTGAGAGTCGTCAGCATCGGTGTATGCCCCGGCAAGATGCCAAGTTCGCCGATCGATCCTGGAGCGGTGACTTCGTCCACCTCCTCCGAAAGGACCTCCTTGTACGGTGTGACCATTTCCAGTCTGAGCTTCTCTGCCATTCCGAACGTCCTTTACCGGTGAGGCGGAGCCTCGCCTGAGAGGCCCCGCCGCTCCTTCAATGAATCACTCTGCAGCCATCCTTTTGGCCTTCTCCAGAACTTCCTCGATGGTCCCCTGCATGTAGAAAGCCTGTTCGGGGATATCGTCGTGCAGGCCTTCAACGATCTCCTTGAACCCTCTGATGGTATCCTTGAGTTCTACATATTTACCAGGGGCACCGGTGAAAACCTCGGCCACATGGAAGGGCTGGGAGAGGAAACGCTGGATCTTGCGGGCCCTGGCCACCACCAGCTTGTCCTCTTCGGAGAGCTCGTCCATACCGAGGATGGCGATGATATCCTGAAGGTCCTTGTAGCGCTGCAGCACGTACTGGACGTCGCGGGCGATCTGGTAGTGCTCTTCGCCCACGACCTGCGGATCGAGAATCCGGCTGGTGGAGTCCAGCGGGTCCACCGCGGGGTAGATCCCGAGCTCGGCGATCTGCCGGGAGAGAACCGTGGTGGCATCGAGGTGGGCGAAGGCGGTCGCCGGCGCCGGGTCTGTCAGGTCGTCGGCCGGCACATAAATCGCCTGGACCGAGGTAATGGAGCCTTTGTCGGTGGTGGTGATCCGCTCCTGCAGTTCGCCCATCTCGGTGGAAAGGGTCGGCTGGTAACCGACGGCGGAGGGGATGCGGCCGAGCAGCGCCGAAACCTCGGAACCGGCCTGGGTGAAGCGGAAAATATTGTCGACGAACAGCAGCACGTCCTGATTTTCCTCATCGCGGAAGTACTCGGCGACGGTCAGGGCCGAGAGGGCCACCCGCGCGCGGGCTCCGGGGGGCTCGTTCATCTGACCGTAAATCAGCGCCGCTTTATCGAGAACCCCCGAATCCTTCATCTCGTGCCACAGGTCGTTCCCTTCGCGGGTCCGCTCGCCGACGCCGGCGAAAACCGAGAAGCCGCCATGCTGCTTGGCAATATTGTGAATCAGCTCCATGATCAGAACGGTTTTGCCGACACCGGCACCGCCGAAAAGACCGATCTTGCCACCGCGGGCATAGGGAGCGAGCAGGTCGACAACCTTGATCCCCGTTTCAAAAGCCTCGACCTTGGTCGACTGGGAGACGAAATCCGGGGTAGGGCGGTGAATCTCCCACTCCTTATCGGTATTGACCGGGCCCATCTCGTCGACCGGCTGACCGATGACGTTGAGAATCCGCCCGAGGGTGCCGCGACCGACGGGCATGACGATCTGTTTTCCGGTATCGAGCACCTCCTGCCCCCGAACCAGACCCTCGGTGGAGTCCATGGCAATGGTTCGCACGGTATTTTCACCCAGATGCTGGGCCACCTCGACGACCAGATTCCATTCCTCTTCCCCCAGGGAAGGGTTAGAGATTTTCAGGGCGTAATAAATCTCGGGAAGCTTGCCGGCCTCGAATTCCACGTCAACGACGGGTCCGATAACCTGAGTGATCTTTCCTTTATTCATGATGAAGCGTTCCTCCTTTTTCCACCCACCGCAGGGGGCGATCAGCGTTCGTTCTTTTATTTGATCGATTCAGCACCGGAGATGATTTCCATAAGCTCTTTGGTAATGGCGGCCTGCCGTGCCCTGTTGTATTGGAGGGTCAACTTGCTGATCATCTCGGAGGCGTTTTTGCTGGCACTGTCCATGGCACTCATGCGCGCGCCATGCTCGGAAGCCGAGGATTCCAGCAACGCGCGGAAAATCTGGACTTCCACATGCTTGGGCAGGATCTGCTTCAGAACCTCGGTCCGGTCGGGCTCATAGAGATACTCGGCCACATGGGCACCCTCGTCCACAGTTTTAGGCACGATTGGCAGCAGCTGCTGAACGGTCACTTCCTGGGCAATCGCACTCCGGAAGGCGTTGAACACCAGAAAAACCGCGTCGTATTTCGCCTTGGTGTACTCGGCGATCACCTCCTGGGCCAACAGGGTCGCGGTGCTGTAGGAGATCTTGGCCGTAAGATTCTCGTGAACCTTGGCGATCTGCAGCCCGCCCCTTGCCTTGAGATAATCCTTACCCTTGCGACCGACGATCATCAGGTCGTAGTCGTCGAACCCCTCCCTTTTGCTCCGGATGAAACGTTCGGCCTCTTTGGAGACGTTGGCATTGAAACCACCGCACAGGCCGCGGTCGGCGGTCATGAGCAGAACCAGGGCCCGCTTCTTGCCCCGAGCCTCGAGCAGAGGGTGGACCTGTTTTTCCTCCCGCAGAGCCAGGCTGGAGAGAACGTTCATCATTTTATCGGCGTAAGGACGGGCCGCCACCACCGATTCCTGCGCCCGGCGCAGTTTGGCGGCGGAAACCATCTTCATCGCCTTGGTGATCTGGCTCGTATTTTTTACCGTGCCGATCCTTTTTTTGATATCTTTCAGACTTGGCATCTATCCAAACCTTCCGCGTGCGAACTGGGTCAGATTGACTTCCTTCGGAAACGGTCCTGTTCCGCCTTGGCGGCTACCGTGCAGCGGCGGATAAAGGAACCTGACGGCCGACCCGTTCATGAACCCTGAATTTCCGATCTCCGCTAAAACCGCCTCGGATTCCATCCCGGGTTGCCGGCTTGATTAGGCCACAAACTGCCCTTTGAATTCCTCAAGGGCACCCTTGATGCGTCCGTCAAGATCCTCGTCGATCGCCTTTTTCTGTGCCAGGTCGGTCAACAATTGGCCGTGCCGGGACTCCATGAAGGAGAGCAGCTCGGATTCGTAGCGAACCAAGACCGAAACCGGATAATCATCGACGAAGCCGTTGTTGGCGGCATAGATGGTCACCACCTGCTTTTCCACCGGCAGCGGCTGATACTGGGCCTGTTTGAGGATTTCAACGAGCCGGGCGCCGCGGTTGAGCTGACGCTGGGTGGCGGCGTCGAGATCGGAGCCGAACTGGGCAAAAGCGGCCATCTCGCGGTACTGGGCCAGAGCGAGACGCAGGGTACCGGCCACTTGCTTCATCGCTTTGACCTGGGCGCTGCCGCCGACACGAGAGACCGAGAGGCCAACGTTGATCGCCGGGCGAACGCCCGAGTAGAACAGGTCGGTCTCGAGGAAGATCTGGCCGTCGGTGATCGAGATGACATTGGTCGGGATATACGCGGAGACGTCACCGGCCTGGGTTTCGATGATCGGCAGAGCCGTCAAACTGCCGGCGCCCAGATCGTCGTTGAGCTTCGCGGCACGCTCCAGCAGGCGGCTGTGCAGATAGAAGACATCACCGGGAAACGCTTCGCGTCCGGGCGGGCGACGCAGCAGCAGGGAGAGCTGCCGATAGGCCACCGCCTGTTTGGAGAGATCGTCATAAATAATCAGCGCGTGGCGGCCATTATCCCGGAAGGATTCCCCGATGGTCACCCCGGTATAAGGGGAGATGAACTGCAGAGGAGCGGGGTCCGAAGCGGTCGCGGCTACGACGACGGTATAATCCATGGCACCGTGCTGCTTCAGCTTATCCACAACCTGGGCCACGGTCGAGCGTTTCTGGCCAATGGCGACATAGATACAGATGACGTCATTGCCCTTCTGGTTGATGATGGTATCGACGGCCACGGCGGTCTTGCCGGTCTGGCGGTCGCCAATGATCAGCTCGCGCTGCCCGCGGCCGATAGGGACCATCGCATCGATGGCCTTGAGGCCGGTCTGCATCGGTTCGTGGACCGACTTTCTGGCCACGATTCCGGGCGCCTTGACTTCGACCTGACGGTATTCTTCGGTTTGGATCTCGCCATGGCCATCGATCGGAATGCCGATCCCGTTGACGACTCGACCGACCAGGGCGTCACCCACGGGCACCTGCACGATGCGCTCGGTGCGCTTGACGGTATCGCCTTCCTTGATGTGATGGGCCTCACCCAGAATGGCGGCGCCGACGTTATCTTCTTCCAGGTTGAGAACCATCCCCATGATTTCCCCGGGGAATTCCAGCAATTCGCCGGCCATCGCCTTGTCCAGACCATGAATTCGGGCAATCCCGTCGCCGACGGAGATAATGGTTCCCGTTTCGCTGACCTCGACCTCACGACCGAAATTCTCGATCTGTTTCTTGATGATCGCGCTGATCTCTTCCGCTCTGATTTCCATAAGACCTTCTCACCCCTTCTTTAAGGTATCTTCAATCCGTTTCAATTGAGTCTTGATGCTGCCATCGAACACCTTCCCTCCGATGGCCACCTGGACGCCGGCAATCAGAGAGGGGTCAAGCTTGGTGCTCAAATCCACCTTCTTGCCCGTTTGCTTTTCCAGCCCGGTCCGGATGGCATCCTGCTGCTTGCCGCCGAGGTCGGCCGCCGTGGTGACCCGAGCTCGCAGAAGTCCGGAAAGCTCGTCGGCGAACTGTCGGTAGTTCCCCTCTATCTGGGGAAGATATCGGAGTCGATCCTTTTCGAGCAGAAGCCCCAGGAACTTTTTCATTCCCTCGGAGAGGGTCAGGGCCTGGGCCAGGTCCTTGAGAATGGCGGCCTTCTTTTCAAACAGGAACGTCGGGCTTTCCAGAACGAGGCGCAGAACGTCCTCGACGGCGAAGGCCGATCGGACCTTTCCCAACTCCTCCCCGTACTGCTCCACCATCTGCTGCTCGACCCCCAGGTTCACCAGGGCCTTGGCATACCTCCTGGATATCGCGCTGATACTCAATGTAATTCTCCCACCTTCAGCATATATTCGTCGACCAGGCGGGTTTGATCCGCCTTCGTGAGGTTCTTATTCAACAGGTCTTCGGCGATTTCGATCGCCATCTGGGCAGCCTCCCGGCGCAATTCGACGCGGGCCTTGGCTACCTCGAAGGTGGCGGATTTCTGGGCTTCCTGTTTGATTTTTTCCGCCGTCTCCCGGGCGCTGGCCAGGATTTTCTCCCGCTCCATCTCGCCCTCCCGCTTGATGGCGGCCGTGAGATCGTCGATTTCGGCGGCAGCCTGGTTCAGTTTTCGGTCGTATTCGGCGAACTTCGCTTCCGCCTCGTTCTTGGTCGTCTCTGCTTCACGCAGAGCCTTCTCCACGCCCTCGCGTCGCCCGGCCAAGGCCTGACGAATCGGCTTGGCTGCGAAATAGGCCAAGGCGCCGAAAAGAATAACGAAATTCAGGCACCGGTAGAGAAAGTCCTTCAGCATGATCCCGCTCTCTGCGGCCTGCCCCTCGCCGTTAGCAGCCAGGGCCGTGGCGGCGAGTCCCACGAGGACCAGGATGGCGATAGAGACGAGTGCCCTTTTTTTCAGTTTTATGGCCATGATCGGTTTCATTTTTTACAGATTCCTCCCGAGGACCTTGGCGGCAACCTGGGAGGCCAGATTCTGCACCTCTGCACCCAGGGCCGAGCGGGCTTCTTTGGCTTCGGCGGCCACGCGGTTTTTAATGGTCTGCAGATGGCCTGTCGCCTCCTCGCGGGCCCGGGTCACCAGCGCAGTCTCCTCCTCGATGGCCGTTGCGCGAAACGTGGCCTTTTCCTGATTTGCCTTACGTTTGGCCTCCTCCAGACGCTCCTGGTAGGCGGCCATTTTACTGTCGATACGCTGTTCTAAATCCTTTGCCCTGTCAAAATCGTCTGCGATCTTTTCCCGGCGCAACTTGAGAATTCCTCGCACAGGCCGGTACAACAGAAAGTTCAGCACCACCATCAATACCAGAAAGTTGGCTGCCTGAAGAAAGATGGTCCAATCGATTTTGCTCACTGCAACACCTCGTTAGACTCGCTTGGAATGAAATACTCGTCGGTATACTGTATACATTAGAGCTAGAGATTAAAAAATGCTTTACCTCCAGGTAAAACAGGGAATAGCTATCATATGACCCTTTGATTGTCAAGGATCTTTTCCCCCGCACTCCGGATTTCCCCCTTTAGGAATCTATAAATATAAAGTCGTTATGTTTTATGGTTATTTTTTAGGTGGGCGATTTTCTTCCTTGGAGGCCGTGGCCCTCTCTCCCATGTTCATGGTCGTCGATCCGTTGAGTTGGACACCCTCTGCCACCACTAGGACCGGAGTTTCGATGTTGCCCTCCACTTTGGCAGGGGAGCGTAGCTCCACCTTGGTGCTGGCTTTGATATTTCCCTTGAAACGTCCGCTCAGGATCAGCGTCCCCACCTGCAGTTCGGCCTGCAGGTCGGCGGTGTCCCCGACGATAAGGGTTCCCTTTGAGCCAATTTCTCCCCGAAAGGCACCGTCCAGGCGGACGATTTCATCGAAGAGCAACTTTCCTTCAAATTGGCTGCCTGCTCCGAGGAAGGCTTTAATCTCTCCCTTTTCCATCGGGCTTTCTTTTTTCATTGCACCCGTTCCCTTCCATTTTTAGGATATTTTTTCAGGAAATACCGAGAAGTTCGAGAAGGCGATCCAAATCCTGGGCCGAAAAATAAGAAATCTCGATCTTGCCGCCTTTGCCGCGGGGGATAATTTTCACCTGGGTTCCCAGGGCCCGCTTCAATTCCCCGGCCAGATGGAGCAGTTCGGGCCCCAGCGCCGGCTTGGACTTGCTCTTGGGCGCCGCACCGAACTTCTTGATTTTTTTGACCAAAGCCTCCGTCTCCCGAACGGAGAGTTTTTTTTGCACAACCTGATCGCGCGCCTCCGCCATGTCCCCCTCCTCTTCCAGCGAAAGCAGGGAACGGGCATGGCCCATTGAAAGCCGGGCCCCTACCACGTCCTCCCGGATGGAGTCGGGGAGCCGCAGCAGGCGCAGGGAGTTGGCCACCGAGGAGCGGTCTTTTCCCACCCGGCGCGAGACTTCCTCTTGGGAGAGATCGAAGCCCTCCATGAGATTGCGGTAGGCTTCCGCCTCCTCAATCGGATTGAGATCCTCCCGCTGGATGTTCTCTATCAGGGCTACTTCCATGGCCCAGTCTTCGGAAACGTCCTGAATGACGACCGGCACTTCGTGCAACCCGGCCTTCTGGGCGGCTCGCCAGCGTCGTTCTCCGGCGATGATCTGATAACTGTCTTCCACCCGACGAACCACGAGGGGTTGAATCACCCCTTTTTCGCGGATGGAGGCCACCAGTTCCGCCATTTTCGCATCGTTGAACGTCTTGCGCGGCTGGTTACCGTTCGGACGCAGGTCTTCGAGGGGGCAGAGGAAATACTTCCGCCCCCCCTCCTGGGTGGCGGAACTCAAGAGAGCCCCGATGCCTTTTCCCAATGCCGGTCGCTTTGCCATCTCACTTTCCCGTTTCAATGATTTCTTTTGCGAGCTCAAGGTAAGCCGCGGCCCCGCGGGAGGATATATCGTACAGCAGGGCCGGCATGCCGTAGCTGGGTGCTTCAGATAGACGCACATTGCGGGGGATGACTGATTTGAATACCTTGCCGTCGAAATGTTGACGAATTTCGTCCCCCACCTGATGGGACAGATTGTTTCGGCCATCGAACATGGTCAGCAAGATTCCCTGGAGAGTCAGACGGGGATTGAGCTCCTTCTGAATGAGCCCGACCGTGTTCATCAACTGACTCAACCCCTCCATGGCATAGAATTCACATTGCAGAGGTATCAACACCGCATCGGCCGCCGTCAAGGCGTTAACCGTCAGCAGTCCGAGGGAAGGGGGGCAATCGATCAGAATGTATTCGTATTCATGGCGGATTTCTTTGAGCACACCGGCCAGGCGGGTTTCTCTGGCCAGGGCCGAGACCAATTCGATTTCGGCACCGATGAGGTCCGTATTGGCCGGAAGCAGATCCAGATGCTTCAGATCGGTATGAACAAGGATGTCCTGTACGGCGGTCTCACCCAGCAGGGCGTGGTAGATCGTGAACTCCTGGGCCATCTTATCGATCCCCATGCCGCTGCAGGAGTTGGCCTGAGGGTCGATATCAACCAGGAGGGTGCGCTTTTCCGCCGCGGCAAGAGAGGCGGACAGATTGACTGCGGTGGTCGTTTTTCCCACGCCCCCCTTCTGGTTGGCGATGGCGATTATCTGGGCCATATCCCTTCTCCTTGCATCAACAGCCGGGCGGAAAGAGTACCACACCCCCCCTTTTCATCAAAGAAAAAAGGGCAGGGCCTAAGGGCCGGTCATGGAGGCGGATGGTTGCAATCGTCACTACCTGAACCGACGGAAGGGGGGAAATTACCCCTTTTCGATCCGCTCAAGGGTGAACAGCGTTCGGCCGGCGCCTGAAATAGGGAGGATGAGGCGCCGGACCTCGGTACAGATCACTCCCATCTCCGAGAGATCCGGTAGAGCCTCCCTCAACTCCCGCTCTCCGCCCGAACCCTTCATCGCCAGAATCCGTCCCCCAGGGGCCAGAGCGGGGAGGGCAAGCCGCACAAGATCCACCAGCGAGGCAAAAGCCCGAGCGGTGACGATCTCAAAAGCACCCGCCCACTCGTTGCCCTTCACCCTCTCTTCGATCCGGCCATGAATCGGGTCAAACCCTTTGAGGGCCAATTTACGAACGACATGCTGCTGAAATTCGATCTTTTTTCGTATGGCATCGATCGAGCAGATCTTCAGTTGCGGATAGACGATCTTCAATGGAAGGCCCGGGAAGCCGCCTCCCGAACCGACGTCGAGCACGGTTTCGTCCCCGCGCAACAGGGGCAAGAGGGTCAGCGAGTCGACAAGGTGCTTCTCGACTCCCTCCTCGGGATCGGTGATCGCCGTCAGGTTAATGCGACGGTTCCAGCGTCCGAGTTCCTCTAAAAACCACAGCAGAGGGGCGTATGCCTCTTCGGGGACGGCAATCCCCATGAGTTTGAGCTGCTTAGCCAATAGATCTCGACGAAACATTTCACCCTCGACGAAGCAGCACACTCAGAATGGCGATGGCTGCCGGGGTCACTCCGGGAATTCGCGAGGCCTGGCCGAGATTTCGAGGCTGGACGGTTTTCAGCTTTTCCCGCACCTCCAGGGAGAGCCCGCCAATCCCGTCATAATCGAAATCCGAAGGGATCGCGACCTCTTCGGTTCGACGAAAACGGTCCACCTGATCCAGTTGACGCTGAATATATCCCTCGTATTTAACGCCGATCTCCAACTGCTCGAGTACCCCACGATCCAAGCTAGCTAGGGAAGAATCAAAAACGCAAAGATCGGTGATAGAGATCTCAGGGCGCCGAAGCAACCCCTCCAGAGATGCGCCGTTTTTCAGATCACCTACGCCTGGCAACTGCCCCAGGCGTTCGTCGGAAGGGACGATACGCACCGTTTTCAGCCGGTCCCTTCCCGTTTCAATGTCGGCACACTTGGCGCCGTGACGTTCCCAGCGTTCCGCCGTGACGACTCCGACACGATACCCGAGCTCCGTCAGGCGCAAATCCGCATTGTCTTCGCGCAGCAGCAGCCGATATTCGGCCCGGGAGGTAAACATTCGATACGGTTCCGTTGTTCCGAGACGGATCAGGTCGTCGATCAGCACGCCGATATATCCCTGATCCCGGGTGAGCACAAGGGGAGGGCGGGACTGTAGAGAGAGGGCGGCGTTGATTCCGGCCATCAATCCTTGAGCCGCAGCCTCTTCATAACCCGAAGTTCCGTTGATTTGGCCGGCATGATAGAGGTTGCGGATCGCTTTCGTTTCCAATGTCGGCTGCAGCTGAATCGGGTCCACGTAATCGTACTCGATGGCGTAACCCGGCCGCATGATTTCGACCTTTTCCAGGCCGGGAATCGTTCGCAAGAAGGCCCACTGAATGTCCACCGGCAACGAGGTGGAAACTCCATTGGGATAAACTTCGGCAACCTGCAACCCCTCGGGTTCGAGAAAGATCTGGTGCTGATCCTTTTCCGGGAACCGCACCACCTTATCTTCAATCGAAGGGCAGTATCGTGGCCCCACCCCTTTGATCACCCCGCCATAAAGGGGAGAGCGGTCCAGCCCGGAGCGGATGATTTCATGCGTGCGGGCATTGGTATAGGTGATATGACAGGGGACCTGAGGGCGTTCGATTTTTTCCGTATCAAGGGAAAAGGGGCGGGGAGGATCCTCCCCGTGTTGCGGCTCCAGAGCGGAATAATTAATGGTTTTGCGATCCAGCCGAGCCGGCGTTCCGGTTTTGAGCCGACCGACCTGCAACCCCAGGGCCCGCAACTGATCGGAAAGGCCCTCCGAAGGGGGCTCTCCGGCGCGTCCCCCCGGGTAGTGGTTGAGCCCCACATGAATGAGCCCCCGCATAAAGGTCCCAGTGGTCAGGATGACGGTCTCTGCAGTAAAAATCGCTCCATCGCGTGTTTTCACGCCTTCGATCCGGTCTCCCTTCAGGATCAGCTCGACGACTTCTCCCTGTTTCAGGTCGAGCAATGGCTGCCGCTCCACCACCTGCTTCATATGAAGAGCGTACAGGCCGCGGTCGGCCTGAGCTCTGGATGCGCGCACCGCCGGGCCTTTCTTGGTATTCAGTGTCCGGAACTGGATCCCGGTGGCATCGATAGTGCGGGCCATCTCTCCACCAAGGGCATCGATTTCTCTCACAAGATGCCCCTTGGCAAGCCCCCCGATAGCCGGATTGCATGACATCTGGGCCACCGCATCGAGACTGAGATTCAAAAGCAGCGTGCGACACCCCATCCGTGCGGTTGCCAGAGCCGCCTCACACCCGGCATGCCCGGCACCCACGACGACCACCTGGTATTTTCCTTGATACGTGGACATTGTCCGTACCTACCCCGGGCCCACATCCACAAAGCGTGGATAGGCCTCAAAACATGTTGCCTTTCAACCCCTTACCAAAGATGTTTCACGTGAAACATTCCACCCTTAACGCCGCCGACCACCCAGCGGGAGGAGCCGAATCTCTCATTGCTTGCCTGACAACAAGCTTCAAATTCAAAAAGAACCTCGCCATCTCGTCGGCACCGATCATTTGCCGATGCAAAAGCGGGAGAAGATCCGGTTCAGTATCTCGTCCGGAGCCGTTTCTCCGGTAATTTCCCCCAGGGCGTCAAGGGCTTCCCGTAGTTCGAAAGCCAAAAATTCGAAAGACTGATCCTCCTCAAGGGCTCCGAAGAACCCCTGAAGGGCCATCCGTGAGCGAAGAAGGGCCTCCCGATGCCGCCGATCGGAGAGAAGGACCGACTCCCGGGACTCCAGCCCGCCGCCACCGGAGAAAAGGTTCACCAACGCATCTTTGAGCTCATCCAGACCAATCCCTTTTTGAGCGGAGATGCGAATCTGTTGAAGCTCGGCAAAGGGATTCGGTAGGGGGAGGGTGCCTAAATCACATTTATTGATCACCAACAAAATATTTTTATCCTCACAGGCCTCGAGTGCCAGAAGATCGCCATCGGAAAGTGGCCGCGCCCCATCCACAACGAGGAGCACCAGATCAGCGGCCGCGGCTTTGGCCTTTGCCCGCCGCACTCCTTCCCTCTCAATGGCATTCTCCGCCACCCGAATTCCGGCCGTATCGACCAGGCGAAGAGGAAAGCCACCCAGAACAAGATTCTCTTCGAGAATATCCCGGGTAGTACCGGCCTCTTCCGTTACGATGGCCCTTCCCTCGCCAAGAAGCGCATTCAAAAGCGAACTTTTGCCGACGTTGGGTTGTCCGAGAATCAAAACGGAGAGCCCTTCTCGAAGAAGGCGACCTGTTTCGAAGGTAGCGAGGAGAACCTGAATTTTCTGTAAAACCTCGCCGGCGTGCAACCGAAGGCGTCTGTAGTCCTCGCCACCGATCTCCTCTTCGGGAAAGTCGATGTGCGCTTCGACCAGCGCCAGCAGATCAGCCAGAGACTCGCGTAATCGATGTATTTCGCCCGAAAGTCTCCCTTCGAGCTGCCCGAGGGCCACGTTGCCGGCTGCTTGACTGCGGGAGTGGATAAGATCGATAACGGCCTCTGCCTGCGCCAGATCGATCCGGCCGTTAAGAAATGCGCGAAGGGTAAATTCCCCGGGGTGGGCCAATCGAGCCCCCAGCTCAAGGAGATGGTCGAGGATCCGCCCCATGACCACTCTGCCGCCATGACAATGGATTTCAACCACATCTTCACGCGTGTAGGAACGCGGTCCACGCATGAGAACGGCCATGACTTCGTCCAGGTGTTCCCCGGATGAGTTCAGGATTCTTCCGTAGTAAAGCCGGTGGGTTTCGAGAGGATGTTCGGCGGATGCCGGGTGAAATACCTTTCCCAAAAGGTTTTGGGCCTCTGCGCCGGAGAGTCTGATAATGCCGACCCCTCCGTCGCCAATCGGGGTGGCCGGAGCCACAATGGTATCGGTAGTTGCTGCCAAGACTTAGCCCTTTTTGGGGAAGATTACGAGCTTCCTTTCTTTCCCGCGACCAGAAGCCCGAAATTCGATGCCGATTTCATCCTTCAATGCCAATTGAAAATTGCGGCTGTCCTCCCGGGACCCAAGCGGTAACGTCACAGTTTCTCCGCCCAGGCGCACCTTCCGGCAAAGTTTTCGAGCCAGGCGTTCCATCTCCCGCCGCCGGCGACCACGATAATTATCCGCATCGACAACGATGGGAATGCGATCACCCGGGGCATAACGATCGGTCAGCGAAATAACCAGGCTTTGCAGCGCCTCAAGGTTCTGTCCCCCCGCGCCGATGACCTGACTCGGCTCAGCACTTTTAACGGCCAGGTCTATCCGTGAGGATCCGGGCTCAACTTCCACCTCGGCATCCAACCCGCACAAGGCAAGCAGATGCTCGGTGATCCTGGCGGCCAGGGTACCACGATCGATCAGGCGGAAGACCACCCGTGCCGGCCGCGCTCCGAAGAGGCCCAGAAACCCACGGCGGGGAGCCTCCACAATCTCCAGATCTATTTCAGCCCGGGTGCATTTCCACTTTTCCAGTGCTAGGGCGACCGCTTTCTCCAAAGATTTAGCAGACAATTCAAGGTGAAAAAAATCGCTAATCATCCCAACAAAATTCAGGCGACTTGGGGTTTTCGATTAATAAAATACTGCTGCAGGATGGTCAACAGGTTATTGACAAGCCAGTACACGACGAGACCCGAAGGAAAATTCAGAAAGAGAAAAGTAAATACGATGGGCATTGCCAGAAACAATTTCGCCTGGGTGGGATCCATCGTGGTTGGACTCATCTTCTGTTGAATAAACATGGTGACCCCCATAATAATGGGCGTTATATAGTAGGGGTCTTTGCTCGAAAGATCGGTCAGCCAAAAAATAAACGGTGCCTGTCGCAGAGCAATCGATCTCAGCAGGACTTCGTAAAGGGCAAAAAACACGGGGATCTGAATAATCATGGGCAGACATCCGCCCAGAGGATTGACCCGGTTTTTCTTATAGAGTTCCATAATTTCTTTGTTGAGACGTTCCTTGTCGTTTTTGTGTTTTTCGCGTATTTTCTGCATTTGTGGTTGAAGGGTCTGCATCGCCTTCATGGACGTATAGCTCTTTTGCGTCAGGGGCCAGAAAAGTAGTTTGATAATCACGGTGAGCAGAATAATGGCGACACCGTAATTCCCCACGTAACGGTAGAAGAATTTTAGAAAGCTGAGCAGTGGACGGGCAATCGGCCCGAAGAAGCCGAAATCGATCGCCTTATTAAGTTGATGATCGACCTTTTTAAGAATATCCAGATCCCTGGGCCCAAAGTAAAGCAGGTAATCCAAGGTTACCGCCTGTCCCTGATCGAGAGTCAAAGGGGGACTTTGCAGGGTATTTTCGACGATTCCATCCGGATTCTGAATATGGACCTGGGTCGCGGCATTTTTAAGCGGAACCACGGCACCAATGAAAAACTTATTTTCAAAGGCCGTCCAAACCAGGTCGCTCTGATAGGTGATCGGTTTGTCCTTGAGGTCTTTAACTTTTTCAGTCTTTACCTTCTCGCCTACCAGGGACACCGGACCGACAAAGGAATAGCGTCCCCCTTCCATCGATTCATTCCATGGATGCACCAGGGAGAGGTCCACCCTCCCACTGACGGGTGTAACGCCCTCTTGAACCAAGCGCAGTTTTAGACCGAATTTATAGCTATCCCCGTATAAAGTATAGATTTTCTGCAGAACCAGGCCGTTATTATTCTTATAGGAAAAAACGATATCTCGCGATTCATTCCCCTGCAGCCGGATTGAATTATCCTTGATCGAGATGCTGAACAGGGCATCGGCGGGCAGTTTCAAACCATCGCTGCCACTGGTACGCAAGCTGGCCAGCCGGGCATCTTTGACATCGACCAGCGAAACCTTTGCCGCACCCGGAGAGGTCGAAACGAAGTATTTTTTTAGTTTTAAACTTTTAAGGCGCGCCCCGGCGTTGGTGAAAACAGCCCGAAAGAGATCCGTATCGATGGTCAGGTCACGCTCGCCGCGCGCCGCCACGATTGGAGTCATCGATTGGCCGCTTAGCGGTTGGGCCACAACCGCTTTTGCTTTTACTTCGGTCTTATTTTTCGGTTGCAGCGCAAGCTGGGACTCGGTGCTCTTTTGGGTTACCGGCGGTCCCTGTCCCTTTTGAGGGGTCGGAAAGAAAACGGTAAAGGCCACCCAGACGACAAGCATCAGGACGAGGGCTATGATCAGATTTCTGTTTTCCATTCTTTTGGGCTCCGGAACATGGGAAGGGGAGACTCGCCGATTATTTTACCGGGTCATACCCTCCAGGATGAAAAGGGTGACACCGAAGAACCCGTCCAATACTCATAATGCCGCCTTTTAATACACCATACTTTTCTACGGCCTGGCAGGCATAGGAGGAACAGGAAGGATAAAATCGGCAGGAAGGCGCCTTGAGGGGGGAAAGGAATCGCTGATAAAAATGTATCAGTCCAAGAACGACTCTTCTGACCATCTATTTCTCGGATTGCGAGACCCCGGTGTTAGTGGACAACAACTGATGGAAAAACAAATAAAAACAGATATCCTACTTGTCCAGGGAGTCACAGGGAAAGAGGGAATCGAGAGGTTGGTTGCCGCCGCTTCAGCAGAGGAGGATAAGAACCGAAGATTTTCCCCATCATAATTGAAGCAAATTAAGGAGTTCTCTCCCTATTTCCTCAGAGCTGAGACCCGCTGCCCCTCTTTTCGCAACGACGGAAAGATCCACAAACCCAGCCAATTGATCCTGATGCGTGCGAAAAAACTCACGAAGTATTCTCTTGACCCGATTGCGTTCAACGGCCCCACCAACCTTTCGGCTAACTGTTACACCAAGGCGGGAGGGGCCTTCGGTCTTTTCAACAACGGCAGTAATAAAATACCGCGAATGCCGTTTATCACCTCTTTGCCAGACTCTCTGAAACTCTTCGCGCCGGCGGAGACGCCTTTCAGGTGGAAAAACGCCTCTGCCTGCGCAATCGACGGGAGGCACGTTATTTGGACGGTATCGTAGCAGCCAGGGTCTTGCGTCCCCGCGCTCTCCGTTTCTTGATTACACTTTGGCCATTTTTTGTTTGCATCCGCTTCCGGAACCCATGGGTTCTTTTCCGACGAATTCGACTCGGTTGGTAGGTCCGTTTCATTTTCCTAAAGCTCCCTATCTTTGGTTCGATTCTTTGACAAAATTTACTATTAACCACATATCCATAATTCTGTCAAGAGCGAAACGTTATTTCCTCCTCGAACGTCCCTTCCGCGCGGGAACCGAACGCAAATAGTCCTTGCAAACGACCGGGACCTTTGTTAGCTTTGAATGTCTTTTTTTTTCAGCTTTCCGATGCGGAAAACGTCCCATTTTTAATGGTCAATTTCCTCTATCCACAACTGTGAATAAGTCTGTGGATATTTAAATATTTACCAAAGAAATCAGGCAAACATTTTCATGCACAGACTGTGGCAAGAGACCCTCGCTTTGATTGAAGAGGGACTAAATCCCCAACATTTCAACACCTGGATAAAACCGATCCGGTTTCTCGGTGTGGAAAAAGACCTGGTCAAATTAGAAGTTCCGAACCGCTTCGTTCTGGATTGGGTCAGGGAACACTACGAGCAGATCATCCGGTCGACCCTTTCCCGGGTCGGCGCGATAGACTATCGCATTCAGCTGAAGGTCGCCCCTCGCTCGCAGGAGAAGGTCGAAACAACCGCACCTCCAGACCCCCCTCCCCGTGTTCCGGCGGTGGAACGGACCAAAACTCTACCCCCGAGGGACTGGAACAGCGGTAACCTCATCGGCAAATATACATTTGAAGAATTCGTTTCGGGATCTTCTAATCAGTTTGCTTACGCCGCTGCCATGGCAGTTGCAACGAATCCCGCGACAACGTATAACCCTTTGTTTATTTACGGCGGAGTTGGCCTGGGGAAAACCCATTTGGTCAATGCTATCGGCAATGCCATTTTTCATAAATCCCCGGAGATGCGCATCTGCTACTATACGTCCGAAAAATTTATGAACGAACTGATCAATTCGTTGCGCTACGCAAAGATGGATGATTTTCGCAATAAATTCAGGTCCATGGATATACTTCTCATCGACGATGTTCAGTTCATTGCCGGCAAGGAGCGGACCCAGGAGGAATTTTTCCACACATTCAATGCCCTTTACGAATCTCACAAACAAATCGTCGTGACATCCGACAAATTTCCAAAAGAGATCCCCGGCCTAGAGGAAAGATTGAGGTCCCGTTTTGAATGGGGACTGATCGCCGATATTCAGGCCCCGGATGTGGAAACCAAACAGGCCATCCTCAAAATGAAGGCCGAACAAAATAATATCGACCTTCCGGAGGAAGTGGCCCTCTTCCTGGCCAATTCTGTCAGCAGCAACGTCCGCGAATTAGAGGGATTTCTAGTCCGCATCGGCGCCTACGCCAGTCTGACGTCCACCCCGGTCTCACTCGCTATGGCCCGTGAGGTCCTAAAGGACATTTTGGTAGAAAAAAATAGAGAACTGACGGTCGAGGAAATTCAAAAAGCCGTATCTCTTCATTTCAACATTAAAATTTCCGATCTTAAATCGGCAAAACGTTTAAGGCACTGGTTCTTCCCCGCCAGATAGCGATGTATCTTTCCCGCCAGCTGACCTCTTCCTCTTACCCGGAAATAGGGGATCGTTTTGGCGGCAAGGACCATTCGACAATCATTCATGCCATTAAGAAAATCGAAAAAAATCTGGAAGCGGATTTTCAGCTACGCGCCACTCTCAATCTGATAAAAAATATGATTTTTCAATAATTTTTATGAGATAAATGGAAATGAATTAAAAATAAGTCATCCATTATCGGAAAGCCATTCCTCCGCTGTGCATCAATAGGGGGATCACCCTGTGGATAAAAAAGCCTCGCCTTTTTTATCCACGCGAACATCCTTTTGTCAACATATAAAACACAGCCCCATCAACATAATATTTAATTTAAAATCAGGGACTTACATCCCGAATCAACAAATCAACAGCCCTTACTACTATCTGCTAAAGACCTTAAAACAAAACCATAGAAACAGTACCCTGTGCATGGGAGGCCCCAATGGACTTCAGGATCGAAAAAGAGGTTTTTCAAAAAGGACTGTCTCGCATTCAGAACATCGTGGAAAAACGGAACACCATCCCCATTCTCTCCAACGTTCTCATCGATGCCGAAGATGGCCAAATTCACCTGACGGCCACGGACCTTGAAGTCGGTATGCGGGCCTCATTTCCGGCAGAAGTAAAAATTGCTGGAAAAATTACCGTTTCCGCGAAAAAAATATTCGAAATCATCCGCGAACTTCCAGAAAAGGAAATTGCCTTCCAAACCAAACAAAATTCTTGGATTGAAATTCGTTGCGGAAAAGCCCTATTTAACATTGTCGGTCTCTCAGCAGAGGAATTTCCACACTTTCCTTTGCCGGAAAAAAGTAACTTTTTTTCTTTAAAAAGCATACTCCTTAAGGAAATGATCGACAAAACCGCCTTTTCCGTTTCTACGGATGAAAGTAAATATAATTTAAACGGCATCTATTTTCAGAGTTTAGAACAAAAGGAGAAACTTCTTCTCCGTTTGGTAGCTACCGATGGACACCGGCTCTCCCTTATTCAAAGAGAATCGAATATTTCCCACATAGATGAACTTCGCAAAGGGGTTATTTTTCCCAGAAAAGGAATCCAGGAATTAAAAAAAATGACCGAGGAAGGGGAAACCGATATTTCCATAGGATTTCTCGAAAATAGTGCGGTTATAAAAAAAGATCAAACCATTGTCGTTATGCGCCTTGTCGACGGTGATTTTCCCGATTACGATCGGGTCATTCCAAAAAACAACGAATTCAAATCGACTATCGAGCGTGAGCCGTTTCTTCACGCATTACGCCGCATGTCTATTCTTTCCAATGAAAAATCGCGAGGTGTAAAACTTCTTCTCCGTGCCGGGACGATGGAAATTTCTTCTTCAAATCCCGAATTCGGCGACGCGAGAGAAGAACTGGATATCGTTTATGAAGGTCCGGAGATTTCCATCGGCTTCAACGCTCGTTATCTGTTGGATATTCTCCAGAACCAGCAGACCGATCAGATCAGTTTGATGCTCAAGGACAACCTCTCTCCCGGCCTGCTCGATTCCTCCCGACGATCAAGATTATCTGGCGGTCGTCATGCCAATGAGGTTATAATGCTGAGTTGGGAGTGCACTAAAATTTTTCCATTTTCCGAATATTAACTGTATTTCATGCAACTTACCCGGTTGAAATACAAAAATTTTCGCAATATCGAGACAATCGATTTTACTCCATCCGAGGGCTTCAATATTTTCTGGGGTGACAATGCCCAGGGAAAGACGAATCTTCTCGAAGCTATCTATCTTCTCGGACATCTGAAAAGTTTCCGGGGAGCGCGCAACCCCGAGCTGATCCGCAGCGGCAGCGATCAGGCTCGATTGCAGGGAGAGGTGACCAATCTCGCCGTTAACCGTCGTCTCGAGCTCGCCATCGAACAAGCGAGTAAATCGGTCCGTATCGACGGCAAGAAAGTACGATCCGGTCGAGATTTTTTCGGATTTTTGCGCCCGGTTCTTTTCTCTCCCGAGGAAGTGAGTCTCGTCAAGGGCCCCCCGGCGGGCAGACGGGCTCTGCTGGATCGTTCGATCTTCCAGGCCCAACCCCTCTATCTGGAAAAGGTCCAGGAATATGAGCGCTGTTTGAAACAGCGCAATCGGCTTCTTAAAGAGGGCCGTCTTGGCGAAGAATTGATTCCTTGGACCGAAGGCTTGATCGATGCCGGAGGCCGCTTGCGCTGGGAACGCTTCCGTTATCTGGTTTCTCTCGCTCCCCTGTTGCGGCAGTGCTATGACACCATTGCCGGAAACGGCGAAAAAGCGGATATCCATATTGAATCTCCCGGGGAAAAGGTGGAGGATTTTCGAGAGGCCCTGCGAAGCGAGTTGAAAAAGGCAGCAAACAGGGAGGTCCACCTGGGACAAACCCTGGCAGGACCTCACCGGGACGACCCTCTGTTTCTCATTGAGGGACGGCCCCTTCGCCTGTACGGCTCGCAGGGACAGCAACGCTCTTTTATGCTCGCTTATAAAACGGCCCAGATTATCGATCTGGAAAAACGGTTGGGAGAGCCTCCTATTCTCCTTCTGGACGATATGACCAGTGAACTGGATCGTCACCGAAAAGGCTTTCTTTTCCATTTCCTTCTCTCCCGCCGGGGCCAGGTTTTTCTCACAACGACGGACTGCACCCCTTTTAAAAACGAGGGCATGAAAATCGCCCGCTTTTTTCGTGTGACACGCGGAAACATCATCGATGAAGGCTGAGAACGAGGTTTAAATGACTCTGAATGCTACCAAAGAATACGGCGCCGAAAGTATCAAGGTCCTAGAGGGGCTTGCAGCGGTTCGCAAGCGCCCGGCCATGTATATCGGCTCCACCGGACCTATGGGTCTGCACCATCTGGTTTACGAGGTGGTCGACAATGCCATCGACGAAGCTCTGGCCGGTTATTGCGATGAGGCATCGGTTATTCTCCATGTCGATGGATCGGTGACGATCGAGGACAACGGCCGCGGAATTCCGGTCGAGATGCACTCCACCCAGAAGAAATCCGCGGCTGAAGTGGTCATGACGGTCCTTCATGCGGGCGGCAAATTCGACAGCGACTCCTATAAGGTCTCCGGTGGCCTTCATGGCGTTGGCATTTCGGTGGTCAATGCCCTTTCGATCAAACTGGAACTGGAGATTCGCCGCAACGGCAAAATTTACCGCCAGAGTTACGCGCGGGGGGTTCCCGTCGCGCCTCTCCAGGAAGAGGGTGCTACCATCAAACGGGGGACCCACATTACTTTCTGGCCCGATCCGGAAATTTTCGAAACGACCGAATTTTCTTTCGAAACGCTCTCCCAGCGGTTGCGGGAGTTGGCCTTTTTAAATGGCGGGGTGAAAATCCACATCCTCGACGAGCGCAACGAAAAGAAACACGACTTTCACTACGAGGGAGGGATCGCCTCCTTCGTTGAGTATCTTAACCGTGCCAAAACCCCCCTTCATCCGGCCCCGATCTTTTTCAAAGGAGAACGGGAGGGAGTGGAGATCGAAATCGCCATCCAGTATAACGACGGGTATGACGAGAAGATCTTTTCCTTTGCGAACAATATCAACACCCATGAGGGAGGCACCCACCTGGTCGGGTTCAAGGCGGCGCTGACCCGCACCATGAATAGCTACGCCACGGCCAACAATCTTCTGAAAAACATCAAAACCTCCATTTCGGGGGACGATTTGCGCGAAGGGATGGCGGCGGTGATCTCGGTCAAAGTCCCCGATCCCCAGTTCGAAGGGCAGACCAAAACCAAACTGGGCAACTCCGAGATCAAGGGGATCGTCGAAACCCTGATGAACGAGAAGTTGGCGACCTTCCTGGAGGAGAATCCCGCCATCGCCAAAAAAATTCTCGAGAAGGGCATTGAAGCCGCCCGGGCCCGGGAAGCGGCCCGAAAGGCCCGGGATCTGACCCGGCGCAAGGGGGCCCTGGAGGGGCTCTCTCTGCCGGGGAAACTCGCCGACTGCCAGGAGAAGGACCCGGCCCTGTGCGAAATCTACCTGGTCGAGGGCGACAGCGCCGGCGGCAGCGCCAAGCAGGGAAGAGACCGACGGTATCAGGCGATTCTTCCCCTCAAAGGGAAAATTCTCAACGTGGAGAAGGCCCGTTTCGACAAAATGCTGACCTCCAACGAGATCCGCACCCTGATCACCGCCATGGGAACGAGCATCGGCAAGGACGATTTCGATGTGGCGAAGCTGCGCTACCACCACATCATCATCATGACCGACGCCGATGTCGACGGTTCTCATATCCGCACCCTGTTGTTGACCTTTTTCTTTCGCCAGATGCCCGAACTGGTGGAGCGCGGCCACCTGTTCATCGCCCAGCCGCCCCTCTACAAGGCCAAACGGGGGAAAAAGGAGATCTATCTCAAGGATGAAGCGGCCCTGCTCGACTACCTTCTCGACGAAGGGGTCGAGGGCATCACCGTCCAGATGGAGAAGAGCGGCAAGGTTCTGCGCGGCAAGCAGATTATCCCGATGCTGCGCAACATCATCGATTACAACGCACATTTCGAAAAGATGGTCCACAAGGGCGTCCACAGCGAGGTTTTGAAAGTTTTCGTCAAAGGAAAAATTCAGAACGGATTTGCCGACATGGCGGATCTGGAACCCCTTTCGAAAAAATTGAAGGAGGCCGAACCCCGGGCCGATTTCAAGGTCATGCAGGAGCCGGCCCGCATCCTCTTCACCCTCGGCGACATCCGGGCCCGCATCGACCAGACGATCCTGGAAAATCTCTCTTCCCACGAGTACAAGCTGCTCCTGCAGGCCTACCGCCAGGTGGAAGAGATCTGCCAGGGAGAAAACGCCCTTCTCTCTGCGGACGGCAAGAGTGAGACCGAGGCCGCCGATCGCCAGGAGCTTCTCCAGTACTTTCTCGATCGGGCCAAAAAGGGTCAATATATCCAGCGCTACAAAGGGTTGGGAGAGATGAACCCCGAACAGCTCTGGGAGACGACCATGGATCCGGAAAAAAGGGTTCTGCTCAAGGTCAAGATCGAGGATGTCGTGGAAGCCGAAGAGATCTTTACCGTTTTAATGGGAGATCAGGTGGAGCCGCGCCGTGAATTCATCGAAAACAACGCCTTGAACGTATCCAACCTGGACATTTAAGATAAAGTGCCGTTATCCGGGAATCCCGGAAGGCCGCAAGAAGGACAGATACCATGGAAATGGACCAACAGAGACGGGAGATCCCGGTCAATATCGAAGATCAGATGCGTCGCTCCTACATGGATTACGCCATGAGCGTCATTGTCGGGCGGGCTCTGCCGGATGTGCGCGACGGTCTGAAGCCGGTGCATCGAAGGGTCCTTTTCGCCATGAGCGAACTGGGCAACGAATGGAACAAATCCTACAAAAAATCGGCCCGTGTAGTCGGCGACGTCATCGGTAAATATCACCCCCACGGCGACACGGCCGTGTACGACACCATCGTGCGGCTTGCCCAGGATTTCTCCATGCGCTACCCGCTGATCGACGGGCAGGGGAACTTCGGCTCCATCGACGGCGATTCGGCGGCGGCCATGCGTTACACCGAAGTCCGCATGGCCCGACTGGCCGGGGAGCTGCTGGCCGACATCGACAAGGAAACGGTCGAATTCGGGCCCAACTATGACGACTCCCTCCAGGAGCCGCTGGTGCTGCCCTGCAAGTTCCCAAACCTGCTGGTCAACGGCTCCGAAGGGATCGCCGTCGGCATGGCGACTAAAATCCCCCCCCACAACCTCGGCGAGGTGATCGACGCCCTGGTGGCCGTCATCGACGATCCGGCCCTCGATTTTGACGAGTTGATTCAGTTGATCCAGGGGCCAGATTTTCCTACGGCCGGCTTCATCCTCGGCCGCGAGGGGATCCGCGAAGCTTATCGCACCGGCCGCGGCATCATCCAGGTCCGGGCCCGGGCCCTGGTGGAAAAGGACCGACGCACCGGTCGCGAAAGCATTGTCATCTCCGAGATTCCCTACCAGGTCAATAAATCCAAGCTGATCGAAAAAGTGGCCGATCTGGTGAAGGAGAAGAAGATCGAGGGGATTTCCGATCTGCGCGACGAGTCGGACCGCGAAGGGATGCGGATCGTCATCGAGCTGAAACGGGACATGATCCCCGAGGTCATCCTCAACCAGCTCTACAAGATGACCCAGATGCAGACCTCCTTCGGTATCATCATGCTCGCCATCGTCGCCGGCCAGCCGCGGGTTCTGACCCTGCACGAGGTCCTTGCCCGGTTCATCGAGCATCGCAAGGAGATCGTCACCCGGCGCTGTATTTTCGAGCTGAAAAAGGCCGAAGCCCGTGCGCATATTCTGGAAGGCTTGAAGATCGCCCTGGAGAATCTCGACGAGGTCATCCAGATCATCAAGACCTCGGCCAATTCGCCCGAAGCCAAGGAACGTCTGATTTCCCGTTTCGCCTTCTCCACCCTTCAGGCCCAGGCAATCCTCGACATGCGCCTGCACCGGCTCACCGGCCTGGAGCGCGACAAGATCATCGCCGAATACAACGAGATCCAGGCGCTGATCAAGCGACTGAAGGAAATTCTGGCCAGCGAGGTCGAAATCCTCACCATCATCAAGACCGAGTTGCTCGAGATCAAGGAGAAATACGGAGATCCCCGTCGCACGGAGATCGTCGACAAGACGGGCGACCTCTCTCTGGAGGATCTGATCGTCGAGGAAGACATGGTGGTGACCGTCAGCCACGGTGGCTACATCAAACGCAACGCCGTCTCCCTGTACCGGGCACAGCGGCGCGGCGGCAAGGGCAAAACGGGCATGCGCCCCAAAGAGGAGGACTTTGTCGAAAAGCTCTTCATCGCTTCGACCCATTCCCACATCCTTTTCTTCACCGACCAGGGAAAGGTTTACTGGCTCAAGGTGCACGAGATCCCTCAAGGGGGACGGGCCTCCCGGGGCAAGGCGATCGTCAACCTGCTGCAGTTGGCTCCGGACGAAAAGGTGATGACCGTCTTGTCGGTCAAGGAATTCTCGGAGGGCAAGTACATCGTCACCGCCACGCAGAACGGCACGGTTAAAAAGACCGAGCTGATGGCCTACTCCAATCCTCGCGCCGGTGGCATCATCGCCCTGACCATTGATGAAGGAGATCGCCTGATCGCGGCCCGCCTGACCGATGGGACGATGGATATCCTGCTGGCCAGCAGCAACGGTAAGTCGATCCGCTTTCCGGAGAGCGGTGCGCGTCCCATGGGGCGCACCGCCCGCGGCGTACGCGGCATGATGCTCGAAGGCGATGACCGGATCATCGGGATGGAAACGGTCACCGATGCCACCGCCGCCACCCTGGTGACAGTGACGGAAAACGGCTACGGCAAACGCACCGATCTCGGCGAATACCGGGTACAGAGCCGCGGCGGCAAGGGAATCATCACCATCAAAACCACCGACCGCAACGGTAAGGTGGTGGATATCAAACTGGTGGACGACGATTCCGACCTGATGTTCATCACCGACCGGGGCAAAGTACTGCGAACCGCAGTTTCCCACCTGTCGGTGATCGGCCGCAATACCCAGGGCGTACGCTTGATGGTTCTGGAAGCGGGAGAGCGGATCGTCGCCGTCGCCAAACTCGCTGAAAAAGAAGAGGAAAATGGAAGTCGAGAAGCTGAAGAAGAGGCTTTTTCAGGAGGAGAAGAGGCACCGGAAGAGGAACTCTAAGCGCCGCCCGCTGCTGCTGGCCTTCATCCTGTTGGCTCTTTTTGGGAGCGGAGGGGCGTTTTTTTGGGGACGTCGTTCCGATCGGATTCTCGCCGGAAAATTTGCCCGAGGAAAAGCTCAGGTGGAGCGCGGAGAGTCCGAACGGGCCGTAGCGACCTTTCAATCCATTTACCGGCACCATCCCCGGTTTCGGCTGGCGCCCAGCGCTCTTTTTCAGGCAGGGGAGACTCTCGAGCTGAATCTGAAACACCCCCGCGAGGCCCTGCTCGACTTTCTGCTGGTGGTGCGGGATTATCCGGGCAGTGCGCTGGCTATCCGGGCCCGGCAGCAGATCGCCGATATTTACAAATACCGGCTCATGGATTACGGAAATGCCCTGCTCGCTTACCAGAAACTCCTCGACAGCGGGGCTCCCGATCCGGATCATATCCAATACGAGATCGCCGATACCTATTTTCGCCGGAACAACTTCGAACAGGCCCGGATCGAATTCGAAAGCCTGCTCAAAAATTACCCGGCCAGCCCCCTGGCCGCAGAGGCGGCCTACCGCATCGCGGTCGCCTATTCCCTCGATGGCAACGCGGCCGCGGCCGAAAAGGCGTTTCGCCGGGTTTTTCGCCATTGGCCGAAGAACCCCTTCGCCGCCGAAGCCCGCTTCGGTCTGGCGACGGTCCTCGAGAGCCAGGGAGAGTTGAAAAAAGCGCTCGGCGAATTGGAAGGTTTGCGAACCACCTACCGGGACCAGCAGATTCTGAACCAGAGAATCGCCCGGGTGAAAAAACGCATCCGCAAAAAGAAGCTTACCTATTGAGGGAGGGACTATGAAAATCGGCGTGATCGGAGCGGGCAGCTGGGGGACGACCCTGGCGAACCTTCTGGCCAAGAAAAACTACGCCGTCACCCTCTGGTCGTATGAGAAGGATCTGGCAGAGCGCATGGAGCGCACGCGGGAGAACGACCTTTACCTCCCCGGCATCTCTCTGGCGCCCGGGCTCTTCTTTACCGGCGATCTGGGCGAAGCAACGGCCGGCAAAAAGCTTCTTCTGCTGGTCCCCCCCTCCCAGGTGATGGACGCCGTGATGAAGCAGGCGATCCCCCACCTCTCCCCCGAAACGGTACTCGTATCGGCCGCCAAAGGAATCGAAACCGGCTCGCTGCGAACCATGTCCGACGTTCTAGGGGATCTTCTCCCACCCCGGGACGCCAATCGCCTGGCGTTTCTCTCAGGTCCCTCTTTTGCCCGGGAAGTGGCTGCCGAAATGCCGACGGCCATCGTTGCCGCCTCCCGCAACGAGCAGATCGCGCGGCAGGTTCAGACCATCTTCAATACGTCCTACTTCCGGGTCTATACCAACGCCGATGTGACCGGGGTGGAACTGGGGGGGGCGCTGAAGAACGTCATGGCGCTGGCGGCGGGAGTTTCGGACGGCCTCGGTTTCGGTTACAATACCCGCGCCGCGCTGATTACCAGGGGGCTTGCGGAAATGAGCCGCCTCGGCCTGGCCCTGGGGGCCGATCCCACCACTTTCTCTGGATTGGCGGGTATGGGCGATCTGGTTCTCACCTGCACCGGAGACCTGTCGCGCAATCGCACGGTCGGCATGGAGCTGGGCCGAGGTAAACGCCTGGAGGAAATTCTGGGTGCAATGACCATGGTGGCCGAAGGGGTCAAAACCACCCTCTCGGCCCATCAGCTGGCCAGGAAGTTGAAGGTGGAGGCTCCCATCACCGAACAGATGTATTGCATCCTCTACGAGGGAAAAGACCCCCGCGAAGCCGTGACCGACCTCATGTTGCGGGAGTTGAAATCCGAGGGAATCTGACTTTTTTCCGATGCTCCCATCAAACCTCGCCAAAGGGACACAAAAATGCGTCGCTCGATACTTTCTCTTCTTCTTCTTCTGTTGTTGGTGACAACGCCTGTTCAGGCGGCAACCTTTGCGGCGATTCAAACGAACTACGGCACGATCAAACTGGAGCTTTTCGATCAGAAAGCCCCGGTCACGGTGAAGAATTTTCTCCACTACGCCAAGGCGGGGTTTTATGACGGGACGATCTTTCACCGAGTGATCAAGGGTTTCATGATTCAGGGCGGGGGGTACACCGTCGATCTGAAACGCAAGGCGAGCGATCCGCCGATCAAGAATGAAGCGGCCAGCGGGGTGAAAAACGAGCGGGGTACAATCGCCATGGCCCGCACGCCGATGGTGGACAGCGCCACCAGTCAATTCTTCATTAATTTAACTGACAACGATTTTTTGAACCATCGCAGCGCCACTCCGCAGGGATTCGGCTACTGCGCTTTCGGCAAGGTGGTTGAAGGAATGCAGGTTGTTGATACCATTGGGAGAGTGGCCACCGAAAAAAAGGACGGACCGTTTCAGGCTCTGCCGCGAAAACCGGTGATCATTCGGTCGATAAGACAAGTCGGCCGATAGAACGGGAGCTGTTTTTTCGAGGCCGGACCCATCACCGGCCAGGGGGACAAATGCCCACTATCCGCATCATGACATACAACGTCCAGGGATGCCGGGGCGGAGACGGACAGGTGGACCCCCAACGAATAATGAATGTCATCGCCGAAGGGGCGCCCGATATCGTCGCTCTTCAGGAGATAGAGGACTCCCGGGACGCGTCCCATCTGCAGTACCTGGCCGAACATCTCGGGATGTGCAGTTTTTCGCAAAACGCCTCCTGCGGAACCGCTTTTCTCTCCTACTTCCCTCTGCGGGGTCTTCACCAATACCACCTCGGAGACGGTCACGGCTGCTGCCTCAGGGCCGATGCCGACATCAGAGGAAAGCGCATCCATCTGCTTAACCTTCGCCTCGATGCGCACCCCCTGCGACGCAGGACGCAGATCGCCGGCCTGTTGGGCCCGGATCTGATGGGCAATCGATCCCTGGTCTGCCCGACGATTCTTTTGGGGGACTTCGGCGACCTCTGGTGGGGGATCGGTAATTTCGGTCTCAACCTGGGGCTGCGCAAGGCCTCCCGCCCCTGGTGGCGCGGGACGTTTCCCGCCCGTTTTCCCGTGGCGGGGCGTGATCGGGCCTATCTGCGCGGGGAGCTTCGGGTGGTCGACTCCCGTATTCTGCACAATCGCCAGGCGCGTCAGGCCTCCGGCCACCTGCCGCTGATTTTGACGGTGCAGATCACCGATCCGCGAACATTTCTTCACGTCAAAAAAATGTCTCACAACCGAATGGAAATCGCTCCTGGGTAAGGCCACGTCCGGAATGGCGGATTTTTACGGCCCCTCTGTGGATAGTTCTGTGAATAAGGTGGATAAGTCCCGCCGCTTTCGGGCCAAAGATTAGGCCTTGCCCTGCAATATGTTGAATTCAGAGGGACCACCCATGAGTCAGCACGAAAAAGAAGACATGCCGCTCTATGTTTTATCCCTGTTGGAAAAGGCCCACGCGGACGCCAAAATCGCCTTGAATTATCGAACCCCCCTGGAATTGCTGGTGGCCACGATCCTCTCGGCGCAGTGTACGGACGTTCGCGTCAACCTGGTTACCGCGGAGCTCTTTCGTAAATACCCCGACGCACGCGCCTATGCCCGGGCCGACCAGAAGGAACTGGAGGAAGATATCCGCTCCACCGGTTTTTTCCGCAATAAGGCGAAAAGCCTCATCGGTTGCGGCAGCGCCATCGTTGAAGAGTATGGCGGGGAGGTCCCCCATACCATGGCGGAGCTGACCAGCCTGCCGGGGGTCGGGCGCAAAACAGCCAACGTCATTCTGGGAAACGCCTTCGATGTCCCCGGGGTGGTGGTGGATACCCACGTCAAGCGGGTCTCTACCCGGCTGGGCTGGACCAGGGAGAGAGATCCGGAGAAAATCGAGCGGGACCTGATGGAGCTGTGGCCCCGGGAAAAATGGACCCGGGCCAGCCATGTGCTGATCTTTCATGGCCGCCGGCTCTGCAAGGCTCCCGTTCCGCTTTGCTCCTCCTGTCCGGTGCTCGACTATTGTCCGCGGGTGGGGGTGAAAAAATCGAAATAGACAGAGCCCGCTGGACTTCGGACAAAATAACGGCCGTCAGGGTGGTGACTGACGGCCGTTATTTTGTCCGGGAGCTGAAAAGGCGAAAGCGGGTGATCGGGTGATCAGTGGCCTTCCATATCCAGCTTGAAGAAGTCCCGCGCCTGGAGCTTTTTTTCATCCAGGGCGTAGCGACTCGGCGCAGTCCCCGGGGCAAAGGCCTCGATGCGGGCGTTGGGGTCGTCCTCGGGGGTGAGCAGGCCGGTCTTGGGATCGATGGGACGAAAGACGATATCGTCGGGAACCTGAAAATGAAGGGGAGCCATCCCTTTGACCGCCTGTTTCATGAAGGCGACCCAGGCGGGCGCAGCGGCCCGCGATCCCGTCTCATGCCGACCCAGGTTGCGGGCGTGATCGTACCCGACCCACGAGACCGTCACCAGCTGCGGGACGAAACCGCCGAACCAGGCGTCTTTGAGATCGTTGGTGGTCCCCGTTTTGCCGGCCACCGGGCGTCCCAGCGCCTTGGCGCGCCAGCCGGTGCCGGAGCGGACCACGCTCTGCATCAGGTTGGTGACCAGGTAGGCGGTCTCGGGTGAAATAACCCGTTCGGTGTCCTGGTGGATGAGGCGCTGGCCGGGTCCGGGGCCGTGGGGAAAATCGGCCGGATCGACGGATTCCAGGACCTTGCCGTCGCGGTCGGTGATCTTGGTGATGTAGGTGGGAGTGGTTCGTACCCCGCCGTCGTCGAAAACGGCATAGGCCCGGGCCAATTCCATGGGGGTGATGGCAGAGGTGCCCAGGGCCAGAGTCAGGTCGTGGTTGAGGGGGGACTCGATACCCAGTTTTCGGGCGTAATTGACCGCGTATTCGACGCCGATATCCTGCAGGATCTTGATGGTGGCCACGTTGTAGGAGTGGGCCAGGGCGGTCCGGAAAGAGACGGGGCCGTTGAACTTGTCCTCATAGTTCTGCGGTTTCCACTCACTCTCCATGCCGCTGGCCGTGGTCTCTTTGTAGATGATCGGGGTGTCGAGAATGATGGTGGCCGGGGTAAATCCCTTGTCGAGAGCCGCAGCGTAGATGATCGGCTTGATGGCCGATCCGGATAACCGGTGGGCCTGCAGGACGCGGTTGAACTGGCTGTTGTCGAAGTCGTAGCCGCCGACCATTGCCTTGATGTCGCCGTTTTTGGGGTCGAGGGCGACCAGCGCCCCCTGCACCTTGGGCTCCTGTTCCAGGCTGAGGCGCAGGGCGTCGTCGGAGGTCACCTTTTCGACCCGCACCTCGAGGCGCGAGCCGATCGGCAGGTGAGTTTTGGCCTTGTCGATATTGCCGGAAGGGGCGGCATCGCGGGGCACCACCCGGATCGGACCGGCCCAGCGGGCCGAAGCAAGGGGGAGGTTGCCGTGATAGGAACCGACCCGGACCGTCAGGTTGGAGCCGTCCCGAGCCGTCAGAACCCCCTGGAGAACCTCTCCGGCCCGCGGCGGATGGTCTGCCAGCTCGCCGGTCTGTTTACTCAGAAAGGCCGCCTCTTCCGCGGGGGAGAAGACCTTCTCCGGGCCCCGGTATCCCTCGCGCTTATCGAGGTTTCGCAGGTTCTCCCGCACCGCCTCTCGAGCTGCCTGCTGCATCGGCAGGCTCATGGTAGTGTGGACCTGAAGTCCTCCCTCGTAGAGGGCCTTGGCGCCGTAGGTGTCTTCCAGGTAGCGGCGCACCTGCTCGGTAAAATAGCCGGAATCCTGGAGGTGGGGCAGCACGCGGGAGCGGATGACGATTTTTTGCTGGTAGGCGGCCTGAGCGACCTCGGCGCTGATATAACCGTTTTCGACCATCCGGCCGAGAACGTATTTCTGGCGTTCCTTGGCGAGCTCGAAGTGGCCGTATGGCGAATAGCGGCTGGGGGCCTGGGGGAGGCCCGCCAAAATGGCGCACTCGGCCAGGTTGAGATCCTTGACGTCCTTGTCGAAATAGCTCTCGGCAGCTTCCTCGACGCCGTAGGCGCCGTGGCCGAGGTAGATCTGGTTCAGGTAGAGATAGAGAATATCGTCCTTGGAGAGTTTCTTTTCCATCCGCCAGGCGAGAATCGCCTCTTTGAATTTGCGGGAAAAGGTTTTCTCCGAAGAGAGCAACAGACTTTTCGCCACCTGTTGGGTGATCGTGCTCCCCCCCTGAACGATGCCGCCCGCCATGACGTCCTTGATGGCAGCCCGCAGGATGGAACCGAAGTCGATCCCCTGATGCTCGAAGAAATGGGAGTCTTCGGCGGAGACGAACGCCTGAATGAGCTGCCGGGGCATGCGGGAAACGGGAACCACGATGCGCCGCTCCCGGGCGTATTCGGCGATGACGGTGCCGTCGTCGCTGTAGACACGGCTGATGACGGGAGGCCGGTAATCTTCAAGGGTATCGACCCGGGGGAGGGATCCGGCCACATAAAGATAGGCGCCGCCGAGAGCGGCCACCCCGGCAAGGAACAGGCCGGCGGCGGAGAGCAGGGCGACACGCAATGATCTGCGAAGGGTCATGGTGAGGTAAGGACTCCATTTTACGCGTAAAAATACAACTAATAGCATAACCGCCGGTACCGGGCAACCGTTTTGCCGTTTGCCAGCTCTGCGCCCTGTGGTATAGTGACCGCAAAAAAGGTGTCCTGGAGAGAGAAGACGCGGTATGAAAAAAAATTGGATTTCATTGGGGTTCATCGTTCTTGCCGGAGTGGGATGCACCATGTTCCATTCGTGGAAAGCCATCCCGCCGCCGGGAGGGTGTGACAAATGCCATACCCTGAAGATCAGCTCCGATTGGCAGCTCGCCTACCGCCCGGCGACCATTCACAACGAGACCGGCACAAACGCCTGGCAAACGCCCGAATCGGTCCTACCGCCGGAGCCTTCGCCCCTGGAGCAGAAAAAGGTGACTGAGGAGCGCTGTTTCCGATGTCATAAAAGTCCCAACAGGGCGCATGTCGAATACAAGGGACGTTATCACCACTGACCGGCCTGTGCCGAAGCCTCGGCTCGGGCCGCGACGGCTTATCGCGAGGGGCAAATCTCGCTATCGCACCCTCTTTTCTCTCTGCAACGATCCGTGATCCGATGTTATCGCCACGGGAACGCTTCCGGGTGAAAACGGGACCGAAGGAGATCTGATGTATCGTCGCACAAAAATCGTCGCTACGGTGGGTCCGGCCAGCGAATCGGAAGAGAAACTACTGGCTTTGATGGAGGCGGGGGCGGACGTCTTTCGTCTTAATTTTTCCCACGGGGACCAGGAGAACAAATCCCTGTTGATCCGGCGCATCCGCGATCTCTCCCGCCGTCGCCGCCAGGCGGTGGCCATCCTCGGTGATCTGCAGGGGCCGAAAATCCGCACCGGCCTCATGAAAGACGGGGCCCTCTCCCTCAATGCCGGTCAGGAAGTGGTCATCACCACCCGTGAAGTTCTCGGCGAAGGGCTAACGATTCCCACCGCATACCGGGAGCTTCCGGAGGACGTGGAGGCCGGTGACCGCATCCTGCTCGATGACGGTTTGCTGGAACTCGAGGTGCTGAACGTCGCCGGGACCGAGGTGACCTGCCGGGTCAAAGTCGGCGGTGTGCTCAAAGACCGGAAAGGCATCAATCTGCCGGGAGTCAAGGTGTCGGCTCCCGCCATGACCGAAAAGGATCGGGAAGACCTGCTCTTCTGCATCCGCGAGGGGGTCGACTATCTGGCACTCTCCTTTGTCCGCAGGGCTGACGATGTCCTCGAGCTGAAGAATCTGTTGTTGCGGGAAAAGACCGGTATCCACGTCATTGCCAAAATCGAGAAACCTGAAGCGGTCGCCGATTTCGACGCCATTCTCGAGGTCTCCGACGGTATCATGGTGGCGCGGGGGGACCTGGGGGTGGAGATGAGTCCGGAGAAGGTGCCCCTTATTCAGAAACAGATTATCCGGCTCTGCAATGCGGCGGGAAAACCGGTGATTACCGCCACCCAGATGCTCGAGAGCATGATCGATCATCCCCGTCCCACCCGGGCGGAGACCTCCGATGTGGCCAACGCCATCCTCGACGGCACCGATGCCGTGATGCTGTCGGCGGAAACCGCTTCGGGCAACTATCCGGTGGAGGCCGTTTCCCTGATGGTACGGGTGGCCCGGGACGTCGAAGGCGATCCGAGCCTGCAAACCAAGCTGTTCCATCCCATTCCCGAAATCGGCGGTTTCCGCCGGCTGCCCGAAGCCATCGGCCAGGCGGCCTGTCGGGTAGCGGAGAACGTCGGCGCCGAGGCGATCCTCGCCTTCACCCAGACTGGCAGCACTGCGGCCATGGTCTCCAAATACCGCCCCGTCATGCCGATTTTTGCTGTCACCCCGTCCCAGAGCGCCCGGCGGCGCCTGGCTCTGTACGCCGGGGTCCGCTCTATTCGGGTCGATATCGAAGGGGACACCGAGGCTCAGATCCGTTCGGTGGAAAAAGCGGTACTCGACGCCGGGGCTCTGCAAAAAGGGGATGTGGTCGTCATCACCATGGGCAGCCCGGTCTCGGCGCCGGGAACCACCAACCTGATGAAGGTGCACCGGCTGGGAACGGGGGACTTCTACGAAGTATATTGAGTTGCGTGGATCGCCCCCCTTGGGGTCAACCCCTTGCCGCCGGCCTCTCGTCATCGGTTTGGGGGGATCAACGTTTTGCCTCGGGCCTTGGGCCTCGAACCTTTTTTGCCTGGATTTAATCCCATGAAACGAAAAGCCGTCGTTCTCTACAGCGGCGGGCTCGACTCCACCACCTGTCTGGCTATAGCCCGGGCCGAGGGATTCGAGCCGGCCGCCATTAGTTTTGCCTACGGTCAACGCCACGCCGTCGAGCTGACCAAAGCCCGGGAGTACGCCCCCAAAGTCGGGGCGGCCGAGCATCTGGTGGTGGATTTCGACCTGCGGCGGATGGGCGGCAGCGCCTTGACCGCCGACATCGCGGTGCCGAAGGGCCGCGCCATCGATGAATCGATCCCGGTCACCTACGTGCCGGCCCGAAACACCATCTTCCTCTCTTTTGCCCTGGGGTGGGCGGAAGTGCTTGGCGCCTTCGACCTCTTCATCGGGGTAAACGCCCTTGACTATTCGGGCTATCCCGACTGTCGGCCCGAATACATCCAGTCCTTCGAACAGATGGCCAACCTCGCCACCCGAGCGGCGGTTGAGGGAGAGGGGCGCTACCGCATCCATACACCTCTGATCGATCAGACCAAGGCGCAGATCATCCGTCGGGGGCTGGACCTCGGCGTCGATTACGCTCTGACCCACTCCTGTTACGATCCCTCTCCAGAGGGGCTCGCCTGCGGCACCTGCGACTCCTGCCTGCTGCGACTCAAGGGGTTTCGCGAGGCGGGTGTCGCTGACCCGGTAAAATATGTTCGCGGCAAGGAGTCAGGTTGCGGAAATCAGCAATCAGGTGAAAGCTGTTTCTAAAGCCTGATACCCGAACCTCGACCGCTTTTATCGAAGGAAACACAGATGCCCCAAATGCCCGATATGCAGAAGGAGCGCGATACGCGCAATATTCCCATCAACAAGGTGGGAGTGAAGGATATTCGATATCCGATCGTGGTCATGGACAAGAGCAAGGTCCGCCAGCATACGGTGGCGCGCATCAACATGTATGTGGACCTCCCCCACCACTTCAAGGGGACCCACATGAGCCGCTTCATCGAGATTCTCAACCAGTACCGCGGCGAGATCACGATCCGCAACATGGGGGAGATCCTCGAGGGGATGAAAAAGCGTCTGGAATCCTCCTGTGCCCACATGGAGCTGGAGTTTCCCTATTTCATCGAAAAGGAGGCCCCGGTATCACGGGCCTCCAGCCTGATGGAATATCAGTGCCGCCTGCGCGGCTCGCTGGGCGTGGAGAAGGATTTCGTTCTCGGGGTGACGGTTCCGGTCACCTCCCTCTGTCCCTGCTCCCGGGAGATCAGCGCCCGCGGGGCTCACAACCAGCGCAGCGCCGTCAAGGTCGAGATCCGGATGAAAAAATTCATCTGGATCGAGGATCTGATCGCCTGGGTGGAGGCCTGCGGCAGCGCCCCGGTCTATTCCCTGCTCAAGCGCGAGGACGAGAAAGCCCTCACCGAGCAGGCCTACGATCATCCGATGTTCGTCGAGGACGTGGTGCGCGCCGTCACCGAAAAGCTGAAAAATGTTGAGGAAATTCAGTGGTTTCGGGTCGAGTGCGAGAATTTCGAGTCGATCCACAACCATTCGGCGTATGCCTTGGTGGAAAGCGCCGGGCGGTGAAACTCTGAGTTGTGGATAAGTCTGTGGAAAGAGTGGATAAGTTCCGTCCGGCTGAAGATTTTCGGTCCCTCCTCGGGCCGGCGGGCAGAAAAAAGGATGGTTCGGTTTGTCCGACGTGTTGGGAATTTTTGCCAAGGAACCGGTGGCCGGCCGGGTGAAAACCCGCCTCTGTCCCCCCTTCTCCCCGGCGCAGGCGACCCGGCTCTATCGGGCTTTTCTTCAGGAGACGGTGACCGCCATGCAGGCCGCCCCCTTTGACCTGGTGCTTTTTTACTGTGGGAACGGATCGTTCTTTCGCTCTGCCTTTCCCGGGCTGACCCTGGTGCCTCAGGGCGACGGTCCTCTCGGGGTGCGGATGAGCCGGGCCCTCGGTCATCTGCTGGCAGAAGGAGGCCCTGCCGCCCTGATCGGTTCCGATATCCCGGACCTTCCCCCCTCCCTGGTGCACGAGGCTTTCCGCGCTTTGCGGCGGGCCGATTTCGTCACCACCCCTTCGGCCGACGGCGGGTATGTGCTGGTCGGGGAGCGCTGCCACCGGCCCCAGATGTTTGAGGATATCCCCTGGAGCAGCGAGAAGGTGCTCGCCGCCACCCGGCGCCGGGCGGCCGAGCAGGGTCTTGCTTACGCCGAGACCGGCGGCTGGGAGGACGTCGACGATCTACCTTCCCTGATGCGCCTCATGGCCCGCTCCCCCGACTCGGCAACCGCCCGACTGGCGGCTGAAATATTGGCCGTCCCCGGCTTGTAGCCTGTCGGGGCAATTCATGGATTGCCCCGACGGCAGAATCCGTTCCGGTTGCACTTCCCGCGGCAAACCGAACAGCGTCTCCCCCCGCTCATCCGTCACCAGATGAACCCAACCGCCGATGTGGACTGAATGTCCCCCGGCAGCTCCGGACAGATGCCGGCCAATCCCCAGAGCGCAAGCCGAAGAGAAGGAAAGTTGTTGACCGCAGGGAGGCAATCTTCTGCGGGGAAGTTGTTAATTTTCGGTAAGAACATTGACTTGAGCCGGGCGATGGCGGATAATCGCCGGCAGATTGTCTTCACATTATCGGAGGTTGCACAGTGGAAATCATCCTCGGCGCCGACATCGTGGTCAAAATCGTGTTGTCGGTTCTTGCTTATTTTTCCGTGGTCTCCTGGGCCATCATTTTCTACAAATTCCGGGAGATCCGCCGGGCCAGTCGGGACTCGGAGCGTTTTCTCGATTTCTTCTGGGCCAAAAAGCGCTTCGACGTGATCGGCCAGGGGCTGAAAGACTACGGCCACTCCCCATTGACCGTCCTCTTTCGCGAAGGCTACCAGGAGCTTCTCAAGGGGTCCCGGCGCCGCGAGCCGGGGGAGGAGCCGTCCTTCACGGCAGATCTGGGCGGAGCGGAAAATGTGGCTCGGGCTCTGCGCCGCGCCACCACCCTGGAAACCCATCGCCTGGAGAAATTCCTGACCTTTCTGGCCACCACCGGCTCGACGGCTCCGTTTATCGGCCTGTTCGGGACCGTCTGGGGGATCATGACCTCTTTCCACGGCATCGGCAAAACGGGAAGCGCCTCGCTGGCGGTGGTGGCGCCCGGCATCTCCCAGGCCCTGGTGGCGACCGCCATCGGTCTGGTGGCGGCGATTCCGGCGGTGATGGGGTACAATCATTTCCTCAACAAGGTCAACGTTCTGATCGGCGAAATGGACAACTTCAGTCAGGAGTTTCTCAACATCGTCGAGCGCCTGGTGCGGAGAAGCTAGATGGAAGTGGGCCGCCGGGGCAACGGAAGACGCAGCTCTCTCTCCCAGATCAACGTCACCCCTCTGGTGGACGTGATGCTCGTGCTGCTGGTGATCTTCATGGTGACCACCCCCATGATGGACAAGGGGGTCAACGTCAACCTGCCGCAGGTCAAAAGAGCGCCCAATCTGGCCGCCTCGAAGGAGCCGCTGGTCGTGACCGTGGAGCGAAACGGCGCGATCTCCGTCGGCCACTCCCATGTCGACAAGCCGGAGAAACTCATTCCCGTTCTGCAGCAGATTCTGCGGGAGAGAAAGGAAAAAGAGGTCTTTCTCAAGGCGGACCGGGCGGTCCCCTACGGCCGGGTGGTTCAGGTGATGGCCGCGGTCAAAAAGGCGGGGGTGGAAAGGCTGGGAATGGTCGCCGAAGAGCCCCAACGGTAAGAGACGCAAGCCGTTTTTTTAAGCCTGTCCCCTCGCGTTGTAAATGAAAAATTATGTCTCTGAACCAATTTAACCGGCAAAGAAACCCCTTTCACCAGGACCCCAGAATCGGGCGGATGGTCCTGCTTTCTCTGGTCATTCATCTGATCGTCGTCCTGCTGTTCGCCGGGGTGCTGTTGCCCCGCTTTCCCCAGCCCTCGCGGCCGGTTTATTACGTCGACCTGCTCAACCTGCCGGTTAAAAGCCCTCAGGCCGGTCGGCCCCAGGCCCGCCCCCATAAAACGAAACCGGCCCCCAGGCCCGAACCCAAGCCGCAAGAGCGGACGGTCACCCCCCCCAAGCCGAACCCGCCCGCTAAGGTCGTCCTGCCGGCCAAACCCGCGCCGAAGCCGAAGCCGGCCCCGAAGCCGAGACCTAAGCCAAAAGCGAAACCGGTCCCCAAGCCGGCGGAGGTGAAACCGAAAGTCCCTGAGCGCTCCTATCAGGATGTCCTTAAGGATATCGAGGCGAGGCAGCGCGAGAAGAAGATCGAAGCGCTCAAGCAGCGCCTGGCGGCTCTGGCCAAGACCGACAGCAAGCCTCCTCCGAAGACCGATGCGCCGGTGGGGATGGTCGAAGGGCATGGCGACCAGAAGGGCATTGCCTACGACGCCTGGGTCCATGACTATTTGAAGAAGGCCTGGGCCCTCTCCCGCTATCAAGTGTCGAATATCGACCTGTCGGCCACCCTCGAGCTGAAATTCGACGGACAGGGAAACCTGGTCGATTACCGCTTCGTCAAGCCCTCGGGCGATGAGCGCTTCGACCAGTCGGTCAAAAAAGCCATTCTCCAACTCCCCACTTTGCCCAACCCTCCGGGCAGTCCCCTGACCCTGGAGATCGTCTTCAACCTCAAAGACCTGATGGATTAGACCCATGCGCCGTCTTTTTTTGCTCCTGATTCTCCTTTTTTGGACCGGAACCGCTCTCGCCGCCCCCATCGAGATCCGCGCTCCCGGGCAGCAGACCATCCCCTTGGCGGTTACCTCCTTTCTCCCCCTTGAAAAGGGGGGGGGAGCACCCCGAGATAGCCGCCGAGGTCAATGCGGCGCTGAATTCCGATTTTCAGCTCTCCGGCCTGTTTCGCCTGGTCGATCCTGCCTCTTTTATGTCCGATGCCCATCGACTCGGCCTGGTCAGCGTCGCTGTCGACTTCGGTCAGTGGCGCCTGTTGGGCGCCCAAGACCTGATCAAGGGGGCCTATTCGGTGCGCGGGGACGAACTGGTGATCGAAGCGCGGCTCTACGATGTCTCGGGGCAGCGGCTGCTGACGGGGCGGCGTTATGTCGGCAAGCTCAAAAATGTACGGCGTATGGCCCACGCCTTCGCCGACCAGGTCCTCGAGAGCCTCACCGGCAAAGCGGGACCCTTCGATTGCTACATCGCCTACATCGGCAACCGCACCGGTCATAAGGAACTCTACCTCATGGATGTGGACGGCTACCACCCGATCCGTCTTACCGACCACCGCTCCATCGTTCTCAACCCCGATTTTTCTCCCGACGGCAAGGACGTGATCTTCACCTCCTACAAAGAAGGCAACCCGGATCTTTACCTGAAAAAGATCTATACTGGCCAGGAGAGCCGGATTTCCCACCGCCCGGGACTGAACGCGGCCGGCAGATTCAGCCCCGACGGCCGCCGGATCGCCCTGACTCTCTCCAAAGACGGCAATTCGGAAATCTACCTCCTGGGTGCCGGCGGCAAGATTCTGCAGCGGGTGACCGACAGTTGGGGCATCGACGTCGATCCGAGCTGGAGCCCGACGGGGGATGCGATCGCCTTCGTCTCGGACCGCCAGGGAAATCCTCATATTTTCATTAAAAAGATCGGGGGGAAATCGGTGCACCGCCTGACCCGGAACGGCAAATATAACGCGACCCCGGCCTGGAGCCCGAATGGTGACCGGATCGCTTTCAGCCGGCTGGAAAACGACCATTTCGATATCTACACCGTGCACCCCGACGGCACCGGCGAGCGCCGCCTCACCTTCGGACCCGGCAACAAGGAACATCCTCGCTGGAGCCCCGACGGCCGCTTTATCGTCTATTCCTCCGATGTCGGCGGAGCCAAGGCGATCTATATCATGCGGGCCGATGGAACCGGTGCCCGGCGCATCTCGCCCCCCGGGGAGCTGTGCATGCACCCGGCCTGGTCGCCGAGGCGGTAAAGAAGGTTGTCAATTGGGAAGATTCCCGTTTATAATGAAATCTATTTTTTCCGATCGAAAGGGTTCGGGTCGGCGCGCTGTTCGGGGTAAAAAACCTCGTCGGAACGTACCGCTCGCTCGCCCGGTTCTAGCGAATCATGGTTATTAACCCGGCACCGGCGGATGTGCCCCCCTAAACAAGGAGCGGACTGACATGAAAAGATTGAACATTCTGTGTTTGAGTGTGATTGCCCTGGCAGTACTTCTGGCTGCAGGGTGCGCCAAAAAACCGGCGCCTCCCGCGATGACCCCGACCCAAGCAGCCCAACCCTCTGTGACGACGGAACAACCGACGCAGGAAGCGGCTGGTGTCGAGGGCCAGGGAATGTCCGAAACCTCGGTAAAAGAAGGGGCCGCAGCCACCGCTGAAGCCATGGCCGGGCTGCAGCGCGTCCATTTCGACTTCGACCAGTTCACCCTGACCCCCGAGGCTCGCGACACTCTGGCCCAGAATGCCGCCTATATCAAAGCCCACCCCGGAACCAAAGTGGTCATCGAGGGGTATTGCGACGAGCGCGGTTCTGACGAGTACAACCTGGCCCTCGGCCAGCGGCGGGCGGATGCCGCCAAGAAGTACCTGGTTTCGCTGGGGGTCTCTGCGGATCGCCTCTCCACGATCTCTTACGGGGAGGAGAAACCCCTCGATCCGGGTCACAATGAAGAGGCTTATGCCAAAAACCGGCGGGATGAATTCAAGGTTCTGCCCTGAGCGAAGAGGATCGGCGGGAGGTCGGGCCAACGGGCTGCCTCCCGCCGTTTTTTCACCACCACTCCCCTGGAAAACAGCCATTGAGGGAGATCGCCCTTTTGAGAGCGCCACAGGCTGTTTTTCATCAGCCCGTTAGAGGATGACGAACGGTGAACGGACGCAAAACAGGATTTCTGATCCTCGCCCTGGTGGCGGTGATCCTGGCTGGCTGCATGCCTTCGCAGCACGAACTGCGGATGGAGAAAGACCTGGGGGAAATGAAGCGGCGGCTGGCCCAGAACGAAAAGGGCCTGATGGCGGTGCAACAAAGCCATGAGGCCGGCGACCGGTTCAAGCAGCTGGCCCGGCAACAGGCCGATCTGCAGGCCGGAATCGACGCAGTGCGGGTCCGGATTCAGGAGATCAACGGCCGCATGGAGGAGCTTGTTCAGCGGGAAAATCAACTGGATCAGAAGCTCTCCTTGCTGCAGAAGGACCTCGGCATGAAGGTGGCGAGCCTCGAGGGGCGGGTGGAAAAGCTGGAGAATCGACCGGCGCCCAAGTCGGCGGTCCAACCGGCGCCCGAGGAATCCCCCCACGCTCTGTACGAGCGGGGATTGGACCTGATCCGCAAAAAGGGCGACTTTACCGAGGGGCAGCAGGTTCTGCGCAATTTTCTCAAGCGCTACCCGAACGACAAGCTGGCGGTTAACGCCATGTACTGGATCGGCGAGGCCGATTACGGCGAGAAGAAATATGAGGAAGCGATCCTTCAGTTCCAGGACGTCATCCAGAAATACGGCCATCATCCCAAGGTGGCTGCAGCCCTGTTGAAACAGGGGCTGGCCTTTCATGCCCTGGGAGACGACCAGAACGCCCGGCCGATTCTGCAAAAGCTGATCGATACCTTTCCCAAATCAGAAGAGGCGAAGAAGGCCAAAACCTACCTTCAGGAATGGAAAGGGAAAAAATAGGCAGGAATCCCTTTCTGCCCATCCCCGCAGGCCGCCTTTCTTTTTCTACCTGGGTCGCAGGCGCTTAACCGCGCTCAACCCGGATGAGTGGTGGCCTATTTGATGATTTTCCAGGTTCCGTCCGGCTGCCGGCAGGCGGTGCCGTAGGCCTGCTGTTGCCGGCCGGCGATAAAAACGCTCTGCGTGTACTCCCGGCAGTACTGCCCCTGGTTGGTCTGATAGGTCTGAACGGGGGTGATCGACCCACTGTGCCCCGAATCGGGGTTGTGCCAGGTGGTCGTCGAGCCGGTCCGGGTATTTTCCAGGGCGTACTGGGCGTTTCGCTGCATCGCCAGCTGGTCGGCCCGATCCAGAGACTGCCCCACCGACTGTCCGACCAACGCCCCGGCCAGGGTGCCGATGGCCACGGCGATCAATTTCCCTTGCCCGTGGCCGATCTGGGAGCCGATCAAGGCTCCGGTACCTGCGCCGATCATGGTGCCTCCCGTTTCCTTCGGACCCATGGTGTTGGCACAGCCCGAGAGAACCACTGCCAGCATCGTCAGGAGGACGGCTATCCGTTTCATGGCGTTTACTCCTTTCCCCTCGGCTGAATACGGCTTTTTCCAGAGGATCTTCCTTTTCATTATAGCGTATCGAGCTCTGCCTGCATGTCAAAGAAGAGAAGGACGGCATTTGGACGGTGTGCGATATTGGCCGGCGCGCCTTCCGAGAGGAAAAAGGCCCGTAAAGACGGGCCCTTTTTGATAAATCGCTTCTCTTGTCGGCCCATGCGGCCGAGAGGGAGAGGTCAAACCGTTACTGATATGTGGTGGAAAACGACCAGCTTGTTGGGGCCAGAGCCGTCCCGGCCACGTTGATAATCCGGTTGGAGAGGGTGGCCTTATACGTATTGCCGTGAAGCAAAGGGCTCGAAGGGGTAAAGGTTGCGGTGTTGCTCGCCGAATCGTAGGAAACCGTTCCCTGGACGGCGTCGCCGGCACTGTTTTTGAGGGTAAAGGAGGTGGCGACGTTGAGCACGGGTTGATCGAAGACCGCCTGGATCGCGGTATTGACGGAAGCGTCGGTCCTGTTTGCGGTGGGAACAGTCGAGGTCACCGTCGGTGCCGTGTTGTAGACGAGGTCGACTTCTGCGGTACCGACATTGCCGCTGGCGTCGGTGGCCGTGACGGTGACTGGAGTGCTCTCTCCCTTCGGCAGGCCGCTGACTTTGCCTGACCACGTTCCGGCCGACTGCTGCAGATCGGAAACCGTTGCCCCGGAGGCAGAGACGGTGACGGTGGCGCCCTCCTGGACCGTGCCGGTAAGTGTCAGGTTGGATTTCAGGACGGCGGGGCTGATCGGGTCAATGGCGACGTCCGGGGCGGAAGGATCGAGGGTGATGGTGGTGGTGACCGGGTTCAGGTTGGCGTTGCCCGCCTTGTCCGTTGCCGTGACGGTGACGGTGTTGACACCTTCTGCCAGCCCGGAGATGTTTTCCTCCCAGCCATACGGGGCGTCAGCCGGGCTGACCGGGGTCACCTGCTGATCGCTCAAGGTATCCACCGTAACTTGGACCGTGGCGCCGTTTTCCGTAATGCCGCCGATCGTCTGGGCAGTATTCGGCGTCACCGTGGAGACCGGCCCGAGCAGCAGCGGGGGCGGGGTCGAGTCCAATATGATCGGGATGTAGGCGGTGTTCGCGTTACCCTTGGCATCGGTGGCGGCGATGGTGATCAGATTGGCCCCTTCCACAAGATTCGACAGGGTGAAACTCCAGTCGGGAGCCGTGGCGTTGACGTCGCTCAGGATATCCGCCGGCGTGGCCGAAATCTGCAGCGTCGCCTGGGGGTCGTCCACGGTGCCTTTAACCTGCAGGCCGCTGGGATAGGAGTCATTGGTCGGCGAGGGAATATGCGTTGTCAGGGAGATTGTCGGTGGGGTGATCTCGTTGTTGGCGCCCCCGCAGGCCGCCAGGGTCAGCAGGCAGAATCCCCCCAAGAGGAGGCAGGCGCTGCGCAGGATGGTCTTACCGAATCTCATGGGTACCTCGATTCTTTTTCCGGATATTTCGATGGGCCCGGCGGATGGGCGAAACGCCCTTGATTTCTGTTCGAGCAGGAAGAGCCAAGTGGAAGATGGTGGATTCCGGGCGGCAATTAAAATACCTTCTTCGTCCTTCTCTTACAAGCCTTTTTCAGGAAGTCTGCCACCGCGATGGGCCACGCCGAGCTAAATCGGCCCCTTTGCCTGGCGTTTGGAAGGGGGGAAAACGGCTCCTCGCGATAGGCCCTTTGTCATTGCCGCCTTTTGTTAAGGGTCACTCGTGCAGGTTTTCCTGCTCGAACCCCCTTTTCTTCCAAGCGATCAGACGCTTTGTCACCTCCTCGGCCATCTGGATGACCTGCCCGATTTCCTCGGAGCTGATCCCATCGAGGTGGATGCCGCAGGCAACGGAGGTGGTGGCGCCCGTCTCCCTGGCGATACGTTGGGCCAGCTGCCGAGCCAGCTCGTCTTCCTTGTGGCCCAAAAGGGCGATGACCGAGGTGGTAGCGCTTCGGGGCTCCCCCGCTAAGAGGCTCGGCCGCGGCTGGCTGACGGCGACGGCGCCGATGTGGGAGCGGTCACCGCCGTGCAGCGCGACCAGCAGATCCTCTCCCATTGGAATCGCCTGCAGGGCCACTGTGATTCTCCCTTGGCTTGTTCGGGTCGCAAAGGTGCCTTGCATCGTACCCTCTTTTTGTCCGGCGCCGCGCGTTCGACGCTCCGGCATCCCGTTTCTTTTTTAATCTCCAGATATCGAACAGCTTGCCATGTCTGTGGCAAAATTGGAACAGGGTTCGCTAAACTATTGGCAGAGAGTAGGGGAAATGGGAATTTTTCGGGTACCAAAAAGGAGGCGCCCCATGTCCCAAACGCGTTTCGTCGTCCACGAGCATCACGCCACCCACCTTCACTACGATTTTCGTCTGGAGGTCGGCGGGGTTCTCAAGTCCTGGGCCGTACCGAAGGGGCCCTCGATGAACCCGGCCGACAGGAGGCTCGCCGTTTCCGTTGCCGATCACCCCATCGAGTACGGTCGCTTCGAGGGGATCATCCCTTCCGGCAGGTACGGGGCCGGGGCCGTGGTGATCTGGGACGAGGGCTCCTTCGAACCGCTGGAGGAGCCCCTGGCGGCCCTGCACAAGGGGCGGCTCTCCTTCCGTCTGGAGGGGAAACACCTGCGGGGGGAGTTCGCCCTGGCGCTCATGAAGGGGCGCGGAACGGGAAAGGAGTGGCTGCTGATGAAGAAAAAGGACGCCTTTGCCGATCCGGGATGGGAACTGAAAGAGGCGCTGACGGCCACCCGGCGCAAGAGCCTCGAGGAGCGGGAGCCCCCGTGCGCGAGCTCATAGATTGCGGGAAAATGGGCATCTTCTCGAACCGCGTCGAGGGGGGACAGAAGAACCCCGGCCCGGAGGGGTTCCGGCCGGTGCCATCTTGCGTTATGCCGAAGGGGCAGGAGGATACATGTCACGTTTTGCCCGTCTGAAAAATCGACTTGTCGCCAAAATCGCGACCCGTTTTCCCTCTCTCGCCCGACTTCTGGTCGAAGCTTATCGGCCCCTGGAGAGCGCAGAGGAGGTTCCCTGGAGCCCGGTCCGCAAGCCGTTGGCGCAAAGTCGGGTGGCGGTGGTGACCACCGCCGGGGTGCATCACCGCGCCCAGCCTCCGTTCGACATGCAGGATCCGGACGGGGATCCGAGTTTCAGGGTGTTGCAGACCGAGCGGATCGGGGAGGATTACCGGATCACCCATGACTATTACGATCACACCGATGCGGAAAAGGACCTCAACATCGTCCTGCCCCTCGATCGGCTGCGAGAGTTCGAGGTAGAGGGGATCATCGGGGAGCTGGCCGACACCCACTACGGCTTTATGGGGCACATCGACGGACGTCATATTCCCACCCTGGTGGAAAACAACGCACGGGAGGTGGCGAGGCGGCTCAAAGCCTCCCGGGTCGACGTCGTTCTTCTCACCCCGGCCTGAGGGATCTGCAATCAGTCCGTGGGGCTGATCCAGAGAGAGATCGAAAAAGCAGGCATTCCCACCATCGGCATCTCCATCGTTCGGGAGTACACCGAAAAGGTGCGCCCGCCAAGAAGCGTCTATCTGCGCTGGCCCTTCGGCCACCCCCTGGGGGAGCCCGGCAACGTCCGCCAGCAGCGGGCCGTTCTTCTGGAGGCCTTTACCGCCCTCTATGCCATCGAGGTCCCTGGCAAGATCGTCGACCTGCCCTTTCGCTGGCGGCGGGAGAACTATGCGGCGTATAACGAGCCCCGGAACCTGGGCCCCTTGGAGTAAAGTCCTCTGCCGAAGGGCCCGCTTCGGGGGTCTTCTTCGCTTCCGTCCCTTGACATGGAGGCAGAAGACGGGTCATCCTTCACGAGATAGAGAGGTGGCTTTGCGAACCAAGGGAGAAAGAGGGAAGAAGTGGCAATGGTGATCGGTATCTTAGGGGCGTGCTGGCAGATTCTGGTGGAGGCGGCGCCCTACGTCCTCTTCGGTTTTTTTGCCTCCGGGGTCCTCAAGGCGCTGCTGTCCGAGGAGGCGGTGGCCCGCCACCTGGGGAAGAAGAGTGCCGCTTCGGTGCTGAAGGCATCGCTCTTCGGCATTCCCCTGCCGCTCTGCTCCTGCGGGGTGATTCCCGCGGCCGTCGCCCTGCGCAAGCAGGGGGCGAGCAAAGGGGCGGCGGCCGCCTTTCTCGTCTCGGTGCCCGAAACCGGTATCGATTCGGTGGCCATCACCTGGGCTTTGCTTGATCCGGTGATGACGGTGGTGCGGCCGTTCGCTTCCTTTTTTACGGCCACGGTGGTCGGGCTGTTGATCAATCGTCTGCCCGAAGAGGCCATCGGGGCGCAGGGGGGCGAAAAAGAGAAGGAAACCGGTGGCTGCGGCTGCGCCTCCGTGAGCAGCACAAACCGGGAGGTCGCCGCCGCCCGCCCGCCCCTGGTCCGCCGGCTGCGGGCCGGTCTGGCCTATGCCTTCGGGGAATTGCTCGGAGATATCGGCGCGTGGCTGCTGGCCGGTATCGCCCTCGCCGGGGTGATCGCCTATTTCGTCCCTGCCGATTTTTTCACTCGCACCCTCGGCAACGAGCCCCTCTCCCTGCTGCTCATGCTGGTGGTGGGGATCCCCCTCTACATCTGCGCCACCGCCTCGACCCCGGTCGCCGCCGCCCTCGTCCTCAAGGGGCTCTCGCCGGGGGCGGCCCTGGTCTTTCTGCTCGCCGGGCCTGCCACCAACGCGGCGACCATCACCGTGGTCGCCCGCACCTTCGGCCGGGCTGCCACTGCCGTCTACCTCGTGTCCATCGCCCTGTGCGCCCTTGCCTTCGGCTGGCTCACTGACCGCCTCTACGCCTGGAGCGGTCTCGAGATCACCCACTGGGTCAGGAAGGCCGACACTGCCGCCTACTCCCCTGTGATGACCGCCGCGGCCGTGGTGCTTCTGCTCCTTCTCGCCCGCTCCTTCTGGTTGCGCCGCAGGGCAGGGGACCGTGGCTGCTCTGACACCGAACCCGGCGGCACCTGAAGCCCCTCCTGTTGACCGGCGGTTCGCCGATCCCGTCTTCATGACCCAACGATATTTCGCAATTTCGGGTTCCGCATCGTAGAAGGCCAGCTCCCAAACAACCCCGCTCATCGGAGAGCCCGAGTTTTCTGGCGATCAGCTTGGCGGTCTTGCGCGCGCGGCCGGCGGGACTGGCGGCAATCACACCGGGCTGGTCGTTTCGGGCCGCCAGCTGTTTTCCCATCCGCGGGGCATCCCGTTTCCCCCGTTCTTTGAGCGGCCGGTCGAAATCGGCCAGCCCGGGGGTCTTCCAGGCCGATGTGGCGTGGCATACCAGCGTCAGGCGTTTCATCTTTCGATCTTCCTCATGTCGATGAGGCGTACAGGGGCTTTCGGATCTCGCTGAGGGATTGTTCCGGCGGACCTACAATGATCATTTTACCATCAGATGTCGGGAGGTGATCCCTTGAGGCCCGGACTTCGATTCTCCTCGTCGGCCCGGCGCGGTGGGCGGTGGTGCTTGAACCGTTTGACTTTAGGAAGGCTTTGTGACAAGCTAAGTGCCTGGAAGGCATCCATTTTCGTTGCTTTTCATTGACGCTGCGGCATCGATCGCCGTTGTTCATTCCTCGCGCCCCCCTTTGCTTCTATGAACGGCACCCTCAAAGAGATTCAGGACACCGTCCGCCAGTATGCGGAGGTCGTCGCCCAGGTCATCAACGTCGACGTGGAGATTGTCGACCGCGATTTCGTGCGGATTGCCGGGACCGGTTTCTTCAGGGACCGCCTCAACGAGAATATGGCCAACGAGGGGTTCGTCTTCAAGACGGCGCTCGCGACCGGGCAAACCCAGGTCATCAGAGACCCGGGTCACCACAAAATCTGCATCTCCTGCCCCAAGCAGCTCGTTTGTGCGGAAAAATTGGAGATCTGCAAACCGATCAAGCTGGGTCAGGAAATTCTCGGGGTGATCGGGCTGATCTGCTTTTTCGACGAGCAGCGCGAGCGGGTGCTGGCCAATCTGGACGCCTATCTGGCCTTTCTGGACAAGATCGTCGAGTTTATCGCCAGCAAGGTTTATGAACAGAAGGAGAGCCGCCGCACCGAACTGATGATCCGGTTGATGAATCAGGTGGTCGATAAGATATCGACGTGCGTCATCATCCTCAACGCTGAGGACGAGGTGAGTTACATCAACCAGAATGCCTTGAAGCAGCTCGATCTGCCCTCCGGGATTCTGGGGGAAAAGCTCCGGGTGGTGGCCACCGGCGATGCGATCATGGACAACAAGGAATTCGCGGTCGAAATTCACGGCCTGCAACACGAGCTGGTCGGCAACCTCTTTCCCGTTTCGCTGGATCTGGGAGAGTACGCGAAGATTCTCATTTTCCGCGAGATGAAGACGTTCAAATCGCGCATCTACGAATTGACCAAAACCGGCGAGTGCGTGGGGCTCGATCAGATCCTCGGCACCTCCCCGCCGATCCGCGAGCTGAAGGCGCAGATTCTGAAGATCGCCGATTCCAGCTCGACGGTTCTCATCCGCGGCGAGAGCGGCACCGGCAAGGAGCTGGTGGCGCGGGCCATCTTTCAGAGCAGCGCCCGCAACCAGGAGCCCTTTGTCGCCGATCAACTGCGGGGCCATCCCCGACGACCCTGCTCGAGAGCGAGCTCTTCGGCCACGTCAAGGGGCGCCTTCACCGGCGCCGATCCCAAGGGCAAGATCGGCAAGTTCGAGCTGGCCCACGAAGGGCAGCTGTTCCTCGACGAGATCGGCGACATGCCCCTCTATCTGCAGGTCAAGCTGCTGCGGGTTCTGGAGGAAAAGAAGATCGTCCGGATCGGTTCCAACAAGCCGATTGAGGTCGATATCCGGATCATTGCCGCCACCCACAAGAATCTGCGGGAAATGATCCGGGAAAAAAGCTTTCGGGAGGATCTTTTCTACCGCCTCAACGTCATCCCCCTCGACATTCCCCCTCTGCGGGAGCGCAAGTCGGATATCGAATCCCTGGCGAGCTATTTTGCCGAAAAGTACAGCAATCGGTTCGACAAGGCCATTGCGCGGATCGATCGGGAGGTGATCGCGACCTTTCTCGGCTACGACTGGCCCGGCAACATCCGGGAGCTGGAGAACTGCATCGAGTTCATGGTCAACATGATGGATGCCGACGGAATCCTCGGTCCGAATCTGCTGCCGAAAAGCCTGACCCACGCCCGGGGGGCCTTGCCGGCTGCCGGCGATCGCCTCCGGTCGCTGCGTGAGCTCGAAGCCGAGGCGATCCGTCAGGCCCTGCAGCACTACGGCGCGACGACCCAGGGGAAGAAGATGGCCGCCCGGCAACTCGGCATCGGCCTGGCCACCCTCTATCGCCGCCTGGACGCTCTCGGTTTATCAAATTGAGAAACGCCCCCTCCTCGAAAAGTCCTGTAAGACGCCCCCTGTAAAATTTTTTTGCAGCCCCTGTTTATTTTTCTGTCCGGTCCTCCTGCCGCTGCAGGTAGGCCTTGGCGATGCCTGCCGTCGAGGTCTCCCGATAGAGCGGCGGCAGGGCCTGTCCGGTCTCCTTCATCACGGCGACGATCTCGTCGAAGGGGATCTTGTGGCGCCCGTCGGTAAGCAGGGCGAACCGGCTGCAGTTCAGTGCCCGGGTCGCCGCATGGGCGTTGCGCTCGATGCAGGGGATCTGCACCAGCCCCAGCACCGGGTCGCAGGTCAGGCCGAGGTTGTGCTCCAGCCCCATCTCGGCGGCGTACTCGATCTGGGCCGGAGAGCCGCCGAGCAGCTTGGCCGCGGCCGCGGCGGCCATCGCGCAGGCCGTGCCGATCTCCCCCTGGCAGCCGACCTCGGCCCCGGAGATCGAGGCGTTGTGTTTGACCAGGCTGCCGACCAGGCCCGCCACGGCCAGGGCGTGTAGGATTTCCCGCCGATCGCACGGCAGCGTTTCCTGCAGGTAATACAACACCGCCGGCACCACGCCGCTGGCGCCGCAGGTCGGCGCGGTGACGATAATGCCCCCACCGGCGTTCTCCTCGGCCACCGCCAGCGCATAGGAGAAGAGCCGGCCGCTTTCCAGAAAATGCGGCCCGAAGAGGGAGGCCTTGCGATCGAAGGCGCGGGCCCTGCGTCTTAAGCCCAGCCCTCCCGGCAGCGCCCCTTCCGCCGCCAGTCCCCGTTTGAGGGCACGGGACATCGTCTCCCAGACCTCGTCCAGAAAGGCTTCGATTTCCTCCCCTTCGCAGCCGATCACATAATCGCAGAGCGATTCGCCGGTGCGGTCGCAATGGTCGAGAATCTTCCCCATTTGCGAGAGGGAGTAAGGTCCTGGTGCGGTTTCCGGCCGTTCCGGATCACTCATCAGGTCACCGCCGCCGATGCTGTAGACGTCCCAGCGTTTTCGAACTCCCTTGCCGGCGTCGAGCGCTTCGAAGCGCATGCCGTTGGGGTGCCGGGGCAGCTCTTCCTCCGGTCTCCAGACGATTTCCAGGGTTCGACCGGCAAAGGCTTCGGTAAGGGCCCTGTCCGTCAGGTGTCCCCGCCCGGTGGCCGCCAGGCTTCCGTAGAGAGTCACCCGGTAGCAAGCGGCCTGCGGCTGGTCCTGCAGGAAGATTTCCGCCGCCCGCCGCGGGCCCATGGTGTGGCTGCTGGAGGGGCCGGTTCCGATACGGTAGATCTCGCGAATCGACTTCATGCGCCATCCTCTCCTGTTCGGGGCCAAAGAGCCATGACTGTCTTCTTTTTGATGAAAGCAATCTCTCTGCCAAAAGGATTGGCTTCAAATTTGCTTTTGAACATGGCCATTCCAAATGGCAAAGACCGGGCGTGGGAAAAATGCCGTGGTCATTGTCGAGAGCTGCAAGGTGGAGTCATGAATCATGTCATCGGATTGAAATGTGTCCTTTGCGGCAGAGAATTCTCTGTCGACGAGCGGGATTACGTCTGCCCGGACCATGGCGCCGAGGGCATTCTCGACGTTTGCTATGACTATGGCCGGATCGGCAGAGGCTTCACCCGCGAGGCCCTGGCAACCTCGACGGACGCCAGCCTCTGGCGCTACCGGCCCCTGCTGCCGATCCGTTCCGATTCGCCCCTTCCGCCCCTCGCCGTCGGCTGGACCCCCCTGTACCGGGCGCCGCGGCTGGCGGCCGCGCTGGTGCTCGAGCACCTCTGGGTCAAGGACGACGGCCGCCAGCCGACCGCGTCCTTTAAGGACCGGGCCAGCGCCATCGCCCTGATCAAGGCGCAGGAGGAGGGGCGGCGGTGATCGCCACGGCCAGCACCGGCAACGCCGCCGCGGCGCTGAGCGGCTTTTGCGCCAGCGTCGGCCAGCCCAACGTGATCTTCGTTCCCGAGAGCGCGCCCGAGGCGAAGATCGCCCAGCTGCTCGCCTTCGGCGCCACCGTGCTGCTGGTCCGAGGAAGCTACGACGATGCCTTCGACCTCTGCCTGCGGGCCGAGCAAGAATACGGCTGGTACAACCGCAACACCGGCTACAACCCCTATATGAGCGAAGGGAAGAAGACCGCCAGTTTCGAGATCTGCGAGCAGCTCGGCTGGCGGGCGCCCGATCGGATTTTCGTCAGCGTCGGCGACGGCTGCATTATCGGCGGCCTGCACAAGGGGCTGAAGGACCTTGCGGCTCTGGGCTGGATCGACCGCTTGCCGAAGCTGATGGGGGTGCAGGCCGAGGGGAGCAACTTTCTGGTCCAGGCCTGGGAGTCGGGCGAGGACGTTCTGACCAAGGCCCCGATTGCCGCCGCCACGGTGGCCGACAGCATCAGCGCCGGGCTGCCACGCGACCGGGTCAAGGCGATGGCCGCGGTCCGGGAGACCGGCGGGGCCTACCTGAGCGTCAGCGACGCCGAAATCCTGGTGGCGATCCCGGCCCTCGCCCGCGGCTGTGGGGTGTTCGCCGAGCCCGCCGGCGCCGCCGCCTATGCCGGGTTGGTCAAGGCCTGCGCCGCCGGCCTGGTTTCCGCCGACGAGCGGGTGGTCGTTCTCAATACCGGCAGCGGCCTGAAAGACGTCGCCAGCGCCCTGCGGGCGGTGCGGGAGGCCGGCCGCCAGCCGGTCGTCGTCGATCCCGATATCGAGGATCTGAAACGCGTCGTCGCACGTCTGAATCCGATGACCGCAAGCTAAGGAGACAATATGGCCCTGATCGATCTGAGTGTAAACGAAGCCGTCCTCGAGCGGACCATCCAGCGCGCCGCGAGCGCAACATCATCATTCCCACCCTGGAGCAGCAGAAGCATCCGGAGCGCATCCCGCCGGAGTCGTCGCCGGACTCGACGAGCGTCGGGCTGTGGGACGTGAACCCGCTCAACCTCTTCCGCATCACCTGGAAGAACGAGCCGACGCGACAGCGGCGGCGGCTTCGACGGCGTCAACTTCATCGAGTTGCCCGAGCGCCTGACCGGCGTCAAGGCGCGCATCATGGCTCCTGGTCGGCAAGTGGTTCCCCACCGGCGCCCACAAGGTCGGCGCCACCTTCGGCTGCCTGGTGCCGCGCGCTGGTCACGGGGCAGTTCGACCCGACCACGCCAGAAGGCGGTCTGGCCCTCGACCGGCAACTACTGCCGCGGCGGCGCCTAGACTCCAACCTGCTCGGCTGCGACTCGATCGCCATCCTGCCCGAGGGGATGAGCCGGGAGCGCTTCGAGTGGCTGGCGACAGTCGCCGGCGAGGTCGATCGCCACGCCGGGCTGCGAGTCGAACGTCAAGGAGATCTACGACAAGTGCTGGGAGCTGCGCAGCGCGGGCGAGGATCGTGGTGTCTTCAACCAGTTCGAGGAGTTCGGCAACGACCTCTGGCACTACGAGGTGACCGGCCGCGCCATGGACGAGGTGCTCGAGCAGGCGCATGGGCCCGCGGGACCGCTTCGGCGGCGCCGTGCTCACGCCACCGGCTCGGCCGGCACCATCGCCGGCGGGGACTACCTCAAGAAGCTCTTCCCGGGCAGCAAGGTCGTCGCCACCGAGGCGCTGCAGTGCCCCACGCTGCTCAGAACGGCTTCGGCGGCCACCGCATCGAGGGCATCGGCGACAAGCACGTGCCCTGGATCCACAACGTGCAGCAACACCGACATGGTTCGCCATCGACGACGAGGCCGCGATCGCCCTGATGCGCCTCTTCAACGAGCCGGCCGGCCGGCCGTACCTCGTCGCGCAGGGCGTCCCGGAGGGCTGTCGGCCGGCTCGAGCTGCTCGGGATCTCGGGCATCGCCAATCTGCTCTCGGCCATCAAGACCGCCAAGTACTACGAGCTGGGCGAGCACGACGTCGTCTTCACCGTGCTCACCGACTCCATGGAGCTGTACGGCTGCGCCTGCTCGAGCTGCACCGCGAGCGGGGCGAGTTCACCGAGGCCGACGCGGCTGCCGCCTTCCACCGCTACCTGCTCGGCGCAGACAACCGACAACATGGCGAGCTCGCGCTATCCGGGACCGCCGGCGCATCCACAACCTCAAGTACTACACCTGGGTCGAGCAGCAGGGCAAGACCTACGAGGAGATCAAGGCCCAGTGGTTCGACGAGACCTACTGGAGCGGCCATCCGGGCCAGACGGCGCAGCTCGATGCCCTGATCGCCGAGTTCAACGCCCGCACCGGTCTCGCTCAGGGAACTTTAGAACCGCTCGGTGCCGACCCGTTTTCTCCCCGGCGTCGGAGGCACGACAGAGCACGATCTTCTTCTCAGACTGAGAAATAGTTCTCATATTCTGAGAAGAAAATTTTGTCGACAGCCGTGGGCTAAAGTCCAATTCGATCCCTCAGGCACGCTGTGGATTTGCCGGGGAAGCGCCGTTGGCACGGCAAAGTGAAGCAGGTTAGATTCTCGGGGCCGCCCTCACCGGTTGCGAAAAGGAATGCTTCGCCATGCTCAATCACGCACGCGAACAAGAAGTCATGTCGAGTTGTGCCGGCAACTGATCCGGCAGCAGAGCATCTCCGGGACTGGGAGGCAGCCGTCGTCGGCTGCCTGAAGGAGGCCTTCGAGCGTCTCGGCTTCGATGCCTGCAGCGTCGACCGCTACGGCAACCTCATCGGCGAAATTCGCGGCAAGCGGCCGGGGAGTCGCGTTCTGCTCGACGGGCATATCGATACTGTGCCGGTCGATGAACCCGGGCGCTGGCAGCATGAGCCCTTCGCCGGCGAGCTGGCCGACGGCCGGATCTACGGGCGCGGCGCCTCCGATATGAAGGGGGCGGTGGCGGCCGATGGCCTGCGTCGGCCGGTTTCTTCGGCGGGGACACCTCGGCGGATTTCGCCGGCACGGTGTACGTGGCCGGCGTGGTCCACGAGGAGTGCTTCGAGGGGGTGGTGGCCCGGGAGATCAGCATCAGTATTCAGCCCGATGTCGTGGTGATCGGCGAAGCCTCGGAGCTGAACCTGAAGATCGGGCAGCGCGGGCGGGCCGAAATCGTGGTCGAGACCCTCGGTCGGCCGGCCCACTCGGCCAGACCGCAGACGGGGGTCAACGCCGTCTATCACATGGCCCGGCTCATCGAGCGGCTGCGTTCGCTGCCCACCCCCGACCACCCGATCCTCGGCCCGGGCATTCTCGAGCTGACCGACATCAAGTCCTCCCCCTACCCGGGAGCCTCGGTCGTTCCCTCCGCCTGCCGGGCGACCTACGACCGGCGGCTGCTCGTCGGCGAAGATCGCGAGGGGGTGCTGGCGCCGCTGCGCGCGGCCATCGCCGAGCTGGCCGCGGAGATCCCGGAGTTCAAGGCGTCGGCGACCTATGCCGCCGGCAGCGAGCGTTGCTACACCGGCGAGGTCATTGCCGAAGAGCGCTTTTTTCCCGGCTGGCTCTTCGCCGAGGACGCCCCCTTCGTCCAGCAGGCATTGACCGGGCTGCGGGGCGCGGGGCTGAAGCCGAAGGTCACCCACTACGCCTTCTGCACCAACGGCAGCCACTATGCCGGTGAAGCGGGGATCGCGACCCTCGGGTTCGGCCCCTCGCCGGAGAATCTGGCCCACACCATCGACGAATCCATCGACATCGCACAGCTGCTGGGAGCCGCCCGCGGGTACTACGGCATCCTCGGCGCGCTGCTGGTCGGGTAGAAGATCATGAGCGTATCCTTTCTGCTGCGAAACGGCACCATTGTCGACGGCTCGGGGCAACCGGCCTTTGCCGGCAACGTCGCCATCGACGGGGGCCGCATCGTCGGCGTCGGGGCCTGCGCCGGGATCGAGGCCGAGCGCACTCTCGACGTCTCCGGCCTGGTCGTCACCCCCGGGTTCATCGACAGCCACAGCCATTCGAGCCTGAAGATCTTCGAGGAACCCTATGCCGAAGCTAAGACCCGGCAGGGGATCACCACCGAGATTTTCGGTCAGGACGGGATTCCTGCCTGGCGCCGCTGCCCCTGCCGTACGTCGCCACCTGGCGCAAGAACCTGGCGGGGTCTCGAGGGGGAGAGCGATGCCATCGACTGGCGCCACGAGACCACCGCCGGCTATCTCGCCAGGCTCGAAGAGAGCGGCGTCGGCCCTAACGTTGGTTACCTCGCCCCCCATGGCAACATCCGCATGGAGGCCATGGGGCTCGCGCAGCGCCTCGCCACCGCCGCGGAATTGGAGAGGATGGCGGAGATCCTCCGGCGCGAGATGGAGGCCGGAGCCTTGGGGCTTTCCACCGGGCTGATCTATATCCCCTGCGCCCACGCCGATACCGCCGAGCTGGTCGCCCTCAACCGGGTGGTCGCCGAGTACGACGGCGTCTTTGTCGTTCATCAGCGCAGCGAGGCCGACGACATCCTCGCCTCCATGGAGGAGGTCTTTCGCATCGGCCGCGAATTGGGGGTGAAGATCGACTTCTCCCACTTCAAGGTCTGCGGTAAGCAGAACTGGGAAAAGGTCGACAAGGCCCTCGCGCTGCTCGATCGCGCCCGGGAGGAGGGCCTGCGGGTCTCCTTCGACCAGTATCCCTACGTCGCCGGCAGCACCATGCTCCGGTGTCATCCTTCCCCCCTGGGCCCACGACGGGGGCACCGAGCGGCTGCTCGAGCGGCTCGGGCGATCCCGAGAAGCGCTGCCGCATGGTGCATGATATCGAGCACGGCCTGCCGGGCTGGGACAACTTTGTCGAGTTTGCCGGTCTCGACCAGATCTTCATCACCAGCGTCAAGAGTGCCGCCAACCGCGACCTGATCGGCAAAACCCTGGTGGAGATCGGTCGGATGCGCGGCAAGCCCCCCTTCGACGCCGTTTTCGATCTGCTGCGCGAAGAGGAGAACGCCGTCGGCATGGTCGACTTCTACGGCAAGGAGGAGCACATCGTGCGGTTTCTGCTCCGCCCTGAGCAGAACGTGTGCACCGACGGGCTGCTCGGCGGAACCCCCCATCCGCGGGTGTTCGGCGCCTTTCCCCGGGTGCTCGGCAAATATGTCCGCGAGGAGAAGGTCCTCTCCCTGGAGGCGGCCGTGGCGCAAGATGAGCGCCAAGACCGCCGAGGTCTTCGGCCTCTCCGACCGCGGCCGCGTGGCGCAGGGGTGCTGGGCCGATCTGGTCGTTTTCGACCCGCAGACCGTGGTCGATCGGGGGACCTTCATCAACCCCGTCCAGTACCCGCTGGGCATCCGCCACGTGCTGGTCAACGGCGAGCCGGTGCTGGAAGAGGGGCTGGCTGTTGAAACGGCGCGACACCGGCAAGGTATTGCGCCGCGGGCGCCGATGATGCCTCCCCTTGCCCATCGCTGCCTGCGGGCGGCGACCCGAATCCGAAGATCCTTTAGCCACGGAAAGACCGACGTATGACACGAATTTCCACAGCGGCGGACCGCCTCGGTCGACGCCTGAACTGGGTGGTGGAGCGCCTGTGCGCGCTGCTGGTCGCCCTGATGGTGATGGACGTCTGGCTCGAAATCGTCTCCCGCTACATGGTCAATCTGCACATCACCTGGACCGAGGAGCTGGCGCGCTATCCGATGGATCCGGGCGTCGCTGCTGGCCGTCTCCTGCGGCGTTTATTACCGGGAGACACATCGGCCTGATGCTGTTGCTCGAATCCCTGCCCCGCCGGCTCCGCCAGACGGTCCGCGTGGTTCTCGATCTGATCGGTCTGGCGTTTTTCGTGCTCCTGGTCTGGTACGGAGGCAATCTGGCCCGCGAGGGCGCCAGCCAGTACGCCACGATCTTCAACATGACCATGACCTTGCCTTACGCGGCCGTGCCGGTCTCGGCGGCTATCGCGGCGCTGCAGATGGTGCTCGCCGGCGTCCGGGATGTGACCCGCCTCGCCCCGCGGGAGGAGGATCCATGCTCGTACTGATCACCTTTTTCGTCCTCATGGTCGTTGGCTTCTGCCCCTCGGCTATGTCCTCGGTGTTCGCTGGCATGATCGGCATGTTCCAGATCGGCGGGCTGCATTTCTTGAACATGGCCGCCCAGCGCTTCTTCGCCGGCCTTAACCTGTTCACCTTCATGGCCATGCCCTTTTTCATCCTGGCCGGGGACATCGATGAACCGCAGCGGCATGACCCAGAAGATTGCCGCCTTCGCCGACGCCCTGTCGGTTATCTGCGCGGCGGCACTGGCCCACTCGACGATGATCGCCTCGGTACTTTTTCGCCGGCATGACCGGCGCCGCCGTCTCCGATGCCGTCGCCTTCGGCAAAATCCTCGTGCCCGCACATGGTCGAGAAGGGGTATTCGGTATCTCTTTGCCTGCGCCGTTACGGCCGCCGGCTCGATCATCGGTCCGACCATCCCCTTCTCCGAATCTGATGGTTATTTACGGCTTTCTGACGGGGTCTCCATCGCCGGCGCTGTTCGCCGTGGGGCATTTTGCCGGAGCTGCTGATTGGCCTTTCTGTGCATGGCGCTGATCGCCGCCTTCGGAAGGCGAGACTGGAAGCTTCCCAAGATCGGGGGATCGGCTCAGTCTGCGGCGCATCCTCTCGACCTTCCGCTTGAGCCTGCTGGCCCTGGCCATGCCGGTCTTCTAGATCCTCTGCTCGCATTCTCGGCGGCATCACGACGCCGACGGAGGCCGCCGCCATCGCGGTTTTCTATGCCCTGTTCGTCGGCGTCGTCGTCTATCGTCTTCTCTCACTTTCAGCGACATCGTCGAGATGCTCATCGGCACCGCCCGGATTACCGGGGTGGTCTTTCTGATCATCGCTTCGGCGTCGATCCTCGGCTTGTACCCTGACCTTTCTGCAGATCCCCGAGGCGATCACCGCCGGTTTCTCTCCCTGTCGCACAATCCGACGGTCATCATCGCCCTGATCGTCGCGCTGCTGCTGGCCATCGGCATGTTCATGGATATCAATGCCGCCCTCATAATTCTCGCTCCCGTCCTGGCGCCGCTGACCCTGAAGATAGGCATGGACCCGGTTCATGCCGGGGTGATGATCGTGCTCGCCCTCAACATTTCGCCCATGACCCCGCCGGTTGGCGCCTGCCTGTTCGTGCTCGCCTCGGTGACGGGCGAGAAGCTCGAGCGCATCGCCGTCTCCCTCTGGCCGTTTATCCTGGTGGAGACCTTCGTGCTGTTCGTGATCGCCTTCTGGTCCAACCTGACCCTTTACATCCCTAGGCTGCTGGGTTTGTAAGCAGTTATCATTTTCGCAATGAAAGGAGAACCCCATGATCAAGAAGACCCTCACTCTCGCCACCGTCCTGGCGTTCGGCGTCGCGCTGTTAGCCGCGCCGGTTCCGGCCAGGGCCGCCAAGGTGCTGAAGCTGGCCCACCTCAACAAGCAGGACCCCTTCGACAACGCCACCGGCGCCATGGCGGCGGTCTTCAAGAGCCTGGTCGAGTCGGGCACCAACGGTGCCATCCAGGTGGAGATCTACCCGAGCGGGCAGCTCGGCAAGGACAGTGAAGTCTTGCAGCAGGTCAAGGCCGGGGTGATCCAGTCGACCATTGCCACCTCCGGCGGGATGGCCTCCATCTACCCCATGATCAGCGTTCTCGATGTCCCCTTCGCATTCCCCAATATCAGCACCACCTATGCGGTCTTCGACGGGCCCTTCGGCAAGAAGTTGGGCGCAGACATCGAGAAGAAAACTGGTCTGCACGTCCTCGGTTTCGGGGATTCGGGCGGTTTCTTCGACTTTACCAACTCCAAGCACCCCATCCGGACGCCGGCCGATATGAAAGGGCTGAAGATTCGGACCATGAGCATCCCCACCCAAAAGCTTCTGGTCCAGTCTCTCGGCGCCCAGCCGGTCTCCCTGCCCTGGGCCGAAGTTTATACCTCTCTGCAGACCGGTGTTGCCGACGGTCAGATGAACCCGGTGCCCATCATCAAGTTCGCCAAATTCGACGAAGTGCAGAAATACCTCACCCTCTCCGGGCACCTCTTTGCCCCCTATCCCTGGGTGATCAACAAGAAGTTCTACGACGGCCTGACCAAACAGGAGCGCTACGTGGTGAACTACGCCGCCAAGTCGGCCATCGTCGCCGGCCGAGGCATCAGCCGCATCATCGAAGCCTCCGACCGCGGTCTGCCGGCCCTGGGCAAGAAGATGGAAATCAACGCCTTGACCCCGGCGGAAAAGGCCCGGTTTCGCGACGCCGCGGCGCCGCCGGTCAAGGCCTATATCGTCAAGACCTTCGGTCCAGAGGGCAAAGAAATGCTCAATGCATTCCTCGACGCGATTAAAAAAGCCAACCAATAAAAAGACTTAAAGGTTGGAGGAAAGAAAACCGGGGGTGCCGGCACCATGTCGCTGGCACCCCCGGTTTTCTTTTGAACAAATGGATGCCAGGGCAGACGTTTTCAGGGAGGGTGGAAAGATTTCGGCGAAGATCACGTGGCCTTGCGATCGAGGCCCCGGTACTGGATCGCCTCGGCCAGGTGCGGCTGGCGGATCTGCTCTTCGCCGGCCAGATCGGCGATGGTGCGGGCGAGCTTGAGGATGCGGGTGTAGGTGCGGGCGGAGAGGCCCAGCCGGTCGGTGACCGTCTCGAGAAGGCGTTCGCCTTCGCCGTCGAGAGTGCAGAACTTGCGGATGTGGCGGGTCTGCATGCGGGCATTGGCGTGAACGCCGAACTGCCACAGACGCTCGCGCTGGATCGCACGGGCGGCCTCCACCCGGGCACGAACGGCGGCGGAGGTTTCGCCGTCCTTCGGGTCGGCCAGATCGCGGTGGGGGACGCGGGGGACCTCCACGTGCAGGTCGATGCGGTCGAGGAGCGGTCCCGACAGCCGGGTGCGGTAGCGCTGGATCATCAGCGGCGTACAGGTGCAGTCGTGCTTGGGATCGCCCAGATACCCGCAGGGGCAGGGATTCATAGCCGCCACCATCATGAAGGAGGCCGGATAGGTGAGACTCATCGCCGCGCGGCTGATACTGACCTGGCCGTCCTCGAGGGGCTGGCGCAGCATCTCGAGGACGTTCTTCTTGAACTCCGGCAGTTCGTCGAGAAACAGCACGCCGTTGTGGGCCAGGGAGACCTCGCCGGGCCGGGGAACGGTGCCGCCGCCGATCAGGCCGGCATCGGAGATGGTGTGGTGGGGTGAACGGAAGGGGCGAACGGCGACCAGGGCGTCGCTCTGGGGCAGCAGGCCGACGATGGAGTGGATCTTGGTCGTCTCCAGGGCCTCGTCGAAGGCGAGGGCGGGGAGGATGGTCGGGAGCCGGCGGGCGAGCATCGTCTTGCCGCTGCCGGGCGGACCGCTCATCAGGAGATTGTGCGATCCGGCCGCCGCGACCTCGAGGGCCCGCTTGACGTGCTCCTGGCCGCGCACCTCGGCAAAGTCATCCCGTTGGAGGGAAGCGCGGGCGAAAAGCTTCCGGCGTGTCTACCCGGCAGGGTGCGGGCTGGCTCTCGCCGCTGAGAAAGGCGACCACTTCCCCCAGGTCCCGCACGCCGAAGACCGGCAGGCTGTCGACGATGGCCCCCTCCGGGGCGTTTTCCTCGGGGAGAATGAAACCCGCCACGTCCCATTGGCGCGCGGCCGCCGCCACCGGCAGAACGCCCCTTGCACCGGCTTGACGCGGCCGTCGAGAGAGAGCTCGCCCATCAGCAGGAAACGCCCCTCCCGTGCCGGCTTGAAGGCTCCCGTGGCGGTCAGCAGCCCTACCGCCATCGGCAGATCGAAGGCGGCGCCGTCCTTGCGGATGTCCGCCGGGGCGAGGTTGATGGTGATGCGCCGGGCGGGAAATTCGTATCCCGAGTTCTTTATCGCCGACTTGACCCGGTCCTTGCTCTCCTTGACCGCCCCTTCGGGCAGGCCGACCGTGGAGAACTGCGGCAGCCCTGGGCGATGTCCACCTCGACTTCGACCGGATAGGCGTCGATCCCGATCAGCGCTCCGGACAATACCTTGGCCAGCATGTTTCCCCCCTCCTCGCCATACGTTCAATGGTTTCGTAGCGGCAGACCCACATGTCTGCCCACCGTCGAGGGCGACCACCTGGGATCGCGCCTACGATCTATTCCCCCAACTCTTCCAGGTACTTTTCCGCCATGATGGCGGCCACGGCCCCGTCGCCAACGGCGGTGGCAATCTGTTTGAGAATTTTCTTGCGCACATCCCCGGCGGCAAAGACCCCCCGCATGGAGGTGCGGCACTCGGCGTCGGTCAGGATGTAGCCCTCGTCGTCGAGCTGCAGGATCTCGGTGAGAAAATGAGCCTTGGGGGTGACGCCGATGGCAACGAACAGCCCTTCGACCTCAAGGGGAGATTTCTCCCCTGTCCGGGAGTCCTTTAACTCGACCGTCTTCAGGCCGGAGGCATCCCCCTCGGCCCGCTGTACGGTCCGGTTCCAGAGAATTTCGACCTTTTCATTGTGGCGCAGCCGCTCCTGGAGAATGGTGGTGGCCCGCAGCTGATCCCGCCGGTGGATGAGATACACTTTGCTGGCGAAGCGGGTGAGGAAGAGAGCCTCCTCGACGGCGGTATCCCCGCCCCCGACGATGGCGACGGGAACCTCGCGGAAGAAGGCGCCGTCGCAGGTGGCGCAATAGGAGACGCCCCGCCCGGTGAATTCCTTTTCTCCCGGCACCTCGAGTTTTCGCGGCTCGGCGCCGGTGGTGATGATCACGGCCCGGGCCTGGATTTCCTTGCCGTCCACAATCACGACTTTGTTCTCTCCGCGATCGAGCAGGCCCTCCACTTCGCCGTATTCCACCTCCAGCCCGAATTCCTGGCAGTGTTCCTGAAAGCGCACCATCAGGTCGGGGCCGTCGATGCCGCCGGGGAAACCCGGGTAGTTCTCCACCCTGGTGGTGGTCATGACCTGCCCGCCCATGATCATCCGCTCCAGCAGTAGGGTCTTGAGCTTGGCCCGGGAGGTATAGAGCCCGGCGGTCAGGCCGGCCGGGCCGCCGCCGATGATGACGACATCGTAAATCGACTGGGACATGGTGAGAAACTCCTGTGCAAAAACGGACTGTCGGAAAAACCGGAGATCGGGTGGCAAACGGGGTCAGGTGAGATATGGTCGGTCGCTCCGCATGCCACTCCTGCTAAAGGGGCTATACTAATGAAAAGGGTGCCGCTTCTGGCGAAGGCCTCCAAAAGCGTGCCCAAAATAGCACAGGGCAGGACAAAAGGGAACCATCCGGACGAGAAGTCCCGGCCGAAAAGGGCCGAAAGGACCTTGATTTCGGAGGATGCCTGTCGTTAGAATGACCCGTGCCCGTTTTTCAGGAAGGATTTTTCAATGACCGATGGAGAACATCTCGACCGGAGTATCTCCCGCGGCTTCCGTTTTGCCATCGCTCTGACCGCGGTGACCCTGGTCGCCGAGGTGGTCGGCGGCTACTGGACCAACTCCCTGGCCCTGCTTTCCGATGCCGCCCATGTCTTTATGGACCTCTTCGCTCTGGTCCTGTCGCTGCTGGCGGTTCGTCTCGCCGGGTTCCCCGCCACGGATCGACGCACCTACGGCTGGCACCGGGCGGAAATCTTCGCTTCGCTGTTCAACGGTCTCAGCCTGATTTTCATTACGGTCGGCATTCTGTACGAGGCCGGCGGCCGCCTGCTGCATCCCGAGGCGGTCAAGAGCATGGAAATGTTTATCATCGCCGCCATCGGCCTGGTGATGAATCTGGTGGCGGCGCGGTTTCTCCACGGCCACTCCCATGACGACCTGAACGTTCGCAGCGCCTTTCTCCACGTGCTGGGGGACGCCGTCGCCTCGGTCGGGGTCATCGTCGGCGGCGTGATCATGTATTTCACCAACTGGTATCTGCTCGATGCGCTGATTTCCGTCGGCATCTCCATCATTATCGGTTTCGGTTCCGTGCGTATTCTGCGCGAGGCCGGACATATCCTGCTCGAAGGAGTGCCCCGGGATGTCGATCTCCAGGAAGTCGTGGGCAAAATGCGGCGGGTGCAGGGGGTCAACGACATTCACCATCTGCACGTCTGGTCCATCTGTTCCCACATCTCGGCGCTCTCCGCCCATATCGACATCGAACCGGAATACCGCCTGGCTCAGGGGGAGATCATCGGCGAGATCGAGACGATGCTCGATCACGATTACCACATCACCCATACCACCTTGCAGGGCGAATGTTCGCGCTGCACGACCGAACCCCTGATTCCTCAGCTCAGGCACCGGCCGCGCCGCTCGAGCCTCTGCAGCCATGGTCATGGCCATCATCACTGAGAGAAGAGATCACCCATGAAGCGTCTGGCGGGTTTTTTAGTCTGGAGTTTTCTTTTTCTGGCCCTGCTGCTGGCCATGGATCAGGTTCTGCTGCGGGCGCCTTTGAAGGCACCGGGGTATACGGCCGTTCGGGAATTCTACCTCGACTTTCGCAGCCGCCTGCTGGGCCGGGCCGAGAAGGACCCCATCGAAACGATTCTCAAGCAGCATCCATCCACAGAGCCGGCGCACCGCCCCTCGACGGTTTCTCCCAACGCCTCGCCCCGCTATCTGTACGTGGATGAACAGGGGGCGCTGCAGTTCGCCGATTCCCTCAAAGAGATTCCGCCCGCCTTGCGCAAGAGCGCCAAACGGCTCGAGCGCTGACGGGTTCCCTCCGGGAAAAGGAACAAAAAGGCCCCGGCCAGAGTGTGCCGGGGCCTTCTCGCATAGAGAGATGCCTCCAAAAGGGGAAGGGGGTTTCCCCGTTCAGGACAGGGTGCCGTAGACGTCGGGGCGCCGTTCCTGGAAGCAACGGATGTGCTCGCGGTATTCCTGCATCTCGGCGAAATCGAAAACCGCTGTCAACTCCGTGTCGACATCTCCCCCTTCGGCGAGGATGTTTCCCCGGGGCGAAATCAGCTGGCTCAGGCCGAAAAAGGTCAGTTTGCCCTGGACGCCGCAGCAGTTGGCGGCGGCCACGAACAGCTGGTTTTCGATGGCCCGGGCGCGCACCAGGGTGCGCCAGTGAAGCTGTCGCGGAGCGGGCCATTCGGCGGGAATGCAGAGGATCTCCGCGCCGTCGAGAGCCAGCTTGCGAAACAGCTCGGGAAAGCGCAGGTCGTAACAGATAGCGACGCCGACCCGGCCGACGGCGGTGGGCACGACCAGGGTCCGGTCGCCCGCGCCGAGGAAACGGTCTTCGCGCATGGTGGAAAAGAGGTGGAGCTTGCGATAGGTGCCGGCAAGCTTCCCCCCGTCGAATACGTAGGCGGTGTTGTAGACCGTTTCCCCCTCTTTTTCCGCCATGCTGCCGACGACCACCATGTCGAGTTCGGCGGAGATCTCTTTCAGCGCGCCGATCACCCGGGGGGTTTCTTCGGCCAGCTGCGGAAGTTGCTTATAGAGAAAGCCGGTACTCCACATTTCGGGCAGAACCGCCAGCCGGGCGCCTTTGTCCCGAACGCGGCGCAGTCCGTCGAGCGCCTTCTGCAGATTGGTGTCCACGTCTCCCAGGGAGATGTTGAATTGCACGGCTGCCGCTCCAACTCTTCGTTCCATCGCCCTTCCTTTCTTCAACACTGCCGGTTTCAAAAATGCGGTATGGCATCAAAATCGTTCTTTATTTTGGGGCCCCCTGCGCAAAGCGACGTGGTGCCGCCAGGGTTGATCTCAAGTGCCTTTTCATCACGCGAGCAACGAGCTTCGCGGGGAGAACTGAAAATAAAACAGGGTCATTATAGGCAAACCATTCCCGCAGGGCAAGGACCTTCCCCTTGACTCCGTCTGGGGCAGATGTTAAAAACATCCCGTTTTATTCTTCCAATAATATCCCGACCTACCGATGCGGAGCGTCTTCGGGGTTTTTTTCGCCTCGCCCCCGGTTTCCTGCGCCAGACTCCCCCTTTTTCGCGAAAGAAAACGGAATGCTGACGACGTTGTTACTCTCACTGCTGATGATCGGGGGGCCCGCTGCCTCTGCGGCCGCCGCCGAAACAGGGGCTCTCCGGCCCGATTTTACCGCCACTTTTTACGGTTATCTGGGGTTGGCGCTTTTCGTTCTGGCCTACGCCCTGGTGATCGTCGAAGAAAAGCTCCACATGCGCAAAAGCAAGCCCGTGATGGTGGCGGCAGGGATCATCTGGGTCCTGGTGGCGCTGGCCTATGCCCAAATCGGCGATATCCACACCGCCCACGAGGCCATTCGGGAAAATCTGGTCGAATACGCCGAACTGTTCCTGTTTCTGCTGGCGGCCATGACCTATATCAACTCCCTGGAGGAGCGCAACGTCTTCAACGCCTTGCGCGGCGGGCTCGTCTCCCGCGGTTTTTCTCTTCGGATCATCTTCTGGCTGACCGGCCTGCTCGCCTTTTTTATCTCACCGATCGCCGACAACCTGACGACTGCCCTGCTCATGGGGGCCGTGGTGATGGCGGTGGGGCGGGAGAATAAACGATTCGTCGTTCTCTCCTGCATCAACATCGTCGTGGCGGCCAACGCCGGCGGGGCCTTCTCCCCCTTTGGCGACATCACCACGCTCATGGTCTGGCAGAAGGGAAGGGTCGATTTCTTCGAGTTTTTCGACATCTTCGTCCCCGCCCTGATCAACTGGCTGATCCCGGCCTTCATCATGAGCTTCGCCGTCAGCAAGGAAAAGCCCCGGCCGCTCGAAGAAACCGTTTCGATGAAATACGGGGCCCGGCGCATAATGCTGCTTTTTCTGCTGACCATCGCCACGGCGGTCTGCTTTCACAACTTTCTGCATCTGCCACCGGCGGTCGGCATGATGCTGGGGCTCGGGCTCCTCTCCCTGTTTTCCTATCACATCAAAACCCGCGAACACCGGATTTATTTCGAGACCGCCGACAACCCGCTGAATCTGACCGGACAGAACGGCGCGGGCGCCCCGGGGTTCGATCTGTTCCGAAAAATCGCCAAGGCCGAGTGGGACACCCTGCTCTTTTTCTACGGGGTAATTCTCTGCGTCGGCGGCCTCGGTCAGTTCGGGTATCTGGCGCTGGCGTCCCACGCCATGTATACTGGGATCGGGGCCACCGGCGCCAACGTGCTGGTGGGGATGCTCTCGGCGGTTATTGACAATATCCCGGTCATGTACGCGGTGCTGACGATGAACCCCCACATGTCCCACGGCCAGTGGCTGCTGGTTACCCTCACCGCCGGGGTGGGGGGCAGCCTGCTCTCCATCGGCTCGGCGGCCGGGGTGGGCCTGATGGGGACGGCCCGGGGAACCTATACCTTTTTCCGCCACCTGGTCTGGATGCCGGTGATCGCTCTCGGCTATGCCGGCGCCATCGTCGCCCATCTGATTATCAACGCCGCGCACTTCACCGATTTCCATTGAGGCATGTTCTTCTCATGACTTCGTGAGCCTGGTGTGTTCCGCCCGAGTTGGCGCTTTTTGCGGATACCTTTTTCTCCTCACCCCTGACTCCTCACGCCCCATCGATTCAGGTGATTTTGTGATGCCCGGCCTGTACATCCACATCCCCTTTTGCCGCCGCAAGTGCCCCTACTGCGATTTCTATTCGGTGGCGGATGAGGGAGCGCTGCTGGCGGGCTACCCGGGCCTTCTCCGGAAGCACCTGGAGATTGCCGCCCGAGACGGGTGGCGGGGACCCCTCGAGACGGTCTTTTTCGGCGGCGGGACCCCCTCGCTGCTCCCTCCCTCTGCCGTGACGCAGATTCTGGAGAGCGTTCGGGAGGGGTTCGGACTGGCGCCCGGGGCCGAGGTGTCCCTCGAGGCGAACCCGGGCACCGTCTCCCTGGAGTCGCTGGCGGGGTACCGGCGGGCCGGCGTCAACCGACTCTCTCTGGGAATCCAGTCCCTTCAGGCCGAGCACCTGGCCGCGCTGGGCCGGATCCATTCGGCGGAGCAGGCGCGTCAGGCTGTTCGCTGGGCCCGGCAGGCGGGGTTCGACAATCTCTCCTGCGATTTGATGTTCGCCCTGCCGGGGCAGAACGAAGAGGGCTTGCAGGCCGAGGTTTCAGAGTTTCTGGCTCTTGAGCCCGACCACCTCTCCTGCTACGGCCTGACTGTTGAAGAGCAGACCCCTTTCTACCACATGCACCGCGCTGGCGGGCTGGACCTGCCCGACGAAAACGCCTATGCGGCCTGTTTCCGCCTGCTGCACCGGTGTCTGACCGCGGCGGGGTACGATCATTACGAGATCTCCAACTTCGCCCGGCCCGGATCCGCCTGCCGGCACAATCTCGCCTACTGGCAGCGCCGTCCCTATCTCGGCATCGGCGCGGGCGCCCATTCCTTCTGCGGCCGGGGGTGGGGAGAGCGATCGGCGGTTGCCAACGACCTGGCGGGCTACGCCGAGCGGCTGTCGCGAAGGGAGGCGCCGGGGACGACCCTCGAGGTCTTCGACCGCCGGGGCGCGATGGCCGAAACCCTCTATCTCGGGCTGAGAACTTCGGCGGGGGTGGCCGAGGAGACGTTTCGCCTGCGATTCGGCACGGGGGTGGCCGAGGCGTTTCCCGCAGCGGTCCGTGGCGCCGCGGATCATCTCACCACGACGAACGGGTCCTGGCAGTTCGATCTGGAGGGATGGCTTCTATTTGACCATTTTATCGTCCCTTTTCTCTGATTCCGGGGGGATTTTTCCTCCTCTGCAGACCTTGACAAAGGGGGAGGCCATTGTTATTTTGACACTCGACGCCCCCGAGTGCTAAGGGCCTGGAAACAAATGAGCATTCTCCGTTGCGTCGTATTTCGGGTTCCCGGCCAAGGGCCGCTTTCGGGCGACAGCTGCGGGCGGGAGGGTTCGTGATGCGCGCATTCGGGGAGTCGTGACAGCTTTCCAGACACGGATTGTGAGAGAGGCCGGATTTTCCGGCTTGCGTTTTTTGGGGCGGTGACCAAAGTGGGCGAAGAACTCAACGAGAGAAGTCGTAAAATCCTCGAGGCGGTTATCGAGGATTATATCGACGGCGCCGAGCCGGTCGGTTCCCGTGCGGTCACGAAGCGTCATCGGATGGGCCTTTCGCCGGCGACGGTGCGCAACGTCATGGCCGAGCTGGAGGACCGAGGTTTTCTCGCCTCCCCCCACACCTCGGCGGGCCGGATTCCGACGGAGAAGGGGTACCGGTTTTATATCGATACCCTGTTGCGGATTCGGTCTCTGACGCCGGCGGAGATGGAGCGGATCGAACGGCATTACCGGATCAGAAGTCTGCGGATGGAGGGGTTGCTGCAGGCTTCGGGCAAGATTCTCTCGTCCATCTCCCGCTACGCCGGGATCGTCATGGCGCCGCGCTTCACGACCACGGTCCTGCGGCATATCGAATTCATCCGCCTGACCAACGAACGGATTCTGGTGGTCCTGGTCTCCGAGTCGGGGAGCGTGCAAAACAAGATCATCGATACGGAAGGGCCCCTTTCCCCGCGGGATCTGGAGCAGATGAACAATTATCTGAACCGGACCCTGAAGGGGTTGACCATCCAGGAGGTCAAGGCGCGGCTGGTGGAGGAGATGGCGCGGGAGAAAGCCCTCTATGATCGCATCTACCAGCGTGCCCTGGAGCTTTCCCGGGAAGTTTTCAGTCAGGACCCGGGCGAGCAGGTCTTTATCGAAGGGGCCGTCAATGTTCTCGAACAGCCCGAATTCGCCGATCTGGAACGGATGAAGCGGTTGTTTCGGACCTTCGAGCAAAAGAGCCTGCTGGTCAACCTGCTCGACAAAAGCCAGCGGATCCAGGGGGTCCAGATTTTTATCGGAAACGAGGCCGAATACAGCGCGATTCAGGGGTGCAGCCTGATCACCTCTACCTATTGCGGTCGTCAGGGTGCCGTCGGTACCCTGGGGGTGATCGGGCCGACCCGGATGCCCTATTCCACCGTGATTCCAGTGGTCGATTACACCGCCCGGCTGATCACGCGTCTTCTTGAAGCAGATTCGTAACAGGAGTAACACTGTGACCAAAAAGAAAAATTTGCATACGGAAAAGAACCCCCTTCCCGGCGAAGAGGGTGCGCCCGAAGAAATCCCCGTGGATCAGGAGGAGGTCGAAGCCGCTCCGGCGCCGCCTTCCCTGGAGGAGGAGCTCGCTGCCTGCCGGGCGGAAACCCAGAAGAACTGGGACCTGTACCTGCGGGCCCGGGCCGATCTGGAAAACCACCGCAAACGTGCCCAGCGTGACAAAGAGGACCTGTCGCGGTTCGCCAACGAGAATATTCTGCGGGAAATTCTGCCGGTGGTGGACAACCTGGAGCGCGCCCTGGACCATGCCCGCAAGGACAGCCAGGGGGGCGAAGGGCTGTTGCAAGGGGTGGAAATGACTCTGGACCAGCTCCAGAAGGCCCTGGGTAAATTCGGCGTGACCCCGGTCGAGGCGCTGGGAGCGTCCTTCGACCCGGCTTTCCATGAGGCCGTGGGGCAGCTGGAGAGCAGCGAGTATCCCCCCAACGCCGTGGCTCAGCAGCTGCAGAAGGGCTACCTGCTCCATGATCGCCTGCTGCGGCCGGCGATGGTCATGGTGGCCAAGGCCCCGGCGGCGGATCCCTCCGAAGGGGCATGAAAAAAGATCCGAAGTTGTTAAACTTCTCAGAACGACAAAGAAATATAAGGAGGATATAACGTCATGGCAAAAGTAATCGGCATCGACCTGGGAACGACCAATTCCTGTGTGGCGGTCATGGAAGGGGGCGAACCGGTCGTGATCGCCAATGCGGAAGGTTCCCGCACCACTCCCTCCATGGTGGCTTTTAATGAAAGCGGGGAGCGACTGGTCGGCCAGCAGGCCAAGCGCCAGGCCGTCACCAATCCGGAAAATACCCTGTTTGCCATCAAGCGGCTGATCGGGCGCAAGTTCGATTCGGAAACGGTGCAGAAGGATATCAAGATCAGTCCCTTCAAGATCACCAAGGCCGATAACGGCGATGCCTGGGTGGAGGCCCGGGGAAAAAGCTACAGCCCGCCGGAAATCTCGGCCATGGTGCTGCAGAAGATGAAGCAGACCGCCGAGGATTACCTGGGCGAAGAGGTCAACGACGCCGTCATTACCGTTCCGGCCTATTTCAACGACTCCCAGCGCCAGGCGACCAAGGATGCCGGCAAGATCGCCGGCCTCAACGTGCTGCGGATCATCAACGAGCCGACCGCGGCGTCTCTGGCCTACGGTCTGGACAAGAAGAAGGAAGAGAAGATCGCCGTTTTCGACCTGGGCGGCGGCACTTTCGACATCTCCATCCTGGAGCTGGGCGAAGGGGTGTTCGAGGTCAAGTCGACCAACGGCGACACCTTCCTCGGCGGCGAGGACTTCGACCAGCGCATCATCGATTACGTTGCCGATGAATTTAAGAAGGAGCAGGGGATCGACCTGCGCAACGACAAGATGGCCCTGCAGCGGCTCAAGGAAGGGGCGGAAAAGGCCAAGATCGAACTCTCCGCGTCGATGGAGACGGATATCAACCTGCCCTTTATCACCGCCGATCAGTCCGGACCCAAGCATCTGAACATCAAACTGAGCCGCTCCAAGCTGGAGAGCATCTGCGGCGAGCTTCTCGCCAAGCTGGTTGAGCCGTGCAAAATGGCTCTCAAGGATGCCGGGCTCTCCGCTTCCGAACTCGACGAGGTGATCCTGGTCGGCGGCATGACCCGCATGCCCGCGGTGCAGAAAAAGGTCCAGGAGATTTTCGGCAAAACCCCCAACAAAGGGGTCAACCCCGACGAGGTGGTGGCCATCGGCGCCGCCATTCAGGGCGGGGTGCTCAAAGGGGAGGTCAAGGACGTCCTGCTCCTCGACGTCACCCCCCTCTCCCTGGGGATCGAGACGCTCGGCGGCGTCATGACCAAGCTGATCGAGAAGAACACCACCATCCCCTGCAAGAAGAGCCAGATCTTCTCTACCGCGGCCGATAACCAGCCGGCCGTCTCGGTCCACGTCCTGCAGGGCGAGCGGGAGATGGCCGCCGACAACAAGACCATCGGCCGCTTCGAGCTGGTCGGCATCCCGCCGGCGCCCCGCGGGGTGCCGCAGATCGAGGTGACCTTCGATATCGACGCCAACGGCATCCTTCATGTCGCCGCCAAGGATCTCGGCACCGGCAAGGAGCAGTCGATCAAGATTACCGCCTCTTCGGGCCTTTCCGAGGAGGAGATCGAAAAGATGGTCAAGGACGCCGAAAGCCATGCCGCCGAGGACCAGAAGAAGCGGGAGCTGATCGAGGCCCGTAATCAGGCGGACGGCCTGGTCTACACCACCGAGAAGTCCCTCAAGGAACACGGCGATAAGGTCGACGCCGACACCAAGCAGAACATCGAGAAGGCGCTGGAAAATCTGAAGAAGGCGATGGAGGGGGACGACGCCGAGGAGATCCGGAAAACCACCGAGGCCCTGGCCCAGGCTTCGCACAAACTCGCCGAGGCCATGTATGCCAAGGCCCAGGAAGGCGAGGCGGCCGCCGGTGCCGCGGAAGAACAGGCCGGGACAAAGGAAGAAGATGTGGTGGACGCCGAGTTCGAAGAGGTGGATGAAAATAAAAAGTAGGGTCCTGAGGCAAAACCGGGTATACTCGAACCCGCATGTGGCAAACGCAACAGGAGCCGGAGAAATTCCGGCTCCTGTTGCCGTTGGTATCTCCTCCCGCCCTCTGCAGAAGGATCGACAGTTTGGCAAAGCGCGATTATTACGAAGTTCTTGAAGTCAACCGCAACGCCAGTGAAGCGGAAATCAAAAAAGCCTACCGCCGCCTGGCCCTCAAATGCCACCCGGATCGCAATCCCGGTGACAAGGAAGCCGAAGATCAGTTTAAGGAGCTTTCCGAGGCGTACGCGGTGTTATCCGACGGCCAGAAACGGGCCACCTACGACCAATACGGCCATGCCGGCCTGGAAGGCGGCGGATTTTCCTCCGGCGGTTTCGGGTTCGGCGGCAGTCCCTTTGAGGATATTTTCGGCGACATCTTCGGCGATATCTTCGGCGGCGCCGGGGCTCGCCGCAGCCGGGGCTATCGCGGCGACGATCTGCGCTATAATTTGACGATTTCCTTCGAAGAGGCCGCTTTCGGTCTGGATACCAAGGTGCAGATCCCCCGTCATCAGCCCTGCGAGGCCTGCGACGGCTCGGGGGCCAAAAAGGGGACCTCGCCCAAAACCTGTCCCACCTGCCGGGGGGCCGGGCAGGTCCGGTTCCAGCAGGGATTTTTCTCCCTGACCAGGCCCTGTCCCGATTGCGGCGGCGAAGGCCGGGTGATCGAGACCCCCTGTCCCGAATGCCGGGGCAGCGGCCGGATGCGCAGCAAGAAGTCGATCTCTTTGAAAATCCCTGCCGGCGTGGAGACGGGCAGCCGCCTGAAACTCAATGGCGAGGGCGATCAGGGCCTGCACGGTGGGCCCCCGGGCGATCTGTACGTCGTCATCAATGTCCGGGAGCATCCGATCTTCCAGCGCGAAGGGCAGGACGTGATCTGCGAAACGCCCATTTCCTTTTCCCAGGCCGCCCTGGGGGGGGAACTGGAGGTGCCCACCCTGGAGGAAAAAGTGAAATTGAAGGTGCCGCCCGGCACCCAGTCGGGGAAGGTGCTGAAACTGGCCGGCAAGGGGATCCCCGTTCTGCAGGGGTACGGCCGGGGGGATCAGCTGGTGGTGCTGCGCGTGGAGACTCCCACCCAACTGACCGACCGGCAGAAGGAGTTGTTGGAGGAGTTCGCCCGGGAAGGGGGGGAGGACGTTCACCCTCTCGGCAAGAGTTTCTTCAACAAAGTCAAAGAGCTGTTCGGGTAAACGGGGTCGGTCAGCGAGGACTTCTTACCCCGTAAAAGGATGGGCCGGGGGAAACAGATGGGACGACTTATCACCACCGTGCTGCTGCTGTTGACACTGGGAGGGACCTCGGCGCTTGGGGGGGGGCAGCCCGCCTTTGCTGCCGACCAGGGACCCGAGGGGGCGGCGCTGCAAAAGGGGATCGAACTTTACCAGAGCGGCAAACCCGACGCGGCCATTTCGATGCTGCAGGGGTTTGTGAGCCAGCATTACGATTCCCCCCTGTTGCCCCGGGCCTATCTCACGCTTGCCCGTATCTTTCGCGACCAGGGCGAGTTCGACCAGGCCCTGCTCTACATCGAGCGGATTCCCGACGGCCAGCGAGGCCCGGATGCCCTGCTGGTGCAAGGTGCCTCTCTGGTCGGCACCGGCAAAACCCGGCAGGGGATCTCCCTCCTCCTGTCGCTGAAAACCGAAAGCCTCTCTGCTGCCGACCGTATTCTTCGCTATTCCGCTCTCGCCCAAGGGGAGGCGCAGGAGGGGAAACCCCTTCAGGCCCTCTATTTCATCCATCAGGGGCTGAAGCTGGCGCAGCCTCCGGAGCAGAAGAAGCTCTTCGATCAGGCCCACACCATTCTTCGTGACCGGACCACCGATGCGGAGCTTTCCGAAGCCACCTTCATGTTCAGGGATACGGCGATCGGCGCGGATGCCGTGTTGCGTCAAGCCCAGCGGGCCTTTGCCGGCGGGGACGAGGTGCGGGCCCGACGACTGGTGGAACCCCTGGTAAGCAGTCCGAAACCCTTTCCCGATCGGCGCGACGCCGTTCTACTGCTCGAAAAAATCACCGGCAAAACCTGGCTGCAACGGGCCGTGGGGGTGGTTTTGCCGCTGAGTGGTCGGTACGCCACCTTTGGCAAACTGGTTCAGCGCGGCATGAATCTGGCGCTGGAAGCAGAGAAGAAGAGCGATTCGCCGGTCCGTTTCCTCTATCGGGACAGCGAAGCCGATCCGGATAAGAGCGTCCAGGCGGTCTCCGAACTCGCCAACGAAGATGGGGTGATGGCGATCGCCGGGCCCCTCACCGGCGCATCGGCCGATGCGGCTGCCACCACGGCGCAGCAGGACCGGGTTCCGCTGCTCGCCTTCTCCCAGAAAGAGGGGCTTCCCCAGATCGGCGATTACGTTTTTCGGGATTCACTCACGGCCCACCTGCAGGTGCAGGCTCTGGTTCGATACGCCATGGCGGGCAAGGGGATGACCACCTTCGGCATCCTTTATCCCGAAAATGCCCTGGGTCGCCAGATGGCGACCCTTTTCTCCCTGGAAGTGGAAAAGCGGGGAGGCACCATTGTCGCGCAGCAGGGCTATCCGGAAAATGCCACCGATTTCGGTCGTCCGATCAAGCTTCTCAAGGGAGATGATCCCGATTTCGACCACAAAAGCGAAAAGGAACAACTGGAAGATCTGTTCAAGCCCGAGAATCAGTTCGATGCGCTGTTTATCCCTGACTATGCCGATCAGGTGGGACTGATCGCCCCCCAACTGGCTTTCTACGGCATCGACAACGCCGCCCTGCTCGGCATCAATGGTTGGGACTCTCCGGAATTGATCCGCCTGGCCGGCCGATATGTGGAAGGGGCTGTTTTCGTCGACGGATTTTTCCGCCACAGCCCCTCCCCGGCGGTCCGGGAGTTCGTTAACCGGTATTTCAACAAGTTCGGCGAAGAGCCCTCCATTCTCGAGGCGCAGGGGTTCGACGTGGCGCGCATCCTCCTGTCGCTGCTGGACGATCCGAAAGTCCGGACCCGCGACGAGCTTCGCGCCGCCCTGGCGCAGGTGCGGAACTTCGACGGGGTCACGGGGGTGACCTCGTTCAATCAGGGAGGCGAGGCGCAGAAGAGTCTCTTCCTGCTCCAGGTGCAACAAGGCAACATCGTCCAGATTCCTCAGCCTCCGGAGACGGCCGAACCGATGCAGATGAACAGCGATTTTTCTCCGCGGCCAAACCCATCCGGTAGCCAGTGAGAATGAATCGAACGGGCCCGCGTCGAAGCGGCCTTCATTCTCCGGCGGGCTCAGCTCTTCTCATCCAGCGCAAGGAGCGCCTGTAACGCTCGAACGTTTGCCATCTCCCCCCTTTTCACCTCCGCCCCGAGCGATGGTGTTGGCCCGGCAGCCGGGCCGATCTCGTTTTCCAGAAGCGCAGCTTTTCGCAGCACCGGCACAAGCCAGCCGTTTTCCTGAAGCCGCAATTTCGCAAACTTGATGCTTTCGCAAGAAAGCATCCGTTTTTACTCCGGCATAAAACCGGTGATTTATCGGGTTCCCCCCCGTGTGTTTCGGGGGGAGTTTTGGCCGCGGCGTCGAAGGGCAAAAGGCCGGGAGGGGCGAGAAAAAGGAGGTTCTGCAAGCGATTACCGATTGATTAGCTGTTGATTTTGGAGAGAGGTCCGAGCCACGCAGCGGGTTTTTAATGAAATGTATTCGGGTCGCTCTCCCCGAACAGTTCGGCGGAGAATCCCGGCGCATGGGCGGCGGAGATCTTCTAAGTCCCTGTTTCATCGGCTCTTGGCCTTGACGAAACATGAAGTTTATGTTATTTTTATTTGACGTAAGTGAGAGGAGAACCTCATGTTCAAAATAGGCGACCTGGCTGTATACCCGACCCAGGGAGTGGGTGTTATCGAGGCGATCGAGGCCAAGGAATTTGCCGGTGAGAACCATGAATTCTATGTTCTTCGGATTGTCGACAGCGATATGAAAATTATGATTCCCATCACCAATGCCGATATGGTGGGGATGCGCTGCCTGATCGACAAAGATCGGGTCGCTTCGGTTTACGACATTCTCGAAGAGAAGCAGAAGTGCCAGAGCGTCGCCTCCTGGAGTCGGCGCCAGCGCGAGTACAACGAAAAGATCAAGTCTGGCGATCTGTTCGAGGTGGCCCAGGTCCTGAGGGAACTTTACCTGATTAAAGAGGATAAGGAACTCTCCTATGGTGAGAAGAAAGTTCTGGAACTGGCTCGAAAGCTGCTGGTTAAGGAAATCGCTCTGGCCCAGGGGGCTGCCGAAGAGCAGATCGTCGAGCGGGTCGAAAGCATTTTCCTTCACTAGCACTCCCGATCTCCGGCAGAGGGCCAGGCGCGTAAGCGCCCGGTCTTTTCTTTTGTTTTTTTCTATTGCAACCGCCTGCGGCGGTCGCAGGGGTGGTGGCCTCGCAGCCGTCTCTGCCCTGAGACCGGTTTTTCGAGGGTTTCCCCTCTTCCCGGAGATTCATGAAGGTCACCGTTCTGATTCCCGCCGCCGGTACCGGAAGCCGTATGGGGGCGGCCGTCAACAAGCAGTATCTTTCCCTGGCCGACCGGCCGATCCTGGCCCATACCCTCTCCCTTTTCGATCGTCACCCCGCCGTGAACCGGATCGTCGTGATCTCCCCCCGTGAGGAAATCCCCTTTTGCCGTACCGAGGTCGTCGAACGCTACCGCTTTGAAAAGGTCCGCGAGCTGGTGGAAGGGGGGGCGGAGCGCCAGGATTCGGTGCGCAACGGCCTCGCCGCCTGTGGGGCGGCCCCCGAGGACATCGTTCTGATCCATGACGGCGTGCGTCCCCTCTTTCCCGCCGATCGCATCGACGAGGTGATTGACAGCGCCCGACGGGTCGGCGGCTGCGTGGTCGGGGTGCCGGTCAAGGACACGATCAAGCAGGTCGAGGGGGGGATGATCAGGCAGACCCCCGATCGCCGCTCTTTGTGGCTCGCGCAGACGCCGCAGGCCTTTTCTTTCGCCATCATCCGCAGCGCCCATGAGCAGGCTCTGCAAGACGGTTTCCGCGGCACCGACGACGCCTCTCTGGTCGAGCGGCTGGGCCATCCCGTGGCCATGGTCGAGGGAAGTTACCGCAATATCAAAATCACCACCCCGGAGGATCTGCTGGTGGCCCAGGCCTTTCTCGGCTCATCGGGAGAAACGTTGACATGATCCGCATCGGTCACGGGTATGACGTCCACCGCCTGGTGGAGGGACGGCAGCTGATTCTCGGCGGCGTGGAGATCCCCTATCGCCTCGGCCTGCTCGGCCACTCCGACGCCGACGTCCTGCTGCACGCCATCTGCGACGCCATGATCGGCGCGCTGGCCGCCGGAGATATGGGCAAGCATTTTCCCGATACGGATCCGGTCTATCGGGGGATCTCCAGTCTCAAACTGCTGGGCGAGGTGATGGGCCTGGCTGAGGAAAAGGGCTACATCCTCGGCAATCTCGACGCCACCGTCATCGCCCAGCGCCCCAAGCTGGCTTCCTACATCGGCGACATGGTCGCGAACATCGCCGAAGTCTGCCGCACCGAGGTCTCCCGGGTCAACGTCAAGGCGACCACAACCGAGGAGCTGGGATTCGAGGGGCGGGGTGAAGGGATCTCGGCCCATGCCGTCGTTTTGCTGCAAAGGATGGGGGAAGCGGAAAAGGCGTCTAAACAACTTTAAAATGAGAAGGTTTTTGCAATGAGTTCATCAGAGACGGGGCCGGCCTCGGCGCCCAATTTTATTCGTACGCTCATCGCCGAAGACGTCAAGGCCGAAAAACATGGCGGAAGGGTTCTGACCCGCTTTCCCCCCGAGCCCAACGGCTATCTGCATATCGGCCACGCCAAATCGATCTGTCTCAATTTCGGCCTGGCCGCCGAATTCGCCGGCAGCTGTAACCTGCGCATGGACGATACCAACCCCTCCAGGGAAGAGGAGGAGTATGCCGAGGCGATCAAGGAGGATGTGCGCTGGCTGGGGTTCGACTGGGAGAAGCTCTGCTACGCCTCGGACTACTTCGATCGGCTCTACGAGTTCGCCGTTTACCTGATCCGGGCCGGCAAGGCCTACGTTGACGGCCTGAACGCCGAGCAGATCCGCGACTACCGCGGCACCCTGACCGAACCCGGCAAAGAGAGCCCCTTCCGCAACCGCAGCGTGGAGGAGAACCTGGATCTGTTCGGGCGCATGCGCGCCGGCGAGTTCCCGGACGGCGGCCGGGTGCTGCGGGCCAAGATCGACATGGCCTCGCCGAACATGAACCTGCGCGACCCGGTGATCTACCGCATCCTCCACGCCCCCCATCACCGCACCGGGGACGCGTGGTGCATCTACCCGATGTACGATTTCGCCCACGGCCTGTCCGACTCCCTCGAGGGGGTCACCCATTCGATCTGCACCCTCGAGTTCGAGGACCACCGGCCCCTCTACGACTGGTTCCTCGAGCAGCTGGGCATCTTCCATCCGCAGCAGATCGAATTCGCCCGCCTCAACCTCAGCTACACGGTGATGAGCAAGCGCAAGCTGCTGGAGCTGGTGAACGAAGGGCATGTCGACCGGCTGGGACGATCCGCGCATGCCGACCCTGGTCGGGCTGCGCCGGCGCGGCTACACGCCGGCGGCGATCCGCGACTTCTGCGAGCGCATCGGCGTCGCCAAGAGCGACAGCACCGATCGACATCGGCCTGCTCGAGCACTGCGTCCGCGAGGACCTCAACCAGACGGCGCCGCGGGCGATGGCGGTGCTCGATCCGCTCAAGGTGGTCATCGACAACTACCCCGAGGATCAGGTCGAGGAATTCGAGGCCGCTCAACCATCCCGCAGCGATCCCGCGATGGGAACGCGCAAGGTCCCCTTCTCCCGCGAGCTCTACATCGAGCGCGACGACTTCATGGAGGAGCCGCCGAAGAAGTTCTTCCGCCTCGCCCCCGGGCGCGAGGTGCGGCTGCGCTACGCCTACTTCATCACGCTGCGAGGAAGTGATCAAGGATGCGCGAGCGGCAAGATCATCGAGCTGCGCTGCAGCTACGACCCCGCCACCCGCGGCGGCAGCGCTCCCGACGGGCGCAAGGTCAAGGGGACGATCCACTGGGTCTCGGCCCGCCACGCTCTCGAGGCCGAGGTGCGACCTCTACGACCGGCTCTTCTCCGTCCCCACCCCGGGAGCGGCGCGGCAGCGACTACCGCGAGCGATCTCAATCCCCAGTCCCTGCAGGTCCTGACCGGCTGCCGGGTCGAGCCGGCTCTGGCCGAAGGCCGCTCGGGAAGCCGCTACCAGTTCGAGCGCCAGGGCTACTTCTGCGCCGATCGCCGCCCTTTTGCCGAGGGCATGCCGGTCTTCAACCGCACCGTCACCCTGCGCGACTCCTGGGCCAAGGCGGGTGAACAGGGAGGGGGGCAAAAATGAGCCTGCGGGTCTACAATACCCTGACGGGAAAGAAGGAGCCTTTCCAGCCCCTGCATCCCGGCAAGGTCGGAATGTACGTCTGCGGGGTAACCGTCTACGATTACTGCCACATCGGTCACGCCCGGGCCAACATCGTCTTCGACGTGGTGTACCGCTACCTGCAAGTATGCCGGCTTCGAGGTGAACTACGTGCGCAACTATACGGACGTTGACGACAAGATCATCAAGCGGGCCAACGAACGGGGCATCGACAGCAAGGAGTTGGCCGAGGAGTTCATCCGCGCCTTTGACGAGGACATGGCCCGTCTGGGGCTGAAGCTTCCCACCTGTCAGCCCAAGGCGACGGAGCACATCGCCCAGATCATTGCCCTGGTGGGGCGGCTCATCGAGCGGGGGATGGCCTATGCCGCAGGGGGGGACGTCTACTTCGCGGTGGAGAAGTTTCCCGCCTATCTCAAGCTGAGCAAGCGCAGCCTCGAGGAGATGCAGTCGGGCGCCCGCATTGCCCCCGGCGAACACAAGCGCAATCCGATGGATTTCGCTCTCTGGAAGGCGGCCAAGCCGGGCGAGCCGACCTGGGATTCCCCCTGGGGGCCGGGCCGCCCCGGCTGGCACATCGAGTGCTCGGCGATGAGCATGGAGTATCTTGGCGCCACCTTCGACATCCACGGCGGCGGCAAGGACCTGATCTTTCCCCACCACGAAAACGAGATCGCCCAGAGCGAAGGGGCCACCGGCGCCCCCTTTGTCCGCTACTGGCTGCACAACGGCTTCGTCAACGTCAACCAGGAGAAGATGAGCAAGTCGCTGGGCAATTTCTTCACCATCCGCGATATCCTGAAGAGTTACGATTCGGAGGCGGTGCGCTTCTTCATCCTCTCGGCCCACTACCGCTCCCCCATCGATTTTTCCGATAAGAACCTGAAGGAGGCCCGGGCCGGACTCTCCCGCTTCTACGAAGCCCTCAAGACCGCCGCCGAGGCGACGGCGGGTGTCCCCGAATCCGAGGGCGAGACGGAGGAGGGAGCCCGAGCTCGAGGCCCGCTTCCGCGAGGCGATGGACGACGACTTCAACACGGCCCTGGCGATCGGCCATCTGTTCGAGGGCGCGCGCACCATCAACCGTTTGATCGGGGAGAAGAAGTTCCGCAAGAAGCCGGAGAAGGTGGCCGCCGTGCGCGATCTCCGCAGGCGGCTGCTCGCCCTCGGCGGAGTGCTCGGCCTCTTCGGCTCCGAGCCCGCCGTCTGGCTGGAGGAACAGAAACTTGCCGCACTGCCTGGCCTCGGCATTACAGTTGAAGAGATCGAGGCGCAGATCTCCGTCCGCCTGCAGGCCCGCCGGGAGAAGGATTTCGCCCGCGCCGACCGGATCCGCGAGGAGCTCGCCGCCCGGGGCATCGAGCTGCTCGACTCCCCCGCAGGGCACGGAGTGGAAGGTGAAGATGACTTGGTAGGGGCAGGCCCCCGTGCCTGCCCTCGGTCCAACCCTCCGGGTAAAACCTCGGCGGGCGAATCTCGTATTCGCCTCGGCGAACTTCGAACAAGGGCGATCACAAGGATCGCCCCTACAAGTCGTTTACGGTACAATGATGGGGGCGCAGCATGCTGCGCCCCTGCGTATTTCTGCACCGGTGAGATTATGGCCCGCTTCGAACTGAAATCCGACTACCAGCCCCGCGGCGATCAGCCGCAGGCCATCGCCGAACTGACCGCCGGGGTCGAGCGCGGCGACCCCCACCAGGTGCTGCTCGGCGTCACCGGCTCCGGCAAGACCTTCACCATGGCCAACGTCGTCGCGCAGGTGCAGCGGCCGACCCTGGTGCTCGCCCACAACAAGACCCTCGCCGCCCAGCTCTACGGCGAGTTCAAGGAGCTCTTCCCCGACAACGCCGTCGAGTACTTCGTCTCCTACTACGACTACTACCAGCCCGAAGCCTACGTCCCCGTCACCGACACCTACATCGAAAAAGACTCCTCGATCAACGAGGAGATCGACAAGCTGCGCCACAGCGCCACCCGCTCGCTGCTCTCCCGGCGCGACGTGCTGATCGTCGCCAGCGTCTCCTGCATCTACGGCCTCGGCTCGCCGGAGGCCTACTACGGCATGCTGGTACGCCTCGAGGAGGGGCAGGAGCTCGACCGCAACGAGCTGCTCAGGCGGCTGGTGGAGATCCAGTACACACCGCAACGACGTCGACTTCCACCGCGGCACCTTCCGGGTGCGCGGCGACACGGTGGAGATCTTTCCCGCCTACGAGGAGGATCGGGCCCTGCGCATCGAGTTCTTCGGCGACGAGATCGAGGCGATCAGCCGAGATCGACCCGCTGCGCGGCCAGGTCATCGACCGCCTGCCGCGCACCGCCGATCTTTCCCGCCAGCCACTACGTCGCCACCCGGCCGACCCTGGAGCGGGCGATCAAGGAGATCCAGGACGAGCTGCTGATGCGCATCCAGTACTTCCGCGAGCAGAACATGCTGCTCGAGGCGCAGCGCATCGAGCAGCGCACCCTCTTCGACATCGAGATGATGGAGGAGATGGGCTACTGCCAGGGGATCGAGAACTACTCGCGCTTTCTCGACGGCCGCCAGGTCGGCCAGCCGCCGGCGACCCTGATCGACTACTTCCCCGAGGACGCCCTGCTCTTCATCGACGAGAGCCACGTCACCGTCTCCCAGATCGGCGCCATGTATCGCGGCGACCGCTCGCGCAAGGAAACCCTGGTCAACTACGGTTTCCGCCTCCCCTCGGCCCTCGACAACCGGCCGCTGACCTTCGAGGAGTTCGAGGCGAAAAGCCTGCAGACCGTCTACGTCTCCGCCACCCCGGCCGACTACGAGCTGGGCAAGGCCGAGGGGGTGGTGGTCGAGCAGATCGTCCGTCCCACCGGCCTCGTCGATCCCCCGATCGAGGTGCGCCCGGCCAAGGAACAGGTCGACGACCTGATCCACGAGCTCCGCGCCACCGTCAGGCGGGCTACCGGGTGCTGGTCACCACCCTGACCAAGCGGATGGCCGAGGACCTCACCGGCTACCTGGAGGAGCTGGGGATCAAGGTCCGCTACCTGCATTCGGACATCCCCACCGTCGAGCGCATGGAGATCATCCGCGACCTGCGCCAGGGCAAGTTCGACGTGCTGGTGGGGATCAACCTGCTGCGCGAGGGGCTCGACATCCCCGAGGTGGCCCTGGTCACCATCCTCGACGCCGACAAGGAGGGCTTCCTGCGCAGCGAGCGCTCCCTGATCCAGACCTGCGGCCGCGCCGCCCGCAACGTCGCGGGGCGCGTCATCATGTACGCCGACGTCGTAACCCGCTCCATGCGCGCCTGCATCGACGAGACCGAACGGCGCCGCGTCGCCCAGCTCGCCTACAACGAAGAGCACGGCATCACGCCGGAGACGGTCAAAAAATCTTTCCGGTCCATCCTCGAGGACATCGCCGAACAGGATTACGTGGAACTGCCGCTGGTGGCCGAGGGGGAAGAGGAGTATCGGACCCCACGGGAGTTGAAGCGGGAGATCAAGCGCCTCAAGGAGGAGATGCTCAAGGCGGCGGCCGACCTGGAGTTCGAAAAGGCCGCCGAGCTGCGGGACCGGATGCTGGCGCTGGAGAAGCGGGAGCTGGCGGTTCGGTGAGATAAGATTTGGAAGGACTCGTAGAAGGTTGATGAAGGGCTCGCCGGACTGGGCCGCTTTCGTCACACAAGGGAAAGGTAGGCTTTTCCTACTGCAGTAAACTTTTTGACGATGTCTGCGGTGAAAGAGACCAAATATCTGTTATTATTTAAGAAAAGCCGACGAAGAGAACCCGAAGGAGTGGGGCGATGAAAAAAATGGTAAATTTTGGTTTCTGATTAGCGCAACAAGCCCCCTGCGGTGGCCCGACCTCAGACAGTAACATGTTACTTTGAAGAGTTTTCGCTTCTGCCCGGCATGCTTCACCGCCTTGCTGGATAAAGTTTAGCGATACAGGTTCATGGAAATGAAAGACTGATCGGCAAATAAAGGAGACCGTTGCCATGCGCAAGCAAGATGCCGAGGAAAGGCGTTCCCTGGAGGTCGCCGAGGAGGCCAGGGAGACGGAGTGGGAAAAGCCGAGCTTCGTTCAGGAACTGTTCATGGGGCGGCTGCGGACTGACCTGATCTTTCCCTACCCGGAGCAGGACCCGGAGGACCAAAACGCGGGCGACGAGGTCCTGGCCCGGGTGAAGCAGTTTCTGGCGAAAAGGTCGATGCCGACCGGATCGACCGGGAACGGGAAATCCCCGAAGAGGTCCTGCAGGGACTGCGGGAGCTGGGGCTTTTCGGCATCAAGATTCCCAAGGAGTACGGGGGCCTGGGGCTCTCCCAGGTCAACTACAACCGTATCATCCAGCTCGTCGCCAGCCACTGCGCCTCGACGGCCGTCACCCTGTCGGCCCATCAGAGTATCGGCGTGCCGCAACCGCTTAAGATGTCCGGTACCGAGGAGCAGAAGCGCATCTATCTGCCCCGGCTGGCCGCCGGCGAGGTGAGCGCCTTTGCCCTGACCGAGCCGGGCGTCGGCTCGGATCCGGCGAGCATGCAGACGACGGCCGTTCCGACCGAAGACGGAGCCGCCTATCTGATCAACGGCGAAAAGCTGTGGACCACCAACGGGCCGATCGCCGATCTTCTGATCGTCATGGCCCGTACCAACGATCCCGAGGAGGAGCGCCCGGAGATCACCGCCTTCATCGTCGAGGGCGATGCGGAGGGCCTGACGCCGAGCACCGCTGCGACTTCATGGGCCTCAAGGGGATCCAGAACGGCCTGCTGCGCTTCACCGACGTGCGGGTGCCGCGGGAAAACATCGTCGACCGAGAAGGGGGGCGGGCTGAGCCTGGCCCTGCGGACCCTGAACACCGGGCGGCTGACCCTGCCCGGCGCCTGCGGCGGGGCGATGAAGCAGTCGCTGGCCATGGCCTCCCAGTGGGCCAACGAGCGGCGCGCAGTGGGGAGCGCCGGTCGGCCACCACGAGGCGGTGGCCGCCAAGATCGCCACGCATGCGCCGCCGAGATCTATGCCGTGGAGAGCTCTGACCTGGCTGACCTCGGCCACTGGCCGACCGCGCACGAGCTGGACATCCGCCTGGAGGCGGCCATGGCCAAGCTCTTCTGCACCGAGGCGATGTGGCGCACGCGTCGACGCCGGCGTGCAGGTGCGCGGCGGCCGCGGCTACGAGACCGCCGACTCCCTGCGCGGCCGCGGCGAGGCGGCCGATGCCGATGGAGCGGGCTGATGCGCGACGCCCGCATCAACCTGATCATCGAGGGGACCAGCGAGATCATGCGCCTGTTCATCGCCCGCGAGGCCCTCGACCCGCACCTGAAGATCGCCGGCGCCTCGGCGACCTCGGACAAGATGGACCTGCTCGGGGCCGCCAAATTCTACGCGACGCTGGTACCCGAAACTCTGGCTGGCCCCATTCGGCCGCTCCCCGGCGGGGTGACGTTGTCCGCGGCCGCCTCGCGCGGCCATCTGCGCTTTGTGGAGCGGGGCGCCGCGGCGGCTGGCCCGGGATCTCTTTCACATGATGCTGCGCCACCGCCAGGGGCTGCAGCGCAAGCAGATGGTGCTCGGCCGCCTGGTCGACACCGGCGCCGAACTCTTCGCCATGAGCGCGGCCCTCTCCCGGGCGAGCTCCCCCGGCGCCCCGGCCGGTGCCGAGAAGCTGGCCGATCTCTTCTGCCGCCAGGCGCGGCGCCGGCATCGCGCGCGCTGCACCGGGCGGTCTATCGCAACGACGACCGCCCGCGCCTACAAGATCGCCCGGGACGTCCTCGACGGCGAGTTCCCGCTGGCTGGCAGAGAACATTCGTCAGCACCTGGCGAAGGAAGATCCCGAGTCAATGATGGCTCCCTACGACTTCGTCATCCTCGGCTCCGGGACCACCGCCTTTGCCGGCGCCCTCAAGGCGGTGGCGATGGGGGCGCAGGGTGCTGATGGTGGAGCAGAGCCAGCTCGGCGGAACCTGCGTCAACTGGGGGTGCATTCCGAGCAAGACCCTGATTGCCAAGGCGCAGATCTGCCACCAGGCCCGCGCGGCGCCACTCGCTGGGCGATTGAATCTCAAGGCTGGCATCCCTCGACTGGGAGCGGCTGATGGCCGCCAAAAAACAGGCGGTGGAGGCGGTGCGGCAGGAGCACTACCAGCGGGTGCTGGATGCCCATCCCGAAATCGAGATCCTGCGCGGGCACGGTCGGTTTCTCTCCCCCCGGGAATTGCAGGTCGGCGCCGAAATCGTCATGGCCGACCGGTTCCTCATCGCCTGCGGCGGTACTCCCCGAACCATTCGCCTGCCGGGGCTGGCGGAGATCGACTATCTCACCAGCTACTCGGCGCTGCACCTGGATCGGTTTCCGAAGTCCCTGATTATCATCGGCGGCGGCGTCATCGCCCTGGAAATGGGACAGATGTTCTGTCGCCTCGGGACGAAGGTGACGATCGTCGAGCGCGGCGAGCGGGCTCTCAAGGAGTTCGATCCCCGCCTGACCGCCATTTTTCAGGACCTTCTCGAAGAGGAAGGGATGTCCCTGATGTTCAACGTCGAGACCCAGCGCGTCTTCAGGGACGGGAACGATTCGGCCATCGTGGCCCGGATCGATGGAGAAGAGAGAACCCTGCGCGCCGAAAAGATCATGTTCGCCGTCGGTACGGCCCCGGCGACGACAGGAATCGGCTTGGAGGAGGCAGGGGTCCAAATGGACGATGGCGGCTTCATCGTCGCCGACGAGGAGTGCCGCACCACTGCCCCCAACATCTGGGCGGCCGGGGATGTGACCGGTCCTCCTCTGATCGCTCCTGCCGGAGTCCGGGAAGCCGAGGTTGCCGTACAGAACCTTCTCGACCCCTCCGCCCTCGTCCGGGTCGATCACCGGCACATCCCCATGGCGGTTTTCGTCGATCCGGAATTCGCCACCGTGGGCCTCTCCGGAGAGCAGGCGCGGCAGGCGGGAGTGAAGGTCGTGGAAACCTTTTTCGACCTGGAGCGGGTCGGCAAGGCGCACGTTCTGGGAAGCTGCAAGGGAGCCATTCTGCTCTGGGCCGAAAAGGGGAGCGGCCGGCTGCTGGGGTGTCAGCTGCTGACTCCTCGGGCGGCGGACATCATCCATGAAGCGACCCTGGCGGTGCGGCTCGGCCTTACCGTCCAGGACCTGGCCCGCACCGTTCACACCTACCCGACCATCAGCGACGGGCTGCATCTGGCCGCTCTGGAGAATATCCGGCAGCAAGGGGCGAAGCCGGGCCCTGTGACCACCTGGCAGACCTCGAGCTGAGCCCGCATCCGCAGTGAATTTAACACCGAAAGCGTCAATTCCGACCGCACCCTGACTAACCAACAACCTGATGAGGAGGAAAAGTCATGCCCAAGTTCGGTTTTCTCGGTCTCGGCATCATGGGAAGCGCCATGGCCGCCAACCTGGTCAAAGGCGGATTCGACGTCACCGTCTGGAATCGCAGCGAACAGAAGTGTGCCCCTCTGGTGGCACTCGGCGCCCGCCAGGCAACCTCGCCCCGCGAGGTGGTAGCGAGCTGCGAGGTGACCTTCGCCATGCTGGCCGACCCCCGTGCCGCCGAAGCGGTTTGCTTCGGCCCGGAGGGCGTTCTGGGAGGGATCGGCGCCGGCAAGGGATATGTCGATATGTCCACGGTGGATGCGGGAACCGCGCAAAAGATCGGTGCGGCCGTTAGGGAGCGGGGCGGACGGTTTCTCGAGGCGCCGGTTTCCGGCACCAAAAAGCCGGCCGAAGACGGCACCCTCATCATTCTCGCTGCCGGCGAGCGCACCCTGTTCGACGAGGTACGTCCCGCCCTGGACAAGATGGGCAAGATGGTGCTTCATCTCGGCGAGGTGGGGGGCGGCGCCCGCATGAAACTGGTGGTCAACATGATCATGGGCGGGATGATGACCGCCTTTTGCGAAGGGCTCGCGCTGGGGGAGAAAGGAGGGCTCCAACCCGACCGGATTCTGGAGGTGCTCGAGGCCGGAGCGATGGCCAACCCCATGTTCAAGATCAAGGGCGGGATGATGCTGCAGGGCGACTACGCCACCGCCTTTCCCCTCAAACACATGCAAAAAGATCTGCGGCTCGCCCTTCTGCTCGGCGATGAACTCGCGCAGCCCCTGTACACCGCCGGGGCGGCCAACGAAACCTTCAAGCGCGCCAGGGCGCAGGGGTGCGCCGACGAGGATTTTTCCGCGGTCTACAAAGCGGTGAAAGGCTAAAAGGAGAAAAGAGGAGGGGGACGCTCCTCCTTCGGAAAAAAGAAAGCCGGGGCGTTTGCTCGCCCCGGCTTTTTCCATGACATAACATGACCCATTGCACGGAAAACGGGCACCCGCCGCCCCTCCCCGGCGGTGCACGGCCTTCGGTTCTTCGGCAGAGGGTTCTGCAGGAGAACGGTAACTTTTCGCTTTCAGAATGGCTGGGCGCCTTCCGTGCAATGGGTCATGCGGTGTCTGGTTGGAATTTTCGGAAGGTCGCTGTTGGGGGGTATCCTACGGCAAAGCCCGCCGATAGGCTATCGGGGGATCCCTGATTTTTGCCGGGGAAAACCCTGATTTTTGGTAGAAGGAAGCAGAAGAGAAGGGGGAGAGGTCAGAAAAAGAGGCTGGTCAGCCCTTCGCGAACAGCGTATTTGGTCAGTTCGGCCAAGCTGGTCACGTTGAGTTTCTTCATGATCTGGGAGCGGTGGGTTTCGATGGTTTTGACACTCAGGTTCAGATCGTCGGCGATCTGTCTGGTCGATTTGCCTTCGGCGATGAGCTGCAGGACCTCCCGCTCCCTGGTGGAGAGGGACGCGGGTTCGACCTCTTCCGCGAGATTCAGGTAATCATCGAGGATCAGGCTGGTTATTTTCGGACTCAGGTATCGCTTCCGGTCCATCACCGCCTGAATGGCGAAGATCAGCTCGTCAAAGGCGCACTCTTTAAGGACATAGCCGCTCGCTCCGGCCTTTAATACCTGGAGGACGACCTTGCAATCCGAATGCATGGAGAGGGCGATGACCTTGATTCCCGGATTTTCGGAGACGATCTTTTGCGTCGCGTCGATGCCGTTGAGGCCGGGCATGGAGATATCCATCACCACCACGTCGGGGGAGAGGTCCCGGGCCAGATGGATGGCGGTGCGGCCGTTGTTGGCCACCCCCAGCATGTGCATGTCGTCCCGGGTATTGAAGAGGTGTCGGATGCATTCATGAAAGATTTCATGGTCATCGACAAAAACAACTCCGATCGCCATAGGATCCCGCCTCTCTTTACCGTTTCGTTTCTTTAATGACCCGGGCCCAATCGCGCCTTTGCCTTTTTGCGCGAAAGATTGCCGTGCCACTATGCCACAAAATGGTTTTTTTCGCAAAGAATCAGATAGTTCTCTTCATCTCCATCATGTTCTATCGTCTGTTCTGTACCGAAAAATTGAAGGAATTCGAGGAAATGGAATGATGGTTGCTTTCTCCCGGTCAGGCCGGTAATATGCGGCACGGTCTGAATAAATCTCCGGATGCTGAAGTGACGACAGGCGGTTTGGCCCCTTTCTCTTGAAAAAACGGTACTATTCCCCATGGGTTATCGAAATCTCTCCGACTGTATCGCAGACCTGGAGGCCACCGGCCAGCTGGTCAGGATCTCCCGGGAAATCGATCCGGAGCTTGAGGCGGGAGCCGTTCAGCGGCGGGTGTATCAGGCGCAGGGGCCTGCGGTACTCTTTACCAATGTCCGCGGCTGTCGCTTCCCCATGCTCGGCAATCTGTTCGGCACGCTCGAGCGCGCCCGGTTTCTCTTCAGGGATACCCTGAAGACGGTGCAGCGGCTGGCGGAACTGAAGATCAACCCGACCGCTCCGCTGAAACATCCCGGTCGCTACCTGGGGACCCCCGCCGGGGCCCTTCATCTGCTGCCGCGCAAGGTGCGGTGCGGTCCGATCCTGGCCCATACCACCACCCTTGATTGTCTGCCGCAGCTCAAATCGTGGCCCGAAGACGGCGGCGCCTTCATCACCCTGCCCCAGGTCTACTCGGAAAGCCCCGGCAAGCCCGGTTTGCGTCGATCCAATCTCGGCATGTACCGGGTGCAGATCTCGGGCGGGAGCTACCGTCCCAACGAAGAGGTCGGCCTTCATTACCAGATCCACCGCGGCCTCGGCGTGCATCATGCCGAGGCCCTGGAACAGGGCATTCCCCTGCAAGTGAACATCTTCGTCGGCGGCCCGCCGAGCCTGACGGTGGCGGCGGTCATGCCGCTGCCCGAAGGGCTGCCGGAACTCGCCTTTGCCGGCCTTCTCGGCGGCCGGCGCGTGGCGATGGTGCCGGCCGCCCGGGGGCTTGCCGCATGCCGGCCGAAGCCGATTTCGTCATCTCGCGGCACCCTGATCGATCCGGACGAACTCCTCCCCGAAGGCCCTTTCGGCGACCATCTCGGCTACTACAGCCTGGCCCACGATTTTCCCGGTGTTGCAGGTGGAGCGGGTCTATCCACCGCCCGGACGCCATCTGGCCCTTTACCACCGTCGGCCGGCCTCCCCAGGAAGACACCAGCTTCGGCGCCTTGATCCACGAGCTGACCGGCGAGCTGATCCCCACCGTGCTCCCCGGCATCCACGCCGTGCACGCCGTCGACGCCGCCGGCGTCCACCCGCTGCTGCTGGCCATCGGCAGCGAGCGCTACGTCCCCTATGCCGCCGAGCGCCGGCCGCAGGAGCTGCTGACCCAGGCAACGCCCTGCTCGGCCAGGGGCAGCTGTCCCTGGCCAAGTACCTGCTGATCGCCGCGCGCGAGGACGCTCCGGCGCTCGATGTCCACGATGTTCCGGCCTTCTTCCGCCACCTGCTGGAGCGGGTCGACTGGCGGCGCGACCTGCACTTCCAGACCCGGACCACCATCGACACCCTCGACTATTCGGGGACCGGCTTCAACGAGGGCTCCAAGGTGGTGGTCGCCGCCGCCGGAGCGAAGCGGCGGGAGCTGCCGACGGAGCTGCCCGCCGAGCTGCGCCTGCCGCCGGGCTTTTGCCGCGCCGCAGGTGGCTCTGCCAGGCATGCTGGTCGTCCAGGGTCCGCCCGCCTGCAGGGACCGCGGCGCGAGGATGCGGAAATGGAGGCGTTCTGCCGCTTCTTTTCCGCCGCACGATCCGATCAACGCCTTCCCTCTGATCGTGGTGGTCGACGACAGCGACTTTGCGGCGCGAACGGCTCGAACAACTTTCTGTGGGTGACCTTCACCCGCTCCGATCCGGCGCTGCGACCTCTACGGCATCGGTGCCGCCACCCTCTGCAAGCACTGGGGCTGCCGCGGCGCACTGGTCATCGATGCCCGCCGCAAGCCCCACCACGCGCCGCCGCTCGACGATGACCCGGCGGTAGAACGGCGGGTCGACGCCCTCGGTGCGCCCGGCGGCCCGCTGCACGGCATTATTTGACCGGGATATGAATTTAGGAGAACGATGTCCGTGCCCCATCTCTATCAAATTCTCGCCGAACAAACAAAGGCGTGGCGTGAAAACGGCTATCCCTGCGAGCGCTTTCCGGCCATCAGCGAGATCCTCCAGTACCAGTTTGCCGATGAGACGGGCAGGAATCTTCGCTTCCTCCGTCCACCCCAGTTCCGGGCGCTGGAGGTGTACTGGTATCTGCGCCTGGTCGCAAAGACCCCGCATATCCTTGATCTCTACAAAAAGAGTTATCCCAAGAAGGCCGAAATCATCAGAGCTCTGGGCATTCCGCAAAAAGCCTTCGAGGAGGCCGATTACGAACTCGCGCCGCTTCTGGAGCGGATCGCCGCCGACGATCGTTTCGTCAAGGACTTCAAGCTCGAATCCCTCCGCGAAACACTGACCCTTGATTATCCCAGCTACATCCTCGCCCTCGCCATGGGGGCCGGCAAAACGATCCTGATCGGGGCCATCATCGCCACCGAATTTGCCATGGCGCTGGAGTACCCGACCACCGGCGACGACCTGCAAGACGCCTTCGTCGAAAACGCCCTCGTCTTCGCCCCCGGCAAGACCATCATCGAGTCGTTGCGCGAGCTGGCCGAAGTGCCGTATGACAGGATCCTTCCGCCGCGCTTCTACAAGGGCTTCGCCGCCACCGTCAAGCTCACCTTCACCCCGGACGGTGCCAAGGACATTCCGGTCATCCGTAGATCCTCCTTCAACGTCGTGGTGACCAACACGGAGAAGATCCGAATCCAGAAGCCGACGGTCCGCGCCGGAGCCGGCTGGACGCAGCTACAACTGCTGGAAAAGGAGAAGCGGCTGGCCGAGGAGGCGAACCTGCGTCTACAGACCATCGCCAGCCTGCCGCATCTGGCGGTCTTCTCCGACGAGGCCCACCACACCTACGGCCAAGCCATGGGGAAGGAGTTGAAGAAGGTCCGCCGGACGGTGGACTACCTGCACCACAACAGCCCAACCTGATCTGCGTCATCAATACCACCGGCACCCCCTATTACCAACGCCAGCCGCTGAAGGACGTCGTCACCTGGTACGGTCTCTCCGAGGGGATCAAGGACCGCATCCTCAAGGACGTGTCGGGGAACATCAACGCCTACAGCTTTACCGCTGACAACGCCGACAAGTTCATCGCCGAAGTGGTGAAGGACTTCTTTTCCGAATGCACCGATGTCACCCTCCCCAGCGGCGCACCGGCCAAGCTGGCCATCTACTTCCCACAGACCGACGATCTGGAGGAGCTGCGCCCGGCCATCGAGGCGGCCCTGACCCTCGCCGGCCAGTCGCCGGCGCTTGTGCTGCGAAACACCTCCGCATCCACAAAGGAGGAGATCGACGCTTTCAACCGCCTCAACGATCCCAAGAGCCCCCACCGGGTCATACTGCTGGTCAATAAGGGAACGGAAGGCTGGAACTGCCCCAGCCTCTTCGCCTGCGCCCTGGCCCGCAAGCTGAAGAACTCCAACAATTTCGTATTGCAGGCGGCCACTCGCTGTCTGCGGGAAATCTCCGGCAACAACGCCAAGGCCCGGATTTACCTCTCCATGGACAACCGGGCCGTTCTCGACAAGCAGTTGCAGGAAACCTATGGCGAGACGCTGGATGACCTCAACCATGCCGGCAGCGAATCGATCACGGTCAAGCTGGTGGTGCGCAAGGCGGACATGCCGCCCCTGGTTATCGAGCAGACACGTCGGACCGTCGTGCGGAAGGCGGGCCTTGAAGGGAAGGGTATCAAGCTCTCTGTCCCCGCTGGCGGGGGAAGCGCCTCCCTGGTGCTGGAGCGCTTTGCCATCACCAAGCAGCAGGCCACAGCCAGCGTGCTGCAGCAGCTCGGCGAGAGCCTGACCATCGCCACCGAAGCGGATACCGAGGACATCTATGCGGCGTCGGTGAAGCTGGCCGAATGGTACCGGCTCGACCTGTGGCATCTGTATGGCGAGCTAAAGCGGCTTTATTCCGAGACGGGGGAGATACCCCTGGCCCACCTGCCGGAGCTGGCCGCCCAGATCGAGCGACAGGTTTGTGAGTACGAGGTGAATGAGACCAAGGTGGAAAAGGCACTGGCGCTGGTGAAGCCCGAAGGGTTCGTTCGGGAGACCGACGAGAGCGGAGCGGTCATCTACACGGCCGAAATCCGCATTCCCAAGGCGAACGGGCACCTCTTGGCGCCGTTCAAGGAAGCCCCCGTCAAAGACACGCTCTTCGGCTATCACTACGACCCTTACGCCTTCGACTCCAACGCCGAAAAGAGCTTCTTCCTGGATCATCTGCTCCCCCACATCGAGCTGAACCCTGCCGAGGTGGAGGACATCTACTTTACCGGCGGGATCACCGATACCGGGAAAACAGATTTCTTCGTGGAGTACCGGGACGATAAGGGGCACTGGCGCAACTATTTTCCCGACTTCATCATCCGCCTGAAGGGGAAAGGGAAACAGCCGGGGAAATGTCTGATCGTGGAGATCAAGGACGGGCGCTGGGAGCCGGTGGTGAAGGATGAGCTGGCGACCGGGAAAGCTGTCAGCACCGAGGGGCGCAAGGCCATGGCGCTGTCCCGGTGGACCACCCTGAACCCCGACCGCCTCAAATATCAGATCATCTTTGCCGATTCGGCCCTGCCCGCCGACGAGGTGGCGAAGGCCAAGGCGTTTGTCACTGAGGGGAACAAATGAGCGAGAAGAAGGAAGTCAAGATCACCGCCGCCAAAGGACGCCCGATGCTGACCTGGGTCGGCAAGCGCCCGCTGCGGCACGTTACCGCATTTCCGGCCCAGCATGTCGAAACCTTCGCGCCGGTGGAAACATCCGCAGCCGTGGACAACCCGGAGATCTGGAAGACCTGGCCCGCCGCCTATCCTCACGGAGGCCTGCTCTTTCACGGCGACAACAAGGAGGTCCTGGCGCACCTGCTGGCCAACGGTTTTCGCGGCAAGGTCAAGCTGATCTATATCGATCCGCCCTTCGACTCCGGCGCCGACTATGTTCGGAAGGTGCAACTGCGCGGGGTTGAAGGCTCTGCAACTCTCGAAGGAGAAGCTTATATTCTAGGCGAGCAGAGGTACACACATAGCGGGGTTTGATCTAATTGCCCCCAAACCACCATCCCAACAAAAAGGCGGCAGCGGGGGAGGCAAGGCTATATTTTTTTTAGAGGCCGCATACCAATGCGCTGATGGTAAGAAAGGTTTTCGAACCAGTCGCTGAAGCGTTCCGTTTCCTCCTCCGCATCCAGAGTCAGCAGCGGCTCCTCCGGCAGTGCCCCCCTGCTTCGCTTGTCCTGAGAGACGTTCCAGCTCCCGCAGCAAATCACGCAGGGGTCGCTCCAGGATGGTCGAGTATAGGATCTGCCACTTCTCCAGTCCGGATGGAAAGGGCCGCTCTCACAAACAGTGATAACCGGCCACCATTCCCTCGGCGGCCGACAGCAGATCGTGCGCAGAAAACCCGTTGCCGGCATTCCCGAGTTCCTGTATACCGCCGCCTGCAGATTGAAATGCGGTATGCCTTCCGGCGTCGGCCTCTGAATCAACCCTCCCGCAAAACCTGGATGATCGGTATCGGGTCATCGGCCGTTAACAGGAAATCGGCTCTTCTCATCGAATATGACTCCCCGTTAACTCCTGCGGAAACTAAAAACCGCCCGCCAACATTATGCTGACAAGGCGGCTTTAACTCATACCAACACAATCAAATCGGCCAGCTATGCCGATTTCTTGAGTTTGGCCGCAATTTCCTGCTTACTCTGCCGCAGCAAGGCGATTTCGGATGGTTTCAGCATCCGGGGAGCGGGTGAGGTACCGAGCTTCCGATTGAGTGAGGCAGTCGAAGGTGTAACCGAATCGCTCTTGCCACCACTTTTCAAATTCGTTGCCATGCTTTTGCCTCAATTCTTCAAGTTGCGTTTTTCCCAAAGCCAATTTAGCAGAATGCGGTTTGCCCGTCAACGTAACGGCCGCCAGAACCCTTCCCCCCTCGACTCAATAAAACCGCGCAGGTTTGCCAGCGTACCTCCCTGACCGACAAAATCATCGACCAGGACATATTCGGCACCAGCAACAATATCTCCGTCGAATAATGGCTGCCTGGCGAGGCGACCATATCCATCGGCGCCGGTGTGTGTCACCACGTTGGTCTGTACGATTCCGGAGTCGGTCTCCAGGCCAAGACGGATTGCCAGAGTATCGGCAAACGCCTCTGGAATGGCGTTGACCCCTTCAGACTCATAAGCGTGAACGCTGACAAGTATCGGCGTTCTCCCGGCAAGGAAATGGCGCAACGTCTCGACCTGTTCCTCATTGATCGTATCGCGCACCAAGTCCTGCGCGGCTTCTGCATCCCCCGATTTTGCTGCCGGATAGCGGGGATGTCTCTTCACAACCGGTTCCGCGGCGTGGATTATCACGTCAGGGAATCCGTTCAATGGAGTTCTCAAAGGAATTTTATCTCCCAGCACCTTCACACGGGCTTCGGGAACCCTGTCGATGAGATTGTGAACCAGCAGATTCATGGACGGGGTGATCTCCACCTCGCCGCGCTCCCACCGCCCATACGTATTCCGGCCGATATGAAGCAGGTCGCATACCTCGTCCAGCTTCATGTTCAGAACGCGCCGCAGGATCTTCAACTGGACGGAAGAAAGCAGAGGCTTGACACCGAATTCGAGGGCAATCCGCTTCTTGTCGATCTCCAAGCTCTGGGCGTGGGTAAAGGTAATATCGCCGCACGCTGGGCAGGTTTCGCAGGCAAGGTCGCGCAGGACATGCTTCTGGCCGCTGATGGTGACCTCGAGTTCGGTCTTGGCTGTCGTATATTCTGCTTCAAAGCAATTTGTGCAGATCATTGTCTGTTCCTACTTATTCTCGAATGAGGTCAATTTCCAGCCGATAAATTCGCTCGTCTGCGGATGGTAATTGCTGCAGACTTTGCAGTAGACCTCTGTACCTTTGGTGCTTGTTCCATGTATCACGTAGTGGGTGTTGTTCGGATTGCTCGCCCATTCGCTTTTTGCCGCCATGGCCTTCTCGATGGATGTGGCTTCCATGACGACCTTCTCCACATCGGCCTCGAAGAGCCCGTCGCGAGACATATCTTCCATGCAGTCCTTGGTTTTCCGGACCTTTCCGGCCAAATAGGCTTCTTGAATTGTCCGGAGAACATGCGCGTCTAAGCCGGTCCCAATTGGTGTCATCCTCTTCCAACCCCCCAAACACCAATTGGTGTTAAATCACGAATACCAATTGGTGCCACTATTGTCAACTAAAATTTTTCTGCCCTGCCAGCCATCGTCTCAGCGCCCGCTGGAAATGGAAACCGCCCGTCGGCACACGGCCGAAGCGGGCGGTTCAGTGGTCATCCTTTTGAAATCCTGCTTTTCTATCCATAGCCACCTCCCGAGAAAAATAGCAGTTTATTGAAGCCTTTTAACGGGATGATGTCAAGGGTTGGCGTAGTTTTTCAGCTTATGCGCCGAGATTAAGGCAGCAATTGCCGCACTGCTTGCAGGAAAATCCTTTCGGGGGCATTCGACCTCCTATGACGCTGCGCCATGGCTCAGATCCTCAATCATCTTTTCAACGGTTGCGGCGAGGCTTGGAATGTCGTTTTGGCAGATGCCGAACACCGCCTCGGCATTCAAATCGAAATAGTGGTGGGAAATGATGTCCCGTGCCCCTTTGGCGCCTTTCCAATCGACGCCGGGATACCTTGGCAACAGCTCACCGTTGGTCAGTTTGTCAAGGTTCTTGAGACTTTCACCGATGGCGATCAACATCATGCAAATTGCATCCAGGCGGTCGAGTCCCTCATCGGTAATCAAAAAATCATCAGAACGTCGCACGGGGAAAAAGCGACGCTCGATCCTTTTAACCGCCTCCTGGATTTGTCGCAGGATTTCAAGGACCAGTTCAATGTCATACATAGACAGCCTCTTGGTCAATGCGACGTTTAAGAAACGAGTTCATCCGCCCCCGGTAATGGACGATATCCACATGCTCGTGTAGCGCTTCTTCCAGATCCTCCTTGACATGGACGAGAGTAAAGAGGTTGGGTTCCCGCATTTTAACCACCACATCCACGTCACTCGTCGCTTTTGCCTCCCCGCGGGCCACCGAGCCGAAAATTCCAAGAGCGGTGATGCCGTAGCGATCTGAAAACTCACCCTTAAGACTGCGCAACACTTCTAATGTCTGATCTCTACCGATCATGTCATCACCTCCGGCGTACCGCCGTGCCTTTTCTGCGCAGCACCCCGCATCTCGCAAGCATTGGTTAACCGGGGCGCTTCAGCCAAAGGACTCAAAGGACTGCAACGACAAAAGGGACCTTGGCCGGACCTGGCAACTCGTGATGGACCATCTTCCTTGTTGTCCTTGGCGTCATTAGTGCCCTTGATTATAATTAAGGCGTAATCGAATCGCTCTTGCCACCACTTCTCAAATTCTTTGCCATGTTTTTGCCTCAATTCTTCAAGTTGCGGTTTTTTCAAAGCCAATTTAGCAGAATGCGGTTTACCCGTCAATGTAACGGCCGTGAGAGCCCTTCCCTCGTCGACTCAATAGCCCCCCTGTGTCAGGATAGATGTTCCTCTCGCCGATAGGGATTTTGTGTAAAGCTCAGGGGCATTCAAGGGCCGCATAGCGAAAAAGGATTTTCCCCACGGGCCCGTTTCATAAACGCGTTGTATTCCCTCCGCCAGTTTTGTACTATGAACGTTCAGATTTGAAAAAAGAGGAAAAAGAAGGACCCATCATGAGCGCAAAAGATACTTCCCTGCTCGGCGCCATCGGCAATACCCCGCTGGTCGAGTTGAAACACCTGAATACCACCGCCGGGGTACGCTTGTTCGCCAAGCTTGAGGGGAACAACCCCGGCGGCTCGGTCAAGGACCGACCGGCCCTGTATATGATCCGCAAGGCCGAAGAAAGCGGCGCCCTTCAGGCCGAAAAGACCATTCTGGAACCCACCTCCGGCAATACCGGCATTGCCCTGGCCATGATCGGGGCCGCCAAAGGGTATCGGGTCAAGCTGGTCATGCCCGCCTGCGTCAGCCTGGAGCGGCGCGCCGTTCTCGAGGCCTTCGGTGCCGAGGTGGTTCTCTCCCCCGCCGACCAAGCCACCGACGGCGCCATCCGCTTGGCCCACAAGATCCTGGCGGAAGAGCCCGCGCGCTATTACATGCCGAACCAGTACGACAACCAAGACAATCCCCTTGCGCACTACGAGACGACCGGCCCGGAAATCTATCGGCAGACCGAAGGCGCTGTCGACGTCTTCGTCGCCGGCATGGGGACCTCCGGTACCCTTATGGGGGTGGGGGCCTATTTGAAGGAACGCAAGCCGGACGTCCGGATCGTCGGGGTGGAGCCGCGACTCGGTCATAAGGTGCAGGGGCTGAAAAACATGCGCGAGGCGATTGTCCCGGCGATCTACCATCCGGAAAACCTGGATCGCAAGATCACCGTGGAGGACGAGGAAGCCTTCGAGACGGCCCGTCTGCTGGCGTTGAAGGAAGGGATTTTTGTTGGCATGTCGAGCGGAGCCGCCGTGGCGGGGGCCCTGCGCATCGCTGCGGAAATCGGCCGCGGATCCGTCGTCGCGGTGCTGCCCGACCGCGGGGATCGGTATCTGAGCACCACGTTGTTCCGCTCGGTGTGCGCTAACTGTCCTCCGTGAGAGTGGCCTCTTTTCGGCACGGAACGATAACGGGATTGCCCCGAAGGGTTTTTTTATGGCCTTGCCCGAGCTGGTTCGAAAGTCGGCGGAAAAAATTCTCGCCCGGTATTGCGCCGCCAAGGAGCCGCCCGGCATCCCGGGTCAAGGCAGAATCCGTTTCAATATCCGCGACGATCATATCACCCTCTATGCCGAAGAGCAGGGGGCCTTCAGCGACCCGCCCTGTCGCCGGACCGCCTCGCCGGTGGCGCAATTTCGTTACAACCACGATCTCGGTCAGTGGACCCTCCATTATCCCGATCGGGACCATACCTGGCGTTTTTATCTCAACGCCGGTCCCGCCCTCGACCTGACCAAGCTGCTCAGGCACCTGGATGAAGATCCCCTGGGAATTTTCTGGGATCAATAGCAGATGGCCTCGCAAAAAGTCCGCCCTGCGGCGTTACGGCTCTTTTTCAGGTTCTCGACCACCCTGATGGTGGTCTTCGCCCCTGAAAAACCACCAGGCCTTGTAGGACGAAATTTTTGCTTAGCCATCCCAGGAGTTTCTGCGAAAGCATCACTCGCGGACGGATGAAATCCACATAGTTACAGGCACCAGCACCTCTCGCTTTTTTCCTTTCCTGCGTGTGTTCCCAAATTTACGAAAGGCCGTTGATCTTCGTCCCGGCGAGGGTAGAGTGATAGTTATCAACGAACTCTCTCTCAGGAAGGAGGTCCACGATGCCCACCTTCGTCATGTTGACCCGTCTCTCCCCCGGTGCCCTCAAATCGCCCAAGTCCCTCGAAGAGCTGGAAACCGAGGCCATGCAGCATGTTCGCTCCGAGTGCCCGAAGGTGGAATGGATCCACAATTTCGCCATCCTCGGGGGGTGCGATTACCTGGACATTTTTCAGGCCCCGGACATCGAGACCGCCATGCAGGTGGCCACCATCATCCGGGCCTTCGGTCATGCCCACACCGAGGTCTGGGCCGCCACCGAATGGAAGAGGTACAAGCAGATGGTCCGCCACCTGAAGGGCTCAACTCTTCTGTGACGGAAGTCTGACCGAAAGGTGTCGTTCGCCGTCAAGGCCCCGGAGGTACCTCTATTTAATGCTTTCGCAAAAACTCCTGGGATGGCTAAGAGATCCTATTTGATCAGCCGCCGTCCCATGGCGAGGATCGCCAGGGGGAAAAAGACGAGGCAGGTGAGGCCCAGGTAGGCGAAGGCCCCGCCCAGGTCGGTCCCCCCGGCTCCCCGGGAAAAGGCGCGGGTCAGGGTGACCAGGTGCGTCAGGGGCAGGCACAGCGCCAGCTTCTGGGCCCAGCCCGGGAGGTTTTCCACCGGAAAGAAGGTGCCGCTGAAGAGGAACATCGGGGTGACGAACAGAAATACCGGCAGGTTGAAGGCCTCGATGTTGGGGACGATGGCGGTGAACAGCATGGCAATCGCGCCGAACGCCACCCCTCCCAGCAGCGCCAGGGGGAGGAGCAGGAGGCCCTGCGGGTAGTGGACCAGGCCGAAGGCGCTGATTACCGCCAGCATGATCGCCGTGCCGATCAGGGACTTGGTGGCCCCCCAGACGATCTCTCCGGCAATGATTTCCGGCAGGGAGAGGGGAGTGGCCATCATGGCATCGAAGGTTTTCTGATAGTACATCCGCACGAACGAGGCATAGGTGTTTTCGAAAAAGGCGGAGTTCATGATGTTGATGGCGATCAGCGCCGGGGCGATGAAGGCCACGTAGGTGATCTCCTCCCCCCGGTAGGAAACCCGGCTCACCAGAGAGCTGAGGCCGACGCCGAAGGCCAGCAGGTAAAAGAGGGGTTCGAGCAGGGGAGGGAGAAAGCCGATCTTCCAGGTTCGCCGATAGACGATCCAGTTTCTCTGCCACACCCGCAAAAACCGGTGCGAAATCTTCCAAGTGCTCATTCGCGCAGTTCCCTCCCGGTCAGACGCAAAAAGACATCCTCGAGCGTCGCCAGCCGCAGGGTACACCCCTTTTGGCAATAGGTCTCGACGATCTGAGGAAAGACCGCATCGCTTTCCCGGTCGTAGACCAGAAGGCGCTTCCCCAGATCTTCGAAATCCAGGCGGCGGGTGCGGAGGAACGCGCGCAGCTCGTCGCCTGGCTCGGCCAGCTCGATGACCTGGCGTCCGACATGGCGGCGGATCAGGGTCGCCGGCTGCCCCTCCACCAGAATCCGCCCGTGATCCATGATGATCACCCGGTCGCACAGACGGGAGGCCTCCTCCATGTAATGGGTCGTCAGCAGGATGGAGAGTCCCCGCGTCTTGAGAGAGTCGAGGCGTTCCCAGACCTGATGGCGGGACTGGGGATCGAGCCCCGTGGTCGGCTCGTCGAGGATCAGCAGTTCGGGATCGTTGATCAGGGCCCGCGCCAGCACCAGCCGCCGCATCATCCCCCCGGAGAGCTCCGGCACCTTGGTGTCCCGGCGGTGGCCCAGAGCGATGAACTCGAGAAGGTCCTCGCTCCGCTGCCGGGCGAGGCGGCGCGGCAGATCGAAATAGCGGCCGAAGACTTCGAGATTCTGGCGAACGGTGAGATCCGGGTCGAGGTTGTTCTCCTGCTGGCAGACGCCCAGGCGCGCCTTGATCTCCCGCAGGTGGTCGCCGATCTCCAGACCGAAGAGTTTGAGGGTGCCGCGGCTTTTGGGGCTGAACCCGTAGAGCATGCGGATGGTGGACGTTTTCCCGGCACCGTTGGGCCCCAGAATGCCGAGGCATTCCCCCTTTTTGAGATGGAAGGAGATGCCGTCCACAGCGGTCAATCCGCCAAAGGTTTTGGTGAGGTTTAGCGCCTCAACGACCGTCTCCCGAGTCATCCTTCATCCCTTCAAAAAAGAGCGCTTCGCCCGAAGGTCGCCGCCGCGCCGGTATCCACGGTCGCCCGGAGCGGTAGTTCCGGTGTGGATACGGCAACTTCGACAACGCCGGCGTGTGTTGCGTTCGTCTCCAAGCGTGATAAGTTTACCAATGAAAGGGCAACGGATGGAATCGGAAAGACGATTTGCCAAAAAAATCGAGATCCGAAAGTTGCGAAGAATGAATTTTCTGAAGCGTCTTATCTTTGGGGCCGTTCTGCTCTGTCTGGGGAGCGTCCTGAGCTGGACCGGGTCGGTGAGCCCGGCACAAGGAGATGCCGATATGACAACCGGAACGCTCAAAATCGAAAGCTCCGCTTTTCGGGAAGGCGGCATGATCCCGAAACTCTATACCTGCGACGGTGCGGATCTTTCACCGTCCCTTTCCTGGGGAGCGATCCCCCCCGAAGCGAAGAGCCTGGCGCTGATCGTCGACGACCCGGACGCTCCGGCAAAGACCTGGGTCCACTGGGTGGTCTTCGATCTGCCGGCGGACAGCGGCGGCCTGCCGGAGAGCGTTCCCGCCGACCCCACCCTGAGCACAGGCGCCAGACAGGGGATCAACGATTTTCAGCGCATCGGCTATGGCGGCCCCTGCCCTCCCGGCGGGACCCACCGCTACTTTTTTAAACTCTATGCCCTCGATACCCGTCTCGAGCTCGATCCCGGCAGTTCCAAAAGTCAGCTGCTGTCGGCGATGGAGGGGCACATCCTGGCCGAAGGGCAGCTGATGGGGCGGTACGAGCGCTGATATGATCGAATCGAAATCCCAGGCGGCAGGCACCGGCGAGGAGGGAGGGGGACGCACCCATCTGGATCTGGAGATTTTTCCCCAGCCGGACGAAAGCACCTGCGGCCCGACCTGCCTGCATGCTCTCTACCGCTATTACGGCGACGATATCTCGCTGACCCGCCTCATCGATGAGGTTCCCATGCTCGAGGGCGGGGGAACCCTGGCCGTGTGGCTCGCCAGCCACGCCTTGCGGCGCGGCTACCGGGCCACCATCTATACCTATAAGCTGCAGGTGTTCGATCCCACCTGGTTCCTGCCGGGCGGCCCCGATCTGCGTCGTGCCCTTGAAACTCAGATGCACGTCAAGCAGGATCCCAAGCTGCGCGCCGCCTCCCGCGCCTACATCGAGTTTCTCGAGTTGGGAGGACTGCTGCGCTTCGAGGATCTGACCCCGGCGCTGATCCGGCGCTATCTGAAACGCTCGATCCCGGTCCTGACCGGCCTGAGCGCCACCTATCTCTACCGCACGCCCCGGGAGTTCGGGCCGCGGGACGATTTCGACGATATTCGTGGTGAACCGTCCGGGCATTTCGTGGTATTGTGCGGCTACGATCGGGCGGAGCGGACGGTGCGGGTGGCCGATCCCCTGCTTCCCAATCCGGTGGCCTCCGAGCAGCTCTACGAAATCGACATCGATCGGGTGATCTGTGCGATCCTGCTCGGGGTGCTGACCTATGACGCCAATCTGCTGATCATTCAGCCGCGCAAGGACCGCAAGAAAAAATAATGGCCACACTGATCGTCGTGGATGACCCGGCCGACTGGCCGCTGAATATCCCGGAAGTGGAGGTCGTCGCCTCCCGGGCTTACCTCGCCGACCCGCGCTATACCGAGCGGCGCGGAACCAAAATCTTCAACCTCTGTCGCTCCTACCGCTACCAGAGCATCGGGTACTACGTCTCTTTGCTGGCGACGGCCCGCGGGCACAAGCCCCTGCCGAGCGTCGCCACCGTCCAGGACATGAAATCCCAGACCCTCCTGCGTTCGGTTTCCGAGGAGCTGGACCGGCTCATCCAGAAGAGCCTCGCCCCGCTGCAGGGGCAGGAATTCATCCTCAGCATCTACTTCGGGCGCAATCTCGCCAAACGCTACGATCGGCTCAGCCTGCATCTCTTCAAGCTGTTTCAGGCGCCCTTTCTGCGCGCCTCCTTCGCCTGGCAGGGGAAGAACCGCAAGTGGCAGCTGCAGAACATCGGGCCGATCGCCGCCAGCGAAATCCCCGCCGATCACCACCCCTTTGTCGTCGAGGTGGCGAAAGAGTACTTCGCCGGCAAACGGCGCAGCCTGCCGAGACGGGTCACCCCCCGCTTCGACCTGGCCATTCTCGCCAACGCTGAGGAGACAGACCCGCCGTCGGACCAGCGGGCGCTGGGGCGCTTTGTCAAGGCGGCCGAGTCGCTGGGGCTGAATGTGGAGATGATCGCGAAGGACGATTTCGGGCGGCTCGCCGAGTTCGATGCCCTCTTTATCCGCGAGACGACCAACGTCAACCACCACACCTACCGCTTCGCCCGGCGGGCCGCGGCAGAGGGGCTGGTGGTGATCGACGATCCCGAATCGATCCTCAAATGCACCAACAAGGTTTTTCTGGCCGAACTTCTTACCCGGCATAAGATTCCCGCGCCCCGCACGCTGATCGTCCACCGGGAGAACCGCCGCACGGTGGTCGCCGAGCTGGGCCTTCCCTGCATCCTCAAGCAGCCGGACAGCTCCTTTTCCCGGGGGGTGGTCAAGGTCGAGACGCCTGCGGAACTCGAGGCGGCGATCGATCGGCTGCTGGCAAAGTCGGAGCTGGTCATCGCCCAGGAATTCCTGCCGACCCCCTTCGACTGGCGGATCGGCATCTTCGACCGCCGGCCGCTGTTCGCCTGCAAATATTTCATGGCCAGAAAGCACTGGCAGATCATTCGCCAGGGCGAAAACGGCAGCGAAACCGCCTACGGCAAGGTCGAGACGCTGCCGGTTGAGCATGCGCCGAGCGCCGTGGTCAGCACCGCCCTCAAAGCGGCCAACCTGATCGGCGACGGGCTCTACGGGGTCGACATCAAGCAGGTGGGGCGCAAATGTTACGTGATCGAGGTCAACGACAACCCCAACGTCGACGCGGGTCTTGAGGACGCCGTGCTCAAGGATGAACTCTACCTGCGGATCATGCGGATCATGCTGGGGCGCATCGAGCGCCGGAAGGAAAGGCCCTGGTAGCTATGGAAGGGATGAAGGCTCTGCACCTCTTCGAGGGCTACGGCATCGAGCTGGAATACATGATCGTCGATCGCCGGACGCTCTCGGTCCTGCCGGCGGCCGACCGCCTGCTGCGCGCCCAGGCCGGTGAAACGGTGGACGAGGTGGCGGTGGGGCCGCTCTGCTGGTCGAACGAGTTGGTGCTGCATGTCGTCGAACTCAAAACCAACGGTCCCGTGCCGACCCTGGCCGGGCTGGCTGCGGCTTTCACCGAGCAGATCGGCGAGATCAACCGCCTGCTCGAGCCGCTGGGCGGGCTGCTTATGCCATCGGCAATGCATCCCTGGATGGATCCTTCGCGCGAGACGCGGCTCTGGCCCCACGATCACGGCGAGATCTACCAGACCTACAACCGGATCTTCGACTGCCGGGGGCACGGCTGGGCCAACCTGCAGAGCGTCCATCTCAACCTGCCCTTTGCCGATGACGACGAGTTCGCCCGCCTGCACGCGGCGATCCGGCTGGTGCTGCCGATCCTGCCGGCGCTGGCGGCGAGTTCGCCGGTGATGGAGGGGAAGGTGACGGGTCTGCTCGATAACCGCCTGGAGGTCTACCGCGTCAACCAGAAGCGGATTCCGGCGGCCAGCGGCCGGATCATCCCCGAACCGGCCTACTCGCGGCAGGCGTATCAGAAGCGCATTCTCGATCCCCTCTACGCGCAGATCGCCCCCTTCGACCCGGAGGGGGTGCTCCAGTACGAATGGCTCAATTCCCGAGGCGCCATCGCCCGCTTCGAGCGCAGCACCATCGAAATCCGCCTGCTCGACGTGCAGGAGAGCCCCCGGGCCGATCTCGCCATCGCTGCTCTCATCGCCGTGACGATCAAGGCCCTGGTCGAGGAACGTTGGTGCTCGCTTGCCGAGCAGCAGAGGTGGGAAGAAGAGGAGCTGCTGCCGATCCTCCTCGGCACCATCCGCGCGGGGGAGGAGACGGTGATCGAAAATTCCCGCTTCCTGCGGGGCTTCGGTTTTACCGGGCAGCGTTGCACGGCGGGAGATCTGTTGCGCCACCTGGCGGATCATTTTCGAATGGGCACCCCGTCGGGAGGGGCGCTCGAAGAAGAGGCCGCCTTGGAAATCATTCTGGAGCGAGGACCGCTGGCCCGCCGCCTGGTGCGGGCCCTGGGTGAGAATCCCTCGCCGGATCGGTATCGGAGCGTCTATCGGCGGCTCTGTTCCTGCCTCGCGCGGGGGGAGATGTTTCTTGAGGGATCGATTCATCGTCAGCTGTGAACATGGGGGCAACGAGGTGCCCGACGGGTTTCGGTCGCTGTTTCGGGGGCATGAGGAGCTGTTGCCGACCCACCGCGGCTGCGATCTCGGGATCCTGCCCTTTGCGAAGCGGCTGGCCCGGGAGCTCGACGCGCCGCTGGAAGCGGCCTCCGTCACCCGGCTGCTGGTGGACCTGAACCGCTCCCTCGGCAGTCAGACTCTTTTCTCCGCGGTGACGAGGAACCTCCCTGCCGAGCGGCGCGCAGAGATCCTGGCTCGCTATTATCATCCCTATCGCCGGGCGGTAACGGAAACCGCCGGCGAGCTGATACGCGCCGGGTGTCGGGTCATTCATCTCTCCGTCCATTCCTTTACCCCGGTTTTTGCAGGGACGGTCCGCGACGCCGACGTCGGACTGCTCTACGATCCGGCCCGGCAGGCGGAACGAGAGTTCTGCCTCCGCTGGCAGCGGGGGATCGCGCGGGCGGATCCCTCGCTGAGGGTGCGCCGCAACTACCCCTATCGGGGCGTCTCCGACAGCTTGGTAACCTCGTTGCGGACACTCTTTGCCGCGGAGGCGTACCTCGGCATCGAGATCGAAATCAATCAGAAGCATTCGACCGGCAGCGACGAGGGTGCCTGGGAGAAATTGCAGCAAGCCCTTGTGGTCGGCCTCCCGGATCGGCGAGGCGCCGCCCGGTCCTAAAGATCGCCGGAACCACTGGCGATGGCGGGATCTTTTTTGTGCCAAAACGCGAGGGCGCAGAGGCGTTGACCCGGTCGGTTAAGGGGCTGGGGCGTTCAGCCCCGCCAAGGTTTCAATCAAGGAACTCTGTCCGGAAAAGAGAACCCCTTGCAGTCCCTGCCCGCGGGCCCGCTCGACGTTGCCGGGCGTATCGTCGATGAACAGGGATGCAGCGGGGGACACGCCGAGAGACTCTACGACTTCGGGAAACAGGGTCGGATCGCGCTTGCCCTTGCCCAGGTGATAGCTGTTGAAGACCCGGTCGAAGTCGCGGGAAAAGTGGTCCCGGGCATCGAGCCGGTCGAGCCAGTCCGTCTGATCACTCAGGATAGCGACCGGGAGACCCTGCGAGCGGACCCTGCGTACGGCTTCAACCACCGGCGGCCGTACGATGAATCGACGCAGAATCTCCTCGGTAAAGGAGGGGTCGTACGGCGGCAGCCCGGTGCGTTTTTCCATGAGCTTCCAGAAATCCAGCTCGGTTCCGCGCCCGACGACGTAGCCCGAATCATAGACCGCCTCGGCGCCGGCGTGAACCACGGCATCCGGGTCGAGATGGTGGCGACGGGCCAACTCCCGAAGCCCGTCGCGAAAACCTTCCTCGGCGACGACTCCGCCGAAATCGAGGAGCAGGGCATGGATCATTTGCGGTTGTGGGTGGGCTGCGGATGTCATGAACGTTTCTCTCCACTCAAGCCTGGTAAGGATCCCCTCGACGCTCTTCTCCTTCAACGCTACCGGATTTCCTCTTTCTGTAAAGGCCTGCCGATTGACATGCCATCGGAATACTCCACAATTTAACAGGAAGGGGCATTTACGGAGGGGAATGGAAGAGAGTAACTTTCCGAGATCGCGAGACCACGGACATCTGTCCGCAGGTGAGGATGCCGCAGGGTGAGGATGGAATGAAATACCTTTTGCTGGTCGCTCTGATGGTTTGGGGGGTGGTCTTCGGCCCCGGTGCCGCGCTCGCCCAGAAAAGCGCCGCTCCCCCTCCGTCTTCCGTTGCCCCGGCCCCGGCCGCTCCCTCCTTTCCGGGAGTGGCGGAGGTCGTCCCCCGGGCCTCCCAGATCGAATCCCAGGGAAGTCAGGCCAAGAGTCAGATCAAGGCCCTTCAGCAGACGGGAGGGTTCAAGGAGCAGCTGAAGCCGATTCGCGAGACGCAAAAGTCTCTCGATGCGCGCATCGCCAGCCTGGGCAAGACCATGGACTGGAGCTCCGACCGGTTGTTGGAGATCCGCGGCCGGTTGAGCGATCAGGAAGACAGTCTGCAGAAATTGCTCAATGGCATTTCGTCGCAGCTCAATCAGCTGGATCAAATCAAGGAGCAATGGCAGCAGAAGAAGGACTTCTGGGAGAGATGGGAAAAAGCTCTCAAGGCGCCGGAACTGAAAGCCACCCGGGATGCTTTCCGGCAAACGCATAGAACGATCAGGGAGGTTCTTTCCCAGGCCTCCGACGCCTCCGCTCCGCTCGTGTCTCTGCAACAGGAAGTGACCTCCCTTCAGAATCAGAACCTCGCCATACTGAATAAAATCGATAATACGCTCGCCGCGATTCGTCAGAAAACCTTTCGGAAAAACGGCCCCTCTTTTGCCAACCGCAGCTATTATCGGCAGCTCAACTCGAAATTGTGGAACGATGTGCGCGCCGGCGTCGCCGAGGTCCGGGGGATCGATCGCTCCTTTCTGGAGGACCAAGGTTGGATTCCCGGGGTTCAGATCCTTCTGGCCCTGGGGCTCGCCGGATTCATTCTGCGGATGCGGCCCAAAGTCGAAGAGGAAACGCGGGAGTGGGAATTCCTCTGGCATCATCCCTTTGCTACCGGAATTTTCGTCGCGTTTGCCTCCCTCGGGTTTCTCTATAACAGCCCCCCGGGGTGGTGGCGCCTGGCCCTCTGGATTCTGGGGGCCGTCTCCGCAGCCGTTCTGGTCTCGGGCCTGCTTCGGAATCCGCGTAAAATCCTCATGGTGAATCTGCTGGTCGGACTCTTCGTCCTTCTGAAGTTCGTCCAGATCGTTTCTCTTCCCCCCCCTCTGTACCGGCTTTATCTGGCGGTGATCTCCCTCGCTGGGGCTCCGTTTCTCTGGATTCTGTCCTCCCGGGACCGCCGGGCCCGCCAGGGCAAATCGACCGGCTTCACCTGGTCTCTCAAGGTGGGGGCCGGCATCTTCCTGATCTCCTTTCTCGCTCAGTGCGGCGGGTACGTCACCCTTTCCTCACGACTGATCGAATCCTCCCTCAATACGGTCTTTCTCGGCCTCTTTGCCGCCATGGTCATTCGGCTCGGGCAGGGAGGCATCGACTTTTTCCTCGATCGCCGGTTCTTCAAGCAGTGGCTCTTTTTCCGGCGCTTCGGCGATGAACTGACGGGCCGCCTCAAGGGGGTCTTCCAGGTCGTCATGGTGGTGTACGCCGGTTTGTACCTGCTCGAGATCTGGGGAGTTTACGACAGCGTAAACCAGGCGTGGCAGGATCTCATGGGGTTGGGGTTCACCGTGGGCAAGACGCACGTTACTCTTCAGATGGTGCTGCTTGCCTGGGTGGTCTTGTATGTCTCGATGGTTGTCTCGTGGGTGGTTCGCGGGTTTCTTGACGCGGAGGTCTTTCCCAGGCGGAAATTCGATCGGGGAATACGGGATTCGATCAAGAAACTTCTGCACTATTCGCTGATCTTCGTCGGTTTCGTCCTCGCCATGAGCATGGCCGGGGTGGAACTGAAAAATTTTGCCGTTCTCGCCGGGGCCTTCGGCATCGGTATCGGATTCGGTCTGCAGAATATTGTGAACAATTTTGTCAGCGGTCTCATCCTGCTGTTTGAACGGCCTGTCAAAGTCGGCGATATGGTCGTTCTCGATGGCGAATGGGGGACCGTCCAGAAGATCGGTCTGCGGTCGACGGTCGTCGTGACCTTCGACGAATCGGAGATCATCGTCCCTAATTCGATGCTGATCTCAGAGAAGGTCACAAACTGGTCCCTCAGTACCCGGTTGTGCCGGGTGGTGGTTCCGGTGGGCGTGGCCTACGGCAGCGATGTCCCTCTGGTGCTGCGAATTTTGAACGAGGTGGGCGACGCGATTCCCGAAATCCTCTCCGACCCGCCGCCGTCACCGCTCTTCAAGGGTTTTGGCGACAGCTCTCTCGATTTCAACCTGCGGGTGTGGATCGCCGACGTCAAAAACCGCCTCACGGTGCAGAGCGCCATCTGCGAATACATCGATCGCCGTTTCCGGGAAGAAGACGTCGAGATTCCTTTTCCGCAACGGGATTTGCACCTGCGCTCGGTGGAAGCTGGAATTCTGGAGAAAATGGAATCGGCGGGGGAACAAACGAAGAACTCCCCCTCCCCCTGAGCGGGGAAGAGGGATAGGGAACCGTTCCGTGGGGGATAAGCAGAGCCTCGCGGAACGCGTGTTTCTGACTTTTTGCCGGCGGGCCCTGGAAAAAGGGGTTATCCCCACATGCCGGAGAGCCTTTTCGCCTGCTTCTCGAGAGCTTTTTGACCGTTTTCGATGCTTTCCATCAAACTTTTTCGCCAATAAGAGGCGACATCATTGCCCCGGTCAACCAGATCGGAGGTCTGATCGGAGAGGGTGTCTACCATCTCGGTAACGTAGTTGGCGGCATCCCGGGCCGTTTCTTCCGCTTCATTTCGCGCTTTTCTGCTGTAACGGACAATCTGCCTGCGGGTTCTTTTTCCAGACTGCGGGGCATAAAGTAGTGCCAAGCCGGCGCCGATAATGCCGCCGGAGAGCAGCATGAGCGAGCCGATCGTGGCATTGCGATTTCTTTCGGTCATAAGACCCTCCTGAAATATTAGGTTTTTTGGGGCGATCCCTAGTTATTCATTTACCATAAAATCCCGTCCCCGCAAGAAAACAAAAGGGATGGAAAAATCATTTCTTAGGTTGGTCGCAGAGGCCGGCAGGGGAGAGGTCGCCCGGGAGAGGCGGGGGGTGGTTGGCTGAGAAAAACTTTGGTTGGAGGTTGCAGTTTCATCAAAAGGCTATAAAATAAAATCAAAGAGAAAGGAGGATTGAAGATCATCGAAAATCACATTCGAACATAACACCACGCGGCCCCTTGACGGGGGCATACATCGTCCTGCCCCGCAGGGCGAAGACGCCTGAGCAGGAAAAAATCGCCTGCCGGCTGACAAAAAAATCCCCTTGCCGATATCGCTGCAAGGGGATTTTGGCGTGAACTACCCGCTCTCTTTCCGGGAACCGGGCTCTCCTACGGATTTCCCCTATCGCCTGTCTGTCGACTTTCCCCGCCATCCTCTCTTCGCTGCCAGTGGCGCAAAATCACCGATTCCAGGGCCACGGCCATGCCGAAGGCAAATACGCTCGCCACCAGCGGGAAGCCGTGCGTCCCGAGAAGATCATACAAAAACACATTGCCCGCGCCCAGGATCGTCACCAGGATTGCTACATTGCGCCATTCCCGATTTTTTCGCACGAAGGCCAGGACCATCAGGAGCGTCGCTGCCCCGTTGATGGTGATCGACTGGGCACAGCGGAACGTGGCGAGGGCCGCAGGTGTGGTCAATGGTGCCAGCAGTTGGGAAAGGCCGATCCGGGCCAGGAAAAACCCCGCGACCAGAGCCCCCAAAAACAGCAGCACGGCCGTTCGATCCTCCTCGTCGAACCGGAAAAAAAAGGAGTCCGAGTCGGGCAGGGGAGGGTGCCGGCGGCACCAGAGGTAATGCCCCAGGCAGATGACGGTTCCAGCTGCGGTGGCCGCCATGGCAGCCAGGGGGGGCCAGGGGAGCGAACGGGGGTAGAGCAGGTAGGCCAGATCCGCACAGACATAGATTTGCAGCAGATAGGACATGGCGCGCACTCCGCCACTGCGCCATTTTTGCGATGCCAGAGCCAGGCCGAAGGCGGCTAGAGAAAGGAGAGGAAGGGCGGTCAGGGGGTTGCCGAACAGATCGGGCAAGGCGAGGGGGAGAAGCACCAGGGCGCCCAGAACCAGTGAATTCACCAGCGGCGGATTGTCGGCGGACTTCTTGGTGAGACCGAAGGCGAGGGCCAGATAACCCACCGCCGTCATGGTGCCCGCCACGCCGAGCGCAAAGATATGGCTTCGGCCGAAGCCCCGCAGAAACTGGGAGGTCGCCGGAAATGCCCAGAGAGGGTAGAGGCTGGGCAGGAGGATATCGAATTTCGACGGTCGCGCGGCGACCCGTCGCCGCATCCCTGCCAGCGCCATGGTCAGGAAACAGAGGCCGAACAGGCCGAGGGCCGGAACCAGCAGTCGGGGAAAAAGGAGCCCGGCGGAATCTCCCTGCAGCGCCGAAACCCGTCCCAGCTTAAAGACCCAAACCTGCAGCATGGCGAGCGTGATGGCAAACAGGATCCAGCGCAGCCAGGAGCATCGTTGAATCCGTGACGCCAGAAAGCCGAGGATGTTGGCGATCAGCAGCAGAACGGCAAGGTGAGGAAATACCGGATGGGGAAAATCCACCGCCGCCCCGACGAGGCACATGCCCAGAGTGCCGACCTGGATGGGAAGGGCAACGGAAAAAGTCCAACTGATCCCGGCCATGACACTGCCGGTGCCAATCAGGATGAGATAGGCAGGGATGGTGGCGAGGACACCGAAATGCGCATGGATTTCCAGGACGATGCTGAACATCAAGCCGGCGCCGAACGCTGCAAATACGGGCGCGAGGGCGCTTTTCTGGGCATATCGACGCCAACCGAGCAGAATCAGGCCTGCGGCGTAAACTATTCCGCACAGCGATCCCAGCTCTTTGCCGAGCAGGCCGTTGTCGGTCACGGTTCGCAGGATCAGGGCGACGACCAGAATGAAACAGATGGTAGCGATGCGCGGCAAAAGGGCGGATTTTCCCACCCAGGCAAGAAGCTCTTCAGCGGGCATGAAGCTTGGCTGCCCCGAATCCTCCGGCTCGGCTTCGGGCGGGATTGCAAGGGATTCGGAAAGGGGTTGTACCCGGTTGCTCAGCCTCTCGACATTGGCGTTAAGGCTTTCGATCTGCTTTTCAAGTCGGGCAACCCGGTCTTCCAGCGATAAATCCTTATCCGCCATGGGCGATTCCTTCCCGCATATTTCGGGCCTGATATTTTTTCCGACGATTGCAGAGCGACGCTTTAATCCAGAGCCCCGGGCAGCCGAGAGATGCAACTGGCAGAGGTATTCAGATGGTGTGACCTGTGGTGATTCCCTCCCTGGTTACTACCTGATCTCAAAGTGTGACATTGAAAAAATATAACAACATTCTATGAAAATCGCAAGATGGATTTCTGCTCGTCGCAAGAAAACATGTCGAAAAACAAACCATTTATTGGTTGATACCCTGTAGGGATTTTCTTCTGAAGGATTGATATTTTTATTGACAAGTTCGCCAGTGATGCCTTAGCGTAAAAAATAAAAACAGCGTTATTTTATTCCTATCGTCGGGGAGCAGAGGATGAAAGGACACGTCTGGAGGCCGTTCTGGGTTGTTGTCGGGATTGTAGCGCTCATCCTGTTGGTGCGGTTTTTCGTGGTGCCGTCCGATTTCGGTATCGGTTCCCGGGGGTATATGTACGGCTGGCATCGGGCAAGCGACGTGCAGGACTGGAAGAACTTCCCTGTGAGTTACCGGTTCGAGGACAGTCGCAAGGACTGTGGCCAATGCCATCCGGATAAAGTCAAGGCGTTGGCCGCCTCGCCCCATGTCATCATCAAATGCGAAAACTGTCATGGCCCGGCCTTATCCCATCCGGAAAAACCGGAGAAGCTCGCCATAAACCGCGCCCGGGCACTGTGTATCCGCTGCCATGCGGCACTTCCTTACCCCACAAGCGGTCGTAATAAAATCATCGGAATCGACCCAGCCACCCACAACCCGGGGGCCCCTTGTGTCGAATGTCACAACCCGCATCACCCGAATCTGGAGGATATGTAGCCATGAAGCGGCGGGATTTCCTGAAGAATTCGATCGTGCTGGTGGCCGGCGTCTCTTTGCCTCTGGGTGCGTTCCAATTGATCGACCCGAAGGAACTGCTCGCGGCCCGGCCCGAGCTGCGGTGGGGGTTTCTGGTCGATACCGGCAAATGTGTCGGTTGCGGTTTCTGCGTCAAGGCTTGCAAGAACGAAAACGGGATTCCCTACGATGCCAAGGTCACTCGGACCTGGGTGGAACGCTATGTGATCACCAAGGATGGGAAAACACATGCCGATTCACCCCTGGGGGGGCGCGACGGCTTTACCAGCAAGGAGATCGACCTGAATGCCGAGGGGATGGAAAAAATCCGGGATGAGGATATCGCCAAGGCTTTTTTCGTCCCAAAACTCTGCAACCAATGCGACAAGCCACCCTGCGTTCAGGTCTGCCCGGTCGGGGCCTCATTCCAGACTGCCGACGGTGTGGTTCTGGTGGACCGGACATGGTGCATCGGTTGTGGCTATTGCATCATGGGCTGTCCGTACGGAGCGCGTTTTTTCCACCCTGTCTACCATGTCGCCGATAAGTGTACCTTCTGCTACCATCGCATCCACAAGGGGATGAAGACGGCCTGCGTGGGTGCGTGCCCCTTTGGCGCGCGGCAGATCGGCAATCTTCGAGACCCGGCCGATCCCGTTAGCCAGGTTATTTTAAAAGAGCGGATCGGCGTTCTGAAAGATGCGTTCGGAACCAAACCGCAGGTGTACTATATAGGCCTGAGCAAGGAGGTGCGCTAGTCATGGTACACGGTGAATTATGGACGGTTAAGGAGTTTTTCGTTCTTCCAAACGAATACATCTACTGGTCGGTGCAGATCGTTCTCTACCCCTATATGACCGGTCTGATTGCCGGGGCATTCGTGCTCTCCTCTCTCTACCATGTCTTTGGCGTCGAAAGGCTGAAAGAGATCGCCCGTTTTGCCCTGGTTTTTTCCTTTGCGCTGCTGCCGGTCGCTCTGTTGCCCCTGCTTTTGCATCTCCAGAAGCCCTTTCGGGGTATCAACGTGCTGATGACGCCTCATTTCACCTCGGCGATTTCCGCCTTCGGCATCGTTTTTCTGACCTATGCCTGCATCGTTGCTTCGGAGCTCTGGTTCGTTTACCGAGGCCATATCATCACCTCTTTGAATGACCTCGGCGAAAAAACCGACCGGAGTGCCGGAGAGAGCCTGCTGCTGGGCATTTACCGGGTGATCAGTCTGGGGTCCCGTGATCTGAGCCAAGAGGCCTTGGCCGCCGATCATAAAGCCATCAAGATCCTTGCAGGAGTTGGTATTCCGATTGCCTGTTTCCTGCATGGTTATGCGGGCTTTATTTTCGGCTCGGTCAAAGCCAACGCCCTGTGGATGACGCCTTTGATGCCCGTCATCTTCATTGTTTCCGCCATTGTTTCGGGAATCGCCCTCTGCATCCTGGTCTACATCATTGCCATCGAGCTGCGAAAGAGAAAAGTGCGGCGCGGTTCGGCGGGGTCGGCGACCATGTTGAGCGTTAACGATTACCAGACCCTGGAAAACATGGAAGTTAAATTGACCTGCAAGTACCTGCTGTTGTTCATGGTCCTCGCCATTACTCTCGAACTGCTCGATATCATTTTCCGCGGCTATACGGCGGTGAAGTCCTGGGATATCATCCGAGAAATCATCTATGGTCGGGATTTCTTCAAGATATTTATCCTCCAGTACACGATCGGAAACGCCATTCCCTTCATCCTGCTGTTGATTCCCCGAATCACTCCCCGGCGGGCGGTCGTCGCCTGCACTCTGGTGCTGTTCGGGGTTTTTATGATGCGGTGGAACGTGGTCATCGGCGGGCAGGCATTCTCCCTGACCTTTGCCGGTTTCATGGATTATCATATGCCCTTCTGGCCGACGAGTCTGGAGACTTTCAAGGAAGGACTCGTCGGCGCACTATTTGTGGGCATTGTTCCCTTCGTTCTCTTCTATTATCTCAACAAAATCTTTCCTGCTTTTCTGGAGGAAAAAGTCCATTGATCGATGCCGACTCCAAAAGAGATCCATCTCCTGGAATCGGGCAATTGGCTAATCGGGAATGGAGAGCGTAGAGGAGCTACCGAGAAGGAAGGAGAGACGGCGCTGACCGGATAATAAAAAACCCCCCGCAGAGATAGAGATCTGCGGGGGGTTTTTTTATTGTCGCTTAGTTCTCGGCGTCGAGCGTTTTCAGGATGGCGGGATCCTTTGCATCCTGGGCCAGGATATTGTGGCAGGTATTGCAGTCCATGGAGATGGTCTCTCCCGATTTGGTGCTGTGGCTGTCGTCGTGACAGCGCCAGCAACCGGTATCCTGCTCGTGGCCGATGTGGCTGGTGTAGGTCCCCCACTGGATGTTCATCTTGGGGAAGACGTTCTGGCAGTAGGCGGTCTGGATTCCCGAGATGGCCTCGGTGAGCAGCGCCGGCTTCTGCTTGATCAGATCGGGGTAGTTCTTCTGGTACCAGGCGGTCAGCTTGTCGGCGATGGCCTTTTTGGCCTCCTCCTGGGATTTGTATTTCGGCTTCACGACCTCCATCGCCATCTTCTTGACGAAGGGCAGGCTCTTGGGGATCTTGCCGGCCAGGATCTTGTTGTCGATGGCGCGGCCGGCGGGCAGATAAATATGGGTCGGCCGGTTGTGGCAGTCGATGCAGTCCATGGTCCGGGTTTCCACCTTGGCTCCCCGCTTTTTCAGCTGAGCGTCGGCGTCGGACGTTTTGAAGACCTTCTTGGTACCGTCGGCCTTATTATACAGGATCACCTCGGGAATCGTCATGCGGTCGTCGGTAGTCGTTTTGTAAACGATCTTGTTCTGGGGGGCGACGTGCCAGTGGATGCCGTTCGGGCTGACGGCCCGGTCTCCGGCGGAGCCGATTTTCATCATCAGCACCGTCTGCACGTGGGTGTTCTGCTCATCCGGCAGATACTTGTTGATCACGACCAGCTTGTCGCCGTGGAATTTGGCGGGGCGATGGCACTCCTCACAGGTATCGCGGGCCGGGCGCAGATTGCGTACCGGGGTCTCGATGGGGCGGCTGTAGGAGTCGAGAGCGACGGCGAAAAGCTGCCGGGCGCCGGAGATCTTCGATTTGACGAACCAGCTGGCTCCCGAACCGATGTGGCATTCGACGCAGGGTACGCGGGAGTGGGGAGAGTTCTTATATGCGGTGTACTCCGGGCTCATGACCGAGTGGCAGAACTTGCCGCAGAAAGCGACCGATTCCATGTACCCGTAGGAGCTGTATCCGAGCAGGCCGAAGATGAACAGGTTGACGCCGGTCAGAAAGACGGCGAAAAACACCAGGCGGCGCATCTTTTTGAACTTGGTCGGATCGGTAAAGTAGCCCCGCAGGTACTCGAGGGTGAAGAGATGAACTTCCTCTTTCCCCTTGAAGAAGAACAAGCCCAGGAAGACGAGGACCAGGCCGGCGATGAACGCCGGTCCCAGGATCATGTAGATAAGGGCTGCTATATAAACGTTCTTAATGGCCCAGATGGCGTCGTAAATGAGGGCCCCGGCGAGAAACGGGAAGATGGCCGTAACCATCATGGCGCCGATCAGCGAGACCCTGCTTCTGGCAATGCCCTTGAAAAAATGACCCAATACTTCAGAGAAAGCTTTCATGTGTTTCGCCCCTTCTTTCGGATTTAACTGTTTTATTCAGACCTTTGTGTATGATTGGGAAGACGGAAGCTTCTGGAGTCGAAATCAGCAGGATCGGAGGAAGAATGCTCACTGGGGTCGCGCCCACATAAGAGCACGGTTTTATAACACTAAGATAAAAAGATTGTCAAGGCGCGAAGTCGGGATTAATGCTTAAAAAAACTTTATTCAACAGGATCTTGGCCGCTTTCAAGGTTGGCGGGAGGCCGTATCGGAGGGGGCGGGGAGTCGACCAACGCGGAGGGCAAAAGGTAGGTCAGGATCTTCGAAGGCCAAGAAGAAGAGGGGGGGCTTGGGGGAAGCCGCGCAGCGGCGGCAGAGCCTTATCGGAAGAAGCCGCAGGGGGGGGCTCACCGGTTGCGGAATATCCGCATCAGCAGCACGCCCAGGATGCAGAACGCCAGACCGACGCAGAGAAAGAGATAGCTGATGCTCCGTCCATCCCCCAGGCCCCAGAGATCGCGGCCCTTCATGAAGACAAAGAGGCCCATTCCGGAGAAGGTGGCCACCCCCCCGAGGATGTAGATGGTAAGAGCCAGGACGGCGAGCCAGATATCTTTGCGCATGCCAGTGCCTTTCAGGGAAAAAGGGGTTGCCGAAATGGCAACCCCTTTTTTTTTCGCAAGGGCGGGAAAGACCCGAAATGATTTAGAGCGGATGGCCGCCGATGGTGAAGGCGTAGAGCATCAGCAACAGCAGAGAGACGCCGGTGAAGAAAGCCAAAAATCCGAATCCCTTGACGAAGAAATCATAGAGGATGCGGCTTGGCCGCTTCTTGCGGAACGATTCGGTGGTCCCGGCCTCTTCATAGCGCTTCCACTGGTCGGCGCGCTCTTCAATGAACTCCTCCTTGCTCATCTCCCCGTTGAAGATGACGAAGTCCATGGGGAATTTCTCCGGCCGACCATGGGTGTTGAAAAAGTGGACGGTAAAGATGAAGCCGGTAGCGAGCAGGGCTTCGTCCGAATGGACGATGGTGGCCACGTTGAACATCCAGCCGGGCAGGAAGGCGCCGAAGAAGGTCGGGAACCAGAGCATGAGACCTGACCCGCCGATGGCGAACATCCCCCAGAAGACGGCGAGAAAGTCGAATTTCTCCCAGTATGTCCAGCGCTCGAAGCTCGGCTTGGGGCCCAGAAACAGGAACCAGCGGACCATCCCGGCGATGTCTTTGACATCGCGCAGGTTGGGGCAGAGTGAATCGGGGCCGAACAGCCGCTGCAGCCAGTTGCCTTTGACATCCTTGCGGATGAAGAGGAAGTGGATACTCATCAGGATGGCGCTGGCGAAATAGAAGAAGGTGATCCCGGCGCAGATCCGGTGAATCAGGCCGGCGTTGTGGGTTCCGCCGTAGAAATCCATCATGACCATGGCCCAGTGCTGGTCGGCGAACTTGAGCGGCAGGCCGGTCAGGGCCAGCCCGAGAAAGCTGATGATGACGCACAGGTGAAGGAAGATATGGCGACCGTAAAAGCGGCGATAGATGAAATGGGCGCCGTGAATTTCATGGGGCTCGTTGCCGTTGGTTTCGTTGGTGATCTGATCGATTTTCTTCTGACGGTTTTCAACGAAGCCCCGGAACATCCAGAGCAGGGTGTGGATCCAGAAGACCGCAAACGTTCCGGCAAGCAGACCGGTCATGCCGACGTAGGTCCAGAACATGATGGGGAACTCGGCTCGGTCGGTTTTCTCCCCGTGGGGATGGAATTCGACGAACAGGGCCGTGGCGTTGGGATGGCACTGCCGGCAGGTCTTGACCCGGTTGGCGGGGTTGATACTCGACTGGGGGTTGTCAACCGGCAATACGTCATGGGCCGTATGGCAGTCGGCGCAGCCGGCCACCAACTGAGGAAAGCCGAGGCGGTAATTCTTGCCGTGGTAGCTCTCCATGTAGGTCTGCACCGCCACGGTGGTGACGCCGTTGCGTTTCATCATCGGCTTGTTGGCGTGGCATTTGAGGCAGACTTCGGTGTGGAATTCGCGGTTGGTGAAGGATTTCGGATTGCCGAGGTTTTTAATGGCGTGCAGCCCGTGGCAGTCGTTGCAGGCAGCGGCGTCCTGGTTGCCGGCGAAGACGGCCTTGCCGTGGATGGAGTTGCGGTAGATATTTTTATTGTCGTGGCACTGGGTGCATTTGGCCACCACCTGGCGCTTGTCTTTGTTCCAGTGGGTGATGCTGTGGATGTTGGCGTGGCAGTCGGCGCAGGAGAGACCGTTCTCGAAGTGCACACTGGTGATGAATTGGGCGGCGACGTTCTTGTGGCAGCGGGTGCAATCGACCTTCCCGGGGATCACCTTGCCCTCTTCGTGGGCTTTGAGGTTGGAGGCCTCCACATGGCAACTGGTGCAGGCGTTTTTGCCGTGAACCGACTTGGCAAAAGCGGTACCATTGATCGAGTCGCCGTGACATCCCAGACAAACTTCCGGATCGATTGCCATCCCATTCTGGGCCAGTGCGGGTAGGGCAATGGCACAGAGAAACATCGCGACAGGCAGAATTCTCTTCAACTTCCAGAACATCAATGGCCTCCTCGGACTGATGAAAAACGGGTAGGGGTCTGAACCTCTTCTTTTAATACAATAAAAATAAAAACAATGAAAAGAAAAAAATTAATATAAGCATAAATCATGCCCGATTTTGCTCCTGTAGCCGCGTTGCCCAACGTTTTGTCAGGGTGCGGGAAGGGCAGGTGGAACCCCCCGAAGGGTAAGGAGAATCTACATGGGATCCATAACGCTGTAAACGAACAGAGGGGGCGCGGGGGGGCGCGGGTGACAAAGGGGTAGCGAAGGGGGATGGTCGTCAAATAGCAATAGGGTGGCCAAAGCGCGGTATCGTCAAAGGGGGGGGGCGGGCTCCCCGAAGGAAGCGGGAAACGAAAAGGGCACCTCATTCGAGATGCCCTTTTCGTTTCTGGTGATTTGAAAAACGGTCAGACGGTCGTTGCTTATTTCGCCACCATCTTCAGAACGTGCTCGGTAAAGGGGTTGGCGAACAGGATGATCATCGCCACAACGAACACGTAGATGGCCAGCGATTCGATCATGGCCAGACCGATCATCATGGTCGTCAGGATCTTGCCGCTGGCGCCGGGATTGCGAGCTACCCCTTCAACCGAGCTTTTGACAGCGAGACCCTGGCCGATACCGGTTCCGACAGCTCCGAGGCCCATGCCGATCCCGGCCGCCATCACGCACCATGCAAAAAATTCCATCGTTCTTCTCCTTTTTTCTCGGGGGTTGATTGTTCCTATACGGTATAGGACTTGAACGCTCCGTCGGAGCGAAAACTCAATGTGCCTCTTCAAGGGCGCCGGCAATGTAGATCATCGCCAGCAGGGTAAAGACGAAGGCCTGGATAAAAGCGACCAGCACTCCCAGCAGCATCATCGGAATCGGCAGCAGGAAGGGGACCAGAGCCAGGAAGATCATCAGCACGATCTCGTGGCCGTACATGTTGCCGAAAAGACGTAGCGAGAGCGACAACGGTCTGGATAAATGGCTGATGATTTCTATGACGAAAATCAAAGGTGCCAGCCAGATGATGGGGCCCATGAAGTGTTTCAGGTAGGCGAATCCATGCTCCTTGATCCCGACCACGTGGGTCATGGCGAAGACCGTCAGGGCCATGGCGAAGTTGGTATTGAGGTTCGCCGTGGGGGGGTAGAAGCCGGGGATCAGGCCGATCAGATTCGAGACCAGGATGAACAGCGCGATGGTGGCGATCAGCGGAAAGTACGCCTTTCCTTTATGGCCCATGGTCTCTTCAATGAAGGAATCCAGTCCGTCGATAACGGCCTCCATGAAGTTCTGCATGCCCGAGGGGACCATCTTGATGGCCTTGGTGGTCATCAGGCCCACCACGATGAGAATCAGCATGACGAGCCAGGTGTAGACCACATGTTTGCCCAGGTGGAGGTGGAGTTCCTCGACGAGCCATTGGAGAAAAAGAAAAGGTTCAGTCATGATTGCGTCCTGCCTCCTCGTTTAAAACATTCGTTGGATGGCGGTCCCTAAAATATTGAGAATCACCACCGAAAGACCCACGGCCAGACCGAGGGGATTGACTTTGACAACCGTGATGAGTACGTACAGCGCCGCTGCCAGGGCCCCGAGACGGATAAAATAGTTGACTTGAAATCCGCCCACAGAGGCCTGCGACGGCTCTTCGAGCAGTCGCCGCAAGGAGCGCTGGAGCCATAGGTAACCGCCGACGGAAATCAGCCCCCCGCCCAAAACTCCGAGGCTGAGAGGTAGGGAGCGCCACGGCGCGGTCACGAGCAACAGCCCGGCGAGGATCCACCAGTTACGACGGGCAAGGCGGCCCAGCAGGTTGTCATCCTGCTCCATGGCCGCTTTCGTCGTTTTTCCGTTCCTCATCCTCCTGCCGTTTCAGTTCCTGGGTCGTCAGGACATAGATATTGCGAAAGCCCGAGACGATGCCGATAAACAGGAAAATCAGGGTCAGCCAGGGGGAGGTTCCCAACCACTTGTCGAGATAGTATCCCATGGCCAGACCGATAAAGGTCGCGGCCACCAGGGAGATCCCAACGCTGGATAGAAACCCCAGAGATTTATAGAGTTGCCGCTTATCTTCGGCCATGACCATTTGTATACAGCATACAATTTTCCCAGAAAAACCCTGACTTCTTAGCATGTCGCGATGAACGCTGTCAACCGTTTTTGCGCTGCTTTCGCGGAAATCGGTCGAGTCGTAGCAAGCCCGCTCGGTGCAAGTGGGCTCCCGACGCCTCCCGGGTCGGGACAAACTTTAACACTGTTTTATTTTTTTTGTCAAAGAATGCATTTGCCCCTGTCCCGTAGTAGGTCCGGCGGCCCCGCGTGCGAAAAGCCGTTTTTTGAGGCGAATTCTGGAAATGAGTGCCTTTCCGGTGGTGATTAACCCATAAAGAGGACGGAAGAGAATCTCGGGAAATAGGGCTTTAAGCTGCCGATTCTCCTATGCGTAACCACGGCAAAACAATTGTATGCTGGCTAAAAAAAATCTTGATAACGATAAAATTAATTGCTATGCTGCCCCCCGTTAAGAATCTCTTTACTTTTATCTTTTTTCAAGGGGAAGGCTGCCATGCGATGGTACAAGACTTCGTTGGGTAAAAAGTACATCATGGGCGTGACGGGATTGATGCTGGTCGGATTCGTCATCGCCCACATGCTGGGCAATTTGTCGGCTTTTGCCGGGCCCAGCGGGCTCAATGGCTACGCGGAACACCTTCGGGCGTTTCCGCCATTTCTTTGGGGTTTCCGCGCGGTAATGGCGGTTGCTTTCATCCTGCACATTTGGACGGGTATCACTCTCTACCTGGAAAACAAGGCGGCCCGACCGGTCGGCTACGCCAAAAAGGAGAACGATCGCACCTCGTTCTCCGCCCAGACCATGATCTGGACCGGCCTGCTGCTCCTGGCCTTCGTGGTCTATCATCTGCTGCAGTTCACCGTTCATGCCTTCAATCCTGAATTCGCCGCCATGACCACGGTGCTCGCCGGCACGACGGTATTCAACGTTTTTGCCATGGTGTCCAGCTCCTTCCACAAATTCGGGATCGCCCTGGTGTACTGGGTGGCGACGATCGTGCTGCTGCTGCATGTCTCCCACGGCTTCCAGAGCTTCTTCCAATCCCTGGGGTGGACGAACGACCGGACCAAACTCGGTCTCGAGAAGAGCAGCCGGGTGGTGGCGTTCGTGGTCATGTTCGGCTTCATTATCATTCCCATCTCGTTCTTTTTTGGCTTGATGTAACTTACTTAGGGGGTATTACAGTGATACTCGACGGAAAATGTCCTACGGGACCGCTAAAGGAAAAATGGGACAAGCATCGCCAGGACATGAAACTGGTGAACCCGGCCAATAAACGCAAATACAAGATCATCGTCGTCGGCACCGGTCTGGCCGGTGGCGCAGCGGCCGCCACTCTGGGCGAGCTTGGCTACAACGTGGAGTCCTTCTGTTACCAGGACAGCGCCCGCCGCGCCCACAGCATCGCCGCTCAGGGCGGGATCAACGCGGCCAAGAACTATCCGAACGACAGCGATAGTATCTACCGCCTGTTCTACGACACGGTCAAGGGGGGAGACTTCCGCTCCCGCGAGGCCGACGTCTATCGCCTGGCCACGGTCAGCAACAACATCATCGATCAGTGCGTGGCGCAAGGCGTGCCCTTCGCCCGCGACTACGCCGGTTATCTCGATACCCGCTCCTTCGGCGGGGCGCAGGTTTCCCGGACCTTTTACGCCCGCGGTCAGACCGGTCAGCAGCTGCTTCTCGGGGCCTACCAGGCCTATTCGCGCCAGGTCAAGGCTGGCACGATCACGGTCCATCCCCGCACTGAGATGCTCGACCTGGTCGTGGTCGACGGTGAGGCCAAGGGGATTACCGTTCGTGACATGGTCACCGGGGAGGTCAGCTGCTGTGCAGGCGACGCCGTGGTTCTCGCCTCCGGCGGCTACGTCAACGTTTTTTATCTCTCGACCAACGCCATGGGCAGCAGCGTCACCGCCAACTGGCGGGCGGCCAAAAAGGGCGCTTTCTTCGCCAACCCCTGCTACACCCAGATCCATCCGACCTGCATCCCGGTAACCGGGACCCATCAGTCGAAATTGACCCTGATGTCCGAGTCGCTGCGCAACGACGGCCGCATCTGGGCTCCCAAGAAAAAAGGCGACAAGCGCCATCCCAGCGAGATTCCCGAGGCCGAACGCGACTACTATCTGGAGCGCAAGTATCCGAGCTTCGGCAACCTCGCGCCTCGCGACATCGCATCCCGCGCTGCTAAAGAGGCTTGCGACGACGGCCGCGGGGTGGGCGAGTTCGGCCGAGGCGTCTATCTCGACTTTGCCGACTCCATCAAGCGGGTCGGCGTGGATCTCATCCGCGAGCGCTACGGCAACCTGTTCGACATGTACGAGAAGATCACCGACGAGAACGGCTATAAGCAACCGATGCGGATCTACCCGGCGCCGCACTACTGCATGGGCGGCCTCTGGGTCGACTACAACCTGCAGAGTAACCTCCCCGGGCTGTTCGTCCTCGGCGAAGCCAATTTCTCGGTTCACGGCGCCAACCGCCTCGGTGCCAGCGCCCTCATGCAGGGTCTCGCCGACGGCTACTTCGTTATCCCCTATACCATTGCCGACTACCTGGCCCGGACCAAACCTGGCAAGGTCACGGTGGACAACCCGGAGTTCAAGAAATCGGTCGAAGACGTCGCCGAGAACACCAAGAAGCTCCTCTCCATCAACGGCAAGAAGACGGTGACCGAATTCCACCGGGAGCTCGGCCACATCATGTGGGAAGACGTCGGTATGGCCCGCAGCGAGGAGAGCCTCAAAAAGGCCATCAAGCTCATCCCGGAACTTCGGGAAGAGTTCTGGAAGAACGTCAAGGTCAGCGGAACGGGCAGCGAGGTCAACCAACAACTCGAAAATGCCGGACGCGTCGCCGACTTCCTCGAGTTCGGCGAACTGCTGGCGCGGGACGCCCTCCATCGCGAAGAGTCCTGCGGCGGCCATTTCCGGGTCGAACACCAGACCGAAGATGGCGAGGCCATGCGTGACGACGAGAACTTCGCCTACGCTGCAGCCTGGGAATACAAGGGGAATGACAAAGAGCCCGAGCTGCACAAGGAGCCCCTTAAATTCGAAAACATCGAACTTGCCGTGAGGAGTTATAAATAATGAATCTCACACTTTATGTCTGGAGGCAAAAGGACTCGAAAGCCAAGGGGAAATTCGAGCAGTACGAGGCGAAGGACATCAGTCCCGACATGTCCTTCCTCGAAATGCTCGATGTCGTCAACGAAGGCCTGATCAAACAGGGCGCCGACCCGATCGTCTTCGACCACGACTGCCGGGAAGGCATCTGCGGGACCTGCTCCCAGATGATCAACGGCATCGCCCATGGCCCCGATACGGAGGTGACCGCCTGTCAGCTGCATATGCGCAAATTCAAGGACGGCGACTCCATCTTCATCGAGCCGTGGCGGGCGAAGGCCTTTCCCGTCGTTAAGGACGTGATGGTCGATCGCAGCGCTTTTGACCGAATCGTCCAATCTTACGGCTACACTTCGGCCCATACCGGCGGTGTGCCGGACGGCAATGCCATTCCCATTCCCAAGCCGGATGCGGATCTGTCCATGGATGCTGCCGCCTGCATTGGCTGCGGGGCCTGTGTCGCCGCCTGCCCCAACGCCTCGGCCATGCTTTTTGTCTCGGCCAAGGTCTCCCACCTCGGCATCTTGCCCCAGGGCGAGGTTGAAGCCGCCCGGCGGGTTCGCGCAATGGTGGAAGCGATGGACAAGGAAGGTTTCGGCAACTGCACCAACCACTACGAATGCGAATCGGTCTGTCCCAAAGGGATCAAGACCACCTTCATTTCCCGGATGAACCGGGAGCTGATGAAGGCGTCGCTGCCGACTTCCAGGTAGTTATTCGTTTAGATCAGACGCACAAAGGGCGGTCCGAAAGGACCGCCCTTTGTGTTTCCAACCATCTCAACACCTGTCGACAGCGCTACATCTCCCCGAGCCATTGCCGCATCCGCCCTTCCTGAGCCGCCCACTCCGGTCCCAGCCGGTCGCGGAGAAAACGCGCATACAGGCTGTCGAAGAGTTGAAGGCCTTCCCCCAAAACGCCCATTTTCTCCAGAAAGACCCCGATCCGCTCGGCGCTCTCCTCTTCGCGCGCCCCCTTTTCCGGTTTGACGATCGGCGTTTTGACTCCGGCGAAGTGGAACGTTTCGCCGCGAAGGGACATTTTCCAGAGGTTTTCCTGCAGTTCGAAAAAAAGAACGGCTTCGGTGATCTGCTTCCCGCAGCGCAGGGCGGTGCGGACCTCTCCAAAGGAATCCTGGGGGCCGGCGACCGTTATCTTCTGGGTGCCGCTCTCGCTCTCTCCCTGAAGGACCACGCGATCATCGATGTAGGCGACAAAGGGTTCGTCCTGCAGAGCGAGACCGGGCTGGTCGACCATGTAGCGGGAGGTCTCGTTCATGGTTTGGAACATGAGCCAGCGCAGAAAATCCCAGCCGAGCCAGCGGTTGTCCTTGATCAAGTCGAGGACGTCATCCCCTGTCGCCTGATTGGCCTGCTCGAGAAGCGGGAGAGAGTCTTCGCTCAGAACCCGACGAGCCCGGGCAAAGGGATGGACCGGTACCAGTCGGAAGCCGTCGAAGGTCTGTTTGAACAGTCCCTCGAAAAGCTCGGTCATCTTGGTGCCGAGGGTGGTCAACCACAGCAGGCGATTGCGAGTGTCCCACACCACGTCGACGACGGTCGGCGCGGGAAGGGCGCGAGCCAGAAGCGAACCATGGACCGCATCGCGAAGTTCCTCGCGCTTTGCTTTGGGGACGCGGTGGAAGCCGGGGTTGGCGGCGAGGAAGTCGTCCTCGGCCTTTTTCAGGTGCGATTTCAGCAGCGCGGCGGGAACCCGACGTTGGTCGCGGCGGAGCGAGAAAGCAAGAAAATTGTCCCGCCAGAAAGCATCGGGGGTTCCAAAATCGGTGAGGCGAAAATCGTCCGCGTGAACCCAGCCAACGGAGAGTTCGTCGGTGGTATGATCGATGGGACGGAAAGCGTTTTTGGTCAGGCGTTCGCCGGCCCACTGAAACAGATCGTTTTCAGTGAGGTCTCCTTCCACCGTATAAGGGCAAAGGCTCAGGGAGTTGGAAAGAATACCCATACATGTCTCCTATTGTGCGAAAAAAAGGAAATTCGGCGTAGAGTGCCAAGCGCGGCACCGCGCCTGCCCGCGATGAAAAGGGGCTTCTTTTTCCGTAGGGAAGGCCGACCGGTGGAAGGCAAGGGAACGGCAGATTTTCGGATCAAGGACAGGAAGCCGGCGCTGTGAGGTTAATCCAAAAGACCACGATCGGCAAAACTGACATACGAACCGTTTCCAACGACAATATGATCGAGCACCCGGACGCCCATGAGATCGCCCACCTGTTTCAACCGCGAGGTAATTTCCAGGTCTTCGCGACTGGGGGTCGGGTCGCCGGAGGGATGGTTGTGAACAAACAATACAGCGGCGGCCGATTCGCGCACCACCGGACCGAACACCTCGCGCGGATGAACAATGCTCGCGTTCAGGCTGCCTTCGGAAACCTGGACTTCGCGGATCAGCCGGTTTTTGCTGTCGAGAAGCAGCGTGAAAAAGCTCTCCTTTTTCCGCTCCCGCAGCCGCTCGTGGTAGTGGCGGAAGACCTCCTCCGAGCGGGTGAAACGGTCTCCGGGCTGCAGCGCTTCAGCGCCGAAGCGCCGGGCGATTTCGAAGACGGCCTGCAGCTCTGCCGCCTTGGCCGGCCCAATCCCTTTGATCCGGCAGAGTTCAGCGACCGAAGCACCGGCCAGTTGCCGCCACGAGCCGAACCGGCTTAGAAGAAGCCGGCCATGATCCAGGGCACTGGTTTTGGTTGCCGCATCGCCCGTACGCAAAACAAGGGCCAGAAGTTCGGCGGGACTTAAGGCGTCTGCCCCTCGAAGAAGCAGTTTTTCCCGGGGCCGCTCGTTTTCAGGCCAATCCTTGATCCTCCGCATGTTCCCCCTCCAGGAATGAAAACGAAATCTATCAAAAACGCTCCTCACTCTATCATGATCGGGGACGGGAAGAAAACCGATTTTGCACACAAGAAGAGGGAGGGCCTATTTTGCCGAAGGTGAATCGCACTGCCCGGGAAAAGCCGGTCGCTATCCAGCGCTGAGGGACGAGTCCCGCCGAAAAAGACCCGAGGACGCTGGTGAAGCGACCGCAAGACGCCCACAAAAAAAGACCGGTCAACTGACCGGTCTCTGGTTTCGAAGGAAATGGGTTTTTTTGTGTGCAGAACCGCGGACCCACTCACTTGCCTTTCAGGGGCGTGCCCCAGAAGGCCCCGAGCACTTCCTTGTCGTGGGCGCTCAGTCGGGCCCCCCGCGCGGCCATCGTCCGTTCGATCTTATCGAGGTCGCGCCGGGCACGAATGGCTTTATCGACACGCTCCCGGCTGTGGCAGATGGTGCACTTGGCATCAATCACCTTTTGAAACTCGGGCAGACTGCCGAATCGGTGCGCACCGAGATGTTTGATCTCCTGCCCGGCCGCCGGGACTGCGAGGAGGGCCAGCAGGAGGAACAGACAGGCGAAGCGACGCCCTTTACTCCCGAACATAGGTATCGATATCCGTTTCATGAACCATCGCCATCAGGTGGGCGTACTCCGATTCGATCAGGGCATAGTGCTCTTGGGTTTCCTGGGCCATCTTGTCGAACACGGCACGCACCGCCGGATCGATGATATTGGCCGCCGTTTCGCGCAGATTTTTGGCCAGATCCTCTTCTCCCTTCAGAGCGATTTCCATCGCCTTGCGCTCGTGGACGCTTTCATCGAGAGCTTTTTCCAGTTCGGTCAGCAGCACCGTATCCGCATGGGGAGCACGGGCGATGAATTCTTCGAAGGTCCCGAGCTCATCTCCTTTATAATGGGGGAAAAAGTGGCTGGCATGTTCGCGCTCTTCACGGGCCAGCAGATTGAACACCTTCTTCGCCCGGGGATTTTGGGTGACCTCGGCGGCCCGAAGATAAAAATCCATCACATTTTTTTCAGTCTGAATGGCAAGCTTGAGGGCTTCCTGTAAATTGAACTCCTGGGGCATGGGACCTCCTTCTGGAATGGTAGATTCGAGATTTTCCCTTAATTATGACCGGTAAAATCCCTCTGTCAACGAGCATCAGAGGCGAAAGGGCTTGCACCATGAAGGACAGCGGTGTGGTGTGCCGGGAAATCACGGCTGCGGCAAAGGCTTCAGAATGAAGGGAATCGAAGACGCCGGAGCGTTGAATACGTAGAAAAGTGGCTATTTTTCGGGTTGATTGCCAAAAGACAAACATGCTACCTTGATAGACAATGACCATGGGCCGGGCCCTTAGCCCGGCTCGATTTATTTTGAAGATGGCGCGGTTAGAATCCGGCCGTGCCTCCCCAAGGATTTTATGCCGAAAGACGATTTTATCCCATCCCCACCCCTTAGCGCCCTACCGGAGCTGCTCGCTCCCGCCGGCAGCCTGGAGGCCTTTTTCGCCTCCATGGAGGCAGGCGCGGATGCGGTCTACTGCGGCCTGCGGGAGTTTTCCGCCCGTGCTAAGGCGAAGAATTTCACCCTGGGGGACTTGGAGCGGATGTGCGCCTACGCCCGCAGCCGCGGACGCAAGGTCTACGTGACGCTCAACACCCTGGCCAAGGAGACCGAGCTGAGCCACCTGGCCGAAAACCTGGCGGCGCTGGAGGCCATGGCAGTGGATGGCGTCATCCTTCAGGATCTGGCGGTCTGGCGGCTGGTCCGAGATCACTTCCCCGGTTTGCCCCTGCACGCCTCCACCCAGATGACCGTGCACAATGCCGCCGGGGTGAAGATGCTGGAGAAGATGGGGTTCTCCCGGGCCGTGCTGGCGCGGGAGCTGACCCTGGCCGAAATAGCCGCTATCCGTGCCCAGACCACCCTGGAGCTGGAGCACTTCATTCACGGAGCCCTCTGCTTTTCCTTCTCCGGCCAATGCTACTTCTCCTCCTGGCTGGGGGGCAAGAGCGGCAATCGCGGCCGCTGCGCCCAGCCCTGCCGGCGTCGTTACCGGTACCGTAACCAGGATGGCTACTATTTTTCCACCAACGATCTTTCGGCCATCGATCTTCTGCCCCAGCTGGCCGAAGCCGGCGTCGTCAGCCTGAAAATAGAAGGACGCATGAAGAGCGCCGAATATGTCGCCAATGTGGTCGCGGCGTATCGCAAAGCCCTCGATGCGCCCGCCGGTCGGCGCAAAGAGGCGCTGAAGGAGGCCAAGGAGCTGCTCAAGCGCTCCTTCGGGCGGTTGCCCACCCGGGGGTTCCTGGCCGGGACCAATCCGCCGGATATTGCCTCTCCAGCCGTCAAAGGGGCCACCGGCCGCTACCTGGGGGAAGTTCTGGAGGTGCAAGGGGGAGCGATCCGCTTTCACACCCGGGACCGTCTGCACGTCGGCGATCGCATCCGCGTTCAGCCCAAGTCCGACCGCGCCGGAACGGCCTTTACGGTCAAAGAGCTGCGTCAGGGCAAAGCTCCGGTCAAGGCGGCGCGCGCCGGCGCCCAGGTTTTCGTTTCCTCCCCATTCAAGGGCACGTTCAAGGTGGGAGACGCCGTCTTCAAGGTCTCCTCGGAGCAGGCCTTTACTCTGAGTGAGAACGCCTGTCGCCGCAAACTGGAAGGGGCCGCCCGGGAGCCGGTGCCGGTTCACCTGACCCTTGCCCTCGAGGGCAGCTCTCTCACCGTCCAGGCCCGCGCCGGCGCGGTCGGGGTGGACCGGACGTTTAACGTCGAGACCTTTCCCGCCACCTCCACCCCTCTGACGGAGCTGACTCTCCAGGGGGTGTTCGCCCGAACCGGTTCCGAACCGTTTTGTCTGGAGGGGTTGGAGGCCCCGGCCTTGCCGCCGGTGGTGGTTCCTCCCAGCCGGCTCAAGGAGGTGCGCCGTGAGGTTTACCACGAGCTCGGCAGCGCGCTGGCTGGCCGGCGCCGGGATGAGCGCCAGGCGCATGTCTCGACGGCCCTGGCGGCCCTTCTGCCGCGGCAGTCGGCGCCCCACGAGGAGAGCAGGCATCTCACGGTGGCGATCGGCGATCTGCGCGACAGCCACATTCTGAACGATCCGGCGGTCGATCGGCTTTTTCTTCCCCTGTCCCCGGGAAACGTCCATGGCCTGAGCCGGATCGGGCGGCGCCTGACCGGACGCGAGCATCAGGTGGCGTGGGATCTTCCCTTCATTCTGTTCGATCACCAGTGGTCCGAGTTCCAGGGGGCGATCGGCCTGCTGATCGACAGGGGCTTTACCACCTTCCGCCTCAACAACCTGGGGCACTTCCGGTTCTTCGAGGGGATTTCCGGCCTTCGGCTGCTGGCCGGGTACCGACTCTTTTCCCTCAACAGCCAGGCGATTTCCGCCTGGCGGGATCTGGGAGCCTCGGAGGTCACTCTGTACCTCGAGGATGAGCGGGAAAATCTGGCGGAAATCATGGCGCGGGAGACGGGGGTGGACTCAGCCGTGCAGGTATACGGGGCCGTCCCGCTGATCACCTCGCGAATTCCGATTCGCGGGGTGCGCTCGGATCAGGCGGTCACCTCCGACCGGGGCGAAGGCTATCGGGTGACCAGCCGTGCGGGGTTGACCGTGCTGCGCTCCGAAACCGACTTTTCCCTTGCGGGGCGCCTGCGGGAGCTTCAGGGGATCGGCTGCAGCCGCTTTATCGTCGACCTCTCCCACCTGGGGCCGTTTTCCTCCGCAGGGAAACAGGTCCTCGACGCGGTGAAAAAAGACGTTGAGCTTCCCGGCACCTCGCCCTTCAATTTCGCCACCGGCTTGGAATAATAAGAGAAACCCTGGAGTGGGTGGCATGAGACCCCCAGAGGGAAGCTGAAAAGGTACGATAGAAACAGAAAAACCGGGGCGACAAAAGGGCCCCGGTTTTTCTGTTGGAAGCGCGCAGAGCGTACGGGTCAGCACCCTCCGCCGGCAGCGGAGGTGAAAACGAACCCCTGTCCCTCGGGGGAACGGATGTAGTCGAGGACCTGGTCCTTGGTAAATGGTTTGACCATCGAGTCCATCAGGATATCCATCTCATTGATTCGAACGATCTTTTCCTCTTCTTTCGGCTCATCCAGAGCCAGGCCCAATTTGGGCCCGCCTCAGCCAAATCCCTGAAAAACGATCCGCAGGTATTTGCCCGGATGATCCTTGAGCGCTTCGGCGAGGCGCTCAAGGGCGCTGTCGGTGATCTGCATGGTGTCCCCCCTTTCTCTGTGTCGACCGGTGAAGGTGTCTGTGGCTTTATATTCTAAATTCTAAATATTCAAAACAGCGATTGTCAATCGAAAAAAGAAACCCTCTTAAGATACGATTGGGTGCGAAAGGCGGTCACAGGTTGAGGTAGGTGTCGATTCCGTGCAGAAAGAACTCGTACTGGGCACTGAGGGCCTTCTTAACGATGGCGGCGGATCGTCCGCGCAGGATGTTTTGCCGGATACCCAACCAGCCGATGCCGTCACGCGGGCCGAGACTGATGAAAAATCCCCGCTCCCGGTAGAAATAACGCAGAGGGTTGCGCCCCTCGGCCAACCGGCGCATATTGGTCGCTACCTGTTTTCCCTGGTGCACGGCCGCCTGGGCGGTCAGGGGCTGTTTCCCCCCGGCGGGTAGAGGGCGCAGTCGCCGGCGGTGAAAACGTTATCCAGCGGTTTTCCCGCGGCGATCACCTGACCGTAGCGGTTGGCCGCAAGGGGCAGGGGAGACGGGGCCACGCCGGGGAAGATCAGGGTCCACTCCGAAGGGAGCGAAACGTCCTTGCCGCCGGTCAGGTCATGGAGATGAAGGTCGGTTCCGGTCTGGCCGAGATAGCGGGTCGCGGAAAAATAGGCGATATCCCGGGCATGCAGACGCCGCCGCAGGTAGCGGTCGAAGGCCGGGGGAAGGTCGGGGAGCAGGCTCTCTTCGAGGTTGATCAGCCGCAGCCGGGCGGCGAGGCCGCTGCGGGCCAGCAGGGCCTGGAGTTCAAAGAGGAACTGCAGGCCGCTCGCTCCGCCGCCGACGACGGAAACGGCGGAGGTTTTGTCGCAACGCCGCCGGAAGTCCTCGAACAGAGCCCTCCCTTCTTTTTGGCGAAAATCCTCCAGAAAACAGGTGTATTTGCCGCCGGGCAGGCTCTGGGCTCGGGCGCCGGTCGCAAGGAGGAGGTGATCAAATGCCAGCGGACCATCGGTCAGTGGGATTCGTTTACGGCGTTGCCAGTCGGCCAGGTCGGCGAGGTTGAAGGCGGGGGCTGCCCGGTGGTGGCGGAAGCGATGTTCTTCGGCCAAACCGGCAAAGGAGCGCTGAAAGTCGCCTTTAGGGCGGTGCAGACTCTGGTGCAGGTGGGTGACGATCAGATGCGCGTCCACCGGATCGACCAGATGCAGCTCGACGCCGGGCAGATTTTTTCGCAGATCGATGAGACAGGCAAGACCGGCATAGCCGCCGCCGAGAACGACAACACGCATTGCAATCCATCCGGAAGATTGATGTGGGGCAAAAAGTGGTCGTCGGCCGAAGTGAAAATCTCTTATCAGCATAACAAAAGGAGTGGCAATGACAATGCGGGGAACGCCCGTGGTGAACGAAACTCCGCCTTGAATCATCCGGGCGGTCGGGAGCGAGAGAGGTTCCGGGCGACCGACGCCCAGTCGACTGCGGCGAAATCGATCAGCAGGGCGGTGGGAATGAAGGTGTCGGCCTCGTTCAGGGCCGTTCCTGTCAGATGGGCGGAAAACTTCCGAAAGAGCAGAAGCTCCCGCTCGAAGGTCCGGCGAAAACTCCAGCGCAGCTCTTCGATCTCCAGGGGCTGGGTGTCGCGAAAATTCCGGGTGCACCAGCTGCCGGAAAAGTCCTCCCCCGCATGGTCGATGTTGGGAAGGCCGTGCAACCGGCAGATCATCGGCCGGAAGGAATAGACCAGGCAGCGGCCGTCGGCGCAGCAGGGGACAGGGCGTCTGGTCCTCCTCGGGCATTTCGGTCCACTCCTCGTCCGGCAGGCCGTTGAGCAGGTAGGGCGCCTGAAAGCCGGGCCAGGCCGCCTGCAGCTCGCGGAGCCGGGCCCGGGACTTCGCCTTGGCGGCGGAGCGCACATCCGCCGGCAGGCGATCGAATCCGGTTTTCAGCAACCAGGCATCGAGCAGGGTGATGTCGAAGAGGCCCCGGCAACACGCGGAACAGCCCGCCCCGCAGGCAATCAGGGAACCGAATCGCGTGCTGCATCGGGCGAACCAGCTGTCGATTTCTTCCAGCAGGGCGATGTAGTCGCCAAGAACCGCCTCCAATTCGCCTCGAGAAGAAAGGATCAACGCCCGCCTTTCCCGCGCTTGCTTCGGGAGGTGAGAAGATCGCCGAGAGTGCCCATCGACCCGCTTCGCTCCACGAAAGAGCGCTCCTTTCCCCCTTCCGGCGGGTTTTCCCCCGCCCCGAGCGGGACCAGCGAGATGCGCCGCTTTTCGGCATCCACGCTTTCGATCTTCACCTCGAGCTGTTGGCCTTCGCGCACCGCTTCCCGGGGATGGGCGATCCGTCTTCCGCCCCCCAGTTTCGAGATATGGACCAGACCCTCGACCCCTTCCTCCAGGGTGACGAAGGCGCCGAAGGGTGCCAGGCGGGCAACCCGGCCGGTATGGGCCGACCCTTCGGGGAATTGGGCGGCGGCGCCGCGCCAGGGATCGGCCAGGGTCTCCTTGATGCTGAAAGAGAAGCGGTTGTTTTCCCAGTCGAGGGACATGACGGCAACGGCCACCTCCTGGCCGACCGTCAATTCGTCCCGGATCTCTTCGACCCGGCCCCAGGCGATTTCGGAGATCGGGATGAGGCCCTCGATGCCGCCGATATCGATGAAGGCGCCGAAATCGCGCAACGAGGTGATCGTTCCGCGGACGGTCATGCCCACCTTGAGAGTCTCCCGCAGAATGGCCTGCCGGCGCCGCTGCTCCTCTTCGAGGATCGCCCGGTGGGAGAGGACGATGTTGCGCCCGTTCTCATCGTAGCGGCTGATGCGAAAGGGCAGCGTCTGCCCGATCCACTCCTCGGGGCTTTCCGTGCGGCGCAGACCCATCTGGGAGAAGGGACAGAAGGCGCGGGCGCCGGCGACCCTGACCTCGAAGCCCCCTTTGACCTCCTTCTCCACCCGCCCCTCGACGGGGATGGCGCTGCGGAAGGCCTCCTCGAGCTGCGCCTGGCCGACCCCGGCGCCCCCCATGCGGGTGGTGAAGCGCGGCTCCCCGCCGCGGGCCGAGAGAAAATAGACACCAATCGGGTCGCCCTCGCGAACGTTCAGCGTGCCGTCGGCGGCGAGCAGCTCTTTTTTCTCGAGAACGCCTTCCCCCTTCTGGCCGACGTCGAGAAAAATCCAGTCGGCGCCGATCGAGAGAATGACGGCCTCCACCTTCTGTCCGGGTTCGAGCCGCTCCATGCTGGGAGCGCTTTTAGCGAACAGCTCGGCAAAACTTTCCTCTTCGGTCTCTTCCACGTCTTTTTCCGTCGAACTCATGGCCTATCCTGATTGAGGGGGTGTAAAAGGGAGGGGCGAATGTCAATTGTCCCACGAGTCGGTCCCGGGAGTAAAGAGAGAAGCGCCGGGGGGATGGGGGAGGCGAAAGGCAGGTGCGCCCGGGCGGTCGCGCAGAGGCCTTTTTTTACAGATTTAAAATAGTTTTTTAAAAACCTGAAGAGAAGCTTGATTCCAGGGGGCAACCCCCCTTAATATACTGGAAGGAAATGCCAACCGCCCGGACGTTTTTCCCCTGTTATTCACCCCCGAGACCCATCTCCGGAGAAGACTATGATGAACCTGGATGCCGATATGATCGCACAGCTGAGACGAGTCCTTGCCTCCCTCGAGCAGATTTTGCCCCAAGCGGTCCCCCCCATCGATTGGCAATCCTGCTATGCCGCCAACTGGCGCCGGCATTCCCTCGCCGGCTATCTGGAGCCGATGCAGTGGCTCGACAGCATCCTGCTCGACGATCTGCTCGGCATCGATGAACAGAAAAAGGTGGTGGAGGAAAATACCCGGCAGTTTCTGAAAGGGTATCCGGCCAACAACATCCTGCTCTGGGGCTCCCGGGGCACCGGCAAGTCCTCGCTGATCCGGGCGCTGCTCAACAGCTATGCCGCCGCGGGTCTGCGGATCGTCCAGGTCGACAAGGACGATCTGCCCCACCTGCCCGATATCTTTTCCCTGATCAAGGATGCGCCCTTCCGCTTCCTCGTCTTCTGCGACGATCTCTCCTTCGAGGAGGGGGAGGCAAGCTACAAGATCCTCAAGAGCGCCCTCGACGGGTCGGTCTATTCGGCTCCGGAAAACGCCGTGATCTATGTGACCTCCAATCGCCGCCACCTGATTCCCGAGTATAAGAGCGACAATATCGGCTCCTACCTGAAGGGGGGCGAAATCCATCACGGCGAAACGGTCGAGGAGAAAATTTCCCTCTCCGACCGCTTCGGGCTCTGGGTCTCCTTCTCGCCTTTCAGCCAGGATCAGTACCTGCGGGTGGTGCGGCAGTGTATCGACAACCTGGCCGGCAAGAGCGGCACCACCCTGGAGTGGACGAGGGAAACAGAGCAGGCCGCCATCGCCTGGTCCCACGAGAAAAGCAAGCGCTGCGGCCGCACCGCCTTTCAATTCGCCAAAAGGTGGGTGGGAAAGCACCTTCTGGAGCAAACCCCCGGCGCTGCAGCCTTGAGAGCCGAATCCTGAGGTTCGCGCTTACCCCGCCTTTTCCCCGGAACGGCCCTTTCCCCATTCTGTGAAGGTATCGACCCCCTCATCCTGCGGCGTGATCGCAACCGGCGTCAATTTCCAGATCTCCCGTCCGTAGTCGCCGATGGTGCGGTCGGAGGAGAAACGGCCGCTGGCGGCGGTGTTGAGAATGCTCATCCGGACCCAGCGCTCCTCGTCGCGGTAGGCCTTCGCGGCGCGCTGCTGAGCCTCGCGGTAGGCGGCAAAATCGGCGGCCACCAGCCAGGGATCGGCGGGGCTGGTAATGGCGTGGAGCAGCGGATCGAAGAGACCCGGCTCGAACTGGTTGAACTGACCGCTTCTCAGCAGGCGCATGACCCGTTTCAGGTGCGGGTCGGCCTCGATGACGGCGAGCGGATCGTACTGCCGCCGGGCCCGTTCGACCTCATCGGCGGTCAGGCCGAAGAGGAAGAAGTTTTCCTCCCCCACCTCTTCGCGAATCTCGATGTTGGCCCCGTCGAGGGTGCCGATGGTCAGGGCGCCGTTCATCATGAACTTCATGTTGCCGGTCCCCGAGGCCTCCTTGCCGGCGGTGGAGATCTGTTCCGAGAGGTCGGCGGCCGGGCAGATGGCTTCCATGGCGGTGACGCGGTAGTTGGGGAAAAAGACCACCTTGAGCAGGTCGCCCACGGCCGGATCGCCGTTGACGACCTCGGCCACGTTGCAGGCCAGCTTGATGATGAGCTTGGCCATGGCGTAGCCCGGCGCCGCCTTGCCGCCGATAAGGACGCAGCGCGGCGTCCAGTCGGCGGCGTCCCCCGCCTTGATCCGGTCGTAAAGATGGATCACGTGCAGGATGTTGAGCAGCTGGCGCTTGTATTCGTGGATGCGCTTCACCTGGATGTCGAACAGGGCCTGCGGATCGAAGCTCACCCCGCAGACGACTCCGGACCAGCGCCGCCAGGCGGGTTTTGTTCTGCTGTTTGACCGCCCGCCAGCGCGCCCGGAACTCGGGGTCTTCGGCGTAGGGCGCCAGGCGGCGCAGCTGTCCGAGGTCGGCCACCCACCCGTCGCCGATGGTTTCGGTGAGCAGGGCGCTCAGTCCCGGATTGCATCCGGCCAGCCAGCGCCTGGGAGTCACGCCGTTGGTCTTGTTGTTGAACTTCTCCGGCCACAGCTCGTAAAAGTCGCCAAAGAGGCCTTCGGCCAGCAGTTTCGAATGCAGGGCGGCGACGCCGTTGACGGAAAAACTGCCGACAATCGCGAGGTACGCCATGCGCACCTGGGGCTCGTCACCTTCCTCAATGATCGACATGCGCCGCTGGCGCTCCACGTCCCCCGGCCAGCGCCGGGCCACCTCCCCCAGGAAGCGGGCATTGATCTCGTAGATGATCTCCAGCAGCCGGGGCATCAGCTGCCGGAAGAGGCGGACCGGCCATTTTTCCAGGGCCTCGGGGAGCAGGGTGTGGTTGGTGTAGGCCATGGTGCGGTGGGTGATGTGCCAGGCCTCCTCCCAGCCCAGCCCGTGTTCGTCGAGCAGCAGGCGCATCAGCTCCGGAATGCTGCAGCTGGGATGGGTATCGTTGAGCTGGAAGCAGTTCTTCTCGGCGAATCGGCTCAGACCCCGCCCCTGGGTGCCGACCCAGCGGCCGAGCACATCCTGCAGGCTGGCCGAAGCGAGAAAATACTGCTGGCGCAACCGCAGCTCCTTGCCGTTTTCGCTGGCGTCGTTCGGGTAGAGGACCATGGTGATGTGTTCGGCGGCGTTTTTGGCGGCCACCGATTCGGGATAGAACCCGGCGTTGAATTCACCCAGATCGAATTCGTCGGTGGCGGCGGCCCGCCACAGGCGCAGGGTGTTGACCGTGCCGTTGTGGTAGCCCGGAATCGGCGTATCGTAGGGAACCGCCAGCACGTCTTTGGTCTCCACCCAGCGTGCGCGCAGCCCTCCCGCGGCATCCCGGTAAAATTCACTGCGGCCGCCGAAGCGGATGCGCTGGGTGTACTCGGGCCTCTCGATCTCCCAGGGATAGCCGTTGCGCAGCCAGTGATCCGGCTCCTCGACCTGGCGGCCGCCGGCAATCTCCTGGCGGAACATGCCATACTCGTAACGGATGCCGTAGCCGGTCACCGGCAGTTGCAAGGTGGCGCAGCTGTCGAGGAAACAGGCGGCGAGCCGCCCCAGGCCGCCGTTGCCGAGCCCGGCGTCGGGCTCGGCAATCGGCCAGCTCCTCCACGGCCAGGCCGAGGCCGTGCAGGGCGAGAGTGACCGACTCTCCCAGATCGAGGTTCAACAGGGCGTTGCCCAGGGCCCGCCCCATGAGAAACTCCAGGGAGAGGTAATAGGCCTGCTTGCAGTCGCAATCCTCGTAGGCGTACCGGGTGTGTTTCCAGCGCTCCATCAGCCGATCGCGCAGGGTCAGGGCCAGCGCTTCAAAGGCGTAGTGGAGCGAGCGGCAGTAGCGGTCGCGACCGAGGTGATTGGTATAGTAGTGGCGAAAATCGTCGACCAGGTGGGGGATATCCATACCAAGGGCCGGAAGATCGGTCAGCCCTGCGGTGGGATGGCTTTTTTTGAAGCTTCGTTCGGGCATGGTGCGTTCCTTTTGTTATCTCCTTCTCCGATGCCTGCGGTGCCGGCCGGCGGCCGGAACACACCGAACCGTTGGCAGAGCACGCGCGAGAACCCGTCTTTCACTCTAACAGATTTTTTTCGGGGTCATAATGCCTACCGCGGGGTCTCGTACGAAAACTGCGGGAAAACGGGGGCCCATTTTTCCAAGAAGGAAGAAGGGAAACGCCCTGCGGGCCGGGCCACCTTATCCCAGTCCGATCATCAGCAGGTTGACCAGACCGATCAGCGCGCCGAGCAGGGCGCCGAAGAGATTGATGTATTTGAACTGCTCCTTCATGATCCCCATCAGCAGGTCCTCCACCTTGAGAATGTCGAGGGAATTCACCTTCTCTTCCACGATGCGGCTGACGTTGAGGGTTTCCACCATGGGAGGGATTTCTTTTTTCAGAACTTCGACCAGCTGCAGATAGAGGCCATCCTCCAGCTCCTCGCGCACGTCGGCAGGGAGGCGGGCGGAAAGCTTGCCGAGAGGGCACTGGAAGAGCCACTCGTCGGTCTTTTCCGTCAAGACGCCTTCCAGGGCGTCCCGGGCGCCGGGAGCCCGCAGGGCGGCCAGCAGCAACTCGGCGAGACGCTCCCGCCCCTGTTCCAGTCCCCCTTCCGGCAGGGCTTTTTCCAGCAGGGCGCCGAAAGAGCGGTCCTTGACCCGGTCGATCAGTCGTTCCGCCAGGGAGAGGGCGGTCTCGGCGGCGCGGCGCCCCTGGACCAGGTCCACCGTCCGGCGGCGCACGAAGCGCCGCACGCCGGCCACCTTTTCGTAGGGGACCTTTTCCAGGTACCCCCGCAGCGGCCGGTCGAGCAGGGTATCCAGCCGCTCCCGCAGCAGGGATGCGACCTGAGCCTGGGTTTTCTCCTCCCGAAGCCAGCGGGCGATCTCATCTCCGGCCTTGTCGAGGAATTCGGGGATGCGGGCGTAAATCTTGTCCAGATTGATAAACCCGCTCAGCAGCCCGGAGAGCCCCCCAGGGAGTCGAGGAAATTCTCAATCCCTTCTTTTCCTTTTTCCACCAACCGCTCCCGGAATTCCGGATCGTAGAGCAGGCCGCCGAATTTTTCCAGAAGCGGCGGGATTTCCTTCTCCAGTTGGCCCAGGATGACCTCGATCAGGTCGGTCGGGGAGGATTTCGCCGAAGGGTGTGGTCGGAGCTGAGCCACTGCTCGGTTTTGCCGTCGATGAATCCGGCGACGGCCCTCTCGACTCCCGCCGAGTGCAGAAATTCGGAAAGGCGCCCGTCCAGGTGATGGCGCAGCGCCTCGTAGCGCTCCGGAGTCAGAAAACTTTCCAGGTCCCGGGCGAGCCACTCGTGCCCCTTGCGCTGCAGAAACCCCCGCAGTTTGGTTTCGAATTCCGCGGTCTCCAGATAGTCGAAGACGGCCTTCAGAGCGCCGCCAGCGCAACAGGTCGATCAGGTCGCGGAACCGGCCGCGGTAGCGGCTCGGGAACCAGGGACTCCACCGGCCCCAGGTCCCGGTCGAGAAAATCTCCCAGCTTCTCGGCGACGGCGCCCTTGATTCCCGCCGAAAGCCCTCTTTTCCAGCGCTCGGCCGACGTCCTCGGAGGTCAGCAGGTGGCTGCCCACCATCATCTCCCATCTTTTCGGCCAGCTCGTGCCGTTTGGACGGGATGATCCCCGGGGTCAGGGGAAGGCGCACGCCGAAGATCCGCCACGGTTTGAGGGGGCGAAAGAGCATGCGGATGGCGATGTAGTTGGTGACATAGCCGATGAAGGCGCCCAGCAGCGGCGGCGCCAGATAGGGGAGCAGGTGATCGGTGGTCATCATTGGCAAACCCTGACGTCCTTCTATAAGATGGAAGAGGTGCAATCATAACCACATTCTTTTGCCAGGACAAGAGTCCAGGTTTGTTACACCTTTGACGGAACCGCAGAAATCGGTTCAGATGCCCTTTTTGCAGGAGGAGAAGCACGATGCCGGAAACCCGCGAGACCCCGCCCCCCGAGAGTAAGCCGGTCATCCGCGAGATGACCATCGACGATCTTTCCGAGGTGTTCCATATCGGCGAGGAAATCTTCACCGCCGAATATGCCCCCAGCCTCTACCGCACCTGGGACGAATATGAGATCACCACCCTGTTCAATAGCGACAGCGAGCTCTGCCTGGTCGCCGAGGCGGAAGAGACGATTCTGGGGTTTGCCCTGGGGACCACCGTCGAGAAGCACCACTCGCCCTGGAAGTATGGATATCTTGTCTGGCTGGGGGTCCGCAAGGGGCTGCAGCAGGGGGGCGTCGGAGACCGCCTGTTCCGGGAGATCAAGCGGCGCATGCAGGAGCAGGGGGTGCGCATGATTCTGATTGACACGGCGGCCGACAACCAGCCTGCCATCCGTTTTTTCGAGAAGCAGGGGTTCGGCAACGTCCAGAAGCACGTCTACATGACTCTCAATCTGGATCGTCGGAAGAAAAGCCGGAAAAGGGGGAAGAAGGGATGAGCGACCGAATCGAGCGGGTATGGAGCCGAATCGACCCTGGCCGCTTGCGGGAGATCTTTTTGCAGATGCTCGCGATCTATTCCCCCTCGGGCAAGGAAGAGGATATTCAGTTGTTTCTCGAGGAGCGTCTGCGCCAGGCCGGTTTTGTCGTGGAGCGGCAGGAGGTGGAGGCGGACCGCTACAATCTTCGGGTCGACCATGGGACGCGGCGAGCCGCGCTTCTACCTGGTGGGGCACGTCGACACCATCTCCGCCTGGGACCTGGAGGAGTTCGGCGCCCGGGAAGAGGAGGGGGTCATCCACGGCCTGGGCAGCGCCGATATGAAGGGAGGCTGCGCGGCCATGGTCGAGGCGTGGCTGGCCCTGGCCGAGGCGCTCGCGCCCGAGGAGCGGCCCTCTGCGGGGTTGCTGCTGGTGGTCGGCGAGGAGGAGACGGGCGACGGCAGCGAGCGGTTTTTACAGGAGAGCCGTCCCGCAGTGGGTGGTGATCGGCGAACCGACCGGCCTGGCCGCCTGTTTCGCCCATTACGGCTACCTGGAGGCGGGCCTGGTCACCACGGGGCGGCGCATCCACTCCTCGCTTCCCGAGCTGGGGCACAACGCCGTCGAATCGATGCTGCGGGTGCTGCTGCACCTGGCCCGCGACCCCCTCTTTCGAGCGCGCAACGATCGGGGATCGTCTATTCGATCCGGGAGCTGAGCTCCTCGCGGGCCGGCTTCGTCGTCCCCGACCGCTGCGAGACGACTGGATCGATCTGCACCTGCCGCCCGAGCCGATCGCGCTGCGGCGGTGCGGAAAGCGCCATCCGCGCAGCGGGCCGCAGGGGCCGCCGGCAGCTCGTCCCCGACCTCGACCTGGAGCTCGACCTTCGACTTCGCCGCCCACGGCTACGATCTCGGCACCGACCACCCGCTGGCGCGGACCGCTGGAGCGGATCTACCCGCAGCTGGGCCTGCCGCTGCGCCTCGACGCCTTTCGCTCCCACTCGGACGGCAACCTCTTCTTCGCAGGCCGGGGTCAAGCCGCTGATCCTCGGCCCCGGCTCCCTGGAGTCCGCCCACACCCCTCGAGGAGCAGACCTCCTTCGCCGAGGTGGCGCCGCCGCCCGCATCTACGCCGCGCTCTGCCTCGCGCGCAGGAACGCTAGACTCCCCCAATAGAAGCGTAGTCTTCGCTCGGACTAGCCCTCCATCTCGATCAGCGAATGTCGCCGATATTCATCCGCCGCGGGTGAGCCGATCAGCTGCACGCGTTTCGCCGAGGATGCTTCCGATTCGAGGACCATGGCCGCGCACCTCGCTGTCGGTGTTGATGATCGAGTCGCGGATGATGCTGCCTTCGATGAGGCTGCCCGGTGCGACCGAGACGTTGGGGCCGAGGATGCTGTTGCGCACGATCGCCCCCTCGCCGACGTGCACCGGCTCGATGAGCAGGGAGTTGACCGTCGTGCCGTGGCAGTGGTGGCGCCCCTGGAGGAGGTAGCGGTTGGTCTCGAGCAGGGTCTCCGGCTTGCCGCAGTCGAGCCAGGCATCGATCTCCGGGGCGCGGAATTTCATGCCGTCCCCGATCATGCGCATGAAGACCGCCGGCAGGTAGTATTCTCCCTTGACCGTCTCGCCGGCGGCGATGGTCTCCTGCAGGTAGCCCATGAAGCGGGCGCCGTCCTTGAGGTAGTAGAGCCCCACCTGGGCCAGCCGCGAGACGGGGGTGTCGGGCTTCTCCACCATGTCGACGATGAAGCCGTCCCGCACGACGTTGACGCCGAAGCGCTGGTAGTCCTCCACCTCCTTGGAGTAGATCAGGCCGTCGCACTCGGCGCACAGCTCGGGGATCTGTTGGAGATCGGTGACGAAGATGGTGTCGTTGAAGACCACCAGCACGTCGTCGCCCCGGGGCGATGCGCGGCGCGGCCAGAGACACGGCGTGGGCCGGCCCCAGTCGCTCCTTCTGAACGATGTAGGTGCAGGGCATACCGGGAAATTTCGCTGCCATGAAGTTGTCGATCTGGCTGCCGTTCTCATCGGTGATGAAGATGTACTCGTAGGCCTCCAGCGGCATGAGGCGCTCGATGATGTGCTCGAGGACGGTTTTTCCCGCCACGTTGACGAGGGATTTGGCCTTGGTATGGGTATGGGGGCGCAGGCGGGTTCCCTTGCCGGCCACGGGCAGAATGATTTTCATTGTTTCCTCCTGGGCGATTTGGTCGGATCGGTGTATAAAAGGGGGGATCGGTTGCGTGTAGAGCCGGGCCCGATTTGAACCTAAAGATTAACAGGATTTATCCGGAAGAACAAGACGAATGAAGCATTTCGGGAGCGCTCCAGGGGCGCGTCCCGGGGAAAAAGGAGTGCACATGAACGATCACCTGATCCGGATTCTCTCGGCGGACGGCTCGCTGCGGGCGACCGCCGCCGTCACCACCCGCCTGGTGGAGGAGATCCGCCGCCGCCAGGGGACCGACCCCACCGCGACCGTCGCCCTGGGCCGCCTGGTCAGCGGTGCCGCCCTGATGAGCAGCCTGCTCAAGGACGATCAGCGCCTCGGCCTGATGATCGAGGGGAACGGTCCGCTGCAGAAACTGCACGCCGAGACCGATGCCGCCGGGCACGTGCGCGGCTCGGTCAAGGTGCCGGTGGCCGGACTGCCGCTGCGCGAGGGCACCTTCGACGTGGCGGGTGCCATCGGCCGGGCCGGTTTCCTTCACGTCGTGAAAGATTTGGGACTCAAAGAGCCTTACCGGGGGATGGTGCAGCTCTACCGCTCGACGGTGGCCCAGGATCTCGCCTATTATTTTACCACCTCGGAACAGGTCCCCTCGACGGTGGCCCTCGGGGCTTTCGTCGAGCCGGACGGCCGGGTGTCGGCGGCCGGGGGATTCATGGTCCAGGCCCTGCCGGGGGGCGATGAGGCCCTTTTGACCCGGCTCGAGGAGCGCCTGACGACTCTTCCCCCCCACCACCGCCCTGCTGCGGGAGGGGCTGGGCCCCTTGCAGATCCTCGAGCGTCTTTTTGCCGGGATTCCCTTTGCCGTCAAGGCGACCACCGATCTCGTTTTTCGCTGCGGCTGCAGTCGCGTTCAGATCCGGCACATGCTGGCCTCTCTGGGCAAAGAGGAGCTCCAGGAGCTGATTGCCCGGGAGGAGGAGACGACGGTGACCTGCGAATACTGCAAGGAGACCTATGCGTTCGGCCGGGAGGAGTTAAAGGGGCTGGTGGAGTAGCTCTTCCTTCTTATCGCCCATTTTTGTCGAAGACAGGATGACGGGCCAGGACCTCCAGCAGCAGGTCGGCGGCCAGGCCGTTGGCGATGCCGGTGCCGACGGCGAACAGGAGGAACAGGGGAAAGAGGCGCCACAGGGCGTCGCTGCGCACCAGCAGCAGCCAGGCGATCGTCATCTGGCCGGCTGCGTGCCCCGCCGCTCCCAGAACGGAAACGCCCACCGGGCCGATTCGCCTGCCGAACAGGCTTTTGGCCCCGGTCATCAGTGCGGTGGAGAGGACGCCCCCGGCGAGGGAGAGGAGAAAGCCGGGGGAGAAGAGGTTTCCCAAAACGAGGGAGCCGACGCCGATCCGAGCGAGGGTCACGGTCCAGGCGGCCCGGCCCCCGTACAGAAAGAGGGCGGCAAGGGTCAGGATATTGGCGAAGCCGAGGCGAAACCAGGGCGCCGGGGCGGGAAAAAGCGCCTCGAGGGTGTGAAGGGCGACGGCGAGGGCGGCGAAGAGGGCGAGAAAGATGCGCCGCCGGATCCGTGCCAGCTCCGCGGGGTCAACGGCTGAGCAGGTCATAGCTCTTTGCGGCGGGTTTTGCCGTGCCGATGATGCGTACCAGCAGATGGTTGGGAACGCAGGCGAGAATCTCGCCCGCACGGCTGATCTTGCCCATTCGAATACAGAGTTTGCGCGGGCAGGGGGAGGAGACGATAAAGGCCTGATCCTGTTTGATGGCAAGCACCGTCGGCCCCAGGGGCCCCTTAAGGGAGACGGTCCGGTTCACCGCCAGCGGCGCGGAAAAAATAATCCTGCCATCCCGCTCGGCGACTACCCGCGAACCTCGGGGACTTCCCGCCGCGCGCAGGAAGAGGAGCCCGGCCCCGAGCAGAAGCGCCAGAACGATCACACGGTCGAGAAGGGTCATCCGCCTGAGGAGCGCCCCTAGGGCCACGTGATCCTCTTTTTCAGGCCGGGGGTCGCATAGGGCTTGCCCTTGGCGTCGACGATCATTCCTTCCGCGCTCGGGAAAACGCTCCAGCAGGGCAATCCCCTTCCGGGCGCCGAGGACAAAGGCGGCGGTGGACAGAGCATCGGCAAGGGTGGCGGTCGGCGCCACCACCGTTGCGCTCTGAGAGAGACGGGCGGGCCTTCCGGTGCGGGGATCGAACAGGTGGTGATAGCGCACGCCGTTTTTGATGAAAAAGCGCTCGTAATCGCCGGAGGTGACCACCGCCGTCTCCTGCAGGGTGAGGGTGGCGAGCAGCCGCTTGGGATCGCGGGGATGCTGGATGCCGATCCGCCAGGGCCGCCCCTCATGGTCGCCGATCAGGCGGATGTCGCCGCCGGCGTTGACCGAGGCGTGCTTTATCCCCGCCCGGCGGAGAATCGCAACGGCCCGGTCGATGGCATAGCCTTTGGCGATTCCCCCCAGGTCGAGGGCCGTTGCGGGGCTTTTTTTGAGGATCCGATCCCCCCGCACCTGCAGGTCGCCAGGGCCGGTGCCGATCAGGGCCTGGCGGATAGCGGCGGCGGAGGGCACCCGCGGATGGTCGCTTTCGATCCCCCAGAGGGTCTTGAGGCGTCCCAGGCCCATGTCGAAGGCCCCGCCGCTGGCTTGGGCGACCCGCAGGCCCATGGCGACCACCTTCGCCGTCTCCGGGGAGACCGCGGCGCCTTGTGCGGCGCGGGAGACGCGCACGGCGTCGCTGCCGGCGCCCTTCGGTCCCATCAAGCGGTCGATGCGCGCCATTTCCGCGAAGGCGGCGGTGACCGCCGCGTCCAGGTGGCCGGCATTTCCTCCGAGGGCGCTGATCTCCACCACCGTTCCCATGAGAATGCGGCTGCGCTCGACCACGTGCGCTTCGCTGCCCTTGTGGTGGCGAACCGCAATGAAGCCGAGCAGCAACAGAAGAACAACGATGGCGGCCTTACGGGGGAGGGACAAGACGTGTTTAATCCTCGAGGATCTCTCCGATGAGGTCGTATTCGGAGGAATCGGTGATGCGCAGCGGGACGATATCGCCGATCTCGGCGTGTCCGGCGGTGATGTAGACCTGGCCGTCGACATCGGGGGCCTGACGACTGCCGCGGCCGCGCAGCAGAAGCTCGGTCTCTTCGCTGTAGCCTTCGACCAGAACCGGCTCGATGTTGCCGATCAGCGTCCGGTTCTTGCGGAAGGAAACCCGGTTTTGCGCCTTCATCAGCTTCTGGTAGCGGGACTTTTTGACCCGCTCGGGAATCTGGTTCGCCAGGCCGGCGGCCGCCGTCCCCTCCTCGCGGGAGTAGCGGAAGACCCCGAGACGCTCAAAATGGCCCCCGGCGACGAAATCGAGCAGGCGGGCGAACTGCGCATCGGTTTCTCCCGGAAAGCCGACGATGAAGGAGGTGCGCAGGGTGATGCCGGGAATGCGCTCGCGCAGCCGGCCGATCAGGTGGCGGATGCCGGCCTCGTCGATCGCGCCGGTTCATCATCGCCAGGATGGTGTCGTCCACGTGCTGCAGCGGGATGTCCAGGTAGTTGCAGATCTTCTCCTCGGTGGCGATCAGCTCGATCAGCTCCTCGCTGATGCCGTCGGGGTAGGCATAGAGCAGCCGCAGCCACTGCAGGTCCTCGATTTGCACCAGTTCGCGCAGCAGGGTCTCGATGCGGGTGCCGTCCTCCAGATCGGCGCCGTAGGCGGTGATGTCCTGGGCGATCAGGTTCACCTCCTTGACCCCGGCTCCGACCAGCCGCCGCACCTCTTGCACCACCGAGGCGAGGCTGCGCGAACGCAAGGGGCCGCGCAACTGGGGAATAACGCAGTAGGAGCAGTGATTGGCGCATCCTTCGGCAATCTTGACGTAGGTGGAATAGAAGGGCGACGAGCGCACCCGGGGGGTGGTGTGGTCGTAGAGGAACTCCGGCTCGCCCACCGCCTCGCGAACCCCGCCGCGGCCCAGGTGGTCCTCGAGCAGTTCGACCAGGCGCGGGGCGTCGCCGGTACCGAGAAAAAGATCGACTTCCGGCAGCTCGGCGCTCAGCTCGTCGCGGTAGCGCTGCGGCAGGCAGCCGGTCACCACCAGCAGGCGGCAGCGGCCGCTTTTCTTCTGGTCGGCCACTTCCAGAATCGTTTCGACCGACTCCTCCTTGGCCTCCTTAATGAAGGAACAGGTATTGACGATGATGATGTCGGCGCGGGATTCGTCGGTGATGATCTCGTACCGGTCACCGGGAAGGTGGCCGAGCATGACTTCGGCATCGACGAGGTTCTTGGGGCACCCCAGGCTGACCAGGCTGACAGTATGCTTCATTTAAATCCTTACATGAGTCCTGGGTTTGGGTTTTAAGTTTTAAGTCTCTTCCCTAAAACTAAAAAACCTGAAACTGTTTGTTACGATCTCATATTGATGAACTGCAGTTCGATGTCGAGGTCCTTCCCTTTGAGGAGCTGGATGATCTCCTGCAGATCGTCGATTTTTTTCCCCGAGACCCGCAACTGGTCCTCCATGATCTGGGGTTGGACCTTGATCTTGGACTCCTTGATGAGCTTCGTCAGTTCTTTGGCTTTTTCTTTCGAAATCCCCTGCACAATGCCGATCCGCTGACGCACCGCACCGGCCGAGGCCGGCTCTTTTTTGCCGAAATCGAGACATTTCGGCGAGACGTTGCGGCGCACCAGCTTGCCTTTGAGGATATCCACCACCGCCTGCAGCTTGTAGTCGTCGGCCGCCAACAGGACGATGGCGTCCTTTTCGAGAGTGATCTCGTTGTGGCTGCCTTTAAAATCGTAGCGCTGTTCGATCTCCTTGCGGGTCTGATTGAGAGCGTTATCGACTTCCTGCAGGTCCACCTTGGAAACGATATCGAAACTGGGCATCGTGCCTCCTCTCGGACGGGATTTTCGGCGCTCGGTTCGGGATTCCACCGAATTAAAACTCGATGGCGTCGTAAAAACTCACCAACTGCTGCGTTGCTGCGATTGCTCTCGCTGCTTCGACGTACGTAAGTACGCCTCATTGCTCGACAATCGCGCGCCTTGCATTTGGCGCTTTTTGCTTAGCCATCCCTCAATTTGCTTTCTTGCGAAAGCATTAAAACTTAATGTTTTCGCAAAAACTCACTGGGATGGCTAAGCAAAAGTTTCGTCCGACAAGGCCTGGTGGTTTTTCAGGGGCGAAGGCCACCATCGGGGTGGTCGAGATCCTGAAAAAGTGCCGTAACGCCGTAGGGCGGACTTTTTGCGACGCCATCGAAACTTTATACCATGGCTCCAGTGCGGAAGAAAAGCCCTTATTCTGCAGATTTCGGGGTGAACTGGGGCATCGAGTGCAGCACCTCCACCCCTTTCGGAACGGTGAAGTGGAAATAGTCTTCGGGCAGGGAGAGGTTGGTCTTGACCTCGTGGAAGCGGATGAGCGTCGAATTGCCCTCGCTGTCGAAAACGGTGGTGGCCGCGATCGGAAAGACCGCCTTGCCCTTGCCGGCGGAGGTTTCGAGGGCCTCCTTGCGAACCGCAATCACCAGCCGTTTCAGAAGGGGGGAGGGGTGTTTTGGAACCAGTTGCAGGAGAAAGTCCCCCTGCTCGTTCCGTTTCGGTTCGGCCCAGGACAGGTGGAAGGCGGTCGACAGGTGTCCCAGTTCGGTCAGAAAGAGCAGCGGATCGTTGGGCCGTTTACGGGCCGAGAGGTCGATTTTCGACTCGATGACCTGATGGTTCTCCGGCTGAAAGACCCAGAGCGTGTGACCGTCGGAAATGATCTCCTGGGGGGTCGGCTCCTCGTAATTCCAGCGGAAGCGGGGGAGCGGCGCAGTCTTCTGAGCGCTGCGGTCGAGGCGGACGGTCACCTTGCCCTTGCCCTTCTGGATACGATCCAGGGAGGCGATGCGGGAGACCTGGGTGAAATGGCCCTGAAAGTCGGTGATGGCCGCCGGGCCGGAGGCCTTTGGGCCGAAGGGCCTTTCCAGGGCCCTCACCACCCGGCTCAGGTTCGGCGGGCCCTTTTGGGCCGCGATCGCGGCGCCGGGAACGAACAGCAGAAGCACGATACCGAAAAGGGCGAAGCGTTTCATCATGACGAATCCTCGGGGGAAGCAGCCGGAAGGGCTGGGTCGGGAATGCCGATTTAAGTCCATAAAATTTCAATTCTAACGCAAAGTCGCAGAGATTAAAACACGCTTCAGCGAAATAGATGGATGAAGAAGATATCAGAGGGTGAGCAGGGTCGCGCCGCCGCGAATGGTGCGTACCTGAATCGCGCCGGTGGCGAGGTCGAACTCCAGGGTTCGGCCATAGGCCCCCCCCGTATCTTCGGCCAGCAGGGGAATGCCCAGGCGCGCGAGGGTCTCCCGGGCAGAGCGGGCGTTGCGGGCGCCCACCCCCTCGTCGGTGGCGAAGTGCTGTTCAAACATGTTGGCGCCGCCGGCCACCTTGGCCCGGAGACGTTCCCGTTTCGCTCCCCGGCCGAGGAGTTCCTCGACCATGGCGCAGATAGCGGTATCGACGAACTTGCCCGGCCGGGAGTTTTCGAGCCCCGGACGCAGCGTCGGCAGGAGGGTGTGAGCCAGCGCGCCGAGCCGGGGCCGGGGATCGTACAGGGCAATGCCGACACAGGAGCCGAGCCCGTGGGCGACCAGCAAGGCGGGGGCCTGGGCGACACGGAATTGAGAGATCCCGACGCGTTCCCTGAAGATCATGGCGCTTCTTTCATCTTCCCAGCAGGACCTCCAGGGTCTCGGGCTCGGGAAGAAGGAAAAAATGCCCCTGAACCACCTCCTGTCCCGGATCCTCGCCGTGGAATTCGGTCTCCACCAGAATGGCCCGGTCGCCGGACTGAAACAGTTCGACGAGCACGTAATCGATGACGGCGCCCACCATGTCGTAAGCCAGCAGAGGAACGGAAGGGATCAGGGTCATTCCCAGCAGACTCCCGAGGGCGTTAAGAAAGGCGGAGGCCAGAATGTTGCCGACTTCCTTGAGGGTGGACGTGCTCAGCTCATCGAAAACCGGAGTTTCCCCCTCCCGTCGGAGCAGACGTCCCAGAAGGCGGTTGGCACTCTCCCGAGGGAAAATCAGCAGGATGTTGCCGCGGGCCTCGCCCAGCATCTGCAGGGTGATCCCCGCCACCACCTGATCGGCACCGCCGAACAGGTCGGGCACCTGGACGATGTCCGTTTCCGTGACCCGGGGAACCCGTAAATAAACGGTTTCTCCGAGAAGCTGGGAGAGGGCGGTGGCGGCATGACCCATGCCGATGTTGCTGATCTCCTTCAGGGCGTCCTGCTGTTCCTCGGTCAATGGTGTGTAGGTCATTGGATCTCTTTCCCCCCTCGGCTCGCCGAGGGGGCGAGCCGTTTTTCGAGAAGGACCTGCGGGTCGATCAGGAAAATCACCCGGCCGTCCCCCAGGATGGTGGCACCGCTGACCCCCGGTAACCGGTCGAGGGGGGGCGCCAGAGGTTTGGCGAAAATCTCACGGTGTCCCACCAGCCGGTCGACCACCAGTCCGACCTTGCTGCCGCGGCTTTCGGTGACGACCACCGGGATCAAACCGCGAAAAGGGGCGCCGGGCAGCCGGAGAATCTTTCGCAGGGAGAGCAGGGGAACGGCGATCTCTTCCACCCCCTCTTTTCCATCCGGGTCCTCCTCTTCCGTCCTCTCGGGCGGCAGGGACAGGCTCAACCGGCCCCGGGCGGAGCGGATCTCGTTGCGGGAGACCTCCAGGTTGCGGTAGATCCGGGTGATGGGAATGCCGAGGGTGTGGCCGGCGCACTCCACCAGCAGAATCCGGATGATCGAGACGGAGGCGGGCAGCTGTAGCCGAAATCGGGTTCCCCGGCCGGGGGCGGAGTCGATTTCGAGGGTCCCGCCGAGGTTTTCCGCCGCCGCCTTGACCACGTCCATCCCCACGCCTCTGCCGGAGGTCCGGGTCACCGCGCCGGCCGTGGAGAACCCCGGACTGCAGATCAGTTGCAGCAGGTCCCGGCGGGCCAATGAGCGGGCCCGCGTCGGCGAGATAAGACCACCTTCCAGCGCCTTGCGCCGGATGGCGTCGGGGTCGATTCCCCGGCCGTTGTCCGCCACTTCCAGCAGGACCAGGTCCTTTTCCCGCCGGGCCGTCACCGTCACGGTGCCGGAGGATTCGAGGCCGTGGTCGATGGCGTTGCGCACCATGTGGATCAGCGGATCGGCGAGTTCCTCGAGAATGGCCCGGTCCAGCCGGACATCCTCGCCGGAGATCTCCAGTGTCGCCTCCTTGCCCGTCTCGCGGCAGAGGTCCCGAACCAGGCGCGGCAGCCGTTCGGTGATGATCGACAGGGGCATCAGGCGCACCTGCAGAACGTGGTGGTGAAGATCCGTGATCTGACGGGCCAGCTGCGCTACACCTTCTCGGACGTTTTCCCACTGGTCCAGGTCACAGGCGGCTTGCAGCGCATAGCGGCTGGTGAGGAGCTCGCCGGTCAGGTTGACGAAGCGATCGAGCACCTCGGTGCGCAATCGTATCGTGCGGCCATCGGCGAATTTTCTGCGGGAGGGCTCGGCTTTTGGAGCGGTCGCCACCGTCACATGGGCGACATCCGCCATGGCCGCCAGGCGCTCCTTGAGATCCTCGGGCGAGCCGTCGGTCTGCAGACGGATCTCGAGGAGCTCGATGGCTCCTCCCTGGCGGATCGTTTCTTCCGGGGGCGTGCAGGCGAGGATCACCCCCAGACCGGCCACGGTTCGCAGGATCAAGAGGGCCCGGGCGGCCGGGGCGGGGGCATCGGCGGCCAGAGCGACGGTCATCTGCAGGGCGCCCGGCGGGAGGGGAGGCGGGGAGGCTTCCCGGGGGGAAGAGCCCGTCTCGGGTGTGGGGGGCGGCGGGTTGGTGATGAAATCGGCCACCTTCCGTTCGGGGCGTTCGGCGGCGACATCTTCCACCAACCCCTCCAGCAAATCGATCCCGGCCAGCAGGCGGTCCACCGCCGTGGACGGCACGGTGCCGGTTTTGCGGAACCCGTCCATCAGGTCTTCCAGGTGGTGGGACAGTTCCGCCGTGTTCTGGTACCCCATCGAGGCCGCCATCCCCTTGATGGAATGGGCCTCGCGAAACAAGGCATCGATTCCGTCGCGGTTGGAGGGATCCTTTTCCACGATCAGAACCTGTTGGTTCATGTTCTGGAGATGCTCTTTCGTTTCCGAAAGATAGATCCCCCGGTACTTGGACATATCCATGGAGCGGCCCCCGAAGGCGATTTAACCGGCCATCCCGGTCACCCGGCGAACCACGTCGAGTACTTTTGCTTCCTGAAACGGCTTCATGATGAAATCCCTGGCCCCCGCATCGATCGCTTCCACGACCAGAGCATCCTGCCCCAGGGCGCTGCACATGACGACACGGGCCTCGGGCGTTTCCCGGCTGATTTCCTGCAGGGCTTCAATGCCGCTTTTCAGCGGCATGACGATGTCCATGGTCACCAGATCGGGCTGAAGTTCCCGGAAGCGTTCGACCGCCTCGACGCCGTTGGACGCTTCACCAACCACCTCGTATCCGGCCTTGCTGAAGATGTCCTTCAGCATGTTGCGCATGAACAGGGCATCGTCGACGATCAGAATTCTAAGCCCCATCAGTTCCTCCTGTCTTATTCGAAAAGGGGTCAAGGCTCGCCAGCAGTAGCGTTGCGTCGAGCAGAAAAATCGGGTTTTCCTCGTGGAAGAGCTTTGTTCGGGCGAAGGGCGTTTTCCCCTCCTCTTCCAGGATCGGCTCCAGAGATTCTGGGTCGACGGAGAGGATCCGGCCGACCGTGCCCACGGCCAGAGCGATGGCCCCCGCCTCGGAGGCGAGGACGATGACGCGGCGGTCCCTCTTGCGGGCGCCGAGGCCGAGGTAGCGAGGCAAATCCAATACCGGCAGCACCTGGCTGTGAAAATTGATGGCGCCCCGGAAAAAGGCCGGTGCCTGCGGAATGTAATAGAGGGAGGGAGATTCGACGATTTCCTGGACCTGGACGACGTCCAATCCGTAAGGGGTGTCGCCGAGGGCAAAGACCAGAACCTGCTCCATCGGGTTAGCCTTTCTCGGTGCCCAATTGGAAGCGCTCGACCAGAGTCAGCAGCCCCTCCGCCAGGTCCGAGAGGGCCTGGGCCGCATGGGCCATTTCCTCCATCGACGCCGACTGCTGCTGGGCGGTGGCGGAAACCTGCTGGGTGGCGGCGGCGTTATCGGCCACCACCCGGGAGATCTCGTCGATGGCGGCGACCATGCTCTGGGCCCCCTCGGTCTGTTTCTGGGAGAGTTCGGCAATGCTGGTCGCCTTGGTTTGCGTGGTCATGGCGGTTTGGATAATCTCCTCGAAGGCTTCGCCGGTGGTGTCGATCGCTTGGCGTCCGGCATCCATCGCCTGGATGCCTTCCCTGAGTGAGGCCTGGATCGTCTGGCTCTCCTCGCGAATGGTTTCGACCAGTCCCGAAATCTCTCCCGCCGATTGCCCGGTGGAGTCGGCCAGTTTGCTGATCTCATCGGCGACGACGGCGAACCCCCGGCCGTACTCGCCGGCGCGGGCGGCTTCGATGGTGGCGTTGAGCGCCAGCAGGTTGGTCTTTTGCGCGATGCCCGTGATGACTTCGACGATCTTGCCGATCTTCTGGACCCGGGCCCCGAAGGAAACCATCTGCTCGCCGTTGCGTTTCGCCTGCTGCAGCAGCTGCTTCATTTTATCCAGGGCCGAGCGGGAGGTTTCTCCGCCGTGTTGGGCGGTGCGGGCGGTATCGCTGGCGGAGGAGGAGAGCTTTTTCGCCGAGCTGGCGATCAGATCGACGGAAACGGCCATTTCCCTGATGAGGCGGGAGGATTTTTCCACCATTTCGGCCTGGGTTTCGGCGCCCAGGCTGATATGTTCGACGGTACTGGCCACTTCGTGGGCCGAAGCGGTCATCTGCTGGGAGGTCCCGGAGAGGTTCTGGGCAGAATCGGCGACGTGAACCGAGGAGGAGCGGATTCCGCCCACCAGTTCCCGGAAGCAGTCCTGCACCCGGTTGAGCGATTCGGCCAGATCCACGGTTTCATCGGCGAAAATCGGCTCGTGCAGTTGGATGGGATGGGCCAGGTCGCCATGGCTGAGACGCTCGGCGGCCTCCTTGAGGATGCGGATATTGGCGGTAAATGCCTTGGAGAAGACCCAACCCAGGATCAGGCCGACCAGAAGGGCGCAGGCGACGGTGAAGAGCTGCTGCCAGGCGGCCGGAATCCCCAGGAAGGGGACGAGAAAATTCACCAGGACGATCGAGCCCACCACGATAATGAAGCCCATGATGAATTTGTAGCCGATTTCAATACGCATCGCTCCACTCCTTTGGAAAGGTCGAGGAAAACTCCCCTCGGACCAAAAGGACCATTTTCTGACCCTGCCTTATTGGGGCCCGCTGCTGTCCCTGCAGCGATAGACCCGCTCGGTGGAAGAGTCGACGGCGTACAGCTGCCGAGAGGTCCCCCTCAGGGTTTCAGCCCGACCCAGAACCAGAACCCCCCCGGGAGACAGGGCCGCGGCAAACCGGCGTTGGATTTTTTCCTGCTTCGCGCCGGAGAAATAGATCAAAACATTGCGGCAGAGGATCAGATCCGCGGCCGGATAGGGACCGCCGGCCAGGATGTCGTGTTCTACGAAGCGCACCCGCTGCCGGATGGTGCGGTGAATCCGGTAAAAGTTCCCCTCCCGGGTGAAGTACCGCTCCAGCATCTGCGGCGGCACGCCTCCCAGCCTCTGGGGATGGAACACCCCCTGCCGGGCCTGCTCCAGGGCGGCGGCGCTGACATCGGTTCCCAGGATGTCGATGTGCAGGTTCCCGGCGGCCAGGGCGTCCGCCAGCAGGGCCAGGGAAAATGCCTCCTCCCCGCCGGCGCAGCCGACACTCCAAAGGAGGATTTCTTGGCGCCCAGCGGCGGCGGCCCGCCGAAGAATGTCCGGCAGAACGCGTTCTTCCAGATAGGCGAACACCGAAGGGTTGCGGAAAAACTGGGAGACGTGAATGGTCAGCGCCTCGACCAGGGCGTCGATCTCTTCCGGTTTCCGGCGCAGCAGCGCGAGATAAGACTTGGGGTCTCGAAAACCCAACGCGCGCACCCGGGCAGCGATCCGCCGCTTGATGCAGGTATCCTTGTAGCCCGCCAGATCGAATCCGCGCCCAGTCAGCAGCAGAGAGCAGACTTCCTTGAAAACCCCTTCGGGGAAGTCCTTTCCGAGAAAAGGCTGACTGCCGGGATCTTTTTCCGTCATGGATGCCCCAAATTTATCTGTTATTGCAATAATCGGGCCGAAAATATCTTCGCGCGGAGAGGGGATTTTCCGCGCACGAAAGGTTCATGGTCGTCCATCGAAGTGGTTGAAGCCCCTCAGGGAGGTGGCCCGAAGGAGCCCCCGGCTGTCCCGGAGGGTCAGTCCGTCATCCGGCGGAGTGATGGTTCCGATTCGGGTCAGGGGGACGCCATGGGTCCGGGCGATGGCGGGCAGCAGGGATTCCCGCTCGGGTGGTACGGTCAGCAGCAATTCGTAATCCTCGCCTCCTCCCCAGGTCAGTTCGAGAAGGGCCGGGTCCTCGCCGAGGGCCCCGCGGAACGACGGCGAGAGGGGCAGGTCGTCGATGTCGACGCGGGCGCCGACGCCGGAGGCGTCGAGAATATGTTGCACGTCGCCGAGCAGCCCGTCGGAGAGATCGATCATCGCCGTGGCGGCGCCGGCTGCGGCCAGGGCACGGCCCAAGCCGGTCCGCGCTTCGGGGTCGTGGTGGCGCCGGGCGAGAAAGGGATCGGGCTCTTTCCCCGATTGCAGCAGGCGCAGCGCCAGGGCGCTGTCGCCCAGCGTGCCCGAAACGTAGAGGGTGTCTCCCGTCCGGGCGCCCTTTCGGCGAATGAGCTCCGCCTCGGCCGCGGTTCCCTCGGCGGTGACCGAGACGATCAACGGTCCGGGCGAGCGGCAGGTGTCGCCGCCGGCGAGCACGGCGCCGTACGATGCGGCGCTCTCCAGAAATCCGGCGGCGAACAGGTCGAGGTCTTCGACGGTGATGTCTGCGGGGATGGCGAGACCAAGGTAGAGAGTGCGGGGCGTTCCTCCCATCGCCGCGATGTCGCTGACGTTCACCGCCACGCTTTTGCGCCCCAGGCGCCTGAAATCGGTCCAGTCCCGGCGAAAGTGAACCTGCTCGATCAGCATGTCGGTGGTCGTCAGCAGCAGCTGGCCCGGGGGCGGGACGAAGACCGCGCAGTCATCCCCGATCCCCTGGCGAAGCGATTCGTGCTCGGCGACCAGGCGGCGAAGTCGTTCGATAAAGCCGAACTCTCCCAGCTCGCCCAATTTCATGATTTGGGTTCCAGTGCCGCCTGGAGGACCTCGGCCATGGAGCGCACCGGGACGAAATGGATCTTTTTACGCAAGTTGTGGGGAATCTCTTCCAGGTCTTTTTCGTTGCGGTAGGGGATGAGGATTGTTTTGAGGTGAGCCCGCACCGCCGCCAGCGCCTTTTCCTTGAGTCCGCCGATGGGCAGGACCTTGCCGCGCAGGGTGATCTCCCCGGTCATGGCCACATCTTTGCTGACCCGTCTGCCGGAAAGGGCCGAGATCAACGCCGTTGCCATGGTCACCCCGGCACTGGGGCCATCCTTGGGGATGGCGCCGGCCGGCACGTGGACATGAAGGTCGCGCTCCCTGAAAATATCGGGATCGATACCCAGTTCCTGGGCGTGGGCCCGGGCGTAGGAGAGGGCGGCCTGAGCGCTCTCCTTCATCACCTCCCCGAGATGACCGGTAAGGGTGAGATCGCCCTTGCCCTTCATGGTATTGACCTCGATGTAGAGAATTTCACCGCCGACCTCGGTCCAGGCCAGTCCGGTGGCGACCCCCACTTCGTCTTCGCGTCGTTCCTCCTCGGGCAGAAAGCGCGGCGGGCCGAGGAAGCGGCCGACGGCTACCTCGCTCACCAGGGTTCCCCCGGTTTTGCCTTCCGCAAGACGCCGCGCCACTTTGCGACAGATGCTCCCGATCTCCCGTTCCAGATTGCGCAGACCCGCCTCGGAGGTGTACTCGGCAATGAGTTTGGCGAGGGCGTTGGTGGAAAACCGGACGTCCCCGCTTTTCAGGCCGTTGGCCTCGATCTGGCGGGGGATCAGATATTGCCTGGCGATGGCGAGCTTCTCCTCGTCGGTGTAACCCGCCAGGCGGATCACTTCCAGCCGGTCCTTGAGGGCCGAGGGCACCGGGTCCATGATGTTGGCGGTGGCGACGAACAGGACGTTGGAGAGGTCGAAGGGCAGATTGATGTAATGATCGGAGAAGGCGTGGTTCTGCTCGGGGTCAAGCAGCTCCAGCAGCGCGGCGGAGGGATCGCCGCGGAAGTCGGCGCCGACTTTGTCCAGCTCGTCCAGCATGAAGACGGGATTGTTGGTGCCGGCCTGCTTGATTCCCTGGATAATGCGCCCCGGCAGAGCACCGACGTAGGTGCGCCGGTGGCCGCGGACCTCCGCTTCGTCGCGCACCCCGCCCAGGGAGATGCGGACGAATTTGCGTCCCAGGGCCCGGGCGATCGACTTGCCCAGGCTGGTCTTGCCGACCCCCGGCGGGCCGACAAAACAGAGCACCGGGCCTTTGAGCTCCTTCTTGAGTTTGCGCACCGCGAGAAACTCGAGGATGCGCTCCTTGATCTTTTCCAGGTTGAAGTGGTCCTCGTCGAGGACCTTGCGCGCCTTCTTCAGGTCGAGGTTGTCCTTGGTGGAGCGGTTCCAGGGCAGCTCCACCAGCCAGTCCATATAGGTGCGCAGCATGGCATATTCGGCCGCTTCAGGGTGCATCGTCTCCAACCGGCGCAGCTGCTTTTCCGCTTCGGCCCTGGCGTCTTTGGGCATCCCCGCTTTTTTCATTTTCTGACGCAGTTCGGCGACGTCCTCGGCCCGTGGATCGGCTTCTCCCAGCTCGGCCTGGATGGCCCGCAGTTGCTCTCGCAGAAAATACTCGCGCTGGGACTTGCCCATCTCCTCCTTGGCCTGTGACTGAATGCGATTCTGGACCGTCATCAGCTCCAGCTCCTTGGCGAGCAGGTCCTTTACCCGCCGCAGCCGTTCCACCGGGCCGGGAATCTCGATCAGCGCCTGGGCGTCGTCGACCTTGAGGCCGATGTTGCTGGCGATCAGGTCGGCCAGGCTGCCGGGGTCCTCAATGTTTTCCACCACCACCATCACCTCGGGGGGAAGGGCTTTGCCCATGTTGAGGAGTTGGGTCAACTGATCCCGCACGGTGCGCATGAGGGCTTCGAGTTCCAGGGGCGGCTCTTCCGGCTGGGGTTCGGCGATGCGTTCGACCTGGGCGGAGAAAAAGGGGCTCAGCGAGACGAATTTATTGAGCCGCCCCTTGGCCAGTCCCTGCACCAGGATCTTTACCCGCCCATCGGGGAGTTTCAGCATGCGCATGATCATCGCCACGGTTCCCACGGCGAAGATATCCTCCGGCTCGGGCTCTTCCTCCCCCACCTCCTTCTGCGCGGCCAGAAAGATAAGGCGGTCGCCGGCAAGGGCGGCATCGACAGCGGCGATCGATTTTTCCCGCCCGACGAAAAGCGGCAGAATCATGTAGGGGAAGATGACCACGTCGCGGACGGGAAGCAGGGGGATCTCATCCGGTATATGCAGCTCTTTTTGATCGTTCGGTTTATCCAAAAACGCCTCCAGGGTCGGATGAACAGACCGAGTTTATCGGGAGCCCCGTCCACGCCTTTGTGCCTTTTTGTCAGGGCTGGCGTTGCGGTTTCCCGTGAAGAAATCGGCAGAAAGAAAAAAGATGGTTAATTGTCGATAAAATACAGAAATATTTTAAGGAAGTCCAGATCCTCGTTGGCCTTATGCGCAAAACGACGGTCGGGGGAAGCGGCGCCCGCCGATCGGGGTCAGGCGAAATGCCGGGGAGCGGGAGCCAGCGTGAAGGATTGCCGGACCTCGCGCCATCGGTCCGGGGCCCCGTCAAAGCGCCGCTCGACGAAAGTGACGGTCCGCTCGCGGTCGATCAACAGGACGGTCGAGCAGCGGGTGCCGTAGCCCGGGATGTGGATGAACCGGGCGGAGAGCTGCCGTTCCCGTTCGCGGCCGATGCCGGTAGCGGGGAGTCGCTCCTCGGGAGCGACGGCAGTGTCGGACAGGATGGCGAAGAGATCCTCCGGGGCGGGATCGTCCGTGGCAAGCAGAGAAGCGAGAGCGTCTTTGCCGCCGGCCACTTTGGGCCAGGGCGTGTCGAGCAGGTGGTTGCTGAGGCCGTACAGACCGGGAGGCAGCAGTTTCGGTGGACCGTTACGATTGGAGTACCAGCCGAGGGCCGCGAGGTCGCCGACGAGCAGGTTGAAGCCGGCGTAGTTGTCTTTCCCGTCGGCTAGATCCTGCAGGAAGGTCCGAGGCGGGGTTGCCGCGAGCAGAAAGTCGCGCACCAGAAGGCCCCGCGATCGCTTTCCGCGACCGCGCTCGGCGGGGTGGCGATAGTTGGTGACGGCGGCCAGCCTCCCTGCCACGGGTGATGCCGAGCCAGCTGCCCCCGCCGACCCGATCCCGCCCGGCCAGCACCTGCGGCGCCTCGGGCCAGAAGGCGGCAGGCTCCGTAGGGCGGGCGTAGAATTCATCCCGGTTGGCGGCCAGGACCAGGGGATACCGGGGTGGCGACGGTAGGCGAAGAGAATCAGGCACATGTCCCTATTCTTGCAGAAATGGCGGAAGCGGGCAACAGGAAGAAAAAAAGGGGCGGGCCAAAGGCCCGCCCCGAAAGGGTGCAGTGAACGGCGACTGGTGCGGCTTAGATTTTCGGACCGGCCTGGGTGAAGTCGAAGTCGTCGCCCTTCGTGATGTATTTTTTGAAGTTCTCGACGAACATTCCCGGCCAGTCGGTTGGCGGTGGCGTCGAACTTCTCCTTGTCGCTCCAGGCGTTGCGGGGGTTGAGCATGGCGCTGTCGACCCCGGGCAGGGCCTTGGGGATGCTGCAGGCCGAACCAGCGGGTCTTCTCGAACTCGGCCTTCTCGATGCTGCCGTCGAGGATGGCGTTGACGCAGGCGCGGGTCGCCTTGATGCTCATGCGCTTGCCGACGCCGTAGCCGCCGCCGGTCCAGCCGGTGTTGACCAGGTAGGCGTTGACGCCGTGCTTCTCCATCTTCTCGCCGAGCAGCTTGGCGTAGGCGGTGGGGTGCAGCGGCAGGAAGGCCTCGCCGAAGCAGGCGGAGAAGGTCGCCTGCGGCTCGGTGACGCCCCGCTCGGTGCCGGCCACCTTGGCGGTGTAGCCGGAGAGGAAGTAGTACATCGCCTGCTCCTTGGTCAGCTTGGAGACCGGCGGCAGCACGCCGAAGGCGTCGCAGGTGAGGAAGATGATGTTCTTCGGATGGCCGGCCTTGAGGGTCGGCTCGTGGTTTTCGATGTGCTCGATGGGGTAGGAGACCCGGGTGTTCTCGGTCTTGGAGTCGTCGTCGAAGTCGATGATCCCCCTCCTCGTCGGCGACCACGTTCTCCAGCAGGGCATGGCGGCGGATGGCGCTGTAGATCTCCGGCTCGTTCTCCGCGGCGCAGGCCGATGCACTTGGCGTAGCAGCCCCCCTCGAAGTTGAAGATGCCGTCGTCGTCCCAGCCGTGCTCGTCGTCGCCGATCAGCTTGCGGGCGGCGTCGGTGGAGAGGGTGGTCTTGCCGGTGCCCGAGAGGCCGAAGAAGAGGGCAGACGTCGCCGGCCTTGCCGACGTTGGCGCTGCAGTGCATGGAGAGAATCCCCTCCAGCGGCAGCCAGTAGTTCATCATGGTGAAGATCCCCTTCTTCATCTCCCCGCCGTACCAGGTGCCGCCGATGATGGCGACGTTCTTCTCGATGTTGAAGATGACGAAGACCTCCGAGTTGAGACCGTGCCGCTCCCAGTCCTTGTTGGGCAGGTTGCTGGCGTTGTAGACGGTGAACTGGGGGGCGAAGCCCTCCAGGTCCGTCCGCCCGGGACGGATGAACATGTTCTTGACGAAATGGGACTGCCAGGCGAACTCGGTGACGAAGCGGACCTGCTTGCGGGTCTTTTCGTTGGCGCCGCAGAAGCCGTCGGTGACGTAGAGGTCCTTGCCGGAGAGATAGTCGGTCACCTCGGCGTAGAGCTCGTCGAAGATCTCGGGGGCCACTGGCTGGTTGATCTTGCCCCAGGCGATGTTGCTCGACGGAAGGGGACTGGTGGACGAAATACTTGTCCTTGGGGGAGCGCCCGGTGAATTTGCCCGTGTCCACCATCATGGTACCGTTGGCCGATACCTGGCCCTCCTTGTTCTTCACCTCGTGATCGAAGAGCTCATCGTAGCTCAGATTGTGATGGATCTTCCCGATACTTTTCAAACCAAGGGTTTTGGCATCGAGTCCCTTCGCTTCTGGCATTTTTCTTCTCCCTTTGATGGTAAAAAATGGTACCGCTCCGCTCCGGACCGGGCGGGAGTGGTTGGGAATGGAATCCGGGATCGCCGGCTGGCTGGTCCCATATGGAGTCAATTTTTCCAAGTATGCGAAAAACGGACCCCTTATTATACAATCGGCTCTTTTTAACAAATTTATTTAAAATAAAAAAGAAAAAAGTGGTTAAAAAAAGAAGGGCCGCTTTCTCTTGGAAACGGCCCTTCTTTCGCGTCGGGAGATCTCCGGAGGGGCTGGAAGGCGAAGGGGTCAGTTGCCGGATACGCTGCGCTGGCGCAGATAGGCGACCAGATCCCAGATCTGGCGGTCCGAAAAATAGCGGCCCCAGGCGGGCATGACCGACCCCTGGGAAAGATACGGTTCCACCGTCTTGCCTTTACTGATCCGCCAGAAAAGAAAGGCGGGGTCCAGGGTGCGCATGGGCGGGCTGGAGAGATCCGTTGGCTGCGGGACCAGGTGGGTGGCTGCCGGGCTTCGTCCTTCCGTCAGGGTGCCGTGGCAGGTGACGCAGTGTTCTTCGAACAGCGCCCTGCCGACGGCCTCGTGGGCGGAGTTTCCCAGAATTCCCTTGGGGGGCTCCCGATGGGGATAGGAGGGCTTCCGGCTGCAGGCTGGCAGAAGCAAAAGCAGAAAAAGCAAAAGGATCAGTCGTCGCATATCTCACCTCAAGCAGCGGGAGCGAGGGAGAATCCCCATCCGGCAAGTTCCCCTTCGACTCCGGCGATCACCTCCCTCAGCGCCCCGTAAACCGGCGGGGTGAGCTCCAGTCCCATTTCGACCGACTGCGGCTGCACCCCCCAGACCACCAGTTCCCCGGGGAGGTGTCCCTGCAGTTCGGCCACCGCCAGCAGGTCCTGCACGCCCATCTGGTGGACCGACAGCTTGTGCGGCGAAGGCCCGCGGAACCTCTTCGCCTCCGAGGCGGAAGACGGTGCCCGGCGGGCGCGCCCATCTCCAGGGCATCGACGATCAGCAGGTGGTCCACCCCCTCCAGGCGGGGAAGCAGATCGAGCCCCAGGGTGCCGCCGTCGAGCATCTGCACCCCCTCGAGGGAAGCGGTAGCGGGCGAGCAGCGCGTCCACCGCCCGCACGCCGAAGGCGTCGTCCCCCATCAGGGCGTTGCCGAGGCCCAGCACCAGAACGCTCATCGGAGATTCCTGCGGTTTGATGAACTTGTAGCCGCCGAAGATGCTGGCCATGGTGCCGTTGCGCTCCTTCACGTCCATCAGCCAGGCGCTGTAGACGTGATGGATGGTGAAGCCGATGAGCAGCCACATGATCATGTGGTGGGTCAGGCGCAGCCATCTGGGCGCCGACCCAGACCAGCAGCGGCCCGAAGATGGTGTTCCAGAAGCCACCGGGCGCGAACTGGCCATACAGGGCGAAGCCGGTGACGATCTGGGTCAGAAAGAGGATCATGACCCCCGAATAGGCGAGGGCCGCCAGGGAGTTGTGCCCCCAGATCTCCGCGGGGATCTTCTTGCGTGGTGAAGGTGTAGTAACTTGAACATCTTCCACATGTTGCGCCGCCCATCGCGGTACGCCCAGGGGAAGAAGACCTTCCAGCCGCAGTGCTGATTGCCGATGGTGGCCCAGATCAGCCGGGAAACGACCGATACGGTGAAGAGATAGGCGAAGACGAAATGAATGAAGCGGTCCCAGCCCATGACGAAGTCGGCGGTTTCCGGGGCGGTGATGAAGGGATGCCCGATGTAGTAGCCGGTGAGCGGAGAGAACCACGATGCACAGGACGTTGACCCAGTGGGTCAGGCGCACCGGCCATTCCCAGATGTAGCGCATTTCGACCATGGCGAATGCCTCCGTGACTAAAGGGCCTTGACCCGGACGATCTCCGTGCCCCGGCCATCGAGCAGATGCACCGCACAGGCCAGGCAGGGATCGAAGGAGTGGACGGTGCGCAGGATTTCCAGGGGCTTTTCCGGGTCGGCGATCGGCGTGCCGACCAGCGCCGACTCGTAGGGGCCCATCTGCCCCATGGCATCCCGAGGGCCCGCGTTCCAGGTCGAGGGGACCACCGCCTGGTAGTTGGCGATGGCGCCGTTCTCGATGTGGATCCAGTGGCCGAGGGCGCCGCGGGGCGCCTCGTGGTAGCCGAATCCCCTCGCCTCCTTGGGCCAGGTGGCCGGGTCCCAGCTCTCGTGGTTGTGTACCTCGAGGGTGCCCCGCCCCATGTTGTCGGCCAGCTGATTCAGCCAGACCTCGTTTTTCTGCGCCAGCAGCAGGGTCTCGATGCCGCGGGCGGCGGTGCGCCCGAGGGTCGAGAAGAGGGCCGCGGGGCCGACCCCGAGCTTGTCCAGCACGAAGTCGACGGTCTTTTTCGCCTCCGGGTGCCCCTTGGCATAGGCGATGACCATGCGCGCCAGCGGGCCGACTTCCATCGGCTGGTCCATATAGCGCGGGCGCCTTGACCCAGGAGTATTTGCCGTCGGTATCGAGGAACTCGAAGGGCGGCTTGGGCCCGGTGTATTTCTGGTTGGTCTCGCCGTCGTAGGGGTGCAGCCCCTTGTCGTCCCCCTTGGCTGTAGCTGTACCAGGAGTGGGTGACGTACTCGGTGACCTTCTGCCTGTCCATCTCCAGGACGTTGGCCAGATCCTTGCCCATGATCACGCCGCGGGGCAGCCACAGGCTCTCCGACGCTGCCGCTGTTGTCCATGGGGAAGTCGCCGTAGGAGAGGAAATTCCCGACCCCGCCGCCGATGCCGGCCCAGTCCTTGTAGAAGGAGGCGACCGCCAGCAGGTCGGGAATGTAGACCTGCTCGACGAAGATGCGGCACCGGGCCAGCAGCTTGCCGATCTGCGCGACCTGGTCGGCGTTGATGGCGTTCTGGCTGTTCGGATCGACGGGGATCGCCATGCCGCCGACCAGGAAGGTCTGCGGGTGGGGGTTCTTGGAGCCGAGGATGGCGTGGATCTGGATGACGTCCTTCTGCCACTCCAGCGCCTCCAGGTAGTGGGCCACGGCCATCAGGTTGGCCTCGGGAGGCAGCTTGTAGGCGCGGATGCCCCCAGTAGGCGTTCTGGAAGGGGCCGAGGCGCCCGGTGCCGACGAAGGCGGCGATGCGCTCCTGGACCCCCTTGAAGTAGGTGGCGCTCGACTTCGGCCAGTCGGAGATCGACTGGGCGAGTTTGGCGGTCTTGGCCGGGTCGGCCTTGAGGGCGCCGGTGATGTCGACCCAGTCGAGGGCATGCAGGTGGTAGAAATGGATGACGTGGTCCTGCATGTTCTGGGATGCCATGATCAGATTGCGGATCAGGCGGGCGTTGTCCGGGATCCGGATCTTCAGCGCATCCTCGACGCAGCGGATGCTGGCGATGGAGTGCACGGTGGTGCAGACCCCGCAGAAGCGCTGGGTGAAATGGTGGGCATCGCGCGGGATCGCGCCCCTTGAGGATCGTTTCGATCCCCCGGAACATGGTCGAAGAGCTCCAGGCTTTGGCGATCTTGTTCCCCTCGATCTGAGCCTCTATGCGCAGGTGACCCTCGATGCGGGTGATCGGGTCGACGACGATCTTCTTGGCCATCGCTTAATCCTCCTTTTTCGCCTTATCGGATTCCATCGTTTCCCCTTTGCGGAAGGCGCTGACCACCCCGTGGGCGCCAAAGGCCACCGCGGTGGCCGCGGCCAGGCCGATGCCGATCTTGTCGGCCGTGGCCTCGATGCCGAATCCGGGCACCTGGGGCAGGCGCCGGTAGAAAGGGGTCATGGTGTCCCAGAAACCGGCCTCGGCGCAGCCGATGCAGCCGTGGCCCGCCATAACCGGCCAGCTGGTCCCTTCGTTGTAGCGGATGGTCGGACAGTTGTGGAAGGTCTCCGGCCCCTTGCAACCCAGTTTGTAAAGACAGAAGCCGTTGCGGTGACCGGCGTCGTTGAAGTTCTCGGCGTACTGGCCGGCATCGAAGTGGGCCCGCCGTTCGCAGTTGTCGTGGATCCGCTTGCCGTAGGCGAACAGCGGACGGTTCTGCCGGTCGGTGGCCGGCAGTTTGCCGAAGGTGAGGAAATGGACGATGGTCGCGGTCAGGTTGTCGGTGTTGAGGGGGCACCCGGGGAGATTGATGACTGTCGCCCCGGGCACGGCCTGTTCGACCGAAATGGCCCCGGTCGGGTTGGGGGCGGCGGCGGGAATGCCGCCGAAAGTGGCGCAGTTGCCCACGGCGATGGTCGCCGCCGCGTTGCCGCAGACCTTTTTGATAGTGTCGATCGCACTCTTGCCGCCGACGGTGCAGTACACGCCGCCGTCTCCGGCGGGAATGGCCCCCTCGACAACGGCGATATATTTCCCCTTGTATTTCTCCATCGCCTGCTCTTTGGCCGCCTCGGCCTGGTGGCCGGCGGCCGCCATGATCGTCTCATGGTATTCCAGCGAGATCAGCTCGAGCACGAGCTTCGCCACGGTGGGCTGGTTGGCCCGCAGCAGGGCCTCGGTGTCCCCGGCGCAGTCCTGGAACTCGAGCCAGATGACGGGCACCCGGTTGTCCTCGATGGCCCGGGCCACTTTCGGGATGAAGGCGGCCGGCAGGGCCAGGGTGGCGGTCATGGCCGAACAGAACTTGATGAAATCGCGGCGGCTGACACCCCGGGTCTCCCACTTCTCGAGAACCTCCTCGGGGATGGGCTCCGGCATGGGGATCTGGTCCTTTTTCATCGATCCTGTCTCCTTTCCAAAGCAGGCGATAAAACACGATTAACCCTTTCATGAGACACTTTTCCAGACCTGGTAAATCGAAAAAGTTTCAAAAAATATAACAATGTTAATATTCTTTTGAAAAGGGAGTGTCAAGGATTAATTTTCTCTAGAGCCTTTACTGCTTCACTGAGCAGGTGGCCCATGGTGACGGGTATTAAAAACTCTTATCAAAACGCAATTTTATTATAAACCGAGGTTTCTCTCTTTCAAGGACCGCTGTGTCCTTTTTTATGCTCGTCTGGAGAGGATGAAAGCAACCGCCCCCGGTAATACTCTTGATGAACCGGGGCAAATGACTCCATGATTCCCGGATCGAAGTTTTTACGAGTGCATCACCTTTGGAGGGGGAGAATGGAAGAAGGATTCGCGAATGCTATACTGAAGTAAGTACAAGAGGAAATTTTTCCCTGAGAGAAAGGGGGACCTTATGCGTACGGAAAGAAAAGATACGGGAAAATTCGGCATCAGCGACAAACGTGGCCGGGTCAAAACCAGCTCCGATCCCTATATCCCCGAAGAGGGACGGAAGGAGACCTCCCTCTGTGAGTCCTGCCACGCCCTTTACCGCAACAAACGCTGGTACCTCGACCCCCAGGAGTTCGAGGCGGCCAGGGACGATTCTGACGTGCACTGGGTCACCTGTCCTGCCTGTCAGAAGATTGCCGAACATTACCCCGAAGGCGTGGTGACGCTGCGGGGCGAATATCTCTGGAATCACGAGGAAGAAATCCGCAATACGCTGCGCAACGAGGAGAACAAGGCGATGGCCAAAAACCCCCTGGAGCGGATTATCCGCATGGACCGCGAAGGGGAGGAACTGGTGATCGAAACCACCGAGGAGAAACTGGCCGAGCATCTGGGACGGATCCTGCACCGTGCCCACCGGGGGGACTTGAACATTTCCTGGGATCAGGACCATGACCTCTGCCGCGTGACCTGGGAGCGCAATGACTGAACGCACCGCTGCGCCAAGCGGGGACGGGGGGGGAAATGGGCAGCTACCGCCTGCTTGAACATACGGCCGATATGGGGATCGAGGCTGTTGCCGAGAGCCGGGAGGAGCTCTTCGCCCAGGCCGCCTACGGGCTTTTGGAGATTCTCTCCGGTTCGCTGGAGGTTGCGGCGCGGGAGGAGAGGATCGTCGAGGTGCAGGCCACAGATCAGGAAGAACTTCTGGTGAGCTGGCTCAATGAGATTCTCTATCTGTTTGAGACCAAACGGTTTCAGCCGGTTGATTTCGAGGTCGAAGAGGTGGGGTGGACGGCCATGAAGGCAAGGGTCCGGGGCGAACCCTTTGATCCCGAGCGCCACCCGGTACAACGGGAAGTCAAGGCGGTCACCTATCATCAGCTCAAGGTGGAGAGAAACGACGGCCACTGGACGGCCCGGGTTTATGTCGATCTCTGACCGGAGCTTCGGGCCGAAGATTACCCATTACCCTTGCGGAGTAAAAGGATGTCCGTCAAGACCGAAAAAATAGACGCCTGCCGCTGGCGGCTGCCTCGCGAAGGGCAGATGCGCACCGAGGGTCTGGTCTTTGCCAGCGAAGCGCTGTTTCGGGCCATCCGGGAGGAGCAGGCCCTGGAGCAGGTGCGCAACGTGGCGACCCTGCCGGGGATCGTCGGGCCGTCGATCGCCATGCCCGACATTCACTGGGGGTACGGCTTTCCCATCGGCGGCGTGGCCGCTTTCGACCCCGACGAGGGGGTGGTCTCCCCGGGCGGCGTCGGCTACGACATCAACTGCGGGGTGCGCCTGCTGCGCACGGCCTTGGAAAAAGAGGAGATTCGACCGCATCTGGCCCGATTGGCCGACGCGCTTTTCCGCAACGTTCCCTCGGGCGTGGGCTCTCACCGCCGGGACCTCAAGCTAAGCGCCTCGGAAGAACGAAAAGTCCTGGAAAAGGGCGCCCGCTGGGCGGTGGAGAGTGGTTTCGGCAGCGAGGAGGACCTGCGACATATCGAGGAGGCAGGAACGCATTCCCGGCGCCGACCCGGAACTGGTTTCCGACCGCGCCCTCGAGAGGGGAGGGCGCAGCTCGGCACCCTCGGCAGCGGCAACCACTTTATCGAAGTGCAGGCGGTGGAAAAAATTCTCGATCCGAATGCGGCCGAGGCCTTGGGTCTGTTCCTCGGACAGGTGACGGTTACTATCCATACCGGCAGCCGCGGACTGGGCCACCAGGTGTGCGACGACTACCTGCGGGTGATGCGTCAGGCGAGCCGCAAGTACGGCATTACGCTGCCCGATCCGCAACTGTGCTGTGCCCCTCTCGCCAGCCCGGAGGGCCGGCAGTATCTGGCGTCGATGGCGGCCGCGGCCAATTTCGCTTTCGCCAACCGGCAGCTGATCACCCACTGGGTGCGCGAGACCTTCGAGCATCTGCTCAAGAAGGGACCTGGCGATCTGCGGATGTCGGTCATCTACGATGTCTGCCACAATATCGCCAAGTGGGAGACCCACCGGGTCGGAGGAAAAGAGCGGCGTCTATGCATCCACCGCAAGGGCGCCACCCGGGCCTTTCCGCCGGGCCATCCGGGGACGCCCGAGGCCTACCGCCAGGTGGGGCAGCCGGTGCTCATCCCCGGCGACATGGGCCGCTACTCCTACGTTCTGGTAGGGACGCAAGGGGCCTTCGACGAGACCTTCGGCTCCACCTGTCACGGCGCCGGACGGGTGCTTTCCCGCCACGCTGCCAAAAAAGAGGCGCGGGGGAAGGATATCGAGGCCCTGCTTGCGGACCGGGGAATTCTGGTCCGCGCCGCCAGTCGAGCGACCGTGGCGGAGGAGATCTCCGAAGCCTACAAGGACGTGGCGGAGGTGGTTCAAGTGGTTCAGCAAGCCGGCATCGGCAGGATCGTCGCCCGGCTGCGGCCGATGGTGGTGGTGAAAGGGTAGAATCTGTAGGGGCACCCCTGGTGGGTGCCCGTCGATGGGCAGGCACAAGGCCTGCCCCTACATGTCTGCAAGGAGGGTTTCATGAAGGTTTTTCTTGCGGGAAGCACGGGATTTGTCGGTCACGAAGTTCTCAACCAACTGCTGGGCGCAGGCCACACCGTCCGTTGTCTGATTCGGGCCGGATCGGAGAAGAAACTGCCGATTCGGCAGGACCTGGAGGTCCGCAAGGGCGACGTCACCGATCCCGCTTCCCTGGAGGGGGCGTTGGAGGGGTGCGATGCCGCGATCAATCTGGTGGGGATCATCCGCGAGTTCCCTTCCCGGGGGATCACCTTCGCCAAGCTGCATGCCGAAGGGACCCGCAACCTGGTGGAGGCCGCCCGCGCCCAAAGCGTCGGTCGCTTTCTGCAGATGAGCGCCAACGGTGCCGGGGCACAGGCCTCCACCGCCTATTTCGCCACCAAGTGGCAAGCCGAGGAGGCGGTACGGGCGTCGGATCTGCAGTGGACGATTTTTCGACCGTCGATTATCTTCGGTCCCGGCGGGGAATTCGTCGAAATGCTGACGGATATGGTGAAAAAGCTCCCGGTGGTGCCGGTGGTCGGCAACGGTAAATACCGCATGTCTCCGGTCTCGGTCGGGGAGGTGGCGGCCGGGTTCGTCAAGGCTCTGACCCTTGAGGCCTCCATCGGTCATACCTACTCCTGCTGCGGACCGGAGAGTTATTCCTTCAATGAAATCCTCGATCTGGTCGGCCGTGCCATCGGCAAAAAGCGGGTGCGCAAGCTTCCCCAACCGGTCTTTTTGCTGAAGCCGGTCGTATCCCTTCTCGAAGGACTTCCCGCCTTTCCTCTCTCGTCCAGCCAGATGACAATGCTGCTCGAGGGCAACGTCTGCGATCCCGGCACCTGGTCCGAAACCTTCGGTATTGACCCTGTTTCCTTTGCGCAGGGCATCGGTACGATTCTGAAAAAATAACCCCTGTGCTGCCGATACGCTTCCCTCCGTCCCTTGCCCCAGATTTCGCCGTGCTGGAGATTTTCCGCCGGTGAAACCCTGTGCAAACTTGAATTAGAAATAATTTAAAATATAATAATATTCCGCTTCGAATTCATGAAAAGGCGGCGGGGCGCCATTCCGGCGTCCATCGCTGCGTTAAGGGGGGGCATGGCCGCGAAAACCATCCATATTCTTCTGGTCGAGGACTCGGAACCCCACGCCGATTTGATCCGCGAGTCTCTGACGGACTGGACCGACGATCTGCGCCTGACCCACGTCCGAACCCTCAGCGAAGCTCGGGAAGCTCTGGCCCGGGCCCTTCCCGATCTGGCGCTGGTCGATTTTTATCTGCCCGACGGGCAGGGGACCGATCTGTTGAGCCAGGGGGCGGAGCGGGCGGGGTTTCCGGCGGTGATCATGACCAGCCACGGCGATGAACAGATCGCGGTAGAGGCGATGCGGGCGGGTGCCCTCGATTACGTGATCAAGAGTTCGGCGTCGATGGCCGATATCCCCCATATCGTCGAGCGGGCCTTGCGGGAGTGGGGGCATATCCGTGCCCGCCGGCAGGCGGAACAGGCTCTGCGCGAGAGTGAAATGAAGTACCGGACCCTGTTCGAAAACCTCGGAGGGGCGGTGGCCATCGATGAACTTGTGTACGATGCGCAGGGCAAACCGGTGGATTGGTGGGTGATCGACGTCAACCATGCCTATGAAGAGATTCTGGGAATCTCCCGTAAGGAGGCCGTCGGGCGCAGAGGCAGCGAACTCTATCGACCGCCCCTCGATATTCGTCCGATCCTGAAAAATTATGCCGAGGTCGCCGAAAGCGGTATCCCCTCACGACTGGAAATCTTTTTTCCTCTGACCCAAAAAAATCTGCTGATTTCGGTGCTGCCGATGGGCCATGGCCGGTTTGCCACCGTTTCGCTCGATATCACCCGGCGCAAGAAGAGCGAGTCGGAACGGGAGCAGCTGGTGGCCCAACTCGACGCCACCATCAACGCCATTGCCGACGGGGTGGTGATCTACCGGTCGGACGGCGAGATCCTTCACATGAACCCCGCCGCCGAAAAACTTTTGGGCTACACCAGGGAGGACTGGAAGAAGCCGCTGGCCGAGCGAAGCGCCGGGTATCGGGTAGAGACTCCCGACGGCCGATCATTTCCCCTGGAGGAGACGATGCGGCGGGTCTTTCGCGGGGAGACGATGCGCGGCGTTCTCGCCGTCCTCCGCCATCCGGACGGGACCACCCAGTGGGTATCCAACAGTGCGGCGCCGATTCGCACTGCCGATGGGACGCTGGTGGGGGCCGTCGGGACCTCGACCGACATCACCGCCTTGCATCGGCTTCAGGAAGAGCGGGATATGCACATTCACACCATTTCCCACGATCTGCGGTTGCCCCTGTCGGTGATCCAGGGGCATGCCCAGTTGCTCCAGGAAATGGCGGCGCAGAACGGGGTGAACGGCTCCGTGGCGATGAGCCTTGAAGCGATCCTCGCCGGGACCGAACAGATGAATGCGATGATTGCGGATATGGTCGATTCGGCCTGCATGGACGGCGCAGGGGTGTCCCTTGAGGTCCACCCGATCGACCTGGAGCCTTTCATCTCGAAGCTGCTCCAGCGGGTTTCACTCCTGCTCGAGACGGACCGCATCGAACTGGGCATCGCCCCGGAGGTGCCCGCCGTTTCGGCCGATGCCAACCGCCTTGAGCGCATCCTGTTGAATCTTCTCACCAACGCGCTGAAATACTCCCCTGCGGGAAGCCCCGTGCGCATCGAGGCGAAGGCCGCCGGGCACGAGGTGATTCTTTCCGTGGCCGATCGGGGGCGGGGCATTCCCCCCCAGGACTTGTCCCATATCTTCAAGCGGTTTTATCGGGTGAAGAGCGACCGAATACCCGGGGGCGTCGGCCTCGGGCTCTACATTACGAAACTGCTGGTCGAGGCCCACGGGGGGCGCATCTGGGCCGAAAGCGAGGTCGGTCGCGGGAGCACCTTCTCCTTTACCCTGCCGGTCGACTGAACGCTGCCGGCGGCTGCTCCCCGCCGTGGTGACCATGGCCCCCGAGGACGGGTTCCTCACGACAGGGTATCGGGCCGCCGCCGCTCTCCTAAAAAGCGGGCGAGGATGGCGGCGGTATGGGAGCCGTCCGCATCCGGGGCGAGCGCTTGCGGCGGGCCCTGGGCAACGATGCGTCCACCTCCCTCTCCTCCTTCGGGACCCAGGTCGACGATCCAGTCGGCTTCGGCGATGACGTCGAGGTTGTGCTCGATGACGAGGATGCTGTTGCCCGCCGCCACCAGCCGGTGCAGGACCCGGATCAGCTTCTCGACGTCGGCCATGTGCAGGCCGATGGTCGGCTCGTCGAGCACGTAGAGGGTATGGGGTGGCGTCTTGGCCAGGGTCGGACGGACCTTCGCCAGCTCGGTGACGAGTTTGAGTCGCTGCGCTTCGCCGCCGCTCAGGGTGGGGCTCGGCTGGCCGAGGCTCAGGTAGCCGAGACCGACCTCTCGAAGCAGCTGCAGGGGGTGATGGATGCGGGGCTGGGCGGCGAAGAAGTCGACCGCCTCGTCCACGCTCATCGCCAGAATTTCCGCAATGGAGCGGTCTTTGAAACGGATCGCCAAAGTCTCCTGATTGAACCGAGCTCCGCCGCAGGCCTCGCAGGTGACCCGCACGTCGGGCAGAAAGCTCATCTCGATCTTCTGCACCCCCTGCCCTTGGCACACGTCGCAGCGCCCCTCCTTGACGTTGAAGGAAAAGCGCCCCGGTCCGTAGCCGCGCAGGCGGGCTTCGGGGGTCTCGGCGAAGAGCCGCCGGATTGAGTCCCAGAAGCCGACGTAGGTGGCCGGGCAGGAACGGGGGGTTTTGCCGATGGGGGTCTGATCGACCTCCAGAACCCGGTCGATTCCCTGCCAGCCGGTGATCCCTTCGCAGCCTTTCAGCGGCATGGCCGCTTCTTCTTTCCGTTTGGTACCCCCGCCGATCAGCTTGTGCAGATTGTCGTGCAGCACCCCCCGCACCAGGCTGCTCTTGCCGCTGCCGCTGACGCCGGTGACGCAGACCAGCCGTTGCAGGGGCAGGGAAAGGCTCAGACGGGCCAGGTTGTGCAGCGTCGCTCCGGTGATTTCGAGGCGCCGCAGTGCCTTGAGCGGCTGTTCGTCACGGACCGGCTTTAGCAGCGGGTGGCGCAGGGGATCGGCGAGAAAGCGTCCGGTCACCGAGCGGGGATTCTTTTCGAGGTCCCGCACCGAGCCCGCGGCCACCACCTCTCCCCCCTCGACCCCGGCGCCGGGGCCGAGATCGATGAGGTGGTCGGCGCTGCGGATCGTCTCCTCGTCGTGTTCGACCACCACCACCGTGTTGCCCTTCTCCTCGAGATGCCGCAGGGTTTCGAGCAGCATGCGGTTGTCCCGGGGGTGCAGCCCGATGGTCGGCTCGTCGAGGATGTAGCAGACCCCCCGCAGGTTCGATCCCAGCTGCGCGGCGAGCCGGATCCGCTGGGCTTCGCCGCCGCTCAGGGTGGGTGCGGCGCGGTCCAGCGAGAGGTAGGTCAGGCCCACCCGGGAGAGAAAGGCCAGCCGGGAGCGCAGCTCCGCCACGACGTCGCGGGCGATCTCCGCTTCGCGACCCTGCAAGTGCAGTTTTTGGAAAAAGGTTTCGGCGGCGGCCACGGGCAGGGCAGTCAGCTCGGCGATGGTTTTGTCGGCGAAGCGCACCGCCAGCGCCTCGGGCCGCAGCCGTTGCCCATGGCAGTCGGGGCAGGTGTGGGTCTCTCCCTCCCACCAGGCGTTCCACCAGATCTCCTCGCCGCTCTGTTCGGCGTCGAACCCCGGCAGGATCAGGCCGGTGCCGAAGCAGCGCGGGCACCAGCCGTGCCGGGAGTTGAAGGAGAAGAGTCGCGGGTCGGGCTCGCCGAAGCTGCGGCCGCACCGCGCGCAGGCCCGCCGGGTCGAAAAGAGGGTTTCGGCCGGGGGGAAGGCGCTCTCCTGTCCGCCACCCTCTGACCCGTGCGGGGCCACCAGAACCCGTCCCTTGCCCAGATCAAGGGCGCGCTGAAGCAGCTCGTCCAGGGCGCTCTCGGCTCCGGGTGCTGCCGTCAATTCCCCCACCGGCAGATCGATGTCGTGCTCTTTGAAGCGATCGAGCCGTGGCCAGGGGTCGGTAAGAGTGAGAACGCCGTCCACCCTCAGGTGGTAAAAACCCTTGGCGGCCGCCCACTTGGCGAGGTCGGTGTAATATCCCTTGCGGGCCGTCACCAGCGGGGCGAGCAGGGTGATGCGCCGGCCCCGGAAGTCGCGCAGAATCCTTGCCAGAATCTCTTCCCGGCTCTGCTGCTCGATGGGCAGATCGCACTCGGGACAGTACTGGACCCCCAGCTTGACGTACAGCAGGCGCAGGAAGTGGTAGATTTCGGTCATCGTCGCCACGGTGCTCTTGCGCCCGCCGCGGCTGGTGCGCTGCTCGATGGCGACCGTCGGCGGAATGCCGGTGACGGCGTCGACCTCGGGCCGGGCGGCGGGCTGCACGAACTGCCGGGCGTAGGCGTTGAGGGATTCGAGATAGCGACGCTGCCCTTCGCCAAAAAGGATGTCGAAGGCGACGGTGCTCTTGCCGCTGCCGCTGATGCCGGTGATGACGGTGAAGCGGTTGCGGGGGATGCGGATATCGACCCCTTTGAGGTTGTGTTCGCGGGCGTTGCGGATGGTGATGGCGGGCTCGGGCAGCACTTTCGCCAGGAGCGGTTCGCGGTCGGCCGGCAGCGCAGCGGGGGCGAAAGGGGAGGCGCCCGCCGCGTTTTGCACCTGCGCCCGATACTCCCGCAGGGCGGCTCCGGTGTGACTGCGTTGGCAGGCGGCCACCTCTTCCGGCGGCCCGGCGCAGACCAGCTCCCCGCCGGCCTCGCCGCCTTCCGGGCCGAGGTCGACGATCCAGTCCGCCGTCCGGACGACGTCCAGGTTGTGCTCGATGACCAGCAGCGAATGTCCCTCGTTGAGAAGGCGGCGAAAGGCTTTTAGCAGGGTGGCGATGTCCTCAAAATGCAGGCCCGTCGTCGGCTCGTCGAAGAGAAAGAGGATGTGGCGCCGCTTTTTCCGGTTGCCCCCCGCCGCGGCCAGGTGCCCGGCCAGCTTGAGGCGCTGGGCCTCGCCGCCGCTCAGGGTCGGCACCGGCTGGCCGAGTCGCAGGTACCTGAGGCCCACCGCCCCCAGGGGCTCCAGCCCCCGAAGCACCTCGGGGTGGCCGGCGAAGAATGCCAGAGCTTCGGCTACGGTCAGCTCCAGCACCTCGGCCACCGATTTGCCCCGTCCCCCTTCGGCGCCCTTTCCCGGGGCGGCCGGCCATATTTTGACCTCCAAAACCTCGGGGCGGTAGCGGCGGCCGTCGCAGTCGGCACAGCGCAGGTAGATGTCGCTCAAAAACTGCATCTCCACGTGCTCGAAGCCGCTGCCCCCGCAGGAGGGGCAGCGGCCCTTGCCCGAATTGAAGCTGAAGGTGCCGGCGGTGTAACCCCGCTCGCGGGCGAGCGGTTCGGCGGCAAAGAGCTTGCGGATGGCGTCGAAGGCGCCCACGTAACTGACCGGATTGGAGCGGGCGGTGCGGCCGACGGGGGACTGGTCGACCAGAACCACCTCGTCGAGCGATTCGTGCCCCCGCAGGGCGCGATGCCGGCCCGGCGCCTCCACCGGCTGCCCCCGCAGTTTTTGCAGGGCGGGGTAGAGAATGTCCTGCACCAGGGTCGATTTGCCCGAGCCGCTGACCCCGGTGACGCAGACCAGCCGTCCCAAAGGGAGGCGCACGTCGATCCCCTTGAGGTTGTTCTCGGCGGCGCCGAGCACCTCCAGCCAGCCGCAGTCGGTCGCCGGCCGCCCCGGAGCGATTCTGGCGGCTTCGACGGTTTTTCGCCCGCTCAGATATTCCGCGGTCAGCGAGTTTTCACAGCGCAGCAGCGCGGCGGGAGCGCCGAAGAAGACCACCTGCCCGCCCTTCTCGCCGGGCCCGGGCCCCAGTTCGAGGATGCGGTCGGCGGCGAGCATCACCTGCGGATCGTGTTCGACCACCAGCAGCGAGTTGCCCGCATCGCGCAGCCGGTGCAGAACGCCGATCACCCGCTGCATGTCGCGGGGGTGGAGGCCGATACTCGGCTCGTCGAGGACGAACAGGGTGTTGACCAGCGAGGTGCCGAGCGCCGTGGTCAGGTTGATGCGCTGCACCTCGCCGCCGCTCAGGGTGCGGGACTGGCGGTCGAGGGTGAGGTAGCCGAGCCCCACCTCGGTCAGGTAGCGAAGCCGCGAGCGGATCTCCCCCAGCAGCATCTCGGTCGCCTTGTCGAGGGGGGCGGGCAGCTCCAGCCGGGAGAAAAACTCCCGGGTGCGTTGCAGGGGCAGGAGCAGCACATCGTGGATCGTCAGCCCCGGCAGGGCGGCGAAGGTCTTCGCCGAAAGTTCGGTTTCGGCGGGGCGGAAGCGCCCCGCCGCGGCGAGCACCGCATCGGCCTCTTCTTTGCTCCCCAGACGCCAGAGCAGGGCCTCTCGCTTGAGCCGCGCTCCGCTGCAGGCCGGGCAGGGGGTATAGGCGCGATACTTGGAGAGCAGCACGCGGATGTGCATCCTGTAGCTTTTGCTCTCGAGCCACTGGAAAAAGCGCCGCACGCCGTACCACACCCCTTCATCCCAGGGGCCCTCTCCCTCGAGGACCCAGTTGCGCTGCGCTTCGCTGAGATCCCGCCAGGGGACGTCGGTGGGGATCTCCCGTCGGCGGGCGAAACGGATCAGGTCCCGCTGGCATTCGGCGTAACTTTCCGTCTGCCAGGGCCGGATCGCCCCTTCGGCCAGGGTTTTGGACGCGTCCGGCACGACCAGGCCGAAGTCGATGCCGATCACCCGGCCGAACCCGCGGCAGGTCTCGCAGGCGCCGACGGGTGAATTGAAGGAGAAAAGGTTCGGCGTCGGATCCTGGTAGGAGAGGTCGCACTCGGGGCAGTGCAGCTCGGCGGAGAAACGCCTGGCGGCGAGGGGGGTGCCGTCGTCACCGAGGGGATGTACCGACACCCGGCCATGGCCGTGCCTGAGCGCCGTCTCCAGGTCCTCGACGATGCGGCTGCGCCGCTTCGCTTCCAGGCGAAGCCGATCCTGGACGACCTCGAGGGCGTCCGCCGCCTCGGCATGGATGCGCGTATACCCCTGGCGGGCAAGCAGCTCCCGGATCTCATCGGCGCTGAAATTGTGCGGGATAAGCGCCGGAAAGGTGATCAGGGCCCGCCGTTCCCGGACCTCCGGGTCGGCCATCAGGGCTGCAAAGATACTCTCAGGCGTATCGCGCGCCACCGGGCGGCCGCAGCCGCGGCAGTGGAGCCGGGCCGCCCGGGCAAAGAGAAGCTTCAGGTGGTCGTTGAGTTCCGTCATCGTTCCCACCGTGGAGCGGGAGGTCCGCACGGGATTGGTCTGATCGATGGCGATGGCGGGCGGAATCCCGTCGATTCCGTCCACCTGAGGCTTGTCCATGCGGTCGAGAAACTGCCGGGCGTAAGGAGAGAAGGTCTCGACGTAGCGGCGCTGCCCCTCGGCATAGACCGTGTCGAAGGCCAGGGAGGACTTGCCCGAGCCGCTGACTCCGGAAACGACGATCAGCTTGCCCAGGGGCAGGCTCAGGGTGAGGTTTTTCAGGTTGTTCTGACGGGCGCCGCGAATGCGGATGGCATCATCTGTCATGCTGTTTCTCGTGATTTCGAGTCGGTGACATCAGATCCCGGAAGATCTTTTTCCGGATTTTAAAAGGGCCGATCGAACGAAAAAAGGGGCCGGCTGTGAAAGTGCCGGCCCTGCTCGGCTGGAGGAATTGTAACATTTCGCTCGATTTCAAGGGAAGATTTCTCCGCGCCGGTTCACATCCCCTCAGACGAATTGCCGGACATCGAGGATTTCGCCGTTGCGGTTTCGTTCGACGCTCTCCCGGTAGGCCAGGGCGACCTGGTCGGCGGGCATGCCCCCGGCGGTATCGCGGCCCAACGCCTTCAGCGTTTCGGTGACCCAGACGGGGCTGACCGCATTGATCCGGATGCCGCGCGGCAGCTCGAGCGCGGCGGCCCGCACGAAAGCCTCGATCCCGGCGTTGACCAGGCTGATGGCCGCGCTTCCCGGCGTCGGTTCTTGGCTAAGGACCCCGCTCGTCAGGGTGAAGGACCCCCGGTCGCGGATGTAGTCGCGCCCCACCCGCAGCAGGTTGACCTGGCCCATGAGCTTGTTTTCCAGGCTGAGGCGAAAGTCTTCGTCGCTGAGCTCCTTCAGGGGGCCGAACCGGGCGACCCCGGCCGCGCTGATGACGGCATCGAAAGGCCCGACCTCCTTGAAAAGGGTGCGGATCGAATCCTTCGAGGCGAGGTCGACCCGCAGTTCGCCCCGGCTGTGGCTCACGCCGACGATATCATGGTGGGAGGAGAGGAGTCTGACGACCGCCTGGCCGATGGTGCCCGTGGCACCGATAACGACGACTTTCATGGTGAATGCCTCCATTTATTGCGGACAATGGTTTACGACAGGAAGACGGGTTGGTTCCGCCTGTGGCTTGCTTTGGTAACAGCATAGCGCGAACGGAAGCGGATGCCAGAGAAGGGGAAAAGGATACGCGCTCACCGGGAGCGGTGGTCGAAACCGGACGGACGCGTTCCCCCTTTCTTCCCTTTTGCGTCGCCTTCCCCTATAATCGTGAAGCCTGCGCATCATTCTGCCGAACGGATGCGGGCATCCATTGCCGGTTGGAACCTTGCAGAGCAGACCTTCTGAAGGGGACGCCCGGCCCATTTGGCATTGTTGAGAACGTTCCCTCGGTGGGAGTTTGTCATACCATGAAGGATACCTTTTCTCCAGACGTCCTGACGGCCATGCGCACGGCCATTCGGGGGGCCGGGGGCAACGAAGTTTTTTTTCTCGGCCACACCGACGAGCATTTGAAGATCTGCGCCGTGGAGGTGCTGGCCCGCGGCTCGGAAAGCACCGTGCCGGCGATTCTGCAGACCTGCGCCTATGGGGACGTCGTTATCCACAACCACCCCTCCGCCGATCTGCGCCCCTCCGATGCCGACCTGGAGATCGCATCGCGGCTCGGGAACCTGGGGGTGGGGTTCCATATTGTGGATAACCCTGTGGGCAATGTGTATAAGGTGGTCGAAGCCTTTGCCCCTCGCCGGGAGCAGCCCCTTCAGCCCGAGGCGATCGCCGCTCTGCTCGGGCCGCAGGGGGTGGTCGCCCGTTCTCTGCCCGGCTACGAGGAGCGGCCCGAGCAGCTGCGCATGGCTTTTGCCGTCGGCGAGGCCCTCAATCGGGGGCGGCTGGCGGTGATCGAGGCCGGTACCGGCACCGGCAAGAGCCTCGCCTACCTGGTGCCCGCCATCCTCTGGGCGCTGCAGAACGAAGAGCGGGTGGTGGTTTCGACCAACACCATCAACCTGCAGGAACAGCTGATCCGCAAGGATCTCCCCTTTTTGCAGCGCGCCACCGGTTTGGAGTTCCAGGCGGTGCTGGTCAAGGGGCGGGCCAACTACCTCTGTCGGCGGCGGGCCGAAACCGCCCGGGTGGAACCGGGACTGTTCGACGACGAGCTCGCCGGCGAGCTGGCGACCATTTTCGAGTGGGCGGCGAAGAGCGCCGACGGCTCCCGCGAGGAGCTGACCTTCGTTCCCCGGCAGCAGGTCTGGGAGGAGGTCTGCTGCGAGATCGACCAGTGCGCCCGCGTGCGCTGCCCCCATTACGGCGGCTGCTTTTTCCACAAGGCCCGCCGCCGGGCCGCCCAGGCCGATGTGCTGGTGGTCAACCACGCCCTGCTGCTCTCGGACCTGGCGCTGCGCCACCAGACCGACAACTATTCGGCCGCGGCGGTGCTCCCCCCCTTCGACCGCATCGTTCTCGACGAGGCCCATCACCTGGAAGATATCGCCACCAATTTTTTCGCTTCCCAGGTGACCCGCTTCGCCTTCGCCCGGGTGCTGAACAAGCTGCGGCATCCGCGCAAGCCGGACAAGGGGCTGCTGCCCCGCTTTCTGTCGGCGCTGGCGCGGGAGCTGCCCGACACGGAGGATGCGCTCTACCGCGACCTGCACGAGCGGGTCGAGGCCCTGCTGGGGGCCCGGCAGGGCCTCTTCGACCGCGCCGTTCGCGCCCTCGAAGAGATCGGCGAGGAGCTGGCCGCCGCCCTGGGGCGCGAGATCGTCGAGCGGGACGAGATCCGCCACCGGGTCGTCCCCGCCTTTACCGGCAGTGACGCCTGGTGCGCCATTACCGAACGGGTGCGGGAGCTCGCCCGGGAGACGGGTCAGCTCGGCCGGGAGCTGCGCGAACTGCTCAAGGCGGGCGAGAAGATCCCCGAGGAGGTCCGCGACAAGCTCGCCTCGTCGCTCATCGACCTGCGCGGGGTTGCCGGCCGGCTGGAGGGGATCGCCTCGGACCTGAGCTTTTTCGTCGCCGAAGAGGAGGGGACCTGTGCCTGGTTCGAGGTGGTCCGGGGGCGGGTGGGACGCGGCAGCGGCGTCGTCACCCGTCTGTGCACCGCCCCCCTCGAGGTGGCGAAAAGCCTCAAGGCGGCGGTCTACGACCGGTTCCGGACCGTCGTCATGACCAGCGCCACTTTGGCCGTCGGCGACTCCTTCGATTTCTTCAAGCACCGCATCGGCCTCGACCGCGCCGAGCCGGGGCGGGTGACCGAGCTGCTCCTCGCCTCCCCCTTCGATTTCGCCCGCCAGGCCCTGGTCGCGGTTCCAACCGACATTCCCGAGCCGGGGCGGACGGGGTACCCTGAGGCGGTGCGCGATCTCACCGAGCGGGCGATTCTCGCCGCCGAGGGGCGCACCTTCGTGCTCTTTACCGCCTATTCCCTGCTGCGCCGGGTGCACGGCGAGCTGGCGCCGGTGCTCGGCGCCCGCGGGTATCCCTGTCTGCGCCAGGGAGAGGAAAACCGTCATCGGCTGCTGAAAAAGTTCGCCGCCGACCCCGCCAGCGTGCTCTTCGCCACCGATTCCTTCTGGGAGGGGGTCGATGTCCCGGGCCGGGCCCTGGAACAGGTGATCATCGCCCGTCTGCCCTTCAAGGTCCCCACCGAACCGGTCCTCGAAGCCCGGGCCGAGGCCATCGAACAGGCGGGGGGCGATCCGTTCATGGAATACACCGTTCCCCAGGCGGTGATCAAGTTCAAGCAGGGGTTCGGCCGACTGATCCGGCACCGGGAGGATCGCGGCGTGGTCCTGATCCTCGACAGCCGGGTGGTGAAAAAGGGCTACGGGCGTATTTTTCTGCGCTCCCTGCCCGCCGCAAAGGTCGTCTCCGGTCCGCAGGCGCAGGTTTTCGAGGCGGTCGGTGATTTTTTCGCGGCCCCGCTGCCGTCCTGAGATAGAGGGAATTCAATCAGATGCAGGGTAAAGGAGGATTCGATGGAGCTGTTTAAAGCGATCGTGGAGAGCCTTTCCGACGGCGTGTATTTCGTGGATCAGGAACGGAGGATTATCTTCTGGAACAAGGCCGCCGAAGAGATCTCCGGCTATTCGGCCGCCGAAGTGATGGGCAGCCACTGCTACCACAACATCCTGACCCACATCGACGCCCGGGGTAAGAACCTGTGCCAGGAGGGCTGTCCCCTTTCGAAGACCCTCAGTGACGGACGCTTTCGCCAGGAGGAGATCTACCTCCACCACAAAGACGGCCACCGCGTGCCGGTCTCCACCCGGGTGACGCCCGTTCGGGACGACGACGGCCGGATCGTCGGCGCGGTGGAGGTGTTCGTCGACAACAGCCCCAGAGAAGCCATCGCGACGCGCATTCGGGAGCTGGAGGCGCTGGCCCTGCTCGACCCGGTGACCCGGCTCGCCAATCGACGCTATCTGGAGCGGGAACTCGATCGCTTCCTTCGGGAAATGGTGCGTCGCCGTCTCGGCGTCGGCATCCTGTTTCTGCATGTCGACGCCTATGAGAGGATCCGGGCGGAGCACGGCGCCGATGCCGGCAAGCGGATTCTGCGGGTGGTCGCCGAGACCTTCGTCCGCAACGCCCGTCCCTTCGACCTCTTCGGTCATTGGCAGGAGGGACTGTTCGTCGGATTCATCCGCAACGTCCACAGTCACGCCCTCTTCAATATCGCTGAAAATATGCGCATGCTGGTGGAAAAATCCTTCTACCTCGAAGGCGACACCCTGGTCCACTCAACCCTTTCGATCGGCGCCACCATGCTGCACCCGGAGGATACGGCAGAAGCGGCTCTGGGGCGGGCCCGGCGCCTGATGGAAGAGAGCCGGCACGCCAAGGGAAACCGAGTGACCATCGATCTGAAGGTCGTGCCGGTGGAGTAACCGGATCGCCCCCCTTTCTGCAGGAGAAGACAGCTCCCTCCCGCGTCCCTTCCCCTTCGCCTCCACCTTTTAAAGCCCCTCCGGCTGTGCGCCGGGGGAGGCCGAGAGGGCCATCCGCGGTGCTCCGGCATCCGTCTGTCCGAATCATCAAGTTGCTGAAAATATAGGCTCAAAAGCTGAATTCCGGGGGTGATCTGGTATATTCTTAATCGGACTCACCCAAAAGTTTCATTCGATGCTCAGGAATCTTGCCAAGGAGTGTTTCATGACGGTCCCGCTGCCCAATCCCCGAACCCCCGAAGTCGATGTCGACGCCATCTTTGTCGATCGCTGGTCCCCCCGCAGCTTTCTGCCCGAGCCGCTCTCCGCAGAGGATCTGCACAGCCTGTTCGAGGCGGCGCGTTGGGCGCCCTCCTGCTACAACGAGCAGCCCTGGCTTTTCCTCTACGCCGTCACCCCCGAGGACAGGCAGCGCTTCCTTTCGGCCCTGTACGAGAAGAACCGGCAGTGGGCGGGCCGGGCGCCGCTGCTGCTGTTCGTTCTCGCCCGGAGACGTTTCGCCGCCACCGGCAAGGAGAACCGCCATGCCGTCTTCGATGCGGGAGCCGCCTGGATGGCGCTGGCGCTGCAGGCCCGCAGGCGGGGGCTGCATGCCCACGGCATGGCCGGGTTCAGCCGGGAGCGGGCCTATGCCGTTTTGCAGGTGGCGCCCGAAGATTACGAGATCATGGCCGCCGTGGCGGTCGGCCGCCGCGGCGAGCCAGACGATCTGCCTGACGATCTGCGGGCGATGGAGTCCCCCAACGGCCGAAAACCCCTGGCCGAGGTGGCCCGGGAGGGAAAGGGATGACCCCCCGTGCTCGGTCTTCGGCAATTTTTCCTTGACAGGGAATTTTCTCCAGGTAATATTATGACCGTTTTGGTCATTAATTAGATCCGCCAATCGAAAGGAGATGTGTTATGGCCGTATGGAGCTGCGAGAAGTGCGGATATGAAAAGGAAGGGCGCTGCAAGCCGAAAAAGTGCCCCACCTGCCAGGCAGCCACCACCTTCGTCAAGAAGTAGTCCGCCCGCCCTGCCGGCGACCCGAGGAGGCATGCCGATGGCGTTTTCCTGCCAAAGTATCTACCGTTTTTACCGGGACGGTTTTCGCTCCATGGAGCTGGGGCAGACCCTCTGGAAGGTGGTGCTGCTCAAGCTGTTTATCCTCTTTGCCGTCATCAAATTTTTCTTCTTCCCCGACATTCTGCGGACTCGCTTCGCCACCGATCGCCAGCGGGCCGACCATGTATTGCAAACCATCACCCGGGTACCGGAAGGGGCCTCCCTCCCGGCGTCCCGCCTCAGGAGGCAACCGTGATTGCACCGATCGATCTCTCCCAGGTCCACTGGGCCCGGGCCCAGTTCGCCCTGACGGCGATGTTCCACTGGATCTTCGTGCCGCTCACCCTGGGCCTGTCCTTTCTGCTCGCCTTTTTCGAAACCCTCTACGTCAAGACCGGCAAGGAGGAGTGGAAACGGATCACCCGCTTCTGGATGAAGCTGTTCGCCGTCAATTTCGCCATCGGCGTCGCCACCGGCCTGATCCTGGAATTCGAATTCGGCACCAACTGGTCCAACTATTCCTGGATGGTCGGGGATATTTTCGGCGCGCCGCTGGCGGCCGAGGGGATTTTCGCCTTTTTCATCGAAGCCACCTTCTTCGCCGTCATGTTCTTCGGCTGGGGGCGGGTTTCGAAAAGGTTCCATCTGCTTTCCACCTGGATGGTAGCCCTCGGCTCCAACCTCTCGGCCCTGTGGATTCTCGTTGCCAACGGGTGGATGCAGTATCCCACCGGCATGAGCTTCAATGCCGACCGGGCCCGCTTCGAGATGCAGGATTTCTGGCATGTGCTCTTCTCCCCCGTCGCCATCTCCAAATTCACCCACGCCACCAGCTCCGGCTTTCTGCTCGCCTCCCTCTTCGTCGTCGCCGTTTCCTCCTGGTTTCTGCTGAAAAAGCGGCATCTGGCGCTGGCGAAAAAGAGCATCGTCGTCGCCTGCGTCTTCGGCCTTCTCTCCTCCGGCTTCGTTGCCTTTACCGGGGACAGCTCGGCCTACAATGTCTCCAAGCTGCAGCCGATGAAACTGGCGGCTCTCGAGGGGCTCTACGACGGCGACACCGGGTGCGCCCTGTGTGCGATGGGGGTGCTGAGACCGGGGATGAAGCCGGGAGAGCATGAATCGCCCTACCGCTTTTCCATCAAGATCCCCTACCTGCTCTCGGTCCTTGCCAATCGGAATCCGCAGAGTTTCGTTCCCGGGATCAACGACCTGGTCTACGGAGACCCCGAGCACGGGGTGCTCGGGGTCTCGGCCAAGATGATCCGGGGCCGCAACGCCCTGACGGAGCTCGCTGCCTATAAAAAGGCCGAAAAGGGCGGCGACCGCGCCGCCGCTGCGACCGCCCTGAAGGACTTCAACGGCAATCGCCAATACCTCGGCTACGGCTATCTGCAAAACCCCGAGGAGGCGGTCCCCCCCGTCGCCCTGCCCTTCTACAGTTTCCGCCTGATGGTCATTCTGGGCCTGCTTTTCCCGCTGCTGTTCCTGCTCTTTCTCCTCTTCACCTGGCGCGACACGATCGACGGTAAAAAATGGCTCCTCCGGCTGGGGGTCGCCGGCCTCTTCCTGGGCTATGTCGCCTCCGAGGCCGGGTGGATCGTGGCCGAGGTCGGCCGCCAGCCCTGGGCCATCGAGGGGCTGCTGCCGGTCGACGTCGCCAGCACCGGCCTGGCGGCGGGCACGGTTCAGACGACCTTTTTCGTTTTTCTTATTCTTTTCACCACCCTGCTGATTGCGGAAGTTCGCATCATGTTGAAGCAGATCAGCCTCGGACCGGAGGAGAAGCACAATGATCGGTAATCTTGCATGGACGCAGTTGCAGCAGCTCTGGTGGATTATCGCCTCGCTGGTGGGCAGCCTCTTTCTCTTCATGACCTTCGTCCAGGGAGGGCAGACCCTGCTCTTTTCGGTCGCCAAAAACGAGCAGGAAAAGTCCCTGGTGCTCAATTCCATCGGCCGCAAGTGGGAGCTCACCTTCACCACCCTGGTCCTCTTCGGCGGCGCGATGTTCGCCGCCTTTCCCCTCTTTTACGCCACCAGCTTCGGTGGGGCCTACTGGGTCTGGATCCTCATCCTGTTGTCCTTCGTTGTGCAGGCGGTGAGCTACGAATACCGCAAAAAGCCGAACAACCTGCTGGGGGCGAAGACCTTCGAGATTTTTCTCTTCATTAACGGCAGCGTCGGGCTGCTGCTGATCGGCGCGGCCGTGGGAACCTTTTTCACCGGCTCCAACTTCACCCTGAACGAGTTCCGCGCCGTGACCTGGACCAATCCCCTGCTCGGGTTGGAGGCGGCCTTCAACCCCTTCAACGTCGCTCTCGGCCTCTTTCTGGTCTTTCTGGCCCGCCTTCTCGGCGCCCTCTATCTGGTCAACAATCTCGAGCATTCGGAACTGGAGATGCGTACCCGCAAGGCCGCGTTTCGCAATCTGATGTACTCGCTTCCCTTTCTTCTCTACGTCCTCTACGGCCTGCTGACCATGAAGGGGTACGCGGTCAATCCCGCCGACGGCAGCGTCTTTCTGGAGCAGGGCAAATACCTGCACAACCTCCTCGCCATGCCGGCCACGCTTGTTCTGCTGCTGGCGGGGCTGATTCTGGTGGTCTGGGGGGTGGTCGCCACCGCGTTTACGAAGAAGAGGGGCGGCCTCTGGCTTGCCGGCCCGGGGACCGTCTGCGTCGGCCTCTGCCTCTTCCTGATCGCCGGGCTGAACAACACCTCTTTCTATCCGTCAAAGGTCGATCTGCAGAGCAGCCTGACCATTTACAACGCCTCGAGCAGTCACTACACGTTGACCGCCATGAGCTACGTGGCCCTCGCGGTTCCCCTCGTACTCGCCTACATCGCTTTTGTCTGGCGGGCCATGGACGCGAAAAAACTTTCCGCCGCCGATCTCGAAGGGGAGCAGGCGGAGGATCTGTATTAGACTGGAGGAGAGAACGTTATGATCGCGATCTTGCTTATCGGCTGGGTGGTCCTGCTGGCGGTTTCCTGCCTGGGGGCCGAATGGGTGTTGAAAAAAACCGGGATGCTGTAAACCCGAAGGGGGCCGAAATATCGGCCCCCTTCCTTGTGGAGGCTCCCTTATTCGCTATGCTCGAAGAGACGATAAACAGCGAGGGAGGGCGCCATGTGGCAGTTCAACATCGTCGCGACCATGGACCGGGAGGGGCGCTTCGGCCCCTGGGTGAAGGAGCTCTGCCTCTACGGCGAGTTTCACAAGACGGAGTTTTTCGGCGTCGTTCTCGGCCGGGTGGCAGATCCGGCGGCCTTTCTCGAGACGGTCCGGGAGAAGCGCGAAAAACAGCTCTTCGCCTTCCAGGATCTGGGCCGGGTGGTACCGGTGGACCGGGTCTTCGTCTTTCATCCGGAAAATTTTCTCGATCGCGCCCGCGAAGCGGTCCGCCCCTACCTGTCCCGCCTGGCCGGCCGGCGCTATTACGTGCGCCTGGAGCGTCGCGGGCTCAAGGGGGTGATCGTCTCTCCCGAAGCCGAGCGGGAATTGGATATTTTCGTCGAGGAAGAGCTCGCCGGGGAGGGGAAAACGGCGCAGGTCGATTTCGAGCATCCCGAGGCGGTGGTGGCGATCGAGACCATCGGCGAGCGCTGCGGGGTGGGGCTGCTGACCCGGGAGCTGATGGCGCACTATCCCTTTGTGCGGGTCGGGTAGGCGGTTTTCATAATCCCTTGAAAACCCCTCTTCATGCGAAGCTTTTGAATAAAGGGTGGCCCCTTCGCAAAAATTGAGAGGATGGCTAAGCAAAATTTTCGTCCGACAAGGCCTGGTGATTTTTCCGGGGGCGAAGGCATACATCAGGTATGTCGAGGTCCTGAAAAAACGCCGTAACGCCGTAGGGAGGAATTTTTGCGACGCCATCAAGGGGGGGAAATGGTGATGGGGAGGAGCGCCTATTTCCCTTCGATCCGGATGTCGTCATACCACGCCTCGGCCGATTCGCCGGTGTTGTCGGTGTCGGTCATGATGGCGATGGCGCCGACGGAAGGGGGATCACCGCCGAAAGCCCGGCGGTAGTCGGCCACGATATCGCGGCGCTCCGCGATCCACTTGCCGGCCTTTTGGTCGCCGCTTTCCACCGCGATCATCCGGTCGTTGCCGGTAAAGGCGTTGGGTATCAGCGTTCCCTGCGGCAGCTTGTTGGCCCAGATGTAGGTGAGGCTTTTAGTCAGGGGGTAGAACCAGCTGGGAAAGATCACGTAGAGGCGGGCGGCGAAGTCGTCTCCCGCCTTCGTGCGGGCGTCCGCCTTGGGGAGGACGCCTTTCACCTTCCAGCGCCAGGCGAGAATCGGGAATCTCTCGGGGCTGTAGTCGATCTTGTAGACCAGCCCCGACGCGGCGCCATGGCTGACCGCCTGCAGCACATGGCTGTCCCCCTCGGCAACCACCCGGTAGACGGTGTGTCCCTTGAAGGATTTCTCCTGCCATCCCGGCGAAAGCCCCTTTTCGAAATTATCGATGAGTCGCGTTTTGCCGGCACCGAAGGCACCCGGGGGGAGAAAAAGGACGATGGCCGACAGGCTCGTCAGCAGGAGAGGGAAGAGCCGTTTTCGCAGCGCTGCAATCCGCATAATCGCTCCGGGCGGAGGCCGTTCAGGAGGCTCCTGCGGCCCTCAGGGCAACGGACAAGGGTGAAATCAGTACCCCGGCACGTGCCTTTTCAGTTTTCGGGTCGCGGAAGCCTGGCTGATTCCCAACTCCCGGGCGACGCCGATGCAGGTGCCGGTTCGCCCATAGGCCTGGCGCACCAGCTCCGCCTCCAGTCTGTCCTTCGCCTCGTTCAGGGTCTCTCCCTCCAGACGAGGGGAGGCGCTTCCGGCCCGTCGAAACTCGTCGGGCAGCTGTTCGCTGTGGATTGTCTCATCGTCGGCCGTCACCACCAGGCGCTCCAGTAGATTCTGCACCTCGCGGGCGTTGCCGGGCCAGCGGTAGGCGAGCAGATGTTCCAGGCAGGAGCTGGAGAGGGTCTTGTTGCATGCCGTACTTTTCGTTGGCGCGCCCGAGAAAATGCATGAGCAGGGGCAGGATATCCTCGGCCCGCTCGCGCAGGGGCGGGATCTGCAGGGGAATGACGTTCAGCCGGTAGAAGAGGTCCTCGCGAAAGCGGCCGGTCTGCACCAGGTCGGCGAGGTCGCGGTTGGTGGCGGCGATCAGGCGGAAGTCGACGCTGACCTCGCGGTTGCCGCCGATGCGGGTCAGGGTCTTTTCCTGGATGACCCGCAACAGCTTGACCTGCAGAGCGGGGGGGAGTTCGCCGATTTCGTCGAGAAAGAGGGTGCCCCGATGGGCGAGCTGGATGGTGCCGATCTTCCCCTTGTTGTGGGCGCCGGTGAAGGCGCCCGGGTCGTAGCCGAAGAGTTCCGATTCGAGAAGGTTCTCGGGGATGGCGCCGCAGTTGATCTCGATGAACGGGCCGCGCTGGCGGCCGCTCTTTCTGTGGATGTGGCGGGCGATGAGGTTCTTGCCGACCCCCGATTCGCCGCTGATGGTCACGTTGGCGTCGACCGCCGGCGACCTTGAGGGCCGTCTGCAGCATCGCCGTCATCTGCGGGCTGCGGGCGACGATCGCGCCGTCGCCCAGCTCCCTTTCGCGCAGCTCGCGCAGCTCCGCCGAGCAGTGGAAGATCTGCTCTTCCAGGTGCTCGTACTGGGATCTTGAGGGCGGTGTAGTCGGTGATGTCGCGAAAGAAGCTGACCACCCGCTCGATGTCCCCGGCCCCGCTGATGATGGGGATGCCGGTCACGACGTAGGAGCGCCCGTCCCGGCCCTTGCTGGGTGAGGGTCACCTTGCGGTTTTGCTTGAGAACGGCCACCGTCACCGAAGGGTCGAAGATCCTCTCCTGCTCGAGGGCGAAGACGTTGCGCCCCACCAGCTCCGCGTCGCTGAGGCCGTGGATCGCTTGGCGGCAGCTTGCCGACGCTGAGGATGGTCCCTTCGGCATCGGTGATGAAGAGACCTTCGTGGATCAGGCTCAGCAGCCGGCTGACCTCCTCGTAGGCGGCCGTAGAGAACGACTCGAGCGGCATATCGGATCCTTCTTCGGAACGGGATGTCCCCATCCGGGATCGCAGGTTGGGGAGAGCGAAGTTTTCCATATGGGAAACTTATACCCGGAAAAGCCGCCTCACGCAACGATTGTGCGTACGCGCCGTCGCGATCGTTGCGCCGTCGCGTGAGGCGATGGCGCTTTCCTATATCCCCAGGTAGGCCTTTTTGACATGAGGGTTCTGCAGCAGATCCTGGCCGCTTCCCTCGAGCACCACCTGCCCCTGCTCCATGACGTAGCCCCGGTCGCTGATCCCCAGCGATTCGTTCACATCCTGCTCGACGAGCAGCACCGTCACCCCCCGCTCGGCCACCATCTGCACCGTCTGGAAGATCTCCTTGCGCAGCACCGGCGAGAGCCCCAGGGAGGGCTCGTCGAACATCATCACCTTGGGCTGGGCCATGATCCCCCGGCCGATGGCGACCATCTGCTGCTCGCCGCCGCTAAGGGTCCCCGCCAACTGACTTTCCCGCTCCTTGAGGCGGGGAAAGATCTCGTAGACTTCCTCCAGGCTTTCCTTGAGACGGCCGTAGGCCCGGGGGTTGAAGGCTCCCATCTCCAGGTTTTCGCGCACGGTCATCAGGGTGAAGAGCCGCCGCCCCTCGGGGACATGGATCAGGCCGCGCTCGACGATCGCCTCCGGCGGCGCTTTGTGGATCGGCTTGCCGTCGAAGGTGATGGAGCCCGAGGTCGGCTGCATCAGTCCCGAGATCGTCTTGAGCAGGGTGCTCTTGCCGGCGCCGTTGGCGCCGATGATGCTCAGGATCTCCCCTTCGACGAGGTGCAGGGAGAGATCGAAGAGAACCTGGATGTCCCCATAGCTGGCGTTGATCGCCTCAATGTTCATTAACGACATACGCGTCTCCTAGGTAGGCCTTGATTACCTCGTCGTTGCCGGCGATCTGGGCCGGGGTGCCCTGGGCGATGAGCTCGCCGAAGTTGAGGACGAAGATATTGTCCGACAGCGACATGATCGCCTGCATCAGGTGCTCGACGACCAGGATCGTCACCCCGCTGTCGCGGATCTTGCCGATCAGGCCGATCATGTCGCCGATCTCCGAGGGGCGCAGGCCGGCCATGACCTCGTCGAGAAGCAGAATCTTCGGCTCGGTGGCGAGGGCCCGGGCGAGCTCGAGGCGCTTGCGGTCGGGGAGGGTCAGGTTCTTGGCCGCGATGTCCTTCTTGGGCGTGAGCTGGAGAAACTCCAGCACCTCCAGGGCCTTCTCCCGAGCGTGGCCCGGGACGTTGGTCTTGGCGAAGGCCCCGACCATGACGTTGTAGAGGACCGTCTTCTGGGCGAAGGGCTTGACGACCTGGAAGGTCCGGGAGATCCCCAGGCCGCAGGTCTGGTACGGCTTCTTGCCGGAGATGTGCTGCCCTGCGAGGAGGATTTCGCCGCTGGTCGGCGGGAAGGCGCCGGCGATGCAGTTGAACAGGGTCGTCTTGCCGGCGCCGTTGGGGCCGATGATGCCGACGATCTGCCCCTTCTCGACGCGGATGTTCACCTCGTTGACCGCCGTCAGCCCGCCGAAGCGCTTGGTCACGTTTCTGGTTTCGAGAAGAGTCATAGCTTAACCGCCTCCTTTGCCTTCGGCAGCGTGTCCTCGTCCTGGTCCGTTTCCGCCTCCGGTCAGGCGCCGGTACAGGCGGGTGAGGGGCTCCTGGATGCCGCGCGGCTGGTAGATCATCACCAGGACCAGGATCAGTCCGAAGATCACCAGGTGCATCCCCGGCAGCAGGCCCGCCGAGATAGTTGCGCGTCAGCTCGTTGAGCGGCCGCAGCAGCAGCGCGCCGAGGACCGGGCCGAGGATCGTGCCGCGGCCGCCGATCAGGGCGATGAAGGCGATCTCGAAGGAGAGGTTGAGACCGCAGATGTTCTGCGGCGCGATGTAGAGCATCAGCTGGGCGTAGAAGGTCCCGGCCAGGGCGGTGAAGAAGCAGGAGAGCGCCATGGCCAGCAGCTTGTACTTGGCGACGTTCACGCCCAGCGCCTGCGCCGCCTCCGGGTTCCTCGCCGCCGGCCGAGAGGTAGTAGCCGAGCTTGGAGCGCATCAGCAGCGCCGTCACCCCGAGCACCACCAGCAGCAGCACCAGCATGATGTAGTAGTAGCTCGCCTTGCTGGTGAACTGGTAGGCGGCGAAGGAGTTCCCCTTCAGGTTGATGAGCAGGCCGCGCGGGCCGTTGACCTTGAAAGGCCCCAGTTGACTGGTGTTTTCGATCAGCACCCGGATCGCCTCGGCGAAGGCGATGGTCGCCAGGGCGAAGTAGGCGCCGCGCATCTTCAGGGTCGGGATGCCGATGATGACCCCGACCAGCGCCGCGACCACCCCGCCGACCAGCATCCCCAGCCACGGGCTGATGCCGTACTGCAGGTAGAGCAGGGTCGAGGTGTAGGCGCCCAGCGCCACGAAGGCCGCATGCCCAAGGGGCAGGACCCCGGCGAAGCCGCCGACCAGGTTCCAGGAGGAGGTGAGGTAGGCGTAGAAGAGAAGCAGGATCAGCATCTGCAGGTAGCTGGGGCTGGTGACGACCAGCGGCAGGGCGAAAGCCACCGCCAGCGCCGCCAGCAGTCAGGATCTTGTCTTTTGAGGATCGGCGGGCGAGCAGGTTCACGGGGGACCTCCTGTCATGCGGGTCAGAAGTCATGGCGGTTTCCGAAGAACCCGGAGGGCTTGACGAAAAGGATCAGCAGGAAGAGGACGTAGATGATCTCCTCGGTCCAGGTGGCCGCCATGAACTGTGCCCCGACGGACTGGGTGATGCCGATGAGGATGCCGCCGAGCAGGGCGCCGGGGATGCTGCCCAGCCCGCCGAGGACGACGATGATGAAGGCGCGGATGTCGAAGATCGTCCCGACCGTCGGGTAGACGTAGTAGAAGGGGATCAGCACGCAGCCGGCCACGCCGCAGCAGGCGGTGCCGAGGCCGAAGGCGATGTTGTAGATCCGGTACTGGTTGACCCCCATCAGGCTCGCCGCCTCGCGATCGAGGCTGGTGGCGCGGATCGCCTTGCCCATCTTCGAGTGCTTGAGGAACCAGTAGAGAAAGAGCGCCGTGGCGAGGGCGATCAGAAAGCCGTAGAACTTGGACTGCAGAAAGTAGATGCCGCCCAGGTCGAAGATCTTGCCGCTCACGCTGGTGTGGACCACCCGGTACTCGGCGCCGAAGGCCATCAGCGACAGGTTGTCGAGGATGTACCAGATGCCGGTGGTGACGATGATGACGGTGATCGGCTCGCGCACGTCCTTCTCGGCCTTGAAGACCGGGCGGATCACCACGTGCTGCATCGCGTAGCCGAAGAGAAAGAGGAGCGGCACCACCACGAAGAGCGCCAGATAGGGATTGAGGCCGCTCAGCTTGACGAACCAGTAGGCGGCGAACATCCCCACCATCAGCAGCGAGCCGTGGGCGAAGTTGATGACCTTCATGACCCCGAAGATCAGGGTGAGGCCGACGGCGGTGAGGCCGTAGATCCCCCCGATCAACAGGCCGCTGATCAGGGATTGAAGGAAGTTTTCCATGCGATGCTGCCTTTCCGTGACGCACAAGGGGCATAAGGCGCCGGCATTGGCCGGCCGGGGCGAGGAGAGTGCCGCCCCGGCCGGCCGCCGGCCCTGCGTTCTACTTATTTTGCCGGCAAGGGGAAGACGGGATGGTAGCCGGCGTGGCGGACTTCCTTGGGCCAGACCGTGACCCGCTCCAGCTTGCCGTTGATCTTGGCGACCTGCACCACGACCAGGCCGGCGTTCTCGTTCTGGCCGGTCTTGTCGAACTTGACGCTGTCGTAGGAGAGCAGGCTCAACGGCCCGGTGCTGCTTGACCTTGATGGTGGCCAGGGCGTGGCGGATCTTGGCCGGATCGAGGGAGCCGGCCTTCTCGAGGGCCGCCTTGATCACGTACATCGAGGCGTAGGCGTCGACCGCCTCACCCGACATGTCGTAGCCGTAGAGCTTCTTGAACTTGGCGTTGGTCTCCTTCACGCCCGGCTTGTTGAGGTCGTTGTTCCACTCGACGATGTCGAATTCGCCCACGGCGTTGTCGCCGGCGTTGGCGAGGAAGGAGGGGTCGGCATTGCCGCCGCCGCTGGTGATGATCGCCTTGGGATGCACGTCGAGCTCGGCCAGGCCGTTGGTGAGCAGGATGGCGTCGGCGGCGTTGGAGCACATGAAGAGGACGTCGGGATGGGCGGTCTTGATCTTGAGGACCACCGGCGTCAGGTCAGGCGAGGTGCTCGGATACGGCTCGTTGAGGACGACCTTGTAGCCGGCCGCCTTGGCGAGCTTAGCCCAGCCCGGCGGCGAAGCCGGTCCCCCAGTCGCCGTTCTCGTAGACGAAGGCGACGGTCTTCACCGGGACCTTGTACTCCTTCATCATGTCCTTGAGGAAACGGAACTGGTCGCGGGTCCACCAGGAGTCCTTGGCGGCGAGACGGAAGACGTTCTTGAAGCCGCGGTTGGTGATGGTGTCGGCCACCGAGACCGGCACCACGAAGGGGATGCCGTAGCGCTCGGCGACCTGGGTGGTGGGGTAGGTCACCGCCGAGTTCCAGCAGCCGGTGAGCAGGTTGACCTTCTCGGAGTTGATCAGCCGCTCGGCCTCGCTGACCCCGACGGTCGGGTCGCTCTTGCTGTCGGCGTAGATCATCTGCAGCTTGGCCCCGCCGAGGGACTTGATGCCGCCGGCGTCGTTGATCTCCTGCACCGCCATCTCGCGGGCGTTCTTGCCCTGGACGCCGACGGGGGCCGAGGGGCCGGAGAGGGGGATGATGTTGCCGATCTTGACCGTCTGCGCCGCCGAGCCGATGCCGGGGATGCCGAGCATCAGAGCCAGGGCCGCGGCTGTTGCCATGAACCTGCTGGACCATGTCATGATTGCTTCCTCCTTGGTTTGGATGCCACTGCCTGTTGAAGGGGCCGGTTACCGCCGTCCCATGTCAAACAGAGTTTTAGCAACCCATGTGCCAAGGGGATAAGGTGCTGAAATTGTAGGGTACTTTTCGAGAAAGGGCGATCCGGGAGGATGGAGGGAAGGGCAGCGTCAACCAGAGGGGTCAACCTGGGGTGACGGCGTCAACCACGGTTGACTTTTGCCGCCGCCGGATAAGGACCGGTCGCCTCCGTTCGGCTCCTTCTTCATGGACACCCCGGCAGGAGACAGGCCCTGCGTCCCGGCAAATTCACGCAGCGTTGGACAAGGGGACCAAATTCGGGATAAGATACGTCTCCATCTTAATCAAAAAAGGAGCCCACCCATCATGGCCAAAGCACGTGCCCGTCACATCCTCGTCCCCAGCGAGGCCGAGTGCCTCACCCTGAAAACGCAAATTGAAACCGGCAGCGATTTTGCCGACATTGCCAAGCAGCACTCCCAGTGCCCCTCCCGCCGTCAGGGGGGCGATCTCGGCGAATTTTCCCCCGGCCAGATGGTGCGGGAATTCGACGAGGTGGTCTTCTCCGGCGAGGTCGGCACGGTGCTCGGCCCGGTCAAGACCCAGTTCGGCTATCACCTGATCGAGATCACCAGCCGGACGGAATAGGGGGTTCCACAGGATCATCGGGAGCCCCCTTCGAATCAGAAAACAACAAAGCCGCACGGTCGCCTGTTGCGACCGTGCGGCTTTGTTGTTCTGTGCTTTTTCTGCACGATCAATGACCTGGCTAAACCACAGGTCCCTTTAAGGTTTCCTGTAAAATCTGCACTACCCCCGGTTGTCAGAAATACCCGCCAACGACAAAGGGAGCAACCGCCAGCGCACCGCAGGCGATGCTGAGCCATAAGGTGCTCGTGATGAAAAAGGGGACCACCCACAGGGCCATGCCGGTGAAGAGCATGGAGAAATTCCCCTGGCGTTTGCCGTACAGAACATAGGCGCTGCCGAAGAGACCGGCGATGATGCCGATAACGATGGAAGCGGTGCTGAAGTTGCCGAAAAGGGAAGAAGCTCCCGGGCCCGAGGCTGATTTGGCAGCCGCGGCCTGCACCTGGTGCATCAGGCTGTTGAGATTTGCTGCGTTTGGTAGACTGTTCAAGGGACGTTCTCCCGCCGTAAACCGGTACGCGGCTGTTGCCGAATCCGGCTGAGGTTGACATATTTCGGTGATCCGTTGATTCCCATATAGGACGAGGTCGCGACCGGTGTCAAGTGTTGTGGCAGTTTTTGCCGCGGTAAGAGACATGGACGCTGAATTCTGAAAGATGTATCATGGGATCGAGCAATTTCCCTTTCCAGGCAAAAGGAGGAACGGGATATGAGATGATCGACGATGACCAAACTGGTGATCCTGTCACCCGAGGGACAGGGGTTTACAATAGCGAGAATGAAGGAGGAATGCCATGGCTGAGCAGGATGATCAGCTTCGTACCGGCCAGGAGATGCTCAAAGAGGTCGCTCTGCGCTACGCGTCGCAGCACGGCCTGCGCCCCGAGACCATCGAATGGGTCCGTTTGGGAGGCGACGAGTGGTGGCTGAAGGTCATGACCGAGGAGCATGCCGTCAAGGTCGTCTTCTCGGCGGACGAGATCGAGGAGTTTCCCACCGGAGATCCCGGCACCAGAAGTTCGAAGGGCAAAATCCGCAATGCCTTCGCGAGCCTGGCGATGTGAGGCGCGAGGCTGCAACCTCCGTAGTTTCAACAGGCCGCGGCCCGATGTCTCCTGGGCAGGGCCGTCCGGCCGCCGCTGAAATGAGATCGATGTCAGACCCATCCCCCCGCTATCCCATCCCCGCCCGCCGTTTCCGCTGCGAGACCGAGGTGGAGCGCAGCCGCTTCATCGCCACGGTGCAGGAGGCGCCCTCTGAGGGAGAAGCGCAGGCCTTTGTCGCCGCGATGAAGGCGGAGTACCCAGACGCCAACCACAACTGCTGGGCCTACCTGGTGGGTCCGCCGGGCAGCAGCGACCGGATCGGGCTGAGCGACGACGGCGAGCCGCACGGCGTCGCCGGCCGACCGATGCTGACCGCCCTTCAGCACAGCGGCCTCGGGGATACGGCGGTGGTGGTGACGCGCTACTTCGGCGGGATCAAGCTCGGCAAGGGCGGGTTGGTCAAGGCCTATACGGCGGCGCTGCAGGCGGCCCTCGAAGAGCTGCCGCGCAGCCTCCACATCGACTGGGCCGAGCTGCGGGCGACCGTCGACTACCCCCGGCTGGCGCCCCTCGAACGACGCCTGGCGGATTTCGAGTGTGAGGTCCTTGCCACCGACTACGCCGAGCGGGTGTTTCTGCAGTTGCGGCTGCCCGCTGAGCGGATGGCGGGATTTCGGCGAATGTTTGCCGACCTGACCGCTGGCGGGGGGACGCTCGCACCCATCTCCTGAACGTTTCCTTTTCTCTTACTCCACGTTCCCCACCGTCAGAATCGAGATTCCGGCTCAAGGCGCCACGAGGATCATCCACGACACCCCGAAGCGGTCCGCCACCATGCCGAAGCGCGAGGAGAAGAAGGTTGTCGCCAAGGGCATCTGCACCTGTCCGCCGTCGGCAAGGGCGGTGAACAGCAACTGCGCCTCGGCATCGCTTGCCGCGGTGAGGGAGAGGGAAAACCCCTGGAAGGCGGGTTGCCCCTGGCAGCGGCCGTCAGAGGCCATCACCGTTGTTTCCCCGATACGAAAGGCCGCATGCATCACCTTTTCTTCCGCACCGGGGGGGACCGGCGGCCGGTTCGGAGGCTCAGGACCTTCCTTGTAGCGCATGAGCATGATCAGCTCGGCGCCGAGGGCGCGGCGATAGAAGGCGATCGCCTCTTCGCAGCGGCCGTCGAAGAACAGATAGGGTTGGACGATCATGGCCGTTTCCTTTCGATTGGGGCCGGGGCGACGTCGGGGCCTTAATGCCTGCGGCCAGCTCTGGTCCATGTCTCCATTATACTGCCAATTCCATCGTCCTGATGGATGAGAGTCGGCAGCCTCCGCCCGTCGATTCTTCCCCGCCTACCGTTTCTTCAGCCGCTTGTGCAGCGCCTGCTTAGAGATCCCGAGCAGCCTCGCGGCCTGGCTCTGGTTGTTGCCGGCAGCGGCCAGCGCCTGGTCGACGGCATACGCGCCCAGCTCCCCGAGAGTGGGGAAGCGGCCGAAAATCCGCTCCAGCGGACCGCCTTCCCCGGGGGCCGGGGCGGTTTCGGGAGGGGGCGGGGCGGCGGCGCCGCCGAGGCGCTCGGCGATTAGGGCCTCGGCGATCTTCCCCCCGGCGCAGCGGGCGACGGCGTCGAACAGGTAGGTCCTGAGTTCGCGCACGTTGCCGTAAAAGGGGTGGCGCATCAGTCGCTCGAGGGCCTCCAGGTCTACCTCCGGCGCCGGCTTGCGCAGACTGGCGGCGGCTTCGCCGACCAGGTGGTTGACCAGCAGGCGGGATGTCCTCCTTGCGCTCGCGCAGCGGCGGGACCTTGATCAGGTGGGTGTAGAGCCGGTAGTAGAGGTCGCGGCGAAAGCCCCCTTCGGCCCCCAGGGTCCTCGCCAGCTCGACGTTAGTGGCCGCCACCACCCGCGCCCGGCACTGCTTGGGGGTGTCGGCCCCCAGGGGGTAGTAGATCCCCTCCTGCAGCAGGCGCAGCAGCTTGACCTGGGAGACCTCGGAGAGGTCGCCGATCTCGTCGAGGAAGATGGTTCCCGCCGGCCGCCCGCTCCAGAAGCCCCGAGCGGCCGCCGCTGGCGCCGGTGAAGGCCCCTTTGAGGTGGCCGAAGAGGGTGTCGGCGAACAGGGTGTCGTCGAGGCCGGAGACGTCGACGGCGACGAACTCGCCCGGCGACGCCGCTCACCTCGTGGATGGCCCGGGCGAGCAGCTCCTTGCCGCAGCCGGTCTCGCCGAGGATCAGGGCCGGCTGGCGGCTGGCGGCGATCGTCCTCGATGTAGCGGAAGATCCCTTCCAGGGCCGGAGCTGCGCGTGACGATCCGCGGCGAAGGCCGGGTGGCGCGAGGCGCCGGCGCCGAAGGAGAGCCCCTTGAGGGAGAGGACCTCCTGGCGCAGGTAGCCGATCTCCAGGGCGTTGCGCAGCGCCGAGCCGAAGGTGTTGAAGCTGATCGGCTTGACCAGGTAGTCGTGGGCGCCGAGCTTGAGGCACTCCACCGCCGTCTCGATCTCCGAGTTGGCGGTGCAGACGATGACCGGCACCTGGGGGCGCTTTTCCTTGATCGCCGCCAGCACCTCCTGGCCGGAGAGGTGCGGCATGTTGAGGTCGAGAAAGACGATGGGCGAGGGGATCGGTCTCCAGCGCCGGCAGCACCTGGCGGCTGTCGTTGAAGGCGGTGATGCGCTCGACCCCCATCGACTGGAGCAGGAAGCGGTAGGCGTCGAGCTCCGCCTGCTCGTCGTCGACCAGCACGATGTGCACGTTTTTGTTGTCCAGATTCATTATCATGCTGCACTTTCTCCGCTTCTCGGCAGGCGGATGGTCAATTGCGCCCCCACCTTCGATGTTGTCGACCAGCAGCTCCCCCTTCATCTCCTTCTCGACGATCATCTTGGCCATGTAGAGGCCGATTCCGGTGCCCGTGGTGGTTCCCTTGGTGGTGAAGTAGGGGGTGAAGATCTTGTCCATCAGGTGCGCGGGAATGCCGCCGCCGTTGTCGCGCACCTGCACTACCACGGCCTCGCCGTCGGAGTCGATGCCGATCTCGATCCGCCCCTTTTCCGACCCCTGCCTCGGCGGCGAGCCGCTCGCCGATGGCGTCGCGGGCGTTGGCGATGATGTTGACCACGACGTGGACGAATTCGCTGGGATATCCGTAGACCATGAAGGCTTGCGGAGCCTCGCCGGTCTTGCATCCAGGGTGATCCCTGCCCTGTTTCAGGGTCGGCTCGAGCAGCTTGATGGCGCTGCCCACCGCCGTTGGCGACGTCGAAGGTCTCCTTGTTCTTCGAGGGACGGAAGAAGTGGCGGAAGTCGTCGATGGTCTTGGACATGAACTGGATCTGGGCGTCGGCGCCGGCCACCAGGGTCTCGACGAAGGAGCTGCGAGATGCGCTCGTTCAGATAGGCCGACTGCAGGCTGGCGATGTAGGTCGAGAGAGTGTTGAGGGGCTGGCGCCACTGGTGGGCGATGGCGCCGAGCATCTCGCCCATGGCCGACATCTTCTGCGCCTGGCGCAGCTGCTGCTCGGCGTTCACCCGCTTGGAGATGTCGCGGATGCTGGAGAGGCAGAGCAGCTCGTTGTCGAGTTGCAGCGACTTGAGGCTGACCTCGGCGGGAAACTCGCTGCCGTCGGGACGCAGAAAGGTCCACTCGAAGACCTGGTGTTTGCCGGCGTTGCGCCTCGTCGACGATGCGCTGCGCCCGCGGAGAACTCGCCTGGCCGTCGGGCTGGAAGGCGGGGGAGAGATCGAGAATGCTGCGGCCGATGATGCCCAGCCGGGAGATAGCCGAACACCTCCGTCGCCTTCTCGTTGCACTCGATGCAGGTGAGGTCCTTGCTCACCAGGATGACGTCGTTGGCGACGTTGAACAGCGTCTGGTAATGTTTCTCCAGCTCCTTGCGTTTGTGGATGTTCCAGGCCAGGTCCTCGTTGATGCCGCTGATCTCCTCCTGCTGTTTCTGCAGGGTGGTGGTGAAGCGGCGGCTAAAGACGAAGAACGCCAGGCCGCTGCCGAAGACGAAAAGCAGGGTGAGCAGGGCGATGCCCCCCAGCACCTTGAGGACGATCTCGGCGGCGAAGAGGACCGTGGTCTTGCGGGCGAGGCGGTAGGCTTCGGCGCGGGGGATGGTGGTGCACAGGATCCAGTTGCTGTCGGCGATCTTGGTGTAGGCGAGAATGTTCGCCTCGCCTCCCTTTGTGGTAGGCGATGGTCCCGGAGGGCGAGCGGGCGAAGTTCGCCATGACCCCGCTTCAGGCTGGGATCGGTATCCTGCAGTTTGACCTTCATCGGATAGTTCGGGTTGGGATGGACCAGGATAGTGCCGTTGCCGTTGACGATGAAGGCGTAGCCGGTCTCGCCGACCTTGACCGCCCGCAGGTTCGCGACCAGGGTGTCGAGGACCGTGTCGGCTCCGATCACGCCGCGGAAGCGACCCTCGACCATCAGCGGCGAGACCAGGGCGATGACCAGCTCGTTGGTGACGAAATCGTCGTAGGGGACGGTGGAGACGGTGCTTGCCGGCAGCCACCGCCCTCCGGTACCAGGGGCGCTGCCGCGGATCGTAGCTGGCCGGCGGCGGCCAGCCGGCGCCGTCGATCAGCACCCCGCCGCGGGTGCCGATGTAGACGTCGCTGAAGTGCCCGGCCTTCATCGCCATCTCAAGCAGATGCAGGACCGCCGGGTTGCGGTCGATGGGCAGGGCGCTCACCGACGGCGGCGGTGGCGTTCAGGATCCGCGTCTGCTGGCCGAGCCAGATCTCGGTCATCTTCGCCGCTTCGTCGGCGATCGCCTGCTGGTGGGCGGCGATGGTCTTCTCGACCAGCACGGTGGTGCTGCGGTAGGTTCCCCCGACCACGGCGAGGATCAGGACCGACGCCAGGGCCAGGAGCAGGAGGGGTTTTCGCATCTTCAGGGGCATGGGTTTTCGACTCCGCGAATATCTGTTAAGCTTACTGCAATCAGCAAGAACTTTGCCAGCTTTTTGGATCGTGCGCCAGGGGCGAAGGAGGGAGCTCCGCAACGGCAGCCTCCCCCCTCGGCAGTTTTCAATTGTGAAAAAAGTTTTCATCCATGAAAAATCCAGCCACGACGGCGGCGGACCGACCTTCCCGGAGTGCCGTGTAACCTCCTGTGAATACAACCGGTTTTATTCGATGTGTGGTTGGCACATAATTTGATTATGAGAGAACGCAGGCCCCCTGTCGCCGGAATCCTGAGAAGGTCACCGGGCGGCCGGACGAGCGTTCACATTGAAAAAGGAGGAAGTTCGCATGCTGCAAGGAAACGAAATGCCGCGCATTGGTCGCAGCCAGGAGGAGAAGACCCGGGCACTGCTGGCGAAAAAGGAACAGTTCGTCGCCAAGGGAATTTCCGCGGCGGCGCCGATCTTCATCGAAAGCGCCAAGGGAGCGGCGGTCCGCGACCTGGACGGCAACACCTATCTCGATCTTTACGGCGGCATCGGCGTGATCAACGCCGGCCACTGCCCGCCGGAGGTTGTCGAGGCGATCAAGGCCCAGGCCGAGCAAGCTGCTGCACAGCTGCTTCATGGTCGTCCATGTACGACTCCTACGTCGAGCTGGCCGAGAAGCTGACGCAGATCACCCCCGGCGACCACGCCAAGAAGGCGATGTTCGTCAACAGCGGCGCCGAGGCGGTGGAGAATGCGGTAAAGATCGCCAAGCTGGCCACCGGCCGCCCCGGCGTGATCGCCTTCGAGGCCGGCTTCCATGGCCGCACCCTGCTGACCATGACCCTGACCAGCAAGGTCAAGCCCTACAAGTACGGCTGCGGCCCCTTCGCGCCCGAGGTCTACAAGACCCCCTCGGCCTACTGCTACCGCTGCGTCTTCAAGTCGACCTATCCCGAGTGCGGCCTGGCCTGCCTGGAGCACTTCGAGCGCTTCTTCGTCTCCGAGGTCGCCCCGGACAACATCGCGGCGATGATCATCGAGCCGGTCCAGGGCGAGGGGGGCTTCATCGTGCCGCCCAAGGAATTCCTCCCGGGCCTGAAGGCGATCTGCGAGCAGCACGGCATCGTCTTCATCGCCGACGAGGTGCAGACCGGCTTCTGCCCGCACCGGCAAGATGTTCGCCGTCGAGCACTTCGGCGTCGTCCCCGACCTGATGACCCTGGCCAAGGGGATCGCCTCGGGGATGCCGCTCTCGGCGGTGGTCGGCCGCGCCGAGATCATGGACGCGGCCCCTCCCGGGCGCATCGGCGGCACCTTCGGCGGCAACCCGGTCTCCTGCGCCGCGGCACTGGCCACCCTGGAAGTGATGGACGAGCAGGACCTGCCGGCCCGGGCGGCGGCCGTCGGCGCCACCCTCACCACCCGGCTGCGGGCGCTGCAGGAGCGCATCCCGCAGATCGGCGACGTGCGCTCCCTGGGCGCTATGGTCGCCATCGAACTGGTGAAGGACCCGGCGACCAAGGAGCCGGCCAAGGAGGCCACCGGCCGGATCATCCAGGAGTGCTTCAAGCGCGGTCTGCTGGTGATGGGGGCCGGCATCTTCAGCAACGTCATTCGCTTCCTGCCGCCGCTGGTGATCAGCCGAGGAGCAGCTGGACGCGGCCATGGATATCTTCGCCGAGGCTTGTGACACGGTGTTTGCCGGATAGATCGCTCCTGAAGTCGACTGATCCTGCGAAACTTCGGACCTAAGGCATTGGGAACAAAAGCAAATCTAATTTTAACGCCTGTTCGCCGCGCTCTCTCAAGACGCAAAGAGATAAGGCAAAAAGAAATTTGTGAATGGATCTTCTCTGCGTCTTAGCGTTAAAGAATCGCCATGATTTTCATTCGTCTTCGGGTGGGCTGCAGGCCCATGTGGAACTGATCTGAGAATAAACCTTTAGGAGGTCCACCGATGTTCCAGAATAAACTGAACGATCCCGACCTGTTCCGCCAGCAGTGCTACATCGACTGGCCAGTGGGCCGACGCCGAGAGCGGCGCCACCCTCGCTGTGACCAACCCCGCGACGGGCGAGACCCTGGGCACCGTTCCCAAGATGGGGGAGGCGGAGACCCGCCGCGCCGTCGAGGCCGCCGCCCGCGCCTGGCCCGCCTGGCGGGCCAAGACCGCCCAGGAGCGCTCCGCCCTGCTGCGCAAATGGTTCGACCTGATGCTGGAGAACCAGGAGGACCTCGCCGTGCTGATGACCGCCGAGCAGGGCAAGCCGCTCGCCGAATCCCGCGGCGAGATCGCCTACGCCGCCTCCTTCATCGAGTGGTTCGCCGAGGAGGGCAAGCGCATCTACGGCGACGTGATTCCCCCCCACCAGGCCGACAAGCGCATCGTCGTCATCAAGGAGCCGGTCGGCGTCTGCGCCGCCATCACCCCCTGGAACTTCCCGGCGGCGATGATCACCCGCAAGGCCGGCCCGGCCCTGGCCGCCGGCTGCACCATGGTGGTCAAGCCGGCGAGCGCCACCCCCTACTCGGCCCTGGCGCTGGCCGAGCTCGCCGAGCGGGCCGGCATTCCCAACGGGGTCTTCAGCGTCGTCACCGGCTCCTCGGGCGCCATCGGCGGCGAGCTGACCGCCAACCCGCTGGTGCGCAAGCTGACCTTCACCGGCTCCACCGAGGTCGGCAAGAAGCTGATCGCCGCCTGCGCCGGCACGGTCAAGAAGGTCTCCATGGAGCTGGGCGGCAACGCCCCCTTCATCGTCTTCGACGACGCCGACCTCGACGCCGCGGTCGAAGGCGCCATCGCCTCCAAGTACCGCAACACCGGCCAGACCTGCGTCTGCACCAACCGGTTCCTCGTTCAGGACGGCGTCTACGACGCCTTTGCCGAGAAGCTGGCCGCCGCGGTGAAAAAGATGACCGTCGGCGACGGCCTCGCCGGCGACACCCAGCAGGGGCCGCTCATCGACATGGCGGCGGTGGAGAAGGTCGAGGCGCACATCGCCGACGCCCTCGGCAAGGGGGCGCGGGTGGTGACCGGCGGCCAGCGTCACGCCCTGGGCGGCACCTTCTTCGAGCCGACGGTGCTCGCCGGCGCCACCGCCGCGATGCTGATCGCCAAGGAGGAGACCTTCGGCCCGGTGGCGCCGCTCTTTCGGTTCAAGACCGAAGAGGAGGCGATCGCCATGGCCAACGACACCGAGTTCGGCCTCGCCTCCTACTTCTACAGCCGCGACATGGGCCGGATCTGGCGGGTGGCCGAGGGGGTCGAGTACGGCATGGTCGGGATCAACACGGGCCTGATCTCCACCACCGTCGCTCCCTTCGGCGGAGTCAAGGAGTCGGGCATCGGCCGCGAGGGATCCAAGTACGGCATCGAGGAGTTCGTCGAAGTCAAATACCTGTGCATGGGCGGCATTCGATGAATCGACAGGGATAACGCCAGCTTCTTTCTCTTTCGTTAACGCTTAAATTCCATGCGCGTTGCTCCCAGGTGGCTCTCCTCCTATCCGGGGCAACGTTTTTTTTTAACTTCCGATGTCATTTTAAAGGCAACAGGTGGAAAAAGGATGTCTCCCAGGCGAAGCGGTTGTGTCTGGAAAATGGGACAAAAGCCGACTGGCTGAAAAGTTACAAAAGACGTTTGTTTTGCTTTTGTTCTGCTCAATTGGTTAAATAGAATGAACACGATGCGGAAACTCCCGGAGGTCCCGACGATGAGACGGCCGACCTCCGGGGTTGGGAGCCTGTGCACCTTTTCGCCGAAGGAGGAGAAGAGCATGAGCGAGACAGCTGCCCCCGGAACCGAAGCGAAGATTACGACACACGACCATTTCATCGACGGCAAGCTCGTTGCCGGCACCAGCGGGTGCTATGGAAAAATCTACAACCCCGCCACCGGGGCCGTCACCGCTCGCGTCGCGCTGGCGAGTCGCAGCGAGGTGGAGCAGGCGATCCTCTGCGCCCAAAAGGCCTTTCCCGCCTGGCGAAGCACGCCGCCCGCCAAGCGGGCGCAGGTGATGTTCCGTCTCAAGGGGCTCCTCGAGAGCCACGCCGACACCATCTGCGCCCTGATCACCGCCGAGCACGGCAAGGTGCTCGGCGATGCCGGGGGGGAGCTGCAGCGCGGCATCGAAAACGTCGAGTATGCCTGCGGCGTCCCCGAACTCCTCAAGGGGGAGCACAGCAAAGACGTCGGCCCGGCCATCGATTCGTGGAGCGAATTTCAGCCGCTCGGGGTCACCGCAGGGATCACGCCCTTCAACTTCCCGGTCATGGTGCCCCTGTGGATGTGGCCGATGGCCGTGGCGTGCGGCAACACCTTCGTTCTCAAACCTTCCGAGCGCGACCCGGCGAGCGCCCTGTACGTCGCCGAGCTGGCCGCCGAGGCCGGCCTGCCGCCGGGGGTGCTCAACGTGGTCAACGGCGACAAGGAGGCGGTGGACGCCCTGCTTACCGACCCGCGGGTGCAGGCGGTGAGCTCCGTCGGGTCCACCGCCGTCGCCGAGGTCATCTACAGGACCGCCGCCGCCAACGGCAAGCGGGTTCAGGCCTTGGGGGGCGCCAAGAACCACGCCGTCGTCATGCCCGATGCCGATCTGGACAACGCCGTCAGCGCCCTGATGGGGGCGGCGTACGGTTCCTGCGGCGAGCGCTGCATGGCGATCTCGGTGGCAGTGGCGGTGGGGGATGGCGTTGCCGACGCCCTGGTCGCGAAGCTGACGGCGGCTCTCGCCAAGCTGCGGGTCGGGCCCGGCACCGACCCCGCCAGCGAGATGGGTCCCCTGGTGACGCCCGAGCTTTTCGCCAAGGTCACCGGGTATATCGAGCAGGGAGTAAAGGAGGGGGCTGATTTGGTGGTGGACGGCCGCGGCCTGCGGGTTCCGGGCCACGAACAGGGGTTCTTTCTCGGCGGGTGCCTGTTTGATCGGGTGCGGCCGGAGATGACGATCTACACCGACGAGATTTTCGGCCCGGTGCTCTGCGTCGTGCGCACCCGCACCCTGCAGGAAGCGATGGATCTGATCGATGCCCACGAGTACGGCAACGGCACCTGCATCTTCACCCGCGACGGAGAGGCCGCCCGCTACTTTACCGACAACATCCAGGTCGGCATGGTGGGGGTCAACATTCCGTTGCCGGTGCCGGTCGCCTCCCACAGCTTTGGGGGCTGGAAACGCTCCCTGTTCGGCGATCTGGCCATCTACGGCCCCGACGGCGTACGCTTCTACACCCGGCGCAAGACCGTGACCCAGCGCTGGCCCGCCGGGGGGGTGCGCGAACAGGCGCGCTTCACCTTCCCCAGCAATGGCTGATCGGACGCTCCCTCCCCGCCGGCAGAGCCGGGGGGGGGGGAGGGACCGTTTCCGCAAGGTCTCTTCGGACCTATTTCCAGAAAAGTCCGCGCATCGCGCCTACGCCTTCTTCCCCACCGAAAAAGCCTGCCCCAGAAGCGACCCGATGCCGTGATATCCCCGGTGGGCGGTGTCGAAGATCAGGGGCTTGATCTTCAGGATGTCGGGCAGCCCGTCCTCGCCAAGGACCGAGTCCTCCGCCTTCACGTCCACGATCTCCCCGACGAACTGGGTGTGCAGCCCGATCTCCAGGGTGTGCAGCAGCCGGCATTCCAGGACAACCGGCAGCTCGGCGGCGAAGGGTGCGTCGACCAGGGTGCTCTTGACGGGGGTGAAGCCGGTTGCGGCGAATTTGTCCGTATCCCGTCCCGAAACGGTTCCGACGTAATCGGCCTGCCGCATCTGCGCTTCGGCGGGGATGCCGATGGTAAAGGCCTTCCGCGCCACGATGCCGGCATAGGAATAGGTCGCTTTTCGCAGGGACACGGACACGCAGGGGGGCTGGGAACAGCAGATCCCTCCCCAGGCGGCATTCATCAGGTTCGGCTGCCCCTTCTCGTCGTAGGTTCCGACGAGCAGAACGGGGGCGGGAAAGAGCAGGGTTTTGGCTCCAAGTGATTGCTTCATGGGTGTCTTCCTTTCAGGCAAATGTAAAATGAATCGAATTTCTTCGGGCCCAGGCGAAATGCAAATACGCCCGTCGGCCGACGACGCTCACTCCTTTCGGCTCAGCCGGCGGCGGTAATCCTCGTTCAATCTTTCCAGCAGACGCACCAACTGTCCCCGTTCCTCGTCCGGCCAGTCCGCGGTCATGGCGTCAAGCCTCTCCATGCGCTCGCGCCGCATCCTCTCGGCCTTTTCCCGGGCTGCGGGCGTCGCGCTGAGAATCTGGCTGCGGCCATCCTCCGGATTGGCGTGTCGCTCCAGCAGGGCCGCACCTTCCATGACCGCAACCTGGCGTGTGACCGTCGAATTGTCCAGGGAGAGGTAGGAAGCCAGCGAGGAAACCGTCTGGGGGCCGTGACGCAGAATGGTCTGGAGCAGGATGTAATGGGCCCTCTCCAAGGGGCCCTTGCGCTGCCTCTGCAGGGCCTCAAAGGTGCGGGCCAGAAAGGTCAGTTCCCGCTCCAGGGAGCTGACCGAGGGCTCTTCAGGGACCGTTGGCGGTGCGGTTGTCATGGTGCCTCCGGGGATGTGGGGGACAGGCGCTCGGCTGGTTTTATATGTATAATACAACTTGACTCGCAGCGCAAAATTATTTATATGTATTATACACATAAATGGCGGGGATTTCCTCCTGGATCAGGCCGAGGAAAATCCTCGCCCTCTCTTTTCCGGGGACCGTTCATTCATGAAAAAGACACCTTCCTCCTCACTTGCCAGCCGATTTTTCAATCAACCCAAAGCCGTGTGGGCGACGGCGTTTGCCGCCATGGTCGGCTTCATGAGCATCGGCCTGGTCGACCCGATCCTGACCTCGATTGCGGCCGGTCTGCACGCCACCCCCAGCCAGGTGTCCCTCTTATTCACCAGTTATTTCGCGGTGACCGCGGTCATGATGCTGGTCACCGGAGCGGTCTCGTCCCGCTTCGGCGGCCGGGCGAACGCTGCTGCTGGGAGCGGCTCTGATCGCCGTTTTTGCCGGCCTCTCGGGCACCTCCCAGTCGGTAACGGCCCTGGTCCTCTACCGGGGCGGATGGGGGCTGGGCAATGCGCTGTTCGTCGCGACGGCCCTGTCGGTGATCGTCGCCTCGGCCAGGGGCGGAGCGGCCATTTCCATCCTCCTCTACGAAGCCGCTCTCGGCCTGGGGCTTTCGGTCGGACCCCTCCTGGGCGCCGCCCTCGGCAGCTATTCCTGGCGCTATCCCTTTTACGGCACCGCCACCCTGATGGTCATCGGTTTTCTCGCCGTCGCCTTCTTCCTGGAACCGGTTCCCGTCGCTAGAGAGCGCACGTCTCTGAAAGATCCGCTGCGGGCGCTCGCCGACAAGGGGCTTTTCGCCGTGGCCCTGAGCGCTTTTTTCTACAACTACGGGTTTTTTACCGTTCTGGCGTTCGTTCCCTTTGTTCTGCACGTATCTGCCCGGAGCACCGGTCTGATATTCTTCGGCTGGGGCGTCTTGCTCGCCATCTTCTCGGTGTTTGTGGCCCCGCGACTCCAGAGGCGTTTTTGCGAAACGGGGATGTTGCGCTTTTCTCTGGCCGCTTTTGCCCTTCTGCTCATCGTGATGGCCATGGGGTCATCCACGGCCACGATTGTGGCCGTGGTTCTCTCCGGCGCCCTGATGGGGATCAACAATACGGTCTTCACCGAGATGGCCCTGGAGATTTCCTCATGGCCCCGGCCGGTGGCCTCGGCAGGGTACAACTTCATCCGCTGGATGGCGGGGGTGATCGCTCCCTTTGCCGCCTCGAAGCTGGCTGAGCTAAACGGCCCCCTGCCTTTTCTTCTGGCCGCGGCGGCCGCCTGTCTGTCCATGGTCGTGCTCTATGCACGACGGGCCCATTTGGGTCACTTTGCCACCTCCCCCGCGAAGAGGGAAGGGGCCGACGCGACGCTCCTTGCCCGGCAGATGCCCGCCTTTGTCCTGGCCGGCATTGACGGCAGCGGCTATGACCGCTTCGTGCTGCAGCGGGCCGTCGAAGAGGTCAGGATGAAAGGCGGGAATGTGGAGGTGGTCCACGTTCGCGCCTATGAGGTTTTCGATGAATTTTCCGCTGCGACCGAGTCGCTGGCTTACGGGGAGAGACTGGTCGAGGAGGCGCTGGCCGCCTTGCGGCACGAAGGGGTCGAGGCACGGGGATGCTGCCTGACCGCCCAGGGCGGTTTGATTGCCGAGATCCTCATCGAACACGGCAAAAGGGTCGGCGCCAAGACAATTCTTCTTGGCTGTCGGCACGATGAAGATGGCAACACCCTGCTCCATGGAAATGTGGCGGAGCTGGCCATGAAGCTTGCCCCAGAGAGAGTGGAGCTGGTCAGTCTCGTCCGTTCGGCGGCATGAGGACGGCGAAGTCCAGGTAGTGTTTGACAGGGGGGCTCTTCCTGAAGTAATAAAGGGAGAGCTATCCGGCTTTATCGTTGGGTGGCATGACCCCGCTGCTGAAGATTTTGGAGAAAAACAACCTTCTGGAGAAAAGCTCCGACCGTCATGCCCGCTGACCCCATTTCGACCCTCTTCGCGCCTGCCGAACGTGCTACGGCCACCAATCTGCGCCGGCAGGTCGGCTATTTTTCCGAAACATCCCTGACGAAAAACATCCTCGATGCTATCCCGAGCCTCTTGCTGATTCTCAACGAGCAGAGGCAGATCGTTTACGCCAACAACGTTCTTCTCAAACTTGTCGCGGCGGGGAGGGTGGGGCAAGCGCACGGCATGCGCCCGGGCGAGCTTCTCGATTGTGTCCATGCCCGCAAATCCGAAGGCGGATGCGGCACCACGGAGGAATGCAGCGCCTGCGGCATGGTCCTGGCGACCCTTGAGTCTTTGAACGGAGAAAAAGCGGTGCGCGAGTGCCGGTTCACCCGCCGGCGGGAGGGGCAACGCGAGTCTCTCGATCTGAAGGTCCGGACCACCCCGCTGAACTACGCGGGAGAAGTCTTCACGGTGTTCGCTGTCAGTGACATCAGCCACGAAAAACGTCGCCAGGCACTTGAGAAGATTTTTTTTCACGACATTCTCAATCTGATCGGCAGCATCAAGGGGTTCGCCGAACTGCTGCAGACCGACAATTCGACCGACCGGGAAAGGATTTTCGATCTGATGCAAAGCGCCGCCGAGCGGACCATAGAAGAGATCGAGGCGCAACGGGCCCTTGCCGCGGCGGAGAACGGGGAACTTCGGTTGCGGCCGGAGCCGGTCTCGGTGGGCGATTTTCTCGAAAAGGTGGTCGGCATCTACCGCCGCCACGAGGTTGCCGAGGGGCGCACCCTCTTGCTCGCTCCAATCCTTCGCGAGCTTGTCCTTACGACCGACAACGCCCTGCTTGGCCGGGTGCTGGGCAACATGATCAAAAACGCCCTGGAGGCCACCGCCCGGGGCGAGACGGTAACCGTGAGCTGCCGCAGGTCCGGCGGCCGGGCCGAGTTTACCGTTCACAACCCCGGGGTCATGTCCCGTGAAGCGAAGCTGCAGGTCTTCCAGCGCTCCTTTTCGACCAAAGGCCCCGGCCGCGGCCTCGGCACCTACAGCATGCATCTGCTGAGTGGGTATCTGGGGGGAAAGGTGACCTTCACCAGCACGCCAAGCGAAGGGACCACTTTTTGTGCCTCCTATCCTCTGACCCTGTCGACGGACTGAAGGAATTTGCTAGAACAAAAGACATTGATCCGGCACCGGATGTCGCTTTTGCGGGCTTCGGCCGGAGCAACAGGTGCCGCAGGATCTGATTGAATGCGGGGCTTCATTACCCAACGGAGCGCAAAGGGGGGGCCATGAGCGGTATCTTGGGAGATCATGTCCAGCGCCTGCAGCGGCTCACGGATTTCAACGCCCTGTTGGCGAAGGCCAACCAATCCATTGCCACCGTCTCCGATGAGGAGCGGCTGCTGCGGGATTTCTGCGAGCTGGCCATCCGCTATGCCCATTTCGACCTGGCGGTGATCGCGCGGCCTGATGCCTCGGGATGGTTCCGGTTCCCGGTTGCTGCCGGGGCGGCCTCCTTTCTGGATGATCTGCGGGTTTCCCTCGATCCCGGGTATCCGGAAGGCCGGGGTTCCATGGCCAAGGTCTGGCGGGAGGGGGAATCGTTGTTCATTGACGATTCCATGGCCAATCCCATCCTTGACCCGTGGCGGGAACGTTACCGGCGCTTCGGCTTCAAATCCAGCGCCGTTCTTCCCCTCCGCCGCGACGGTCACCTGTGGGGACTGCTCGTCCTCTTTCACGCCGAAATCAATGCGTTCCATGAAGATCTCAAAGCTCTCCTGACGGAGCTGGCCCTGGATATCTCCCGGGGGCTCGACCACCTCGACGCGCAAAATCTGCAATACGCCCTTCTCAACAACTCCGTCGTCGGAATCCTTTTGGCGGAGAACCGAATTATTCGGAAAATCAACCTGCGGATGGCGCAGATGCTGGGGCGCACCCCTGAGGAGCTGGAGGGGCAATCGACCCGCATCCTCTACGCGGATGAGCGTGAATGGTCGCTTGCCGCCAAAGCCTATACCGCCTTTGACTCATCCAGGGAGGTTACCCTTCGCTCGGTCCGCATGGCGCACAAGGACGGCGCGATCTTGCTCGCCGATTTTTCCGGCGTGCTTGTCAATCCCAAAGGAGGGCTGTCCGTCTGGACGATCGAGGATGTCACCGAGCGGGAACGCAATCGACAGACGCCTGCAACGCCTCTCCGATTTCAATTTCCTGCTGTCCGAAGCCAACAAAGTCATCGCCCGCGCCAACGACGAAGCGCAGATGCTGCAATCTCTCTGCGAGCTGGCGATCCGGCGTACCGGCCTGCGTCTTGCCTGGATCGGCCGGCCCGATGCCGAGGGGTGGTTTTATCCGGTGGCTGCGGCGGCGAGAGTGGGCTACCTGGAGGGCATTCGCGTTTCCGCCCGTGACGACCTCCCCGAGGGGCGCGGCCCCCGGGGCCAGGCCTGGCGCAGCCAAACTCCGATGTTCGAGGAGGTCTTCGGCGACCACCCCCATACGAAACTTTGGGCGGAGCGCGCCAAGACCTTCGGGCTCGGGGCGAGCGCCGCCCTTCCCGTGTATCGCGGCGGCAGGCTGTGGGCGGTTTTTACTCTGTTTCACGGCGAGACGGATGTTTTCGATGCCGAGCTGCAACAGGTCGTGACGGATTTGGCCCAGGATGTCGGCTATGGCTTGGATCGTCTGGATCTGACTCGTCGGGAACACGAAGCCAGCGCCTTCAACAAAGCGCTGCTAAACAACCTGATGGCCGGCGTCCATGTGATGCGCTACCCGGAGCGGATTTTCGAGCGGGTCAACTCCAAAAATGCTGGAAATGACCGGGGCCGCCTCCACTGATGAATTGGTCGGCAGCAATCCGCCGGATCTTCTATCGGGACGACGAAACTTACGCCCAGGTGGGGGCATTCGCCCAACAGGTACTTCGCGAGGGCCACGGCACGTTGCGGGAGGTTCCCTATCGGCGGCTGGATGGCAGGACCATTTATATCGACCTCTCCGGGCAGAGAGTGAATGGCCCCGATGGGGTTGAGCGGATCGTCTGGACCCAGGTCGATGTGACCGAACGGTACGTCAGCGAGCAGACCATTCGTAAGCTCAGCGCCGCCCGCGAGACCCTGCTTGCCAACACCACGGCGGGCATTGATCTGGTGCGCTACCCGGAGCGGGTTTTTGTCGAAGTGAATCAGGGGTTTTTGGACATCCTCGGGTATCGAGCGCCCTGAAGAGGTGATCGGACATACCACCAGTGAGATTTATCAGACCAGCAAAGAAAATCAGCGCATGGCCGAGCTTTCTCACCGCATTCTCGCCGTGGACAGGGCAGCCTGCGCGATCTGGCTCTGGTGCGCAGGGATGGCCAGACGGTCTATGTGGATGTTTCGGGTCAGCGTCTCGCCGGAGAAGACCCGGAACATCCGGTGATCGTCTGGACCTCCGTCGATGTCACGGCGCGTCACCGCCTGAGCGAGGAACTCGCCCGCCAGGCCCTTCTCGACCCCTTGACCGGCCTGCCCAATCGCAGGGCTCTCAACCAGGAATTTGAAAAGGCCGTGGCGAGAGCCAAACGCCATGAGCGCCTGCTCGCCCTGGTCATGATCGATCTGGATCATTTCAAGGAGGTCAACGATACCTATGGCCACGAGGCGGGAGACCTGGTGCTGGAGGTGATCGGCAAGCGGCTGCAGGGCGCGCTGCGGCGCACCGATTTTTTGGCACGGATGGGCGGCGATGAGTTCATTCTGCTGATCGAGGACTGCCGCAATCTCGACGAGATCAGCGCCGTTCTCGACAAGGTCGAACATGCCGTTCGGGCGCCCCTGCCTCTCAAGGACGGAACGAGACGTCAGCCTTGACCTGAGCGCCGGGGTGAGCTCTCTTCTCGGCCGTTGACAGCCGAGAATCCCGATGTTCTGCTGCAGCAGTCCGACCTGGCGCTCTACAGGACCAAGGCGTACAAGAAAGACCGCCTGCGCTTCTGGACCCTTTATGGGGAAGATACCCCCCGGCAAAGAACCCGCGCCCAGACCTCTGCTCTGACGGCGGCGGACTGAGGGTTTTCTACCAGCCGATTCTCGACAATCGCACCCGCCGGATCGTCGGCGTCGAAGCCCTGGCCCGCCTGCAGGATGACGACGGGAGCGACTCTTTCCCCCGCAGAGTTCCTGCCCCAACTGGAGATCGACGATCTCTTCGCGCTCAGTTCTCAAGGTTCTGAATCAGGCGCTGCAGGATCTCGCCACCCTGGATCAGCAGGGGTATTTCCCTCTGGGTTTCGGTCAACGTCGATCCGCGAAATATCTCCGAAGCCTGCGTCGCCGGCTTGCGGCGACCAGCTTGTCCGAAACCGACGTCGATCCCGGCAGGATTTATCTGGAAATTCTCGAAGGGGGCACGTTTGTCGAGCAGCAACTGGCCCTGGAGCATCTGCAGGCCTTGAAAGCCCTGGGGGTGCGGCTGGCCCTGGACGATGTGGGCAGCGCCTACTCGTCCCTGCTTCGGCTCAAGGATCTGCCCATCGACAAGGTGAAGCTCGACCAGGGGTTCGTCCGCGCCCTGGAAGAGCGGCCCCAGGATCTGCAGTTTGTGGAGGCCATCCTCGATCTGGCCAACGGCCTCGGCAGGGAACTCGTGGTCGAAGGGGTGGAAACAGCGGACATTCTCGATGCGATGTCGGTTCTGGGCGTTCCGGCCATGCAGGGCTACGGGATTGCCCCTCCCATGCCATTTGCCCAGTTGCAGGATTTCCTGCGCAATACCTTGTTCCGGCATTGCCAGCATCCCACCAGTCTGTTGGGGATCTACGCCAAACTGCTCTCAACCCACAGCTCACGAAAAAAATCGATCCGGCAGAATCTCCATCTGGTTGACCGCTTGATCTTGGAGGATTACGCCATCTGCCCCGTTCATCACGATTTGCTCCGCGTGGGAGTACCGGAGGATGATCCCATTCACAAACTTCACCAGGATTACCATCGTAGCGTGGGGGCCATGGTCGATCAACTTGCGGCCACCTCCGGAACCCAAAGCGACTGGACCGCGGCGGAAACGGCGATGGCGGCCCTGCTGGATGCGGTCATCGCCGAATACCGCAAGAGGAAGACGTAAATACCGGGGAACAACATCGGAAGGTTGATGGACCTTCGCCAGAGGGTGCCCCTACTAATAAGATGGCCGAGGTGCGGGGAGCGGAAGGCGTGCACAGCGCGGTATGAAAGTGCCAAACCCAGAGCGCTGGAAGGGCTCTTTGCCTCGGAGAGATTTAGTCCTTGCTTTTCAGATCCTTCCATGTTAGACTAAAAATACTTAAGCAAGTTTGTGTAAGACTTTTTGTCGTTCACCAGGCTGACAAGGTGTCAGGCTGGATTAAAAACACAGGCCTCTTTTGGCGTGTGTTTTTTTGCTTTTGGACGAGCGGGATTTGCACAAAAAAATTCCCATAGGGGAACATGGAGAAAGAAATGGCAGAAGGAACAGTGAAGTGGTTTAACGACGCCAAGGGTTTCGGTTTTATCGAGCAGGATAACGGACCTGATGTGTTCGTTCATTTTTCCCAGATCCAAGGGGACGGTTTCAAGTCCCTCGCCGAAGGAGATCGGGTGAGCTTTGAGGTCACCCAAGGCCAGAAAGGCCCTCAGTCGGCGAATGTGCGCAGAATTTGAAGTAGCGATTTTGCATCGATTCGGAAAAGAGCCCCACGGACTTTCGTGGGGCTCTTTTTTCTAACCGCGGTTCGCACGGGAGTTTTCAGAGAGGTATTTCGCCGGTCTGAATGCTGCGAAACGCCAGCCCAAAAGGACTCTCAGATGGCCAGAAAGCCAAATTACGGGTACGAAAAGCGTCAGAAGGAAATTGCCAAAAAAGCCAAAAAGGAAGAAAAGAGAAAACGCAAACAGGAAGATGTGGCCGAGGAGACTCCGGAACAGGAGTGACGTGCGGAATTTCCACTCGATCCCTCGATAGGGAAACAGCGGATGCACGATGTCGGCACCCGATCTCCCGGCGCGGGAGTGCCCCGAGGGTTCCACGTGCGCTTGGAGCTCGATGGCAGAAGGGATTGATTCCCTGCACCTCCAGCCGGAAAGCGCCTCCGAACTTCCGGTTCTCTCCCTCCCAGTTTCCTGCGTCCTCCTCGTTCTCAACCCCACCAGTCATTGTTCATTCCATAAAAGATGGCGTCGCAAAAAACCAAAATGCTCTTCGGCCGGGTATTACCCCAGGGGCCAAGAAATCGCTTAGCGGAATTTTTACAAGAGCTCTGTGGAATTTAATGTCGGTCCGCGCGTAAAAAAGGCAGGCTCCCCTCTGCGCAGGGAGTCTGCCCTTTTTTTACGGCTCCCAAAAGGGGTCTGCAATTACCCCCGCCATAGAGTCCATGCCAGATCGTTTTTATTCGTACTCTGGGTAAACCTTGATTGGCATGTCAGGCACAGGTAATCCTGCTCCACGAAGCCGCGGGGGGATTTTCCTTTGAAAATGCGGGGCTCATCTACTTTGTTTAAAAATTCATGAGGCTTGGCAGTGTGCGATTTCTTTGATTGTTCCGTACACAGGTCACACGTTTCCACATTCTATCTCTTTCATTCGGGTTCCGCCGGTACCGGGCCCGGCCATTCGGTTCGATGGGAACGGGCCGCCGGGCGGCTGGGGTTATCGACAGCGCATCGTCTTTTTGCCGTCCTCGAAGAGGACTTCAACCTTTTGCGAGCCGACCACTCGCTGCACAATGCCGAGGCCGAATAACGGGTGATTTATCAAGGACTTGACGTGATAAGCCCCCGTCATGGAATACTCCTTCGCCCGGGCGCTGTTCATGCCCGGTCGTAGCGTTTCCCACTCTTTGCGCTCGGCTTCTTTGTGATTGGTGGTTCGTTTCACCGCAGGCTTTTTTATTCCGGTGGGGGGGCGATACTTGTGCTGACGGCTGCAGGAACTGCATTGCACCTTGTCTGGACCCTCTTCGGTCATGACGACGATAGTATGGGGGGTGTTTTTGCGACATTTGGTGCAGCGGGCTTGGATCGGGTCGCCGGCTACTGGCGTGGAACTTTTCATAGCGGTTCTCCCTTACGTGGGGCTCGCCAAGAAATGTCCGATAAAAACCAGGGAGACCGCTGGAATCTACGGGGCAGGCTTGACAATTGTCCTGCCGGGAAAAGCCGGCACGATCAGCGAATCTCTTCACGCCGAAAAGTCATCTCCGTACGGCTTGAAGGGCGCAGGTGGATCTGAAGAGGATCTGGTGGGGTGGCGGAGGGATCTTTTAAGTAATATAATACACGGTTTTCGGGAGAAAAGATACTGGCAGACAGAAAATTTCCAGTCCTATCCCGGGCCACTCTTCTGAAAGTCAAGAAGCTGACGCCAATATTATGGCCCAGTTTGTTTCCGGCATCCCAACCCGGCAGGGCAAAACAAAAGGTATATCCCGATTTATTGTTGCATTGGCAGGGACTTATCCGACAATGTCCACCCCATAGAGGCAATTGCCGCCTCATGCATTGATAAATAATTAAATGGAATCCATTTTGCAATAAACACTTTTTTATTGGTCGTATTGGAGTTCTGACAATTTCCATTGACCGGCGGACCGCAAATTTTATAAGTCCGGAAAAATCCTGCAGACGCCTTGGCAAGCGAAGCTCGATTCCGATGGTATGAATCAGGCTCCGAAGGAGAAGAGTGGATGGCAGCGCCCGAAGAAGAGTTCAAAAGCGATCGCTTTCTGCACGAAATCAAGCGCAGAGAGGCCGTCAGGGAGGTCGTCGACGTCGAGGAGGAGCAGGTCAAAATCGTCGTTTTTACCTGCGGCACCGAGCGCTACGCTTTTTACGGCCGGGACATCCGGGAAATCCTCCCTCCCCGCGAGATCGCCTGGATGCCCGAGCTCCCTTCCTATCTTCCGGGCCTGATCAATGTCCGGGGGGACATCGAATCGGTTATCGATATTCGCTGTTTTCTCGGCCAGGAGAAAACAGACCTCTCGCAGTGCCTGGTCGCCATGGCCGTGCGGGATGATTTCCGCTCAGGAATCCTGGTCGACACGATTGACGATGTCATTGACATTCCTTCCAGCGTCGTAAAGCCCCCGCTGTCGACGTTGGCCGGCGCCGCTCGCGATCTGGTGACCGGAGAGATCGAACTTGCGGGAAACCAGGTCTCTCTTATCGGCATCGAGAGGCTGGCGACCCACATCACGATATGAAGAGGACCACGGCAACGGGCGATTCAACAGGGCTCGAAATTCTTCTCTTTCGTGTGGGCGGAGTCTGCTTCGGCGTGGACGCCGACCAGGTGGAAAAGGTGGATAGTTGCGGGGAGGGGGCGCAAGAGGGTTCCTTCTGGTTCCACGATCTGGTTGATTTCGGCGAATGGCCGGTTGTTTATCGCGCCCCCACGCTTCTTTTGGTCAAAATAGCAGGGGAGGCCGTCGGTGTCATTATCGACGCCGTGAGGGAGATTGCGGAGTTTGACCTTGACGCCATCCGCCCCTTTCCCCCCCTGGTTGAACCTTTCGTTCTTCCGAAGGGGATGTGGGGCGTGTTGCAGCTGGGCGAAGAGATCGTTCCCCTTCTCGATTTTCACCGCCTGCGGCACAAAGTTGTCGATCTGAGATCAAAACATCCTTAACCGTCACTCGATCAGGAGGCATGGATGAAGTTGACCACCAAGTTTGTCGTGATGAACGCTGTTCTGCTGGCAGCAGCCGTTGCGTTGACGACCTTCTCGTTCACGGGCTTCAAGGCGGTTGTCGTCGTCAGGACGCTCGTCGTGGCGGCGATCTTCTCCGCCTTGTCGATCTTCCTGTCCAGGAGGTTCTTTTCGCCCCTGATCGATTCGTTCAGCGAGATCTCCGAGAAAATCCACTCCCGGGCGGGAGCCATCTCATCGGCGATCAATCAGCAATCCGGTCTCGCCACCCGTCTCTCCTCCTCGGTGGTGGAGATCTCTTCGACCATGGAAGAGTTCTCCTCGACGGCCAGCCAGATTTCCCAGCATAGCCAGGGCGTGGTCGAGCGGGCGGATAAGACCCTGGAGGACACCAAGGTCGGTGCCACCGAGGTCGAAAATTTGACCTTCAAGGTCAACGACATCAGCCAGAACATCGAAGCGAATCTGAGCGAAATTGTCGAGCTCGGCAGGCGGTCGAAAGAGATCAACAAGATCATGGAGATCATCAACAACATCGCCAACCAGACGAAACTCATCGCCTTCAATGCAGCGCTTGAAGCGGCGAGCGCCGGGGAGGCCGGAAAGCGCTTCGGGGTTGTGGCCATTGAGATTCGCCGGCTGGCGGACAGCGTCGTCGAGTCGACCACCGAAATCGAAGGGAAGATCACCGAGATTCAAGACGCGGTGAATCGCCTGGTCATGTCGTCGGAGAAAAGCTCTGAGCTGATCCAGGAAGGTCAGCAGTATGCGGCCCAAACGGTGGTGATGCTGATCGAAAGCGTCGACGGGGTGGAGGAGACGGCCAACGCCGCTCGCCAGATCTCTCTCTCGATCCAGCAGCAGCAGATCGCCAGCAGCCAGGTGGTCACCGCGATCAAGGACATCGAGGAGGGCGCTCGGGTTTCCACCGAATCGATTCAGCAGTCGAACGGAGCGACCGCCGAGTTGGCGGGGCTCACCGATGAGCTGCGATCTCTCGTCAATTCACTGAAAACGGGTACGGTGTCCCGGGAGAACTCTTAGTGAGGGTCGCCGGAAAACAGATCAGGGTTTTGGTCGTCGACGACAGTCCGTTGATGCGCGATATGATCCGCGCCATTCTTACATCGGAACCGGACATCGTCGTGATTGGAGAGGCCGGCGATGGCCTCGAGGCGGTGAGGACGGTTGCCTCTCTCAAGCCCGACATCGTGACCATGGATATCGAGATGCCAGTGCTGGGGGGGCTCGAAGCCATCGAACGCATTATTGCCGAACACCCTGTCCCCATTCTCGTCGTCACAGCTCTGACCGGGGTGCGAACAGCCTTCAGCGCCATTTCCCGGGGGGCCCTCGACGTGATCGAAAAGCCGGACGTGAGTCTGGAGAACATGCAGGCATTCCTGGGAAAAGTCCGTCTTCTCGCCAGGGTCGACATCAGCGCTCATCTTGCCGCGACCAGGAGGCGCTCCGCCGTCCCGGCCATCACCAGGGAGGCATCATCAGGCGTCTCGAGAGCGAAGGTCGTCGCCGTTGCCGCCTCCACCGGCGGGCCCCAGGCGATTCATGCCATTCTGGCCGCCCTGCCGGCGCGCTTCCCGGTTCCCATTGTCATTACGCAGCACATCGCCGAGGGGTTCACGCAGGGGATGGTCGACTGGCTCGCGGGCGCGACGCCGCTCAATGTTTCGGTCGCCAGTAACGGGGAATTGCTTGTCCCCGGCACGGTTTACGTCAATCCCGCCGAAAAGGCGATGCGGATCACCGAGACGGGATTGATCGCTCTTACCGAGAGGGATCCCCGCCGGATCTATCGTCCCTGCTGCGACACGATGCTTACATCGGTGGCGGCGGTCTGCCGCGAGCGGGCCGTTGGGGTGATCCTCAGCGGGATGGGAAGCGATGGCGTCGCCGGCCTGGAGGCGATCCGGGCCCTGGGCGGGGTAACTCTGGCCCAGGATGCGCAAAGCTCGGTGGTGTACGGCATGAATCGCAGCGCCGTGGAACGGGGGTGCGTCGATAAAGTGATCCCGCTCGCCGCGATCCCCGGCGAATTGATGCAAATGGCCGATAAGGGGCATTCGGGGGGACGGAAATGTGCACAGTAACCAAAGAGGGGTCACTGCTTTCCCCCTTTAAGGAGGTTCTCCTGCGCACCTGCGGTCTGCAGTTCGAAAACGAGCGCGAAAAGACCCTGGCGGCGGGAATCGCACGCCGCATGTCGGGGAAAGGAATCACGCGCCGAAGAGGACTATCTCGGGCTGCTGGAGAAAGATCGAGAGGAATTTCAGCGGCTGGTGGAACTCCTGACGGTCAACGAGACCTATTTCTTCCGTGAGCCGGAGCAGTTGACGGTGTTGGTCGAGAAGATCGTTCCCGAACTTCTGCAGCACAAAAGCGAACCGGTGCGTATCGTGAGCGCCGGCTGTTCCACCGGCGAGGAGCCCTATTCCATTGCGATGATGCTGCGAGAGCACTTTGGCGCAGGGAGTGAAAATCTCGCGACCATTGTGGGCGTCGACATCGACGCGGCGGCTATTGCCAAAGCCAGAGGAGGCGTGTACGGGGCCGGTTCTTTCCGCGGGATGAATCCGGCGGTGCGGGAGCGCTATTTTATGTCGCGCGGTCCCGAGATCCACCTCTCGGAAGAGATCCGGCGCCAGGTGGCCTTCGAGGTGGTTAACCTGCTGGGGCATGGCTATCCTCCCATTCTGGAGAGGCCGGACATTATCCTTTACCGAAATGTCTCCATTTATTTTCCGAGCCAGGTGCAGAGAGAGATTTTCGGCCACCTGGCGGCACTCCTCAATGATGATGGGTACCTGATCGTCGGCACCTCCGAGACGATGCACCACGATATCGGCGTTTTGAGTCTGGTAGAGCGCAACTCCCTTTTCTTCTACCGCAAGGGGCCGCCGGGGCGACTCGGCGACCGCCGATCGCAGCGGCGCACTCCCCGGCGGAACGAGGCGGTCCTCGGCCGGCACCGCACCGCCGAGGCGGCGACTCCGGCTCAAATCCGAATGCACCGAGTCGCGGCCGTCGCCGATCCGTCCCATCCAACCGGGCGTGGCCCGCTCAGCAGTCGGCGCGCTTTTGACGACGCCTTGGCGCTGGCGCTCGACAGACAGTTCGATGAGGCACTCATGGTGCTTGATGCCCTTATCGAGCGGGACCCTTCCTTCATCAAGGCCTGGTCCCTCAAGGGGAGCATCCTCATGAGTGCGTCCCGGTTCCAGGAGGCAAGAGAGCTCTGCATGGAGGCGCTGCAGCAGGATCCGTTCTGCCTGGAGGCCTTTCTGGTCCTCGGCATCACGGCCCGGCACCTGGGCGATGACGAGGAGGCCCGGCGGCGTTTCCGGGAGGCGATCTATCTGAGTCCCACGTGCTGGCTGGCCCATTTCTACCTGGCCGAGATCGTCTTCGGGCAGGGTGACCGAAAGCGCGCGGGAAGCGGATATGAGGCGGCGCTGCGGATTCTGCGGGAAGGGAGCTCTCCAGGGCGCGGCCGGGAGCTCTTCCCGCTTTTCTTCAATGCCGAGGAGTTCATCGCCATCTGTTCCCACAAGCTCTCCGTGCTGCAAGAGGAGGGGTAGAAAATGGCCTTCGACCTTTCCAGATTTCTGACCCGTTTTGTGGAGGAGGCGAAAGAGCACTGTTCCCGGCTCAGCGAGGGGCTTCTCACTTTGGAGAGTTCAGCCGGCGATGCCGAAACCCTCAACGCCTTATTCCGCTCGGCCCATACCATCAAGGGGTCGTCGCGGATGATGAAGCTGGCCGGGATAACCGAGCTGGCCCATCGGATGGAGGACGTGCTCGATGCGGTGCGCAGCGAAAAGATCCCCATCACCGCCCCCACCACGGACATGCTCTTCGGGGGAGTTGACGCACTCACCGCGATGCTGGCGTGCATGGACGCCGGAGAGAGCTCCCCGGAGGCCCCCGGCGAACTCTGTGACGCTTTGGCCCGGCTCGCCGCGGGGAAGGGGGAGGGCGATCATCAGCTCGCTGCCGGGGCGGCAGAACCCGGCCCTGCCGAAGGCGCCGGGGCTGCCGAAACGGCTGCGCCCGTACCGGAGACTCCCGCCCCTTCGCCGGGCGCCGCCGGGAAAGCCGCCAGAGAATACCTGCGCATCGACGCCGTCAAGCTCGATGAGTTGATCCGGCTCATGGGAGACATTGTCTCGGAGCACCGCAAATTCCGAAAAAATGTCGCTCGGCTCCGTGAGCTGGAGCGCTGCGCCGCGGAACACTCGGTCCGCCTCGCTGCCGTTCTCGGCAACTCCGGCGATGACCACCAAGACCTCGTCGAGGCCGGGGCTGCCTTGCAGCTCTCTTTGCGGCAAACTGCGCGGGACATGACCGATGCCTCCCTGATGCAGGACCATCTCGTCGCCGATCTGCAGGAGACGTCCCTCAAGATGCGCATGCAGCCTCTCTCCACCGTCTTCGATCCGCTGCGGCGAACCATCCGGGATCTGGCCCGGGAGCATGGGCGAGAGGTCGCCTTTGTCGTGGAGGGCGCCGAGACCGAGCTCGACCGGCAGATCATCGACCGGATCGGCGATTCGCTCCTGCATATGATCCGCAACGCTCTCGATCATGGTCTGGAAAGCCGGCAGGAGAGGGCGGCGGCCAGCAAGCCTGCCGGAGGAACGATCAGGCTCTCTGCCTGTTACGACAGCGGCTGTGTCACCATCGCCCTGAGCGACGACGGCCGGGGCATGAGCCCGGACAGGATCGGCCGGAAGGCGCTGGAGAAGGGATTGGTGGACGCGGGAACCCTCGGCGGTATGTCCCGTGCGGAGATCACCAATCTCATTTTCACGCCCGGCTTCAGCACGAGCGCAATCATCACCGACCTCTCCGGCCGCGGCGTGGGGATGGATGTCGTGCACAAGAACATCGTCGACGAACTCAAGGGGACAATCTTCATCGACACCAACGAAGGGAGCGGGACGACATTCTTTCTGCGCCTCCCGCTGAATCTGGCGGTTTTCCCCCTCTTTCTGGTTCTCGCGGGGGAGGAGATCTGTGCGCTTCAGGCCACTTCCATCGTCGAGATGCTCACGGTCGAAGGGACAGAGATCATCGAGATCGTCAACAAGCGGGCCATCCGGCTGCGCAACCAGATCATTCCCGTCGAGAATCTCGCCGCCCTTCTCAAGCTTTCCTGCGCCGAAGCGCCACCCGCGGCCGAGCGGACGCTGGTCATTGTCCGTGATGGGGAAGAGAAGCTGGCGCTGATTGTGGACGATATCCTCGGTAGGGAGGAGATGGTCGTCAAGCCTCTGCCCGCGCACCTGCAGTCGCAGCGCTTCGTCTCCGGCGTCACCATCGGCGATCGCAACAACATCGTCAATGTCCTGCACGCTCCCGAATTGCTGCGGCTGGCACGGGAAATCTCGCAACCGGGCCAGAGTCCTCCGCGGCAGAAGAAAGCGCTCAGTAACATCCTCGTGGTGGACGATTCGCTCAATACACGGGAGATCGAAAAGAGTATCCTCGAAGCGCACGGCTACGCGGTGGCGACCGCCGAAGACGGGGAGGAGGCCTACGTCAGAACCCGCAACCTGCTCTACGATCTTGTCATCACCGACGTGGAGATGCCGCGCCTCGACGGCTTTTCCCTGACCGAGCGCCTGCGGGCCGATGAGCGGTATCGGTACGTGCCGATCATTATCGTTACCTCGCGGCAAAAGGAAGAGGACAAGCGGCGCGGCATCACCGTCGGGGCGAGCGCCTACATCGTCAAAGGGGCCTTCGATCAGTCCAATCTGCTCGAAACCGTTCGCGCCCTGATCGGCTGAAAAATAGGAGGAATAAACCATGGAAAACGCCGTTACGCTCCTGGTCGTCGATGACGATCCCTTCACCGCCGAATTGACCGGGATGATTCTGGAGGCTTCCGGATTCCAGGTAATTCTGGCCGAAGGCGGGGTCGAAGCTCTGGAAAAAATTGCCGGCGACTCCTCGATTGAGGGCATCGTTTCGGATATGAACATGCCCTTTATCGATGGCCTCCAGCTCCACGCCGAACTCAGGCAACAGGGATACGCTCAGCCCTTCGTTCTTCTGACCGGCGAGGAGGCGGCCCCCCTCAAAGAGGCCCACCCCGAGCTCGATGCCGTGGTGACCAAGAACGAGGATCTGCAGGACGCCCTTCCCCAGGTGGTCGGCGCTCTCTTCGACCGCGCATGAAAGGATCGATGCCATGAGTGATTTTTCTCCCGTATCGGAGAAGCTCCAGAAGATTCGGCAATCGTTTATCCGACAGTTGCCTGCACAGATTTCGGCTATGCGCGGCGCCTACGCCGAATTTGCGCAGAAGGAGGAGGGCGCCTCCGTCGAGGACCTGCACCGCCGCATCCACTCGCTTAAGGGGGCCAGCGCCTCATTCGGTCTGGTAAGGCTGAGCGCGGCGGCGGCCGTGGCGGAGGGGCTTGCCAAAGAGGCGATGAAGAATTCTGCTCCTCCCGATGAGCGTTGGCTCGAGGCGATGAAGGAGCAGATTGTCCTGATGGAAAAGAGTGCGGGGGAAGACGCCTCTTCCGAGGAGGCGCAGATGCAGTTGCCCCAGGTGCGCTGCGAGCCCGAAAGGCAGAAGAGCTCCCGGGTCGTTTATCTGTGCGAGGATGATGATTTTCAACGGACCAACCTGGCCACGCAAATCGGCTGTTTCGGCTTCGAAGTCGTTCCCTTCGCCGATATCGATTCGCTGCGCGAGGCGGTCGGAAAAACCCCTCCCGAGGCCATCGTCATGGACATGACCTATCCCGGTCGTCCCTTTGGGGGAGGAGAGGTCGTCGCAGAGATCAACGAGGAATCCAAGGAGGCCATTCCGACGGTCTTTATCTCCTGCCAGGACGACCTCTCCTTCCGGCTCTCGGCGGTGCGTGCCGGCTCCAGCGCCTACTTCCTCAAGCCGATCAATGTCGCCGACCTCTGCTCGACTCTCAATGAGCTCACCACCGTCGAGGACCCCGAACCTTACCGGATCATGATCGTCGATGACGATCCGCATCTGTCGGAGTTGCATGCTTCGATGCTCGAATTCGTGGGGATGGTGACCAAGGTGGTAAACGATCCGCTCCAGGTCATGCCGCCACCTTTTCGAGTTCAAACCCGACCTGATCCTCCTCGATATGCACATGCCGGGCTGTAACGGAATGGAGCTGGCCGGAGCGATTCGACAGATCAGTTTCTTTTTCAGCATCCCCATCATCTTTCTCTCCAGCGAAACCGACGCCGATATGCAGTTCGACGCCAAGCGCATGGGGGGGGGATGAGTTTCTGACGAAACCGATCAAGGCGCGGCATCTGGTCTCTGCAGTGACCGTGCGCGCTGAACGGATGAGAATTCTTCGCTCGCTCATGGTGCGGGACGGGATGACCGGCCTCTACAATCACACGGCGACCAAGGAACAGCTCGACGTGGCGATCTCCACCGCCGGTCGAAACGGTGCCGACCTCTGTTTTGCCATCCTCGACATCGATTACTTCAAGAAGGTGAACGATACTTTCGGCCATGCGGCCGGCGACAGGGTGCTGATCGCACTCGCCCATCTGCTTCGGCAGCGCCTGCGCAAAGGGGATATCGTAGGACGGGTGGGAGGAGAGGAATTTGCGGTGATCCTCCCCGGCTGCTCCCCCGCCGCTGCCTGGCAACTTCTCGATCAGCTTCGGAAAAGCTTCGCGGCGGTCCGTTTTGAAGCGAAGTCTACCTCCTTCTCCTCGACCTTCAGTTGCGGCGTAGCGGTCCCTTCTCCCGGATTTTACCCTCGAGACGCTGTGGAAGGCGGCCGACGAAGCGCTCTACAGGGCCAAGGGAAACGGACGCGACCGGGTCGTCGCCGCCCGGGAGGATGCCTGAAATGGACGTCGAATCTAAGCCAAAAGCCGAAACTGGCGATCTACTGGGCGGCGTCCTGCGGTGGTTGCGAGATTGCCGTGGTCAATCTGCACGAAAAGATTCTCCAGCTCGACGCCGCATTCGATTTCTTCTTCTGCCCCTGCCTGCTCGACACGAAAAAAAAGTGACATCGAGGCGCTCGCCGACGGAGCCATCGCCGTCACCCTCTTCAACGGCGCCATCCGCAACGAAGAAAACGCCGAGATGGCCCGCCTGCTGCGCCGAAAATCCCGCCTGCTGGTGGCCTTCGGCACCTGTGCCGCCCACGGGAGCATCCCCGGTCTGGCCAACCTGCACACCACCGAGGAGCTCCTGCAGACCGTCTACCGCGACACCCCTTCCATCGATAACCCGCAGGGTGTTCTGCCCGCACCGGTCAGCGAAGTTCCCGGCGGGGTGCTGCGTCTTCCGCCTCTCAACGACAGCGTCGCCACCCTGGCGCAGACGGTGGCTGTGGACTACTTCCTCCCCGGCTGTCCCTCCGGAATCGCATCAGATCTGGACGGTGCTGGAAGCGCTCGCCGCCGGGGCGCCTCTGCCGCCTAAAGGAAGCGTCCTCGGCGGCGGCAGCCTTTCGGTGTGCCACGAGTGCGGCCGCGATGAAAGAGGAGAAGAAGATCGCGCGATTCCTCCGCCTCCCGGAGCAAACCCCCGATCCTGAAAAGTGCCTGCTGGAGCAGGGGCTTCTCTGCATGGGGATCGCCACCCGCGACGGCTGCGGCGCCCTCTGCCCGGCAGCCGGCATGCCGTGCAGCGGCTGTTACGGCCCCGCCCGAGGGGTGCGCCGACCAGGGGGCGGCGATGATCGCCGCCCTCGGCTCCATCCTCGACATTGGCGACTGCCGGGGGAAAAGTGAAGAGGAGGTCGCCGCGAGGATCGCAGACCCGGCTCGACGATATCCCCGACTACTGCCGGGACCTTCTACAAATACAGCCTCCCCGGCTCCCTACTCCGCGGGAGGGTAAAGCGATGAAGCGCATCACAATCGACCCCATTACCCGGCTCGAAGGGCACGGGAAGATCGAGATCTTCCTCGACGAAGCGGGGAATGTCGCCGATGCCTACTTCCAGGTGCCGGAGCTGCGCGGTTTCGAGCAGTTCTGCCTCGGGCGGCTCGCCGAAGAGATGCCCCTCATCACCAACCGCATCTGCGGCGTCTGCCCCGAAGCGCACCACATGGCGGCGTCCAAGGCGCTCGACGCCCTCTTTGCCGCCGATCCCCCCCGAGCGGCGAAGAAGGTCCGCGAGCTGCTCTACATGGCGTTCTTCGTCACCGACCATACCACCCACTTCTATGCCCTGGGAGGCCCCGACTTCATCGTCGGCCCCGATGCCCCCCCCGGCGAGCGCAACATCCTGGGGGTGATCCGCAAGGTCGGGCTCGACGTCGGCCAGGAGGTGATCGGCTGCCGCGCCCGCAACCACCACGTCATCAAGACGGTCGGGGGGCGCCCCATCCATCCGGTGGCCGGGCTTCCCGGCGGCTGGAGCCGAGCGATCTCCACGGCCGAGCGGGACGAGATCGTCGACATCGCCCGCAAGAACATCGACTTCGCCCGTTTTTCACTGCAGCTTTTCGATCAGCTCGTCCTGAAGAATCCGGCGTATCTCGAAATGATCACCGCCGACGCCTACACCCACCGGACCTACTCCATGGGCATGGTGGACGGGGAGAATCGGCTGAATTTCTACGACGGCACGGTGCGGGTGGTCTCGCCGGAGGGCGAAGAGTTCCTGCGCTATCACCCGGACGACTACGCCTCCCACATCGCCGAGCGGGTGGAACCCTGGAGCTACCTGAAATACCCCTACCTCAAAGCCGTCGGCTGGAAGGGGTTCGTCGATGGCAAGGAGAGTGGAGTTTACGCCGCCTCGCCCCTGTCGCGGCTCAACGTCTCGGACCGTCTGGCGACCCCCGGGGCGCAGGAGGAGTTCGAGCGCTTCTACGAGACGCTCGGAACCGGCAAGGTGAACGGCCGCTACCGGCCGGTCCACCACCGGTTGGCGACCCACTGGGCGCGCCTGGTGGAACTTCTCTACGCCGCCGAGCGCATGCTCGAGCTCGCCGAGGATCCCGAGATTGTCTCCACCGAGCTGCGCACCCCGGCGGGGACCGTCACGGGCCGGGGGATCGGCTGCGTGGAAGCGCCGCGCGGCACCCTCACGCACCATTACGAGACCGACGAGCGCGGCGTGCTCACCCGGGTCAACCTGATCGTCGGCACCACCAACAATTACGCCCCGATGACCATGTCGATCCGCAAGGCGGCCCAGAGCCTCATCACCGGCGGGAAGATCGTCGAGGAGGGGATGCTCAATCGCATCGAGATGGCCTTTCCGCCTGTACGATCCGTGCCTCTCCTGTGCGACCCACGCCGCGGTGGGGAAGATGCCGCTGCGCGTCGCCATCCGCAACGCCGCGGGCGAGCTCGTGCGCAGGCTGAGCCGGGATTGATGCGCACCGTCGTGGTCGGGCTCGGAAACCCGATTCTGAGCGACGACGGGGTGGGGATCAGCGTCGCCGCTCTTGTCCGGGAGCACCTGGCCGCAGAGGACGCCGTCGACGTCATCGAGGCCTACGCCGGGGGGCTGCGGCTCATGGAGGCCATTGCCGGGTACGAGCGGGCGATCATCGTCGATGCCGTCAAGAGCGGGGCGAATCCGCCGGGAACGGTGACAATCTTCCCCCTGCACGCGGCCGCGAAGAGCCGCCACACCCTCTGCGCTCACGACGGCGATCTCGCTACCGTTCTAACCCTCGGCCGCGATCTGGGACTGGCGCTGCCGCAGCGTGTGGAGATCATCGGTATCGAGGCGGACGACGTCGAGAGCTTCGGCGAGGAGTTGAGCGCCGCCGTTCGTGCCGCTCTGCCGGTGGCGGTGGCCGAGGTCCTTCGCCGGCTGCATCAAGAGGAGGCCCCCGCAACGGGGATCCGGCAGGGATCCGACTGAACGGATATTGTGACCGAAGTGTTTCATGCACTTCTTTTTTCCCTTGGTAATTTGGAAGGAACAGCCATGGAAACCGGCGTGTACTTCTGCAATTGCGGCACGAATATCGCCGACAAAATCGATGCCGACACGGTGAAAAAACAGCTGGAAGCCGACGGCAGGATCTCCTGGTTCGAAACCTGCCCCTTTCTCTGTTCGGAGGAGGGGAAGGAGTTTCTGGAACGGGACCTGAAGGCGAAACGCCCGGAGAGGATCGTCATTGCCGCCTGCTCGCCACGGGAGCACGAGACGACCTTCATGCGCGTCATGGAGAAGGCGGGGATGAATCCCTACCTGATGCAGATGGTCAACATCCGCGAACAGATCGCCTGGGTGAACAAAGACCCGGCGGCGGCGGCCCGCAAGGCGGCGCAGGCGATCAGCGGAGCGCTTGGCAGGGTCGCCCTCCACGAAGCCCTGCAGCAAGGAGGAGCTGGAGGTTGCCGGGGCCGTGCTGATCATCGGGGCGGGGCCGGCCGGCCTCAAGGCCGCGGCGACCCTGGCGGAAGCGGGACGCAAAGTCATTCTGGTGGAGAAATCGCCCGTCATCGGCGGCCTGCCGGTCCTCTTCGAGGAGCTTTTTCCCGATATGGAGTGTGGCCCCTGCATGCTCGAGCCCCTCATGGGGGAGATTCTGCACGGGCGCTACGCCGAGCATATCGAGCTTCTCACCCTCGCCGAGGTGAGGGAGGTGGCCGGCTTTCTGGGCAACTTCGAGGTAACGATCCGGCAGCAGCCACGCTACGTGGATGTTCATCAGTGCATCGGCTGCGGCGAATGTTTCGAGCCCTGTCCGGTGAGCGCCCCCAATCCCTGCAACGGCAACCTGGACGAGAAGAAAGCCATCGCCTTTTCCTTCTTCGGCGGCCTTCCCAATGCCCCTTTCATCGATCCGGCCCTCTGCACCCGGTTCACCGAAGGCTCCGACTGCACGGCCTGCAGCGCGGCCTGCCCCATGGGAGAGGGTATTGTGCGCTTCGACGACCGGGAGACGGATATCGAGCGGCAAGTGGGCGCCATTATCCTCGCCACCGGCGCCTCCCTTTACGACTGCAGCCGCTTCGAGAATCTTGGTTACGGGCGCCTCCCCGACGTCCGGACGGCTCTTGAATTCGAGCGCCTCCTCGCCTCCAACGGACCGAGCGCCGGCGCGGTCGTAACATCGAAGGGGCTTGCCCCCCGCTCGGTGGCTTTCATCCACTGTGTCGGCTCGCGCGACGAGGCGCATCGACCGTATTGCTCCGGCATCTGCTGCCAGGTCGCCTTCAAGTTCAATCACCTTCTCGAAGAGAAGCTCCCCGAGGCGCAAGTCCACCATCTTTACCGGGAAATCGTCACGCCGGGCAAGCAGGGCTACGCCCTGCACAGCGCCGCTCGGGAGAACCCCAGGTCCACCTTCCGCCGTTACGGCGATCTGGCGGAGCTGTCCGTTGCCGAGGGGGAGGGTGGGCAGAAGATCCGGTTCGGGGAGGAGGGCGAGATCGCGGCCGACATGGTCGTTCTCTGCCCTGCCGTTGTGGCGGGGGCGGACGCCCGGCCGCTCGCTGAGATGCTGGACGTCACCCTCGATCGCTTCGGCTTTTTCGAGGAGGAGCACGGACGACTCGAGGTGGCCCGCAGCAAGCTGCGCGGCGTCTACCTCGCCGGCGCCTGCCAAGAGCCGGCCGATATCCAGCGGGCCACCGGGCAGGGGACGGCCGCCGCGGGTTTTATCCTCTCCGAGGTGATCGAGGGGAGAACGATCGAACTCGCTCCCATCTTCGCCGCGGTGGATGCCGAGAAGTGCTCCGGCTGCCGGGTATGCAACTCAGTTTGTCCCTTCGCCGCCGTCAACTTTGATGCCGAACGGGGCGTCTCGGCGGTCAACGGCGTCCTCTGCCGGGGGTGCGGCACCTGCGCGGCGGCCTGCCCGCTCGAGGCGATAAAGGCCAATCACTTCACCCAGGAGATGATTCAGGCGGAGATCGAAGGAGTGCTCGGATGAAAAATACCGCAAAGGATAGCCCCGCAGGGACGGAGATCGCCTTTCCGTGGGGAATTCGAGCCGCGCATCGTCGGGTTTCTGTGCAACTGGTGTTCCTACGCCGGTGCCGACAAGGCCGGCATGTCGCAGATCCCCTATCCCCCGAATGTGCAGATCCTCCGGGTTATGTGCACCGGCAGGATCGAACCCCAATTTATCCTGAAGGCTTTCGAGCGGGGGGCCGACGGCGTTCTCGTTCTGGCCTGTCATCCCGGCGACTGCCACTACAAGGAAGGGAACCTGCGGGCGGCGCAGCGCCAGGCGATGCTCTCCAGGGTGCTGGAGCAGATGGGAATCGCGCGGCAACGCTGCCGTTTCGACTATGTCTCCGCCGGCGAAGGAGAGAAATTCGCCCGGATCGTCACCGAGATGGTGGCGGGCGTCAAGGAGTGCGGGCCCTTGAAACCCTAAGATTCCGTCTCGAGCCGGGAATACGGATATTTGTCGAGATTAAACTACACATCACAAGGAGGAATGAATAATGGCCGTTCAGCAACTCGACGCCCGCGGGCTCAAATGCCCCCAACCGACCCTCAAGGTTACCGTAATGGCGGTGAAGATGAAGCCCGGCGATGTTCTGGAAGTCGTCGCCGATTGTCCGAGCTTCGAACAGGATGTGCGTAACTGGTGTTCCCGCTCGAAAAAAACCCTTCTCTGGGTCAGAGATGAGGGAGGAGAGAAAACCTGCCAGATTCAGTTCTGAAAAGGAAAAAGCGGGAGATCGAAATTCAAGGCATTTAGGGTACACCCTGGGAAATTTTTCGCCACCCGGTACGTTCATCGACAGATTGGAATGGGCGCCGGAACCAAGGGCCTCTGAAAAAAGGGAATCCCCCCATCGGGGGGATTCCCTTTTTTAACAAGCACCGTGCCAAAGCCGGCGAGTCGATTTTCTCTCTCGGAATAATCCGGCCCAGGGCAAGTATTGAAAAGGTCTAATCTGGTGCTAGGCTAAGGGAAGAGACAAGTTGCTAACCGAGTTGAGCGGAAGGAGGTGGGCAGCGTGAGATCTTCGGGAAGAAGAGGTCTGTTGGCAATAATGGCGGTGCTTGCGGTCGCCTCCCTTGTATTTGCCGGCCCTTGGCATGGTTGGCGGGGAAGCGGCGGCTGGGGCTCGCGAAGCGCCTATCAACGGATATACAACCCGGCTACGGTGGAAACCTTCTCGGGAGAAGTTGTGAGCGTGGATGAATTCCACCCCGGGAACGGCATGCGACCCGGCATTCATCTGCTGGTTAGAAGCGGCCAGAAGACACTTTCGGTCCATCTGGGGCCCGCCTGGTACATCGAACGGCTGGATACCCGCATCAAGAAAGGGGACAAGGTGGAAATCAAAGGGTCCAGAGTCACGTTTCAGGCTAAACAAGCAATCATCGCGGCAGAGGTTAAAAAGGGCGACGCCCTGTTGAAACTCCGGAATGACCAGGGAATCCCTGCCTGGAGCGGGTGGCGGCGGGTTCGCTGATTTTGCGGAAAAGGTGAAGTCTCCAACGCGCCGTTTCGTGACGATGATAGGCTCAGGAAGAGAGGGAAATCCATGAAAGTATGTGTTCCATCCTACGGCCCGACGCTGGATTCACGGATGCAACCAATTTTTGGCCGGTGCGAATATTTTATTTTTGTCGACCCCGAGATATATGGCCTGTGAGGTCGAAACCAATCCTTTTGTTTCCGCCCCGGATGAGGCCGGCCCCGAGAGCGCGAAGATGGTTATCGACAAAGGAGTGAAAACCGTATTGACGGTCCAGGTGGGCGCGAAGGCGCGGCAGGCTTTAGAGGCTGACGGAGTTGAAATCGTTGACCCCAGAGGGGGAACCGTCCGGGAGGTAGTGGATGCCTTCCGGAAGGATCGCACAACCTAGGGACGTCGCAGTTAGTTGAACAAATAAGACGTATTAAAGGAGGCGACCATGCCCAGAAGATCGAGGATCAGAGAGCGTCCGTTTTGGCCCGGGTGTTTCGGCTGGCATCATCACCATTTTTGGGGGCCGTACCCTGCCCCTCCCCCTTGGTGGGCCGAAAAGCCGAGCCCGGAAGAGGAAATGGACGATCTGAAAGAACATATCGAGATGCTGAAAGAGGAGTTGGCAGCGGCCGAAGACCATCTGAAAAAACTTGGGAAGGGGAAATAACAAGGGAACCGGAAAGTCGCCTTTGTCGTCAATCTTGACGAGTTTCTCGCCCACCCCCTGATTATTAGGCCATCGTATCTGGGGGCGATGCGCTGTATCCGAGTGGCCAGCGCGCATTTTCAAGATCAAGACGGCAGACTGCTGCTTGGGTTGACGGGGTATCCTTCCGGGTGGTGAAGCGATGGACGTTTCGGAAAGAACGGCCTGGTTATCCATCGGGACCAATGCGGCACTGGTGGGGCTCAAGGCCGTTCTGGCCGTCCTCTCCGGCAGCCTGGCCATCAAGGCCGATGCCATTCACTCTCTCGCCGATGTCTTTTCCTCGCTCGTCATCCTGGCGGGCATCAGGATCTCTCGACGCGAGTCCCGTCAATTCCCTTTTGGACTCTATAAAGTGGAAAACCTGGTGGCCCTGGGGGTTTCCCTGGTGATTTTCTCTGCTGGATATGAGATCGCCCGGGAGGCCTTCACCGAAGCCTCCCGAATTCGCCCGATTCACATCCCTCTGGCCATCGCGGGAATCGTCCTGACGGGCCTGATCACCTGGCTTTTCTCACGCTATGAGTTGAAGAAGGGAAAAGAGACCGGATCCCCCAGCCTGGTGGCTGACGCCCGCCATATCTGGACCGATACCTTATCCTCTCTGGTCATTCTGCTCTCTCTGCTCGGAAGCGCCTTCGGTTTCTCCTGGGATCGCTATGCGGCCCTCGTGGTGGTTGCTTTTATCGCCCGGGCGGCCTTCGGGATTTTTCTGGAAGCGGTTCGCGTTTTGCTCGACGCCTCTCTCGATTCAGACAGTTTGACCCGGATCCAGGAGACCGTTCTGGCCGACGTTCGAGTGGGAAAGATCAATGAGCTTCGGGCCCGCAATGCCGGACGCTTCAAGTTTGTGGAACTGGACCTGACGCTTCGGATCCTGGAATTGAATAGAGCCCACCAGGCGGCTGAAGAGATCAAACAACGCATCCAGGACAACCTAAAGAACGTGGACCATGTTTCGATTCATTACGAACCTGAGCGAAAAGAGCATCTCACCCTGGGGGTGCCTCTTTGCGCCGATCGGCGGACCCTGTCCGACCGTTTTGGGGAGGCGCCTTTTTCCAGCTTCTGACCGTACGGCTCGAAGACGGAATGGTCACCGAAGATTCCCTGCTGAACAACCCCTTTGCTCACGGAGAGAAAGGCAGAGGGATCAACGTTGCCGACTGGTTGCTTGACTATGGGCTGGACCAAATCATCGTCAACAAGAACTTGGGTGGCAAGGCTCGGGGCTGAGACTCACCAACGCCGGCACGGAAATCACCGTGGTCGAAGAGAAGGATGCAGAAAAGGTTCTGTCTGCGGCGGTCGCCAGGCGGAAACCTTCGAAGGTGGTTTGAAGTGTCTGATGGGACTCGTTGACCGCTGCCGAAATTCTGGGGAGAACGATCCCGAAAGGATGAGAGGCAAGGGAGAATCGGCGGTTGAAATATGAACTGAAGAGGAACTTTAGTGCTCCCCGGCGAGAGATATAAGAGGAATAACCAAGGCTGTTTGTGCCCTCCTGTTGGCACTTATTCTGGCCGGCTGGAACGCCCATTCCGCCTTTTCTGGGGGACAGAAAGACACCTTGGGGGGCGAGGGCATGGGCAAGCTGACAAAAACGCCGTTGAAGGACATCACTCTGACGATTGTTTACGATAACAACCCGTATGGAAGATCTCTGCAGACCGCTTGAGAGTTTTCTTGCGTGATTAAAGAGGCGGGAAAGACAATCCTATTCGATACAGGCGGCGACGAAGACATATTGCTGAGCAACATGAGGAAACTCGGCATCGATCCACTGGAGATCGATGCCATTGTGCTCTCTCATATCCATGGTGACCACACCGGCGGACTGACCGGTTTTCTTCGCAAGAATCCGGAGGTAACCCTTTATTTGCCCAATTCCTTTCCCGAGGGATTCAAAAAGGAGGTGAGATCCCGATGCGCCTCCGTCGTAGAGATCTCAGAGCCGACGGAGATCTGCCGCGGGGTTTATTCGACCGGAGAGCTCGGGACCGTTTTACAGGAGCAATCCCTGGTGATTGCCACCGATAAGGAGTGACCGTTATAACGGGGTGTGCCCATCCCGGCATTGTCCGGATCGTGGAAACGGCAAAAGAAATGATCGTCAGGACGGTAGGTCTGGTTTTGGGCGGTTTTCATTTGCAGGAAGACGAGACAAGGCATTGAGAAGATCATCTCGCTATTGATGGCGTTGCAGGTGGCGCACGTCGGGCCTTGCCATTGCTCCGGGGAGTTGGCGCAGGAACTGTTTCGAAGGGCTTTAGGGAAAACGATCTGAATGCCGGAGTGGGAAGAGTGATTCATATACCAAATATGGGATAAGGCCGAGAGTCAGCGTTAGGGCTCCCGGAAAAAGGTCGCCAATAAGAAGCCATGCTGTACGAAAAATTCCAGAACAACCGGGTCGGTGCCATCTTTGTTCCCACCACTGTCTGATCGCGAATGGCCACAAGGGGCTTTGCCTGGTGCGCGAGAATAGGGAGGGCACACTTTATACGTTGGCATACGGGCGCACCGATCAGCGAGCATGTCGATCCGGTGGAGAAAAAGCCCTTGTTCCACTTCCATCCAGGCTCCAACGCCTATTCTATTGCCACGCCCAGCTGCAATTTTCGCTGCCAGTGGTGTCTGAATTGGGATATATCCCAGATGCCGCGCGAACAGGATCTGATCGCCGGCCATGAGGCGGCTCCCGACCAGATTGTTGCCAGAGCACAACACGCCGGCTGCCGGAGTGTCGCCTACACCTATACGGAGCCGACCGTTTTTTTCGAATACTCTTTCGAGACGTCCCGCCTGGCGCACGCCGCCGGGCTGGCCAACATCTACGTGACCAATGGCTACATGACGGCAGACATGCTCGAAACGATCCACCCCTATCTCGATGCCGCCAATGTGGACCTGAAAGCCTTTCGCGACAAAACCTACCGCAAGTACGTGGGGGCGCGGCTGCGGCCGGTTCTGGACAGCCTGAAAAAGCTGAAGGCCCTCGGCATCTGGCTGGAGGTGACCACTCTGGTCATCCCCGGCATCAATGACGATCCTGCCGAGTTGAAGGATGCTGCCGATTTCGTCAGCCGGGAATTGGGCGTGGACACCCCGTGGCACCTCAGTCGATTTTTCCCCCATTACAAGATGCAGGATGTGCCGACCACCCCCCTCGCAACCCTGCGTCAGGCCGAGCAGATCGGGTTCGAGGCCGGTCTGCGCTACGTCTACGTGGGCAATGTGCCCGAGCCGGCCAACACCCTTTGCTCCTCCTGCGGCCGTCTTCTCATTCAGCGCGTTGATTTTCCCGTTGTCGAGAACCATCTCAGCGCCGAGGGATGCTGTCCAGATTGCGGGGCAGTGGTTCCTGGAGTCGGCATGGAAGGAGGATGAAATTTCTGCACCGAGCGGCAATCGGAACTTCTTTGTTTTGTATTGGGTGATTGGCGGCGAACAAAGGGCGATGGCAATTTGAAGAATCAGAAGAAAGCAAAATCTACGGAGGTATGGCAGCGATGCTCCCCGGCAATCCCTTTCGACGCCTATCACCATCGCTACGAGGCCTGGTTCGTCGATCACCAGGCCGCTTATTGGTCTGAGTTGTTGGCGATGGCCTGGGGAGGTACCACAAGCCCCACCTGTTCATCCTGGGAGTCGTTTTAAGCGTGTTCGCATACGTATTGTTGGCCAAGGTATTTCCCGGATAAGCCCTGCCTTCCGAATTCTTCATGGAATCCTCCGGGTTTCGTCATTTTGTAGAGTTCGGTGCGTTTCTTTGCCCTGGAGCGGCGGAAACTCAAGAGACGAGGAGGGAACTTACTTTTTACGATTGTGTGACTTGTCCCCTTGTTCGGAAAAGTTATAATATTTTTTAATAGTACGTTCAGCGAAACCCAACCTTCCGGGAGAAGAAGGAGGCCCAGAATGGCAGAGAAAAAAGAAGGCTGTGTAGAGCCAGCGGCAGGCCCCCTGAGCGAAGAGGCCTCGGCCGCCGGCCAGGAACCCATGCCTCCCATGGAGACGAAGTTCATGACATTTGCGCGCGTCGGACACCCCGCACCCGATTTTGAAGCCAATGTCTTTTTCCAGGGCGGCTTTCGCACCCTGAAGCTCTCCGACTACCTGGGGAGGTGGATCGTCCTCTGTTTCTATCCGGGGGACTTCACCTTTGTCTGACCGACGGAACTGGCGGCGGTCGCCGTAAAGAAGGAGGAGTTGGACAGTCTCGGTGTGGAGGTTTTCTCGGCCAGCACCGACAGCCGTTTCGTCCACAAGATCTGGCAGGCGGAGGAACTCTCCAAAATGGTGCCGGGCGGACTTCCCTATCCGATGATCGCCGATGCTGGCGGGAGGATCGGCGAGGTCTACGGTGTTTTCGAGCCGGCGGCAGGGGTGGACATCCGGGGGCGCTTCATCATCGATCCCGATTTCACCATTCGGGCGATGGAGGTGCTGACCCCCGAGGTGGGGCGCAATGTCAGCGAGCTGATCCGGCAGATCCGGGCCTTCCAGCATGTGCGGGAGACCGGCGAGGTGACCCCTTCCGGCTGGCAGCCGGGGAAAAAGGCGCTCAAACCGGGGCCCGATCTGGCCGGGCAGGTCTGGAAGGAATGGAAACCGGAGATGGCGTTCTGAGGGGGCCGTTCGGTTGCAGACAGGCCCTCTAAAAAATAGGGGGCCTTTTCATTCAGGCATCTAACCTGCTGCAGAGCGGCCCCTGAAGGCCTCGGTGGCAGAACGACAGCATTTTGGAGGCGAGCCATGACCTGGAAGGAGCGACTTCATGAAATGGGGGCGGGGGGCGACTGCATCTGCCCCAGATGTGAAGCCAGAATACCCCACACCAGAGGAGTCCGGTGTCAGGACGTGTCCTGTCCCAAGTGCGGCGGCAGGATGCTGAGGGAGGGCTCCCGCCATCATTCTGAGTGGTTGAAAAAGAAGCAGTCCTAGCCATCCCCGGAAAGAAACGCCTTGCTTCGCGAGAGCCTCCTTCATGCCCTGATGATCACCGGCTTCGTCTTCGTGATGATGCTGCTGATCGAATATCTCAACGTGCTCTCCGGGGGGGTATGGCAACGGGGCTTGCGCGGCAGTCGCTGGCAGCAGTATCTGCTCGCCTCCTTTCTGGGTGCGACGCCCGGCTGCCTGGGAGCCTTTGCTGTCGTCTCCCTTTACGCCCACCGGGTGGTCTCCCTGGGGGCGGTGGTGGCGGCCATGATCGCCACCAGCGGCGATGAGTCCTTCGTCATGCTCTCCATGGTTCCCGGGACGGCCGGCGTCATCTTTCTGATCCTCTTTGTGGTGGGCCTGGCGGTTGGGGTGGCGACGGACGCCCTGGTGGGCTCCAAGGCGGCAGAGCCCACCGAAGAAGGCCACGGCCTTGACCTCCATGAGGAGGAAGCCTGCGAATGCTTTCCCCGGGGCCGCCTCGTGGCGCAGTGGCGGAACTGCTCTCTGGCACGGGGCGTTCTGGTGGTGACGCTGGGCCTCTTCCTCCTCGGCCTTTTCGGCGGGCAGCTCGGCCCGTCCGTGTGGAACTGGGTCCGTATTACCCTTCTTCTCACCTCCGGGGTGGGTCTTTTCATTGTTGCCACGGTTCCGGATCACTTCTTGGAGAGCCACCTCTGGGGGCATGTGGCCAAGGTGCACGTACCCCGGATTTTCGCCTGGACTTTCGGGGCGCTGCTGCTCATGCACGTGCTGGTGGATCACCTGCACCTCTCCGGGTGGATGGAGAAAAATCCCCTGATCATGCTGCTGACGGCGTGCCTGGTGGGGATTATTCCCGAGTCCGGGCCGCACCTGGTTTTTCTCACCCTCTTTACCAAGGGGGCCATTCCCTTCAGCGTTCTGCTGGCCAGTTCCGTGGTTCAGGATGGTCATGGCATGCTGCCCCTGCTCGCCGACTCGCGCCTCGATTTTCTGCGCATCAAGGGGATCAATTTCACCGTCGGTTTGCTGCTCGGACTGGTCGGTTACTTTACCGGATGGTAACCCCGGGAGAAGTCTCGGAAGAAATCCGGTAACGGATTCGTTGCCTGGTAGCCGGCCCCTCAGTGACGTAACCAGCCCGTTTTTGACTTTTTTTCACGCCCTGTTAGATTGCATTCATGGTTGGTCTAATTTCAACTCCCGCTTCTCCCGACCGATTCGAGGAATATCCATGTTTGAGAAACCCTGAAACAGAGGAGGTGCAACCGTGGAAAACGACGATCGCAAACCCACGACTACCGATGCCGGGATTCCCGTAGCCAGCGACGAATACTCCCTCACCGTAGGACCCGATGGCCCCGTCCTGCTGCAGGATTACTACCTTATCGAGCAGATGGCCAATTTCAACCGGGAACGGATTACCGAGCGCCAGCCCCACGCCAAGGGCTCCGGGGCCTTCGGGCATTTCGAGGTCACCAAAGACGTCAGCGCCTACACCAAGGCCGCGGTGTTCCAGCCGGGCACCAAGACGGAGACCTTGATCCGCTTCTCCACGGTGGCCGGCGAGCGCGGCAGCCCCGACACCTGGCGCGACCCCCGCGGTTTCGCGCTGAAATTCTACACCACCGAAGGCAACTACGACATGGTGGGAAACAACACGCCGATCTTCTTTGTGCGCGATCCCATGAAGTTCCAGCATTTCATCCGCTCTCAGAAACGCAGGGCCGACAACGGCCTGCGCGATCACGACATGCAGTGGGACTTCTGGACTCTCTCGCCCGAGTCGGCACACCAGGTCACCTGGCTGATGGGCGATCGCGGGATTCCGAAGACCTGGCGGCACATGAACGGCTATTCGAGCCACACCTACATGTGGGTCAACGCCAAGGGCGAGCGCTTCTGGGTGAAGTACCACTTCAAGACCGACCAGGGGATCGACTTCCTCACCCAGGCGGAGGCCGACCGCATCGCCGGCGAGGATGCCGACTACCACCGTCGCGACCTGTTCGAGGCGATCAAGCGGGGGGACTACCCCAGCTGGACGCTGAAGATGCAGATCATGCCCTTCGTGGAGGCCGAGATCTACCGCTTCAATCCCTTCGACCTGACCAAGGTGTGGCCACACAGCGACTACCCGATGCAGGAGGTGGGCCGGCTGACCCTGACACGCAACCCGACCGACTTCCACACCGAGATCGAGCAGGCGGCCTTCGAACCGAACAACCTCGTGCCGGGGATCGGTCCCAGCCCCGACAAGATGCTCCTCGCCCGGCTCTTCTCCTACGCCGACGCCCACCGGGCCCGCCTGGGGGTCAACTACAAACAGATCCCGGTCAACCGGCCGAAGTGCCCCGTGCACAGTTACAGCAAGGATGGGGCGATGCGGGTCGAGAATGTGTCCGATCCCGTGTACGCACCGAACTCGAAGGGCGGCCCACAGGCGAACGGCGAGCGCTATCCCTTGGTGGAGAAGTGGCACGCCAGCGGTGAGTTCATCCGCGCCGCCTACACCCTGCGGAAAGCTGACGACGACTGGGGCCAGGCCGGTACCCTGGTGCGCAAGGTCATGGACGATGCCGCACGCAGCAGGCTGGTGTCCAACGTCGTCGGCCACCTGAAAAAAGGCGTCTCCGAGCCGGTCCTGGAACGGGCGTTCGAGTACTGGCGCAACATCGACAAGGAGACCGGCGATCGTATCGCCAGGGGAGTGAAAGGGGGCTGATTTTTAAAGGATCTGTGTCGAAGAGAACCTGTGAAGGACATAAACCGGAGGCATGAGCAAAAGGGCCGCTCCCCTGAGGGAAATCGGCCCTTTTCATATCGTGACGGCCCACATGGGAAGGCATTTCTCACGGGTTACAGGTGATAACTGATCTGCATGTTCGCTTTCGCCATTTCCTCGCTAGTGCACCGGTATTGGTGCGGGCGATTGGCCCACAATTGGAGAAACTCCCCTTCGTGAATCTCGTAGTCCTTTCCCGCCACGCTGAGGCAGAGCGATCCCACTTGCCGAACCGGCCAACCAAAAGATTCGTGTCCTGGTCAGGGCTTTCGAAGCGCGCTGAATCGAGTCCTGTTTGCGAACTAATCCTGACTCTGTTGAACCTACCGCCTTTCGGGTTCCACCGGGGGCCCTTAATTCCCATTGGCGGTTTTTCTCCAGCCTCGACGGTCTGGGAGCCGTCCTGCGCATCTCTCCCCGGAAGACTCCTTCCCTGATGAGGGCACTTTCCTGCAAATCACTCCTGGCGTGGTAGGGTTAATCTGTCGGGTGGATCCAGAGATGGGTTTCAGGGCCCGCGGCCCGCTCTAACTAATCTTCGGGTTCGATTCCTGCTGCATGGATTGTTGGAAAGGAGAACAACGATGAATCTAAAAATCCTGAAAAAAACCAGACTCCTACTGCTGTGCCTTCTGGTTGGGATGTTGTTGATCGCCTGCGGCGGGGGAGGGAGCGTGGGCGGTGGAGGAGGTTCCGTGGCCGGCCAGGGAACCCTCTCGACATCGTTGACCGACGCGTCCACCCATGACTATAAGGCCGTCTACGTCACCATTGCCGAGGTGGATGTTCACCCCGACCGCGGCGGCGGGTGGCAAACCGTCGCCAGCCCGAACAAGACCTATAACCTGCTCGATCTGGTGAACGGGGTGCGGGAAACCCTCGGGATCGCTGATCTGGATGCCGGACACTATTCCCAGATGCGCCTGATTCTCGGCGAAACGCCCGACTCGGGCCTCAATATCCTCAGCCAGCCGCACCCCTTTGCCAATTACCTCATCGACGAGAACGATGCGGTCCACGAATTGAAGGTGCCGAGCGGCCTGACAACCGGCCTGAAGATCGTCAACGGTTTCGATATCTGACGCCGATCAGACCACCGAATTGGTCCTGGATTTCGATGCCATGCGCTCGGTGGTGAAAGCGGGCGCGAGCGGCAAATATCTGCTTAAACCGACCGTGAAGGTCCGCAACACCACCGCCGGAGCCGTCGTCTCCGGGGTGGTAAGCGAAGCGGGCAGTTCACCGGCGGCTCCCTTGGGTGGGGCGTTCGTGACGGCGCAGATCGCAGATCCGGCCAGCGCCGATGCCAGGGATCAGGTCGTGATCGAAGCAGGGACGCTGAGCGCCTCCGACGGCGGCTATTCGCTGTTCCTGGCGCCGGGAGACTACAACCTGGTTGCGGTCGAGGACGGTTACTTGCCGGCTTGCACGGCGGTCTCCCTGCAACCGGCCAGCCAGACGACGACCGATTTCGCCTTGACGCCCGTGGCGAATGATGGAACAGGCGAGCTCACCGGCACCGTCAGCATTGCCGGCGCGAGTGCGGATCAGGTCGTCACTGTCGATTTCCGGCAGGAGGTCACCTGCGACGGCGCGTCGGCCATGACGATGATCACCGTCGCGTCGGTCAACGTCGCCAACGGCGGGGACTTTGACGTAACGCTGCCCGTCGGCGATTACCAGGTTGTCGCCTCCACCTCCGGGCAAACGACCCAGGTGCTCGACAACGTGACGGTTACCAGCGGCGGCGTAACCAATCTCGGCACCTTCTCCTTTTAGAATAGGGAAAACGCAACAGGGGCAGGCCGCTTTTGGAAGAAGCAGCCTGCCCTGTTTTTATCTTCCCTTCGGAAGGAACCTTATTCCCTACCGGCCAGCGAAACGCCGCAACTGCCATCGCAAAAGGGCTGATCCCCGGTCTGGCCGCACCCGCAGATGAAAACCTTCTCGCGTCTCTTGATTGTAAACGGAATCGGCGAAAGCCCCAAGCCGTGGTGCGATTCGTCGCAAAACGGCAGATTCTGCGACTTGCCGCAGGTGCAACGATAATAGGTGCCGGGCTCAAGGGTCAGACCGATCGGCATGCCGGGTTCAATAGGTATCTTTTCTTTCTTTGCCATCAACCTACTCCTTTTAAGCGTCCGAACCCGCTCGGGCCGGATCCTCTCTGGAAACAGTATATAAGAACTCTTGCCGTTCCGCTTCTTCTGCGGCCCCGTCTGTCTTACGGTGATTGGGCAATGGCGAGTTTCAGGATGGAGGATTTTCCATTGACTTTGATGCTCCTTGTCAATTCCTACCGTTTGGAGATAGAATCCAGAGCGGGTTTTTTTCTGGGTTGGATGTCCCTTTACCTCCGGACCTGTTGTCGAAATTTCAAATCGCCATTCGGTTCAATTCTGTCACAAAAACGAGAAGGAACGAGGAGCTGGAAATGAAGATCATGTATCTGGGACTTTTGGCCGGCGCGCTCACCACCAGTTCGGCCTTTCCGCAACTCATCAAATCCTACAAAACCAGGTCGACCGAGGACCTCTCTCTCTGGTTCCTCGTCGTGCTCTTATCGGGCGTCACCTTGTGGATTTCATACGGGATTGCCGTATCCGACCTACCTCTGATCATCGCCAACAGTGTCTCCTTTTTGCCGCTGAGCTGCACTCTTTATCTGAAAATCAAGTGGGATGTCGTCGCTCGACCCGTGGGTTCCAAGTAAAATAATGCCCCTTCCGCCATCCTTTTCCCACACCCTCTCCGGCAGTCTCTCCGTTCTCACCCTCTTTGTGATACCGGTCGGTGGCGGCATCCCGGCCGGGGTGCTCCTTGCCGGGCGGCGGGGGCTGGTCTGGCCGGTGACGACCGTCCTCTACCTGATTTCGGACGTCCTCCTCGCCCTGGCCTTCGAGCCTCTCCTGCGCCTGGGGCGTCGCTGGGGGAGCAGGAGCCGCCTCGGCGCACGCATCGGCGCCGCCTTCAAGATGGCCACCGAACGCAGCGTGGCCCACTTCAACGGCACCGGCGCCGGGCCGCTCGCCCTGGTCATGATCGCCTTTGGCGTCGACCCGATGACCGGCCGCGCCTCGGCCCTCACCGCGGGGCACGGCTTTCTCGCCGGCTGGGCCGTCGCCATCGCCGGGGACATGCTTTATTTCGGCGTGGTCGCCGTCTCCACCCTGCGTCTGAACGCGTACATCCACAACCCCAACGTGACGATGCTGATCATCCTTGCCGGGATGTTCCTGATGCCGGTCGTAGTTCGCGCGGTGCGGGCGCGGCCATGACGGGCGATCCCGCAGGCTCCTCCGCAGGAGGAGAGCAGCCCAAGTGCACCGCCGTGCTGACAGACGGCGACGAGTGCCGTCATGTGCTGGTCAAGTTTTCACCTTCATTGACGAGCCTGGAGGGCCAACGTTGGGCGGATCTGCTCCGCTGTGAACGCCTCGCGCCTGAAACGGTCCGGGCGGCAGGGATCGATGCCGCCGGCAGCCGGATACTTGAGGCCGATAATCGCGTCTTTCTTGAGGTCGACCGGTTTGACCGCATCGGCTCTTTGGGGAGGTCCTCCCTCTTTTCCCTCCGCTCTATCGACAGCGAATATATCGGCGTCAGGGACGATTGGGCGAAATGTGCCCGCGGGCTGCTTCGGGGCGGGGTTAACCGATATGCATCTGGGCAACCTGTCGTTCATTCGGGTGCGGTCAAGGTTTTATACGCTGGCGCCGGTGTACGACATGCTGCCGATGCTGTACCGGCCGACGTCCGGCGAAACCCTTCGGCGGGAATTCGCACCGCAAGCGATGGCGATGGACACCGCCGACGTATGGCCGGGCGCCTTGCAGCCTGCGCTTCGCTTCTGGGACAGGGCCGGCGTGGAGCCAGGAGTATCCGGCGAATTCAGCCGGATATGCCGCGACAATCTTGCTGTATTGCGGAGCCTCGAAGCAGGGCCACGAATCATTACCAGAGCCACCTGAGGGGCGACCGTCGGCGACGGTATCTCGGCAAGAATGTTCATGACGTGCGCCCCTGCCATGCAATCGAAGGGTTTGTCAAAACAAAAACGATTCCGACTCGATCCCCCCCGGAACTCCCCGTTTCTTCTCGCGGGCGACACGGTCGATTTCGGCAAAAATGTCTTCTGTGAGTCCCGACGTTCCAACCTCCGCATGGGCGCCTCTTTGGAGTGCGGCAAGGATTTTGTCTTTGGCGTTGTCCGGTTTGGTGTATTCGACGAACACGTCGCAGGGGCTCAATGAGCGCCTCCTTCGCCGAGGCGTAGACTGGGCAAGTGAGGATCGGTTCATTGAGCACCTCCCCCAACAGGCCCCCTTCTCATGGGCAAATCCCCGTCTGTGGGCTGGTGTGGTCGCCAAACTCATCGCTTGGAGGTCTTGAAGCGTACTGTTGACGATAGCCGCCGGTAAGGTTTTTCTCTGGATTTTTTCCTTGCTCCAAACACGGCCGCGCGGCGCCCTGTCCCCACTGCCCTGCCCAACCACTCTCACCGCTCAAGTAAAGTACCACTGCGATCACTCAGATATTGTTACCTTATGGGAAAGTTCACGCCCTGATTTTTCGCATGAGGATGACCACGGCGGACTCGAACTTTTACCTCATCGATTTTGAAGGAAAAATTGGCTGGTGAAAAATTGGCTGGTGGTTTTTTGAGGAAAAACGGATGAAACAGCAAAGCGGCCGATTTCACAAAGGAAACCGGCCGACTGATTTGTTGGCTCCCCACGTTGGACGTTATTCGAACTTTTTTCACCCTGCCTTCGAAGAAAACTTGATCCTTCGCGGCTGCCTCATCAGTCCCTGATCTTCATGTGGAACGCCAATTTCTGTAGAAAATGATGACATCGGGGTCGGTCATCTTCTGGATCATGAGGGTTCGGAAGGCGGGGGAGTCGCGCATCGGCATGATAGGTTGTCTCCTCGCTGTGTTTATTCGAGGCGACAACTATCCTGACACAGGGGGGCGGCGACGGCCCCCATCGAGGCTTCCATGAAATCAGGGTTGGGCCGTGAAATTTGGGATTCACCCGGACGGTTTTAGAAATTCCGATGAGTTATGATAAGCTCAATAGCATTATTTCAAGCTGAGGTCTGAAGCTCAAACAGAGGGCATGCACCAGGTTTCTCCTTCCTCCTCATGCAGTTCGGCAAACCCTCTCCATGTCGTCGCAGGGAAAAAACTATCCCCAATTACGCGGAGTCAAGCCATGAAACAGGGACCGAACATTATGCTTCTTCTCGTCGCACTCTTCAGCCTCACGGGTTTTGTTTCCCCGGCGAGGGCGGCAGGCGCAACGAAGCCCGCAAGCGGCATGGAGATGCCAGTGCCCGAGGAATCCTGCGAATTTCGCACCGACGCGGCAGGCTTACACCGCCGATCACCAATTTCTCGTCAAGCTGGTGTCGATGCCGAACCCGTTTCCCTTCGAGAAGTATTTTCAGCTTCAGTTTGCCGTCTATGACGGGAAAAACCCGACGCGGCAGATAAGGGACGCAACTTTGACCATGTTTGCCGGCATGCGGCACGGACTGAAACACGGCTTCGCCCACGGCATGCAGTCCTCGCCGCGCGTCGAATCGAAGAATGGCACTTTCACCGTGTCGGGAATGTACTTTCACATGCGGGGCCCGTGGGTCCTGAAGGTCACCGTGCAGGAGGGTTCCAAAGAAGGGACGGCCTATTTTCGGGTCCCCTGTTGCGGTCGTTAGCGATGGTTGTCAAGATGATCAGTCAGCGAATCGCCCTTGTCATCGGGATCGGAGCGATTCTGTTCATAATCGTTTTCAGTGGCAGCGCTTTGGCCGTGAAAGGGAGTCGCTCCTTTTACTCTCCGGCTGAGCTTGCCGCAATTTTTCGCCATTCCCCTCTCGGCCCGATCCCGCCCGATCCAACCAACAAGTTCGCGAACGATCCCAGGGCTGCGAGGCTCGGGCAATTTCTGTTTTTCGACCGGCGCCTATCAGCGAACGGAAACGTCTCGTGCGCCACCTGCCATCAGCCGGCAAAGGCTTTTACCGACGGCAGACGACTTGCGAAGGGGCTTGCGCTCGGCACCCGCAACACGCCGACCGTCCTCAACACGGCCTATCAGCAGTGGTATTTTTGGGATGGACGATCCGACTCCCAGTGGTCTCAAGCCTTGCAGCCGCTTGAAAACCCGCGCGAGGCCGGAAGCGACCGCCTGCATATCGCCCATGTCATCGCCAGCGATCCGGCGTTGCGAAAAGCCTACCAGCAGGTCTTCGGCCCCCTGCCTCCGCTTGATGACCTCAAACGGTTCCCTTCCCATGCCCGCCCCGCCGCGGACCGTAAGCTCCCTGTTGCCCGGGCGTGGATGCGAATTGCACCGGATGACCGGATGGCAGTTAATCGCATTTTCAGCAATCTCGGCAAGGCGATCGCCGCCTACGAGCGAAAGCTCGTCAACCGGGAATCGCCCTTTGATCGTTATGTCGCCGCCCTCAAGTCCGGCAATCCGGCCGCCCAGCATGACATTTCAGAGGCCGCCAAACGCGGCCTTAAACTTTTCGTCGGCTCCGGCAACTGCGATCTGTGTCATTCGGGCCCCACCTTCAGCGATCATCAGTTCCATAACCTCGGTCTGCCCCTTCTGTCCGGTGTCCTGGCCGACACCGGGCGCGCCGGCGGCATCCGTTCGTTAAAAGCCGACCCATTCAATGCCATAGGAAAATACAGTGACCAACGTAGCGGCCCTGCCAAAGACCGTATTGCCTATTTGCCCAAGCCCCAATCTCAGCTTGGCGCGTTCAAAACCCCGAGCCTGCGCAATGTCGCGTTGACCGCCCCCTATATGCACGACGGCCGATTCGCAACCCTCGATCAGGTTCTTGATTTTTATTCCAAGGGGAAAGCCGCCAGCCATTGACGCGTCGTAGGCGTGCGGGAGGCAACCGTCAACCTCATCCCCCATCTCAGCGGTCAAGACAAGGCCGACTTGATCGCTTTCTTGAAAACGCTAACCAGCCCGCCATTGCCGAGTGCTTTGACAGAATCGCCGTCAGCGCCACGATAGATAGCAGATAAAGATCCAAAACCGCCAAAGGCCTAAACGGAATCAGGAGGAAATATGAAAAGAGCGCTCTTCATCGGAGTCCTTATTCTTGTCGGCTTCGGATGTTTTTCGGCTGGATGGTTTTTACGCCCCGGTTCGAATAACCAACAAGGTTTACCTGTATTGGGAACAGTACCGAACTACACCCTGACCGACCAACTAGGAAATTCCGTATCATCGAAATCATTCACCGGGAAGGTCAGGGTCGTGACCTTTTTGTTTCCGTATTGCACGTCCTACTGCCCGTTGATCGCCAGCAATTTCGTCAGTCTGGCCAATGTTTTGAAAACCTCGGGAATTTATGATCATGTCCAGTTCGTTGCCTTCAATGTTGACCCGGAGAATGCAGGCCCGGATCAATTGCGAACTTTTCAGGAACAATACGGATGGAACCCAAAGGATACCCATTGGGAGTATTTAACTGGAAAGCAGGACGAAATCCGGCATATTGTCCAAAATTCTTACCATATCTATTATCGAAAAGTCAGCAACGAGAGCGAAGACCAGGAAACGGAAAGGGCAAAGAAGGAGGGGACTTATGTTCCCGAGTTGGTCGTAAGCAATAAACTGGCCGAGAAGGCCAAGGTCGATTATGACATCGTCCACAACGATGCGATGGTGATTGTGGACTCGAAAGGCCGTATCCGTAAATATTTCCATGAGGCCAACAGAGTATCAAACGATCAGTTAATCAACGTAATCAATCAGTTGCTTCCAAAAGAGAGTAAAACCGCTACCCAATAACATAGATCTGCGGGGGGATATACCCCCGCTCTAAAGCTCTTTTTGGTGCGGATGAAATCGGCATACCACTTTCGGTGATCGGCCCGCTGGTATTGGTCTGCTGGCCATATTTGCGGCCATGGGCGCCCCAGGATTGTGGGGGTGGAGTTCGTAAGCTTCCCCCAAAATAGGTAAAACTGGAGCAAAAGTAAAATACGCATTGGCCAGCCTTGAGCCGACTTCTGTTTTTTCTTTTTTCCCAACGGGGATTTCAGGCTTGCGATTGTCCTCCCATCCTGCGCAATTCCAACAAAATAAGACGGAATCGAAGTAGATCAGACTCGACTATCGGTCACACATTTTGGGCCGTCCAGCAAATTATCTCGAATTGAGATCAAGGGCGCAAAAGCCTTTGGCCGCCTCGTTCCCAGAATTCCTGTCTCCCGGGACAACTCAAGCCGTATGCGGGTGGACTTCTCTTTCGATCTGCCCGCCGATTTGTACTTTGGTGCGGCGCAGTTCGTAGGCCGTTTGAAGATTCAACCAGAATTCCGGGGTGGTGCCGAAAAACCGGGCGAGGCGCAGCGAGGTGTCGGCCGTGATCGCTCTTTGTTCGTTGAGAATGCCGGTGATCCGGTTGGCAGGGACATGAAGAGCCGCAGCCAGTTGCCGTGCCGACATCCCCAGGGTCTCTATCTCTTCCCGGAGGACTTCTCCGGGGTGAATGGGCCGCATGTTGTTCATAAGCTTTCTCCTAATGGTAATCCACGATCTCGACGCTGTGGGGGCCATCCTCCCGCCATTCAAAACACAGGCGCCATTGCTGGTTGATCCGGATGCTGAGCAGCCCCTTCCGGTCACCCGTCAATGCCTCAAGACGGTTACTCGGGAGCCCCGCCAGGTCCTCCAGGCAAGTGGCGCTGTCAAGGATCTGGAGCCGACGCTCGGCTTGGTCGATAAAACCCTCGAATCTCCGTACTCTTCGCCCGTCATAAAGGGCCTCCGTGTCTTTGTCTCGAAAGCTTCGAATCATGGGCACATCCTAGCATCCGTTACGTGTTACGTCAAGCGTATCCAGAAGTCCTTCCGTTGCCAGGCACCCAAAATCGACCGTCATCAGCACCGTTCAAAAAGTAGCGCATTACGAGAAAAGCCCCCGGTCCGGCGATCGAGGGCTTTTTGCGTCTGACAGGAAGTGATTTATGGGACCATCGCAAGTGCGTACAAAACTATAGAGAATTTATCACGATATCATGAATGTAGTGATTATTTTTTTATCTTCCATGAAATTGCAATCATTTACTTTTATAACCAGATTGGTTTTTTCACTATGAAATAAAGTATAAATATTACTATATATTGTTTCAATATTATTAAATGTGCATTTTTTACCGACTGTCGATATTATATTCATGTATTTTGCATCAGATAACACACATCCATTTTTTTGAATTTTGACAAATGTAGATTTTAACAATCCGACAGTTTCTTTTGAGTCATCTATTGAAAGAACTGCAATATTGCTTTTCCCGCGTGGATCAAAAAGATATTGATATCCTTCTGAGGCCCCCATCATGTCTTCTCTTGTAATCGGATAGCCCTCGTAAATGTCCCTGATGGCCCACGCGACAGATCCGCTTAAAGCATCAACTGGCTCTATTTTTGTCTCTTCATCATTATAGAAAGGTCCCTGTCTTGGCACCACTGTCCAACGGTGGAGTTTTTCACCGAATTTTGTAAATTCCTTTTCAAGTCTATCTATTTGGCTATAAGCCGAGTCATCAACCCAAAATAAATGACAGAAATCAAATATACCTTTTAATGTGCATAGCGTTTCATTTAAATGATTAAGACTGATCTCCTGTTGGTCCGCCAAAATGATCGCTATTTTCCTACGATCCCATAATAGCCTTGATAAGACCTCACCTTTTTTAGTGAATCCATCTTTTCTCGAAAAGAAATATTCATATATATCAGATGCCAAAGTTTTAGAAAATTTCTTTGACTCAAAATGATGGAATGTATCATCGTTTTCTAAAACATTGATGCTTGTAATATTGTTATTAAATTCTGCGCATATCGAATTGTCGCGCCCTTTTATAAGATTATCAACAACATTCTCACCGAACTTCCCTATCCCAATAACTTTTATAAATCCGGCGTTAAGTAAATTGAAATCACATGCCTTATTCATAATCACTATCCTGTATTTTTCTACCAGTGGATATGAGGACCGATAGCATCCACTACCTGTGAAGTCTAAGCCTTATTTTATGTGGCCAACTCCTTCATTTTTTCCAGAATCACCACCATCGCCCAGGTATCAAGCCGACAATAGTCTTTCAGTTGGCGAGACATCGTAGCGACCTCCTCGGGGTCAGCGAGGGCACGCAAATGCAGAAAGGCCGACGCGGCCATCTCCCCGTTATTGATCTCCAGGTTCTTGTATGACAGATCGGGTGCCAGGGCAGGCAGCACCTTTTTAATGGAATAAGAACCGTCCATCTGCCAACAGTAGAGGTGTTTACTTCTAAAGGGCGACATCAGATCCCGCACATTGGGAATGATGGCATCAACGTGACGTTGCCACTCGGGAAGACGGGTGGCCAGACCTTCCAGGATTCCGATCTCAAATCTCTGATTATAGGTGAGGATACAGCCGTTTTCCGGCAGGGCGTCGACCAGGGCCAGAATGAAGTCTTCCTGCGGATCATCCAGCCCGTTTGCCAGAAATTCGACATGCTGCACCTCCCCTTCCGGCTCCTCCTGGATGTGGAGGGAAACCTGGAAGGGGACCTGCTCGTAGGGACGGGTTCCATCGAAGAGCGGAACGGGGGTCATATACGTGGTTTCGAAATCAAGAAAACAGAGAGGATACCAGAGACCATCCAAAAAGTTCCGCAAGGCGGCCGGATCGATATGATCCTGCTGGTGGAGCGTAACGTTTACCTGCAGCCTCTGCCGCCAGCCGAGCTTGGACTTCGGGATATCCTCAAACCGGACGATCCCATTCTGATAGAGGGCAAAAGCATTGGGACGCCCGCGATCGCGCAGATCGAAGACAGACGGGGACGGCACGTGTGCCCAGCAGTGAGGGCGAAAGTCGCAGTCGTAGGGATCGGAGCAATGAGGGCCGATGTCGGTTGCAGGTTCTTCTCCGGAAATGACGTGGTGCTGGCGGGCTATTTCCAGCGAAATCGATTCCTGGCGGCTTAGAACATTTTCGGTAACGTCGACAATGCTGAAGAGTTGATGGACGTCGATCGGACCCTGGCGGCGGTAGGTATTGTTAATATGCACCAACGCGGCCCGGGCTACCTGGACGCCGGCTCCCTGGACGGTGCGCACCTGGACAGCAATATCATCCAGATAGACCCCCTTGCAGCCGGTTGACGACTTGACCTCGTAAACCTCCCACCCCTTCGGGCCTCTGTGAAGGAGGTCGACTTTTACGAAAACGCCATCGTGGATGAACGCCGCTTCGTAGATAGTGGATACCCCATCGGCCATGGCCTGGTGAGTCATCTGCACCTGGTCGCCGTATCTCAGCCCCTCGAAGGGAATGGCCAGACCGTCAGAGAACAATTTCTGAGCCAAGACTCCTACATCCGTCCCACTGTCGAAGAGGGCCTGTTGGGTACCTCTTGGTTTTTCTCTCAGTTCAGGACGATGATTGTAAAGCCAGAGCGACTTGTGACATTGTCGGCCACGGATGAATTGGGATTTGCTGAGCATCGCCCCCCTCCTCAGTCTGATTTAAATAGATATTTCAATTACCACTACATTGGATCGCAATTTTACCATGAAAATCATTGATATTACGAAGTTTTTCAACAGTTGAAGATAAATCCACCGTACCATCGGAACTTTTAACGATCCAAGATCCGCCTTTTACTAGGTCATATCTTTTCCCGTCCGCCACCGATCTGGTTTTCTGAAATCAGCAAAACCATGCTCTTCACAGGTTTTCATTATAATTTCATACCAGGAAGACCTAATTTTCCTACGTGAGGAGTTTTCTTTGACTGCGATTTTAAACAAGAGATCCTCTTCAGCTAGCAGGATGTAAGACCTGGCCCCTTCCCCCTCAAAACAGACGTCTTTCCCGCCAAACCAAAAACCCATAAATCCACCGGATGGATTAGGGACATATCCCCACTTTCCTATTTTTAATTCAGCCTGAAGGGCTTTAAACAAACCTTGCCAAGAAGTATTTTTTTTGCTCCAATCACTCAATGGTAGATTCTTATAAGCGTTTATCTTTGAATCCAAATATTTTAAGTGGTTTATATAGTCAAGAAATAATTGATTTGAACATCCAAGATTCTCACACTCTTTTAATATTCCAAAAAAATTATCTCGACTAAATACTTTATATCCAGATTCTTCTACCTTTTTAAATGATGATTGCTCATATGTTTTAAAGTAAATTGGAATTATATTTTTTACATTGTTTTTATTTATGACTTTTTCTAAATAATTTTTTAGTTGTTTCCCGTGCTCCTTTGTATTGGTCTTGTCCTCTATTATTATACAGTCTGAATCGTTAACGGTAATCAGAACATCCATTCTATCTACTTGTGTTTCTACATTTATTTTATTTATGGCAGGTGATGGCATGTCATGCTTTTTGTAAAAAGATTTAATAAGATTAAGGCCACAAGAGTGAAGATTAAAGTCAACTTCTGAATAGGACGGATCGGCCCACGAAGCCAACCAAGCTATAACCGCATCTTGAGAAAGCTCCCTCGTGGCAAATGAGAAAATATTTGGCTTTTCCATTGTTTTTCCTCCTTGTAGAAAATTACTTAATACCCACTCAGGTTAACGAAGATAAATTGTTCAGTGAACTTAGAAGGCAAATATCAATCGTAATTACAATCATGAATTGGCTTAAATGCTCCTTGATTTGTGTCTGATGTCCTCAATACTCAAAACAGTAACCTCCACTCGATCCACCATAGAATCGTCATGAACCAACCCCATAATAAAAGGGCTGTCTTCCGGAATATGAGGGTAAAGAGCCGCCGCTGCCTTGTCGTAATTTTCGACAGATAATTTCTTGCCGTCTCTTACAATTCCCAGAGTGCCAGTTGCTTTCTCCAGATGGCCCTTGAGCGCCTTTAGCGCCATTCGGGTGGCGATTTCGTTTTCGTCTTTCCCATTGGCAACCCCAATTCCCATCCGTCCGATGCTTCCTGATCGCATGATCAGTGCGACGTCGTTAAAATCTACGCAGATAAGGTTTTTCTGCTGACTCATTTGGGTCAGAATGGTGACCAGGTGCCGGGCAAGGGCCGTGAAGGCGGAAGGTGCCTCTCCTAGTGCAGGCAAGCGCTGATCGTTCTCGCATACGCTTGTCTCCGGGAGAAGAAAAAGAGTGTCAAGTCCAATCCTGCTGGACTTCACTTCATCTGCCAGTGCCAGGTTTTCCTTGCCTTCGGAGGTCACGCCAATCAGAAGGGGCATCGAGTTATCGCCGCGGGACGCCTTTGTAAGGTCTCGAAGGACTTCAGCCTCCGAGGCATCCATGGCCTCCCACACTAAAATCACCAGATCCTCTTGCGCCAATTGCGCAGTCAGGACCGAAGGAGATTCCCCGTTTCCACCGTCCGGCCGTGTTGAAACTTCATGGCAGGTAAGCTGCACAGAAGCCTGAGAAATAGATGGACGGTTTCCGCCCCCGCCTGGCCAATGCCTACCACGGAAGCCCTAAGCTCATACGTCTCGGTGTCATGGGGAATGTTGGAAATCGAATAGCTTCTCACCGAAATTTCATTCGACATAAACTCTCACCTCTTTGTTCCCGTGGAGAAAAAAAACTTCTGCGTGAGATAACCGTAAAACGCAAAAGCGACAAATCAGGTCGCAATGCCGTGAGCCGCATGAAATCAGCGCTTCATGCTCCGTTTCCTTTCCATCAGAGGGTGGCGCCCTTGATGTAAAGATCTATTTGCCTCTGCAGAGCCTGGAAGATTTTCTCTCTAAGGCTTACCGGCTCCAGAACCTCAACCTGATCTCCGAACCCCCGCAACCACCAGAGCAATTGCTGAGTATCCGGAACGCTCCCTTGGAGGATCACCCAGCCGTTACCTTCGTCGTCGATGGTCTGGTCTTCGGCCAGGGGGCTCTCTCGCAGATGGGCCGCGGCTCCATCGGTAAACAGGGCCTTGAGTCAATGGTCTTTCCCGGTTCTCCGGCAAACCCGAGGGCGCCGCCATCGATATAGGCCTGCAGGTCGAATTCCGGGGGACGGGTAGCGGGAATATCCAGAAGTGCCGCGCTGGTGAACCGGTGCAGGGCAAGAAGCCGAACATCTCTGTAGTCCCAACAGGTTCCGACCACATAAACCAACGCGTCGTTGAAAACCAGCCCGAGGGGATTGACCTCCAGCTCCTTTCCCTTTTTGCCATGCCGCCGGTAAACTCCCTTGAAGCGTAGATCGGCGAGGAGAGCCCCGTAAATTACATCCAGCACTTCGGGATCGATGACAGGTGGCAACAATGGTTGAGTGCGGGGAACCACTTTGACCTTGGCGGGCCAGTCGGCCAGACCTCCGTCGCCGGGTTGGCCGAGGATCGTTTTGGCCCGGGCCATGTGAGGCGTCAGAGAGGTCAAACACGATTGAGGCAGGAGGCGGGAGAGATACTCCTCGACCATGCGAAAGGTCAGGGCGGCGGTGATATCCATCCCGGAGATATCGAGGGCATCGGCATCGCGACGCCAACTCCACCCTTGGGGTTTGTGCCCGTCACATTGAATGGGAAAGCTGGCGGCGAGTACGTGCAGATCACGTTCGACAGTACGTTTGGTCAAGCCTATGGCCGGCTCAGTGGCGAGAAGCGACTCGTAGATCTCTCTCGCCGTCGTTTTCTTGCCCGGACGGCGCGAGATCATCCGCAGAATTTGCCAGTGGCGAGTGACAGGTTTCATGCCCTCCATTCCCCGAGTGTTTTTCGATACCCTACTCCCCCTTAGCGACGAAAATGGTCGCATCCAAATGCGAGATTAGCATTTCCAGAACAAAAAATCTCCCGTGTTGATTCCGACACGATTCGTCGCAAGGTTGTTTCATGGTTGTTGCGGCAATTGAAACGATTTCTCGGGGAGGAACACTATGGTTGACAGGGAAATTTATGTGATCTTGGGATATCTGGCTCAACTGTTGAAAAGCTATGGTGGGCGAGTCGCTCTTTTAAAAGAAATTGGCGAATGGCTTGAGAGCAACCAGATTCTTCTGGGCCCGGCTCAGGAAAAACTCGATACGCTGATAACTGACACTTCGGCCGAGGGCGGGAGTAATAAACTCGACAGGAAACAAGCCGCCACTTTTCGCGAGGGGGTGATCGGACTTATAGAGGAGCGCCGCCAGCGGTTGCTTCCGTGCAAACCGAGCCGCCTTCACAGGAACCTCCAGTTGCTGTCGAGACATTTGGGGCTTTCGCCCTTGGAGAGTGATTTCGTGGGGCTCGCGGCTCGCCACTTGTCCTTCAGGCCCTTTCGTCGTTTTTTCGACGACGTGTGCAGTGGTCATCTTGACACTATGGATGCCTGTGCCTGCGTGATGGGCGTCGAAACAGAGGACCTGCTGAAAGCCCTGCAGAGTAACGGTTCCTTACTTGGCTGCGGCGTCATTCAAGAGAAAAAGGCCACCGGCAGCGACCTGGATGACCATTTTCGGATCAACGATCTGGTTTTGGACGCGTTGCGGCGGTGCCAGAGTGGGATTGATGAGTTGCTGCCGATGGTGCTAGGCCATGCGGCGAAGCCCGCACTGGAATGGACCGATTTTGCCCACCTTGGCCCAGTGGCGGAAAAGTCCTGCACCTTTCTTCGGCATGCATTGCAACGCCAGCAGCCCGGAGTCAACATCTTGCTCTGGGGACCCCCGGGAACGGGTAAGACGGAATTCTGCAAAACTCTGGCGAAGCAGATAGGCACGTGCCTCTATCCCGTCGGAGAACAGGACCCGGACGGGCAAGAGCCTAGTCGGGGAGAGCGCCTGATAAGCTATCGCCTCGCCCAGGCGCTTCTGAAATCCCATCCCGACGCCATTCTGCTTTTCGATGAAATGGATGACCTCTGCGATGGCATAGGTTTGGGGCGTCTGTTTGGCGTAAAACCCAGAATGGGAAGCAAGGTTTTTATCAATCGCCTGGTGGAAAACAATCCGGTTCCGACTCTGTGGGTGATCAACGACATCGATTCCCTTGATGAGGCGTTCATCCGGCGCATGTCGCTGGTGTTGGATGTCAAACTCCCCCCGACCCAAAGAAGAGAGCAGATTTGGCACCGGATTCTGGCAAAAAATGAGATTGAGTTGCCGGTCGATGAAGTTCGCAGGATGGCGGAACTGAACGTCCCTCCCGCCGTGATTGAAAGTGCGGCCAGGTTTTCACGGCAGACCGGGGGGCAGGTAGAGGATTTTCGGCTTGACGCCGAGGGAATTATCAAGGCGATGCGCAGAGGGCGGCCTCTACCCCGTGTGGAAGAACAGGAAAAATTTTTGCCTGAGCTGACCTGCGCGGATCTCGAATTGGGCTGTCTGACTGAACAACTGTCGCGGGCACAAAACAGAGCCTTTTCCCTCTGCATCTATGGCCCGCCGGGGACCGGGAAATCCGCCTATCTGCGTTATCTGGCCGACCAGATGAGGCTATCTATCGTACAAAAACGAGCCTCGGACTTGCTCGATATGTTTGTTGGCGGTAGCGAGAAAAAGATAGCCGCTGCTTTTCAGGAGGCGATCGAAAAGGAAGCATTTCTGATTTTTGATGAAGCCGACTCCCTGCTTAGAAACCGAAGAAATGCAGTTAACGGCTGGGAGGTCAGTCAAGTCAACGAAATGCTGACCTGGATGGAACGACACCCCTTGCCCTTTGCCTGCACGACCAATTTAATGGATAGTCTCGATCCAGCGTCCATGCGACGATTCACCTTCAAGTGCTGTTTCGGATACATGAAACTGGAGCAGATTCTGGAGGCATTCAGGCATTTTTTTCGAATGGAGATGCCGGTGCCCCCGCGAGGTGAAATGCCCCGGCTGACACCAGGTGATTTTTCGGTGGTTCAGAAAAAGGCCCAATTGCTTGGGCTGCTTGATCAACCTGAGAAACTCAGGAATTTACTTATAGACGAAGCATCGGAAAATGGGGGGATGGAGGCCGAGCGACGGATAGGATTTGGTATTGGATGAGCGGAGACATTTCTCCCCGGGGTTAGATGTTAGAAGGGGGCGGAAAATCTCAAAAGTTGTCCTGGATATTTGAGTGCACCCCCAGGGGATAATCCTATACGATTCCTGCAATCCCTTCATTGTGGGAAAATGCCCCCAATAATCCAGCGAAAATGACCATCCCGGACTCGAACTTTTAACCCGCTGATTTTAAACGGATCTTTGCTAGGTGGCTTTTGGGGTGGAAATGGATAGGAACGAAAACAGGCCGATTTCATTAAAGAAATCGGCCTGTTGATTGTCTGGCTCCCCGAGCCGGACTCGAACCAGCGACAGGGTGGTTAACAGCCACCTGCTCTACCAACTGAGCTATCGGGGAATGGGTGTTCATCTCTAATACGTTGAATTCTTAAATTTTGTGCCTTGTAATCAGCGACAAAACCAGGGGTTCCCCTTGAAGTCAGCGCACACCTAGAGACGAGGTGATCTTATACAACACGGGAAAATAGATGTCAAGTGCCTTTTCTTAAATGGCAAATGCCATTTGGGCAACAGACTTTTCCCCGGAGTTAGCTACCCTCCTTACCGCTTATCGGGGACCGCAACATTTGACCATTTTCCCCCGGTAGCGGCCGCTCTCGACGAGATAGCGGATCGATCAGCCTACCGGATTATTCCGGCACCTTCACCGGCCCGTCGGGTAGTCGGGTAGTCGGGTAGTCGGGTAGTCGGGTTGTCGGCGACTTCGGTCGGTCCGGTTGGGGAAAAGAAACACGGGAAGCTAGGATTCTTTTATTGACATATCAGGGGATGGGAATTAGGCTTGTCATAAATATACAAAATTCTAATCTTAGCTAAAGGCAAAACCGGAGAAATCCGGCGACGCAAAGCCACGGGTCCAATGAGGATAGCCGGGTTGCCGGAGAGGAAGGCTGATAAGAAGTTCACTTGCCTGTCTTCGGTAGAGGATGGGCATTTTTTGCGTCCGCAAGTCTCTGAATTCGCCGAAATGGCCGATGGCGTTCGCGACTGGGATGGGTGCTGTCGCTTGGACGCTATTTCCCCACCGAAGAGATAGTGAGAACGCGTTCTCCGGCGGACAGCGTCGGCGATTACCCGAGCATTTAGATAGGAATGGATAAACAAGCTATGCGCCCAGCTTCCGTATCCTCTTCCCGAAGGCCTTTTGCGAAAAGATGCGCTCTCCTCTATTTATTCGCCTTTGTTAGTGTATTATGCCTCTGGGGGCTGTCGCGCGGGAGCGCTCAGGCACGGGAAAATACGAAAAAAACGGTACTTATTCTGCACTCGTATCACCCCGGCTTTATTTGGACAGACCATGTCATGGCCGGCATGCGGGAAGAGTTCCAAAACAAACTTGATCACATCTCCCTGTATGTCGAATATCTCGATACCTTGCGCCATCCCGATGCCGGCTATTACGCCGGTATCTTGAAGTCCATCATTCACCATGCCCTGCACGACAGGCATTTCGATCTGGTCCTGCTCTCCGATGACAACGCCCTGGATTTCGTCCTGCAGCATCGGGGCGATCTCTTTGCAAATTCCGCCGTTGTCTTTTGCGGTATTAATAATTTTCGCCCCGCCCTGCTTTCGGGGTTTAAGGACATCACCGGCATCGCCGAATCTCCCTCTTATCTCGAAACCATCGCGACGGCCCTGAAGCTCCACCCCGGCACGCGGCAGATTGTCGTTGTCGGCGGCGTGAGAAGCCTGGCAAATCTCGAAAATCGCACAATGTTGGCGGATGCTCTCAAGGGGAATTCGTTTTACCCGCCCGTACAATTCCTCTTTTGGGACGACTTGCCGGCCGAGGAGCTGACCTCCCGCCTGGAGGAACTTCCGGCCGACAGTCTGGTGCTCGTCAATGGCTCTGTTGCTACGGGGTCGGGCGAATCCCTCTCTTACCGGGAGGAGATGCGACTCATCTCGAAAGCGTGCAGAAGACCCATATACAGCATGTGGGATTCCATGCTCGGCGCGGGGATCGTGGGGGGGAAACTCGTCAGCGGCAAGCAGCAGGGACGGCTCGCCGCCCGGGTGGCTCTGCGTATCCTGGGGGGGGAAAGCCCGAACCGCATCCCCGTCACGTTCGGCCCCAACCGATACATGTTCGATGCCAGACAATTGAAAAAATTCGGACTGTCCGTCCGAAGTCTCCCTGCGGGAAGCGTCGTCATTCATAGGGCAGCGCCCTTTTATGCTTTGAGCGAAGGACAATTGTGGGTCGGGATGGCTGTTCTGACGGTCCTTTCCCTCCTGTTGTTTTTCAATATTCTGGTTCGCCGCCGCACCCAGAAGCGGTTATATGCAGAAAAGGAACAGGTCGCTCTTCTTCTGCGCTCTGTTGCGGAGGCGATCTACGGAATCGATCTGCAGGGCAGATGTACTTTCTGCAACCCGGCGGCCCTGCGGATGCTCGGCTTTCGCCAAGAGGCGGATCTGCTGAATAAAAACATCCACGAGCTGATTCATTATTCCCGCCGGGACGGGACCCCGTATCCCGTTGAAGAATGCCGGGTTTGCGCCGCCTATCTTCATGGCGAGAATCTTCATGTGGAAGATGAATTTTTCTGGCGCGTCGATGGAACCGGCTTTCCCGTGGAATACTGGTCGTATCCGATTCGAAAAGGGGATCAGACCGTCGGTGCCGTGGTGACCTTTCTGGATATCACCAAGCGCAAAGAGGCGGAGAGAAAAAGAGAGGAAGCGGTTCAGGAACTCAATGCCTTTGTCTACACGGTCTCCCATGATCTGCGCTCGCCCCTTTCGGGGATCATCGGTTTTGCCGATTTTCTTCAGCAAAGCACCTCTTCGATTCTGGATGAAAACGGCCGCACGGCTCTCAACGAAATCGTTAGCCAAGGCGATAGAATGGCGGCGATGCTGGAAGATCTCCTCTCATTGGCCAAGGTCGGGAAATTGCCGACCCCGGCGCAAGCCGTCGATCTCAATGAGGTGGTTGCGAAGGTTTTGGGGGGCCTGCGCCGCCAGATCGACGCCGCCGGCCTGACGGTACAGACAACGTCTCTGCCCTGTGCCAGAGTCCCCGAAACCCTTCTTTCACAGGTCTTTTCCAATCTGATCGGCAATGCGGTGCGTTACGCGGGTGAGAAAGGCGGCCCCATAGAAATTGCAGGGAGGCGAAACAAGACGATGGTGAGGTTTTCCATCAGGGACCACGGCCCCGGCATCCCGGCCCAAGAACGCCAGCAGGTCTTCGACGTCTTCTATCGGGGCTCGACGGCGAAGCGGGTTCCCGGAACCGGCATCGGTCTGGCCACGGTGCAGAAGATCGCCCGTCTTTACGCCGGTCGCGTCTGGATCGAAGATACTCCCGGCGGGGGCGCAACCTTCACCGTGGAACTGGTCGACACCGTGGAACTGGTCGACGCACCCACAGAGGCCTGAGCCGCTTGGGCATTTGGGGATGCGCTTTGGTATCGTTATTTCGTAGGTTCTGGTCCATTTCCTCTTCCGTGGTGGCTACGCTCCAATTAATTTCCTTTTCCAGACAGCAATCGAAAATGGAGACTTTAACGTGGAAGAGAAGAATGCTTCCCGAATTGCGGAATTGAAAAGAGAGCTAGCAGCGCTCAGGAAAGATCTTCGGCGCGCGGAGAAGGAGCGGGACGAGGCCCTGTCCGGGGTGCGCGAGGCAGAGCCTTGGCGCGAATCGAGCGAGCTTCTGCGGGCCGTTTTCGACAACAGCTTCGATGCCATCCTCATTCATACCCCCGAGGGCAAGATTCTGGAGGTCAACGATAGTTTTCTCAAGTTTCACGGCGTAAGTCGGCAAGAGGCCCTGCGCCTGACCATTGCCGACCTCTCCGGCCCGGCGATGTCGATGAAGAGGGCCAAGGAAATCTGGGACAGGGTCGCGGCCGGCGAAGACCAGGTTTTTGAATGGACGGGGCGACGGGTTAAGGACGGTGCGGAATTCGAGGCGGAGATCAGCTTGCGCCAGGTGCAGATGAGCGGCCGGACCCTCATCCTCGCACACGTTCGTGACATTACCCGGCAAAAACGGGCGGAAAAAGAAATTCGGAACAGCCGGGAGCATCTGCGCCAGGCCTACGACCTGCTCGAGGGGATCACCGAGGGGACCGAGGATCTGATCGCCGCTCTCGATACCGACTTCCGCTACATCCTCATGAACCGTGCTTATCGGCAAGAGTTTCATCGAGTTTTCGGGACGACGATCCGGGTGGGAAGCAGTCTGATGGAGGCTCTCGCGCATCTGCCCGAGGACCAGCGGAAGGCGGTGACGCTCTGGGGGCGGGCGTTGCGCGGCGAGACGTTTAGTGCGACGGCGGAACTGGGCGACCCCGACCGCGATCGCAATGTTTACGAGATGAAATACAGCCCTCTGCGAAATGCCGAAGGGCATCTGCGCGGGGCGGCCCACATCGTGCGCAATGTCACCGCCAAGGTGCGAGGGGTGCGCAAGCTCCGAAAGAGGGAGAACGAATTTCGCGCTTTTTTTGAAAACGTGGCGGTGGGAGCGGTTCAAGCCGATCTGGAAGGCCATTTTCTGCGTGCGAATGAGCGTTTCTGCCAAATGGTCGGGTATCGCCTGGAAGAATTGAAGGACAGAACCGTTGCCGACCTGACCCATCCGGAAGATCAAGAGCCTACCAGGGAAACCATTCAGCAACTCATTGGCGGCCAGGTTTCGTTTATCCGCCAGGAAAAGCGCTATCTGCACAAAGACGGCCATGTGGTGTGGGCGCTCGTTTCGGCGGGGATTACCCGGGGGGAGGGGGGGACGCCGTTGCATCTCATCACGGTCATTCAGGACATCACCGATCGCAAACAGATGGAGCAGGATCTGCTCGCTGCCAAGGAGGGGGCCGAAGCCGCCAATCTGGCCAAAACCCAGTTCCTGGCCAACATGAGTCATGAGCTGCGTACCCCGATGACCGTGATCATGGGGGCGCTGGATTACCTGCAAAGCTCCTGGGCCACGCCCGAGCGGGGCCGGCTTCTGGAGATGGCCGATGTTTCCGCCCATCGTCTGCTGGCGATCATCGACGATCTGCTCGATATCGCCAAAATCGAGGCCCGAAAACTGATAATCGAGGATCGGGCTTTCAGTCTGGAAAACAGCCTTCGTCAGGTGGCGGAGATGTTTGCCCCGCAGGCACGGCAGAAAGGTCTGGACCTGAACTGGAGCATCGACCCCCAGCTTCCCGCACAGGTCAAGGGCGACCCGGCCCGCCTCGGGCAGGTTTTGGTCAATCTGGTGGGGAATGCCGTGAAATTCACCAGGGAAGGCGAAGTGTCGATACGGGCGGGGAAGAAAGACGGGGAACTGGTTTTTGCCATTTGCGATACCGGGATCGGCATCCCTGCCGAAAAAATCGAACAGCTCTTTCAGCCTTTCATGCAGGGTGACAGCTCCATGACCCGCGCCTATGGCGGCACCGGTCTGGGGTTAGCGATCAGCAAAGAGCTGGCCGCGTTGATGGGCGGCACCATCGACGTCCGCAGCGCACCCGGAGTGGGCAGCACCTTTTCTTTTACCATGCCCCTGCGGAAAGTCGAGGGGCGAGAGAGCCCTGTTTCCGGTCAAGGAGAGGAAGACGCGTGCCGCCCTCTGCAGCACATCCTGCTGGCGGAAGACGAGCCGGCCATCCGCAACCTGATCAAGATGGTTCTCGACCAGCGGGGCATCTCCGTGGCCGTGGCAGTGAACGGTCGAGAGGCTGTCTCCAAGTGGGAGGAGGGGGAGTGCGACCTGATTCTCATGGACCTGCAGATGCCGGAGATGAACGGCCTGGAAGCTACCCGGCAGATCCGCAAACGGGAAGAGAGCAGGGGCGGAAGAACCTGCATTTTCGCCCTTACGGCCCACGTTCGCCCGGAAGATCGCAAGGAGTGTCTTGCTGCTGGAATGGACGGGTTTATGTCCAAACCCTTCAAAATGGATGAACTGATCAGGTTGATCGAAGCGTGTCCCTGCGGCGTGAAACTGCAGGAGCAGTAATCCACCTCAACGGCCGCGCGCCGCCTCCGTGAGGCGCACCACCATGTCGACGATCGCCTCTTCGGCAACCCGTCCCGAATCGATGCACAAGTGGTAGTTGTCCGCATCTCGCCAGTCGGCCCCGGTCATGGTGCGAATGAACTTATCCCGCTGCCGATCGCCCGCTCTCACCAGATTGAGGGCTTCGGAGCCTTCCGAGAGCTTGAAATGCCGGCGGAGGTTGTCGGCGCGGTATTCGGGGGACGCATGGAGAAAGATGCTGACCAGCCCGGGATGATCGCGCAGCACCCAGAATCCGGCGCGGCCGACGACGACGGCGTCGTACTCGAGGGCGACTTTGCGAATGACGTCGGCTTCGAGGTCAAAAAGATCCCGGTCGGTGACCGTCTGGCAGGCGCCCGGCAGGGGGTAGGCTGCCTCGGGGGTGCCGACCGAGAAGACCTGCAGCACGTTGTCCCAGAGGCCACCGACCCGCTCCTCGCGGCTCTCCAGAGCTTTCGCGTCTTGCCAGGCCTGATGAGCGGCCTGTCGCAGAATTTCCCGGTCCAGATAGTTGAAGCCCAACCGCCGGGCCACCTTTTGTCCGATGACGGCGCCTCCCGCGCCTACCTGCCTGGAGATGGTTACGACCACCCTTGTTTTCTTCATGTGTCACCTCCTGATCGCATTTCTAATTAATTTTACCATATCAGAGTTTCTTTGTTGCCATTTACTCCAATGCCATCGCCTCGGGCAGAGTGACCTCTCTCTGGCGTAGCAGAAAAACCAGGGGGAGACAGCCCAGGTAGAGGATGCCGATCAGCAAAAAGACGTGGTTGTAGGAGAGCATGGCCGCCTGGCGTTCGACCAGCGCATTGAGCATGACGAGGGCCTGCTGGGGGGCCAGCGTCGACGTCGACCCGCGGGCCAGCAGTGCTCCGCTTACCGTCGTTAGCCAATGACCGGTTGTGCTGCTGTAGGGCGTCAGATGCCCGACCAGGGTGCTGCGGTAGACCGTTTCTCCCCGGGTCAGGACTGTGGCGGAGATGGCGATGCCGATGCTGCCGGCGACCTGGCGGACCACGTTGTAGAGGCCGGTCGCCGCGGTCATGCGTGGCCGCTCGACGGTGGAAAGGGCCACGGTGGAAAGCGCCACGAAGATCATGCCGAAGCCGAGGCCGAGGGTGATCTGCGGGAAAAAGATCTGCCAGTAGCCGACATCGAGGGAGAGCCGGGAGAGCTGCAAGTAACTGCCGGCATTGATCAGCAGTCCGGTGGCGATCAGGGTGCGGGGCCCCACCCGGTTGTAGATTCGGCCGGCCAGGGGCATGGAAACGGCCATCGCCAGGCTGCGCGGCATCAGGGCGAGCCCTGAATCGAAGGCCGGGTAGCCGAGCAGTTGCTGCAGAAAAAGGGGCAGCAGAAAGAGGCTGGCGTAGAGGCCGATACCGAGACCCCCGCCGATCAGGGTGCCCGAGGCAAAGGTGAGGTTTTTGAGCAGGCGCAGATCGACCGCGGGACGCCGGGTATTGAGTTCTCGCCAGACGAAGAGTGTCAGGCCGACGCCGGCGATCAGGCCGAGGGTGATGATGAAGCGGGAGGAGAACCAATCCTTGCTCTGTCCCTTTTCGAGCATGAGCTGCAGGGCGCCGAGGCCGACGACCATCAGCAGCAGGCCCGAAATGTCGAGGCGCCCCTTCTCCCGTTGCAGGTAGGGCGGGTCTTTGATGAAGCGGGTGATCAGCAGCAGGTTGAGCAGGCCGATCGGCACATTGATGTAAAAGATCCAGGGCCAGGAATAGTGGTCGGTCAGCCAGCCGCCGAGGGTGGGACCGAAAGCGGGGCCGAGCACCACGCCCAGGCCGAACAGCCCCATCGCCATCCCCTGCTCTTCGGGGGGAAAGGTCTCGCGCAGGATGGCCTGGGAGATGGGAATGAGGGCGCCGCCGCCGATCCCCTGGAGCACCCGGAAGACTACGAGCGGCGCCAGGCTGCGGGCCAGCCCGCAGAGCATCGAGCTGAGGGTGAACAGGACCACGCTGAACAGGTACATGCGCTTGCGCCCGAAACGGGCGCTGAGCAGGGCGGTAATCGGCATGATGATGACGTTGGAGAGGATGTAGCCGGTGGCCACCCAGGTGATTTCCTCCACCGTCGCGCCGAGATTGCCCCGCATGTAGGGCAGCGCCACATTGACGATGCTGGTGTCCAGGGCGCTCATGATGGTGCCGGTCATCACCGTCAGGGTGATGATCCACTTGCTGGTGCTGTTGCCCTCCATGCCGCCCCTATCGCCCCTCGGTAGAGGTTGCGACCTCGGCGATCAGGGCGCGGCGGCAGAAGCGAATGACCTCTTCGCCCGCCTCGGGAACCTGCAACGGTCCCAGGAGGCGCTGCCTGGTCAGACCAACCATCAACCCCCGCACCATGTGAGCGGTCTCCACCGTCGGCAGCGGCCGCACGGAGCCGTCGGCCATGCCGGTCTCCAGGCATTTCTGGAGGAGGGCGATCACCCGGGCGGTCTTTCCGGCGACCACATTCCGATGGGGAAAGTCGGGGGTGCTGAACTGGCCGGGGAAATCCCGCATCAACACCAAAACCTCTCTGGCCCTTTCGGTGCTGAACCGAAAGTGAAACCGGATCGCCGCCTCGATTCCCTCCAGTCCCGAGGAGGCGGGGGCGATGGCGGCCTGCATCCCGCGCACGTAGCTGTTCATCACGGCTTCATAAACCTTGAGCAGGATGCCTTCCTTGGTTTTGTAGTGGTAGAAAAGGGTACCGTGAGCGACGCCCGAGCGGGCGGCGATTTCGGCGGTCGAGGTTTCGTTGAAGCCCTTTTCGGCAAAGAGTTCGGTGGCCGCCTCGATGATGGCGTTCTTTCGTCCCATACTTACCTCGGAAACGTGGGGGATGGGTGAGGAGTCGGTTCGGGCATTGAAGGGTGAGAGGCCCCAAGAAAATGGGTCTCCCGGCTGACTGAGTAATCACTCAGTTTTATCACAGTGGGATTTCTTTGACAACGCAATTATCGTCATCCTTTCGAAGATAGGAGACGTTATTCGACGACAAAAAAAGATCACACCTCCATGAAGGTGTGATCTTTTTTTCTTCCTATGGCGAAGGGATCGGCCTAACGGCCTCCCTTTTTGAGGTCGATGAGAATCAGCTTGGCGACCGCCTTGAGGGTTTCGAAGACCCCTTCTCCGGTAGTGGCACAGGCGCTGAAGTCGGGAACCCCGTCGGGGTTCAGCAGGCTTTGCAGCTCCGCCGTCGGGGTGACGTTGGGCAGGTCCCGCTTGTTGTACTGCACGACGAAGGGGAGGTTTTCCAGCTGATAGCCCTGTTCTTCCAGGTTGACCTTGAGGTTTTCCATGCTCTCGATATTGGAGTCGAGGCGCTCCTCCTGCGAGTCGGCGACGAAGACCACGCCGTCGACCCCTTTCAGGATCAACTTGCGGGAGGCGTCGTAAAAGACCTGCCCGGGAACGGTATAGAGGTGAAAGCGGGTTTTGAACCCGCGGATTTCGCCCAGGGCCAGGGGCAGAAAGTCGAAGAAAAGGGTCCTTTCGGTTTCCGTGGCCAGGGAAATCATCTTCCCTTTGGCCTCGGGGGCGGTCTTCTGGTAGACGTACTGCAAATTGGTCGTCTTACCGCACAGGCCGGGGCCGTAGTAGACGATTTTGCAATTGATTTCGCGGGACGCATAATTGATGAAGGACATTCGCTACCCCTGTTATCGGAAGAGATTGTCGATATCGTCGTCGGTAATCTCGGCGAAGGGGCTCTGGCTGCCGCCCTTCTCAATCTCTTCGGATTTTCTGGCAGAGCGCCTCGAAGATTCCGGCCAGCTCATCACTGGCTTTTTTGACCCGCAGGCGGACCAGGCCCAAGGAGCTGCGGTCGTCGAAAATCATCACCAGGATCACCCGGCCGGCAACGATGGAGATGTGCAGGTTGTCCTTCTCCCCCTCGTGGAACAGGATGGAGAATTCCTTTTCGCCGATCAGCTTGGCCAGCCCGCCGGTGGCGGCGATATTGCCGGCAGTGAGCGAGGCCAGGCTGGTGGTATCGAGATGTTCGGTTTCTCCGACGGCCGTGATCAGCTGCCCGTTCTTATCCACCAGGAAAATGACCTTGGCGTTGGCCTCGCGCAGCAATTTTTCGATGACGGCGTTTATCCTCTGGAACTCCTCGTCGTACATGACAAAGGAGGATGACTGAGGATTCAGCATGGCGGTACTCCTTGGTAAGGGTTTCGCGCCTGGCTTTTATAGCATCTTAGAGCGCCGGCAGGCAAGGGTTTTTCAGAATCTCAGGGTGACGTGCGACCCCAACAAAAAATCCCGGCGGAGGGCCGCCGGGATTTTTTGTCTGAGCCCCGTCAGAGGGTCAGGTTATGATTTGCCGCCACAGTCGGCCTGCATCTCGGCCAGTTTTTTGTACAGGTCGTAGCGCGTGGCGGTGACCTTATTAGCTTCCTCCATGAGGTGGGCCGCCACCTCGGGATTGGCCTTCTTGAGGACCCGGTAGCGGTTTTCGCCGTAGGCGTACTCTTCGAAGGAGATGGTCGGCTCTTTGGAGTCGAGCTGCAGCGGGTTTTTCCCCTGTGCCGCCAGACGCGGATCGTAGCGGAACAGCGGCCAGTGCCCCGAAGCCACGGCCCGTTTTCCTTCGTCCACCGCGGTGGCCATGTTGATGCCGTGGGCGATGCAGTGGCTGTAGGCGATGATGAGGGAGGGCCCGTCGTAGGCGTCCGCCTCGCGCATCGCCTTGACGACCTGGTTGGGGTTGGAGAGAGCGACCTTGGCCACATAGATGTTGCCGTAGGTCATGGCGATCATCCCCAGGTCTTTCTTCGGCATGCGCTTGCCGCCGGCGGCGAACTGGGCGACGGCCCCAAGGGGCGTCGACTTGCTCGCCTGGCCGCCGGTGTTGGAGTAGACCTCGGTGTCGAGGACCAGCACGTTGACATTCTCGCCGGAGGCGAGCACGTGGTCGAGGCCGCCGTAGCCGATGTCGTAGGCCCAGCCGTCGCCGCCGATGATCCAGACCGATTTGTCCACCAGGTAGTCGGCCACCGAGAGGAGTTCGCGGGCCTTCTGATCGGGGCAGCCCTGAAGGCCTTCCTTGAGCTTGGCCACCCGTTGGCGCTGGGCCTCGATGCCCTCCTGGGTAGACTGATCGGCGCCCTTGATCTCGGCCACCAGGTCGGTCAGACCGGCGATCTTGCCCAGATGGTCGGCGGGTACCTGGTCGAGCAGTTCGCGGCTATACTCCTGGAACTTGGCGACCGACAGACGCATGCCGTAGCCGAACTCCGAGTTGTCCTCGAACAGGGAGTTGCTCCACGCCGGTCCCAGACCGTCTTTGCGGGTGGTCCAGGGGGTGGTGGGGAGGTTCCCGCCGTAGATGGAGGAGCAGCCGGTGGCGTTGGCGATCAGCATGCGATCGCCGAAGAGCTGTGAGGCCACCTTGAGGAAGGGCGTCTCCCCGCAGCCGGCGCAGGCCCCGGAGAACTCGAACATGGGGGGGAGCAGCTGGCTGCCCTTGAGGCTGGCGCGGTTGACGATGCTCGCCTCGGTGTCGGGCAGGCCGAGGAAGAACTCCCAGTTGGCCGCTTCCTGCTCCCGCAGCGGCGCCTGGAACTGCATGTTGATCGCTTTGTGGTTGGGGTCTTCCTTGCTCTTGGCCGGGCAGTTGTGGACGCAGGCCCCACAGCCGGTGCAGTCCTCGGGAGCGACCTGCAGGGAGAACTTCTTCCCTTCCAGACCCTTGCCCTTGGCGGCGGTCGACTTGAACGCGGCAGGCGCCCCCTGCAATTGGTCCGCATCGACGATCTTCATGCGGATGGTGGCATGGGGGCAGACGAAGGAGCAGATGCCGCACTGGATACAGACATCGGTGTCCCACACCGGAATATCGACGGCGATGTTGCGTTTTTCGTACTTGGCGGTGCCGGTGGGGAAGGTGCCGTCGGCGGGCATGCCGGAGACGGGTACCGCATCGCCCTTGCCGTCGATGATGGCGGCGGTGGTGGTGCGGACAAACTCGGGGGCGTCGGCGCCCAGGCCCGTTTTCATCCGGATGGCGCTCTGCGCTTTGGCGGGAACGGCCACCTCTTCGATGTTGTTGGCGCCGGCCTCGACCGCCTGGAAGTTCATGTTGACAACTTTTTCACCCGCCTTGCCGTAGCTCTTGACGATGGCGTCCTTGATCTCCTTGGTTGCCAGGTCGAAGGGGATGATGTTGGAGATTTTGAAGAAGGCCGTCTGCATGATCACGTTGATGCGGGGGCCGAGACCGATCTCATTACCGAGCCGCACGCCGTCGATGACGAAAAGCTTGAGTTTCTTGTCGATGATCTGCTGCTGGACTTCCTGCGGCAGGTGCTGCCAGACCTCGTCCTTGCCGTAGGGGCTGTTCAGCAGAAAGGTCGCTCCATCGTTGGCCTTGGAGAGCATGTCGTACTTCTCGAGGAAGGAGAAGTTGTGGCAGGCGATGAAGTCGGCGCTGTCGATCAGGTAGGGCGAGCGCAGCTCGCGCTTGCCGAAGCGCAGGTGGCTGGTGGTCATGCTGCCGGCCTTCTTGGAGTCGTAGACGAAGTAGGCCTGGACGTTGTTGTCGGTGGTGTCGCCGATGATCTTGATCGAGTTCTTGTTGGCGCCGACGGTGCCGTCGGAGCCGAGTCCGTAGAACATCGCCTGGTAGATCCCTTCGGAGGACACCCGGAAGGCGGGGTCGAACTCGAGGCTGTTGCCGGTGACATCGTCCTTGATCCCGACCATGAAGTGGTTTTTCGGCTTCTCCGGGGTCAGGTTGTCGAAAACGGCCTTGGCCATGGCCGGGGGAGAACTCGTAGGAGCCGAGCCCGTAGCGGCCGCCGACGATTTTCGGATAACCGGAGAAGGCCGCCAGACCGTCGCTCATGGCCTCGCCGATGGCGGTGCGCACGGCCTGATAGAGAGGCTCGCCGAGGGAGCCGGGCTCCTTGGTGCGGTCGAGCACGGCGATGCTTTTGACGGTGGCGGGCAGCGCCTTGGCGAAGGCTTCCACCGGGAAGGGGAGGAAGAGGCGAATCTTGATCAGACCGACTTTTTCCCCTTGGGCAACGAGCGATTCCACCAGTTCGTGGACGGTGTCACAGCCCGAGCCCATCATGACGATAACCCGTTCGGCGTCGGGAGCACCGACGTAATCCACCAGATTGTAGCGACGGCCGATCCGCTCGGCAAACTTGTCCATCTGGGCCTGGACGATGCCGGGAACCGCCTGATAGTACTTGTTGACCGTCTCGCGGCCCTGGAAGTAGACGTCCGGGTTCTGGGCGGTGCCGCGCAGGACCGGACGATCGGGGGAGAGGCCCCGGGCGCGGTGGGCGCGGACCAGGTCGTCATCGATCATGAAGCGCATGTCGTCCTGGGAGAGCTCCGCCACTTTCTGCACTTCATGGGAGGTGCGGAAACCGTCGAAGAAGTGCAGGAAGGGGATGCGGGATTCCAGCGTGGCGGCCTGGGAGATCAGGGCGAAATCCATGACCTCCTGGGGGTTGTTGGAGGCCAGGAGCGCCCAGCCGGTGGAGCGGCAGGCCATGACGTCCGAGTGGTCGCCGAAGATGGAGAGGGCCTGGGCGGCAATGGAGCGGGCCGAAACATGGAAGACCGTGCTGGTCAGCTCTCCGGCGATTTTGAACATGTTGGGAATCATCAACAGCAGGCCCTGGGAGGCGGTAAAGGTCGTCGTCAGGGCGCCGGCCTGAAGCGCGCCGTGAACGGCCCCCGAGGCCCCGCCCTCCGACTGCATTTCCACCACCCTGGGAATGGTTCCCCAGAGATTCTTTTCGCCGACCGCACTTTTGGCGTCGGAAATTTCCCCCATGACCGAAGAGGGGGTAATGGGGTAGATGGCAATGACCTCGTTGGTGGCATGGGCTACATGCGCCGCAGCGGTATTGCCGTCGATGTTGACCATCTTTTGCGCCATGAATTTCCTCCTTTTTGCTTGGTATTCAGTCCTGAAGAGAGACGTTACTTGAAAAATAACGGAGACCGATCTCACTTGATTCCAAACCATCCACCCGACGTGCGCCGGAAGGGGAGGCCTGAGCGGATATACATCTGGAGCGAAGGAAAACTCAATAAAGTTTAAGCCGGGCGCGAAAGAAAGCAACCGCCCCCTTAGAGCTCCCGGCGCCCCTCCACCGCCCGATTCACCGTGGCTTCGTCGATGTATTCCAGATCGCTTCCCAGGGGGATCCCATGGGCCAGCCGGGTGACCCGCAGGCCCAGAGGATGGAGCAGCCGCGCCAGGTACAGGGCGGTCGCCTCCCCTTCGACGGTAAAGTTGGTGGCAACCAGAACCTCCTTTACCTCGGTGTTGCGCAGGCGTTGCAGAAGCTCGGTCAGCTTGAGATCTTCCGGGCCGATCCCGTCGATCGGGGACAGGGCCCCGTGCAGGACATGGTAACGTCCCCGGAACGAATGGCTGCGTTCGATCGCCATCAGGTCCTGGGGCTCCTCCACGACGCACAGCAGCTGATCCTCCCGTGCCGGATCGGAACAGAGAGGGCATGGGTCGCTCTCGGTCAGGTTAAAACAGGTGGAGCAAAACCGGATGTTTTCCTTCACCTCCCGGAGCGCAGCGACCAGGGCATCGGTTTCTGCGGCCGACTGCCGGAGAACGAAGAAGGCCAGCCGCGTCGCCGATTTCTTTCCGATCCCCGGGAATTTTGACAGTTCCGTGACCAGGCGTGCGAGAGAAGGAGTGCAGTCTAACATGGGCAAAAGTAAAAATCCAACTTTTTAGAATGGCGTTATATTTTTTTAAAGTGAGTCAAAAATTATTCTACTCAACCTAAATATCCAGCCATAAAGGTCTTACCGGTGGTGTGGCTATACCATGAGTTCACGGTGTGAATCAAGGCTTATTCCCCTCCGGCCGGGAGCATGTTAGGGCCTGTCCTGAAATAACCTGGGCAAGATTGCCGGAAGACGGGATGCAAAAGGTTCAAGTTATTTCTGGACAGGTCCTTAGAAGAGGCCGGGGATATTCATGCCTCCGGTGATCTTGGCCATCTCTTCCTGCATCATATCCTGGCTTTTTTTGATCGCCTCGTTGACGGCGGCGATCACCAGGTCCTGAAGCATCTCCACGTCTTCGGGGTCGACCACGCTTTGTTCGACTTTGAGAGAAACGAGTTGCTGTTTGCCGTTGACCACGGCAGTCACCATCCCGCCACCGGCGGACGCCTCAACCTGGCGCCCTTCGAGTTCCTGCTGCACGCGGGCCATCTTCTGCTGCATGAGCTGGGCCTGCTTCATGATGTTGCCGAGACCTTTGGACATATGGGGATACCTCCTCAGTTGTAAGTTGGTTGGAAAAAAGTTGAAAATTGTTTCGAGGCCCGCACCTGGGTCAGACAAATCCTTTGTCGATCGGTTTGACTTCGGTGATCTCACCTTTGAAAATGTCTTGGATCGCCTGAACCATCGGATGTCCCAGGGCGTCCTTGCGCAGGCGTTGGCGGCGATCGGAGTTTTTCGCTTCCCGTTCTTCGCGAAGCGAGGGGGGCGCCCCCTTTTGCCGTCCGTCGATCGGGACCACCCCGATCCTGACACTCTGGCCGAAATAGGCTTCCGCGAGTTTTTGCAGCCGCTCCTGGGTCTCCCGGTCCTTCATCTGCTCAAAGAGGAAGGAGCCTGCGGGAAAGCCGATTTTCAGTTCCGGGAGATCGAGAGAGAGGAGGCTCCCGTGTTCGAGCAGGGAGCCGATCCGGGGGCGATGTTTCTTTGCTTCTTCTACCAGCCCCGGCCACCCCTTGATGCTGTTTCCCCCGGGGGCCGGAGCCTCAACCTTTTTTGGCGGGAGCGTCCTTGCCGCGGGGGGCTCCGGCCTTTCGGCGGGGGGCGCAGGAGGGGTGGGTCTGTTCCCGCCCAGACGGCCTTCGAGTTCCTCGATTTTTCGCAACAGCATGGCGATATCCTGGGCTGGCGGAAGATGGGCAAGGCGTACCAGGGCCATTTCGAGGATCAGACGAGGGAAGGGGGCTCCCGCGAGGTCTGTTTCGGTTTTCAGCAGCAGGGTGAGGGTCCGCTGGAAATCCTCGAGCGATCCCAGTTCGGCAACCGCCTGCAGTTCCGCCAGCTCGTTTCCGGTCGCCTCGAGAAACTCCTCCGGCTCCGGGGTAACTTTCAACAGTACAAGCTCTCGGAAAAACTCCACCAGCGCCTGGGCAAAACGGCGAAAAGAATGGCCGAGATCGTCCACCCGGCGCACCGCTTCCAGCAGCAGTCGGCTGTCCCGCTGTAAAATTCCTCTGGCGGTTTCGAGCAGCAGCTTTCTGTCCACCAGGCCCAGCACGCCCTGCACATCGTCGTCGCTGATCTCTTCGCCGCAGAAAGCAATAATCTGGTCGAGTGAGGAGAGGGCGTCGCGCATGCTGCCTTCTCCCCGGCGCGCGATCGCCGCCAGGGAGCGCGCAGACACCGGAATGCCTTCGGCGTCAACGATTTCGCGAAGCTTGGCGGCAATTTTGGACAGGGAGATTTTGCGGAAATCGAACCGTTGACAGCGCGACAGGATGGTATCGGGGATCTTGTGGGGCTCGGTGGTGGCAAAGATGAATTTGGCGTGGGCCGGCGGCTCTTCCAGGGTCTTCAACAGGGCATTGAAGGCATTGATGGAGAGCATGTGAACTTCATCGATGATGAAGATCTTATAGCGCGAGCGCGAGGGGAGATACCGGATGTTTTCGCGCAGATCGCGGATATCGTCGACGCCGGTGTTGGAGGCGCCGTCGATCTCGAACACATCGACGCCCTGACCCGCGGCAATTTCTCGGCAGGAGGAGCACGTGTTGCACGGTTGGGCGGAGAGCCCCTGCTCGCAGTTGAGGGCTTTGGCCAGGATGCGGGCTGCGGAGGTTTTGCCGACTCCCCGGGCACCGGTAAAGAGGAAGGCGTGGTGAATTCGCCCTGATTTGATCGCATTGGCAAGGGTCCGGCCCACGTGGTCCTGGCCGACCAGGTCCTCGAAGTTCTGGGGCCGCCACTTGCGGGCCAATACCAAGTATGACATCGGGCGCCAGGGTCTCCATGTTGTTGGGGTGCGTGCGAGCGGGAGAAGCGAAAAGAATTGCCGACACAAGTGACAGCCAGGCACCCCCGCGGCACACGGCTGAGGCCGTTACCGCTGCTCCCTTCCGGGCCTGACGGGGTTCGCGGCCGTCCGTTGCGCGGGACCCGGCTGTCACTTCTGTCGGCAATCGGCGCCGGATGGTGTTAAAGGTGAGAAAGCTGGCGGAGAGGGGGCGCTCATTTTGTCGCCGGCATCCTGCCGGCTCCGGCGTCGGCTTCCCTGTGTTCGCTCCGCTTCTGATCCCTTGGGAGTTCGTTTTTTCAATAACTGGCGGAGAGGGAGGGATTCGAACCCTCGGTACCTTGCGGTACACACGATTTCCAATCGTGCACCTTCGGCCTCTCGGTCACCTCTCCGCAGGGTGCGTAGGATACACGAATGACTTGTGGGTGTAAAGGGTTTTTGTCGGCCAGGCCTACACCCTTAGCAACGCCGCGTTTATCCCCTCCGATCGGGACAAAAAAGCCTGCCCATTTTTGCAGGGCAGGCTTTTTTGAGTATGGCGGAGGGGGTGGGATTCGAACCCACGGTACCTTGCGGTACAACAGATTTCGAGTCTGTCACCTTCGACCTCTCGGACACCCCTCCGAAAGTGTGTCCTAGTTTTTCATTTTTTTTCGCGATCGCAACTCGCTGAAAAAGCGGCTTACTATTTCGCTGCACTCCTCAGCGAGAACTCCTTCGGTAACCGCCACGCGGTGGTTGAAGCGCTCATCTCTGGAAAAATCGTAGATCGAGCCGACTGCCCCGGCGCGCGGGTCGCGACAGCCGAAGACGAGTCTCGGAATCCGCGCCAGAATGATCGCTCCCATGCACATGACACAGGGTTCCAGCGTTACGTACAGAGTGCAGTCGATAAGGCGCCAGGAATTGACTGCGGCAGCGGCCTGGCGAATCGCAACCATCTCCGCGTGGGTGGTCGGATCGTTGCTGGTTTCTCGCAGGTTGTGCCCGCGCCCGAAGATATGACCGTCTTTAACAAGAACGGCCCCGATGGGAACCTCGCCCAGCCGTTGCGCGGCTGCGGCTTCCACCAGGGCCTCTTGCATAAAGCCCCTGTCTTGTGTGTCGGCAAGAATCACGGGGTCGATAATTTTAATGGCGCGCCACGAGAGATTCGAACTCCCGGCCTTCTGATCCGTAGTCAGACGCTCTATCCAGCTGAGCTAGTGGCGCATCGTGCGAGTCAGAATGTATAGCGAAAATATGCGAGGAAGTCAATGGCTTTTTTCCTTGCTACGGACGAAGTCGACCAGGGTGAAGCTGAATCGGGGGTGACGGAAGGCATGGGCGCCGGGGTAGAGGCTGAATAGCCAACCTTTGAAAATCTCTTTGCCGTTTTTTCTTATTTCAACCTGCGCCGCCGGATTTTTCGTCCGGTTAGAGATTGAGGTCATGGTCCTGCCGTCCATGATGAACGCGGGCAGGAAGTAGTTGACCTTCAAGGTAAGATTGGACTCGGGAATCGGGATTTCCGAACCGATATCGATGGTGTAAACTTTTTTTTGATTGGTGTCCTTGTCCGTAACGGCGATTTTAACCGCCCGCCACTTCCCTTTGACCGCATCTGGAACGACGACCTTGTGGGGCTTTCGCGGGGCGATGATATTTTGCGCGGGCGGTGCAGCGGGAGTCGCTTTGTCTTCATGTTTGCTGCAGCCGGATGTGGCCGCTAGAAAAGCTATCAGGAGAAGGGCGGTAGTACGCAACGATCGGCGCATTAAGTCTCCTCGGGTTTGTTGCCTGGGTGGAGAAGGTTAAGGGACGCACCGTGGTTATGTAGTTTTAAAATGGCGGAGAGGGAGGGATTCGCCGCCTCTGTCGCCGCCCTCCTGGCGGCTCCGGCGTCGGCTCCCCTTCGCTCGCTGACGCGACCATCCCTGGCCGCTTTTCAGCCCCCGGCTGCGCTCGCTGCGCTTCGAATCCCTTGGGAACGCCAATTTTTATTATGGAATGGCGGAGAGGGAGGGATTCGAACCCTCGGTACAGGTTGACCCCGTACACTCGCTTAGCAGGCGAGCGCCTTCAGCCAGCTCGGCCACCTCTCCGTATGCATTTGTTATGTTTTGCCGGACTTGCTGCGCCGGTCTTGTCCCGCCCAAAGGGAGGGAGGGGATATTGGCGGAGGAGGTAGGATTCGCCCACTTCGTCGCCGTCATCCCGGCGGCTCCTGCGTGGGCTCCCCTTCGTTCGCTGCCGCGGCCATCCTGGCCGCTCATCAGCCCCCGGCTGCGCTCACTCCGCTTCGAATCCTCCAGCTGCTTAAAGTTGGCGGAGGAGGTAGGATTCGAACCCACGGTGCTTTCGCACAACGGTTTTCAAGACCGCCGCCTTAAACCACTCGGCCACTCCTCCAGAGATTCTTTCTGAAAGGCCCGGGCGACCCCCTGATCTCAGCTTCCGATTTGTTGGGCGCCCCCCATGTAGGGACGCAGCGCCTCGGGGATTCGGATCGAACCGTCCGCCTGCTGGCAGTTCTCGAGGACAGCGACCAGGGTCCGCCCCACGGCGAGTCCGGAGCCGTTCAGGGTATGGACGAGTTCGGGACGGGCGCCTTCTTCCCGGCGGAAGCGGATGCCGGCGCGCCGGGCCTGGAAGTCGCCGAAGGTCGAACAGGAGGAGATTTCCCGGTAGACGCCCTGCGCCGGCAGCCACACCTCGATATCGAAGGTGCGGGCGGCGGAGAAGCCGAGATCGCCGGTGCACAGATCGACCACCCGGTAGGGAAGCTCCAAACGCTGCAGGACCTCTTCGGCGTCGGCGAGGAGCTTTTCCAGCTCCGCATCCGAGTTCTCCGGCGTCACAAATTTGACCAGCTCGACCTTGTTGAACTGGTGCTGGCGGATCAGGCCGCGGGTGTCCCGGCCGTGAGCGCCGGCCTCCTTGCGAAAGCAGGGGGTATAGGCGGCGTAACGGACCGGCAGATCGCTCCCCGGCAGAATCTCACCCCGATGGACGTTGGTTACGGGAACCTCCGCCGTGGGGATAAGAAAATAGTCCGGTTCTTCAAGATGGAAAAGATCGTCTTCAAATTTGGGGAGTTGGCCCGTCCCCGTCATGGAGTCTCTGTTTACCATAAAGGGCGGCAGGATTTCAATATATTTGTGGGACTCGGTGTGCAGATCGAGCATGAAGTTGATCAGCGCCCGCTCGAGGCGCGCTCCGGCCCCCCGGTAGAGGGCAAAGCGTGCGCCGGTGATCTTCCCGGCGCGCTCGAAGTCGAGGATATTCAGGGCCTCGCCGAGTTCCCAATGGGGTTTGGGGGGGAAGTCGAAGGACGGAATCGTCCCCCACCGCCGCACCTCGCGGTTATCCTCCTCGGAGGCGCCCACCGGGCACTGCGCATGGGGGAGGTTGGGGGTCGCCAGCAGCAGCGCGTGCAGGTTTTCCTCCACCTCGCGCAGCTCTTCATCGAGTTCCTTGATGCGGCTGGAGACCGTCTTCATCCGGACGATTTCATCCTGCACCTGGCTTTTGTCCCGGGTCTGGCCGATGAGCGTCGACACCCGGTTCTTTTCCGCCTTGAGGGTTTCCGACTCCCCCAGCAGGTCGCGCCGGCGCCGGTCGAGATCGCGAAAGGCGGAGAGGCTGACGGCGTCGCCGCGGGTGGCCAGGCGGCGTTCCGCCTCGTCGAGGTGTTCGCGCAGATATCTGATGTCGAGCATGGTCGATCTTTCTTAAGATGTATTGGGCGTGGCGCTTCGATCGGCAACCGTTTGCTTACCGAAAACGTCTTTTAACATTTGCACGGGGTAGCGTCAAGTCCCAACGCCTCACTCTTTGCCCCCTTTGACCCACCACTCGCTGTCGTTGTCGAACCACCAGCGGGTGGAGTCGGTGGTCCAGATGGTTTCCGCCAATCGCTGGGCCGCCTCGGTTTTCAACCGCCGCACGGCGAAAGGGTACCATTCGTCGGCATAGCGGTTGCCGAGATCCTTGTATTCTTTCAGAGCAAGAATCATTTCCAGCTGATCAGCGTCGTTGGCGATCAGCGCCTCACGGCTCTGGCGCCCGGAGAACTCCTCGAGGGTTGCCCGGTATTCCTCGCCGAAGGGGAGGGTGCGGGCCAGATCGGCAACCGCTTTCGGCTCGTTCATGACGACGTACTTCTTGTTGACATAGTTGAGATCCCCGGTTCGCGCTTCGGGGATGTCGTGGAACAGGCAGAGCTGCAGCACCCGGCCGACGTCCACTGCCCCGTCCAGTTGGGCGAGGGTGTAGCCGATGACGGCAGTGCGGAAGGAATGCTCGGCCACCGACTCCGCGCCTGAGCCGAGGAACTGAAATCCGGTGCGCGGGGTGCGTTTGAGCATGCCGACTTCGAAGAAGAAATTGGCGAGGTTTTTCATGGGACGTCCTTTCGGTTTAAACCAGGGCCCAAGGCCCGAGGCCCGAGGTAAGGCGCTTAAAAATTCAAAAGCTATGTGGACTTGATTATGAAACGGTAGGAATCCTATTCTAGCCAACGAGGCGATGGAAGAAAAGGAAAACCGGCGCCGGCTCAGGCGCGGAAAGAAATTGACAGAACCGCTCCCCTTGTTATGCTCATGAGGCACTTCTGCGTCTCGCGGCGCACCCTGTCGGTCGCGGGAGCTCACCTGGGACGAAATGCCGTCGCATCATGGAGGGAATCATGGCCGAAAACCGCATCGAAAAGGATTCCATGGGGGAAATGGAGGTCCCCGCCGCCGCGCTGTACGGGGCCCAGACCGCCCGGGCGGTCGAAAACTTCCCCGTCTCGGGGCTGCGCTTCCCGCGCCCCTTTATCCGCGCCCTGGGGATGATCAAGGAGCGGGCGGCGCGGGTCAACCTGGAGCTGGGCCTGCTGGACAAGGGCCGGGCCCTGGCGATGATGGAGGCGGCCGAGGAGGTCGTCCAGGGCGATCTCGACGAGCACTTCGTCGTCGACATCTTCCAGACCGGCTCGGGCACCAGCACCAACATGAACGCCAACGAGGTGATCGCCAACCGCGCCGCCCAGCTCATGGGCGAGCCGGTGGGCAGCAAGGCCGTCCACCCCAACGACCACGTCAATCTGGGGCAATCGAGTAACGACGTCATCCCCACCGCCATGCACGTGGCGGCGGCCGTGGAGATTCGCCACACTCTGATGCCGGCCCTCTTCGCACTGCAGGAGGCGCTCGGGGAAAAGTCCGGGGCGTTCGACGACATCGTCACCATCGGCCGCACCCATCTGCAGGACGCCACGCCGGTGCGGCTGGGGCAGGTCTTCTCCGGCTATGCCCGCCAGGTCTCTCTGGCCAGCCGGCGCCTGGAGGCGGCGCTGGAGGGACTGCTGGAGCTGCCCCTGGGAGGAACGGCGGTGGGCACCGGGCTGAACACCCACCCCGACTTCGCCCGCCAGGTGATTGCCGGGCTGGCGGAGGTGAGCGGCGAGCCCTTCCGGGAGGCGGCCAACCACTTCGAGGCGCAAGGGGGCAAGGATGCCCTGGTGGCGGCCAGCGGCGCCCTCAAGAGCTGCGCCTGTGCTCTGTTCAAGGTCGCCAACGACATCCGCTTTCTCGGCAGCGGTCCGCGCTGCGGGCTCGGCGAACTGATCCTGCCGGCGGTCCAGCCCGGCAGTTCGATCATGCCGGGCAAGGTCAATCCGGTGATGGCGGAGAGCCTCATCCAGGTCTGCGCCCAGGTGGTGGGCAACGATGCCACCGTTTCGCTGGGGGCGCTTTCCGGCAACTTCGAGCTCAACGTCATGATGCCGGTCATGGCGTACAACCTGCTGCAGTCGGTGGAGCTGCTCGCCCGGGCGGCGGCCGGCTTCACCGAACGCTGCGTGCTGGGGCTCGAGGCCGACCGCAAGCGCTGCGAATCGCTGATCGAGCAGAGTCTGGCGATGTGCACGGCCCTCGCCCCGGCCATCGGCTACGACCGGGCCGCCCAGATCGCCAAGAAAGCCTTCGCGCAAGGGAAAACCGTCCGGGAGGTGGCGCTGGAAGAGCAGGTGCTGCCCGAAGAGGAGCTGGCGAAGGTTCTCGACCCGCGGCCGATGACCGAGCCGGGGGTGCCGGGCAAGACCCGCTGACCACCCGAAGAAAAGGAAGGCCGATGGCCTTCCCTTTTCGTATCGACAGATTTCGCCTGCGTGGGATTACTCCATCTGTTCGGTCAGGTAGTTCTGGATGCCCATCTGTCCGATCTGGTCCGTCTGCGCCTCGATCCAGTCGATGTGCTCCTCTTCCTCGCTCAGAATCGCCTCGAGGATCGTCTTGGTGCCGTTGTCCCCCACCTCGGCCGCCAAGTGGATGGTCTCGTTGTACTTCTTGATGGCATCGGCCTCGGCGTCCCAGTCGTGCTTGTGCATTTTATCCACCTCGGGGCCGATGGCGATCTTGCCGAGATTGCTGACGATGGGACGCCCCTCCAGGTAGAGGATGCGCTCGATGAGCTTTTCGGCGTGGCGCATCTCCTGGAAGGCCCGCTTTTCGATCATCCCATGCAGGTTTCCGTAGCCCCAGTTCTCGCACATCTCCGAATGCACCATGTACTGGTTGATGGCGGCCAGTTCTTCCGCCAGACGCGCGTTCAATTGTTCGATGAGCCGTTCGTTTCCTTTCATCCGTCTCCTCCTGTGAAAGTCTGCTCCCGGCGGCCTGTCGGAAGGCCGCAATCCGAATAAAGAGGTTTCTCAATCGCATCAATTGATAGCAGAGTTTGGCCGCAGGTCAAGCTAAGGCGGGGATTCTAGGGGGAGAGGCGGTTCTCAGCCGAGCAGGATCAGAACCACGACGCCGCCGAAGACGATGAGGTTGCAGAGGGCCGAGACGGCATGCAGGCGGGAAAACCGGCGCCGCAGGGGATGATCCCTGGGGGTGGCTTCGAAGGAGGCGATCTCCTCTTTCAGCGCGGCCGCCCGGGGCTCGATGAAAAAAGCCTGGAACAGAACCAGCGCCAGCAGGAGGAGCAACAGGAAGAGCGCGGGGTCTGCTCCGGCGCCCCTTGCCACCAGCCGGCAGACCAGGGCGACGGCGCCGCAGCCGAGCCCCCAGCGGAAGTAGCCCGGAAAGAGGATGCCGACGACCCGGGCGGCGAGATCGCGCGGTCCGGTCCGAAAGAGCGCGGGCGTGAGGACGAAGGTGAAAAGGGCGACGCCACCGGCCCAGAAAGCCAGGGTCAGGTGGTAGAGGGCTGACACAATCGGCATGCTGTCTCCTTGTTGTCGGGGGAAAACCGGCAACCCCGCCGGTCAGTCTCTGCTCCTGCCGCACTTCCAGCAGGCCCCGAACTGGCTTTCCAGGGTTTCGCCGCACCCTGGGCAGACCCAGGGCTCGCCGGGCTCCTCCACCGTCAGCCACTGGTCGAGGAGGTTTTTGGCCCGGGGATAGACCTCGTCATCGATCACCCACAGTTCGGGGTAGCATTCCGGAAAAGGAATTTCGCCCAGAGCGGAAAAGAGATTTTCGTTGCGGAGCAGGCAGGCGATGCCTTCTTTTTCCAGAAGCTCTCGGAAAAGACCGGCCTGGGCCCTTTCCAGGGGGCTGAACACGTGCAGTTTTTTCATGAAAATCGCCTGTTATGGATGTCTACCGGAGTTGTTTGAGGATCTCGTCTCCCAGCACCGCGCGTTGCCAGTTTTTCATTCCGGGAACCGTTTCCAGCTCATCGGTTTTCCGGGGAAAGCGACGGGAGAGCTCCTCCAGGACGGCATTATTGATCAGCACTCCCGGCGCCAGCTGCAACTCCTCCGCCTTGGCCCGGCGCCACTTCTTGAGGATCGTCAGGCGGCGCTCGGCCTCCGGGTTTTTCTCCGGGCGCACGGTGCGGGGATAGGTCGGAAGTTGGTCTTCGGGCAGCTCTGACGCGGTTTCGATGCTTTTGAGCAACTGGCTGCCGTAGCGATCGACCAGTCGGGGGGAGAGCCCCTCGACGCCGAGAATCCCCCGCTGGGTTCGTGGGGCGGTCCGCGCCAGTTCCAGCAGCGACTGGTTGCCCATCACCTTGAAGGGCGGCCGGTCTCTGCGGCAGGCCTCCCCTTCACGCCACTGCAGCAGCGCTTCCAGAATCGCCAATTGCCGCCGGTCGAGGGTGCCGGCCCCTTTGGCCCGCAGGAAGCGGGGGCCCTGGGCGGAGCTGTGGCGCACTTTCTCCAGCAGTTCGAATTCCTCCTGCACCCAAAAAAGGCGGTTTTTCTCCGCCAGCTTCTCTTCCAGCAACCCTGCAAGCTGGTGCAGGTGCCGGGTGTCTTCCGCCGCATAGCGGATCATCCCCTCGGGCAGGGGGCGAAGCGACCAATCGGCCCGCTGGTGCTGCTTGTCCAGCTCCACCCCCAGGTATTTGTTCAGCGCATCGGCCAAACCGACCTTCTCCTCTCCCAAGAACTGGCAGGCGATCATGGTATCGAACAGCCCCCGCACCTCCCAGGAGCAATCCCGGTGCAGGCAGCGGATGTCGTAGTCGGCGGCATGAAAGATTTTGCGTAACGACCCATCGGCCATGACCGGCTGCAGAGAGGCGAGGTCGGCGCCCGCCAGCGGGTCGATCAAAACGGTGCGGGTGGCGGTGGAGACCTGCAGCAGGCAGACCTTCTCCCGATAGGAATGGAGGGAATCGGCCTCCATGTCGACGGCGATGACCGGTTCCCGGTGCAGTTCCTCCGCCAGGCGGGCGATTGACGGGGTATCGGTCAGAATAGGGGGTAAAGACATGAAATTCTCCAGGGTTGGTGGCGTCTCCGGCCGGATTTAACCGCGTCGGAGGAGAAATGGCAAGGCCTTTTTATGGGCGCCGTGGAGAGGCAGGTCAACCAGTTCATCAGGGCTGAGCCACGTCTCTTCGTCAGTTGGCCGTGTTCGGGGAAATTCCGTCACCTCGCCGAGATACAGACCCAGGGCGAGCCGAAAATGGCTGTAGGTCTGGCGTACCGTGCCCGCCGGCAGCGGATCGGCGCGAAAACCGAGCTCCGCCAACAGGCGGGCGGCGGCGGCTTCGGGATCCTCTTCGGCGGCCACCCGGGTTGTCGGAAACTCCCACAGCCCTCCCAGAAGTCCTTCCAGGGGGCGCCGGCGAACCAGAAAGCGTCCTTTGCGATTGAGCAGAATTCCGGCCTCCTCAACCAGCGGCACCGGTTTTTTCCGCTGCCGAACCGGAATCTCCCTTTCCTTTCCGGACTGCCGGGCGCGGCAGAGGTCTGCCAGCGGACAGCCGGCGCAGGCAGGTCGCGCGGGGGTGCAGAGGAGCGCACCGAGGTCCATGATGGCCTGGGCATAGTCGCCGGGGCGCTCTACGGGAGTCAGCGCCTCGGCCCAGCTCCAGAGCCGGCGTTCTGCCGCCGGGCTGCTGGGGGGCTCCTGCAGAGAGAACAGCCGGCACAGGACCCGTCGCACGTTGCCGTCGAGGATTGGGGTCGGGCGATGAAAGGCAATGGCGCCAATGGCCCCGGCGGTGGAGCGGCCGATGCCGGGCAGGGCGAGGATCTGCTGCGGGTCGTCCGGAAACGCTCCCCGGTGCTTTTCCACCACGATCTGCGCCGCTCGGTGCAGGTTGCGGGCGCGGGAATAGTACCCCAGCCCCGCCCACAGCTCGACGACCCGCTCCACCGGGGCGGTGGCCAAAACGGAAATCGTCGGAAAATGTTCCAGAAAGCGCTGGTAGAAGGGCAATGCCGCGTTGACGCCGGTCTGCTGGAGCATGATTTCCGAAAGCCAGATATGGTAGGGATCCGCGGTTCTGCGCCAGGGCAGATCGCGCCCGGAGCGATCGTACCAGGCAAGCAAGCGGGGGGCAATCAGTGGCAATTGGAGCGGACACTCGGTCGGCTCCGGACGAGGGACGCGGCTTGTCGATTCGGCGTCTTTCACCTGCACGGAGTGATTGGCAATTTGCATGGAATCCGAAATAAATCCATAAAAATCCGCGCCGGAGACGTTGCGGCGTCGGCATTTTCGGATAGAAGGTTTAATAACTCCCGTCCGGCCTGAAAATCCGGAGAAGTCCTCATTCCGTTACCATACCACATGGAGGATGCCATGGAAAAGAAAACCCCTTACTGCTTCGGCAAAACCCTCGATATGCCCTATGCCGAGGCCGTCGAGAAGGTGCGGGCGGCGCTGGCGGAGCAGGGTTTCGGCATTCTGACCGAAATCGACGTGCGGGCCAAGCTCAAGGAGAAGCTCGATATCGATTTTCATCCCTATATCATTCTCGGCGCCTGCAATCCGCGAATGGCGCACAAAGCACTGAGCGTCGAAATCAACCTCGGCACCCTTCTGCCCTGCAACGTGGTCGTCTACACCGATGCGGAGGGCCGGACCACGGTCATGGCCATGGACCCGGCCGGGGTTCTGGACGTCGTCGCCAATCCGGCCATGAGCACGATCGCCCAGGAGGTGCGCGGGCAACTGGTAGCGGCCCTGGAGAGCCTTTGACGGGTCTCTGGGGAAAGTTTCCCGCAGGGCCGACGCCCGAGCGTCCGAACTGTCATCTCGCCGAAGCGATCCGGAGAGCAAACGGTCCTGATCTCTCGCGGAAGGGGGGCTTCGCCTTGCCATCCCCCGGATACCTGTTATTTTTTCAGCAGGATAGAGCGTTGCAGGACGGCCCACACGGGCTTGCGGCTTCTCCGGAAACCGGGGAAAGCATGCCCGTACAGCGCGGGCAAAAAGCCTTTCCGCTTTGTGACCCAGGGCGCCGTTGCGTGGGATGAGGGCGCTTTCAACAACATAAACTCGAGATATTTCTGGACGGGAGGATTTTCATGCCCCACTTCGAAACCGCATTTTCCAGTCTGAAGGCCGATCGCCAAGTGACCCATGAGGAGCTGGTGCGGGCGATCCGGTATATGATCGCCGCCGAGTACGAGGCGGTTCAGCTCTACATGCAGCTCGCCGAATCGACGGACAACGAACTGGCCCAGCGGGTGCTGAAGGATATCGCCGACGAGGAGATCGTTCATGCCGGGGAGTTCCTCACTCTTCTGAAACATCTCTCGCCCGAGGAGGAAGGTTTTTACCGGCAGGGCGAAAAGGAGGTTCTCGAGATGATGGCCGCTTCGGAGCAGAACGCCGCTTCGCCGGAAGCCGAAGAGGCTTCTGCCGAAGAGCAGAGCGCGGGGACGGCGGCGTCGACCGTCGGCAATCTGTATGAAAAAGAGTGATTTTGATCCGACATTCTGACCAGGAAGGAGGTCTGAGAATGAATTTTCTCGATAGACAATCGGCCCCGCTCACCGAAGAGGATTGGGAGCGTCTCGACCATGCCATGGTGAAAACCGCCCGCGGCATGCTGATCGGTCGCCGGACGATTCCCGTCCTGGGGCCTCTGGGGCCGGGCGTCTCGACCGTCCCCTACTCGGTCTACGGCGGAAAAACGCCGACGGGGATCGACATGAACGGGGAAAATGGCGAGGTGTCGGTCCGGGCCGAAGGGCGGCAGACGGTCAATCTGCCGATGATCTACAAGGATTTCAAAATGGTCTGGCGGGACGTCGAGACCGACCGGAAACTGGGGATTCCGCTCGATGTCAGTGCCGCCGTCGCTGCGGCCAACGATGTGGCGGTGCAGGAGGACGACCTGATTTTCAACGGTCATCGCGATCTGGGGCTCGAGGGGCTGCTGGGCGCCAAAGGGCGGCAGAAGATCAAATTCAAGGGATGGGAAGAGAGCGGTAACGCCCTGGCCGATGTCGTCCAGGCGGTCGGCGCCCTGGCCGACGCCGGTCATTACGGCCCCTTCGCCATGGTGGTCAGTCCCAAGCTGTTCGGACGCATGGTCAGGGTCTATGGCAATACCGGCCGTCTCGAGCTCGAGCAGGTCAAGGCCATGCTCACCGGCGGCGTCTACTTTTCCAACGTCATCAAGGGCGACAAAGCGGTCGTCCTCGCCACCGGCTCACAGAACCTCGAGCTGGCCGTGGGGCAGGATCTGGTCACCGGGTATCTGGGGCCGACCAATCTGAATCATGAGTTTCGGGTTCTCGAGACGGCGGCCCTGCTCATCCGTCGCCCTGCCGCCATCTGCACCATCGAGTAGCCTCATCGATCGATGAGGACCCGGGTGGGGCGGTCTTTTCTTGCGTGACCCCGCAGCGTGCCGTGCTGCGGGGTCACGCGTTTTTAAAGGAAATGGCGCTTCAGTTCGGAAAAATAGCTCTTCCCCAGAGAGTCGGCATGTTTCAGCAGCCAGGGGGAGAGAAGGGTGTGCCCCGCCGCCGGGCCCTCGGCGAGGAGAAGATTTTTGCTCAGCCCGTCGATCTCGTCCTTGGTGAGAATGACGTCGTCGACCAGTCCGCCGAGGATATTGGTCAGCTGCAAGGCCCGCTGCGGGCGCACGTGGACAAACCTGGGAGTTCGGCCGATCCGCTCGCCGATGAGGCGGATCAGTTCGTTGAAGGTGAAGATCTCCGGCCCGGCCGCGTGAACGAGGGTATTGTCTTTTTTGATGAAGGCGTCCACCGCCAGTTCGGCCACGTCATCCACGTAGATCGGCTGCAGACGATAATCTCCCGAGCCCGGCACGGCGAAGAAGGGGAATTTGCGCAACATCCAGCCGATGTTGTTGAACAGGATCGCTTCGCCGCCGAAGAGCACGGTGGGCCGAAGAATGGCGTGGGCCAAGCCGGATTCGCGGACCAGGGTCTCGGCCTGTCCCTTGCCCCGGAAGTAGGGCAGCGAAGAGCCTTCGTCGGCATGGGCGATGCTGGTGTGGACGATGCGCCGCACGCCGGCCATCTTCGCCGCTTCGACCAGAATCTCCGTGTTGGCGACGGCCCGCGCGAAGGTTGTTTCGCCCCGTTCGAAACGGACCCAGTAGGTATTGTACAGGGTCGTCGCTCCTTCCAGGCTCGCCGCCAGGGCGTCCCGGTCCTGAAACCGGTAGGGAAAGGCGGGTACGGCATCGCCGAAGGGGTGGGGGCGCTCGGGGTGATTGGTGAGGGTCTTTACCCGCTCTCCGCGGGCCAGCAGGCGCCGGGCGATGTACTTGCCGGTGTAGCTGAAGGCGCCGGTCACCACATTGCAGCTCTCCGCCGTCATGGTCGATCCTTCATGCGCGGGGTACGAAGAGCGTCCTGCAGGGCTCAGGGCACCCGCTCGAACGGCACCGCTTCAGAGGCAGGCTCGTGGCCGCTGGGGGCATAGACCCGCCCCTTCCAGCGGATGGCTCCGGTATCGTGGGCCCGCACGCTCGTGAGGGCGATGCCTGCCACCAGGACGTAGCCCAGGGGATACGCCAGGCCGTACCACCAGGGGATGTGGAAATACCGCGTTCCCGCCAGGTGGGTCCCCAGCAGGGCGAGGGTGCCGGCAAGGGCCAACCCGAGAGCCCACGGCCCGGCGGTGCCGCCGGCGAAATCGATCCACGTCCAGAGTGGCGCGACCAGGGAGATGGCGGCCAGCAGCAGGCCGCCGAGAGCGGTGAGGACGGTGGCGCCGGGGCTGCCGACCACTTCCACCGCATTTTTCGAAAGCCCCTCCCAGAGGCTGCTCAGCCCCGTGTACATGCGAACCCGGATCAGATCCTTCCCCCCCATGAGATAGGTGCGGAAACCGGCCTGCTTGAGAAGGCGGGCCAGGGCCGTGTCTTCGGCGATTTCCGCCCGGACGGCCGCATGACCGCCGATCGCTTCGTAGGCGCGGCGGCGGATCAGCAGGAACTGGCCGTCGGCGGCCGCCGCGTCGGAGTCCGGATCGTTGATCGAGCGGAGATCCGGGGCGAAAAAAGCGACCAGATAGAGCCCTGCGGGCAAAATCAGTCGCTCCCAGAAAGTTCCGAGTTCCTGATCCGGTTCCAGGGAGAGGAGATCGATGCCGTTATCCTCGGCAAAGCTCACGGCCGAGGCGAGCAGGGCGGGGGCGGCCACGGTGTCGGCATCGACAAAACAGAGCCATTCGCTGTCGGCGGAGCGCGCCGCCTGCCAGCAGGCGTGGGGCTTTCCGGTCCACCCCTCGGGGAGGGGAGCGGCGGAGAGGAGGGTGAGCTCGGAGCGCGAGCGGGCCAAACGGCGGACGATGGCCGCGGTATCGTCCGTGGAATTGTCGTCGACGACGACGGTCCGCAGAGCAGAGGGCGGATAATCCTGGGAAAGAAGGGCGCTCACGCAGGGGCCAATGTTGGCCGATTCGTTGCGGGCCGGAACGACGACCGTCAGGGAGGAGGCGCCGCTTGCCGCGGGAGGCTCTGCGGGGGGGAGCATCTCATAGGCGCGAAACTGCAGGATGGCCCTGATCAGCAACAGGGCGACGACGGCGGCCCACGCCAGGCCGATGGCAAAGGGCATTCTCTCTCTCCTTCTCCGAACGGTATCGGGGAAACCTCTCCTCCCCGCAAGGGGAGCGCGAAGCGGGCGCAAAGACGCCTTTTCCCGTATTTCACGCCTACTCAGGCAACATCCTGCGGCGAGCCTCGCCGAATTCTCCGACCGCTTGGGGGCGAAGCGGAGAGGCGCTTGTGGGCACAGACCACGTGGACCGGATGGGGGATCTCCGGTTGGAACATGGTCGTTTCACGGCGGTCGAACACTTCGAATCCGTAGCGGGCATAGATCTGTTCCGGCTGCCGGTCGGCATGGGAGAAAAATTCGCCGTAATAATGATCGATCCCCTCCGCGTAGAGCATTCGTTCATACGCGAGCCAAATCCGTTTGCCGATGGTCCGCCCCCGATAGACATCCTCCAGGTTGAAATGCATATGGGCCGCCCTGTCCGGATGTTTAGGGCGCTCCCGGAAACCGGTGATCCAGACCCAGCGGACGAACTGTTCGCTGCGCGGGTGGTCGGCATAGCGCCCGGTGACCATCTTGGCGAGCATCTTGCGGGCCGTGTGGAAGCCGCTGCGGATCAGCTTCAGATGGAAATATTTCGAGACCGAGCCGAGCAGGTATCCGACCACCCGGCCATCGATTTCCGCCACCAGAGCCCAGTCCGGTTCGTTGTCGAGGTACGGGCCGGTAATCAGGTCGGCGAACAGTTCCCGATCCTGGTAAATGGCGTCGATGGGGCCGCCGAGAAAACCGGTGTCGCAACAGATCCGGCGCACCGCTTCCCGGTCGCTGTCGCGGTATTTTCGGATACAGGCTTTTTGCGAAGAGGCGGCGGCGGGAAGATGAAACTCGTCCAATATGGAGGGACCGGAAGAGACGCGCGGGGCCGGCCTCTGTGGTTCGAGAAAGATGTCTGTGCTCCTGTTTTCCATGCCCTCACCGTGAATGACAATGAAATGAATGGAACGCCATGACCGTTTCGCCGGGGAGGCCTCAGGGCCGGTGGCCGTTCTCCGTCAGCAGCTGCTGGGCGGCCTGGCCGGTTTTGAACAGAAAAATCGGGGCACCGACCGCCAGGTACCAGTAGAACGTGTAAGCCCGCCACACGATAAGTGTAAACGCAATGTTTTTCGGGTCAAGGAAGGAATGCATCAATAATCCGTAGGCCGCATCCACTCCGCCACCTCCCGATGGCAGCACGAAAACCTGGCCGCCCAGGTTGAGCAGCCCCTGGACGAGGAACAGATAGGCCAGGGAAACGCTCTGGCTCGCCAGCATGTTTGCGACCGCCAGCACGCAGTAACGGGGCAGCCAGTAACAGATCGTCGCGAGAAAGAGCAGAAACCGCTGAGGCCAGGAGATCCGGTTCAGGATGCGCACCGCTCGGATGAACTCGACGATGGTGCGGGCGAGGGGATAGCGATATCGGGCCAGCCAGGAGACCCGGCCCATCAGCCGCCCGACCACGTGAAAGAGGGGGCGGTGGTAACGGACCAGCCCCCACAACAGCGCGCCACCGCCGACCAGAACCAGAGCCGAGAGCCCCAGCAGCTGCGGCAGTCGGTCGACGGTGCCGGAAAGGGCGAGGGCCAGAGAAGCCATGGCCATGAAGAGGCCGAAAAAGATCATGTCGAGGATGACCAGAACGGTGACCATTCCCATCGCCTGACCGAAGCGCAGCCCGAGTTTTTTGAGCAAAAAGGTATAGGTGGCGGGCATCCCCGCCGAAGCGGGCGTGGATGCGCCCGCAAATTCGGTCGCCATCACGATCAGGGCGCATTCGCCGGGGGCGATCTTCACGTCCAGGGTGTTTGCCAGGTGCCGAACCCGCAGGGTATTGAATCCCCAGCTGATGAGCATCATCAGCGCCAGCAGGATGGCGACCCACCAGGGCAGGCGGGACATCATCCCGAACCCCTTCCAGCCGGAGAGCCAGAGGGGGACAGCCAGAGTCAGCAGGATGCTGGAGAGAAGAAGGAGCAGATAGCGTTTTTTTATGCGCACGCCCGAGGCCTTTTTATGGGAGTTCGATGCCGAGGCGGGAAGGGCCGGGCAACTTTTTTCCGGAGTGTTCAAGGGGGGCGATCATCCTTCCCTGGAGAGTTGGCAGAGGAAAGAGCCGCGCAGCGGCCCTGAGCGCGGCAATACAAAAGGCGCGGACCAATCATGAGAGCAGAGCCCGCCTTCGGTGCGCCCTCGGCCGTGAAATCAAATGATTTCAAGCACTCCGCCCAATTTTAGCGTGAAGATGGGCAACTTCAAGTCGCAGGAGCGGTTTTCCCCGGACGAGGCAGATGGGAGGTGCCGCTCCTTCGACACTGTTCAAATGCACAGTCCCTCCATGTCGTTTTTCGCTTCGCTTTTTACGAAATGCCACATGGAAATCCAAGCGCCGAAGGGCTATGATTCCCCTCAACAACGGTCAGAAGTCACAGAGACTGAGACCGAACCAGAGCATAAACACACCTTCCTTTTTTTGGCGCGTCGTTATTCACCCTCCTGAGCGACGCGTCTTTTTTATTCTTCACAGCTATTTTGCCGGAATGACCCCCCCATGCCAGCGCAATAAGAACAGGCACCCTTCTTCTCTTCTGTCCTGCAGGTTCTTCTGGCCGGAAGGGATGATAGACTTTAGGGGGAAACAGCAGAGGAGCGCCGGAGAGATGATGAGCGGAAGCGCGTTTTTTCTCAGAGTCGAGTGCTATGCGGGATATCGGGGGGAGGAGACGCCGCGCCGCCTGTTTTTCGGGGAGCGCAGCATCGAGGTCCTCGAGGTCCTGGATCGATGGTTGGAGCCCGATCATCGCTACTTCAAGGTGCGCGGTGATGACGCGGGCGTGTATATCATCCGCCACGATTTGGCCACCCAGACATGGGAGTTGACCATGTTCGACAGCCTCGGGGCACAAAAATCAGAGGGTGGCATCCCACGCTAAGAGCCTCCCGGGGCGGTTGCGCAGCTCCGCAGGCCCTCTCACGCCTGTCGAAAGCGCGTCGCCGCTTTCACCGGGATCACCTTGGGGCAGCGGGGATACTGCGAACAGGTCCAGAAAAAGGCTCCCGCATGGGGTCCGTTTGCCGCTCGCCGGCGAAGCATTTTTGAGCCGCAGAGGGGGCATGTGGGCGTATCCGGGGCAGAGGGCGCCCTCTCCGGTTTTTTCTTCCCCGCCCGGGATTGATGGTCTCTGCCGAGCAGCCACTCTTCCTCCTGCGCCGCAGCACGGCCGAGCGCACCGAGTTGCCAATCCTCGCCGCCCGCCGGGCGGGCTTGGGTTCTCAGGGGAAGGATCTTTCCCGCCAGGGCGGCCTTTATCCCTTCGAGGGCGTAGGTTTTATGTGGTTGGAAACGGACCACCGGAATCTTCGCCTCCCGCAAGACTTCGTCCCAGAGCTCCCTGCTTCGGAGCTTCTTCTCCGATCTCTCCTTTTCCCACTCAACGATCCCGACGAGCGCCAGATCCGCTCGCCGGCACACCACGAATTCGAACCGGTGGCCGGTCAGTGCTTCGGCGGCCGTCCAGTCGGTCGCGCTTCGTCAGGGACTTTTTCGGTTTGAGCAGGACCCCGGCCTGGATTTTGCCGAACACGCGATAGCCCTCTCCCAGGGCCTGATCGAGCATGCGCAGAAAATTTCGTTCGTGGCCGGGAAAAAGATCCTCGGTTCTTTCGAAGGGGGAGCCTTTCTTTTTCCGGCGCGCAAAAAAACGCCGCAACAGTAATCCGCCCAGAATGACAAGCAGAATGAACAAGAGCAGCAGAATCATGTTGTAGGGATTAAGCGGCAGGGACCCCGGCACATGCCCTCCTTATCGGTCGGAAAACGGTTTTCGGCCACGATGATCGCATTCCCGTTCTTCAACCGGGAACCCGAATATCCGATCGCTATTTTAATGGGAAAGGCAAGGCGTTGTAAAGCCGGTTCCGAAAAGGCGGACGCTGCTTCGCTCCCGGGCGGGAACGAATCATCCCGTATTGCGCAGTCCCGCCGCAATGCCGTTGATGGTGGCGGCCAGGACGTAGTTCAGCTCCTCGTCCTCCTCGCCTCGCCGCTTGCGGCGCAGCAGCTCGATCTGAATCAGACTCATGGGATCGACGTAGGGGTTGCGCAGCCGCAGCGAGCGGGCCTGGTCCGGATCGTTTTCCAGCAGGCGGGATTGGCCGCTCACCGCCAGAAGCATCTGCCGGGTGCGCTGGAACTCTTCGACGAACTGATCGAAAACCCGTCGGCGCAGATCTTCGTCCGTCACCAGTTCGGCATAAAGGCGCGCCAGGGGCAGGTCGACCTTGGCCAGGGCCAGCTCGACGTTGGCGATCAGGTCGGTGAAAAAGGGAAACTCCCGCATCATGGTCTGCAGCAGCGCCAAGCCCCCCTCGCGGGTTTCGCAGAAGCGGGTGAAGGCGAAGCCGATGCCGAACCAGGCCGGAATCACATGGCGGCTCTGGATCCAACCGAATCCCCAGGGGATGGCCCGCAGGTCGGCCAGGCTGCGGCTCTGCGCGCGCCGCGCCGGCCGGGAACCGATTTTGGCCAGATCGAACTCGAGAACCGGGGTGGCCTGCTCGAAATAGGGCAGAATGTCGGGGTTGTCCCGGATCTTTTCGCGGTAAAAACCGAAGGCCAGCACCGACATCTCATCGAGGGCTTCTTCCCATTCCTCCGTCGCTTCGCCGCCGGCCGGTTTCCGGCGGGAGATGGCCTCCAGGGCGGCGGCCACCATCAGCTCCAGGCTCCGCCCGGCCAGCTCCGCATCGGCATATTTGAAGTTGATCACCTCGCCCTGCTCGGTGATCTTGAGAGCGCCCGAGAAGGCACCGGGGGGCTGGGCCACGATCGCCCGATGGGTCGGTCCGCCGCCGCGCCCGACGGTCCCGCCGCGCCCGTGAAACAGGCACAGCTCCACCCGGCACTCGTCGGCGACCCGGTGCAGGGCGCGGTGGGCGCGGTAGAGCTCCCAGGTGCTGGTCAGCATGCCGCCGTCCTTGTTCGAGTCGGAATAGCCGAGCATGACCTCCTGCCTTCGCTGCCAGGAGTCGAGAAAGGGCGCGTAATCGGCGGAGGTCCACAGGGTGCGGCAAATTTCGGGAGCGTTGCGCAGATCTTCGATCGACTCGAACAGGGGCACGGGCATGACCCCCGGATCCCCTTCTTGCGGGGCGGCGGCGACCCGGATGCCGCTCAGTTCCATCAACCAGATGAGGGAAAAAACGTCCTGCGTCGAACTCGCTCCGCTGATGACATAGCTGCGGATCGCCTCGGGGGGATAGCGCCGTTTCAGGGAGGCCACCTCCCGCAGCGTTTCGAGCAACCGGCTCGATTCTTCTGAAAGGGGGCCGGGAAGCGGGTGCTCCGAGACGCGTTCGGGCCCTGCTCCCGCCGCCAGTTCGGCGACGGCGCGGGCGTGGACCTTGGCGTGGTTGCGGATGTCGAGGGTGTGCAGATGAAACCCGAAGGTCTGTACCCGGCGCAGCAGGGGGGCGAGGTAGCCCCGGGCCAATCGCTCGCCCTGCCCGCCGGAGAGGCTTTGCCGAATCAGGGCCAAATCCGCTGCGAACTCGGCGGCGTCGCCATAGGCTTCGGGATGGGCGGCTTCGAAGCGGCTGCGACGGAGGCGGTGGCGGATGCAGGCGACGAAGCGTCGGTAGGTGTCGCATTCGGGCAGCTCGGCGATCTGCGCGGCGACGGTCGGCAGCGATTGGCCGTAGCGCTCCAGAGCTTCGGTCAGGGGCCTGGCGACGGAAACCCGGCAGGAAGAGGGGGTCAGCAGCTCCTGAAGCTCCTCGATGGTGGCGAGATAGTGCCCCAGGATCGTCTCCCGCGCCTTTCGCAGAGCCATTTCGGTGGCGGCCGGGGTGACATGGGGATTGCCGTCGCGGTCGCCGCCGATCCAGGAGCCAAAACGGACCACCGTGGGAAGATCGCGGGGCGCCAGCTCCAGACCGTACACTTCGGCAAAGGCTTCGGCCATGTCCCGGTACAGTTCCGGCAGGGGGGCGATCAGGGAGCCCGGGTAATGGTCGAGACCCATGCGGATCTCATCTTCCACGGTCGGGCGCTGGCGGCGTACCTCATCCGTCTGCCAGAGGGCGGTGATCTCCGTCAGGATGGCGTCCTGGCGCCGGCGTCCTTCGGCTTCGGTGAGGGGCAGGCGGTCGAATTCCGCCAGCTCCCCGGCGATCCGGCGCCGTTTGAAAAGGACCACCCGCCGGGCCACCTCGGTCGGATGGGCGGTGAACACGGGCACGACCTGCACGAGCCGCAAAAGCTCGAGGGCCTCTTGCGCCCCGATCCCCTGCTGGTGCAGACGCCGCAGGGTACCGCGCAGAGAGCCCGGCTTGTCGGACGTCGAAGCGAGCCGGGCGGCGCGCCGGCGGCGGTGGCGGTGGTTGGCCTCGGCCAGGTTGGTCAGTTCGAAAAAATTGGCGAAGGCTTTGACGATCTGGTAGGCCTCGCCGATCCCCATTTCGCCGATGATGCGGATGGCCCGCTCGGGGATCTCCGCCTCCTCCCAGGCAGCCGACTCCGCGCCTTCTTTTTTCTCGGCTGCCTCCCGGTGGCGGATGGTGAGGTGGCGGAGTTGTTCCTCGGTATCGAATATCTGCCCCCCGGCCTGCTCGCGGATGACCCATCCCAGAAGAATCCCGAGGGAGCGCACGTCCCTTCGCAGGGGAAGATCCTTGCCTTTTTCCTCTTCGCCAACCAGATCGGTCAGCCGTTCGGCCTGATCCTCGGCTCTCCACAAGAATTCGCCCATCGCCCTTCCTCCCGCCTGGTTTTCAAGTCTTGGAATCCTGCACTCTGTTGTCCCCGTTGAGAAAACAATAGCAGAACTTGCCGACATTCAAAGACGCTTCTGCAGGGGCTTCCCCGGTCGTTTCTGGTAGAATGGACAGCAAGAGCAGGAGGAGAAAAGAGGCGGGAAGAGGATGAAGCGTTTTCTTATCGCTCTGGTTGCCGTCCTGGGGTGTTGGGGCTGGTTCCCGGCGCCCTCCGTGGCTGCGGCAGCGAAGGAGCCACCCTCCGAAGGGGTCACCATCCATTTTTTCTGGGCCGTAAGCTGCCCCCATTGCGCCGAGGAAAGGCCCTTTCTCGCTGAGCTGCGCAAAAGGTACCCGGGAGTGGTTCTGCGAGAGCACGAGGTCTGGAACAACCGGGCCAATTTCGAGCTGTTGGTGGCCCTGGCGAAGTCTTTCGGCGACTCGGCCGTCAGCACCCCGGCCACGGTGGTGGGAGGGCGTCTCTGGTTCGGCTTTTCCCCGGCGATCGCCGAAGAGATCGAGCGCACTCTCAAGGCGTGCCTGCAGCAGGGGTGTCGCGATTCGATCTCGGCAGAGGGAAAGGTGTTGCCCGGGCCCTCCGGCGATCAGGCGCCGGGACGACAAGCCCGCTCCCGGCGAACGGTCCCGCCCCCCCTGACCCTGCCGCTGGTCGGCCCGGTCGATCCCCGCGGACTCTCCCTGCCGGGGCTCACGGTGGTCATCGGTCTGCTGGACAGTTTCAACCCCTGCGCCTTTTTTGTCCTCTGCTTTCTTCTGAGCCTGATGATTCACGCCAAATCCCGTCGTCTGATGCTGCTGGTCGGCGGGACCTTCGTCCTCTTTTCCGGGGTGATCTATTTTCTTTTCATGGCGGCCTGGTTGAATCTTTTTCTGCTGTCCGGCCAGCTGAAAGCGATCACGGCCCTGGCCGGGGGGGGGGCCCTGTTGATTGGCCTTCTCAACATCAAGGATTTTTTCTTCTTCAAACAGGGAGTCTCTCTTTCCATCCCGCAGAGGGCGAAGCCGCGTCTCTTCGAACGGATGCGCAACCTGCTCAAGGCCCGGAAAACCGCGCCCGTGCTCTTCGGAACCGTGGTGCTGGCGCTGGCGGCCAACAGCTACGAGCTGCTCTGCACGGCAGGGTTTCCCATGGTGTACACGCGGCTTTTGACCCTGCGGAAGATGCCCTCCTGGAGCTATTACGGCTACCTGGCCTTTTACAACGTGGTCTATGTGCTGCCGCTGCTCGCCATTGTGCTGATTTTCACCGTGTCGCTCGGTTCTCGCAAGCTGAGTGAAGGAGGAGGACGGGTGTTGAAACTCGTTTCGGGGCAGATGATGGTTCTGCTCGGGCTGGTGCTGCTGTTCGACCCCGTGCTGATGAACGATGTCTTCGTCGCGCTGGCCCTGGTGGCCCTCGCCCTGCTGTTCGCGGCGCTGATCCTGGTAGCGGAGCGCCTGTGGAAAGCGGGGCGGGCGCAGCCGTGAATCCTCAGCCGGACACCTTTGCCGCGGGCGGCACGAGGCCCGCCGGCTGACCCGTTACGAGAGAAGGTGAGAAACGGAGGACGAAAGGGGCTTAGTCGGCTGAGACGAGGAAAAAGTCCCGCTCTCTGGGGAAGGTCTGCTGGAAATCGGCCAGGATCTCGTCGAGGGTCTCCCGGGAGAGCGCCAGAATTCGGGCGCCGGGGGTGTCGATCGGCTGCCGCTCCGCGGCCGACGATTTTCGGCCGATGCCGAGATAGGCGCACAGCCCGCCCGCAAGATTGACGATGGCCGCCAGTTGCCGGATCTCCTCCTCGGTTTCCCCAAAGATCAGGTCGTGGTGGTGCAACGTGACCTGCACCAGCGAGGGGGGAAAGTTCCAGTGGTCGAGGAGGGCGGCGCCGATCTTTTCGTGGGAGTAGGCGAAATAGGCCCGCTCGACGTCCACCAGCTCTCCTTTGCCTTCCTCGACAATTTCCAGTACGTGTCGATAACTCTCGGGGTGACCGCCGAGCATGACCATTTTGCCCAGATGGCGAAAAAGGCCGGCCAGAAAAGCCTCTTCCGAATCGGCCGACTCAAGATGCTCGGCGATGATGCGCGCTGCGCTGGCGCAGCCGATGGAGTCTTCCCACAGGGTTTTCTCCAGAGAATGGAAGGATTTGTTGAGCCCCCGCAGGCTGGTTTCGACCACCAGGTTCTTGACCTTGATCTCGCCGAGCAGGATGATGGCCCGCTCGAGGGTCGTTACGTTGCGCTGTTGGCCGTAATAGACCGAGTTTGCCAGTTTCAGGATCCGGGCCGAGGTGCCCGGATCGTGGGCGATCGTGTCGGCCAATTTTTTGACGGACGTTGTGGGGTCCTGCAACAACTGCAACACCTTGGCGGCCACCGCCGGCACCGGGGGAATGTCCCCGATTGAGCGAACCATCATATTGAAATCATTGAACATAACGGAATCGTGTTTTATCCTGGAAAGGGGTTCGGTGACAAACTTAAGGACGCGTTTCTGCCGGAGCGTCTGCCTCACAGACCAATTGATGAAGCAAGAACATTGCCAATAAATCTCAGGAAGAAACGGTGAGGTTGAAGGAAAGGGTGGGGCCCCCGGAGGATGTCGCCGTCCTGGCCCTGGCCGAAAAAATCCGACCAACCGGCGGTAAAAAAAGGTTTTCCGACGGGCCCCTTTCTGGCATCCTGAAAGGAAAATCCCTCGGATCAGGAATGACGACTCATGGGGTGCGAACCTTTCACCTTCCTTCTCTATCTTTTCTACGGCCTCGCCTTTTTTTCCATGGGGGTGGCGGTCACCTCCAAGGATATCGGCGCCAGTGGATTGAAGATCGCCGGAATCTTCTGGCTCTTCGCCCTGTTCGCCTATACCCACGCGCTGCACGAGTGGTTCGAACTGTACTTCATTCTGTTTGCCGGTAGAATTTCGGCCGGGATCCTGCCGGCCCTCCATATCGCCAAACTCTCCCTGATTTTCATTTCCTTTCTCGCCCTGCTTTGCTTCGGTCTTGCCCTGCTGCGCCAGGCTCCCTTGGGGCAGCGTGACCGCTACCGGCTTCTTCCGCCCCTGCTGGTCGCCCTCTGGGTGGGCGCCCTGCTTTTCCATGGCTTCAGCCTCGACCCCGCCTTTTTCCGCTACGCCGACTTTCGTTTGCGTAACCTTATCGGCGTGCCGGCGGCGCTTGCCGCCGCCGGCGGCTTTATTCTGTTTTCCCGCGACAGCCGCGCCGTCCGGGGCAGAGGAGGCCGCAATTTCGCTTGGGCCGGCCTTTTCCTGGGTGCCTACGGTGTTTTGACCGGATTGATTCCTTCCCATACGGTTCTGCCGCTGCTCGGGGTTCATGTCGAACTGTTGCGGGGCGCTTCCGCCTTTCTGATTCTTCATTTCATCATGAACGGGCTGCACATTTTCGATACCGAGCGGGCGACTCTCATCGAAGACCGCTTGAAGCGCTTCGCCCAGAGCGAAAAGCTGACGGCGGTGGGCAAACTCGCCGCCGGCATCGCCCATGAAATCAACAACCCTCTGACCAATATCTCCCTCAATGTGGAGATGCTGAAAAAAGGGATTTCCCTGCCGGAAGGCGACCCGCAGCGCCTGGAGAAGAGGTTTTCCGCCCTCGAGAGGAATATCGACCGGGCCTCCAAGATCGCCCGGGAACTTCTTTACTTTTCCCGGGAGAAAGAGTCCCGGTTCGTCTCGGTCGATCTCAACGAGGTGATTCACAGCACCCTGACCCTGCTGGGCCCGCGCCGCAATGACTACCGGATCGATCTCGACCTGCAGCCCCTCCCGGCGATTTCCGGCCTGCCCTGGAAGCTCGAAGAGGTCTTTCTCAATCTGCTTCTGAACGCCATGGAAGCTTCCGAGAAGGGGGCGCGGATCGGGCTGTCGACGGCCCGAAGGGAAGGCGAAGTGGAGGCGAAAATCATCGATTCCGGTATCGGGATCGCCCCGGAACACCTGAACTCCATTTTCGATCCGTTCTTCACCACCAAGGAGGTGGGGCGGGGAACGGGGCTCGGTCTGGCCATCTGCTTTGGCATCATGCAGATGCACGGCGGGGCGCTGGAGGTGAACAGCACGGTGGGCAAGGGAACCGAGATGCGTCTGGTTTTTCCCATAGGAGGCGATCATGGAAGCTAGGATTCTGGTGGTGGATGACGACCCCGAGCTGCGCGAGAGCCTCGCGGAGGTGCTTCAGGAGGCCGGGTTCGCGGTCATCGTGGCGGAAACCGGAGAGGATGCCCTGTGCCGCATCGACGAAGCGCCCTTCGATCTCATTTTGCTCGATCTGATGATGCCCCTGCTGGGGGGGATGGAAGCGTTGCCGCTGCTCAAGAAGAAGTGTGCCAAGGCCAGGATCATCATGATCACCGCCTTCTCCACGGTGGAGGTCGCCGTCGAGGCGATGCGCAAGGGGGCGGATGACTATCTATCCAAGCCCTTCAAGGTCAGCGACCTGCTCATGACCGTCCGACGGAATATCGAAGAGGCCCGTTTTCAGGCCTGTCGCCCGGTACTCGACATGGACGATACCTTTAATAGCCTCTCCAATCCGATCCGGCGGGAAATCCTCCTGCTGGGGGCGCGGGAAGAGCCCCTGAAGTTTATGGATCTCGTCCGCCAGCTCGGGGTGGCCGATCATACCAAAGTGAACTTCCACCTCCGGATTCTCAAGGAGGCGGGCCTGATGCGGCGGGATGAGCATAAACGGTATTCCCTCACCGCGGAGGGCCAAAAGATCGTGGAATACCTCCGGATGATGGCTGAACACCTTTCGGAGTGAATGGCAATCGGAACGCCTCCTTTACGGAACGATAACCCTGGGGAAAATAAACCCTGTCGATGGATACGCGATCCTTCAGGGCATCTACAGCCCGCCCCTCCCGATGGCAGCCTCTTTTCTTCTTTTTGTGAAATTTTCTTCACAACTCCTCCCGGTTTGTGGAAAAGAATTATCTGGAAACCGCCTTTCCCTTTTTTTAGCATGACTGCTGAAAAATGTGTCGACCTGCGGATCACCGCAAGAAGCGTAACGCTATATGCAGAAGAGGAGTTTCTTATGAATGAAAAGTATGCACGTCTGGCCTGGGTTCAGTACGGGATCATTCTCGGCAGTGTCGTTTTGTGGGGCGCCCTCTTCTACTCAGTGCTCCATTGATTCCCGCCAGGATTCCCTCGGCGCCTGGAGGCTGAAGGGACGCATAATAATCGATTTCACGAAAAAAACCCCGCCGGGCCCGGCGGGGTTTTTTTCGTGGCAGAGGACAAAGGCCCCTCCAGTCGATCAAGGGAATCATTTAGGTGTGATTTTTTGCGGTTTTCGCCTAAACTAATGAAACCCTAACATGGAGATTATAATAAATAGCGTCTCGCATGTGAAGAACGATGGAAGGGAGAACGATATCCGCCAATGGCTACCGAACACATTTTGGTCATCGAAGACGAGGAAGACATCCTGGCGCTGGTGCATTACAACCTGGCCAAGGAGGGCTACCGGGTCAGTTGCGCCACCACCGGGGAGGAGGGGGTGAAGGCCATCCGGAGCGATCCCCCCGACCTCATTCTGCTCGATCTGATGCTCCCCGGGATGGACGGGTTGGAGGTCTGCCGGGTGCTCAAAAAATCCCCTGAGACCCAAGGGATCCCGGTGGTAATGATGACCGCCAAGGGGGAAGAGGCGGACGTGGTGGCCGGGCTCGAACTGGGCGCCGACGATTACGTGACCAAGCCCTTCAGCCCCCGGGTGCTCATCGCCCGGGCGCGGGCCGTACTGCGTCGGGGCAAAAAGGAGCCCGACTCCGCCGAGCCCCCTGAGGTTCTCAAGATCCACGATCTGGTCATTCACCCGGGCCGCAACGAAGTGCTCGTCGGCGGCGAGCCGGTGGAACTCACCTTCACCGAATTCCGGGTGCTGCATTTTCTTGCCGGCCGGCCCGGCTGGGTGTTCACCCGGTATCAGATCGTCAATGCGGTCCGCGGCGACGACTACGCCGTGACCGATCGTGCGGTGGATGTGCAGATCGTCGGTCTGCGCAAGAAGCTGGGCCCCAGCGGTAAGTACATCGAGACGGTACGGGGTGTCGGCTATCGGTTCAAGGATTGACTTATGCGGCAAAGACGTCTGGTCTGGCAGCTCTTCTTTTCCTTTCTGGTGATTCTCGTGCTCACCCTGGCTTCGGTGTCCTGGTATTTTTCCGGCACCCTGCGCCGCTCCTACCTTACCCAGACCATGGAGGACCTGCGGGCCCGCGCCGAGTTAATCAAAGGACAGTTGGGGGAATACCTGGCGCCTGTCGACGCGCCGACTGTCGCCGTCCTCTGCCGCCGTCTGGGAGCGGCCTCGGAGACGCGAATCACAGTGATCCTCCCCTCCGGAAAGGTAATCGGGGATTCCCTCGGCAATCCGGCGCGGATGGAAAATCACGCCGGGCGCCCGGAGGTGAAGACCGCTCTGGCGGGCAAGGTCGGCAACGCTACCCGCTTCAGCCACACGCTGCAGCGGGAGATGATGTACGTCGCGGTGCCGGCGGTGCGCGATGGTCGCCTCCTCGGGGTGGTCCGCACCGCCGTCGGGGTGTCGGCCGTCTCCCGGACCCTGTGGACCCTCTACCTGCGGCTGCTTACGGGAGGCGTGGCGGCGATGCTGCTGCTGGTCCTTTTCAGCCTGTGGATTTCCCGTCGGATCAGCCGTCCGCTGGAGGAAATAAAGCGGGGCGCCGAACGCTTCGCCCGCGGCGACTTGAGCAGCCGCCTGGCGGTGTCGGGCTCGGCGGAGGTCCTCGGGCTGGCCGAGGCGATGAACAAGATGGCCCTTGAGCTCGACGACCGGATCCGCACCGTTCTGCACCAGCGCAACGAGCAGGAGGCGGTGCTGAGCAGCATGGTCGAAGGGGTCCTGGCGGTCGATACCGACGAGCGCATCCTGAGGCTGAATCGGGCGGCGGCCGACCTGCTCGGCCTCGACCCGGAGGCGGTGCACCGGCGCCGCATCCAGGAGGTGGTGCGCAAAGCCGATCTGCAGCGCTTCGTCGCCCGGGCCCTGACCAGCCGGAGCCCGGTGGAAGGGGATATCGTGCTGCGCGATGAGGGCGAGCGCTTCCTGCAGGCCCACGGCACGGTGCTGAAGGATTCCCGGGGGATGGATATCGGCGCCCTGATCGTCTTGAACGACGTCACCCGCCTGCGGCGCCTGGAAACCGTCCGGCGCGATTTCGTCGCCAACGTCTCCCATGAGCTGAAAACGCCCGTTACCGCCATCAAGGGGTTTGTCGAGACCCTCCTCGACGGGGCGCTGGAAAAGCCGGACGATGCCCGGCGCTTTCTGGGGATCATCGTCCGGCAGGCCGACCGGCTCAATGCCATCATCGACGACCTGCTGGCCCTCTCCCGCATCGAGCAGGAGGCCGAGCGCCACGAGATCCCCCTGTGGGAAGGCTCCCTCGGCGAGGTGTTGGAATCCGCCATCCAGGCGTGCGAGATCAATGCGGCGGCCAAGGCGATCGCCATCACCTGCTCCTGCCCGGAACCGCTACGGGCCCGGATCAATGCGCCGCTGCTGGAACAGGCACTGGTCAACCTCATCGACAACGCGGTCAAGTACAGCCCCGCCGAAAGCCGGGTGCAGGTCGAGGCGCTGCGGGAGGGGCGCGATACCGTCATCCGGGTGCGTGATCAGGGGTGCGGTATCGCCCGGGAGCATCTGCCGCGCCTCTTCGAGCGCTTCTACCGGGTGGACAAGGCCAGAAGCCGCAAGCAGGGCGGCACGGGACTCGGCCTGGCCATCGTCAAACACATCGTGCAGGCCCATGGCGGGCGCGTGGACGTCGAGAGCACCCCCGGGGTCGGCAGCAGTTTCACCATCCGTCTGCCGCATCTTTGAAAAATTCAGCATTTCGCGGGACGCGGGACGCGGGTCGCGGTTCGCGAAAAGCTCTTGGTCTCCGCGTACCGCGTCTCGCGTCCCGCCGTTCTCACTTTTCCCTCCTCTAACACAAACCTAACATTCCCCGAGTAATCTCTTTTCGGCTCCCGGGCCGACTCCGGATTTTTTCCCTTTGCAAACTTCTCACGGCCCGCTAATGGAGAGCTAACATTCCGAAGCGATTGTAGGGCCCATGGAAATTGCCGCGGGGACCATGGCCCCCGGCACGGGAAAAAAATCGAGAAGAGCTGGATTCAACAAAGGAGACAATGATGAGAAACACGGCAAGTGCGGCCTGGAAAAGCTTGATCACCCTGTCCCTGGCGGTGCTGTTGGCGGTGGGGAGCCTGACGGCGCCCGCCGCTCATGCGGCGACCACCATCAACGGCGCCGGATCGAGCTTCGCCTATCCGATCTATTCCCAGTGGGCCTATCAGTACAACCGGCTGACCGGTATGCGTCTCAACTATCAGTCCATCGGCTCGGGCGGCGGCATTCGCCAGATCAAAGCCAAAACCGTCGACTTCGGCGCTTCCGACGCCCCCCTCAAGGCCGCAGAACTCAATGAATCCGGTCTGATGCAGTTCCCGACCTGTATGGGCGGCGTGGTGCCGGTCGTCAACCTGCAGGGGGTCAAGCCCGGCGAGCTCCACATCTCCAACGCCGTCCTGGCCGATATCTACCTCGGCAAGATCAGCAAATGGAACGATGCGCGTATCAAGAAAGCCAACCCCGGGGTCGACCTGCCGGATCTGGAAATCACCCCCGTCTATCGTTCCGACGGCTCTGGCACCACCTGGATCTACACCAACTACCTGACCAAGGTTTCTTCCGAGTGGGCGAAAAAGGTCGGCAACAGCACCGCCGTCGACTGGCCGGCCGGGGTAGGCGGCAAGGGGAACGAGGGGGTGGCCGTGAACGTGCAGCGGATCAAGGGGGCCATCGGTTATGTCGAGTACGCCTATTGCCTGCAGAATCATCTCACCTACGTGCAGCTGCGCAACCGGGCCGGTCATTACGTCGCCCCGACCAGCAAGACTTTTCAGGCCGCGGCCGCCAATGCCGACTGGAAGCATTCCAAGGGCTTCTACATGGTCCTGACCGACCAGCCGGGCGAAGACAGCTGGCCCATCACCGGCGCCACCTATGTGCTGGTTCACAAGAATCAGGACAATGCCAAAACCGCCAAGATCGTCCTTGAATTCTTCGACTGGGCCTACCGCAAGGGCGCTCCCACCGCCGAAAAGCTCGACTACGTGCCGATGCCGATGAGCGTGGCCCACATGGTGGAGCGTGCCTGGGCCAAGGAGATCCGCGTCAACGGCAAGCCGATCTGGACCAAGTAAAGCCTTTGGTTGAACCCTGCAGTCTTTAGGGTTTTAACATGCAAGCCGCGGGGGCCGGATTAAAAATCCGGCCCCCCGGGCTTGTATTTTTATGGCAAGTGGGGTATGCAAGGCAGGCGAAAAATTTACCAGCCTGATTGCCGAAAAAATCAGTATCCGGATAGAGGCAATTCCCGGAGAGAAGAGCACTGAAATCCGGCGAATGTCGCTGATGAACAAACGTGACCGCTTGTACCACTGAAGGGCATTTTTTATCGGCCTGCTGAAAGAAACCGAGTGTAGCGATGCAGCGTAGGAAACAGAGAAATTTCGACCCCGCCTTTCGGGGGCTGACCTTTTTTTGCGGCTTTTTGATCCTGCTGGCGGTGGCGGCGATTTTCATCGGCCTGGTGAAGGAGTCCCAGCTCTCCCTCGACAAGTTTGGGATCGGGTTCCTGTTTTCTCAGACGTGGAACCCGGTGGCCCAAAAGTTCGGGGCGGCCAGCAGCATTTACGGCACGGTGGTATCCACGATTATTTCCATGGTCATTGCCGTGCCCTTGAGTATCGTTATCGCCCTGTTCCTGGTGGAGTTGGCGCCTCCCCGAGTGAGCCGCGTGGTCGGGGGGGCGATTGAGCTTCTGGCCGCCATCCCCAGCATCATCTACGGTATGTGGGGGCTCTTTGTCTTTGCGCCCTTCATGGCCGACACGATTCAGCCGGCCCTGAAAAAATTGACCGGTGGATTCTTCCTGTTCAGCGGTCCGCCCATGGGAGTCGGGATGCTCACTGCCGGGATCATCCTGGCCCTGATGATCCTGCCTTTCATTACCTCGGTCACCCGGGATGTCTTCCAGTTGGTCCCCTCGGTGGTCAAGGAGTCGGCCTATGGCATGGGATGCACGACCTGGGAAGTGACCCGCAAGGTCACCATCCCCTACGGCATCGAAGGCATTGTCGGCGCCTGTTTTCTGGGCCTCGCCCGGGCGATCGGCGAAACCATGGCCGTCACCTTCGTGATCGGCAACCGTCACGCCATCTCCGCCTCCCTCTTCTCGGCGGGCAACAGTATCGCCTCGACCCTGGCTAACGAGTTTACCGAGGCCTCCGGGAACCTTTATCTGAGTTCTCTGGTCGAACTGGGTCTGGTGCTCTTTGCCGTCACCTTTCTCCTCCAGGTGGCGGCCCAGCTCTGGCTGCGGCGCACCAGACGGAAGATGGGGGTCGGGCTATGAAGGTTAAAGCGCGCTCCATCGCCGCCAGGCGTTTCAACGATCTGCTGGTGCGGATCATCTCCAGCCTCGCGGCCCTCCTCGGTATCGTGATGCTGACCTGGATCCTTTTCGTCATCCTGCACCGGGGGATCGGGGCCATCAACTGGGATTTCTTCACCCAACTGCCGGCTCCGCCCGGGATGGCGGGAGGAGGACTCGCCAACGCCATCGTCGGCACGCTTCTCATGACTTTTTTGGCGATGGTTATCGGGGTCCCCCTGGGGCTTCTGGCCGGCATTTTTCTCTCCGAATTCGGGCGCGGCACCAAAGTGGCCGATTGGGTCGGATTTGCCAACAATATCCTGATGGGAACGCCATCGATCATCATCGGGGTTTTCGTTTACGTCATCATGGTGGTTCCCATGGGGAACTTTTCCGGCTATGCCGGCGGTGTCTCCCTTGCGTTCATCATGCTGCCGGTGGTGGCTCGCACCACCGAGGATATGCTCAACCTGGTTCCCAACGCCCTGCGCGAATCGGCCCTCGCCCTCGGCGCTCCCCGCTGGAAAGTCACCTTCGGGGTCGTTTTCCGGGCCGCCACGACCGGTATGATCACCGGTATTTTGCTGGCGGTGGCCCGGGTCAGCGGCGAAACCGCTCCCCTGCTTTTTACCGCGCTCAACAGCCCCTACTGGCCCGGCACGCTCAACGAGCCGATCGGCAACCTGACGGTCACCATTTTCAACTACGCCATGTCCCCCTACAACGACTGGCAGGCGATGGCCTGGGGGGCCTCGTTTCTCATTACCGTCGGCGTGCTCGGAGCGACCGTCCTGACCCGGGGGATGCTGTGGTATAGGAGCCGCAAGTGATGAACGACAAATTAGCGAACGACCCCCATCGAGAGGTGGAACAGGTGGAAACGTCAAAACATGCCCGCGAGCCAGGCCCATCGGCCGGCCCTCGGCAGAAGACCGCGATAGGAGAGAGCGCCGCCAAGATTTCAGCCCGCAACCTGAACTTCTATTACGGTGATCACCAGGCGCTGGTGAACAACAATCTCGATATCGCCGCCAATAAGGTGACGGCGATTATCGGCCCCTCGGGGTGCGGAAAATCGACCCATCTGCGGATCTATAACCGGATTTTCGAACTCTACCGCAACCAGAGGGTGAGCGGGGAAGTGCTTTTGGACGGGAGGAACATCCTCGATCCCTCCTGGGACGTGCTGGAGCTGCGACGGCGGGTGGGGATGATTTTCCAGAAACCGACCCCTTTTCCGATGAGCGTCTTCGACAACGTCGCCTACGGCCTGCGTCTCCACTACCGGATGAATCGCGGCGAGATGATGGCGCGGGTGGAAACCTCTCTGCGCCAGGCCGCCCTCTGGGACGAGGTCAAGGACAAGCTCGACAAGCCGGGGACGGCCCTCTCCGGCGGGCAGCAGCAGCGTCTGTGCATCGCCCGGGCCATCGCCGTCGAGCCCGAGGTGGTGCTGATGGACGAGCCGACCTCGGCCATCGACCCGGTCGCCACCGCCAAGATCGAGGATCTGATCGCCTCTCTTAAGGACAATTTCACCATCGTCATCGTCACCCACAACATGCAGCAGGCGGCACGCATCTCCGATTACACCGCTTTTTTCTACCAGGGACTGATCGTCGAGTTCGGCAACACCCGCAAGATTTTCACCAACCCTTCCAAAAAACAGACCGAAGACTACATCACCGGCAGATTCGGCTAGGCGAAACGAGGCGAGACCATGACACAGCACATGCAGCGGGAAATGGAGAAGCTGAAAAAAATGATCCTGGCCCTTTCGGCCGTGGTCGAGGAGAGCGTCCAACAGGCCGTCCAGTCCCTCGAGAAGATGGATGTCGAGCTGGCCGAAAAGGTGATCGGCAATGACGACCAGGTCGACGAGATGGAGGTGGACCTGGAGGAGGAGTGTCTGAAGATTCTGGCCCTCTACCAGCCGGTCGCCATCGATCTGCGTTTTATCATTTCGGTCCTCAAGATCAACAACGACCTGGAGCGGATCGCCGATCTGGCGGTCAACATCGCCGAACGGACCCTGGCTCTGAGCAACGAAACGCGGATTCCCGTGCCCTTTGATTTTTCAGAAATGGCCCGCAAGGTGGAAACCATGCTCGAAAAGAGCCTCGACGCCCTGGTGAATATGGATTCCCGGCTTGCGCTGCAGGTATGTGGCCTGGACGATGAAGTCGATGCCATTCACAAGCAGACCTACCATCTGGTCAAGGATCAAATCCGCCAGTATGCCGACAGGATCGACCCGCTGGTTCACTATCTTTCGGTGTCGCGGCACTTGGAGCGCATCGCGGACCTCGCGACCAACATCGCCGAGGATGTGATGTACATGATTCAGGGGGAGATTGTCCGTCACACCATCTAGTGTCCCGATTGGTTAATTCCATTCATTAATTCTGGTCCTTTTGCCCGCTGGCTACGTTCCGTCTCCTCGGCTTAGCGCAGGCTAGGCCTGTGTCGACGCGCCTTGCCAGCGAACAAAAGACCTCAGAATTCTCTAAAAGGACTAACAAAACGGGACACTAGGGGGGCGGCCTCCGTCAACGATGGGATAAAGGGCGGCAGATTGCCGCCCTTTTTCTTTAACGGCAGGGCGCCGCCCCTTGCGCATCGGCCGCAGAAAGATTAGATTGTCCTTTGCGTGCGCTCGCCGCCTTTGCGGCGTGCTGACGGGTCGACCAACTGTTTGGGATCGTTGGATTGTATTATGACCGAGGACGATGAAAAGGAGAGTGGGCACCGGCTGCCGGCGCGATCCCCCGATCTGGTGGTGGCCGAAGAGTCCGGAGGGGATTGGCGTATTTTGCGGATATCTCCGCAGCTGGCCCGGACGGTCGGAAAAGGAGACGAGGGCGAGGCCCTCGCCGGCCGCAGCCTGAGCCGACTATGCGAAAAGACGGTGCCGCCGCTGACCGATCTGGCCCGCGAGTCCCTGGAGCGGCAGCGGTCCCTGACCGATATCCCCGTGCATTTTCCCGGCTCCCCCGCGATGAATCTGGCCGTCGAGGTCCACCCCGGCGGCCTGACGCCCGATTATGCCGCGCGGACGGTGTCCTTCACCTTTCGCGAGACGCGCTCTCAACCGTGGGTCACCTTTTCCGGACTGGTCGGCAGCGGCCCCGCCTTGCGCGAGGTTTTCCGAAAAATATCCCTCTACGCCCCCTCGGATGCCGCAGTGGTCGTCACCGGCGAGACCGGAACGGGCAAGGAGCTGGTGGCCAGGGCCCTCCACGATCGCAGTTCCCGCCAGCAGGAGCCGTATGTCGCCGTCAACTGTTCGGCGATTTCGGAGGATCTGCTCGAATCGGAGCTCTTCGGCCATGAAAAAGGGGCCTTCACCGGGGCGGTCCGCTCTCACCGGGGGCGGTTCGAGCGGGCCGACGGCGGAACCCTCTTTCTCGACGAGATCGGCGATATGCCGCTGCACACCCAGGCCAAGCTGCTGCGGGTGCTCGAGGAGGGGGTGGTCGAGCGGGTAGGCGCAGAACAGGGGAAAAAGGTTGATGCCCGCGTGGTGGCCGCGACCAACGTTGCGCTGGAAAAAGCGGTGGCGCAGGGGCGCTTTCGGCCGGACCTCTATCATCGCCTCTCGGTCCTGCGGATCCATCTGCCGCCGCTGCGCAGCCGTCCCGAGGATATCCCCGCCCTGGTGGATCATTTTCTGGAGATTTTCAGCCGCAAGTACCGTCGCCGGATTCACCGTCTGACGCCCGAGGCGATATCCCTGCTCCAGTCCTATCTCTGGCCGGGCAATGTGCGGGAGCTGCGTAACGTGCTGGAGCGGGTCTTCGTCGAAACCCAGGGCGAAATCATCGGCGCCAGGGCCTTTCGCGAATGGATTCGGGAGCGGCAGGATTTTTCACCGGGCTCCTGGAGCCTCGAGTCGCTGGAAACCCGCAGCGCGGCACCGCTGGTGCCTCCTTATCCCCTGCTCCCCGCGGATCCTGCATCGCTCACCCGTTCCGGAGAGCGCTCCGTGGGGCTTCTGCCGTCCCCGGGGAAAATCTCCTCTTCCACCCGGCCTGCCGCTCTCGATGCCGACGAAATCCGCAAAGCCTATTGCGCCGCCGCCGGGAACCTCACCGCCGCCGCACGGATGCTGGGGGTGCATCGCGCCACCTTCTACCGCTACCTGGAAAAGCTCGGAATCACCCGGGAAGACCTTGAAAAAGAAAGAGATCTTTTTTTTGGCCCGGAAGGCAACAAACGGCATTGACATTTATTTCCGGATGATTTATTTTGTGCTCCGTAAGTAACCTTGATGGTTGCTTCTGGGCCCCAAGCCTCCCCCCCTCCTGGCTTGGGGCCTTTTTTTATCTGCTCGCCTCCTACTGGCCCTCCGACCAGTTCCCGGCCGCTCCTCGCTGAAAAAATCACCCCCCATAGGATCTTTTTCCGGCCGCTCATTCTCCTTTCCGCCTGCAACGTCGCAAGTGTCGCCCGCAACAGTTCCGGCGACGTCGCATCTCTGCAAATCTCCATCGAGCCGCACTCTAAGCCACTGAAAACATGAGATAAAAAACTTCCTGCGTGGCTGGCACGAGATTTGGAAAACCATAAGACACATTCTGGAAAGAAGGTTTGCCGCAGCGGCAATCACTCCCCAAAAAACTAAAGGAGGAAGTAGCGATGGCGATGTTGAATCTTTTTCAGGAAATGGAAAGTATGCAGAGGGAAATGAACGAGCTTTTCCGGGGCGTCGGTATCGGTCGGGGATTGGAACCCTCTTTCGCCACCGTCGCCGGCGGGCGGCGCTATCCCCGTATCAACCTGCGCGAAGAGGCTGACGCCCTCTATGTCGACGCGCTGCTGCCGGGGATCGATGCCAAGGCGCTGGAGATTACCGTGATGGGCAACACCCTCACCCTCGCCGGCGAGCGGCACGAGCCGGCGAGGAAAACGCCACCTGGCACCGCCGCGAGCGAGGAGCCGGCCGCTTCCTGCGGACCATCGACCTGCCCGCCGACGTCGACGTCGAGACGGTCCGGGCCGACTACAATGACGGCGTGCTGAGCGTGACCCTGCCCAAGGCGGCAAGCGCCCGACCGAAACGGATCGAAATCCAGGCCCACTGAAGAACACCGTGAGAGCGCCCGGATCGAAACCATTCCCCATTCCCTTTAACGCTGAAAAACAGGAGAACGATCATGAGCGATAAGAACCTGAGCATCAAAAAGAAAACGAACTCACCGAAGGCCGTCGGGTAGACAGCTGGCTTTCCCCGGCCGTGGATATCTACGAAAACGAGGAGAAGCTGACCCTGGTCGCCGACCTGCCGGGGGTTGCCAGAGACCGGCTCAATCTCGGCATCGACCAGGGCATTCTGACCATCGAGGCGCTGGCGCCGGCCTCCGGCGGGGGTGCCGGCACTTACCGGGAATTCGGCACCACCGGCTACCATCGGCGCTTTCAGTTGCCCGAGACCCTCGACTTCGACCAGGTGGCGGCCGATCTCAAGGACGGCGTGCTGACCGTCACCCTGCCCAAGACGGCCGCCGCCCGGCCGCGGCGCATCGAGGTCAGCGTCCACTGAGGGCGGCAGGGAACACAGGGCCGGGCGGGCAACCTCCCGGCCTTTTTTTGCGCTCCGGCAGCCTTAATCGTTTTGGCCCAGGCTGTTATACTTGGCAGAGATCCCCCAGCGCGGAAAGGAACCAGTCATGGATATCAACAGGATGACCCTCAAGACCCAGGAAGCCGTTCAGGCAGCCCAGAACCTGGCCCTCAAACGCGGGCACGTCGAGGTGGACGGCGAGCATCTGCTGCTGGCCCTGCTCGAGCAGGAGGGGGGGCTGGTTCCGCGTCTGCTGCAGCAGATCGACGTGCCGGTGGACAACTTCGCTACCGCGCTGCGCCAGGAGCTCGAGCGGCGGCCGAGCGTTGCCGGCCCCGGGGTCGAGGCCGGCAAGATCTACGTCACCCAGCGCTTCAACCGCCTGCTGGTCCAGGCCGAGGAGGAGGCGCGGCGCCTCAAGGACGAGTACGTCTCGCGTCGAGCATCTGCTGCTCGCCCTGATGCGAAGAGGAGCGACACCGCCGCCGGCACGCTTTTCGACAGTTCAACATCAGCCGCGATCGCCTGCTGCAGGCGCTGACCGCGGTGCGCGGCCACCAGCGGGTGACCAGCGCCGACCCCGAGGGGACCTACGAGGCGCTGGAGAAGTACGGCCGCGACCTGGTCAAGGAGGTGCAAGCAAGGGGAAGCTCGATCCGGTGATCGGCCGCGACGCGCGAGATCCGCCGGGTGATCCGCATCCTCTCGCGCAAGACCAAGAACAACCCGGTGCTGATCGGCGAGCCGGGCGTCGGCAAGACCGCCATCGTCGAGGGGCTGGCCCACCGCATCGTGCGCGGCGACGTCCCCGAGGGGCTCAAGGAGAAGACCGTCTACGCCCTCGACATGGGGGCGCTGGTGGCCGGCGCCAAGTACCGCGGCGAATTCGAGGAGCGGCTCAAGGCGGTGCTCAACGAGATCCGCGAGAGCGAAGGGCGCATCCTGCTCTTCATCGACGAGCTGCACACCATCGTCGGCGCCGGCAAGGCCGAAGGGTCGATGGACGCCGGCAACATGCTCAAGCCGATGCTGGCCCGCGGCGAGCTGCACTGCATCGGCGCCACCACCCTCGACGAGTACCGCAAGTACATCGAGAAGGACGCGGCCCTGGAGCGGCGCTTCCAGCCGGTGCTGGTCGAGCAGCCGACGCGTCGAGGACACGCATCTCCATCCTGCGCGGCCTGAAGGAGCGCTTCGAGGTCCACCACGGGGTGCGCATCCAGGACAACGCCCTGGTGGCCGCCGCGACCCTCTCCCATCGCTACATCTCCGACCGCTTCCTGCCCGACAAGGCCATCGACCTGGTGGACGAGGCCTGCGCCATGATCCGCACCGAGATCGACTCCATGCCCCAGGAGCTCGACGAGGTCACCCGGCGGGTGATGCAGCTGGAGATCGAGGAGGCGGCGCTGAAGAAGGAGAAGGACCGCGGCCAGCAAGGAGCGCCTGGAGGCGCTGCGCAAGGAACTGGCCGAGCTGCGAGCATCAGGCCGACACCCTCAAGGCCCAGTGGGAGACGGAGAAGGAGGCGATCAAGAAGGTGCAGGGCCTGCGCGAGGAGATCGAGAAAGTGCGCCAGCAGATCGAGGTCGCCGAGCGCAACTACGACCTGAACCGGGCCGCCGAACTCAAGCACGGCACGCTGCCGCAGCTGGAGCAGGAGCTCAAGGCCCAGGAGGCCGCGGCCGACGGCGGCCGAGCTCCGGGCCGCGCCTGCTGCGCGAAGAGGTCACCGAGGAGGAGATCGCCGAGATCGTCGCGCGCTGGACCGGCATCCCGGTGACCCGGCTGGTGGAAGGGGAGCGGGAGAAGCTGCTCAAGCTCGACCAGGTCCTGCACCGGCGGGTGGTCGGCCAGGACGAGGCGGTGCAGCTGGTGGCCGACGCGGTGATCCGCGCCCGCGCCGGCATCAAGGACCCGCGCCGGCCCATCGGCTCCTTCATCTTTCTCGGCCCCACCGGGGTCGGCAAGACCGAGCTGGCCCGGACCCTGGCCGAGGCCCTGTTCGACACGCGAGGAGAACATGGTGCGCATCGACATGTCCGAGTACATGGAGAAGCACACCGTCAGCCGGCTGATCGGCGCGCCTCCCGGCTACGTCGGCTACGAGGAGGGCGGGCAGCTCACCGAGGCGGTGCGGCGCAAGCCCTACAGCGTGATCCTCTTCGACGAGATCGAAAAGGCGCACCACGACGTCTTCAACGTGCTGCTGCAGATCCTCGACGACGGCCGGGTGACCGACGCCCAGGGGCGCACGGTGGACTTCAAGAACACCGTCATCATCATGACCAGCAACATCGGCTCCCAGTACCTGCTCGAAGGGGTGACCGACCGACGGGCGAGATCACGCGAGGCGGCCCGCACCGCGGTGCTGCGCGAGCTGCGCCGCGAGCTTCCGTCCCGAGTTTCTCAACCGGGTCGACGACATCGTGCTCTTCAAGCCGCTGACCGTCGAGGAGATCAAGGCGATCGTCGATCTGCTCACCGCAGGATCTGCGCCGCCGCCTCGCCGACCGGCGCATCACCCTGGAGCTGACCGACGCGGCCCGCGACTTCATCGCCCGCAGTCGCCTACGATCCGGTCTACGGCGCCCGGCCGCTCAAGCGCTACCTTCAGCATGCCCTGGAGACCCGCATCGGCCGGGCGCTGATCGGCGGCGAAATCCTCGACGGGGCGACGATCACCGTCGATGCGGCTGGGGAGGAATTGACGGTTTCTCACCGCAACCCGCCGGCCGGCGACGCCGGCGAAAAGCGGGCCGTGGCGGAGTAGAAACCGCCAAGCGGCTTTTGAACCGGCCATTCAGCCCCGGGGAAGAGGTCTGTAGCGCGATGTCCCTAAAAAGAAGACGAAAAAGGTTGCATTTTGGCGCGATTTCGCTATAATCTGACTACGGAAGTCAAGTATTGGGGGCGGGCGATTTTCCATCACCGCCGGAAAGGGGAAAAAATGCGTATTGATATCCTCTGCAAACCGGAAAGCAGTGGCCGGTGTGAAAGAACCCTGGAAAACGTGCGCGAGGCTCTCGCAGAGATGAGCGTCGTGGCGGAGGTCCACGTCTTTCGGGACCGGCGAAAAATGATCGATAACAGGGTCTATGTCTCGCCGGCGCTGCTCATCGACGATATCGTTCGGGTGGCGGGCCGGGTGCCGGAGGTCCGGGAGATCGAGACCTACATTGCCGAGCGTCCGAGGTTCCGCAAACGGATGCAGGACGTGGCGTAAACCCAGAACATGAATATCCCTCGCGCGACGCGCGATACGAAAAAAAACTCCACCTCGCAAAAGGTGGAGTTTTTCTTTTTGGGAGATCCCCTCAAACAGCGTCGGCTGGGGGCGCCTGGCGAAGGGCGTCGCGGGAGGTGGGGATGCCGTGGCGGTCGAAGACGTCGTGAAATTCCTGGAACCGGTCGCGGAGTTGTTCGAGGGTCAGGTTGTAGCCGTAGTTCATGGTTTGGGCGCGGGCCACGTTGCTCATGGGGCTTTGGAAGAACAGCATCGACTCTTCGCTCCCCGGCTGGATGATCAGGATATCGACGTCGGGATGGTCGCGCCGGCAGATCTGGAGCGCCATGTCCAGTTTGGACTGGTTTTCGATCCGCTGGGACTGCTCCCAGGCGAAGGTAATGCCGAGGTCGGCGATGCTCGAACACTCGCCGAAGGAGAGGGAGGGCAGGCAGAAGTGTTCCATGTCGTTGTCCATCGGCACCCGCGGGTTGACGATGACGATCAGTTTGGCCCCCCGTTCGATGGCGATGTCGAGATGGGGGATGTGGCCGACCGAGCCGTCGATGTAAAAGCGGTTGCCCACCTTGTGGGGACGGAAAAAGTAGGGAATGGCACAGGAGGCGGTAATGGCCTGGCAGATGTGCTGCTCCCGATACCCCTCGGTGCCGAAGACGATGCGGTGCCCCCGGTCGAGATCGTAGGCGGGGATGTAGAGTTCGGGCTTGATGAGATGGAAATCGTCCAGAATCCCTTCCCGGGCGAAGGCGTGGCAGAGGTATTTTTCCATCGGCCCCAGGGAATAGAGGCCGGAGGGGAACTGCTCCTGAAGGATGTAGAAGAGGTCGTTCAGGGAGAGCTTCCAGTGGTTGCGCCGGTAATTTCTCAGAACGCGGAAGAGGTTGCGGAAGACGTCCCAGCAGGAGGAGAGCAGCTCCCCCCAGTCGAGCCGGTAGATATCGGAGCGGCGCCAGTTGATGAGGGTGCTTTCGTTGTTGCCGATGATTTGAAACAGGCGGGCGGGAGCGATGCGGTTGGCAATCAGGGTGGCGATGACCGAGCCGGCGCTGATTCCCACGTAGATGTCGAAGCGACGCGCATCGAATCTGCCGGGGAACAGGCGGTCGAGGGCGGTCAGGCAGCCGATTTCGTAGGCCGCCCCCATGATCCCGCCGCCGGCCAGAACCAGGGCGGTTTTGTTGTCGGCGTGGGGCATCCGATTTTCTACCTCTTGGCGCGCACTTTCAGTTTCGGTTTGCCGTCTTCGGCAGAGACATGGAATTCCACTTCTCGATCGCCGAATTTTTCCCGAACCCTGCTTTTCTGCTCTTCCAGAAATTCCGCCAACTGCCGGCGACTGGGGGCGGGCTTTTCGCTGCTGCATTCCTCATGGGCCTGCAGCAGTTGACGGTAGAGGCGGTCCAGGACATTTTCTTTTTCGGGGGTCGGGTCCGATTTCCTCGCGCTCTCCTCCGTCCGGGGCATCTGGCGCCGATAGCGCCCTTCGTCCATGAGGCGCAAAATGCGGTCCCAGTATCCGGCATAGCTGTGGTATCGGCCGGCCAGGGTCTGATATCTGAAGCGCAAATCGGTCTGGATGATCTTGCGGTTGGCAAAGCGTTGAAGCCGTTTGGCCACACCCGCCCGGGCCGCCATCGGCTCGCGTTTCTCCACCCCGGCGAAGTACTGCTCGTAGCGGATCTCGAGATCCTTCAGGGCCTGCTCGATGGCCGAAAGTTCATAGGCGATTGTTCTGCGGTCGTTGGTCATTTTCCGTTACCCCGTAAGCACTTCACTATACTGGACTTGCAGGGGGTTTGCAAAGAAATTTCAGACGGTGGGCAGCTCCCGGATGGGGCATGGCGCTTGACAGGACCCGGACTCTCCGGGATAATGCAAAAGGATTTTCCATAAATTTATAAACATTAATACGGAGGGGACCTATGACCGCAACAGCGGTGGCTTCCGTCATCCTGGCCGCAGGCCAGGGAACCAGAATGAAATCGGACCTTCCCAAGGTCCTGCACGCCGTGGCCGATGTGCCGATGGCCCTCTACCCGGTGCGCCTGGTGCGCGCTTTGGGCTGCCAGCGGCAGGTCATGGTGGTCGGGCATGGCGCGGAGGCGGTCCAGGTCCGCCCTGGCCAGTGAAGACGTCCGGTTCGCCTTGCAGCAGGAGCAGTTGGGGACCGGCCATGCCCTGCTCTGTGCCCAATCACAATTGGCGGATTTTTCCGGAACCCTGTTGCTGCTCTGCGGCGATGTGCCCCTGCTGCGACAGCGGACGATCGAGCGGCTGCTCGCCTACCACGGTAGCCAGCAGGCGGCCGTCACCGTGCTGACCGCCGAGCCGGACGATCCGTATGGCTACGGCCGGATCGTGCGGGAAGGCGAAGAGGTGCTGCGGATCGTCGAGGAAAAGGACGCCTCGAGCAAGGAAAAGGCGATTCGGGAAATCAACACCGGGATTTACGCCTTCGAGGCCCCCTTTGTCTTCGAGGCCCTTCAGAAGCTGAACCGGGACAATGCCCAGGGCGAGTACTACCTGACCGACGTGGTGGCCATCGCCCGCGGCGAAGGCCGCTCCGTCTGCGCCCTGGCCGCCGCCGACGCCGAAGAGAGCATGGGCATCAACGATCGCGTGCAGCTGGCTCGGGCCGGAGCGGTCATGCGCCGGCGGATCAACGAAGAGTTGATGCGAAACGGCGTTACCCTGGTCGACCCCGAGAGAACCTATATCGATCCGCTGGTGGAAGTCGGCGCGGATACGATCATCCACCCGGGCGCCCATCTGCGCGGCGCCACCCGCATCGGCCGGCACTGCCGGATCGAGCCGGGGGTGGTGGTCACCGACTGCGTCATCGGCGACCGGGCCCACCTCAAGGCCGGCTCGGTGCTCGCCGAATCGACCCTCGGCCCCGACTGCGCCATCGGCCCCATGGCCCATCTGCGCCCCGGCACGGTGCTGGCCGGTCGCAACAAGCTCGGCAACTTCGTCGAGACCAAAAAGGCGGTCCTCGGCGAAACGTCCCAGGCGAGCCACCTGACCTACATCGGCGATGCCGAGGTCGGCCGGGGGGTCAACATCGGCTGCGGCACCATCACCTGCAATTACGACGGCGTCAACAAGCACAAGACGGTGATCGAGGACGATGTCTTCGTCGGCAGCGACACCCAGTTCGTGGCCCCGGTCCGCATCGGCCGCAACAGCCTGATCGCCGCCGGCTCTACCATCACAAAGGACGTTCCTCCGGACTCCCTGGCCCTCTCCCGAACCCCCCAGGTGGTCAAGGAGGGGTGGCGGCTGAAGAAGAAGGAAAAGTAGTCGCCACCCACGAATCCGTCATCTCGAAGACGATGAAAATCGAAGCCATCTTTAACGCGGCGCGGAGACGCAGAGGAATTTCTTTCACCGATTTCTTTGCGCTTTATCCCTTGCGTCTTGGCGTCTTGAGAGAGCGACGCGAACGGGCGTTAAGGTAGATTTGCTTTGTTTCCAATCTATTAAAGCGAACTTTTTCAGGACATCATCCCGCCCGATGTTGAAGGGAGGGCATTTCCAGGGAGGATTCTATCGATTATGTGCGGCATTGTTGGATATATCGGACAGCAGGAGGCCGTTCCCATCATCCTCGACGGGTTGCGTCGGTTGGAATACCGGGGGTACGATTCGGCCGGGATCGCCACCCTCGACGGCGGCAAGGTGGATATCCGCCGCGCCCAGGGCAAACTCCTGAACCTGGAGAAGATCCTGGGCGAGCGCCCGATGGAGGGTTGCCGGGGGATCGGGCACACCCGCTGGGCCACCCACGGGCGCCCCTCCGAAACCAATGCCCATCCCCATTACGCCGGCGGGATCGTTGTCGTGCACAACGGCATCATCGAGAACTACCTCACCCTCCGCGATCAGCTGCGGGCCGCGGGGCACGTCTTTCGCTCGGAAACCGATACCGAAATCATCGCCCACCTGATCGACCAGCACCTCAAAGAAGCCGGCGACTTCGAGACCGCTGTGCGGCTTTCCCTGGCCGAGCTGCGGGGGTCCTACGCCGTGGCAATCCTCTGCGAGCAGGAACCGGACAAGCTGATCGCTGCCAAGCTGGGGTCCCCCCTGGTGGTGGGGCAGGGTGAGGGAGAGTTCTTCGTCGCCTCGGACATCCCCGCCATGCTCTCCCACACCCGGGAGATGATCTTTCTCGAGGACGGAGAGATCGTCGTCTTCGCCGACGGCGCCATGCAGGTGACCGACCTGGCCGGCGCGACCCTCGCCAAGAGCAGCAAGACCATCACCTGGAGCCCCCTGATGGCCGAAAAAGGGGGCTACAAGCACTTCATGCTCAAGGAGATCTACGAGCAGCCCCGCGCCATCGCCGACACCCTCGCCGGGCGCATTCTCGATGACCACGGCGACGTCTTCCTCGACGGGATGGACCTGACTGAGGAACAGCTGCGGGGAGTGGAAAAGCTCTACATCGTCGCCTGCGGCACCTCCTGGCACGCCGGGCTGGTCGGCAAGTTCCTGATCGAGAAGCTGGCCCGGGTGCCGGTCGAGGTCGATATCGCCAGCGAGTTCCGCTACCGCGATCCGCTCGTCAGCGCCCGGCACCCTGACCGTGCTGATCAGCCAGAGCGGCGAGACCGCCGACACCCTGGCGGCCCTGCGCGAGGCCAGCGGCAAGGGGGGACGGACGGTGGCCGTCTGCAACGTGGTCGAATCCTCCATCGCCCGCGAGAGCGACGGCGTCATCTACACCCACGCCGGCCCGGAGATCGGCGTCGCCTCGACCAAGGCCTTCACCACCCAGCTGGTCGCCCTCTTCCTCTTCGCCCTGCAGCCTCGGGCGGGTGCGGGATCCTCTGACGGCGGAGGGCTGCCGCGCGCTTGAGCCGGGCGCTGCTCACCCTGCCGCGCAAGGTGGAGGAGGCCCTCGAGCTCGATCGCCAGCATCGAGGAGGTCGCCCGCACCTTCATGGGCGCCCGGGACTTTCTCTACCTGGGCCGCGGCAACCAGTACCCGATCGCCCTCGAGGGGGCGCTCAAGCTCAAGGAGATCTCCTACATCCATGCCGAGGGGTATCCGGCCGGAGAGATGAAGCATGGCCCCATCGCCCTGATCGACGAGCAGATGCCGGTGGTGATCCTCGTCCCCCGCAACGAGACCTACGAGAAAGTGGTGTCCAATATGGAGGAAGTGCAGGCCCGGGGCGGCAAAGTCATCGCCGTCACCAGTCGCACGCCCGCAGGCCTCGCCGGCAAGGCCGACGTGGTTCTGGCGCTGCCCGAGATCGAGGACGACCTGATGCCGATTCTGACCTCCATCCCTCTCCAGCTTCTCGCCTACCACATCGCCGTTCTCAAGGGAACCGATGTCGATCAGCCCCGAAACCTGGCCAAGAGCGTTACCGTGGAATGAGCGGACAAGTGCCCCTTGTTGATGTGATTACGAAAAATAAAGTTGGGAACTGGAAATTTCCGAAACCGATTAGCTCATGTTAGCCCTTTGCAAAATCCCCCGCCCAGGAAATGGTCGGGGGATTTTTTACAGGTTTTTTATTTGATACAAGCAGCAAGGAGCGTCCGATATAATTCAAGAAAGAATAAGAAATGTTTTGAGACAATTCATGAGAAGCTATTTTGAGTGGCAAAAAAGTCGTGAGTTAAATTTCTACTGATGGTGCGTTTTAAGAATTTTTTCGGTCAGATAGAAAATTGCCTTGCGCTATTCGCGATTCGCGAATAGCATATAAATATGGTACTCAAACCTCAAGACATTGTCATCCTCCTCAAGCTGGTCACACTTGGTGATAGGCCCTGGTCTTACAGCGGCTTAGCACATGAGCTGTCCATGAGTTCATCGGAGACGCACAGCGGAATTAAGAGGGCTGCGGCAGCAAGGCTGTTCGATGAGGGGAGAAATGTTCCCTTGCTCAAAGCTCTCGAAGAATTTCTGGTGCACGGGGTCAAGTACGCCTTCCCTCCGGAACTAGGCCCAATTACACGGGGAATCCCCACCTCCCACGCGGCGCCGCCGCTGAAGGAGCAGATCGTACAGTCAGCAGATCCGCCTCCTGTCTGGCCCGATCCGGAAGGGACTGCCCGGGGATATGAGTTTTCTCCCCTGTACAAATCTGTTCCCAAGGCGGCTGCCCATGACAGGGATCTTTACGAGTTGCTTGCCTTAGTGGATGCCATCCGTGAGGGACGCGCACGCGAACGGGAATTGGCAGTAAAAGAGCTCAAAGCACGATTGGAGAAGAAGTGGTGAAAATGGCGTCGGCAAACCTTGAGATGGTCCGCCATGTGGCAGAGCGCCTGGGCGACCTGCGGGAACGAGTTGTGTTTCTGGGAGGCGCTACCACGACTTTGTTGATTACTGACGCAGCATCCCCGGATGTCCGGGCGACTCTGGATGTCGACGTCATTGTCGAAATCGGGGGCGGTCCTGAATACTATCGATTGGGGGAATCTCTGCGGAAAATCGGCTTTACGGAGGATTCAAGCGAAGGGGCTCCGCTCTGCCGCTGGCTCATTGACGGCATAAGGGTGGACATCATGCCTACAGATGAGCATATTCTTGGCTTTAGCAACAGATGGTACTTGTCGGCTCTGCATCATGCGATCCGGACCGAGATCGGCGGCGGTGTGGTTATTCGGCTTGTTACAGCCCCTTTCTTTCTTGCCACCAAGCTTGAAGCTTTTTTCGGACGCGGCCAGGGCGATTTCATGGCCAGTCATGATTTGGAAGACATTATTGCCGTGCTTGATGGGCGGGAAGAGATCACAGAGGAGGTCAGGTCGGGGTCTGAGGATGTAAGGGATTTTCTTGCTAAAAGCTTTGACGACCTTTTGCAAAACAGAGAGTTTCTGGATGCTCTGCCTGGCCATCTTCCTCCCGATGCTGCCAGTCAGAAAAGAGCCATGGTCGTACTCGGCAGGATGAGGGAGATCGCCCAGTCGAAATGATTGCGAGTGGGGATTTTGTGAAAATTTGCCTATTTCAGAAATCGGTAAAAGCATCCGCCGATTCTGTTCGATTAATAGCGCATTATAAGAACAGCCCTCGATCAGGAGATTGGGGGCTGTTTGCGTCTGGCTAAGGGTGATTAATTAAACGAGTTAGCTAATCTCACCAGGGTGACTGTGTTCGACGTGATGTCTGCCTACTGGCTTCCCCTCCAAGGAAATGGCCTCAGATGTCTGTAAATCGGCAGGCGACCTGGCCAAGGCCACCGAAATCGACGGAAACCCGGTCACCGGGATTTACTTCTAACGGAGTCAGGCAGGTGCCGGTCGTGACGGTCTGGCCGGATGCCAGTTTGATGCCAATTGAAGATAACTCGTTGGCGAGCCAGGTGAGCGCTTTACGAGGGTCACCGAGCACGTTGGACCCAACACCCGCGCGCTCCAGGCGATCGCCGACGCGTCCGACGACGCGATGTGAGGCCAGATCGAGTTGCCGCCAGATGGCCGGCGCTTTTGGGCCGAGCACAAAGCGGTGAGCACAGGCATTGTCGGCAATGAGCTGCGGTCCGCCGACCTTGGCAAAGTCAGCGAAACGCGAGTCCGGTATCTCAATGGCCAGATAAAGCTCCGAGACGGCCTCGAGCACTTCGCTCACTTCGTAGCGCTTGTCGCGTGGCGGCAGATTGCGCCCCATGCGGAAGGCAAACTCGGCTTCCGCGACGCGCATGCGATTCGCTCCGAAGACGATAGCATCGCCGTGGTGATACACCATTTCCGTCAGCAGGCGGCCCGCGATCGGTCCGTCGATGCCGATATGTCTCTGCCCGGCCGTACTGGTCGCGGCGATCTTCCAACCGAAAAGTGGGTCATCACTCAGCGCCTCGATCTGTCGCTGGATGAGATAGCCCTTCTTCCCGGTTGGCAGGGCGCAGAGCAGTCGGCAGGGCCTCCAGCACTCTGCCTTCCGCCAGTAACGCACAAGCAGTTCCGACGCGGCCTTTGCCGATTCGATCTTCATTTAAAGATTCTTTCCCAAGAAAGCAAAAAGCGCCAAATGCAAGGCGCGCGATTGTCGAGCAATGAGGCGTACTCAGGTACGTCGAAGCCGTGAGGGCAATTGCAGCAACGCCGCAGTTGGTGAGTTTTTGCGACGCCATCATTTAAGCGCTCCCTCAAAAACCGGACAGGGTGATTTTGCCGACGACGTGGCCTTCCTCCAGCGCGGCAAGGGCGCGCCTCAGGTTCTCGGCGTTGATGCGACCATAGCTTGTTGCGGCGGTCGCCCGCAGTTTGCCGGCGTCGATCAGATCGGCCACGGCATTGAGAATGTCATGCTGTCGCTGCATGTCGTTTGTTGCGAACATCGGCCGGGTGAACATCGCCTCCCAATGGATCGAAACGCTCTTGAACTTCATCAGGCGCAGGTCGAGGGGCTCGGGGTCGTCGATCAGGCCGATGCGGCCTTGCGGCGCGATGATCTTTGCCATTTGCGCCCAGCCGGCCGTATCGGTGTGAGTAGAGAAGATGCGGCTGACGGGCGCGAGCCCAGGGATTGCGGCGATCTGATCGGCGAGCGGACGGGAATGATCGACCACCTGCTGCGCGCCAAGGGAACGCACCCAGGCCTCGCTCTCCGGTCGCGAGGCCGTCGCGACGACCGTCACGCGGCTGAGCTGGCGGGCAAGCTGCAGCGCCATCGAGGGGACCCCGCCAGCGCCGCCGATCACCAGCAAAGCTTCCCCAACAGCACCATCCAGCGGAAGCTGCAGCCGGTCGAAAAGCATCTCCCAGGCGGTCAGACCGGTGAGAGGGAGAGATGCCGCGGCGGCGTGATCGATGGTCGACGGTTTGCGACCGACGATCCGTTCATCCACCAACTGCAACTCGGCATTGGCCCCCTGGCGATCCAAGACTCCCGCGTAATAGACCTCGTCACCGGGGCGAAACAGTTCCACCCGGTCTCCGACCCCCTCGACCACGCCCGACGTATCGTAGCCGAGAACCACCGGATTCCCTCCCGACGGCTCAATGCTCAGCCGGCTCTTGATATCGCGCGGATTGACGGCGACCGCATGGACCCTCACTAGTGTCCCGATTGGTTAATTCCATTTATTAATTCTGGTCCTTTTGCCCGCTGGCTACGTTCCGTCTCCTCGGCTTAGCGCAGGCTAGGCCTGTGTCGACGCGCCTTGCCAACGAACAAAAAACCTCAGAATTCTCTAAAAGGACTAACCAAACGGGACACTAGCAGATCGCGGCCGGTCGGCATTTCCGGTTCTGGAAGCTCAATGTCCAGAAGGGCCTGCGGATCGGAAATTTCCAGCCCCTTTTGCCAATAGCCAACAGCTTTCATTTTCATCCCTGTGCTGAAACTCAAATAGTTTGATAGCTAGGATTTCAGGGCAAAGATCGCATCGATTTCGACGATCATGCCGAAGGGCAGGGAATCCATGCCGGCTAACCGAGCGCGTGTGACAGCCGACATTGCCAAAGACTTCGACCAGCAGCTCCGAACAGCCGTTCACCACTTTAGCGTGATCCACAAAACCTACATCAGCGTTCACCATGCCAAAGACCTTGACGACGGCCTCGACCCGAGAGAGATCCCCCAACTCAGCCTTCGCCGCGGCCAGGAGTTGCAGCCCGGCATTGCGCGCAGCCTCATAACCTCCCGCTACGGAGATATCGCGGCCCAGCTTGCCGGCAAGGAAGGAACCGTCTGCGTTCCTAGGACCCTGACCGGAGAGATAGAGCAGGCTGCCGACCAGACGGGCCGGACGATATTGCCCGGCAGGAGATGGGGCGGATGGCAGTTTGAGATTCAACGACGATAGTTTTTGCTCCGGCGTCATCTGGACTCCTTAAACCTCACGGATCAGCCGGACAGTTCCGGACACCCGAATACTTGCGCCGGGCTGTGGAGTGATTTCCGCCCGCAGGCGCGAGGGTATGCCCATGTCATCGCCCTGATGGATCAGGATGGAGCCCTCATGCGGCCAGCCAAGATCGCGCAGATAACCCGCCAGCGCCGCTGCCGCAGCTCCTGTCGCCGGGTCCTCGTAGATGCCCCCCATGGGAAAGGGGTTTCGCACATGAAATAATCGCGGCTGTTCCGCATAAAGCAGGCAGAACGTCACCAACCCCTCGCACAGGGCCAAGGCACGTCCTTTTTCCAGCTCATACTGCATCGCTCTCAGCGTCTCGCGGTTCTTGAGCGCCAGCACCAGGTGATCGCCGCCACCATGGGCGATCGCCGTTGGTATCCGGGGGTCGAGGAGAGCGCGGTCCAGGCCGAACAGGTCCAGGGCTTCCTGCAATAGCGCAGGCGATACCGGGCCGCTCCGGGTCGGCGGCGATTGCAAGGACGCGCCCCATTCTGTCCCGGACCAGCGTCCTTCGACGGTGATTTGGGCCTGATTGAGCTTGAAGGTGAAGACGCCGGAACCTTTCTGACGCGCCAGAGCCGCCCCGAGCGCGATAGTGGCATGCCCGCAGAAGTCAACCTCGACTTCAGGTGCAAAAAAACGCACCCGCCAGCCACCCTCGATGGGCGCCGCAAAGACGGTTTCGGAATAACCGACCTCGGCCGCCAGCTTCTGCATCACGGCGGCTTCAGGCAACGCATCACACAGAACGACGCCGGCGGGATTGCCTCCTTGCGGTCCGTCCGAAAAGGCCGAAATGTGTTGGACAATCATTTCATTTCCTCCGGTTCGATTTTGCACATAGTTAAAACCGAGACACGTGGTCAGGGATCGAGCGGCTCAAAGGATGCGATCAGGTCGATCTCGACCAACGCCCCTTCGATCGCAACCTGCGAAATCACGGTTGAGCGCGTGGGGCGGTGCGCACCGAAGGCACGGGCAAAGGCCTGGTCGAAGCGCTGAAAATTTGCCCGTTCGGTGAGCCACACGCCCGCCTTTACGACAGCCTCGTGGGAGAGGCCATGCTGAGCCAGGACGGCGAACTGATGTTCGAGGGTCAAGACGGTCTGGGCTTCGATATCGCCGCTGATCCGGCCCTTATCATCGAAGGCGAGTTGCCCCGACAAAAACAGCAGTGAGCCGGTTCGGATGGCAGCAGACAGATGGGGCATGGGCGATGATCCTTTCCGAAAAAGCAAAATCGATACCGCTCTCGGGCGCATTAAGAGTGAGGATTCATCTTAATTGGGCTGTGAAAGTTGAAGCAATTCGGATTTTTTGCAGATCATAGCTGCATTGTGTGCAGCTATGACTTGGTAGGAACGTTCTCTTGGCGGGATGCCGGGCCGGTCGCCTCAGCCCACGGGACAGGTTGAAAGAGGTCGCTGACCCAGGCAGCAAATGCGTCGCTACGCGCTGGGGCGTAGCGACGTGACGGACGGACGAGGTAGATGCCGCCATCGCCGTCGAAGGTCCATTGCGGCAGAACGCGAACCAATTTCCCCGCAGCGAGGTCACGGGCGAGCAGCCATTCACCTGCCCCCAGGATTCCGATACCGGCCCGCGCCGCGTCGAGCATTGCCATGCTGTCGTTGGTATGCAAGGTTCCGTTCGTGCGCACCACCTCGACGCGTTTTCCATCATACAGGCGCCACATGGGATAGGAGCTGAGGCGCGGATTGCCGATGCAGTTGTGGGTCGACAGGTCCGCCGGCTCAAGTGGCTGCCGTGGCGCTCGATATAACCAGGGGGCCGCCGCGAGGACGCGTTGATGATCCGCAAGCTTACGCGCCACCAGTCCACTGTCCGTCCGCTGGCCGACCCGAATCGCCGCGTCGAACCCGCCCTCAACGAGATCGACGTAGGCGTCGCTATAGTGGACATCAAGTTCAAGTTTTGGATACAGCGTCATAAACTCCGGCATCCGGGGGGCGAGCCACAGGCGGCCCAGCGTCGCAGGCAACGCCAGCTTTAAGTGCCCCCGGAGTTCTTCCGCGGTTTCCGTTGCCTCCTGCTGCGCTTCGCAGATGAGGTCTGTCGCCATACGCAGCTTGTCGACCAGGCGTTTTCCGGCATCGGTCAGTTGCACCTGACGCGTCGTTCGTTCGACCAGGCGCACACCCAGACGTGACTCAAGCGCCGCGATCCGTTTCGAAATGATCGTCGGATGACGTTCAACAGCTTTTCCCGCCGCCGCAAAGGAGTGGTTAGCGGCGACTGCGAGCAGGGCGGAAATTTCGTCCATGTGGCGGCTGTCTAATTTGGCCATAGATGATATCCAGGGAGCTTGTCGGACCTGCTCGGTGATAGTACACCAAAGACCGACCGGCTTAATGGTAAACCCAGCAATATTGGACATTGGCACTATACGGAAATTGGGCCGGATCGTCAAAATTCAGACTGTCCCTTAAGTTGTCTCATCGGGTTTCGTTGGACTGACACAGGGGGAAATCGGTCCAGCTTGGAGCTGTTCTTCAAATAGTGAATTTTAGGACTCTGGTATAAATCCGTCTTGGAAAATGGGTTTATCTTGTCTACCGCCCCTTCAGAGGGAGCCCTACATATTGAATTTCTGAATTTTTGGGTTTCCTCTCATCGGCCACTTGGGGCATGATTATTACAATAGCCAGACAAGCCAATTACTTTTGGAGGGGTTGGTCGCAAGGGGAGAGCTTCGCAGGATGGAAAAAGAAGTCATCGATCAGCTTTACGGGGCGCTGGAAGATTTCCTCAGGCTCTGGACCGAGCACATGCGCGCTGCCGGCTATTTGGCTCACACCACCGCTCGGCGCGAGGACTGCATCGAGTCGTTTTTCGGGGTGATGGACCCTTTGCGAAAAATTCTCGCCAGCGGAGAAACTCCGGGTTTTTACCAGTTGTTAAATGATCTGCGGGGTCATGCCGACTTCGTTGTCTCCCGGGCCCGCACCCACCGGCAAAGAGGGGTGACGGCAGAGATGTACTTCGGTTGCTTCAAAACCCTGATTCACTCTCTGGAGGAGATCGTCGCCGCGATGGCTCTGCCGGAGAAACAGAAGTGGGTGGGGCTGCTCGGCATGCGGCGGGTGTTCGATATGTTGGAGACGGCGTCCATCGGCGACTGGAGCAGGGCCAGTACGGACGAACAGTTGGCCACCCTGCAGCAGGTCAACCGCCATCTAACCCTGGCCAAAAATCGTTACGAGAATATTTTCGAGGCGACCTCGGACCTGGTGCTGGTGGTTGACCCAGCCGGGTACATTACGGAAGCTAACCCTGAAGCGTGTCGTTGCATCGGTGGCAGCCCTTTGGATGGTGAGCCGGTCTGGGAGGTGCTTGATCTTCCCCTTCGGAGTGTTGAAGAACTCCTTGCCGCTTATCCGCCAGGCTCCTCCCACGAAGTACCGGTAACGCGCCTCCACGCGGTCTTCGCCTTGCGGGTCGTTCCTTTTTCCCAGGTCTCGCTTGCCACTCACGAAGTCATGGTGATCCTCAACGACATCACGCTGCTTGTCGATCACCGCCAGGAGCTTGAAAAGCTGGTCGCGGAACGGACCGCCGCCCTGACCCGCTCGAAGCAGATGCTGCGCCGGGAAAAAACCCAGACCGACGAGATGAACGTCACCTTGAAGAACGTGATGCGCAGCATCGAGAGCGACCGGCAGGACTTCGAGCAGACCATCGCCCGCCGAATCCGTAACGATCTTCTGCCTGCCCTGGAAAAGGTGGGAAGGGAACCTTCGGCGGAAGTGCGGGCCAGCTACCTCGATCTGATCCGTGATCAACTCATCTCCCTGACAGGAGGTTCCGACGCCGAACTCGACGCCGGCTTTCTCAAACTGAGCAAAACCGAGGCGAAGATCTGCCGGTTTATTCAGTCCGGTGCCTCGACAAAAGAGATCTGCGAGGCCCTGAGCCTCGCTTTCGACACGGTCCAGACCCACCGCCGCAACATCCGCCGCAAGCTGGGGCTGCACGGCAAAAGCGTCAATCTGCACGCCTACCTCACCAGCCGCCGCAAGACCCTCCCCGCCGAAGAAGACTGACCTTTCCACCCTTCGGGTATGTCAAAATACCCGAAAATGCCTCGACTCATCACCTACGCGTCGTGTTTGCCAAGTGCTATAGTGCGTCCCGAAATTAATCAACCGTAATTTCGGGGGACCCATGCCTGTAGCCGGAAAACAACGTAGCAACGACACCCTGCTCGCCATCGGCCGTGCTCTGCGGGACTTTTTCATCGCCCGCTCCGGCGCCGAGATGGTGCGGGCGATCGCGCTTCTGCGCCAGGAAGTTCCGCAACTGCCCGCCGCAAGGGATGCCGACGACGTCGAATTTATCTTCAACCGCCTGTTCGTCGGCCCGGCGAAACCGGTGGCACCTCCTTTCGCCTCGGTCTACCTGGGGGAGGATGAGTTGGTGATGTCACGTTCCACCCTGGAGGTCCGCCACTTTTACAGCGCTCTGGGGCTTACATCCCCCTGGCACGGGACACTGCCCGACGATCACCTTGCCCTCGAAATCGACGCTTGTCTTTATCTGCGGCAGATTTGCGCCATGGATAGAGCGGACGAAACAGGGGAGCTGTTTCCCCTCTGCCGGGCGTTCTTCGATCAACACCTGCAAGTCTGGGTCCCCCGGTTTTGTGAGCGGGTCAGGACCGGGACGGAGCCTGGATCGTTTATGCACACCGTTGTAGACCTGCTGGAGCGCTGGCTGCTCGAACTGCGGCAGGAAATTTCATGTTGGGACAAAGGAGCTTCCTGATGAAGGACGAGAAGAAGGATCTAATGGAGAAAATCTGGGGCTGTCCAATCAGTCGGCGGCGCTTCCTCGGCTTTATGGCCGCCACCGGTGCCGCCACCGCACTGCCCGGCGGGCTGCTGATGCGGGCCGCCAATGCCGAGGCCGCCGGCTGGGGCGCCGATCTGAAGGTCTTCCGCAACGCCTGCCCGCGCAACTGCTACGACACCTGCAGCTTGAAAACCTTCGTTAAAGACGGGGTCATTCAATTCGTCGAGGGGGCTCCCGAGTCGACCTTTACCGCCGGGGGCCTGTGCGTGAAGGGCTTCTCCTACCCGCGCCGGGTCTACAGCCCCGACCGGATCAAATACCCGATGATGCAGGTCGGTCGCGGCTCGGGGAACTGGAAGCGTCTTTCCTGGGACGAGGCCATCGACCGCATCGCCCGCAAGATTCTCGAGATCAAGGAAAAGGACAACAACCTGATCGGCCTGGCCCTCGACAAATACTCGGGGAACTTCGGCATTACCCACTACGCGGTCGAGGGGATGATGTCCTCCCTCGGTTACACCACCCGCTTCACCGGTACACCCTGCTGGCCGGCGGGGATCGACGCCCAGAACTTCGATATGGGCGACATGTGGTGCAACGACCCCGAAGACATGGTGAACAGCAAGTACATCATCGTCTGGGGGGCCAACCCGGCCTGGTGTTCGGTGCACTCCGTGAAGTTCCTCTACGAGGCGCGCCGGCGAGGAGCCAAGATCGTTGTCATCGACCCGGTTTTGACCCAGACCGCCGCCAAGGCCGACCTCTACGTCCAGGTCGACACCGCCGGCGACGGAGCTCTGGCCCTCGGCATGGCTCGCCATCTGCTCGACAGGGGGCTTTACGACAAGGAGTTCGTCACCAAGCACGCCATCGGTTTTGACGATTTCGCCGCCTACCTGAAAAAAAATGTGACGGTCGAGTGGGCAGCCCGGGAATCGGGAGTGGAGCCGGCCCTCGTTCGGCAACTGGCCGAGGAATTTGCCGCCGCCGATCCTGCGACCATCTGGATCGGCTACGGGATGCAGCGCCATGTCAACGGGGGGGCAAACGTCCGGGCCATCGATGCGTTCGTGGCGATGAGCGGTAACATCGGCAAAGTCGGTGGCGGGGCCCGTTACGGGCACCTGCGCACCTGGGGCTTCAACTACCACGCCATGGTGCAGAGCCCGCCCGAGGGATCGCTCGGCATGGTTGACGGCCAGGCGATCAAGGGGGATTTTAACTTCGTCAAGGGGGAGAAGGCGAAATTCAGCAACCGGCCCCTCAACATGAACAAGCTCGGACACGAGATCCTTGCCGCCGATCCGAAGATACGCATGCTCTGGATCGCCTGCCGCAACCCCTTCAGCCAGGATCCGAACACGGCGCTGCTGAAAAAGGCCTTCGATACCCTGGAGACGGTGGTGGTCGTCGACCAGTTTTTCAATAAATCCGTGGAACAGGCGGACATCGTCCTGCCTTCCACCACCCTGTTCGAGGAATATACCGTCAACGTCGGCTACTGGCATTACTGGCTCGGTCTTAACGAGCAGGCCATCAAGCCGATGTACGAAGCGAAATCCGATGTCCAGATCGCGGCGCTTCTCTCCAAGCGCATGAATGAACTCGCTCCTGGCTCCTGCACCTTCCCGGTGGAACACGATACCAAAAAATGGATGGAGAAGGAGTTCAACCAGGGGATTTACGATCTCTTCGGCATCAAATCCTGGCAGGATCTGCGCAAGGGGCCGGCCAAGGCGAAACTTGCCTCCAGCGCCTCCTGGCACGATCTGAAATTCATGACGCCGTCGAAGAAGTACGAATTCAAATCGGCCCTGGCCGAGAAGCAGGGGCACAAGGCGCTGCCCGAGTTTAAGGCAAAACGCCCGGCGTACGGGCCGCTTCGCCTGCTGACGCCGCACACCAAATTCAGCCTCCACTCGCAGTTCCAGAACATCGACTACATGGTGGACTTCAACCAGGAGCCGGTGGTCTATATCCATCCCCGGACCGCCAAGGCAAAGGGGATCGGCGACGGTGACCATGTTCGCGTTTTCAACTCCCAGGGGGAGGTGCGGCTCAAGGCCCGCATCGCCGATACGGTGCCGCGCGATGTCCTGCTGATGTATGAGGCCTGGTTCAAGAGAAGTCCCTACGACGTTCAACACCTGGTAGACGACGAATCGGCTGATATGGGTGCATACAAAACAGGCGCCCCGGGGATCGCCACCCATGATCAATTCGCTGATGTAGCCAAAATCTAAGGAGCGGACCCATGAAAAAACAACTCGCCTTTTTCGTCGATGCCAAGCGCTGCATCGGCTGTTTCACCTGCGCCATGGCATGCAAGAACCAGTATCATCAGGACGCGGGGATCAAGTGGCGCGATGTCCACCCGCTTGCCCCCAAAGATTATCCGTTGACCGAGCGCGCCTTCTATTCGCTGGCCTGCAACCACTGCGAAAAGCCGGCCTGCCTCGCCGCTTGCCCTTTCAAGGCCTACCACAAGCGGGAGGACGGCATCGTCGTCTTTGATCGCAGCAAATGCAAGGGGGCCGGCTACTGCGTCGATGCATGCCCCTACGGCGCTCCCAAGTACAATACGGACGCGCTGAAGGCCGAGAAGTGCAACTTCTGCTTCCAACGCCAGGATGCCGGTCTGAAGCCGGCCTGTGTTCAGGGGTGCCCGACCAAAGCCCTTCAGGTCGTCGATCTCGCGACCTTCAAAGAACCGGGAACGGTCCACTACCCGCCCGGCTTTGCCAAGGCGGACACCAATCCATCGATCCGCTTTCGCGTCGCCGCCACGCCGAAAATTGCCGAGCGGAAAAAGCAGGATTGATCGGTAACGAACAGCAGAAGCTGGGGGAGCGTCACGGTCGAGAAACATGCAGGAGGTTATCATGCAGCAAAAAAAGAGTCGGTCCGCGGGCAGGCCGCGATATTTCCTGAGGCTTTTGTTGGTGGTTCTGCTGCTGGGGGCCTTGCCGACGATCGTCAATGCTTCAGAAAAAAAGCCGGTTATCCCCCGGACGGATTTCGCCGGCCGCGTCGGCAAGCCGGTGGCAGTAAAGGTGGTGATGCCCTCGATTCCTCTGCTCGGCGGCAATTTTTACTCGGTGGTCGCCGACCCCTTGAGCTACCCCGCCCATCAGCCTCCGGATATCCTTCCCGGCTTACCGACCACCAGGGTTGTCTGTCATCGCGCCGGGACCTACCGGGTGCGTTTTCGGATCAACCAAATATCCAAGGGATCGTGTGCCTCGGCCTCCGCCGACACACTTCTCGACCAAGTAGTGACTCTGCATATCACCCGCTGATTTGGAAGTGAAAAATCGAAAAAGGGCCGATTTCGAGAAGGAAATCGGCCCTTTTATTTCATCTTTCCCCAGATCGGGGGTGGTTATTCGAACCTTTTTGCCCAGCCGGGGCCCGTAGGCCCCGGCTGGTGTGGCGGGAGAGGTCTGCTCAGCCGAGGATCTGCTTGAGATCCTCCTCGGCGGTGCCGATCGGGCCGATGTTGTAGTTCTCGACCAGGAAGTTGAGCACGTTCGGGGTGACGAAGGCCGGCAGGCTGACGGGCCGATCTTGATGTTCTTGATCCCCAGGTGCAGCAGGGTCAGGAGGATCGCCACCGCCTTCTGCTCGTACCAGGAGAGGATCAGCGAGAGCGGCAGGTCGTTCACCCCGCACTCGAAGGCGCCGGCCAGGGCCACCGCCACCTGGATGGCGCTGTAGGCGTCGTTGCACTGGCCGACGTCGAGCAGCCGCGGGATGCCGCCGATGTCGCCGAGCTCCAGCTTGTTGAAGCGGTACTTGCCGCAGGCCAGGGTCAGGATCACCGTGTCCTTGGGCGCCTTCTCGGCGAACTCGGTGTAGTAGTTGCGCCCCGATTTGGCGCCGTCGCAGCCGCCGACCAGGAAGAAGTGCTTGATCGCGCCGCCCTTGACCGCCTCGATCACCTTGTCGGCGACGCCGAGGATGGCGTGGTGGCCGAAGCCGGTGAGGATCTCCTGGCCGGGGTTCTCGGCGAAGCCCTCGCACTCCTTGGCCTTCTTGATCACCTCGGAAAAGTCCCAGCCCTCGACGTGCTTGACGCCCGGCCACTGCACCAGGCCCCAGGTGAAGAGGCGGTCCTTGTAGCTCTCGGCCGGCTTCTGGATGCAGTTGGTGTTGAAGATGATCGCCCCGGGGAACTCCTGGAACTCCTTGTGCTGGTCCTGCCAGGCGCCGCCGAAGTTGCCGGCCAGGTGGGCGTACTTCTTCAGGCCCGGATAGCCGTGGGCGGGGAGCATCTCGCCGTGGGTGTAGACGTTGATCGCCGGTCCCTTCGGTCTGCTTGAGCAGCTCCTCGAGGAACTTCAGGTCGTGGCCGGAGACCAGGATCGCCTTGCCGGCCTTGGTGCCGAGCTGGACCGGGGTCGGCTGGGGCTGGCCGTAGGCCTCGATGTGGGCCTGGTTGAGCAGCTCCATGGTCGACGTAGTTGATGCGGCCGGTCTCCAGGGCCAGGTTGACGTTGGCCATCAGGTCGAGGCTGTCGTCGAGCAGGGCCGCCAGCGCCTTGTGGGTGAAGGCGTAGATCTCGTCCGATTCCTTGCCGAGGATCCGGGCATGGTCGGCGTAGGCGGCGTAGCCCTTGAGGCCGTAGGTGATGAGCTCGCGCACCGAGTGGATGTCGGCATCGACGGTGAAGTCCTTGACGCCGTGCAGGCTGGCCGAGCGCGACCTGCGCCTCGCGGCCGGCGGGCAGGGCCCAGTCCTGGGCCGCGGCCGGCACCTGCGCCGCCGGTGGCGCCGGCCAGCTGTTTGGCCTTGCCGCGCAGGCGCACCGCCTCGGCGACCAGCTTGGCGATGGCGTCGGCGTCGAAGTCGACGTTGGTGACGGTGGCGAACAGCCCGTCGATCATGAAGCGGTCGATCTCCTGGTCCTTCTTGCCGGCCTGGCGGGCCTTGTCGGCCCAGAAGGCGATCCCTTTGAGGCTGTAGACCAGCAGGTCCTGCAGGGCGGCGACCTCCGGCTGCTTGCCGCAGACGCCGACCACCGAGCAGCCGCCGTTGGCGGCCTGCTCGCACTGGTAGCAGAACATCGCCGCCTCTTTATTCGTCTTGCCCGGCGCAGCTGGTGCCGGCTGCTTTTTGCCCATCCCGAGAAAATCAAGAATACCCATCGCTTGTCTTCCTTTTCTGGTTAATAGTTAAGGGTCACAACCTCAGGCTGTGATCGGTTATCGGTGGGGTTCGGTCACCGTCATTCAGGTGTTGCAAGGCGGGTCGCCTTCGTCATTTTTTTTGGGGGCCCGCCGCATCGCCCACGGGCGCGGGGTGCGGTTGATAGACTGAGTATAGAAAATCAAGGCGGGAACAAATATGACGCAAGTCAAAACATGACCGGTGATGCAAAATTTTTATCTGACTATCGAAGGCCGACGCCCTTCGCCGAAATCTGTTCGAGCTGCCATGCCCTTCCCGATCCCTCCGCCCGCAGCTCTTCGGCATGGCCTGCCGTGGTCGACCGCATGGAGCGGCACATGCAAAAACGTGGCATGGGCAGACTGACGGCTGTGCAGAAAACTGCCATCCTGAATTACCTGAAGGAAAACGCCCGGAGATAAAAGGGAGTCAGGACATGTTCTTGCCGAAGCGGAAAAGGCGTGAGCTTTTCTTTCTCTCTCGTAAAACCGATTCAATTTCAAATACTTCTGGCTTATTCGACGAAAAGAAAAATTTCTTGTAAACCCCATACCCGCAAAACCGTCTAAAGGAGCAAACCTCTTGTGACAGGAGTTGGAGATGAAAAGAATTGCAATGTTGCTGATGGTGTTTGCTCTGGCGGTTTCCGGGTGCGCCTCCGATCTCGGGCCGAAGGAGACCGGCGGTACTTTGCTCGGCGCCGGTACCGGTGCTCTCATCGGTTCGCAGTTCGGGCGCGGGCGGGGAAATTTGATCGGGGTGGCCGTCGGCACCCTGGCGGGGGCCATGATCGGGCAGGGAATCGGTCGCTCTCTTGACCGGGCAGATCAACTGGCGATGGAGCGCAACGCCCAGGTCACCCTGGAAACCGCGCCCACCCACAGGACCGCGACCTGGGTCAACCCCGATACGGGAAATTCGGGAACCTTCACGCCGGTTGCCACCTACCAGGGCCAGGGGGGGCACTATTGCCGGGAATACGAGCAGACGGTGACGGTGGCCGGAAAGCGCCAGCAGGCCTACGGAACGGCCTGTCGGCAGGCCGATGGCACCTGGGCCATCGTCACCTCGCACGGAGGATGATCGACGGGGGAGTTGTATAAGGCAGCTCTTTCGAAATTGACGCAGGCGGATAAATCAAATGGTTGAAGCTCTCTTGCCTGCAAAAACGCCAAAAATGAAGAAACGAAGGAGATGAAAAATGAATCTTAAAGCAAAGAAATTTTTGGTTGGTACGCTCGCGGTAGCCCTGTGTTTCGGAACGGCCGGCTTCGCCGCCGCCAGGGGCGGCGGTATGGGCGGCGGAATGCGTGGCGGTGGCGGCGGTTTCGGCGCCGGGTCAGGCTTTAACGGTTCGGGCTCGATGGCGGGAGGCAATTACGGCCCCTCGAGCGGTGGCGGGCAGGGTGTTACAGGCAATCGGAGCCAGGGAAGAGCCACCGGGCAGGGACCGGCCAACCAGGGGCGACAGGGCCAGTCCGGCAATCGGAACCAGAACTTGAATCAGAATCAGAATCAAAATCAGAATCGCACCCGGAATCAGAACGGCAACGGGCTCGGTTCGCAGAACCGTCAATCGAACCGCAACGCCTTTGGGAACAACGGCGGGAATCAAGGGCAGGGCACTACGCACCGGGCTACGCCTGCCGTCCCCGCCCAACCTGGCGGAGCCGGTACTCCGGCCACCCCCGCGACCCCGGCGGTCCCCGCTGGACAGTAGGGAAGAAGAGAGTGTATCGTCCCTTATATTCACCTTTCTGAATAAAATACGTTGCGGGTTTATTTTTGGAATTAACGCATCGGGGCCCCTGGGGCCCCGATAACTCCATGACGAAAGAGGTAACGCATGAAGAGAAAAATTCTGAAGATGTCTTTTGCCATCTTGGTCGCGTTGATGCTTTCCACCGCCCTTGTGGCCTGTGGAGGGGGTAGCGGTTCGAGCACACCTTCCATGAGTCCCAGTTCCCCATCCACCGGCAATAACAGTCCAAGTACCCCTACGACCAGCGGCGGAGCAAGCCTGACTGGCAGCGTCCAGTAACCGGAGAAAAGGAGATCCAAGACGATGAAGAGAATCCACATTCTGGGCCTGGTGCTTGTTGTATCAGTCATTTTCGCCACCTCGGCGCTGGCGGCCCCTCTGACGGCCAACCATACGTACCAAGTGCAGCTTTTCACCATGTCCGCCTCCGGCCACCAGAACCCGACGGCTGCGGGACAAATGAATGCCACCACCGATGCGAATGGCAAACTCACTTTCCAGTTCAGCGACGCTCCCGATACATCCACCGCGCCCTTCCTGATGGTGCAGGTCATAGATTCCGTGAACGGTCAGAATCAGGTGGTGCGTCAGACCCTGGTCCCCGCTCCGCTGGCCGGGCAGCAGGTGCAGATGGGCATCAATGAGGTGAGCTACCGGCAGACACAGGCCGCCCTGCAGGCGATGCAGAGCGCCGCCGGTTCCGGCACCGCCGCCTTTCAGGTCATGTTCCCCCTGACGATGATTCCAAGCGGCGCCATCAGTTCTGCCGACGCCGGCGATTTCGGTCGTGCCGCCGACGATGCCGCGACCACTTTTCAGAATTATCTCACACAGAACGGCGTCACCGCCGATCAGATGACCGCTTTTCAAAGCGGCCTGTTGGATGCGATGCGCAGTTACGCCGCCACCAATAAATCCGCCGTGGATCAGACCAACCCCACGACCGCTACCAACCTATATGGCCAGGCGGGCGCCCAGTTCATGACGGCGATGATCCAGGCCGGAACGAATGCCGGGATCAATCCGGCTCTGCTTGCGGCCGCGTACGACCAGGCGGGCCAGGCCATCGACAATTCCGCCTCCATGGCGAATCTTCCCACCCAGGAGATCGCCGCCTTGCAGGCGAACTTCATGCTGGGAGCCCAGGAGTGTCAGTTGCAGTCCCAGATGCTGGGTTACAACTCTGCCATGCGGGAGTTTGATGCCCAGACACAGAATTTCACGGATGCCGTGACGAAGGTGCAAAGCTCCATGGTTCAAACCCACCAGCAGTTCCAGCAGGTGTTTGCGGATCAGACCGCGCTGCCCGACCAGAGCACGATCGATCAGGCTTTTTCTTCCATGCAAACAGCCATGCAGAACGCCTTCGGCACCTTTGACCAGGCTACTACCGCCGATTCCACCCAGGTCGACAGCATGCTGGGCGTCATGGCGAACGCCATGGGTGGCTCCGGCGGCGGCATGATGGGAGGTGGCGGCATGATGAGCGGTTCGACCCTCTCCGGGATGGGCTTTGGCATGATGCAGACCACTCTCGGCGGAGCGCAACAAAACTGGTCGACGATGATGGTGGCGGCGGGCAATCTCATCGCGGCAGCCCCCAACCTGAGCTATCCCTCCGCCACGGGCGGCCAGATCACGACCGATCTGACCAGCCAGCTCACCACGGCTGGAGGAGCCGCCCCGACCGCTCCGGACTGGAGCCAGCTCCCCGAAGGCCCCGACAAGAGCCTGCTGGAGTTGCAGTACGACCTGATGCTGGTCCACCTGATCGACATGCAGGCGGTGGCCAACGCGACCCAGAACGGGGTCCAGTCCCTCACGCAGAGCGACCTCGCCACGATCAGCGCCACCGATCTTGCCAATCGACAGATGATCCGGCAGAGCATCCAAGGACTCTCGGATACCCAGATGGAAGCTCTCATGGCGGCGCTCACTCCGTTCACTCCTCCGCAATTCCTCGCACCCCCTTCCGCCTGACGAAAAACGTCCACGGCCCGAGAAACTATCGGGCCGTGGACGTTTCCGCACCACAAGGCGCCGTCAGTGTTCGCCGCACCGAAGGTCGGCGGAACCACTGAAACGTCGCCAAAGCAATCGCTCCCCGGCAGGGATTGAAACGTCGAGAGAATTGGCGAGAGCCGGGGGCTGAGGACAGAATCTTGACACTCGACGCGCCCGGTTCTTGACCAACGGGTGATGGGAGGTCCCTGGAAGGTTGAAAACGGGAGGCTTTTGGCTTTTTGGCACAGTGGTTGCGTGCCAGACAGAGTCCCCCTATCCTCAGGAGAGTGCCCGTGTCCCCCCAATCGCCATTCGAGCAGCGAGCCGAAGATTTTTTCTCCTTTTTCGACACCGTGGCGGCGGCCATGTCGGTCACCCTGATCGACGGCACCATGGTCAAGGTCAACAAGGCGTACTGCGACTTCCTCGGTTACTCGGAGGAAGAGCTCCTGCAGTTGAAGGTTCTTGACTTCACCCACCCGGAAGATCGGGAACTGACCGAAGCCCGATTCAGGGAGGCGAGGGAGGGGAAAAAGGCCGCTCACTATGAAAAACGCTATCTGCGCAAAGACGGAAGCACCGTTTGGGGACTCGTCTCGACCTCCTGGGTCCGGGAAGGCCCCGCCCATTATTGTTTGGGGCTGGTTCAGGACATTACCGCCCGCAAGGAAATGGAGCAGTCCCTGCGGGAGAGCGAGGAACTCTACCGCTCCCTGGTGGAAAATATCGATCTGGGGATCAATCTGATCGGGGGAGACCACCGCATCCTCAAGGTCAACCGGGCCACCAGCCGTATCATCCACAAACCCGCCGAAGAGCTGGTCGGGCGCAAATGCTTCCGGGTCTTCGAGGGACGGGAGAAGGTCTGCGACCACTGCCCGGGAGTCCAATCCCTGGTAACGGGGAAACCCGCCGCTGTCATCACCGAAGGGGTCAGGGAGGACGGCACCCGGGCGGTTGTCAGGCTCCAGACCTTTCCGGTTCCGGATGCGGACGGGAGCAGGCGAAAATTCGTTGAAGTGGCCGAGGACATCACCGAACGGGTCGAGGTCCGGGACGCCCTGCGCGAGAGCGAGGAGCAGCTCCGGTATCTGGCCGAATACGACGCGCTGACCGGCCTGCCCAAGCGTCAGGTGCTCGAATCGGTGTTGCAGCATGCCCTGGAGCGGGCCCGTCGCGAAAAAAAGCGGCTCGCCCTGCTGGTCCTGGACCTCGATCAGTTCAAGTCCATCAACGAAAGTTTCAGCCACGAGACCGGCGATGAGCTATTGGTCTCGGTCGCACAGCGACTGCAGAAACGGGTGCGCCGCGAGGATTCCCTGTCGCGGCTGGTGGGGGACGGCTTCGCCCTGGTCCTTGACGGCATCGAAGATTTCGCCGACGTGGAGCTTGTGGCCCACGATCTTAACGCCAGCTTGCAAGCTCCTTTCATTCTCCCGGACGGTCACCAGGTGTATCTTCGGGCCAGCGTCGGCATCAGCGTTTTTCCTCAGGACGGCGACACGGCCCAGGATCTGCTGCGTGGGGCCGATGCCGCCGTGAATCTGGCGAAAGAGCGGGGAGGAAACCAGTTCTGCTACTGCACCGCCGAGCTCAACACGCAGGCCCGCGTCCGCCTGGAACTGCAGTCGGAGCTGGGGCGCGCTCTGGAACGGGAAGAGTTTCTGCTGCACTATCAGCCGAAAGCCGATCTGGGCAGCGGCCGGATTGTCGGGGCGGAGGCTCTGCTGCGATGGCGGCACCCCGAGAAAGGACTGATTCCGCCGGTGGACTTTATTCCCATTGCGGAAAAAACCGGGCTGATCGTTCCTCTCGGAACCTGGGTGATCGACCGTGTCTGTCGCCAGATTCGCGCCTGGTGCGATGCCGGGTTGCCAGCTGCCAGCGTGGCGGTAAATGTCTCGGCGGCGCAGTTTCGCAGCGGCAATCTGCAAAAGCTGGTTTCGGCCGCCCTCGAGAGGCATGGCGTGGAACCCCGGTCGCTGATGATTGAGTTGACCGAGAGCATGCTTGTGGACGATCCGGAAGAGGCGATTGCCCGCATGGCCGCTTTACGGCGCATCGGCGTGCGGATCTCTCTGGATGACTTCGGCACCGGTTATTCCAGCCTCGGCTATCTGGCCCGCTTTCCTATCGACCAGGTGAAGATCGACCGTTCGTTTATCGCTCCCGTCGTCACCGATCCCAATGCGGCCATGATCGCCACCTCGGTCATCGCCCTGGCCCACCGCTTGCGTCTCAGGGTCGTCGCCGAAGGCGTGGAAACGGAGGCTCAGCTCGGTTATCTCAGGCAGAACGGTTGCGACGAGATGCAGGGATTTTATTTCAGCAGGCCGGTCCCCCCCGAGGAGTTCGCGGCGATGCTGCGCAAGGGCGCAGTCCTTCCCCTCGCGCAGCAGGAAGCCGCGAGACCCACCCTGCTCATTGTCGACGATGAACCGAATATTCTGGATTCCTTGCGAAGGATGCTGGACAATGAGGGCTACCGGGTGCTCACCGCGGGCAGCGGAGCTGAAGGCCTCGATCTGCTGGCCAAAAATACGGTGCAGGTGATCGTTACCGATCAGCGCATGCCGCAAATGAGCGGCACCGAATTTCTCCGGCGGGTGAAAATGCTTCACCCCCATTCCGTGCGCATGATCCTCTCCGGTTTTGCCGACCTGCAGACGGTCACCGCCTCGGTCAACGAGAGCGCCCTCTACAAGTTCCTCGTCAAACCCTGGGATGACGACACATTGCGCGCGCAAATTCGCGAAGCGTTCGATTTCTACGAAACCATGTATGCAGCCCGAGAGGGACAGACGATAACCCGGCTTCCCTCCATGCGCGGCGCGTGACCCTTTTGTCCTTCTTTCGCGTTCAGGCAGGGGGGGAGAAAGGGTGAGGGAAGATCGGGCGTGTTTGAGGAAGGATCAGAGACTGACGTGAGTGCGGAGACGAAGGTCCTCCCCATCGCTCTGCTCGATTTCGCCTTGCCGGTTCCCCGCAGCGGAAGCCTTGACGATCATGCCGGCTACGGACGGGCCGCCGCCGAGGGGCAGGAGATCCACCGCCGGGTGCAGAAGAAGAGGGTCAAGGCCGATCCGCTCTACCAGGCGGAGGTGGCGCTGAGCTGCCGGTTCGATCGGGCGGGGTATCGCTTCCGGATCGACGGACGGCTCGACGGTCTTTTCCGGCACGACCCGCCGCGCATCGAGGAGATCAAGTCCGCCTTCAATTTCGCGGAGCTCCTCCGCCGGCTGGCCGAGCACCCGATGGACCATCCCTACGGCCTGCAGCTTCTCTCCTACGGCTATTTCTATTGGCGCGCGCACCGGATTCTTCCCATCCTTTCTTTCCATCTCGTTTCCTCCCGCAGCGGGGAGTCCAGGGATCTCGAGCTTGTCCTCGATATCCCCCGCTACGAGCAGTGGCTGGACGCCCGTCTTGACGAACTCGTTGCCGAGGCACGAAAGGCGAAGAAGCGCGCTGCCCGGCGGCGGAAGGTCGCTGCCCGCTTCGCCTTTCCCTTCCCTTCTCCCCGTCCCGGCCAGCGTGAGCTCATGGCGCAGATCGAAGAAGGCATGGCAGCAGGGAACCCGCTGCTTCTGCAGGCCCCCACCGGGCTCGGGAAAACCGTCGGCGTCCTCTATCCCGTGCTCAAGGAGGCGCTGAGCCGGGGGCAGAGAGTGGTTTACGTGACGCCGAAGAATAGTCAGCACGCCGTTGCCGAGGACGCGATCGCCCGCTTCCAGCAGGCGGGGGCGAGGGTCAAATCCCTCTCGTTCACCGCCAAAGCGAAGATCTGTTTCCGAAATGAGCCGCTGTGCAGCCCCGAAAGCTGCGAGTTTGCCCGGGATTATTACGCCAAGGTCCATGCCCACGACCTGACCGGAATTCTGGCGCGAAAGAGAAGATTGAAGGCCCGTATTTTTCGCGAGCTGGGCGAGATCTACCGGGTCTGCCCCTTTGAGTTGCAACTGGAGGGCGCCGCCGAGGCGGACATCGTCATTTGCGATTACAACTACGTCTTCGCGCCGCGCTCGGCGCTGAACCGGGTGACCGACCTCGGCATCGACCAGGTCGGCAAGCCCAATCTGGTGATCGACGAAATTCATAATCTTCCCGCCCGGGCGATGGACTATTACTCGCCGCTCCTCTCCTGCCTCGTGCTCGAGGGGATGCGCGAGGCGATCCGGGAGCTCCCCGCACGTTTTCGGGCCGAGGCGGAAGGGCTGCTCGACGGTTGCATCGGGGCCGTCGCGGCGTGTCGGCAGGGCGAAGGGGAGAGGCCCGTGCGGATCGATCTGCCGGCAGAGACCTTTTGGGAACAGGAGGGGAGGCTGCGCGCCTTTCTCTCCCGCTACCTTGGCGCCGAGGTGCAGCTCGGGCCGAGCGACGCGATTTTGCGGCTCTGTTTTTACTGGTCGGCTTTCACGGAAATGCTGGCGGTCGCAGCGGATGCCGAGCGCGCCGAGTTCTTTGTCACCTACCATCCGCATGCCGGCGGCGGCGCGTTGAAAATCACCTGCTGCGACGCCTCTGTTATGCTCAAGGAGTGTTACGGCCACTACGGGCAGGTGGTGGGGTTCTCGGCGACACTCAAGCCCTTCGCGTATTACGTGCAGCTCGCCGGTCTGGATGGGGACCGCGTGAGGACGGCGGAATTCGCCAGCCCCTTTCCGCCGGAGCGGCGCAAGCTGCTGATCATCCCGCAGGTCTCCACTCGTTACAGCCGGCGCGAGGACAACTATGGGCGGATTGCCGAGGCCGTTGAGCGCATAGCGGCCCTGCGCCGAGGCAATTATTTCGTTTTCTTCCCGAGTTTCGAATTCCTCGACCGGGTGGCCGCGCTGTTTCATCCTCCCGAGGGTTTCGCCGTGCTGCGGCAGGAACGGGCGATGAAGGCGCCCGAAGTCGGGGCGATCGTCGCGGCGCTTCGCGGCCGGGATGTGCCGACCATCGTTCTGGCGGTGCAGGGCGGTTCCCTGTCCGAAGGGATGGACTATGCCGGCGAGTCGGTTATCGGGGCATTTGTGGTCGGTCCGCCTCTGCCCGGCTACGATCTCGAACGGGAGCAGATGAAGGCCTATTACCAGCGGCAGTACGGCGCCGGTTTCGACTACGCCTACGTGATTCCCGCCATGGCCAAGGCGGTTCAGGCTGCCGGCCGCGTCATCCGCTCCGAAACCGACCGCGGACTGATCGTTCTGCTGGACAGCCGCTTCGTCGAGGCGCGCTACGCCCGGACCATGCCGGCCGATTGGTTCGCGGCCGAGGCGACGGAACTGGTTTCGGCCAGCATCCTGCGAGACGTCGCCGATTTCTGGGCTTCAGCGACGCCGCCGGCGATCGGGTAAGGGGTTCAGGATGGATGGAAGATTCGAGGAGTTTCGGTTAAAGGAAAAATCGGGGGAAGACGCTGTCGCCCGCTGGCGCCGGGTTCTGCTCCCGGCTGTATCCCTTGCCATCCCCTCGGTCGGGGCGGCCCCCCTTGTCGAAAAAATCCTCGAAGAGTATCCTCTCGATCCGGGGGGGATCCACGGTCCCGGCCATTGGCTGCGGGTGATGGCGTACGGCCGGCTGCTGGCTGCACAAAACGGGGCCGGGCTCAAGGTGCTCGCTCTGTTCGGTCTGCTGCACGACGCTCGTCGGTTTTTCGAGCGGCGGGATCCCGGTCACGGCGCCCGGGCCGCTGTCTATGCCCGCAGGTTGGCCGGCGAAGGGCTGCTCGAGGTCTCCTCACGCGAGCTCGATCTGCTCTGCCGGGCCTGCGCCGGCCACACGGGCGGTCTCGGCCATCCCGAACTCACCGTCGCCACCTGCTGGGACGCCGATCGTCTCGATCTGCATCGCTTCGGCTGGGAAATCGACCCCGCTCAGCTGAATACGGCCGAGGCCGTCGCCTTCGTCTCCCGGCCGGAGCCGCCCTTCCTCGAAACCTTCCTCACCCGATGACATGCAGCACCTCGCCGACCTCGCTCAGCGGCAGGTCGCCAGGGTACCAGCATTCGGCGCCCGGCAGGTACTTCCAGATTCTGCCGGTCAGCCGACCGAGATGAAACGCTGTGGCGTTGGGCACGAGGCGGGGAAACGCTTCAGGGCGCAGGTGCAGATAGACGAGATTTTGCCCCCGGCCCTCCGCCAGCCATGCGGGATAGAGAAAATCACACAATTTCCGGGTAAGGGCCAGCCTCTGCGGGGACGCGCCCCGCAGGTCGTAAAGACAGACGTAGCCCTGCAGGCGACCGAAACTTCCGGCCGAGCCGTGATTGAGGGGATAGCGCGCCCCCCGGTTGTGCCCGATGGCAGCGTCTCGCAAAATGGCGCAGAAGGCGTCCTTTGTGGTGAGATGAAAGACCTGCCCCCGCAAGGTGGCGAGGAGCCTTTCCCGCCCCGGATCGTCGGCAGCGCGAAGAACGCTTTCCCGCAGAGGGGCGAAGGGGCCTGGCAGCGTGGTCATGGGCTCATAAACGATCAAAAAGCAGAAAAGGAAAGAGGGGACGGCCGTTTGCCGTTTGTGAAATCCATTTTATTCTACCATAGCGGCGGCCTCAATCCCCTGGAGGCTTTGGTATTTTGTTCTTTCCTCGATGCGCAGCGCCTGCGGATGAGACCGCCTGGAGAAGGGAGTGAGACATGGCAGAAAGAATCATCGATTTGCGAAGCGATACGGTGACCCGGCCGACGGAGGCGATGCGAGCCGCCATGGCGGTCGCCGAGGTCGGAGACGACGTTTACGGAGAAGATCCCGCGGTCAACCGGCTGCAGGAGCTGGCGGCCGGGATGGCCGGTAAGGAGGCCGCCCTGTTCCTGCCGAGCGGGACCATGAGCAACCTGGTCGCGCTGCTTTGCCACTGCGGGCGCGGTGATGAGTATATCGTCGGCCAGCAGGCCCATACCTACCGCTTCGAAGGCGGCGGCGCCGCCGTGCTCGGCAGCATTCAGCCGCAGCCCCTCGATTTCGTGCCCGACGGCACCCTCGCGCTGGAACAGGTCGCGGCGGCGATCAAGCCGCAGGATCCGCATTTTGCCCGGACCCGCCTGCTCTGCCTGGAGAATACCCAGGGTGGCAAGGTTCTGTCTCTGGACTATCAGGCCGCGGCGGCCAAGCTGTGCCGGGAGCAGGGCCTCGCCCTCCACCTCGACGGGGCCCGCGTCTGCAATGCGGCGGTCGCCCAGAAGGTGCCTCTGGCGCAAATCTGCCGCTATTACGACTCCGTCTCGATCTGTCTGTCAAAGGGGCTGGGCGCCCCGGTTGGCTCGGTTCTGGTGGGCTCCCGCGCCTTTATCGAATCCGCTCGGCGCTGGCGCAAGGTCTGCGGCGGCGGTATGCGCCAGGCGGGTCTTATCGCCGAAGCGGGAACCGTCGCCCTGCGCGACCAGATGAACCGATTGGCGAAGGACCATGCCGCCGCCCGCTCTCTCGCCGAGGGGCTGTCCCGCATCGCGGGGGTGACGGTCGACCTTGAGAGCGTGCAGACCAACATGGTCTTCGTCGACTGCGATGCGGCTCTGCAGGAGCCCCTCAAGACATTTCTGAAAACACGCGGGATTCTGGTCGGAGGGTACGGAAACCTGCGCCTGGTGACGCATCTCGACATCCGAAGCGAGGATATTCCGGTGGTGGTGGAGGCGTTTGCGGCGTTTTTCGCCGCCGCCGACAGCCGGGGCGGAGCATAGGTTCCGCCGCAGGTTCATCAGAAAGGTTTATATGCGACAGTCGAATTGCTGCCCGAAGATGGAAAAGTAACCGCTCCCCTTGACTTCAAGTCGTGCCGGGCTATTAGTTACAACTAATGGCGCCCGGCGAGCCGGCTGCCGGCGACACGATCCCACTGAGACGACAGAGGGCTCGGGAGGGTTCTTCTCTTCGAGGGGGAAGAAAGGGTGGCGGCCATGACGAAAACGGGGCTGGTGCTTGGCACGGCGGCCCTCCTTCTGGTGATCGTGTCGGGGGTTTCAGCGAGGGATTTTCGCGGCGAACATCACCGCTCATCGGCGAGGAATGGTCATGACCACACCGGAGGATGGTCGAGAGGAGGTTTCACGGCCGAAGATCCCGGTGTTCAGAGCGGAGACCCGCACGCCGGCGACCCGCTGCCGGGCCTGACGGATTCGCAGTTGGCGCTTTTCAAAGCCGGCAAGGCCCGTTTCGAGCTGGAGCAGGGCGTGGGGAACGGGCTCGGCCCGCGCTTCAACCTGAACGGGTGCGCTACGTGTCATATGCAACCGGCGGTCGGGGGCACGAGCCCGCCGGTGAACCCGCAAGTTGCTATCGCCACCGCCTTCGGGGCCCGCAACGACCTTCCTTTCTTCATCGAAGAAAACGGCCCGGTGCGCGAGGCCCGGTTCAAGTATCTGCCCGACGGCGAGCGCGACGGTAACGTGCACAACCTCTTCGTCATCAGCGGTCGGATCGATGGAACCGGCGATGCCAGCGGCTGCGACATCAGGCAGCCGAATTTCTATCGGCAGGCGGGCAGGGACAATCTCATCTTTCGCATTCCGACGCCCGTATTCGGAGCGGGCTTGATCGAACAGATCCCCGACAGCGTCATCCTGGACGATCATCAGGCCCATCACGGTAAAAAATCGGCTCTCGGCATCAAGGGGCGGCCCAATCGGATACGCGTCGCCGAGGGGACGACCAATCTCGGCAGCGACAATACCATCGCCCGCTTCGGATGGAAGGCGCAGAACAAGTCTCTGCTCGCTTTCGCTGGCGAAGCGTACAACGTCGAGATGGGGATCACCAACGAGTTGTTCCAGACTGAGCGGGATGAAAAGGCCGATTGCCAGCTGGTCGCCACGCCGAATGACGTCACCCAGCCTGATGCCGTCGGCTTGGATATGCTCAGCGACATCAACACCTTTGCCGCCTTCATGCGCTTTCTCGCCCCGCCGGCCCCCTCGAGCACAACCCCGGGGGGCAAGGCGTCCATCGACAGCGGCCGCATCCTGTTCGAGGAGACCGGCTGTGCTCTCTGCCACACGCCGACCCTGACCACGGGCAACAACGCGACCGTCGACGCGCTCAACAACCAGCAGGTTCCTCTCTACTCGGATTTGCTGCTGCACAACATGGGGCCGGGTCTTGCCGACGACATCGTCCAGGGGCAGGCAGGCCCCCACGAGTTCAGAACCGCTCCCCTCTGGGGCCTGGGAGAGCGGATTTTTTTCCTCCACGACGGACGCACGGCCGATCTTCTGGAGGCGATTTCGGCGCACGAGAGCGGCTCAGGTGCGAATGCCTCGGAGGCCAATGCGGTGATACGCGATTTCAATCGTCTTGACGAGGAGAAGAAACAGGGTCTCCTGAATTTTCTGCGGTCCTTGTAAGGAACCAAAATCCACCAAGATGATACCTCACCTCTCACCTGACGACGGCAGCGGTCAGATGCGCCCGTAGGTTGCCAGAAAATTCTGTGCCTTGGCGGGGTCCAGAGGTTTGCTGAACAAATATCCCTGGCCGAACCGACAGTCTTTCCCCAGGAAAAAAGCGAACTGCCCTTCTGTTTCGATTCCCTCGGCGACCACCTCCAGGTTCATGGTCTTGGCCAGGGCGACCACGGCGCTGGCGATGGCCGCGTCGTTGGCATCGCTTAAAACGTCTTTGACGAAGTTCCGGTCGACCTTGAGGCGATCTACCGGGAAGCGTTTCAGAAAATGGAGAGAAGAATATCCCGTGCCGAAGTCGTCGATCGCCAGGTGAACCCCCATGCCGGTGATTTTCTTCATGATGTCGATGGCCTGATCGACATCGTCCATGATGATGCTTTCGGTGATTTCCAATTCGAGATACTCGGCCGGATGGCCGGTTTCCTGAAGAACCCGCCGGACGAGATCGGGCAGATCGGTACGCCGGAACTGCCGGGGCGAAATATTGACTGCCATCCGCACCGGCGGCAGACCCGCTTTCTGCCAGGCCATATTCTGCCGGCAGGCTTCCCGTAAGATCCACTCCCCGAGAGGGACGATCCCGCCTGTTTCTTCCAGGATGGGAATGAAATCGCCCGGAGATACCAGCCCAAGCTGGGGATGGTGCCAGCGGACGAGGGCCTCGAACCCGACCTGGGTGCGGGTCTGCAGTTCAACCTGGGGTTGATAATTCAGAACGAATTGGTTGTTTTTGAGCCCCTGGCGCAGGGCCGCTTCCAGGCTGAGGAGCTCACGGGTGCGGGTGTTGAGCTCCGGGATAAAATATTCAAAGAGATCCCCTCCCTGCTGTTTCGCCCGGTTCATCGCCGCGCTGGCGTTTCCGAGCAGTTTTTCGGGACCTTCGCCGTCGTCCGGGAACAGACTGATGCCGAGACTGGCGGTGATGTGAATGCGATGGTCCTCTACCGCAAAGGGTTCGGCAACCTTCCTGAGGATATTCTGCGCGACGACCCGCGTGGCCTTGAGACTTGCGACATCCTCCAGAAGGATGACGAATGCCGTCTCTCCCAGTCGGGCGACGGTGTCTGCCTGGCGAACCACCGTCCGCAACTGCTCCGCAATCTGGCACAGCAGCCGGTTGCCGGTTTCGTGGTCGAAGGTGCCGACGATTTTGCTGAAGCGGTTGAGTCCGACCAGCAGAACGGCCACTTTGACGTTGGTGCGCCTGGCGCGCTCGATGGCATGCGCCAGGCGGTCCTTGAGCAGTTTGCGGTTAGGCAGGCCGGTCAGCTCATCGTGGTGGCCGAGATACTCGAGCCGGGCCTGGGCCTTTTTCTTCTCGGTGATGTCCTGGATGGTTCCGCTGGCGAACCCAAGGCCATTTCTTCCGCCGGGAACCCAGACGCTGCTCACCTCGCCCCAGACCGTCGTACCGTCTTTGCGTCGGAACCGCTTCTGGAACGTCGCCCGGGATTCGTTCCTATTCAGGGATTGCAGTGCCCGTTCCGTCAGGGCGCGGTCCTGCGGATGGGTGAGCTCCTGGACGGTCATGGTCTTCAGTTCCTGCAGCGAGTACCCGATGAAGGAGCAGAACGCCGGGTTGGCATCAAGCATCTGCCCGTCACGGGCAATGACCGTCATGCCGATCCCCGAATTATCGTAGATACTCCGAAACCGCTCTTCGCTCTCTTCCAGAGCTTTTTCCATTTTGAGCTGAGCCGAGAGATCCTCCACCAGTTCCACGAAGCCGGTGGATACGCCTTCGGCGTCGAAAATTGGAAAGGCTTTGATATTCACCTTAAAGGCTCGGCCATCGGGGTAGACCCCTGTTGCAGTTGTGGCGTGCGGTTCCCCGGTGGCCAAGGCTTCCGTCCCGGGGCAATGGGGACAAATGGCTTGGTGCCCTTCAAAATGCAGAAAGCAGGTTTGGCCGATAAAATCCTTCGGTTCTCCCCTGAGCATCCGGGCCAGGGTGGAGTTGACCATCAGGATGCGGTGCTCTTTGTCGATGAGGGAGAGGCCGACGCCGATGTTTTCCACGAGGGCTTGGTAGAGTTCTTTGGTAGAGCGAAGCTTTTCCTCGATCTGTTTCTGGGAGGTGATGTCCTGGATAAATCCGGCGAACAGAGGGGCCTCGTCCGGCGAATCGACGCTCAATCGGTACACCGTGGTAAGGCTCCAGGCAATCGTTCCGTTCTTGCGCAGGTATCGTTTTTCATAGGAGTGAACCGGATTATTGTGGTCCAACAGCAATTGAAAGGCTTTGTCTGTCAGGCCGCGGTCCTCGGGATGGGTGACCTCATCGACGGTCTTGCCGATCAGCTCCTGCGGCGAGTAACCGAGATAGTCGCAACAGGCGCCGTTGGCCTGGAGAAACCTCCGGTTGCTGTCGATCAGGGAGAGGCCGATCGTAAGACCCAGGATGGTTTTTGGAGCTGAGCATTGCAGAGGCGTGACGTGCAAAGCCAAGTCAAAATCGGTCAAAACGCAACCTCAGTCTTTGTTCGGGCCGGCCGAAAACAGATCGGAAAAAGAGGGGGATCGCACTGGTTCGTACCCTGAGCGGTCACGGCGACTTTGATGCTTTTGTTGGCGCGCTCTTTTGGCTGGCCGTGTGGATCGGCTCATGGTGCCGGTGATTTTTCACGCCGACTATACACGATTTTTCCCATTTCTCCAATAGCTTGCATGACTGCAGAGCCGCACCCCTGCTCCCCAAGGGTCAGCCGTTCTCCGCGTGCTGGCGGTGTTCGTCGTCAGGGGCAAAAAAAAGCCGGGAGAAACTCCCGGCTGTAAACTCTGGCGCTGCTGGATGTTCCCGCCGCCTCGGAAACACTATTGGTTCCCTTTGGGTGACATCTGATTCTGTTGCATCCGGTTCTGGTTCATCTGTTGGTGTTCCATCCGATGTTGCTCCATCTGGTGTTGACCTTTTTCGCCATAGGCCGGCGACAGGCCGAAGAACTGCTGTTCCTGCATATTGGGAGCCAGGCTCCGCAGCGTCTCCCGGTTGGGCTGTCCAGTGGCGGTCAGGCCCTGGGACTGCTGGTACTGACGCAGGGCATTTCGGGTCTGGTTGCCGATGATGCCGTCAGCCTGCCCCGTATTGTACCCATTTTGATTCAGCAGATTCTGCATTTCCCGAATCTGCTTTCTGTTCAGTTGCATGGCGGCCGTTTTTTGCTGGGTGGTTTCCTGCATCTGCTGGGAGGTGCCCGACTGGTCGGGCTGGTTCATCTCTTGGCTGGAGCCCTGCTGGGAGGACGTATCCATCTGCTCTTCAGCCCCCAGCCCCTGGCCGGCAACGAAAATGCCGGCAATGACGGCCATAATGGTAAGCACGATAAAACGTTTCATAGAGGATTCTCCTTTCCATCGGCTGGGCGAGAACTCTCTCAACGCCACCGCGAACTCTGACATGAGGTACAAGGGGCGACGCAGCGCCCCAGAGGATTGAAGGTTCCGCTGGTTTCGAAATTTTCGGCATGCCTTGTCTTTTAGCAGGTCGCCACGGCTTGTCAAACGGGGAAAAATACGAAAAAAAAGGGATGTTAGGATTAAATTCGTCCCGAGAGCCGACTAGCGGCGGGTATTCGCCAAGGGGGCGAGGCCGGCTGTTTGCAGCAGATGGCGCTCCGTCAGCAGAGCCCGGGGCACAATGACCGTCACGCCGAGGTCGCGCAGGAGAAGCGGGGCCTGGAAGGGGGGGAAGGCGGGGTCGCCCGCCGACGGCGCCGGGATGCGGATGGCACGGTTCCGGAGAAAACGGATCAGGTCTTCCAGGTGAGCAAGGCCGATGGTCAGCATGCCATTGGTCTCCGCCGGGAGGCCTTGTCGGGAGTCGGTCTCGAGGGCCGCCGGGATGTTTTGCAGGATGGCTGCCAGGCGGCGCTTCTGCAGGTAGGTCAGATCGTCTTTGAATCCGGGGGCGAGGCTGGTGCCGTTTTGCAGTCCGGTGCACAGCAGTTTTCGGGCTTGCCGATAGAGGTTTCGGTTTTCGACCTGATAGAGGCCGATGCCGAACTGCCGGTGCAGCAGCAGTTCGGCGTTGACGAAATGCGTGGTGTCGGTCAGTTTCGCTTTCAGCGCGCCGGCGCTGAGCCCTTCGCTCGTTTCTTGCGCTCGATCCCCCCTTTTTTCTTTACCGAAAAATCCTTCGGGGAGGAGCCGCGCGATTCTGTTGTGCCGGATCAGCCATTGCCCGATGCGGAACGTCTCGATCTGGGCCTGTACGGTCTTGGCGCCGTTGGTCCCGGTGGCGGCGCTGCGGTGGCTGTTGGCGACGATGTACACCTGCGAGGGGCTTTCGGCATGCTGCCGGTAGACAACCCGGCCCGAGGCCGGGGGGATGGCGGAAACCCCAGCGGTCTCTGCGGGCGAGGTGGCCAGCGCGGCCGCGCGCAGGGGTGCGACCGGCAGCGCGCAGGCCAGAGCAACCCAAAACAGCAGAAAACGAAACAGGAAGATGTGGCGGGCTAACCTCATCGCAGCAATTCCTACCGGCCCGAAGCGGGACTGGCGTCAGCGGCGAAAGCTGCGAAGATGAGCGAAGAGTAAGAAGAGGGGCATCCGGCAGTCCCGCCGTCATGAGGGGAGGTCCCCTTTTAGACCGGTGACTTTGCGCCTCCACCTTTCGATGGAGTTGCCTTTTTCAGATGGTATGCGAAATGTTCTCGAATCTTTACCGAGCGTCTCGACTATGCCACGAACCTTGCCGGGAAGTCAACGGGGAGAAGAAGGATTAGTCGCTATTTTTTAGTGGGTTAGCCGTTCGACGGGAGCCGCCGAGCGATGTTCCCGAAATCGCTGAAGATCTTCGATTCCGCCGGCGAGCGCGGAGCCCAAGCGTTGACAGGGGCGCCATGGGAGGGCTATCTTCCCGGTATCGCACGTTCTGTTGAGAACAGACGAGGCATTTCGCGGCGAAAATTTTTTTCCGAAGGTGAGACGATGCCGAATTCCGATATCCAGGATTTTCTCTTTCTGGCCGAGCTGGTTCATACCGGCGAGTACAATATCAAAATTTCCTGGGGCGACGTTTTCGAGGTCCTGGACAAAATCGTCGATGCGGATGTGCGCGGTTGCTGTCGGCAGGCTCTCGAGCGGGGATATACCAACGGCTGCGATGCCGACGATCCCTTTATGCTGCTTCGCACCCCGGCCGGCGGGGCGGCCCGGGCTCGGGAAGCCGTGACCGGGCGCCTGCTGGAGGTGCTGCAGCAAAATCCCTTTGCGCTGAACGTCGCGACGCTGCTGTTTCTGGAGAAAAGTCTGATGATGGGGATCCTGGGATCCTTTTACGACCACGCCATCGACTTTGTCGATACGGCCGAAGAGCGGGTTCTGATCTCCATGGTCACCTCTGCCAAGTTTCTCGAAGACGAGGCGGTCGGCCGCTTCTTCGAAGGGCGCCTGGATTCCGTCGATGACGACTTGGCTGGTCTGTACCGGTGCCTCGACCAGCCCTGGTTTCTCGAGCTGCTGCTGATCATCAAGAACGGCTATTACGGAAACGGCAATTTCAACTACATCGACACCCTCGAGAGCTCGTTTCGTGGCAGCTTCATCGAGGGCATCCTCGACCTCATCCGCCGCGGGCACATGGTCAAGCTGCTGGTGCGGTTCAAACCGTTCGTCGAGGACGACAAGGTCCTGGAAAAAATCCAGGGATTCGTCCGCAAGACCGAGGCGGAAGCGGAACTGCGCCGGGTTTACGACTGGCTGAGCATCGGCAACGATCTGGCCATCGGTCTGGAGTTCCTGATCGGCAGCATCTGTTTTCTGCCCGGGAAAAATGAGCACCTGGGCGTCTGGCTGTTTATCGCCGGCAGCTCCCAGCTTCTCATCCGGCCGATGATTCTTATCGTCCGCAAGGCGCACCTGGGCCGCCTCTACCGGCGCAAGATCAAATTCTGACCCGTCGTCCCCGAGGCGGACTGTATCCTCAGCCCGCCAGGAGCGGAAACAGCTGTTTGAGGCCGAGGGCGATGAATTCGACGCCGATAGCGGCCATGATCAGACCCATGATGCGGGTGACGACGTTGATGCCCGTCCGGCCGAGAACCCTGGAGATGAGGGGGGCGAGGCGAAAGATGAGCCAGATCAGAGAGGTGAGCAAGACGATGGCCAACTCGAGTAGCAGGTAGTGCTCGGCCGCGACGTGGCGCTGGGCATGAAGGATAACCGTGCTGATCGCCCCCGGGCCGGCGAGCAGAGGAATGCCGAGGGGAACGATCGCCACCGAGTCGCGCTCGGCGCTGTCCTGGGCTTCCTCCTCGGTATGCTTGGCCGGGCTCATCCGGGCATGGAGCATGGAGATGGCCATCAGCAGGATGAGGATGCCGCCGCCGACGCGGAAGGAGGCGATGGTGATGCCGAAAAAGCGCAGGATCGCCTCGCCGCAGAGGAGGGTCATGGTCAGGACGCCGCCGGCGGTGACGGCCGCGACCCGGGCGGTACGGTTGCGATCGGCTGCCAGCTGGTCAGCGGTGACGTTGATGAAAACGGGCACTGCGCCGATGGGGTTGACGATGGCCGCCAGGGCGACGAAGAATTTGGCATACTCGGTCCAGTGCTCCATCGCCCGTCAACGTCCTTCCTTTTCAACACGGCGCCCGAGGATGACCAGGTCGCGCTCGGTTCCGTCCATCTCCGCTACCCGGGGAAGCACGCCCCAGCGTTCGAACCCGTGGGCGGCGAATAGCCTCAGGCTCGGGGCATTGTGTCCGAAAATGAAACCGAGCAGCGTCTTCACCCCCAGCTCCGGGGCGCGACGCAGCGCCTCGGCGAGCAGTTGCCTTCCCACCCCCCGTCCCTGCCAGCCCGGGGCGACGTAGAGGCTCAGCTCCGCCGTGGCGTGATAGGCGGGGCGGCCGTAAAAATCCTGGAAGCTCAACCAGCCGGCGACCTTCCCCTCCTCCTCCGCCACCCAGATCGGTCGGCGCTCGGCAGAGTGGTCGAAAAACCAGGAGCGGCGCTCTGCCACCGTCACCTCGGAAGTGTCGGCGGTGGCCTGGTGGCCGGGAACGGCGGTGTTGTAGATGGCCACAACGGCCGGCAGGTCGTCCTCGACGGCGTCACGAATCTGCATCGGGCATCCTTGATTGTTTGCCCGTCATCTCTTCGATGGCGACAGCAAAGACGGTGGTGGCGGCCACGGTCTCCGGGGGAAACGAGAACTCTCCCGGGGCGTACTGGGCCATGATGATCTCCAGGGCGCTGACTTTTTCTCCCTCTTCGCTGATGAAGTGCACCCTGCCGGTACCGATCACGCTGCGGTAGCGCATGGTCCATTGGCAGGCCGATCCGCCCGGCAGCACCTCGGCACAGTCCTCCACCTCGAACCCGACGCGGCCGTCGGCCTGAAGCAGATCGAGTTTGCGTCCCGAAGGTGCGCTGTGAAAGTAGAGGGTGCCGTCCCGATAGCCGAAGCTCATCGGCACGATGTAGGGAAAATCGGGGGCGTGCAGGGCAAGCCGGCAGACGCGGGCCCTGCCCAGGATCGCCTCGAGGACGACCCGATCGCGGATAGCTTTTTCATCGCGGCGCATGGCGGCGATCTCCTGGCGGAAACGTCCCGTTTGCGGACGGGCGGTTCCCGAAAAAGACAAGGTGTGGGGGTGGAGGCTCAGTTGCGAAAGGCGGGAATCCCTGTCACCTGCTGGCCGACGATCAGGGTGTGCATGTCGTGCGTCCCCTCGTAGGTATAGACCGATTCGAGGTTGGCCATGTGGCGCATGATCGGGTATTCGCCCATGATGCCGTTGGCGCCGAGGATGGTGCGGGCGCTGCGGGCGATTTCGAGCGCCGCTGCACGTTGTTCATCTTGGCCATCGAGACCTGGGCCGGGGTGACAGTCCCCTGGTCCTTGAGGCGGCCGAGCTGCAGCGCGAGGAGCTGCCCCTTGGTCAGTTCGGTCACCATTTCGGCGAGTTTTTTCTGCTGCAGCTGGAAGGAGGCGATCGGACGATCGAACTGGACGCGGGTCAAGGCGTAGTCGAGGGCGCACTGGTAGCAGGCATCGGCCGCCCCCAGCGCCCCCCAGGCGATGCCGTAGCGGGCCTGGGTCAGGCACCGCAGCGGACCCTTGAGCCCGGTGATGCCGGGCAGCAGGCTCTTCTCCTCTTCGACGAGAACGTCCTCCAGCACCAGCTCCGAGGTCACCGAGGCCCGCAGGCTCCATTTCCCCTTCATCTGCGGGGCGGAGAAGCCCGGCGTCCCCTTTTCGATCAGAAAGCCGCGAATCCCCTCGTCGGTCTGGGCCCAGACCAGGGCCACGTCGGCGAGGCTGCCGTTGGTGATCCACATCTTGGTGCCGTTGAGGCGCCATTTGCCTCCCTCTTCACGCACCGCACGGGTGCGCATGCCGGCGGGGTTCGAGCCGAAGTCGGGCTCGGTCAGGCCGAAACAGCCGATCGCCTCGCCGGTGGCCAGCTTCGGCAGCCAGTGCGTCCTTCTGCTCTTCGCTGCCGAAGGCGTGGATCGGGTACATGACCAGCGCCCCCTGCACCGAGGCGAAGCTGCGCAGGCCCGAATCGCCCCGCTCCAGCTCGTACATCAGCAGGCCGTAGGCGACGTTGGAGAGACCGGCGCAGCCGTACTTCTCCGGCAGGTTGGCGCCGAAGAAACCGAGTTCCCCCATGGGGGCGATCAACTGTTCGGGGAAGGCTTCGCGCTGGGCGTACCCGTCGATGATGGGCAGAACCTCCTCGTTGACGAAGCGGCGGGCGCTCTGCCGCACCAGCTTCTCTTCGTCGCTGAGCAGCCCCTGAAACCCCATGTAATCGGTCAGTTCGGTGGTCATCGGCATCGTCAATTACCCGGCGATGTTCTCGCGGGCGAAGGTGGGCAGCATGAAGGCTCCCAGGTGCAGATCCTCATTATAATATTTGGTGTGAAAGCCGCGCCTGGCCGCCCGCTCCCGGTCGAAATCCCGCACGGGATGGTATTTCTTGCTCGCAAAGGCGAAACTCCAGAGGCCGCTCGGATAGGTGGGAATGAAGGCCTGGTACATCTCGACGATGGGGAAGACGCGGCGCAGATTTTGGAACATCCCCTTTTGAATGTCGGCATGGTAAAAGGGCGATTCGCTCTGCGCGACCATGATCCCGTCCTCTTTGAGGGCCGCAAAGACGGTGCGGTAGAAGTCTTCCTCGAACAGACCGACGGCGGGGCCGATCGGATCGGTGGAGTCGACCAGGATCACATCGAATTCGTTGCGGTGGGCGCGGATGTAGGCGATGCCGTCGTCGACGTGAAGCATGACGCGCGGGTTGCTGCCGTCGATCTCGCAGGCCATGGAAGGAAGATGTTCGATGGATTGTTCGATCACCTGTCCGTCTATTTCGCACAGCACCGCCAGTTCGACCTCGGGATGCTTGACGATTTCACGGATGCTGCCGCCGTCGCCGCCGCCGATCACCAGCACCTTTTTCGGGTTCGGGTGGGTGAAGAGGGCCGGGTGGGAAATCATGTCGTGATAGACGAATTCGTCCCGCTCGGTGACCATGACGAGCCCGTCGAGCAGCATCATCCGGCCGTATTCCAGGGTCTCGACGATATCGAGCTGCTGAAAGTCGGTCTTGCCGGAAAAGAGACTCCTGGCGACTTTCAGGGTGATGCCGGCGTTTTCCGTGTGTTTTTCGGTATACCAAAGCTCCATGACTGCACTTTCCTTTCCCGCGGGGCCCTTATTCCTCGTCCCAGAGGACGACGGCGGCAAACGCGGTACCGATCTTCTGCACCTTGTGCTGTACCGAGATCGAGCGGATCTCTTTGACTTCGAGCCCCCGCATCTTCAGGCCTTCCTCGGCCATCTTGCGGACGATCGACTCGATGTCCTCCTTGTGCCCCCGGGAAGAGTACTCCATGATCAGACCGGCATGGTTTTCATCGGTGGGGTAGGCGGCGGCCACTCCGGCCGAGATGACCTCCCCCGGCATATCCGAGGTGATGGCGGCATAGGCGACGGGCACCAGAGCTCCCTGGGGAAGCGGATGAAGGTCCACCAGTTTGCTTTTTGGCGGAACGATGGAGCTCATCTTGACCAGGTTGGTATTGCCGATTTTGGCGGCCAGCAGCGCTCCGTCGAAAGAGTTGAGCTGGGTAAGACCCTCGGACGAACCGCAGGTGAAAAAATGGGTGGTGGGCGTTTTGAAAATCATGGGAACCTCACTTCAGAATTTTTCCGGGACCATTAAAATAATTGGTCCCAACATTACCAATGAAAAGGGTGGATTGCAACCGAACCGCCGGATAATTCTGCATTTTTCTCGTGAACTCGCGACCGTTCGGGAGCGCAGTTAATCAGACGGCCCGCATCAAGCCGACCGGTTTGTGGGACAGCTCCCCGACCACCTCCAACTGGCCGCGCTTCATCTCCATGGTGGACGCCCGGCACGATCCGAGGCCTTCCTTGAGATGGCGGTACGCGGCTTCCGGCACCACGGTGTCGCCGCAGGTGAACAGATCGACGGCGGCATACCCGTATTCGGGCCAGGTGTGGATGGCAAGGTGGCTCTCGGCGATGATCACGGCCCCGGAAACCCCGTGGGGACTGAAGGTGTGGAAGACCTTGCTGACGATGGTGGCACCGGCCGCCAAGGCTGCGTCACACATGATCTCTTCGATCCTGACGGGATTGTTGAGCACCTCGGTGTCGCACTCGTAGAATTCGGCGACAATCTGCTGACCAAGAGATTTCATGGCAGGTTCCTTTCGACGATGAAATCCGGTCCGAAGGCCGGTGAAAAATCGAACCCATCTTTAACGCGGAGGCTCAACGAGACGCAGAGGGATTCCTTTTAATGATTTCTTGGCGTCTAGAGAGAGCGAAGCGAACGGGCGTTAAAACAGATTTGCGGGAAGTTTGACCCGCCGAGATTAAACAAAAAAAGTCGGCGGGGAAACCACCCACAGTATCTTCGCCGGGCTTTTGCCCGGGTTGCACACCCGGTGGCGACGGTCCGAGGGAAAGTAAAAACATTCCCCCTTGCGCACCGGATGCACCTTTTCGTCGAGGATCAATTCGATCCGCCCGGCCAGCAGATAGCCGAATTCTTCCCCTTCGTGAAAAGGCTGGTCGGTGATCGTTTCTCCGGGAAGGAGCGTCACCAGGGCCGGGTCCATGGTCCGGTTCTGCGCGCCGGGGACGAGCAGCTCGACCCGCACCCCCTGCTCTTCGGTAGCGACGACCCGCGAATCGTCGCCGAATACGACCTGAAGGTCGGGGCTTTCGGCGAAGAATTCGGAGATGGAGACCCCCAGCACATCGAGCAAATCCTTCAGTGTGCCGATGCTCGGCGAGGTGGCGTCGTTTTCCAGCTGGGAAATATAACCCTTGGTCAAATCGGCGCGGCTGCCCAGCTCCTCCTGGGTGAGGGAGTTGGAGAGCCGCAATTTTCTCAATTTTTGTCCGATCTTCACCGCAGGCTCCGCAAGAGAAATGGCAGATTCTCTTAGTTTTTTAGTTTACCATTTGTAAACTTCCTGTTTAACGTTCGAGATTCTCGGAGCGGACTTATACGCCGAATTAAGGCGGCTGTCAATCATTTTTTCGCAGATCCCCCCCGCCGAATAGCAGTGCATGGAAAACGCACAGGTTTTTTTCAAAGACAGAGCGAGAATACCGGCGGTCGGGAAGAGGGGACGCGTGCCACCCCGACGAAGGGCGCTTCGAACTCAACGGCCGGTTCTTGACTTTGCCGTCGGTTTTCTATTTACTGAAGGGTAATGGATGCGGCCGCGGGCCCGGCGATTGGGCAGATGCCGATCCAGGTACCGGGGGGGCGATACTATTTTGAAAGGATACGTGATCTTATGAATTCATCGGGTCCGATCGGACTTATCGGCGGCGGCAATATGGCCGAAGCGTTTATCAAGGGGCTGCAGAAGGGCGGCTTTCCGGCCGCGGAATTGATTGTTTCCGAGCCGCTCGAGCCCCGGCGCGAATTTCTGGCAGAGCGCTACAATGTCAACGCCGTGGAAGAAAACACCGAGGTCGTTCGGCGCTGCGATACCATCCTGCTGGCCTTCAAGCCGCAGATCCTCGACGATGTTCTCTCCGAAATCCAAGCGGTCTTCTCCGATAACAAATTGTTGATCTCGATCCTTGCTGGCGTTTCGACGTCCACCCTGGAAAAATATTTCGAGGGCTCGCCCCGGATCATTCGGGCCATGCCCAACACGCCCGCCCTGGTCGGGGAGGCCGCTACCGGCCTTTGCCGGGGGAAGTTCGCCACCCGGGAAGACCAGCAGCTTGCCCGTAAACTGTTCGAAACGGTGGGCATCGTCCAGATGGTGCATGAGAGCCAGATGGACGCCGTGACGGGGCTCTCCGGGTCGGGGCCTGGGTTCATCTTTACGGTGATCGAGGCGATGGCCGACGGGGGGGTGCAGGAAGGGCTACGCAAGGACGTGGCCCTCGCTCTTGCGGTCCAGACCGTCCTGGGTGCGGCGCACCTGGCGAAGGAGACCGGCGAGCACCCGGCGCTGTTGCGGGACATGGTCTGCTCCCCGGGCGGCACCACCATTTCCGCCATGCGGGTTCTCGAGGAGCGGGGTCTGCGCTCTACCCTCATGGAGGCTGTCTCGCAGGCCACCAGAAGATCCCGGGAGCTGGGGCAAGGGAAAAAGACGACGGACTGACAGGCCGGCAGGAAAGGCGCCCATGACGCGGGAATCGCTGCAGCCACCGGGTGGTGCAGATGGGGAAGGGCCGGAGCGACCTCTGGACAGCGTACCGGTCGAAGACCCCTGGGAGGAAATTATTCCGGGGCGGGTGTGGCAGAGCTCGGGACGCCCTTCGGCAGCTCCCCGCCGGGTGGCTCTCTGGGCTCTGATCCTGGAGGCCAGAGGGGTTCCTTTTGAGGTGCTCGACCGGGAAGGGCGCCCCCACATTTTCGTTCCCGCCGAGCGGCTCTCTCAGGCCGTCGCCGAACTGCGGCTTTACGAAAGGGAAAACCGCGGCTGGCCCCCTGAACCTCCCCCCGTCGATCTTGCCGACAACACCTTGATCACCATGTCCGCCCTGCTGTTGCTGGCGATTTTTTTCAATCTGACCCGATGGAACGGGGCCATCCTCGGCCATGCTTCCATCGATTGGGTCGGCCTCGGCAACGCCGATGCCGGTAAAATCCTCGGCGGCCAGTGGTGGCGGCTCATCACCGCCCTCACCCTCCATGCCGGCTGGCTCCATTTGCTGGGGAATCTGGTCATCGGCGGGGTGTTCATCATTCGGCTCTGTCGCGAACTCGGCTCGGGGCTGGGCTGGTCCCTGGTGATCCTCTCCGGCGCCCTCGGCAACCTGGTCAACGCCTGGTTTCAGGATTTCCGGCACGAGTCGATCGGATTGTCCACCGCCATTTTCGGCGTCGTCGGCATTCTCGCGGCCCTGAACCTGTTGCGCAGCCGCGGGCGGTTCTCAGCAAGATGGCTGGCCCCCCTGGCGGGGGGCGTGGCCCTTCTGGGCCTGCTCGGCAGCGGCGGGGCCAACACCGACCTCGGTGCCCACCTCTTCGGCTTTCTCGGTGGCCTTGCGTTGGGCGTCGCAACGAGCCTCGGCCTGCGCCTCTACGGTCGCCCCGGGCCTCGCGTCAATGCCCTTCTCTCCCTCGCCGCCTTCCTCACGCCCCTTCTCGCCTGGCTGGCGGCCCTTTCTTCGGCCGGTCAACTCTGAAGGTGGAGTAGCTCAGATAGATGCGAACAGGAAAAGCTCCACACCGTAAGCATGGAGCTAGATGTTTTGTTTTTTTAGCGGTGCTGTTGGTGCCGGTGGGGGAGGGTAACATGATCGTGTGTAAAAAGTTGTCCGTGGTGTTTGTCTTCCCCTATGCTTTTAGGAAAGGCCCCAGAAGTGTCTCACCTTCTGTTGTGCTACATATCTGCCAAAAAGCTTGTAATTGCCAGTTTCTCTCCTGATTCGTCCGGCCGGGATCACAGGATTGATGCGATGGGTCATGGCGAACACCTTGACTATTTCAGGTGTAGGTCGTTGGCAAAGACCGGCAGCATTCCATGCCTCGGAAGGTATCAACGCCTCTGTTGCCCAGTGGTCGGCATCACTTTCGAAAGTATCTACTTCGTGTTGCTCAAGGTCATCGAAAAAAACTTCACTTTCTTCCCCTTCAAAGTGGAGTGAGATGTGAGCCAGTTCGTGGCAAAGGGTAAACCAAAAATTGTCTAGCCGGTCATATCGCAACGTAAGAGCAACGAGAGGGGACCCATCGGGCATACGAATCAAAGCTCCATCAAGATGGGTATGCGGAAGGTGCTTTTCGATTGCAAAATGAATTCCGTTTTTTTGCAGGTACTCCTGAGCAAGTAACGGCCCTCGGTCAAGATAGCTTAACCGTACCAAGTCGCGCACGAAGTCTTGAGTCACGGTTCCGGGCTTATAATTGGGGAGATCATCCTCTAGTGCTTGTAAAGAGACGCGAATTTTCCAGGTAGTCAAAGCATAGCCGTCCTCGTTACTACCAGTGCGAACATGCTGCCGGAGTAGTGCTGGCTCTAGGGCGCCAGTACCCAATGGAGCAGCCCATCCACTCAGAATCTCTTCGGCTCGTTCTTTGAGATCCGTGAGGCTCCCCGAAAACTCTGGCAACCAATTACGGGAAAAAATTTCCCTGAGAGGGAATCGTTCCCAATCTACGCCCTGCAAAGGTGAGCCAAGTCTTGCGTTTGGATCTTGTAACAACACCTCTGCCGGGATGCCAAGCTCTCTGTGGAGATTGCGTATCATAGACAGACTCAGGGTCCGCTTGCCTGAGAAGACTTCCGAAACTTTGCTTCGGCTGCCAATAAACGGCACCAAGTCTTTCTGCTTGAGCCCAGTTTGGTCCATTCGAAATCGAATCGCCTCAATTGGGTCGGGCAGGTCAATGGGGTGGACCGTGTTTTCGTAAGTATCGACAAGCATAGCCAAAAGCTCAAGCTCATCAAACGCATCTGTGCCCGGATCCGCATCCATAAGCTCATTGATGCGTGTCAGAGCCGATTCGTAATCTTCTTCGGTTTTGATCACTTTTGGTTTCATCATATTGTCTCCGCGTCAATGGCATCGTATTCCTTGTGCGTGCCGACAAAGCGGATCAAGACGATCGATGCTGCAAAACTGATTTTGACAATCAAACGGTATTTGTTGCCACAAATATTAAAGACTACCCGACTGTCCTTGAGGATGCTGGCATTGCCATACTGGGCTTTGATGTCCGCTGGGGTCTGCCAGTTAGCAGCTTTGGCCTCTGAGTACCAAGCCTTGAGCGCTTCCTCGGAGTCGGGAAATCTTTCCCAAAATTCGCGAATTGTTTTTCTGGAGATGATTCGATTCATCAAAAGTATACACTTGTTCCCAAGACATCACAACAAAAAATGTTCCCAGAATGGGAAATCTCATTCACCAAGACTACTTAGTGAGAAACGGCTCTGGCTGCCTGTAGCGCAGAGCCCGCCTAAGGCAGCTAATAACTTCCTGTTTTCATAGGTTGGCAATGATAGGAAGAACCTCGTCCAACCGATATGCTCCTTCTATTGGGGTCTTGTCGAACACCATGAAGTAACGGTACCGATTTCCCCCCTTGGCCGCCCAGGCTTTGCCCAACTTCAGTTTTCGCTCCGAGTCCGAATTGTCCCGGTCATCCCCCTTGGTTTCTATCAGAAGTGTTTTGCCGTTTCTGGTCTGTACCACAAAGTCGGGATAGTGGTTGATGAAACCGTTGAGGCAGAAACCCTTTCTCTCTAAAATACGGTGCCAAAAGAGAACATTGTCGAGATTGGCGATATCGTTGATCACCTTGACCTCAAGGGAGTTCATTCCCCCTTCTCGGGCATAGAGACTTTTGGGAATGCCAGGGGCAGTTTCAACTGGGTGAATGCAGACGGGCAATTCGTAGCATTCCTTGACCGCCAGGCGGTCGGCTGCCAGCCATTTCTCAAAAGACTTTTCAGCGTGTTCGGTTGCAAGAGCGTTTATTTTTCCTTTGATTTTGTCACGGTAGCTGTATTCGCGCTCCACGCAGTCTCTTAGCTGCTCAACGCTCATGGCCGAGAAAATGCGCTCGACGTAAACTTTAATCTCTTGGTCGGCAATTGGGTACATGTTGCCGATGAGCTGGCACATCCTGCCCGCAAGCTCGCGCACCTGCGACTCCTTTGGGCGGCTGAGAAGGTATTCCGCAAGCTGTTCGCGTACGCCTGTTTTCAGCTTCCAGAAGCCCGGCTTGTAGTCGTCTTCCGCCACTTTATCTATGTCAATCCGGTACGCGTCGCCATCCATGGAGGTGAAATCAATCTGGCTGTCGCACTGGCTGAGGCGGAATTCTTCAAGGAAAAGCTCCTTGTTGACCCTAACTTCATCCTCGAACAGGGCGAGTCCGAGCGGCTGGGTGTAAAACTCGGGCAATCGCAGTCTTTTGGCCTCCTCCGAAAAAACCGCTTCCATCGGGTGCTCGTTCATGCGCTCCCTCACTTCCTCAGGCAAATCAAAAGTACCGACGTCCCGAACCCTCTCAGCATATTCCTTGTTTGCCTCGCTGGTAATTTCTTCGATCCTCTCGACAATCTCCCCAACATTTTCCGCTGACCAGTCGATTCCGGATAGTGCATTACCGCCACTGAGTGGCAGCGGCTCGCCTTGCTTCTCCCCGTCTGTAACAACTGGCTCTTTTGCGCCTGCCGCAAAGAGATCTGTTTGAAGAAGCGGGTGTCTTTCCTGCCCTACAGTTTCGTCATCAAGGCTCTCTGCATCCTTGGCCCGCAGGTCCTTGCGGCTAAACCCTGCCTGGTTCAGGCCCTCGACGATCTTATCCAGAGTAGCTATGAAGTGGCTGGATGATGCCAGGACAAAAGCGTTGTTGAGAAGGTTCCGTTGATGCTTGCGGGCGTAGGGCTGCCGCAGCACCCGGCCGACAATCTGCTCGACGTCCACCGAGGAATGGCGGTTAGCGATGGTCGCCAGCACATAGGCAAAGGGGCAATCCCACCCTTCCTTGAGAGCATTGATGGTGATGATGTACCGAATGGGACAGGATCGTGACATTAAGTCGACGTTTTTCAACTCGTTGACCGTCGCCGTCTTGATGGCGATCTGCTCTTCGGGAATACCGAGTTTGACCAGTCGCTCACGGATATGCTGGAAGGTGGTGCTGTCTTCGCGGGTCTCCGGCTCGGCCTGGAAGAGCACGATTGGCCGTATATAGTCGCCCCCTTGATTTTCCTCCTCGATAGCCTGCGCTTCCAGACGGTTGCGGAGCTGGATGGCGCTGTTGATAACCTCCTTCTGGCTGTGGTGGTTGTATGCAATCACCGGCAGCTTGACCATGTTGTTTTTTTTGAGTTTTGCCGCATCAACGTAGCTGATGATGTTGCTCTCGTTGCGAGGCGTAGCCGTCAGGTCCAGAATGAAGCTCGGATTGAAGTTGGTCAGCATCTCCTTGCTGAGCGGGGATCCGGCATTGTGGCTCTCGTCCACAATGCACACCGGTCGCATGCTGCGGATGACGTTGATCAGGGCTGACTCGTCGGTCTCTGGCAGGATGTCTTCGGCGCTGATGGCACGAACGAAGCCATCCAGGTTGCTGTTTTCCTGATATGCCTTGCGCCCTTCCTTGTTGCTGGCCCGGAAGGAAGCATAGCTGAGGACGAAGACGTTGAGCTGCTCGCGCACGCTGCTGATGTTGAAGTTTGCCCCTTGCAGCAGGTCTTCCTTGCCGTACACCTCGACCCGGCCATTGAAGAGGGTATTGAGTTTCTGCCGGTAGGGATGTTGGGGGTTATTCAGATTCTTGTAGGTTTGTTCAAGGATGGCATTGGAGGGAACCAGCCAGACAACCGCCTTCGGTTCTTCGCGCAGATAGATTTCGAGGCCGTCGAAAATGGTTCGAATCGCGTAGGCGGCGATAAAGGTCTTGCCGCCACCGGTCGGAACCTTGACGCAAATATGCGGCACATGCGCAATGACGTTATGGTACTTCTCGGGCCTTGCCACACCTCTGTCGATCCAGAAGCGCTCGAACGCCTGCTGCAAATTTCCGCAGCGCTCGACGTAGGTGAGAAAACCGGCGAGGTCATCCAGAACATGCTGTTGGTACGGCAATAATTCCATGCCGATCTCCTAAAAACGGGAAATGTCCCGAGGGATTTTCTTGAAGCGGATATTGTGCTTGCGCATGAACCCTTCGTCGAGGATGCAGGAATCTGCGTAAATCAGATATCCTTCATTCTTGCGGCGCAGCGTTGCCAGAAAATCCAGGTTGAGTACGGTCAGCCGCTCGGGTTTATAATAGAAATAGAAGCCTGTATGGTCGCGCTCTCCTAACCAGTAGGGGTGTTCATCCGTTTCTGTCTCAGAGAGTTTTTCCGTCCATGCCACGTATTGGCGGATTTTCTTGGTGCCAATTTTCTCGTTGAGATTTCCGTCGTCGTCAAAGACCCGTTCGCCAAGGGTGTAGTAGTCAAATTCGCCACCCGTCCCTTCAATATGTCTGCCCTCTTCGCCATAACCGTTGATGACTCGCCGCACTCTCTCGGCTGTGATCGTTTCCGCATAGTCCATCATCTCGATCAGGATGAACTTACGGTTGCCTCCGTCTTGCTTGTTGAGGTTAAGGACGGCATGAGCCGTAGTTCCTGAGCCGGCGAATGAGTCAAGAACTATCGCATTTTTGTCAGGGATTAGGTGTAAAATTTCTCTCAATAAGACGCGAAGGCTTAGGCGTGTCGAAAGGAGCTTGACTCCCAAAGATCGCCCTAATGGTCTCCCCGCCTTCATCCGTAGTGCCAATGTCCATCATATTTCCAAAAGTCGACGGGAACTAATTTTTTTGTATAGTACTATCTTAAAAAAAGCTTTAATCTCGGGTATTTCGGCCTTTCAATCCCCTCCCCACCAGAGTAGGGTCATCAGAAACGTGCCTTCTGTGTTCCTCTGACCATGTACTTCTGAGCATGAGTCGGGTGCTCTACTATGCGACCGGCAGGTCCCTCAATTGGGTAAATCGAGATTTTTGCGTTGAGTTTTTGGTCGCAGGATTTACATAAGATGATGTTGTCCATAGACCTCTAGGTCATCATCCGGATTGCTATAATTTGAATCGGACTTCTCTGTTCTTGCTTCTTTAACCTAACCAAAGTCCTTGAATTTCAATGTTTGTTAGGATATTGCAATACGTATTCATGGACTGTGACGGCGAATTTTTTTGCATTATTGCTCCATCGCTATATCTTTTTTCCCAAGAACTGCTGCAATAAGATTCCTTGCGCCGAATATTTCATTGCATGACAAGTCTTAAGATTTGGCAACTCATTGTCATCGATATTGATAAAAATAAGCCATCGACGGAGAGTAGTCTTTTGAGACAGTTGCAGTCTTGGATACATCATGCATAACCATTTGTCATGGCGGCACAGGTCTTCACTCCTCCTTCCCAACCACTTCACCCAGCCATTTCTTGATGCGCGGATCATTGACGTTGTCGTTGTAAACCCACCCCTCATTGCCGGTATTGTAAGGCGGGTCGATGTAGATGCACTTGACCTTCCCCTCATACTGGGGAAGAAGAGCCTTGAGAGCTTCGAGATTGTCACCGTGAATGACCTTGTTGCCCGATTCACCCGCTTTGTGACCACCAGAGGTGTACCGGTGGTCGAGAGTCCTGACCGGCACCTCCAGATGATGGTTGATGACCTTGTCTTTGCCTTTCCAGATCAATTCAGGCATGAAGATTCCTCGGCAATACGATTCTTATGTTGATGCAAAAAGAAGGGCGCTGTCTTTTGCCCTAATCCTCCGGTTCCTCGGCCAAATTTGCAGCACTCGCAAGCTTTTCTTCGTGCCAGCGGGCGTAGGTCTTGCGGGTCCCCTCGACCAGCCAAGCCTCCCGGCCATTGGTGTTGCGGGCTGCCACGACCGTTCCGGCGGCACTTGGACTGGGAAAAGCGACGTCCTCGGTGAACACGTAAAAGTCAGGGGTGTCCGAAGGGGCCAGCTTTCCGTCGGTCACAAGCTGGGCACGCAGGCTGCGGTAGCTGTCCCATGAGGCTGTCCCTTCCCGGCGGGCCGTCGAGCCCTTCAGCACCACGAACTCACCCCCAACCTCGCGAGCGGTGGCTTTGGCACCAATGGTTGCCAGCTCGAACCGGGGGGAGCCCTCCACCTCGGTTCTCAGTTCCTCGCTCGGCCTGGGCTGGAGGAAGCCGAACCCGAGAACGGGCAGGATCATCTGGACCTGGTCAAGGAAAAACTCCATGTCCGCGACGTCGGGCTCGGGCAGGGAGGGCGTAGGTGGTTGGGTGCCGTTGGCGAGTTGTGCGCGACCGGCGGCGGTGGCTTTCTCGATCAAGCGGCTCTCCAGGTAGCGGCCGTGGGACTTGGTCAGATTCTCGTCCTTGCTGATCACAACGACGGTGCGTGACCAAAAGTCTTTGGCGGTATCTTTGTCGTGGTCGATCAGACGCTTGAGGACGCTGTCCCCTTCGCCGAGGTAGACGCGGTCGCGGCCAGGGCGATCCGGGTCCGGGCCGACAAGCAGGTAGACGCCGGTGCGGCGAACTTCCTCTCGTTTGGCCAAGTCGGCAAGCTGGCTGCGAGGTGCGACAAAGAGTTTTCCGGTCCAGTTGATGATTTCAGCGGTGAGGATTCCGGTAGGAGTACCGTCGACAAGATAGAGGCGGATAGTTCTGCCCTTCATGCTCCCCCCATTCAGCAAAGCAAATCCTCAATAAACTTCGCGAGATGATAGCATTTTCCACCAGGAAATCGAAGCAGAAAAGCTTTGGGCACTCCTGAGCTTTTCGGCTGGTCAGAGGGGACGGTGCCGGCGGGTTGGGATAAAGAGGCGAGGGGCAGAGAGGGGTCTGGGTGGAACTTTTCGGCGTGAGAGCTATTCGTTGTCCGTGGGTGGACAACTTTGCGTGTTAAGCTCCTCGTACAAAGCGATCTGCTCGGCCATCGACAGCTTCTTCCGGCACCCTTTTTCGGCGCGCAGGCAGAGCCGGCAGCGGTCGTCCGAACACCACTGGCATTGGCGGCAGTCGGGGCAGGGATGTTTCTTTTCCATCGGGAACCTCCTGCAATCAGTTTACCCGGCGGCGGTCTCCTCGCGCAAGCGGCTGTCGGCCCAGTAACGCCGGCGCTGCAGGCGCAGAAAGGCGGCTTCGCAGAGTTCGCAGGTCAGCAGGAGAAAGATGGCCAGGGCGATCCCCGGCACCCTGAGGTGCAGGACTTCCAGAAGACCCCAGCAGCAAAGCAGATAGAAGACCTTGAAGAGGGTCGCCCGGCCGAGCAGGCCGGTCCGGTGTTCGCCGGTGAAAAATCCGCGCAGCAGGTTGGAGAGGCCGTAGAAAAAGGGGTAGAGGGCGCAGAAGGCCAGGGGCAGGGCGATGTAGCCGCGCATGGGCGGGCTTCAGCCCCATGATGCCGCCGAGCACCAGGCGGTTGCCGGGAAAGGCGATCAGCAGCATGAGAAGGCCCATCCCGGCGCTGAGGCGGCGGAAGAAGGTCACCAGCGTCCGGTAGTCGGGGAGGCTTCGGACCAGGGTGAGGTAGGCCTGCTGCAGGTTGCGCATCGGCCCGGCGAGCAGAAAGAGCAGGCCGCGGACCACGCCGAAGGAGGCCAGGGCGAGGGGTCCGTCGGGCAGGCGGCTGATGACGGCGTTGATCAGCAGCGGCATGGTCTGCTGCAGGCAGGAGGAGTAGGCCAGCGGAAAGGCGAAGCGCAGGATCTCCCCGGTGCTCTTCTCCTCCTCACCGGACGGCGGCAGATGGCAGCGCCAGGCGAAAAAGCCCATGAGCGAGCGTTTCGACGACGATGCAGGCGACCAGGGCAAAGGCCCCCAGGGCCGGCCCGCTGAACCAGCGTGCCCCGAGCAGCAAGAAAAAGCAGCAGGGCGCCGATGCGCACGCCGGTGGCGAGGGAGACCAGGCCGGTGCGCCGGGCCTTGATGACCAGCCCCTGGAAGAGGCCGCGAAAGCCGGTGAAGAAGGGGAGAAAGGCGAAAATGGCCAGCGCCGAGCGGGCGCCGCGGGCGATGGCGTCGTTGACCCCGAGCAGATCGCTTCAGAACGAAGGTCACCGACCGGCGGTGTAGGCGACCAGGTCGAGCATGACCGAGACGTAGCCGGCCACCAGCAGGACGAAGAGAATGGTTCCTCGCAGCGAGCGGCGGCCCCGCACCATGGCGATGGTCACGGTATGGTTCTGGTAGGAGGGGGAGGCGAGGAAAAGGTGCAGGACCATGGCCACGGAAAAGGACGGCCAGAGCGGTGATGAAGTCGTGCTGCCGGGCCAGGGCGGCGTTGATGATCGAGTGGGAGACGCTCATCAGCTGCACGTTGAGCAGCAGCGGAAAGAAGAAAAGGGCGATCTCCTTTTGGGAGAGCGATGAGGCAGGCTTCACCTGGGCGCCGCCGGAAAGAGCCGGCAGCAGGTCGGCGGGGGTTTCGGCGCGAAAGTCATAGGGGATGCCGCCGTCGTGGCCGATGCCGTAGGCGCAGAAGCAGGTCCGGACCCCGGCGGCCCGTCCGGCCCGCAGGTCGGTGTGGTGGTCGCCGATGAAGACGGCCGTTGCCGGGTCGCTCCCCAGGGACTCAAGGGCATGCCGTACCGGCGCGGGATCGGGTTTTTTCGTCGGCGCAGCTGTCGCCGCCGAACACCACGGGGAAATAGGGGAGCAGGCCGAAGCCCTCCAGCAGCTCGATCGAGAACCGGTACGGCTTGTTGGTGACCACCGCCATGCGTCTCGCCGCCGGTGCATTTCGAGAAATTCGGGGATGCCGGGGTAGGCGATGGTTTTCTTTCGAGCAGATGCTCCCCGTAGAGGGTGAGAAAGCGCTCCAGGCGCTCCTCGGAAAAGGCCCCTTCGGGAAGCGAGCGCGTCGCCAGCATGGCGGCGCCGTCGCCGACGAATTCCGCGCACCGGGAGATCTCCAGCGGCGCGAGATCCAGCTCGGCGCGCAGCAGATTGACCGCGATGGCCAGATCTCCGACCGAGTCGATCAGGGTTCCGTCGAGATCGAAGAGAAAGGTATCGAAGGGCACTGACGGCATCCGTTATTTATTTCTCCCGCTCGCCGAAGATGGCGGTACCGACCCGCACCAGGGTCGCGCCTTCCTCGATGGCCGCCTCGAAGTCGTGGCTCATGCCCATGGAGAGCTCCCGCATTTCCACACCCGGCAGGTGCAGGGCGTCGATCTCTTCGGCCAGGTGGCGCAGACGCCGAAAATAGGGGCGGACCCGCTCGGGGTCGTCGAAGAAGGGCGGCAGGGTCATCAGTCCGCGGATGCGCACCTGCGGCAGTTCGGCAACCTGGCGCACCAGCGTCAGAGCTTCCTGCTCGCTGGTCCCCGATTTGCTCTCTTCTCCGCCCAGATTGACCTGAATCAGGATGTCGGCGATCCGGCCCAGCTTGCCCCACTGGCGGGCGATCTCCTGCGCCAGGGAAAGCCGGTCCACCGAGTGAATGAGCGCCACCTTGCCGCGCAGGTACTTGACCTTGTTGCTCTGCAGGCCGCCGATGAAGTGCCATTCCACCGGCGTGTCGATCTGCTCGACCTTGGCCGCCAACTCCTGCACGTAGCTTTCGCCGAAAACCTGTTGGCCCGCCGCGGCCGCCTCTTCGATCATGGCGACCGGCTTGATTTTGGAGACCGCGACCAGCCGCACCTCCCGCGGGTCGCGCCCGGCGCGGGCGCAGGCGGCGGCGATGCGGCCGCGGATCTTCTCGAGATTATCTTTAATGGCCATGGGATTTCGTAGGGGCAGGTCTTGTGCCTGCCCGATTCAGGCGCCTGGATTCGTCGGATTCGGATCAAGGCGAACACATGGGTTCGCCCCTACGTCGGGTTTTCGAAAAGCCGGATCGCCCCCAGCCGCTCCAGCATCTCGACCACTTCGCAGAGAGGCAGCCCCACGACGTTGGTATAGCTGCCCTCGATGGCGAGGACCAGGAAGGCGCCGATCCCCTGGATGGCGTAAGCGCCGGCTTTGCCGAAGGGCTCACCTGTGGCAATGTAACCTGCGATCTCCTGCTCTGTCAACTCCTTGAACCGAACCCGGGTGGTCGCCGCACCGGAAACGCTTGCTCCCGTTTCCCGGTCGAAAACGGCGTATCCCGACAGCACCTGGTGCCATCGGCCCGAGAGGGAGCGGAGCATCTCGGCCGCCCCCGCGCCGTCCTCCGGCTTGCCGAGGATAGTCTCATCGCGAAGGACGATGGTGTCGCTGCCGAGAAACCAGCGTCCCGGAACGCCTGGGCGCTCCGCGACCTCCCGGGCTTTTTCGCGGCTCAGCCGCACCACGTGCTCGGTCGGGGTTTCGCCGGCACGGGACAGCTCTGGGGCTTGGCTCGGCACGACGGTAAAGGGGATGCCGAGCCGTTCGAGGAACTCGCGGCGGCGGGGCGAGCCCGAGGCGAGCACCAACTGCGGAGCTTCACTCATGGCGGCGCTCTTCGGCCACCGCCTGCCACCAGGGGGCGAGGTCGGTCAGGGCCCGCTCGGCCATCGCCAGGCGCCGGTCGCTGCGCTTGCGGGGACGATCCGTCAGCGGCGGAAAGAGTCCGTAATTGACGTTCATCGGCTGAAAGTCCTCCGCGCCGGCGTCGGCCAGATGGGAGAGGAGGGCGCCGAGGGCGGTGGTCGCCGGGGGCAGCGGAAGCGTCCGCCCCCGCTGGAAGCGGGCGGCGAAAATGCCGGCAAGAAACCCGCAGGCGGCCGATTCGACATACCCTTCCACGCCGGTGATCTGGCCGGCGAAAAACAGTTCGGGGCGCCCCTTGAGCTGCAGGGTGCGCGCGAGGCAGGCCGGGGCGTTGAGGAAGGTGTTGCGGTGCATGCTCCCCAGCCGGGCGAAGCGGGCGTTTTCCAGACCCGGAATGGTGCTGGAAGATGCGGCGCTGCTCGGGATAGGTAAGCTTGGTCTGAAAGCCGACCAGGTTGTAGAGGCTGGCGTGGGCGTCGTCCTGGCGCAGCTGCACCACGGCGAAGGGGGCCCGGCCGGTGCGCGGATCGGGCAGGCCGACCGGTTTCATCGGGCCGAAGGCGAGGGTCATCTCGCCGCGTTCGGCCATCTCCTCGATCGGCATGCACCCCTCGAAGTGAACGACCTTCTCGAAGTCGCGCCCCGGGACCTTCTCCGCCGCTCGCAGCGCGGCGACGAAGGCCAGGTACTGCTCCCGGTCGAGGGGGCAGTTGACGTAGTCATCCCCCCCCTTGCCGTAGCGCGATCCCCGCCAGGCCTTGGCGAAGTCGATGGAGTCGGCCTCGACGATGGGCGCGATGGCATCGTAGAAGTAGAGCTGCTCGTCGCCGGTGAGCCGGGCGATGGCGGTCGAGAGGGCCTCCGAGGTAAGGGGACCCGAGGCGAGGATGACGATTCCGTCGTCGGGAATTTCCGTCACCTCCTCGCGCACCAGCTCGATCTGCGGATGTCCTTCGATCCGCCGGGTCAGCTAGGCGGCGAAGGCGTCGCGGTCGACGGCCAGGGCTCCGCCGGCAGGGACGGCGGTGGCGTCGGCGGCGGCCATGAACAGGGCGCCGCAGCGGCGCAGCTCCTCCTTCAGGCACCCGACGGCGTTGTTCATCCCGGCGCCGCGCAGGGAGTTGGAGCAGACCAGTTCGCCGAGCAGCGGCAGAGTGGTGGGCGGGGGAGAAGCGCTGCGGCTTCATTTCGAAGAGGCGCACGCGGGCCCCCTCGGCGGCCGCCTGCCAGGCCGCCTCGCAGCCGGCCAGGCCGCCGCCGATGACGGTGATGTCGATGGCGCTCATGGGGAGTATCGGAAGACCTTCGTGGAAGAGGGGTGGCGCTTCGGTCATGCTATTTCTTGGCCTTGGCGGCGGGCTTCTTCGCCGCAGTCTTCGCCCTTGGCTTTCGGGGCGGCGGCCTTCTTCTCCGGCGGCACCAGCACCACCTTGTAGTCGCACTTCTCCTGCGGGCATTTGCGCACCGTGCCCGTCGCGCTTGGTGGTCTTGTCGACCAGCAGCGGCCAGCCGCACTTGGGGCAGGGCTCGGCGACCGGCGGATCCCACAGGGCGTACTTGCACTTGGGGTAGCGGTTGCAGGAGTAGAAGATCTTGCCGTAGCGGCTCTTCTTCTCCATCAGCTCCCCCTCCTTGCACTCCGGGCAGGCGATGCCGAGGGCCTTGGGCTTGACCAGCGGCTGGATGTTCTTGCAGGCGGGGTAGGCGCTGCAGGCGAGGAACTTGCCGTAGCGCCCCTCCTTGATCAGCATCGGCGCGCCGCACTTGTCGCACTTCTCCTCGGAGAGGACCGGCTCCGTCGCCTGCTCCTCGGCGCGAGAGGGGCTCGGTGTGGCGGCACTCGGGAAAGCCCGAGCAGGCGAGGAACTTGCCCGGGCGGCCGAGCTTGACGACCAGCGGCTTGCCGCATTCGGGGCAGCTCCGGTCGGTCTTCTCGGTGGTGACCTCCTCCTTGTTGACCTCCTGCTCCTTCTGCTTGAGCAGGGCGATGAAGGGCTCCCAGAACTCGCGCAGCACCGGCCGCCACTGCTCCTCGCCGCGGGAGATGGCGTCGAGATCCTCCTCCAGCTGGGCGGTGAAGTCGTAGTCGACGTAGCGGGAGAAGTGGTTGACCAGCAGGTCGTTGACCACCCGGCCGACGTCCTCGGGGAAGAAGGTGCGCTTCTCCAGGCGCACGTACTTGCGGGTCACCAGGGTGTTCATGATCGAGGCGTAGGTGGAGGGGCGGCCGATGCCGTACTCCTCCAGGGTCTTGACCAGGCTCGCCTCGGTGAAGCGCGGCGGCGGCTGGGTGAAGTGCTGCTCGGGGAGGAGCTCCGTGCAGCCTGAGAGCTTCGCCCTCGGCCAGGGCCGGCAGGGTCCCTTCCTGCTCCTCCTCGGCCTCGTCGGTCCCCTCGATGTAGAGCTTCATGAAGCCGGGGAAGCGGATCACCTGGCCGCTGGCGCGCAAGGTGAAGCGCTCGCCGGCGGCGATGTCGACGGTGGTGGCGTCGAGGATCGCCGCGGCCATCTGCGAGGCGACGGTGCGCGTCCAGATCAGCTCGGTAGAGGCGGTACTGGTCGGAGGAGAGGAACGACTTGACCTGCTCCGGGGTGTTGGCGATGGTGGTCGGGCGGATCGCCTCGTGGGCCTCCTGGGCGTTCTTGGCCTTGCTCTTGAAGACCCGCGGCTTGGCCAGGGCGTATTCCTTGCCGAACAGGCGGCCGATGACCTCGCGGGCCTCGGTCGGTGGCGACCTGGAGAGGGTCACCGAGTCGGTACGCATGTAGGTGATCAGGCCGACCGCGCCCTCGCCGATGTCGATCCCCTCGTAGAGCTTCTGGGCGGTGCTCATGGTCTTGCGGGCCGAGAAGCCGAGCTTGCGGCTCGCCTCCTGCTGCAGGGTGCTGGTGGTGAAGGGGGCGGCGGGGTTGCGCTTCTTCTCGCTGCGGGTGATGCCGGCGACGCGGTAAGTCCTGGCCGGCAAGGGCGCGCGACCAGCTCCTCGGCCTGCGCTTCGTCGGCGATGGCGAACTTGTCGAGTTTCTTGCCGTCGACGGCGACCAGGCGGGCGCTTGAAGGGCTCGGTCCCGGCGCCGAGTGCAGAGCAGGGCGTCGATGGTCCAGTATTCGCTGGCTGCTCGAAGGCCTCGATCTCCTTCTCCCGGTCGCAGATCAGGCGCAGCGCCACCGACTGGACCCGGCCGGCGGAGAGGCCGTAGCGGATCTTCTTCCAGAGAAAGGGCGAGAGGTTGAAGCCGACCAGATAGTCGAGGATCGACGCGGGCCTGCTGGGCGTCGACCAGGTCGCGGGAGATGTGGCGCGGTTCGGCCATCGCCTTCTGGATCGCCCCCTTGGTGATCTCGTGGAAGGTGACCCGCTTGACCTCGGGGATGCTCTCGGTCTCGTCGATGCCGAGTGCCTTGCAGCAGGTGCCAGGCGATCGCCTCTCCCTCGCGGTCGGGGTCGGTGGCGAGAATCAGCTGTCGCTCTGCCGCACTTCCTTCCTCAGCAGGGAGATCTGCTTCTGGCTCTCGGGGAGGATGTGGTAGTTGGGTTCGAATTCGTGGGCGACGTCGACCGAGCCCTGTTTGCTCGGCAGCGCCCGCACGTGGCCGTAGGAGGCGAGAACCTTATAGCCCTTGCCCAGAAATTTTTCGATGGTTTTCGCCTTGGCTGGGGATTCGACGATGACCAGTGATTTTGCCATGGAGTCCTCAAATACAGGCCGAAGGGCGAAGAAGGATCTGCTTCGGTCTCTTGTCTCGGGTATTAAAACCAAAAAGGCTGCAGGGGGCACCTGCAGCCTGACGTTTGCTCAGTGATAAAGCCGCGACCAGTCGTCTTCCAGGATGCAGTCGACCTCCCGACGCCAGTCGTCGTGGGAGCGGGCGAAGAGAATGAGCGCCGTCAGCGTTTTTACCTCATCCAGGCCGATTTCCTCTCGCGAATCGAGGAGGATGCGCTCCATGATCTCCTCCTGGAGGTCGTCGTCGAGAATGCCCATCCCCCGCATGCGCACCAGAAAGCCCCTGGCCTCGGGCGAAAGTGCCCGGGTTTCCTCGCGGGTAAAGACGCGGTGGGTGGGAAGTTTGAGGTCCGGAGCCGGCTTGCTTCGGCTCTGCAGCGAGAGGTTCTCCATCCAGCTGAAGGCCGCGTCGATCTCTTCGGCCTCGAAGCCGACCGCCAACAGCTCCTCAACGATGTCGCTTTCGGCCATGATGTCCTGCTCTTCCATGACGTACTGGGCGATGATGCTGACGATGGCCAAAACCCGTTCTCTCAAAAGATCTCCTGTACTTAAGGGCGGCAGCGGGAATTCCTCAGGCCTTCTCGCTGCGCACGAAATGCATCCCCGGGAGCTTTTCCACCCCTCCAAGGAGCTCTAGGTGCAGTAAAATAGCGGAAACCTCCATGGGTGTCAACCCGCTTTTCCGGGCCAGATCGTCGATGTGCAGGGGCGTATTCTCGACCTGTCGATAAAGGGTGAGGGCGTTGCCTGAAAGCGAAGCGGCAAGGGCATCCTCCTGCTTTCGGGTCTGCGCCGAGGGAAGCTGCGGCCACAGAGCGTCCAGGATATCCTGCGGTTCGGTCACGAGCAGAGCGCCGTCTTTCAGCAGCTGGTTGACGCCGCGGCTGGTGGGGGCGGAGACCGGTCCCGGAACGGCGAAGACGTCCCGCCCCTGTTCGAGGGCAAACTCCGCGGTGATCAGCGAGCCGCTGCCTTCGGCGCGCCTCCACCACCAGCACCCCGCGGCTCAGACCGCTGATGATGCGGTTGCGGCCGGGGAAGTGGCCGGCCAGCGGAGGCGTTCCGGGAGGATACTCGGAGAGGATCGCGCCCTGTTCCAGGATTTGCGCGAAGAGCCGGGCGTTTTCCGCCGGATACACCCGATCGATGCCGCAGCCGAGAACGGCCACCGTGGGGCCGTTGCCGTCAAGAGCGCCCTGGTGGGCGGCGGTGTCGATCCCCCGTGCCAGGCCGCTGACAATGGCGATGCCGCGGGAGGCGAGTTCGCTGCAGATGGCGGCGGTCAGCCGTCGCCCCGCCGTCGTTGCCAGGCGGGCGCCGACCACCGCCAGCGCTCCGGACGCCTGTGGCGGCAGGGTGCCGCGCAGGTAGAGAAGGGCGGGCGGGTCGTGGATTGTTCGCAGCAGCGGCGGATAATCCGGATCCCAGAGGTCAATGACCCGGGCTCCGATCCGCTCGAGGGCCTCGCAGGCCTTGAGGAAGGCGGAATCACTTGCCTCGGGGATGGCGGCCGTCAGCTTCGGGGAAAGTCCCGATCGGGCGGCCCGGTATGCGGGGTCGGCCTCCAGGATCGCATCCGTCGAACCGAAAACCTCCCGCAACCGGATCAGTCCTTTTCGTCCCAGGCCGCGCGCGAGATGCAATCGCAGCCAGTTTCGTTCCTCCTGGGTCATGCCCCCTCCCTGATTGTTCCTATCTCCGGCGTATGGCCTCTCGCCGTCCGCGATTCGACTATTTCACCGGCCCAGAAAAGAAAAAAGGATCGAAGAGTTTTCAATCCTTTTTTGGTCGTTCAGCCCCTTCGGACAAAAACCGGGCGTTTCGGGCCCGCTTATTTCGTTACGGTCGAGACGCGGTCGCCGCGGTAGATGGGGGCGACCGACTTGAGCACCAGCGCCGAGGCGGTGTGCGCTTCGGTCTTCAGCACGACGGCGCTGCCGACCAGAGTGTCGGGCAGCTGGATTTCCTTCCCCTGCAGCGCCCGTTCGGTCGCTTTGCGGGGACGGGAAAGGTTGAGAAGATTGCCGACCTCCAGGCCATCCTGCGATCCCAGATCGATATAGATGACGTTCCATTGCGCCAGAACAATCTGATCTCGCTGCGAGGCCACCAGGGTCCCGGAGAGGGAGCGGGTCGCCTTTTTCAGGGCGATTTTCCTGGCGGCGGGATGATAGGGAATCACCCGCGCGCCCCGCTGGATTTCCCGGTAGGCGGTGGTAATGACGGCCGTGGCCACGTCGGCGTCGACGGCGGTGATCTTCACCGTGCCCACCGGGGTAACCTGGCGGCCGATCACTTTTCCGCTCACCGGATGAATCACCTCTTTGCCGATTTGCACCAGGGAATACCGATCGCCGGGGTGGACGGCGGCGAGGTCGTTCATTTGCAGGAAGACCGTGTCTCCCGTCGCCATGAGAAGGCGGTTGTCGACGGTGTCGACCAGCCGGCCAGCCGAGGCCAGTCCGTCTTCCCCGACGAACCCTTCGCTTCCCCCCAGGCTCTTGATGGTGATCTGCTCCTGCGGTTTCGGCGGGACAGGTTTGGGGGCAGGGTGTGTTTCGGGCGCCTTCGGACGGGTCGGAACGATTTCGATCCGGCCGTCATAAATGGCGACTTTCTGGCCGGGGTAGATGAAGTGGGGGTTGCGGATAAAGGGATTGTTGGCCCACAAGTCGGGCCAGTAGTCGGGGTCCTGGAGAAAGCGCTGGGAAATCCCCCAGAGGGTGTCCCCCTTCTTAATAACATAGGTTTGACCCGCCCCCTGGTTTCCCTGCGCCCAGCTGGAGAGGGGCAACAGCAGGAGACACGCCAGAAGGATCGTTTTTTTCATGGTCATCAGGCCCCCTGTCGTGATTACAGAATACTTTATATTATTGTGAAAACGTTGATTGGCCGGAGCTGCGGGCCGCGGGGCTGTCGGGGTACTGGTTGCGGAGCTGCTCCAGAACCTGCCCGGCGCGGTCGCTTTGGTTCATTTTCCGCAACGCATCGGCCATTCTCAGCAAGGCGTCGGGGGCCTTGCTTCCGCGCGGATAACGGTCGACCACTTTTTGCAGCGCCTCGACCGCGCGATCGTACCGGTGCAGGGAGTAGTAGCATTCTCCGAGCCAATATTGCGCGTTGCCGGCGTAATCGCTGTTCGGATGGAGACGCAAAAAGGATTCGAATCCCTGAACGCTCTGTTGAAACCGGCCCGCAGCGTAGTCGCCGAAGGCCTGCAGGTAAATTTCGGAAGAGCTGGCGGCCGACTTTGACGGCGTGGCCGCGCCCGATGCCGGAATGCCGCGGCCCCCGGAATTTTCGGTCTTTTCCCCGGTGGGAGTGACCTTTTTCGCCTCCAGGGCCTGCTGCAGCGAGGTGATGGTTTTCTGTTGATCCTGCAGCCGCGCCTCGACCAGCATCAGATTGTTGCGGAGTTTACTCACCTGGGTGGAGAGATCTTTCTGCCCCGATTTCAATTGGGCCAGATCGGCAGGCGTGGGGGAAGCGGTCGGCGGAGCCATGGCGGCGCAGCCGCCCAGCAGAGCGCCGAGGACGAGGATCACAAGGCTGGAAGGTACAAGGGGTCGCATCGGTTCTTTCCCGGTCGATTTGCAGGGAGTGTTTTTCGGAAGGAGCACCTTCGAATCTGCTCTGAAATTATAGATTTTTTAACCCTGTGTCAAGCAGGAATGCCCGCTGGAGGGGGCGCTTTCTTGCCATGGCGACGGGCTTTTGTGCTATTCTGCGGCGGCCTCGACATCATCGGAAAGGAGACCCCTCACGCATGCGAGCCGAACTTCTGGTCCCCGCCGGAAACCTGGAAAAGCTGGCAACGGCCCTCGATTACGGCGCCGACGCGGTCTATGTCGGCGGCCCGCGGTTCGGGCTGCGGGCGTTGGCCCCCAATTTCACCCTGGTCGAACTGGGCCGGGCCCGGAGCCTGACCCGCGCCCGGAACAAGCGCCTCTATCTGACCCTCAACGCCTTTCTGCGCCCGGCAGAGACGGAGGACTTCCTTGCGTATCTGGAGGAGCTGCGTCCCCTGGAGCTCGATGCTTACATCGTGTCCGATCCGGGCGCCCTGACGCTTGTCAGAAAGGTCGATCCACAGCGCGAGGTGCATCTTTCGACCCAGGCCAATACCACCAATGCCGCTGCCGTGCAGTTTTGGCGCCAGGCGGGGGTGCGGCGGGTCAACCTGGCCCGGGAGCTGACCCTGGAGGAGATCCGCGCGATTCGGACCGGGACCAGGGCCGAACTGGAGGTTTTCGTCCACGGCGCCATGTGCATGGCGTATTCCGGCCGCTGCCTGCTCTCCGCCGCCCTCACCGGGCGAAGCGCCAACCGCGGCGCCTGCGCCCATCCCTGCCGATGGGGCTACGGGGTGATGGAGGAGACCCGCCCCGGCGAGTACTTCCCCGTCGAAGAGGACGTCCGCGGCAGCTACATAATGAACAGCCGGGATCTCTGCCTGATCGAGGAACTCCCGCAGCTGGTCGAAGCCGGGGTCGACAGCCTCAAGATCGAGGGTCGGATGAAAAGCCGCTACTATGTGGCCGCGGTCACTCGCGTCTACCGGGCCGCCCTGGACGCCTGTCTGGCCGACCCCGCCGGTTTCAGGTTCGACCCCGCCTGGCGTGCCGAGTTGGAGAAGGTCAGCCATCGACCCTACGATCGCGGTTTTCTCTTCGGTGCCCGGGAGGGTTTGATCCATGCGGCCGATGCGCGCTATCGGACGGCCTTTGAGTTCGTCGGAGTGGTGGGGCAGGTGGACGCGGACGGCTGGGGCGAGGTGGAGGGACGCAACCGCTTTTTCCCCGGCGAGACGCTGGAACTGATCGGTCCGCAGATGCGCCAGGCAACGTTCCGGGTGGCGCGGATTTGCACCGGGAAGGGCGAGACGGTGCCGGCGGCCCAGCCCAACGCCCGGGTCAGGATGAAGCTGCCGGCCGGCGCCAGAGCCGGCGATCTGCTGCGGCGGGAGAAGAGGGAAACTGCGGGCTGAGGGCTGAGGGCTGGGAGGCTGGAGGCTGGAGGCGGCTGGAGGAGGCTGAGGGCTGAGGGCTGATGGCTGATGGCTGATGGCTGATGGCTGATGGCTGATGGCTGATGGCTTACGGCTTACGGCTTACGCTTGGCTTACGGCCGAAGCGCCGGCGGCGGCGGCGGCGCGGCCGAACTCCAGCACTGACGCCGCTCCACGTCGCAGCAGGTCAGCTCCTGCCCGTAGACGGCCCCCGTGTCGAGGCCGAGCTTGTTCGGCGCCATGAGGGGGGCCGACTGAGGGGTGTGGCCGAACACCACCGTCTTTCCCCAGTCGTAGTCCGAGCGAAGGAACTCCTCCCGGATCCACAGCAGGTCCTGCTCCTCCTGCTCCTCGAGGGGGCGCCCCGGGCGCAGGCCGGCGTGGACGAAGATGAAGCGCTCGGTCTGGTAGGCCGGCAGCAGCGTTTCCAGAAAATCGAGATGGGCCTTGGGGACGCGGACGCCCTGCTCCTCGCGGTAACTCTCGAGGGTGGTGCCGCCGCCGTTGGCAAGGTACAGGAGCTGGCCCTTCCCGGCGAGAAAGTTCAGAAACATCTCCTCGTGATTCCCCTTGAGAAACACGCTTTTCGGAAAGCGGCGGGAAAGGGCGATCAGATACTCGATCACCCCCCTGCCGTCCGGACCCCGGTCAATGTAATCGCCGAGAAAAACCACCCGGTCGGCCGGCGTCGGGCGCACCCGGTCCATCAGACGCTCGAGGGGATCGAGGCACCCGTGGATGTCCCCGACCGCCAGCAGGCGTTCTGCGGCGCTTTCCTGCGGTGGGTCGATAAGCGAAGACTGTCGCGTCATGTCTGTTATTGTAACCCAGAATGCCGGTTTGGTCATTTCGCCGGGGGGATTCGCCGGCAGCCGGGAGAACCCTCTTTTGAGGCGCGGACCCGGTTCTGGTATTAAATTTGTATGGAAAAAGAGAGTGGATTGTGTCTTTAATGGCGCGCCGCGACGGCGGGCACAAAGGACCAATTAGGAAGTAAACGGCAGTGAGCTTGTTGCCAATTCGATCAAATCAACCGTACGGGAGGCATGGAATGAAGCAGTGGATGATGGCGGCATTTTTGATTCTTTTCTTGGCGGGGCCGGCCATGGCGGCCAAGTACGATCTGGTCTTTCCCAGCACCCTGAGCAACTCTGCCTTCAAGGATCTGGTGCGCGAAGGGGGGGCGGTGGCCGCTTATCGCGGGATTGCCCCTGCCGAGCCGGAAGGTCTGACCGGTTTCGACCTGGGGGCCGCGGTCAGCCTGGTCGATATCGACTCCTCGGTATGGGATCCGGTTTTCAAGAATGGGGACGCTCCCGGCTATCTCCCCGTGCCGAGTCTCCATCTGCGCAAGGGGCTGCCCTTCAATTTCGATGTGGGGGCGATGTACGCGCAGATTCCGGACAGCGACATCAAACTGGTGGGCGCCGAGATCCAGTGGGCCCTGCTCGAGGGCGGCATCGCCGAGCCGGCGGTGGCGTTGCGCGGCAGCTACAGCAAGGTGCTGGGGGTGGGCGATTTCGATCTGCATACCCTGGCTCTGGACGGGGTGATCAGCAAGGGCTTTGCCTTCTTCACCCCGTACGCCGGGGTGGGGCTGGTGCGGATTTCAGGCAGTTACGCCGGCAGCGACCCGACCTTGAAGGCCGCCCTGGAGGATCAGGACCTGACCGAACCCCGCTATTTTGCCGGGCTTCAGAGCTCCCTCGGCCTGCTGCGCCTTACCCTGGACGCCGAGTACCTGCAGCGGCCAATCTATACCGTGAAGCTTAGTCTCGGCTGGTAACCCTTCCGCGAGCAACCGGCGGTTCCGCGATCCCACCCCGGACCGCCGGTTTTCTTCATCTCTTCCCCCCCGCCGGGAACCACGACCACCTGGCGATCGAGACTTTCCGACGGGATTTCGGGCAATTCCCTCTTGCAATGAATCGGCAGATGGTTTTTAATGGCGCATTTGGGTAATTTCTTTCGTTCCTGTTGCGGAGAGATGTGGTGAACAGCGCTGAACAGCAAAAGGATTTCTGGACCCGGGGCGGACTCCCCTACCTGATCCTGATCCTCCTCTGCCTTGCCTTTTATCTGCCGGGCCTGACCCGGATGCCTCCTACCGACCGGGATGAGGCCCGCTTCGCCCAGGCCAGCCGGCAGATGGTGGAAAGCGGCAATTATATCGATATCCGCTTTCAGCAAAATCCCCGGTACAAAAAACCGGCCGGCATATACTGGCTGCAGGCGGCCTCGGCCGCGGCGACCACGGGGGCGGAAAAGCCCGCCATCTGGCCCTACCGCCTGCCCTCCCTGCTGGGGGCGCTGCTGGCGGTGCTTTTCACCTACCGCTTCGGCCAGGCCCTCTTCGGCCGGCGGGCCGCCCTGCTGGGGGCGGCGCTGCTCGGATCCTCCCTGATTCTGACCGCCGAGGCCCATCTGGCCACGACCGATGCCGTTCTGCTGGCCTGTATCGTCGCCATGCAGGGGTTGCTCGGCAGAATCTATTTGCGGACGAGGCGGGACGAGCCGGTGGGGACGGCCACCGCCCTGCTTTTCTGGGCGGCCTGCGGTGCGGGGATCCTGATCAAGGGGCCGATCGCGCCGGCGGTGGCGCTGCTCACCATGGGGAGTCTGGCCCTCGCCGACCGCAACCTGAAGCTTCTGCGGCAGATGCGCTGGCGCCAAGGGCTTCTGTTGCTTCTCGTTATGGTTCTTCCCTGGTTTCTCGCTATCGGCGTGGAGACCAAGGGAGCCTTTTTTCAGCAGGCGGTCGGCCACGATCTGCTTCCCAAGCTGGCGGGGGGGCAGGAGTCTCACGGTGCGCCCTTCGGCACCTTCGCCCTGCTCTTTCCCCTGCTTTTCTGGCCGGGGTCGCTCTTCGCCTTCTGGGCGCTGTGGCCGAGCTGGAAATCCCGTGCCGAGGGGGCGGTGCGGTTCTGTCTCGCCTGGATCGTGCCGAGTTGGCTGATGTTCGAACTGGTGCCGACCAAGCTGCCCCACTACATTTTGCCGACCTTTCCGGCGATCGCCCTGCTGACGGGGTACTTTCTAAGTCACCCCGGCCAGTTCCGGGACTACCTTCGGCAAAAGCCGTTCACCTGGCTGAAATGGCTGCCGATCGCCTTGTGGGGGATCGTCGGGGTGGCCCTCGCCGTCGGTCTGACGGGGCTGCCGCTGATGCTCAACCACCGGCTTTTTCTCGGCAGCCTGGCGGCAATCGTCGGGGTGGCTTTTCTCCTGGCGATGGTGCCTCGCTGCTGGCGGAAGGAAAAGCCTGCCTTGGCGGCCCTGTGCGGCCTGCTCGGCGGTCTGCTGGTGCTGGCACCGGCCTTCTCGCTGGTGCTCCCCCGACTCGATGGCCCCTGGATCAGCCGGAGGGTGTTGACGGAGGTGCGCCAGCTCGAGCGGAAACCGCATCCGGTGCTTGCCGCCGTCGGCTTCCACGAGCCGAGCCTGGTGTTTCTGCTCGGGACGCAGACCGAGCTGACCGATCCGGCCGGGGCTGCTCAGAACCTCAAAGCCCATGCCAACGGGCTGGCACTGGTCACGCAGAAGGAGAAAGAGGCCTTTGATGCGGCGGCCCGAAAGGAGGGGGTGAGTCCGGTGGCGCTGAAAACCTTCCGCGGATTCAACTATGCCAAGGGGCGCTGGCTGACCCTGACCCTGTACGGTCCCGCCGCCCCCGTTCCGGTAAAAACGCTCCGCCTGCCAAATGAACAGGAGCCGCAATGAGGTTGAACCCCGCTCTGGAAAAAAAACTGGCTCTTGCCGCCGTTCTGGTGACGGCCCTGTGCATGGGCCTGATTTTATTTGTCGATCGCTCCGCGGCCACGGCCGCCCGCTCCCTCGGGCCCGGCATCCAGCATTTTTTCGGCCGGCTCACCCACCTGGGGAATTCCGCCTATTATCTGATTCCGGCTTTTCTTCTCTTTTTAGGGCTGCGCGTGGCCGCCTCGCGATGGCCGGAGTTTCGGGCGCGTCTTCAAGACCTCTCCCAGCGGTTTCTGTTCGTGTTTGCCGCCATTGCCGTTTCGGGCATTGTCAACGATCTGCTGAAGATCCTTTTCGGCCGGCCGCGGCCGAGGATGTTTTTTCATTACGGCTATTACTCGTTTTCCTGGTTCGAGTTTTCTGCTAAAATGTGGTCCTTTCCCTCGGGACATTCCAATACGGTTTTCGCTCTGGCGATGGCCCTTTTTCTTCTCGTCCCCCGGTGGTGGTTCCTCTATTTCACGTATGCGGCGCTGGTGGCGGTGAGTCGCGTCGTCGTCGGGAGTCATTACCCGAGCGACGTGATCATGGGAGGGTATCTCGGCGTGGCCACCACCTTCTACGTCAAACAATTTTTCCTGGACAAGGGCATCAACATCTTTGCCCGCAAAGCCTGATTCGGGCCGTCGGCGCCGCGCGTATCCCTGCGAAGATGACCGGGGCGACGACCGGAGCGTCAGTTCAGTGCAACGAGGAATAGATGGAAAAAATCTCTTTCGTCATCCCGGTATTCAATGAAGAGGGAAACCTCCCCCGCCTGTTCGAGGAAATCACCCGGGTTGCCGACGGGCTCGACTGCGGCTATGAGATCCTCTTCGTCGACGATTGCAGCACCGACGGCAGTTTGCAGGCCATCAAGTCCCTGCGGGAAAAGCATCCGACGGTCAAGTTTCTTTCTTTCGAGAAAAACTGCGGTCAGTCGGCGGCCCTGTATGCCGGCTTTCAGGAGGCCAGCGGCGATGTCGTCATCACCATGGATGCCGACCTGCAGAACGATCCGGCCGACATCCCCCGGCTGCTTGGCTACTACGGCGATTACGACATGGTCAACGGCTGGCGTCACAACCGGCAGGATTCGCTGGCCAAAAAGATCGGCAGCCGCATCGGCAATACCGTGCGCAACTTGCTGACCAGCGAATCGATCCACGATACCGGCTGTTCGCTGAAGGTAATGAATGCCGAAATGCTGAAGCGGATCAAGATCTTCAAGGGCCTCCATCGCTTTTTGCCCACCCTGATGCGTCTCGAAGGGGCTAGGGTGGTGGAGGTCAAGGTGAACCACCGTCCCCGGCTGCACGGGGTCTCCAAATACACCAACTTGCGACGGGGCATCGAGGGGCTGTACGATGTCGTTACCGTTCGCTGGATGATTAAAAGGCATCTCACCATAAGGATCAGGGACCATCATGTCTAAGGGCGAAATTTTGCTTCTCGTCATCGGATTCAGCGGCCAGGCCCTGTTCTTTATGCGGTTTTTCGTCCAGTGGCTGTACTCGGAAAAACATAAGCGCAGTCTCATCCCGACCGCTTTCTGGTATTTCAGCCTGGGCGGCAGCTGTCTGCTGCTGATCTATGCTATCCTGCGCAAGGATATCGTCTTTACCGTGGGCCAGTCGACGGGCTTTCTCATCTATACGCGGAACCTGTACCTGATCTCCAAGGAAAAGAAGGAAAAGCGGCAGGAGATGGGGGTCGTCAAGTAAGGGGCGCCTGAAAAATCCTCCGCCATCTCCTCCGTAACATGCCCCTGGATTCCCTCGCGAAAAGAACGAAGATAAAAAGGGAAAACGGCCATGGCCGCTTTCCCGGAAGGCCTGTTTTGATGTTTCGAAAATCGGTTCAAATCGCCGCTTTGGTTCTCATTCTGCTGGTGTGGTTCGGCAATATCCAGGTCCGTGACGTGTTCCAGCCTGATGAAGGCCGTTATGCGGAGATCCCGCGGGAAATGGTGGCGAGCGGCAACTGGCTGACCCCCCGGCTGGACGGGTTCAAATACTTCGAAAAACCGCCCCTGCAGTACTGGGCCACGGCCGCTGCCTACGAAACCTTCGGCACGCACAACTGGACCGCCCGGCTCTGGAGCTACCTGACCGGATTTGCCGGCATCCTGCTGGTCTGGCTGGCCGGCCGGGTGCTGTTTGGCGGTCCTGCCGGAATCTATGCGGCGTTGGTGCTCGCCGGCTGCCTTTTCTACAGCGCGGTGGGGCGCATCAACAACCTCGATACCAGTCTGACCTTTTTCATGACCGCCACCCTGGTGGGGTTTCTCTTTGCCTTGCGGGACGCTGCGACCGCCCGGGAGAGGCGCTGGTGGATGCTCTTCGCCTGGGCCGCCGCGGCTCTGGCCATGCTCACCAAAGGTCTCGAAGGGATCGTCCTGCCCGGCGGCGCCTTAATCTTCTACAGCCTCTGGCAGCGGGATTGGCGCCTCTGGCGCCGCCTGCGCTGGGGGGAGGGGCTGACGCTCTTCGGGCTCATCACCCTGCCCTGGTTCGCTCTGATGGCGAAGAAGAACCCGAAATTCCTCTGGTTCTTTTTCGTCCACGAGCATTTCGAGCGCTACCTGACCAAGATTCATCACCACTTCCAGCCCTGGTGGTACTTTCTGCCCATCCTGGCGCTCGGCGCGCTGCCCTGGGTGTTCGAAGCGGTGCGGGAGCTGCTGCTGGGGTGGCGCCGCTCCGAAGCGGCCGGGCGGTTCGACAGCGCCCGGTTTATCTGGGTCTGGGTGATTACCATCCTGGCGTTCTTCTCCTTCTCAGACTCCAAGCTGATCCCCTATATCCTGCCGATCTTTCCGGCCCTGGCGCTGCTGATCGGCCGGCGCCTCGCCATCTCCCCGCGGGGGTTGCGCTGGGATCTGCTGGTCTCGGGACTTTTTTCCGTCGCGGGACTCGTCTTCGCTCTCGGTGGCGGCTTCCAGCGCCTCGGACACCATAAGGTGCCGGCGGCACTTTTCGCGGCGGCGGCCCCCTGGTTCACCGCCGGTTTCGGCCTGCTGCTGCTTGGCGCGCTGGCGGGCTGGATCTGGCTTCGGCAGGCCAGCGCCGAACGGGTGGTGGGAGCCCTGGCTGCGAGCTGGCTGCTGGCTGTCTCCCTGTGGTTCGTCGGGGTACAGGCCCTCTCCCCGGCCTATTCCGCCCACCAGTTGGCGCAGCAGGTACGCCCCTATGTGTCCAAGAACGTCCCCCTGTACGGCGTAGACACCTACGATCAGACGCTCCCTTTTTATCTCGGGCGCACCATGAAAGTGGTCGCCTACAAGGGCGAGTTGGCTTTCGGGATTTCCCGCGACCCGCAGCGGTGGATTCCAAGCATTTCCCAGTTTACCCAGCGCTGGATGGCGAATCGGCAGGCGCTGGCGATCATGTCCCCGAAAACTTTTGCCGCGCTGCGCAAAAGCGGCCTGCCGATGAAGGAAATCGGCCGCGACCCCCAGCGCGTGATGGTGATGAAACCATGACGATGACCAGCTTTTCGTTGATTCTGACCGGCGTTCTGTTGAACGCTACCGCCCAGCTCCTGCTGAAGGCCGGAGTGCGGACCATGGGCACCATTCAGCTGGGGTTTGCCAGCATCGCCGCGGCCGGCTGGCGGCTCGCCTTCGAACCCCATATCCTCGGCGGGCTCGCCTGTTACGTGATCAGCGTGGTGGTGTGGATCCTGGCTCTCTCCCGGGTGCCGGTCAGTATGGCCTATCCGATGCTCTCCATCGGCTACGTGGTCAATGCCATCGCCGCCCGGATGCTCTTCGGCGAGGTGGTGAGCCTGACCCGGTTGGGGGGGATCGGCGTCATCATCCTCGGGGTTTTTATCGTTGCCAGGAGCTGACATGGAACCGTTTTTACCCTTCACCCGACCGACCCTCGACCCGGAGACCGTTGCCGGGGTTATGGACACTCTCCACTCCGGGTGGCTGGCAACCGGGCCCCAGGTCGCCGCATTCGAGCAGGCCCTCGCCGACTACCTGGGAGGCGGGCGCAGCGTGCGCGCCCTCAGCTCGGGAACTGCGGCGCTGGAGACGGCGCTCGCCCTGGCGGATGTCGGCCCTGGCGACGAAGTCATCGTTCCGGCCATGAGCTTTGCCGCCACCGCCAACGTGGTGGTGCGCGCCGGTGCCAGACCTGTCTTCGTCGACGTGGAGCTCGCCTCGCGCAATCTCGATGCGAACCTGACGGAGGCGGCCGTCACCCCCCGTACCAAGGCTCTCATGCCGGTGCACTTCTCCGGGCTCCCCGTGGACACCAAGGCTCTCTACCGCTTGGCCAAGCGCCACCAGCTGCGGGTGATCGAAGATGCGGCCCACGCCATCGGCAGCAGCGTCGGAGAGGGGAAGATCGGTGGCTGCGGCGACCTGGTCTGTTTCAGCTTCCATCCCAACAAGAACATGACCACCATCGAAGGGGGAGCGCTTTCCCTGGCCGATCCGGCTCTCGTCGAGCGCCTGGAGCGGCTGCGCTTCCACGGCATCTCCCGCACAGCCGAGGGGGAGATGGATGTTTCGGTGGCCGGCGGAAAATTGAACCTCTCCGACGTCGCCGCCCGCGTCGGCCTCGGGCAGCTGAAACGTCTCGATGAGTTCAACGCTAAGCGGCGTCAGCTGGCGGACCGTTATTTTGAACTGCTCGCCGAGGATCCGCCGGGCGTCCTGCCGAAGCGGGGCGACGAGGGACACAGCTGGCACATGTTCACCCTGCTGCTTCCCTTTGAAAAGCTGGGGATGGCGCGGGCCGCCTTCCAGCAGGCCATGAAGGAAAAGGGCATCGGGGTCGGCATCCACTATCCCGCCCTGCACCTCTTCAGCCTGTACCGCGCCATGGGGTATTCGGGAGGCCAGTTCCCCAACGCCGAGCGGATCGGCCGCGAAACGGTGACCCTGCCCCTGTTTCCGGCGATGGCGGTCGAAGATGTCGAGCGGGTGTGCCGGGCGTTGCGAGACTCCCTGGCAGGAAAATAGCGAAGGGTGGCCCACCCGAAGACGTTGAAAATCGCGGCCATCTTTAACGCGAAGGCGCAGAGGACACAGGGAAAATCGTTCTAGAATTAAAGGGTTACCCCTGTGTTTTCTGTGGTTCTGCGATAAATTTTGAACTTTTTCTTTTAGTTTGATCCTCTTTGCATCTTGAGAGAGCGAAGCGAACGGGCGTTAAAGAAGATTTGCTTTCGTTTTTCAGTGTCTTACGACCAACTTTTCGAAACAGGAGATCGTTTCAGTGAAAGGTGAAAACACAACCAGAAGCCCCGAAGTTTCGGTGGTGGTTCCGGTATACAACGAAGAGGCGGTACTGCCCGCCCTGTTCGAGCGCCTCTATCGGGCCCTCGACGAGAGCGGCCGCAGCTTCGAATGCCTGTTTATCGATGACGGCAGCCGCGACCGCTCCGCCGCGCTGCTGCGGGAGCAGTACGAAAAGCGACCGGAGCAGACCCGGGTGATTCTGTTCAACGGCAACTTCGGGCAGCACGCCGCCATCATGGCCGGCTTCGAGCACTGCCGGGGGCGGCGGATCGTGACCCTCGATGCCGACCTGCAGAATCCTCCGGAAGAGATCCCCAAGCTGCTGGCGCAGATGGATGCGGGCCACGACTACGTCGGCACCATCCGCCGGCAGCGCCGGGACATCCTCTGGCGCAAGGTCGCTTCGCGCCTGATGAATCGGGTGCGCCACCGCATCACCCACATCCAGATGACCGACCAGGGCTGCATGCTGCGCGCCTACGATCGATCGATCATCGACGCCATCAACGCCACCCGGGAAATCAACACCTACATTCCGGCCCTCGCCTACCTGTATGCCGCCCATCCGGTGGAGATCGAGGTGGCGCACGCCGAGCGGGAGGCGGGCGAATCGAAGTACTCCCTCTACAAGCTGATCCGGCTCAATTTCGACCTGATGACCGCCTTTTCGGTGGTGCCGCTGCAGATCTTCTCCCTCGCCGGGATCGGCGTCTCGCTCCTCTCGGGCCTGCTGATGGTCTACATGTTCCTGCGGCGCATCTTCATCGGTCCCGAGGTGCAGGGGGTCTTTACCCTTTTTGCCATCGTCTTTTTCTTCATCGGCATGTTGCTCTTCGGCATCGGCCTGCTGGGCGAATACGTCGGGCGCATCTATCAGCAGGTGCGGGAGCGCCCCCGCTATCTGATCCGCGGCATCCTTGAAGAGCCCATTCCGGCACCTGCCAAACGCCGCCCCGCAACGAAGGAGTCGGCATGAAGCGCTGTGTCGTTTTCGCCTATCACAACGTCGGCTGCCGTTGTCTGTCGGTGCTGCTCGATCAGGGGTTGGAGATCCCCCTGGTGGTGACCCATGAGGACGATCCGGGGGAGAACCACTGGTTCGGCAGCGTCGCCGAGCTGGCGCGGGAAAACGGCATCCCCGTCATCACCCCGGAGGATCCCAACGTGCCTGAGGTGGTCGAGCGGGTGAGGGCGCTGCAGCCCGATTTTCTCTTCTCCTTCTACTACCGCAAGATGCTCAAGCCCGGCCTGCTGGAAACCCCCGGCCACGGCGCTCTCAACATGCACGGGTCGCTGCTGCCCCGGTACCGGGGCCGGGCGCCAGTCAACTGGGCGGTACTCCGCGGCGAGCGGGAAACCGGCGCGAGCCTCCACTATATGGAGCTCAAACCCGATGCCGGCGATCTGGTCGATCAGCAGGCGGTTCCGATCCTGCGGGACGACACCGCCCTCGACGTCTTTCACAAGGTGACCTGGGCCGCCGAAGTGGTGCTGGCCCGTTCCCTGCCCCTGCTGATTCAAGGACGAGCCCCCCGCATTCCCCTCGATCTGCAGCAGGGAAGTTACTTCAGCGGCCGGCGCCCCGAGGACGGCCGCATCGACTGGAGCGCCTCGGCGGCAGAGATCCACAACCTGATTCGCGCCGTGGCGCCTCCCTACCCGGGGACCTTTACCACCCTGGACGGCGAGCCCCTGCGAATTTTCCGCAGTCGCCAGGTTTGCGGTTCAGTGCGCTACCCAGCAGAGGTCCCCTGCTTTTATTGGGAAAACGGCAAGTGTTATGCCGACTGCGCGGACGGTCGTCGGCTGCAGATCCTGTCCTTCGAACTGGGGGGGGACGTCCGGTCGGCGGAGGAATTTCGCGCCCGGTTTGCCTCCCGCCCGCAAAAACTTGGAGAGCATCCATGAAAAAAATACTGATTCTCGGCGTCAACGGCTTTATCGGCCATCATCTAAGCCAGCGCATCATTGAGACCACCGACTGGCAGGTCTTCGGCATGGACATGCAGCAGGAGCGGGTGGCCGATCTGATGGAGCATCCCCGGTTCCATTTTTTCGAGGGGGATATCACCATCAACCGCGAATGGGTGGAATACCATGTGGCCAAATGCGACGTGGTGCTGCCCCTGGTGGCGATCGCCACTCCGGCGACCTACGTGAAGGATCCGCTGCGGGTCTTCTCCCTCGACTTCGAGGCGAACCTGCCGATCGTGCGCCAGTGCGTGCAGTACGGCAAGCGAATCGTCTTCCCCTCGACCTCCGAGGTCTACGGCATGTGCCGGGACGAGGCCTTCGATCCTTACGCCTCCGAACTGGTGCTCGGGCCGATCAACAAGCCGCGCTGGATTTACTCCTGCGCCAAGCAGCTCATGGACCGGGTGATCTGGGGCTACGGCATGGAAGGGCGGCTCGACTTCACCCTCTTTCGCCCCTTCAACTGGATCGGCCCCGGCCTCGATAGCATCCACACCCCCAAGGAGGGCAGCTCCCGGGTGCTCACCCAGTTTCTGGGGCACATCGTGCGCGGGGAAAATATCAGCCTGGTCGACGGCGGGCGGCAGAAGCGGGCCTTTACCTATATCAGTGACGGTATCGACGCCCTGATGCGGATCATCGATAACAAAGACGGCGTCGCCAGCGGCAAGATCTACAATATCGGCAACCCGGAGAACAACCTCTCGGTACGGGAACTGGCCGAAATGATGGTGGCCTTGGGCCGCAGCATCGAAGAGTACCGCGAGCCCACCTCCCGGGTCGAGTTGGTGGAGGTCTCCTCCGGCGAGTACTACGGCGAAGGATACCAGGACGTGCAAAACCGGGTGCCGATGATCGAAAATACCTGCGCCGAGCTGGGGTGGAAGCCCCGGTTCACCATGCAGGAGGCGCTCTACGAGATCTTCGATTTCTATCGGGGGCATGTGGCCGAGGCCCAGGGTCTGATCTGATTTTCGGCTGGAAACGGTTCTTTTCCGCCGTGGCGGCGTCAATCGAGGAAATCGCTTGTGCGGCGTACTGATGTACGCCTCCGCCCGATTCCCTCGATTTCCTGGCCACGACGAAAAACTCCTCGTTTCCAATCCGAAAATAAATCGCTTTAAATTTAAGGATTTCGACAAGGGGAAATGTCTGGTTTGCGCATCGCCCTGAAAATCGATGTCGATACCTACCGCGGCACGCGGGAGGGGGTGCCGGCGCTCGTGGAGGTGCTGCGGCGCCACGGGGCGCAGGCGACCTTTCTCTTCAGCCTCGGCCCTGACCACACCGGCCGGGCTCTGCGCCGGGTGTTTCGCCGGGGCTTTCTGCAGAAGGTGGCGCGTACCTCGGTGGGGAGCAATTACGGTCTGCGGACCCTGTGCTACGGTACGCTGCTGCCCGGACCGGACATCGGCCGCAGATGCGCCGGCATCCTGCGTCAGGTGCAACAGGCCGGGTTTGAAGTGGGCGTTCACTGCTGGGACCATGTCCGCTGGCAGGATTACGTGACCCGGCGCGGCGCAGCCTGGACGCGGCGGGAGCTGGCGCGGGCCCGCGACCGCTTTCGGGAAATTTTCAGCCAGCCGCCCGTGACCTGCGGGGCGCCCGGCTGGCAGACGACCGCAAACGCCCTGCGCATCCAGGAAGAGCTCGGCTTCGCCTACTGCAGCGATAGTCGCGGGACCCATCCTTTCCTGCCGGTGATCGACGGGGAACGCTTCTCCGTCCCCCAGCTTCCTACCACCCTGCCCACTCTCGATGAACTGCTGGGCGTGGATGGATTGGACGAGGAGGCGGTGGCCGAGCACCTTCTGGAATTGAGCAAAACGCCCCTTCCCAACGGGCACCTGTTCACCCTCCACGCCGAACTCGAGGGCGGCCGCTTTCTCGGCATGTTCGACCGCCTGCTGGGGCGGTGGCGGGCGAGTGGGGCCGAGTTGCTTTCGCTGGGCGACCTCTACCGCAGCCTCGACCCTTCCCTCATCCCCGCCCACCGTCTGGCCATGGGGGAGATACCGGGGCGCTCCGGAACCCTGGCCCTGCAGGGCGAGGCGGAGCCGTCCTGATCCGGCAGGCCGAATACATTCAAGGGGAGTGCCGTGGCCCAGCGGATCAAACTCATTGCCAACCCCATCGCCGGCGGCGACGCCCGGGGAAAAATCCGCCGGGCCTGTCGCCACCTCGAAGGGCGCGGCTGTCTCGTCGATCTGACCCTGACCGCGGCCCGTGGCGATGCGACCCAAGCGGCGGCCGCCGCCAGGGAGGGCGGCTTCGACCGGATCGTCGTTGCCGGCGGCGACGGCACTCTCAACGAGGCCATCAACGGCCTGGCGCCCAGCTCTCTTCCACTCGGCTTTCTGCCCCTTGGCACCACCAACGTCTTCGCCCTCGAGGTCGGCATTCCCTTTGCCGTTGAAAAAGCCTGCGACATCGCCCTCGACGGGGTGCCGACGCCGGTCTGCCTCGGCGTGGCGGACGGAACCCGTTTTCTGCTCATGGCCGGGATCGGGTTCGATGCCGAGGTGGTCTCCCGGGTCAGTGTCCGGCTTAAACGCTGGAGCGGAAAGCTGGCCTACGTGATCAGTGCACTGCTCACTCTGGCGAACCGGCCCGGGTTTCCGATCGAGCTCGAAAAGGAGGACGGCACCGTCCTGGGGGGCGTCAACGCCGTTATCGGCAACAGCCGGTTCTATGCGGGGCGCTTTTCCATCACCCCTGAAGCGTCCCTGACCGAGGGGCTTCTCGACGTCTGCCTTTTCCAAAAGGAGGGGCGGTGGAACCTGGCGCGCTGTGTCACAAGGGTTCTCGTCGGGAAACGGCTCACCTCCCCGGAGGTCTGCATCTTCAAGGCCCGTGGCCTGACAGTTCGCGGGCCGGCTGTGCCGGTGCAGATCGACGGGGATTTTCTCGGCCGCCTGCCGATGACCTTCCGGGCGGAACCTGCTGCCCTGACCCTGGTTCTGCCTCGATAGAGTCCTCTTTGCTCTCCCCTTTCGGTCTTGGTTCAAGGCGCCTACTCTGCTATCATGAAATCCGTGAAAAGGTTTTTTTTCACGCGAAACTGCATTTTCCGGGGTGTCTCCATTGCATGCCAAGAACCGAACCATATTCAACGGCCAGGTTGTGTCACTGGCCTTGGAGGAGCACAATCTTCCCGACGGGCGCCGGGCAATCTATGAGATTGTCCGGCATCCAGGAGGTGCGGCCGTCCTGCCCCTGTTGGAGGATGGTCGGGTGGTGATGATCAACCAGTTCCGTCCGGCCGCGGGGGGGATGGTGCTGGAGATCCCCGCCGGGCGCCTCGAACCGGGCGAGGCGCCGGCAGCCTGCGTGCGGCGCGAACTGGAGGAGGAGACCGGGTATCGGGCCGGGTCGGTCGAGAAGCTGGGCGAGATGTGGACGGCCGTCGGGTTTTGCGACGAGATCGTCCATCTTTTCGTCGCCCGGGACCTGGTTCCGGTTCCGAGACACCCTGAGGCCGATGAGTTCATCGAGGTGGAACTCCTGCCGCTGGCCGAGGCCGTGCGGCTGGCCACCGGGGGTAAAATCCGCGATGGCAAGACCCAGCTGGCCCTGCTCCAGTTCGCTTCGCGACAGTCTTCTCGGAAAAGCTGAAAACGACCACTTGAATCCGATACTTCGACCCTGGTCGAAATCATCGAAATGGATCACAACATGACGCCTTTGCCCGATTCGTACGCCTCCCCCCTGCACCTTCCCTTCAATACCGAGAGCCTCAAGGCCGCCTTCCGGCCGGCGACGCCGGATGCCGATCCGGGCGGCGCCGATCCCTGCTGGGTGATCCTGCGGGGAAACGAGCTGCTGGTGTCTGCGGGCGGGGAGGCGCTCGCCCTGCCGGAGGGGCCGCTGCCCGCTTCTCTGGCCGGCCGGGAAAGCCTCTTTATCGGCACCTGGCGGGGGAGGCCCTGTCGCGCCCTGCGGCTGGGCAGCTCCGAACCCGTTCCAGAGGGCCTGTTCGCTGAAAACCTGCTGGCGAGCGATTCCCGGCTGCCCCTCCCGCTGATTTCCCTCGGCGGAGTGGTCGGGCAGATTCAGCACTGGGAGAAAAACAGCCGCCGCTGTTCCCGCTGCGGCGGAGAGATGGAAAGGCTCGCCGGCGAATGGGGAAAGAAGTGCCTCTCCTGCGCATACAGCCATTTCCCCCACATCCATCCCTGTATCATCGTGCTGGTGAGGCGCCCCGGCGCGGTGCTGCTCACCCGCAAGGCCGACTGGCCGGAAGGACGCTACAGCCTGGTGGCCGGATTTGTCGACTTCGGTGAATGCCTGGAGGAGGCGGTGATCCGGGAGGTGCGCGAAGAAACCGGCGTGGCGGTGACCAACATCCGCTATGTGGGCAGTCAGTCCTGGCCCTTCCCGAGCCAGCTCATGGCGGGATTCACCGCCGAATACGAAGGGGGCGAGGTGCAGGTGGAGGAAAAGGAGCTGGAGGACGCCCGCTGGTTTCCCGTCGATGCCCTGCCGCTTCTGCCGCCCCGGCGCAGCATCGCCCGCTATATCCTCGATACCTTTTTATCTTGAGTCCCGGCCAAAAAAAACCCCGGGTGGGGAACCCGGGGGTCGCAAAAAATACCTCTTTTTGGGGAAACAGCCGACTCTGGAGGAGGTTTGATGGCTGGAAAGAGATATCCGCGAAAAAAAATTGTGGGTTTCGGTCTTTGTTAAATAGTGCCAGGAGGCCAACCGTGATCCGGGGAGGTTGCGATCGGGACGCGAACCGTAACCTTTTTTAAATCTGACCAAAAATCTTTAGGCAAAATAACGTCTGTCCGCCATTCAGTCAAGTAAAAACATGGTCATCGGCTCCCTTTGAGTCCGTGCCGGGAGAAGCAATGGCCGAGGAAGCCGAAGCGCAACGCAACGTATTTATTAAACAGGTTTACCGGGTCTCCCCGGCGAAAATTGGCTTTTTACGCTTTCTGCTGGAAAGCTACGACGGGCTGGGGTTTGTGCGTACCCTCGACAGTCGGCAGGCCCTGGTTGAGATCGCCTACCCCCCCTCCCGGCGCAGGGATGCCGCAGCCCTCCTCGTAGCCCTTGCCGCCGAACTCGAAATGGTCGCCGTGCAAGTACCCCTTTCTGAAATTTCCCCGCCCCTCTGAATTTCCCTCCAATCAAGAATTCCTGGCTCGAACGGCTGTAAGTGGCGCGCGTCGCACGACTGTACTTTCGGGTCGAAGACGCCGCTCTCAAGGAGAGCCCACCGGCTGTCAGCGGGCCTGATCCCTATTCGCCCTGTCTCGCCCCATCATGCGAGGGTCGTTTCGAACTCCGGAGGATGGAGGATGGTCTGTTTGACCGCGCACATGTCGGTGGCTCGGATAATGGCGCGGCGGTATTTATCCGGGAATCCCGGCGGCAACTGAATTTTCAGGGAGACTTTGTCGAGCTTCTTGCCGGTTTCGCCATTTGCCGTCTCCATGATGATTTTCAGTCCCTCGGTATCGATGCCCCGCTCGCTGCAGAAGCGCAGGGCGTAAAAGCCGGCACAGGTGCCGAGGGAGGCGAGGAAGGTGTCGAAGGGGGAGGGGGCGGAGTTGCTGCCTCCCGACTCTTCCGGCTGGTCGGTGCGGAGGCGGAACCCCTTGACCTGCGCTTCGACGGCGAGTCCGCCGGGAAGGGTGATTTCGATAGCCATGGTGAGTCTCCTTTTTTTCCGGTTGGCGGTAAGAGGATTTCGCCGTGACCTCCGGTCGTTCCCTGAGAGCCACTATGGGTAGAGCCTCTGCAGAAAGGGGGAACGAACGGGGCGCCGGGCAACATCAGAAGGGATTCTAACCGGAGAGAGCAGCGGAGAACCAGGAAAAAGGGGGGCGAGGGGGAGGAACGGCAGAGTTTATATACAAATATGGATATAGGGAAATGGCCATATGGCGAATTCGCGATATAAATATTTAGCCATATGACCGAGCTCATGGGCGGACCCTCAACCATTTATGGTTCTTAATCCCGTATGGTTTCTATCATAGAGGCCCCTATTCGGGCGAGTTTACGGCAGATGAAAAATCCACTTCGGTGAAAAATAACCACTTGGCATACATGATGAAATCCCTATATGCGAAACCATCAACCTAAGGTGCGCCCGGCGCATCCGTTACATGGGAGGATTGCATCATGGAACTCACCAAGAAACTCATCGCTTGTCTCGCCATTCTGGCCTTCACCGCCAGCGTCGCCCTGGCTGCTGAAGGAGGCAACCCGCGGAAAGGGAAGTATCTCTACAAAAAGACCTGCCGGACCTGCCACTCGCCCGGCAAGGAAGGCGGAGATCTGACTCCGCAGTCCAAGACCCAGGCCCAATGGGACCGCTTTTTCAAAGAGAACAAGCATAAGGCCAAGCCGGGCGTCTGGAAAAAATACTCCCCGCAGGATCTGAAAGACATCAATCAGTTCCTCTATGACCATGCCATCGATTCGGATCAGCCCGAGACCTGCGGGTAAGAACCGGCGATTTCTTAATCTTGATAATGAGGAGGCACCTTCATGCGTAAACTTTTTGCTTTCCTGCTGGTGGCCCTGCTGGCCCTTCCTGCCACGGCCCTGGCCGCCACCGACGCCCAGAATGTCGAGGGGCTGCGCAAGCAGGTCAAGGATCTGAGCCAGCGGTTGGACGAAATGTCCGGGCGCATCAACAAGAACACGATCAAACGGGCGATCGACCGCTTCAACTGGTACGGGGATATGCGGGTCAAGGCCGATACCCTGCATTATAAAAACGTCACCTTTAATCCCGGAATCCAGGTCGATTTCACCGATTTCGCCAACAAGGCGATGAACGGAGACTTCGGCGACCCCAATGATGCCACTTCCCCGCTCGGCCAAATGCTGGCGGCCAATCCGGCCCTGGCCACGGCCTTTCAGAGCGGCCAGTTGCACGGCATCATGCCCTATGCCTTTGCGCCGAAGAAGACCTACGACGTCAACAACGACATCCTCTACACCACCCGGCTGCGTCTCAGTTTCAGGGCCAAGGTGTGCGAAGAACGTCAAATTTTCCGCCCGCCTGACTATGTACAAGAACTGGGGCGACTCCACCGGCGTCAAGGTCTTCGATTCCTGGAACTCCTACACCATGGACGGCACAGACGGCGGCAATACCACCGGCGACTGGCTGCGGGTCGAGCGGGCCTATTTCGCCTGGCACGACATCGCCGGGTCCCCCTTCTACCTCTCCATCGGGCGCCGCCCCTCCACCTACGGTCCGCCGACTCAGTTTCGTGAAAACGAACCCCGTGGCGGAACGCCCTCGGGCCATCTGGTCAACTTCAACTTTGACGGCGTTACCATCGGTTACAGCCTGGGGCGGATCTGACCGGCGTCGAGGGACAGGTGCTGCGGTTCTGCTACGGTCAGGGTTATGAGTCCCAGTGGGGCAACGGAGAACTGTTCAATTCCGTCGACACCCGGGACACCCATCTGGGCGGATTCAATTTCGACGCCATCAACGACGGCACCAACTTCCTGCAGTTCACCCTCTTCGAGGCGCTCGACGTCACCGATGGGTTCAAGGGGCTGATTGCCTTCCCGCACTCAGTTCGCGGTCATTCTTTGCGCCGACCATCAATCAGGATCTGCAGAAGTTCCCCAACTTCAACTTCGTCACCCGGGTCCAGCCCAGCACCAATAATCGGCAACATCACCCTCGGCGGCATCGGCTTTCAGCCGCGAGGAGATGAACGGCGTCAACTGGTTCGGCTCGCTCGGCTGGACCCGCTCCGATCCGCAACGGCCAGGCCGGCATGTTCGGCGGCCTTCTGTCGGATGCCGTGTACAAGGCCCAACTGAACCAGGACAAAACTGAGATTATCATGAAGCCGGCCGCGGCCACCAGCGACGCCCCGAAGAATGGCTGGTCGGTCTATGCCGGCATCCAGGTTCCGGCTCCTCTGGGCAAAGCCGGATCTGGAGTATAACTACGGATCCAAGTACTGGACCCCCTTCACCCAAGCCCAGGACGACATGGTCGGCAGCAAGCTTGCGACTCGAGGTCATGTCGTCGAGGGCTACTACATCTTCGACATCAATCCGAAGATGTTCATCAAAGTCGGCGGGATCTACTACGATTACAACTACACCGACAGCGGCTCTCCGGTCGGTACTCCGCAAAAGGTCAGCGACGTAAAAGACGGCAAGGCTACTCTCTGCTGCCGGTCGTCGACACGGCGTGGGACGGTTATGCCTCCATGACCGTAAAATTCTGAGGTTGTGGTACGGGGGAGGGGTGTTCCCCTCCCCCTTTTTTTGACGGTCAAATATTCAAATATTCGTATTTATGGAAAGAAAACGATAAAGGAGACGGAAGTGTCACGCCTGACTGAGAAAAAAGTGAGCCGCCGCCGCTTTCTGGGGCTCTCATCCTGCGCCCTGGCCACCGCGACCGTCGGGTCGCAGGTCAAGGTCCTGCGCGCCTTGGCCAAAACCGGCGAGGTCGGTGAGGTGAAGGTTCTGCCGAGCAAGCAGGTGTTTACCACCTGCGCCATGTGTGTCAATCTGTGCGGGGTGGTTGCCGATGTCCGCAACGGGGTCATCCACAAACTCAATCCCAACCCAGCCTACGTCAAATCGCGGAGCATGCTCTGCGCCCGGGGCAACTCGGGCCTCAAGGTCACCTACGATCCCGATCGGCTGAAATATCCCCTGATCCGCGTCGGCGAGCGGGGGCAAGGGAAATGGCGGCGCGCCAGTTGGAAAGAAGCGCTCGATCTGGTTGCGAAAAATATGAAGGAGTTGGCTGAGAAATATACCCGTGCCGGGGTGATGTTCGCTTCTACCGAAGGGTTCAACGAACACTTTTTCACCCAGATGGCCGAGTGCTTCGGCTCTCCCAATACGTTGCGCCATCCCTCCCTCTGCCTGGCCTCGAACATTCAGGGATTCAGCGCCACCTTCGGCACCTATCCGAGCGCCGATATTCGCAATGCCGAATACATCATCATGTGCGGGTCGAACCGCAGCGAAGCCTTTATCACCCCGGACACCATCGACCTGCTCAAGGGCGAGGGCGGCATGCGCAAGCTCGTCTACCTCGATCCGCGCTTCACCAAAACTGCTGCCAAGGCGGACGAGTGGTATCCCGATCCGTCCCGGCACCGACATGGCCTTCATCCTTGCGCTGACCCATGTCATCATCAAAGAGAACCTGTATGACAAGGCTTTCGTCGAGACCTCTACCGTCGGTTTCGACAAGCTGGTTCCGCATATCGAAAAATACACACCGGAGTGGGCCGCGGCCGAATGCGAAATTCCTGCCGCAGACATTCGGCGGATCGCCCGGGAATTCGCTGCCACCGCCCCCCATGTCTGCATCTACCCGGGGCGGCGCTCCTCCTTTTTCAGCAACGATACCCAGATGCGCCGGGCCATGGCCATTCTTCAGACCATCGTCGGTGGGTGGGACGTGCGGGGCGGGTTGCTCCCCAACCGTCACATTTCTCTGGCGCGCCACGACTACCTTGCCCCCTGGTACGACGGGGTGCCCACGCGGCTCGAGGCCGGCACCGCCACCTATATGTCGAACACGGATGGTTCCTGGAAGAATTTCCGCGACATGGTGCTCGAAGGTCAGCGGTATCCGGTCAAGGGGATGATGGTCTACAAGCAGAACCCGGTCATGTCCGTTCCCAACCGGAGCAAAACCCTGCAGATGATGAAGCAGATGGAATTTATCTGCGTCATCGACGTGGCGATGAGCGATACCGCCTGGTTCGCCGACGTGGTCCTTCCCGAAGCGACCTATCTCGAGCGGGAAGACCCGGTGAAGTCGCTCGGCGGCATCATCCCCGTCGTCACCGGCCGCAAACCCTGCATCGAGGCGATGTTCGACAGCAAGCCACTGCTGTGGATCATGCAGAATCTTGCCAAGCGGCTCAGCAAAGACATCCATGACCAGTTCAACTTCACCATCGCCGATTACAACGAGCATGTGCTCAAAAGGCGGCCCGATGTCAAAAAAGCGCTGGAAACGCAAGGGGCCTACGTCGATTCCGAGGTGCCCATCTACGGCACGTCGAAAAAGGAACGGCTGCGAACCAAATCGGGGAAAATAGAGCTTTATTCAGCCAAGTATGGGGAAAACGGCCTGGATCCACTGCCGGTCTACTCCCCGCCCAAAGCGGTGCCGAAGGGCAAATACCGGTTGGTGGTGGGGCGCCATGCCTATTTCACTCAAGGCACGACGCAGAACAATCCTTACCTGCACGAACTGATGCCGAACAACACCCTCTGGCTCCATCCCCAGGAGGCGCGGCGCCTGGGATTGAAAAACGGCCAGATGGTACGGGTGAAAAGTTCAGTTGGCGAGGAGAAGATCCACTTAGAGGTGACTGAGAAAATCCGGCCGGATACCGTTTACATGTGTCACGGCTTCGGAGTTCTTTCCAAGGGGCTGACCCGGATCTACGGCAAGGGAGGGTGTGATGCTAACCTGCTGGAGGACCATGTCGAGCCGATCTCCGGCAACGTGGCCATGCACCAGACCTTTGTCGAAATCTTCCCGGCCAATTCCCTATTGGGCGCCTGACCGGCCTGAACCAGAAACGCACAAGGAGTCCCGACGATGAAAGAGAAACGCTTTGCCATCGTGTTCGATGCCCGCAAGTGTATCGACTGCAAGGCCTGCACGGTGGCCTGCAAGGCGGAAAATAATGTCCCTATCGGGCCGGAGAGCTACCGAAACTGGGTCGCTGAAGACCCCGTGAGGGGAACCTACCCGAACCTCGGTCAGAGTTTCGCACCGAGTCAATGCAATCAATGCGGCAACGCGCCCTGCAAGAAGGTCTGCCCGACCAGCGCTACCTACACGGCCCGGGGGGGGATCGTGATGGTCGATGCGAAAAAATGCATCGGCTGCAAGTACTGCATGCTGGCGTGTCCCTACGATGCCCGCTACTTTAACGACGAGACCAAGGCGATCGACAAATGTACATTCTGTATCCAGCGCCTTGCTGTCGGCCGGTTGCCGGCCTGCGTGGAGACCTGTCCGACCAAGGTGCGGGTGTTCGGTGATTTGAACGATCCGAAAAGCGAGGTCTCTCTTCTGCTGGCCAAACATCCGCACAAGGTTCTCAAGCCGGAACTGGGAACCGATCCGTTCCTGTTTTATATCAATCAGGGAGGACGAAAATGACCTTCATGCTGAAACGGCCGGGGCAGGTGCTCTGGTTTGCCATACTCGGAACCATAGTGCTGGCAGCCGCCGCCACAGGCGGATACGCCCTGCTGGCCGGCCATGAACATGTCTATAACGTGACCCGGGGGGTTCCCTGGGGGATACTGATCTCCAACTATGTCTTTATGGCGGTCACCTGTTCGGGCCTCTGTATGATTTCGAGCCTGGGCCATGTCTTCAAATTTCATAACTTCGAGATGATCAGCCGCCGGGCCATCCTGATGGCGATCCTCTGCCTGCTGGGAGGATTTTTCTCGATCGGCATGGACCTGGAGCATCCGCTCAATATGATCTACACCCTCCTCACGCCGAATTTTTCTTCGGCCATCTGGTGGATGGGGACGATCTACGGTTGTTACCTTCTGGTGCTGCTGACAGAATTCTATTTCCTGATGACCAACAACCACAAAATGTCGGTCATCACCGGTACCATCGGATTCCTGCTGGCCATCGCAGCACCGTCGGTTCTTGGATCGGTGTTCGGCTTGACCCTGGCCCGCTCCTTCTGGCACGGGGCTTTTCTGCCGGTCTACATCATCATTACCGCCCTGGTTTCCGGTACGTCCCTGATCACCCTGGTGCTCTATTTTCACCACACGGTGCTGGGGATCGATTTCACCAAGCATGAAAAAGGGTTGATTCGCCTGCTGGGAAAAATATTGGCGATGATGCTCTTCATTCTGCTGTTTTCCGTGTTCTGGAGCGGGATCGTCGGACTTTACGGCCATGAACCGGGGCGTTATCAACCGGTCATGTCCCTGCTGACCGGATCGCTTTCGGTAGATTTCTGGCTCTTTGAAATCCTCATCGGCCTGGCCCTCCCTCTCTATCTGCTGATGCGGCACAACCGTACCCCATTCGGCACCATGATAGCGAGCCTGTTGGCTCTGGTCGGAATGTTTGTGATGCGTTTCGACATGACCGTCGGCGGGCAGCTTTATCCGATGCGGCCACAGGCGGCGGAATTGTCCCACGGACTCTTTACCTACATTCCATCGGCCGGGGAAATTACCATCGTGGTTGGAAGTATCGCTTTTAGCTTGCTTGCCTATACCCTGGCGGAAAAGTATCTTAACCTCGACGTTAAGGTGGAAGGGCATTAAGGCTCCTTCTGCTGCCCTTCCGCTGAAAAAAAGCCGCCCAATTCCGGGGCGGCTTTTTTTTGGGGGGATGGCGAGAAAATATTCAAATATTCGAATTTTTGATAGACTGGGAGGAACGCATTTCCAGAGCAGGCTTCGGCCTATTCCTGCACGGTGTCGCCAGTGTTCAGATCTTTCTAACGGATCACTTCAGAGGAGGTAAACGCCATGAACATTCAAGCGAGAAGAAGGATTCTGGTTCTCTCCGTTCTGCTGCTCCCCCTGCTCTGGGCGTTTTCGGCCTTGGCTGCCGATAAGATCCCCGACCACGCAAAATTTATCAAGGGACCTATCCGAACGGGTTCCGAAGCAACCAAGCAGTGCCTTCAGTGCCACGCGAAGGAGGCAGAGCAGATCATGAAGACCCCCCACTGGACCTGGCAGCGCCGACAGATGGTCGACGGGCGGGAGGATTCTCTTGGCAAAATCAATGCGATCAATAACTTCTGCACCTCGACGCCGACCAACCGGGTGCATTGCAGCGAATGCCACATCGGTTACGGCTGGCGGGACCAGAGCTTTGATTTTTCCGACAAGACCAAGGTCGATTGCCTCGTCTGTCATGATACCACCGGAACCTACCGGAAGGACGGCAACAACGCCGGGGAAGTCGCCAAAGGAGTCAATATTCTCTTTGTCGCCCAACATGTCGGCGAACCCACCCGGGACGACTGCGGTGCCTGCCACTTCTACGGCGGCGGGGGCGACGGGGTCAAGCATGGCGATCTTGATTCGTCCCTGAACTATCCGGATCGCACTCTCGACGTTCACATGTCGCCCGACGGTCTCGACTTCGCCTGCCAGAGCTGTCACCAGACCAAAAACCACCTGGTTCCCGGCGCCAATATGGCGACATCTCCCGATGGGCACAACAGCTTCAGTTGCGCTTCCTGCCATGGGATGGCCCCTCATCAGGAATCTCGCCTGAATCAGCACACCGCGAGTGTCGCCTGCGAGACCTGCCATATCCCCGCTTTCGCACGGGAAAATCCCACTCAGATGGACTGGGACTGGTCGACCGCCGGCCAAGACAATCCAATCTCCCGGCCGGGACCGAATACCACCTACCGAAAAACCATGGGGACGCTGACCTGGGCCAAAAAGGTGGTGCCGACTTATGCCTGGTTCAACGGCAAAAGCGGCGTTTACCTGCGCGGAGAGAAAATGGATCCGACCAAACCGACGGAATTGACCTACCCCCTCGGCAGCATCAAGGATACGACTGCCAAGATCTTTCCCTTCAAGATTCACAGCGGCAAACAGATCTACGATACAAAGAACCGGATCTTCATTACCGCCCATATCTATGGCAAGGATGGTTTCTGGAGTACCTTCGACTGGGCAGAGTCGGCCAGAATCGGCATGGAATCCACCGATCTTCCCTACAGCGGACACTATGGGTTTGCCCCGACCGAGATGTACTGGCGGATCGACCACCAGGTCGCGCCCAAGGAGAAAGCCCTCCAGTGCCTCGATTGCCACGGTGACCACGGCCGGATGAAGTGGAAAAAGCTGGGGTATCCCGGTGATCCCATGACGAACCCAGCCTGGGCCCGGAAATTCTAGTAAACGGCTAAAAACGCCGTCTGAGAGGTCCTCGGAAGGGAGATCAGACCGAGGGCAGATTCGACAGGGATTGATCCTTGGGCTAGAAGGATCCCCTCAAGGATTTCGCGCACCCAAAAGGCCTCCCGAGCGGAGGCCTTTTTTATCCGTTGGATATCCCAAAAATTTCAGGTCGGTGTTTTTCCAACATGGAAGAGAAGGGTCATTTCTCAGCTGCAGCCTCCAGCCATTTCTTCTCCATGGCAGTGAATTCCTGCAACAGGGAGGCGCCCCACCGGTAAAGTGGGTGGGTATTCGATTCCCGCAGAATATTTTCGCAAAAGGTGGGAACCCATTGGTTTATGGTGCGAAACAGCTCAACTTTTGACGATTCAGCAGCAGGGTCGTGTTTAATGCAGGTCTTTCGTCAGGACGGTTCCACGTGGCCCTTGGCGTGGACGGCACGAGGTTTTTCTCACGGCAACATATCCCTTATCGATTTTTCCCCGCTGCGTTCAACCATTTTTGTTCCGAGTCGGCAAACTCACGCAGCAGGCATGCCCCCCACCGATAGAGAGGGTGGGCGATTGTTTCCTGAAGGATGTTTTCGCAGAACCGAGGTATCCAGGGGGTAAAAAGCTCCTGAAAAAAGGACTGTTGCTGCTGAAGAAACTCACGTGCCGTTTCGACCTTCCCCTTGTGCAGAGCCAGTTCCTCCTGTTCGACGAGAAAGTAGAGAAATTCCAGCTCGGTCGGCAGGTGATCGGGAGGTTCGGGCGATCCCTCCAGGGCGAGCCCTGCCTTCTGGTAGGCAGCCAGCACCTGTTGCGTGCTCGCCCCCATCAGGCGGGGTTCCTGCTCCAGGTACACCGAGCCGTAGGGGGGGGCGGGGACGCCGCCGAGACGGTTGATGAAAAGATCCGTGTATGACGCTTCCAGTTCGGGAAGGAGGATTTCATTAACCGGGGGCATCAGAGGACAGCCGGGAAAGAATCTCTGGAGTTCGGCAGAATCATATTCCCCCAGATTCGGCAGAACCTCGGAGTTTGGATAGGTGAACAGCGCGCTTAACAGGGCGTAGAGCTTTTTCCGTTGGGTGACGTGCAGCATGAAGGTTCTCCTTGAGGGGGCGGCGTCGGTGCCGCGGGTGATCTCCGTGTACTCGGGCGTAGGGTGCCGTCGCCTACCAGCCCTTACCTCTGGGTTGCAGGGGAGTGAGCTCGTACTTTCGGGATCCCAGGCCGAGCGCTTCGGCATGTTCGAGGGTGATCTCCCAGTCGATTTGCGGGTGCAGGGCGCGAAATTTGTCACTGCCCGGTTCATGGGCCCCGGTCAGGGCGGTGCCGGGTACCCCCCGGGCCCGATTGACCAGGTCGGCACAGGCCTGGTCGATGGCTACCGGGTCGGTGGAGACCAGAATCCCCTGATCCGGAACGATTGCCGCGTCCGAGTGCCCGAAGCAGTCACACGCCGGGGAGACCTGGGTGACGAAATTGACGAACAGCTGCTTTCCCTCCTTGCCGTGCAGGGCTCCCTTGGCATACTCGGCCATTTTCTTCATCACCAGGGGCGCTCCCTCGTTCCACTGGATGCGGATGGCTGTCTCCTCGCAGGTGGTGATGCAGCGGCCGCAGCCGACGCACTTTTCGGGGTCGATGCGGGCCGCTCCCTCGATGAAGGAGATGGCATCATGAACGCAGGCTTTAAGGCAGGCGGCGCAGGCCGTGCAGTAGGACTCGGCCACCACCGGGGCGACGTTCGAGTGCTGTTCCAGCTTTCCCTCCCGGCTGGAACAGCCCATGCCGAGATTTTTCAGCGCTCCGCCGAAGCCGGTCAGTTCATGCCCTTTGAAGTGCGAGACGGCGATAAGGGCATCGGCTTCCAGGATTTCGAGGCCGATGTCCACCGTTTTCAGCAGTTCGCCGGCGATCGCCACCCGGCGGGCCGAGTGCCCCCGCAGCCCGTCGCACATGATGAGCGGCGCTCCCGCTACGGCGAAGGCGAAGCCGTTTTCGATACCGCAGGTCAGGGCCGAGACCGCTTCCTTGCGTTCGCCCGGGTAGAGGGTGCAGGAGTCGGTCAGAAACGGCCGCCCCCCAAGGGCTTTGATGCGATCGACGATGCGGCGCAAAAATGTGGGGCGGATGTAGGCGTGGCCTCCCTTTTCGCCGAAGTGGATTTTCACGGCGGTCAGATCCCCGCGGTCGACGATTCTCTCGATGCCCGCTTCGTCCAACAGGCGCAACAGCTTGGCAAACAGGTTCTCGCGGTGTCCCGCCCTCAGATCGCAGAAGTAGACCGGACTCGCCATGGCGTCCTCCTTGAAAAGGTTGCTTCAACGGCTCATTTTTTCAAAATCATTGGCACGTTATCATACCCCCGGGATGGAATCAATCTCCCTTCCGGCGCGATCCCGGGTGGGGAAGGGAAGGGCGCGTTCGGCCGTTTTGAAGCTGGTCTTTCCATCCGCATTCTGGTAAAAAAGGGAACGTCAGACACAACCAACGGAAAGGAGCGGCAGCATGAAGATTCTGGCAATTCTCGGCAGTCCCCACGGCATGAAGGGGAATACGGCAAGGCTTCTCGAAGAGGTGCTGGCGGGGGCGAACGCAAAGGGCGCCGAGGTCGAGATCCTCTCGCTGGCCCGTCAGACCGTCAAGCCGTGCATCGGCTGCGACCACTGCCATCGGCAGGGACGTTGCCCCATCGACGACGATTTTGAGACCATCAAGGAAAAGCTCCTGGCGTGCGACGGTTTCGTGCTGGCCAGTCCCAACTATATTTTCAGCGTCTCCGCCCAGCTGAAGGCGCTGCTGGATCGGTGCTGCGGCGTCATCCATTGCCTGGCTCTGGAGGGGAAATACGGGGCGGTGGTGGAGACCTCGGGGGGCGGCGGCGATTCTGAGGTGCTCGCGTACCTGGAGCGTTTCATTCGAAGTCTCGGGGCGGTGTCCGTCGGCGGGGTCGGTTCGCCCATGGCCGGTGAACGGACCTTTCCCGACCAGACGGCCCTGTTCGCCCGTGCCCGCGATCTCGGCGGGGAGCTGGTCCAAAGTATCGAGGAGCGGCGCGCCTTCCCTGAGCAGGAGGCCCCGCGCCGGGAGTTTGCCGCCCGCATGGAGCAGCTGGTCACCCGGATGAAGGATTACTGGCCCTACGAGTACGATTATTGGCGAGAGGCCGGACGCCTTTAGCCGGCCGATTGCCCCCTTCGCCTTCCTGTGAAGATGTTGCCTGTCCGCATCTTTTCCGCCCCCTGAAGGGGGAAAATGGCAGGCGGCAATCGAAAACGCACAAAACAACGGCCGCCCCCGGGTTTTCCGGTAAGGGCGGCCGTTTTATTTGTGGCGCAGCGGGATGGGAGGTAGATCCTCAGGCGACGCCTTGTTCCTGCGCGGACATCGCCTCCGTGCCCGGAAGAACCTTGACCACCCGGCTTCCGGCCAACCGGTCGTTCCACCCCCGTCCCTGGGGGGCGACGATCACGCTCAAAAAGCCGAGACCGGCCGGCAGCAAGGAGAGAAGGCCGCCGACACTGCGGAGAAATGCCTGAGACAGGCTCAACGACACCCCCCGGTCATCTTCGACGCGGATGCGGAACAGCATTTTCCCGGGCGTTTGGCCGGTCAGGAAATGGAACAGGGTGAAATAGCCGAAGACCAGAGCGTAAAGTACCAGGAAATAGGGCTCCGAGAGGTCGATCAGCGTCCGGGGAGAAGAGGGCAGGGTCATGGCGGAGGCGCCCGGATTGAGGGCCCATACGCCGGCGCCGATAAAAAGAACGAAGGTCACGGCCAGAACCAGCAGATCGACCAGCGCAGCTCCCAGCCTGGGGACAATCGCCGCCGCAGCGGCAGGCGACCCAACAAGGGTGGAATACGTGCCGTCCTTTGCAGATTGATGGTCAAGTGATTCTTCAGCCACCTCGGAAATTGGCGCGGCCTCGGCCATCCCCGTCTCAGCGGCCAAATCCTCATCGGCAACCGGCGTCTCTTCGTCCTCTGTCGGGGAGGGCTCGGTTGCGGCCATTGCCGGTGCGGGGGCGTCCGGGGGGAGGGAGAGATTGAGGAAGGTAAGCCCATCGTCAGGAGGTGTCCCTTCGACGATCTCAGCGGCGTCCTCCGCAAAAAAGGTGGTCAGCTCCATGTCGTCCTCTGCCGGCCGGCCGGCGACGGGCGACTCTTCTGCGATCCAGAAGTCTGCCTCTTCGGCGGCCTGATCCTCGAGGGTCTTGGGTGCATGCGAGAGGATGGTCTGGCCGGAGGCAGCGTTGCCTGCGTCTTCGAATTCAGGCAAAGCCGCTTCTCCGAAGAGCAGCGGCCGGTCGGCGCCCTCCTCTTCCACCGAAGGAAGGACGGCAGCGTCCGCCTCGCCGGGCGATTCGGCGCCTTCTGCCGGATCGGCTTCCTCCAGGCCATCGGAGAGCCAGTCGGCGGTCTCCGTTTCTTCGAAGGTGTCCTCCGGCCGGTTTGCGGCCGCGCTTTCGCCGAAAAGAGGGGGGGGCATTTCACCGGAGCCGAGCCCGTTCCCCTTTTCGGGAGGTTCGGCGGGGCACGATTCCTGCGGCAGGGGGAGCGCATCGTCATCCTCGAAGGTCTCCTCCTCTTCGATCTCAAAGATCGGGTCCTCCTCGAGGTCCAACGGACAATCACCCGTCTCGGTGGCTATCTCGCTCGTTTCCAGGAGGTCGTCCCCGGGATCCCGGGTGCCTGACGAGGCCTCCTTCGGTTCCTCTTCGGTTTCTTCGGAGGTGTTCAGCAACTCCTCCAGGGAGGATTCGGCCGGTGCTTTTTGGGCCGCATCCTCGGCCATGAAGTCGAACCCGAAATTCACGGAACTCTCGGCGCCGTCTTCCTCCTGCTCCGCGTCCCTTTCGCCTACGGGGGGCGCGGCGAGAGTCGTCTCCGAGGAATGGTTGGGCACCTCGCGGAAGAGCAGACTGTGCAGGCCGAACCTGGCTTTGTGCTCGGTCAGGTCCTGGTCGCACTTTTTGCAATTCTGCAGATAGTCGAAACTATGGTATCCGCATTTGGGACACTTCATGTTGGCTCCTATTGCGGCGGTTCTGCCGGCTCGGACACTCGTTGGGTGCTGCCGAGATCTCCGTAACGATACTGCAAGACGGTGGCGACGGCGAACCCCGCTGTCTCGCACCTCAAGATGCGGGGCCCGAAGCGGACCGGGACGAAGCCCGCCTGGCGGGCGGCGGCCACATCGGCAGGGTCGAGGCCCCCTTCCGGTCCGACCAGGATCGCCGCGGACCGAGGCGGTTGCTCCGGGAGGACCTCCGCCAGTGGACGGCTTTCCTCTTCCCAGAGTACCAGGCGCAGGGCATCCCCGCAGGTGGCAAGCGCCTCGGCCAGCGGTTGCGGCGAGACGAGCCGGGGCAGAACGGGCCGTCGACATTGGCGGGCGGCCTCCCGCATGATCCGGTTCCACCGCTGCTGCCGGTTCTCTTCGCGATTTTTCCCCCGGCTGGGGATGCTGCGGGCGGTGAGAATCGGGGTAAACGCCGCCATCCCCAATTCCGTTCCTTTTTGCAAGATCAGTTCCATTTTTTCCCCTTTGGGGAGGGACTGGAGCAAATGGACGGGAAAAGCGGTCTCTTCCTCCCGCCAGCGGACCAGGGTTCGGGCGTGTGTCACGCTTTTCCCCCGCGCTTCCAGACGGCACCGACACAGAGTTCCCGTGCCGTCGAGCAACAGGATTTCCTCGTCCGCTTTGGCCCGCAGCACCGCCAGGTGGCGGCGAACCTCATCGGGCAGGGCGATCCGGTCTTCCTCAAGGTCGCTGGCTGAAACGAAAAAGCGGTGCATGATCTAGGCGGGGGCTCGATAGAGAAGGCAGGACCACTCATCGTGGCGGGTGATTTCAGGCCCCGACAGGGGGGGAGGCTGAAGGCCTGGACGACCAGGTTTTCTTTTTCCAGCAGAATGCCCGAAAGGATCAAGGCGCCGCCCGGGGCCAGCCGTCCGATCAACTCGGGGGCCAGCCGGATGTTTTCTTCGGCCAGGATGTTGGCAAGGACGATATCGAAGTCACCGGGCAGCTCGCTCAAAGGGGTTGCGGTCACCTCGATCCGTTCCGCCACCCCGTTCAGGAGGGCATTCTCCCTGGCGATCCGGCAGGCTTCGGGGTCGATGTCGCAGGCGAGCACCCGCCGGGCCCCAAGGGCCGCCGCGGCGACGGAGAGAATCCCCGAGCCGGTGCCCACATCGAGAACCTTTTCCGGCGGAGCCGGGCCCTCGAAGAGGCGGGCCAGCGCCTGAAGGCAGAGCAGCGTGGTGCCGTGCGTGCCGGTGCCGAAAGCCATGCCGGGATCGATGTCGATCACCACGTCGGTGCCCTCGGCGGAAAACGCTTCCCAGCTCGGTTTGACCACCAGTCGGGAGCCGATGCGTACCGGATGAAAATGTTGCTTCCAGCCTTCAGCCCAGTCCTCGTTCTGTACCGGAACAGCAGTCGGCAGTTCCGGGACCAGACCGGGGATAAAGTTCGCCAGCCAGGTCAGGCGCTCCTTGATCCGGCTCTGCAGGGCCGGCAGCGATTGATCGGCGGGGAAAAAGGCTTTGATGAGATGTTCCCCCACGGCGGGTTCGTCCGGATCCGGGGGGACGAACGTATCGAGGGGCCGCTCCTCGACGGTCACGCCGGCGCACCCCAACTCCATGAGTTCGTTGCAGACCAGGTCGAGACCGATGGCGGGAACATGAAGCTGCATTTCTACCCAAGGCTGTTCCATTTGCCTTGTTTAGCAAAGAAAGGGAGGAAAAAGCAATAAAAACCTTCAATAAAACCCTTGACAAAGCGGAAATCATGAAGTCTAATTAAAACGGATATTTAATGAGGGCTTTACCTTGAATGGTAAATTGCCCGCCGTGGTGTTCCCTGCCGCGTCCCTGCGATCGGGCGGGTTTCTCGGAAGGTCGCGCTTTGAAAGAACCCGAAACCCCGGGCTCTCATGGGAAATATGGCGATTTCGGTCTTGCACACCAGAGCGGACCTGATACACTCTAGCAAGATTCTCATGAGGATTGACCATGCCCGCTCCCCAGCAAGTTTTTCTCCTTTCCGACGCCACCGGTGATACGGCTGAAAAGATCGTCATGGCGGCGTTGACACAGTTCCGGGAAAAGGAGGTGCGGCTCAAGCGGCTCAGTAACGTGCGGACCAAGAATCAGGTTTACGAAGCCCTCGATGAAGCTTTGAGCCAGCGGGCGCTGGTCGTTTATACCATCGTCAATCGGGATCTGGCGCAACTGGTTCACCGCGAATGCGACGCCCTGGGGCTGCAAAGCATCGATCTCATCACCACCCTGCTCATGAAATTTTCGGAGTTTTTCGGACGCTCGCCGCGGGAGACACCGGGGTTGTTGCATGGGGTGGATGAACAGTATTTTCGGCGGATCGAAGCGATCGAATTTACCGTCAAGCACGATGACGGCCAGGAAGTCCGGCACCTCAGCAAGGCCGACATCGTGCTGGTGGGCGTTTCCCGGACCAGCAAGACCCCCCTGTCCATCTATCTGGCGCAATGGGGGTGGCGCGTGGCCAATGTCCCCCTGGTGAAGGGTATCGATCCGCCCGCCGAACTGTTCCAGGTCGATCCCAGCCGTGTCGCCGGTCTGGTCATCGATGGCCAGCGTCTCGTGGAACTGCGGGCGGCGAGGCTGCGCAACCTCGGTCAGGACCCTCGGGCCGCCTATGCCGATTATGAAGAGATTGAAGAGGAACTCAAATTTTCCCGTTCCTTTTTTCGCGCCCATCCCTGGGTGGTGGTAAACGTGTCGGGCAAGGCGGTGGAGGAGACCGCCAACGAAGTGCTGGTCAAACTCAAATTGAAATGATCGCCCCGGAATTGTCTTCCGGAATCCGGGGTTGATCAAGATGATAGATTGCGGCAAACAAAAAGAAGAGGAGAATAAACATGCGAATTTTGGTTGTTGAAGATGAAAAGAAAGTGGCCAGCTTCATCAAGCGCGGATTGGAGGAGGAAAATTACACCGTCGACACGGCCTATGACGGCGAGGAGGGTCTCTATATGGCCGAGACCAATCCCTACGATCTGATCCTGATGGACCTGATGCTGCCGAAGATGGACGGCCTGACGGTGATCAAGGAAATGCGCAAGAAGGAGGTGGCGACTCCCGTTTTGTGCCTCACCGCCAAGGACGCCGTGGAGGATATCGTCTCCGGTCTCGATTCCGGCAGCGACGACTATCTCACCAAACCTTTCGCCTTCGCCGAACTGCTGGCGCGGGTGCGGGCGCTGGTGCGGCGCGGGACCCAGGACCGGGGGGCGGAAATCCATTTTGCCGATCTGCGTCTCGACCCCGTCGCTCACAAGGTCTGGCGGAGCAACAAGGAGATCGAGCTGACCGCCAAGGAATATGCCCTGCTCGAATATTTCATGCGCAATCCCAATCAGATCCTCACCCGGACCATGATCGCCGAACACGTCTGGGACTATACCTTCGATTCCTTCACCAACATCATCGATGTTTACGTCAATTATCTGCGCAAGAAAGTCGACCGCGACTACGACAAGAAGCTGATTCATACGGTACGCGGCGTGGGTTACGTGCTGAAGGAGGAATAACTTGTTCTTCCGTTCCATCCGCTTTCGACTCACGCTCTGGTATGCGCTGACCCTGGCCGTCATCCTGGCGGCCAGCGGTATTTTCTGGCAGGTCTATCTCTCCAGAAACATGCTCCGCCGGATCGATGCCAACCTGCGCCTGGTGGCCACCGAGGTGGGCAGCTTCCACAGTCTGCACCACCAGGAGCCCCCCACCGACGCGCAGTGCCGGCTGCTGGAGGACTTCGTTCGCACCCACAACTGGGGCGAATACGTTCAGATTCTCAATGAGCAGGGGAACATCACCTGCTTTTCCAACAACCTCAACCAGTTTCGCCTGCCCTTGAGCAAAACCGCCCTGCAACACGCATCCCGCGGCGAGCCCTATTACCAGACCATCCGCACCCTGGGATCATCGGCGATCCGGCTGATAACCTATCCGCTGACCAGCAACGGAAAGATTACCGACTTTATCCAGGTGGGCGAGAGCTTGGCTTCCCGGGAGGAGGCACTCGAGGAGCTGCGGCTCATCCTTTTGACATTCAGTCCCCTGGCCGTTCTGATTCTTTCTTTCGGCGGCTGGTTTCTGGCCGGTCGTGCCATCTCGCCCATGGTACGCATTACCCGGGCGGTGCAGCGGATCAATGCCGAAAGTCTCAACCAGCGCCTGCCGGTGGAGAGGCCCCATGACGAGATCGCCCGGTTGGCGGAGACGTTCAACTCCATGCTTGCCCGCCTGGAAGATTCCTTCCGCAAGATCAGGCAGTTTTCCGCCGACGCCTCCCACGAACTGCGCACCCCGCTGACGATCCTCAGAGGGGAGACCGAGGTGGCCCTGCGCTGGGCGAAGAGCCCGGAGGAATTTCGCAAGATGCTCGAATCGAACATGGAAGAGATCGACCGGATGGGCCGGATTATCGAAAATCTGCTGGCGCTGGCCAAGAGCGATGCCGGCGAGATGCCCTTGGAGATCAAGGAGGTCAGCCTCAGCGACCTGCTGCAGGAGCTCTACCTGCAGGGCAAGACCCTCGGCGAGCCCAAGGGGATCAGCGTCGATCTGCGCCCCGAGGTGACCGAAGAGATCCACATCCACGGTGACGAGCTGCGCCTGCGCCAGGTGTTTTTGAACCTGATTTCCAACGCGGTCAAGTACACCCCGAGCGGCGGCCGGGTGGAAATCGGTCTCGCCGTAAAAGAGGCAGATGCGGTCGTAACGATCGTCGATACCGGCATCGGCATCTCAGAGGACCATCTGTCCCATATCTTCGATCGCTTCTATCGGATCGATAAGGCGAGAAACCGTATGGATGGCGGGGCGGGGCTCGGGTTGTCGATCGTCAAGTGGATCGTGGAAGCCCATGACGGCCGTATCACCGTGACCTCCGCGCCCAAGCAGGGGAGTACCTTTACCGTTTCGCTGCCGTTGGCCGGCCCCGCGGCTGAGCCGAAAAACCTTTAACCTCCAACCCTTATCGCTCGAAAGGAGAAAAGCGCTCCCCGGCCTATGCGACGCCGCCTTCCATGGCCGGGGCAGATTCGGGGCGGCGCATTTCTTTCCAATTCCATTGACAACTATCGGGAGGGTGATTGAATAGGATCGCACTAACTGTCGAAAGGAGATGTCCATGAGAAAAACCGCCGTACTCTTCCTCCCCCTGCTCGTTATTTTCGGCCTGGTGAGCCTACCCCTCGCCGCCATGGCCCAGCAGGGCTCCTGCCCCGATTTCGTCACCCTGGCCAAGAACCTCAAACCCTCCGTTGTCAACATCAGCACCTCGAAACTGATCAAGCCGCGGCATCCGCAAGCCCCAGGCTCCCACAATCCCAACGACTTCTTCGATCAGTTCTTCAACCGGTTCTTCCAGGGCCAGCCCATGGGGCCCCACAAGGAGCGTTCCCTGGGGTCCGGTTTCATCATCTCCAAGGATGGCTATATCCTCACAAACAATCATGTGGTCGATGGCGCCGATGAAATCAAGGTACGCCTTTTCGACGGCCGCAGCTATACCGCCAAGGTCAAGGGGACCGATCCGAAGCTGGACATCGCCCTGTTGAAGATCGACGCCGGCAAGGACCTGCCCGCGGCCCGCCTCGGCGACAGCGGCAAGCTCGATGTCGGCGAATGGGTCATGGCCATCGGCAATCCCTTCGGGCTCTCCGAAACGGTGACTGTCGGCATCGTCTCGGCCAAGGGGCGGGTCATCGGCGCCGGCCCCTACGATGATTTCATCCAGACGGACGCCTCCATCAACCCCGGCAATTCCGGGGGCCCCCTTTTCAATCCCCAGGGAGAGGTGGTGGGGATCAATACCGCCATCGTCGCCGGAGGGCAGGGGATCGGCTTTGCCATCCCCATCAACGAAGCGAAAAGCGTACTGCAGCAGCTGAAAAGTACCGGCCATGTCGTTCGCGGCTGGCTGGGGGTCACGATTCAGCGGATGACCGAGTCGCTCGCCAAGTCCTTTGGTCTCAAGCAGGCCGAAGGGGCCCTGGTTTCCGGCGTCACCCAGGGCTCGCCTGCCGACAAGGCGGGCATCAAGCGGGGGGACGTCATCGTTTCCTATGAGGGGAAAAAGGTGGAGAACGTGAGCGACCTGCCGCGGCTGGTCGCCGAAACCCCGGTGGGAAAAACGGTCAAAGTGGGCCTGATCCGCAGCGGCAAATCCCTCGATGTCTCGGTGAAGGTCGGCAAGCTTTCGGAAAGCGGCGCTCAGACCGAGGCCACCGGCCAGGGGGCGGGGAATCTCGGCCTCGATGTGATCGACGTCACCCCCGATATCGCCCACCGGTACAACCTTCCTCGAGAGCAGGGGGCCCTGATTACCGAGGTCGCCCCCACCGGGCCGGCCGCCGACGCCAACCTGCACCCCGGTGACCTCGTCATCGAGATCAATGGCCGGCAGATCAAAAGCGCCGCCGATTTCCATGCGGCGGTCGGCGCGGCCAAGAAGGGGGCCGTACTGCGCCTTTTGATACAAAGGGGCGATTCGGTCTTTTACACGACCCTTCAGGTGGAATGATCTTCAGGGAAAGCCATCCCGGCAAAGGCCCCGGCATCGACGCCGGGGCCTTTGCTCATTGGCGCTCATTCAGGCCGGGAGGGTCGTCCGCTTGGCAGGGCAGCGTTCTTTCGGAGTCTTGAGGATGACGGCTTGTTCTCATCTCATCACCGGTGCGGAGCGGCGGCCATGAGGTCGGTCTTCTTTCCGCGTCTGGTCAACGGTCCCTTCGGCGATCCGGCCCTGTACGTGCGGCTCGCCCACCGCCGCGAGGCGCTGCTGTTCGACTGCGGCGATCTGCACCCGCTCACGCCCCGGGAGGCCCTCAAGGTGCGGGCGGTATTCGTCTCTCACGCTCACATCGACCATCTGATCGGCTTCGACGCTCTGTTGCGGCTTTTTCTCTATCAGGATGCCGGCTTGACCCTTTACGGTCCGCCGAAGATCGCCGAGCGCATCGCCGGCCGCCTGGCCGGCTACACCTGGAATCTCATCGAAGGCTACCCCTTTGTTCTTACCGTGCGGGAATGGAACGGCTGCCGGGGACGGGAGGTGCGTTTTTCCGCTGCCGGCGCCTTTCGTCCCGAGCAGGAGAGGGCCTGGGAGTGTCCCGACGGAAGGCTTGTCGAAACCGATCACTACCGTGTTCGCGTCGTCTCGCTCGATCACGGCGATATCCCCTCGCTGGCCTTCGCCTTGGAGGAGCCGCTGCACGTTGCCATCCACAAGGATGCCCTCGAGCGGTACGGCTACTCTCCCGGGCCCTGGCTGACACGCTTCAAGGATCTGGTTCGAAGGGACGTGTCCCCGCAAACGCCCGTCAGGGTTCCCCTGCACGGCGGTGGAGCGGTCGCCGTGGCTCTGGGTGATCTCCTGCGCCGGATTGCCCACCGGGAGCGGGGGATGAAAATCACTTACGTGACCGATGCCGATCCCTCATCGGAGAATCTCGAGCGGATCAGCGTCCTCGCCGCCGATTCCCACCTGCTGGTGATCGAAGCGCCCTTCTCCCATGCGGATCTGGACCGGGCCCGGCAGCGCAACCATCTGACCGCGCAGTTGGCCGGTCAAGTCGGGCGATGGGCGGGGGCAGCCCGGCTCCTGGTCTTCCACCATTCGCCCCGATACCAGGATTGCCCCGGCCTGCTGGCCGAGGAAGCCGAAAAGGCCTTCAGGGGGTAAGAGCCGCACCGTCCAGGAACGGCCGGGGTAAGCTCAGGGCCTGGTCGCTTTTGCGCTTCCGCCAATGTGCGAAAGCACAGTGTGATTTTTTTTCCGCTGTGGTATCTTCTGCCCTATGCGTCTGAAACTTAAACACCAAATCCTCCTGGCCCCGGCCGCCGTGCTGCTGCTGATGACCCTGCTGCTCTGTTTTTTGCAGTACACGTACTGGGATCTTTCGGTCAAGCGCCAGGAGGCCCGAAAGCTGAAAAACGTCTTCATCTCTCTGGCCGAAGCGGACCTGGCGGCGCAGCGCATGGCCGGGCTCGCCCGCCACGTCAGCCGGGAACCGATCGTGGATATTACCGAGCTTGACGCGATGCAGGCCCTTTATCCCCATCTGGCCAAGCCCATCGCCCGCATCGAAGAGGATCTGCCCCTCTCCGACAAGACCCACGCCCTGCTGCATCAGGCGGTCGCCGACCTCAACCCCGACCAGGGATTCGACACCGACAAGTTTCTCGCGGCTCTTTCCCAGCTGCGCCCGCAGTTGATCGAGATTTCCCGGGCCATCCAGCGGCGGGGGGAAAAATTAAGCCGGGTCCATTACCGCAACATCGATGACCTGGTCGCCCGAACCGCTCTGGTCTCTCTGGTCGTGCTCGGTGCCACTATCCTGCTGGGAACCCTTCTCGCCCTCTTTTTCGCCCGGCGGCTTCTGCGCCGCATCCAGTTTCTCACCGACAGCGCCGGTCGCATCGCCCGAGGGGATCTCGTCCCGCCGCCTGAGCCGCTGAAGGTCCAGGATGAACTGGATGACCTGGGCCGCTCGATCAATCGCATGACCGAGCGGCTCATCCGGGTGGTGGGCGCCGAGAAACTGCTGGAGGGCGCAGAAGAGGAGCGGCGCCGCATCGCCATGGACCTTCACGACCAGACCCTGTCCGACCTCTCCTCGGTGCTGCGGGGGATTCAGGGACTGAAGGCGGAACAGAAGGATGCCACGGAGGTGTTCCAGCTCGAAGAGGACCTGCAGCGCACCATGGCGAATCTTCGCGAGATTATGGACAATCTGCATCCCCAGACCCTCGAGATCCTCGGCTTGGGCGCGGCCCTGGAATCCCATCTGGAGCGTCATCTCTCCGGCGACGATCTGCCCGAGTACAACCTGTACATCTCGCCGGATGCCGAAGCTGTCGACATCCCCCGGCTGGCGCGGCTGACCCTGTACCGCATCGCCGTGGAGGCCGTTCACAACGTCGTCAAGCATGCCCGCGCGACCCGCTACGAAGTGGGTCTTGCCCGGCGGGGAAAAGATCTGGTGCTTTCGGTGGAGGATAACGGCAGGGGCCTCGATCCGGAGAAGGATGCCGCAACGGGCGGTCGGGGTCTCAACAATATTCGGGAACGCGCCAAGGCCATCGGCGCCAGGGTTCGCTGGGAAGCATCTCGGCTTCAGCTCCGGAACCCGTTTCGAACTCACTCTGCCGGTCCCTGCGGAACCGGGAAGCGAGGTGAATTCCATGGAACCGATGCACGATCCTGATTGCCGAAGACAACCCCAAGGATCTTCGAATTTCTGGAACAATTATTCGCCGAATGGAGTCGATCCCTGGCAGATCGAGACGTGCCCCCAACGGCATGGTTGCCCTGGAAATTGCCGTCAAGCAGGAACAGCCCCTGGTCGTCAGCGATATCCAGCTGCCCGAACTCAACGGCATCGAGTTCGCCCGCGCCCTCTGGCAGCAGAAGCCAGCTGCCCGCATCGTCTTCTGGAGCCAGTTCAAGGACGAAATGTACGTGCGCGCGCTGGCCCGCATCGTGCCTGCCGGAAACGGTCTACGGCTACATCCTCAAGTCCAACACCCGGGAGCGGATCGCTTCGGCGATCCGCACCGTGCTGCTCGAGGACCAGTGCTGGATCGATCCCGAGGTGCGCAAGGTCCAGGGGCGCGCCGGCCACAGCCAGACCGCCCTCTCCGACATCGAGTTCGAGGCGCTGGTCGATATCTCCCTCGGCCTGACCGACAACCTCATCGCCCAGCGCCGCTACCTCTCGCGCCGGGGGGTGCAAAGCCGCCTCAATTCCCTCTACAGCAAACTCGGCCTCGATCAGGATCAGTTCCACGGCGAGAAGTTCGGCGACGCCTTCAACCTGCGCAACCGGGCGGTGGCCGTGGCGCTGAGGAGGGGGCTGATCAATGCCTTCGAACTCGAGCACGAAGAGAAGGAATTCCAGGCTTGGCTGAAACGGTTCAAGGGAAGCCGGCAAGATTGATCGGCTCTCGACATCAAGAGACAAAAAAACCCGCCGTCCGGCGGGTTTTTTTATGGTCGGTGCAGCGCGCAAGGGACTGGCGGAGGCGGAGACTTCGGGCCTAACCGTCCTGCCTTCGCTTCACTCCGGAAGCGCCTCGCCCAGCAGTTCCATGACGTGCCGGACCTCCTGGGGCATCCCCCGGGTCCGCAGCCCCCAGGCGAGCTGCAGGTGGCACCCCGGGTTGGCGGTGAGGAGGATGTCGGCGCCGGTGGCCGCGACGTTGCCGAGTTTGCGATCGAGGACTCGATCGCTCTCCTCGGTGAATTTCAGGCCCCACGTGGCAGCGCTGCCGCAACACCAGCTGGCCTCCTTCATCTCCCGCAGTTCCACTCCCGGCACCTGCCGGATCAGCTGCCGCGGCTGGGTGGAAACGCCCTGGGCGTGACAAAGGTGGCAGGGCTCGTGATAGGTGACGGTTTTTTCGACCTCCCGCAGCTCTTCCGTGCGCAATCCCGCCTCGGCGAGGAACTCGGAGACGTCCCGCACCTTGGCTCGAAACGCCTCCAGGCGAGAGCGGTCGGGCTCTCCCGCCAGCAGCTCCTCATACTCTTTCAGCGCCGCTCCGCACCCGGCACAGTCGGTGACGATGGCGTCAACGTCCAGCGCCAGGAACAGGTCGACGTTGTGCCGGGCGAGCTGCCGGGCGGTTTGCCGGTCCCCCTCCGTCAGATGGGGGGCGCCGCAGCACTTCTGGGCCTTCGGCGTGACCACGTCGAAGCCCTGGTGGGCAAGGACCCGCACGGTCTGACGGGAAACCTCGGGATACATCAGGGTCATGATGCAGCCGAGAAAGAAGCCGACCCGTCCCCTTTTTTTTCCTCGGGCCGGCATCGTTTCGGGGAGCCGGGGACGCAGCGGCGGGGCCATCTTCGGCATCATCCCCTCGGCCTTTTTGATCCAGCCAGGGCCCGGATCAAGGAGGTGCGAGTGGCGCAGAAGCCACTGAATGCCGATCTTCTGATAAAGCCGCGCCGGGAGCATGGCCCGCTCCAGCCCCCTCGGGGAGGGCAGCAGGCGCTCGAGAAGAAATTTGCGAAAGCGGACCTGCCATTTCGGCAGGGGAAAGGCGGCATTGGCCTGGCTGCGGCAGATCTCCATGATCTCGCCGGCATGCACGCCGGAGGGGCAGGCGGTCGTGCAGGCCCGGCAATCGAGGCAGAAGAACGCCTCTTCCTGGACGGCCTCGGTGAAGTCGAGCTTTTCCTCGGCCACCGCCCGGGCGAGGGCCACCCGGCCCCGGGGGCTGGAGCGCTCACGGCCGGTGAGGGCGTAGGTGGGGCAGGTCGGCAGGCAGAAGCCACAGCGCATGCATTGCAGAATCGCTTCGTAGGTCGGAGCGTCTTCGGGGCTGAAGTTGCCGAGCGGCTCAGGGTGAGACACGAAAGCCCTCCTCGATATCGACGTGCGCACAGGGCTCATCGGAAAGCAGAATCTTCCCCGGGTTGAGGCGGCCCTGGGGATCGAATGCGTCCTTGATCCGTTTCATCACTCGTACTCCGCCTGCGCCGATCTGGCGGGCAAGGTACTCCTTTTTCGCCAGGCCGATGCCGTGTTCGCCGGAGACCGTCCCCCCCAGTGCCAGAACGTATTCATAGAGTTCGTTGTAGAAGGCATGCGCACGGTCCATTTCCCCGTGATCCCGTTCATCGCAGAGCACCGTCGGGTGCAGGTTGCCGTCGCCGGCGTGGCCGAAGGTGCCGACCTTAAGGGCGAATTTCTCAGCCAGCCGTTCAATTTCGTCGAAGGTGGCCGCCAGGCAGCTGCGGGGCACCGTGGCGTCTTCAAGCAGCGTGGTGGGGGAAACCCGGGCCAGGGCCGAGAGCGCGGTGCGGCGGGCGGCCGCCAGTTGACCGGCGTGTTCGGCGTCCCGGGCCACGTGTATTTCGGCCGCGTTGACCTCCTTCAGGATCTTTTCCACCCCCGCCGCCTCTTCGGCCACCACCGCCGGATGGCCGTCAACTTCGATCAACAGCAGGGCGGCCATCTGCCCGGGCAGGCCGATGCGGGCATAATCCTCGACACATTTGATGGTGGTGCGGTCCATGATCTCGAGGGTCGCCGGGATGATCTTGGCGGCGATGATTTTTGAGACCGCTTTGCCGGCGGTGCGAATTTCGTTGAAATAGGCGAGGAAGGTCTTTTTCTCTGTCGGGGGCGGAATCAGCTTGACGGTGGCTTCGGTGATGATCCCAAGGGTCCCTTCGCTGCCGACCAGTAGGTCGCGCAGAGAGTAGCCGGCCACGTCCTTGACGCTCTTGCCGCCGGTTTTCAAAATTTCGCCGTCTGGCAGAACCGCGGTCAGGGCCATGATGTAGTCGCGGGTGACGCCGTACTTGAGGCCGCGCAGGCCGCCGGCGTTCTCAGCGATGTTGCCGCCCAATGTGGAAATCTTCTGCGACCCGGGATCGGGGGGATAAAAGAGTCCTTCGGCCGCCACGGCGTTGAACAGATCGAGAGTGATTACGCCCGCTTCGCAGGTGGCGGTCAGGTTCTCCCCATCGATTTCGAGAACGCGGTTCATTCGGGTCAGGCAGACCACCATCCCCCCTTCGGCGGGGACGCTGCCGCCGGACAGGCCGGTCCCGGAGCCCCGGGGAACGATGGGCAGCCCTTCGCGGCGGGCGATTTCCAGGGCCGCACGGACCTGTTCGGTCGAGGAGGGGTAGACCACCACCTCCGGGAGGTGGTGTACCCCCGGGGTGGCGTCGTAGCCGAGGACCAGCAGGTCCTCCTTTTCATAAAGAACGTTTTTCTCGCCCAGCTTTTCGACCAGGTGGCCGACAGCGGTTTTTGAAATCATGGATGACCTCTGTTTGGGGGGCCCCGGCGTCAGGTGTTTGCGACGGACCGCGAACCACGGACAACGGATGGGCGCCTCGGAGCCCTAAAATCCTTCTTCGTGGAAGCCCTCGGGGATGCGCACCACCAGTACGGGGATGTCGCTGCCGTGCAGGACTTTGCGGGTCGTGGTTCCGAGAAGCTTTTCGCCGAATGCGGTGTGGCGATGGGACCCCATGACGATCAGGTCCGCTCCCAGCTCCTTCGCCGCATCGAGGATGACTTGCGAGGGTTGCCCCTCGACGATGCGGATTTCGCTGATCCGGCAGCTCTGCAGGTCACCGCCATTTTCCCTGGAGCAAATTTTTCCGATCCGCTCCCGGAGGCTCTCCTTCATGGTTTCCCGGGCCTGTCGATGCATCTCTTCCGAATTTTCGTGCGACACGTACTGCTCCACGAGGCTTTGCGCGAAGGAACTCAAGGGTTCCATACCGTGGATCGCGACAATCCCGGCATCGTACTGCTGCGCCTGGCTGAGGGCATAGCGAAAAACGTAAGGGGCGCCGGCCCCGAGACCGGTGGCATAAAGAATTTTCGATATCTTCGGCAACATAGTTTGTGCTCCCAAATGGTGTGCGTGTGTGGGATATCAGTATTCTATCTCGGATCGGAACCTCGCATCAACTTCCGAAAAACACCCTGGGCAGCCAGGTGATGATCTCGGGGAAAACGATCATCACCGTCAGACCGGCCAATTGGAGGAGAACAAAGGGCACGATCCCTTTGTAGATATCCATGATTGAGTATTCCGGCGGAGCCACCCCTTTGAAGTAGAAGAGGGAGTAACCGAAGGGCGGGGTGAGAAAGGACGTTTGCAGGTTGACGCAGACGAGCATGGCGAACCAGAGGGGATCGAAGCCGAGGTTTATCGGCGATGGGGGTGAAGATGGGCACGATTACCAGCAGGATCGCCGCCCAGTCGATGAACATGCCGAGAAAGAAGACCACCGCCATCATGATCGCCAGAACCACGTACGGGCTGACGTTCATGCCGAGCAGAGTATCGGCGACCACGTCGCCGCCGCCGATGCTCATGAAGACGACGCTGAAGACCTTGCCGCCGATGAACAGCAGCATGATCATGCAGGTGGTGCGCAGGGTCGAAGTGCAGGCCTGGGTGATGACCTGCCAGTTGAATTTACGATTGGCGATGGCCAGGACCATGGCGCCGACGCAGCCGAGAGCCGCCGCTTCGGTCGGCGTGGCGACCCCGGCGAGAATGGTGCCCATGACGGTAAGGATCAGGCCGAAGGGCGGAACGAAGCTCTTCAGCGTCATGCTGACTTTCTGAGCGGTGGTGTAGGTGCGGTCCTCGACCGGAATCGGCGGGCCGAGCTTCGGATTCATGCCGCAGCGGATGAGGACGTAACCGAGGTAGAGTCCGGAGAGGAGCAGCCCGGGGAGGATCGCGCCCGCGAAAAGCATGCCGACCGAGGTTTCCTTCATCCCGGTCAGGCCCCCGTAAACGACGAGCATGATGCTCGGAGGGATCAGGATGCCGAGGGTTCCCGAGGCGCAGATGATGCCGGAGGAGAGCTTCTTGTCATACCCCCGCCGCAGCAGAGACGGACCGGCCATCAAGCCCATGGCGACGACCGAGGCGCCGACGATGCCGGTGGTGGCGGCGAAGACGGTGCTGACCACGATGACCGCCAGACCGAGGCCGCCGCGCAGACCGCCGAGCACGATGTAGAGGGCATCGAACAGCCCCTCGGAGACCTGTGATCGGTCGAGCACCTGGGCCATGAAGATGAACAGCGGCACGGCGACCAGGGTGTAGTTGTTGAACAAACCCCAGGCATTGTTGGCGAAGAGGCCGAACAGGGGCGCCACATGAAAGCCGTTGTCGATCAGGCCGAAAACGGTGGCGACGCCGGCCAGGGTGATGGCCAGGGGATGCCCGAGGGCAATGCAGACCATCAATGTGGCGAACATGAGAATGGTAAGGACTTCCGGGCTCATAAACACATTCCTTTTTCAAAATCCGGCCGGGGCCGATGGGAATACGCGCGAAATCTTGAAAGGAGCGGTGTTGCTCTAACCTGATGACAACGGGAGTCCTGTCGACCTCCCGGAAGTGCGGCCAGCCGCGGTCAAAATCGCGGCCGTCAGGTCGCCGTACCCCATTGCGGCCTCAACCTTCGGATCCCTGAGGCTGCGAAAATCATGAATGAGTTTGGAGATGCCCTGGAGGAACAACAGCAGGAAGCCGATGGCCATGACGGTTTTCCAGGGGTAGATGGGCGGCCCCCAGGCCGTTGAACTTCGCTCCCACTGGCTCCAGGAGGTGGCCGCATACTGGATGGAATAGACGGTAAACAGGCCCACCACCGGCAGAAAGATCACCAGATTGGTGATGATCCGCAGGATGGTTCTGGGTTTGCGGGGCAGTTTTGCTTCAAAGACGTCGATCGCCACGTGCCCGTCATGTTTGTGGGCATAGGCGAGACCGAGCATGTAATGGGCCCCGTAGAGAAAGGTCGTCAGTTCGAACCCCCAGGAGGTGGGGCGGTCGAAGATGTAGCGCATGATGACTTCGAAGGTGACCACTCCCACCAGCGGCAGGGCCAGGTAGGAGGCGAGAACCCCGGTTTTTTCATTGAGGGCGTCGATCGCCCGCGCGATTTTGAGCATAAAGGACTCTCCGTGTGCTGCAGGAAGCGTCCCCGGCCGGAGGCCGGGGACGCAGGCGGTAATAAGTTTCCAGGTGTTATTGGAGATGGTGGCCGGTCGAGCTCTTGCTGGCCGTTGATGTAGGTCTTATAGGGCCAGGGGGTCACGCGGCTGCGGAGTTCGCGCCAGTGGGCGAAGTCCTTCTCGAACTGCTCCTGGGAATCGAGGGTCTTTTTCACCTCGGGATACTTGGCCTTGAGCTGTCCAGATACTCGTGGGTCGTCTTGCGGAAGGCGTTCAGGGTGGCATCGTCCATGGTCACGAACTTGACCTTTTTCTTGAACTGCTGGATAGCCTCGGCGTCGAGGTTCTGCATCCAGGCCTCGGACCACAGCTGGGTTTCCTTGGCCGCGGTCTTGACGATCCACTTCAGGTCGTCGGGAAGCTGATTCCAGGCGTCCTTGTTGAAAAAGATGTGCACTGGGAGGCGGGCTGATGCACGCCCGGCTCGATGACGTACTTGGTGATGTCGGCAAAGCCCATCGGCAGGTCCATGGCCGGGGAGCTGAACTCGGCGGCATCGATGACGCCGCGCTGCAGGGCCAGGTAGACCTCACCGCCGGGCAGCGGCGAGACGCTGACGCCCATCTTGGTCAGGATGTCCATGTACCAGCCGGCGGTACGCACGCGCATCCCTTTGAAGTCGGACATCTTGGTGGCCTTCTTGTTGGAGAACAGCCCCATGTCCTGGCCGCTCTGGCCGCAGGGGAAGGCCACCAGGTTGTACTTGGCGTAGAGTTTCTGCAGCTGCTGCAGGCCGCCGCGCTCGTAGAGCCAGATGTTGTATCCTTCCATGTCGAGGCCGAAGGGAACGTCGCCGAAGGGAACGAAATCCTCGTCCTTCCCTTTCCAGTAGCCCGGCCAGTCATGGCCGACCTGGGCCTCGCCCTTGCTGACGGCGTCGAAGGTCTGCATGGCGGGGACCAGTTCGCCGGCGGAGAAGACACTTGATGTCGAGCCGGCCGCCGGAGGCAAGCTTCACCGTGTCGGCGAAATGCTGGGCGATATCGTAGAAGAGCAGGCCCTTGGACCAGGGCATGACCATTTTCCAGTGAAATTTCTTGCTCGAGGTCTTGATGGTGTGGAGTTCTCTTTGGACCGCCTCGTGACGCTGGTCGACGCCGAACTTCTTGTACTTGGCGGCGAACGCCTGGGGAGCGATTGTCAACGACATGACGATGACCACTCCGATCAGCAACTTGAACCTTTTCATTGCGTGCCTCCTTCTTTCTGCGGGTTATTAATCCGGCGAACCGATGAACCGTGGTAGCCGGGGACGAGTTGACCCAATGGTATTATTTTCACGAGGTCTTTTCTCGAAAGGCAATACCTTCGACTGGTAAGACCAATTCAAATTTAAACAATGGTTGCCTTCCCGTCAAGAAAAAAACAAACGATGTTATCGTTTTTTCGGAGACAGGTTGATAAGTGACTGAAAGGAGTTAATTATTCTGTTGTTTCAGGATAAGAAACGATTTTTTTATCGGAAGGATTTCCGCTGACGGAAGCTGGTTGGGGGGAAGGCCTGTGGCAGGGGATTTGGGATTTGCTCCAGGCTGAAGCATCCGGATCCCCGGCCGATAGGCCCTGGACCGGTGGGCTCTCAGGGGCGGGAATGTTGAAAATACGCAAAGCTCTTAGGAAGTGGGGAGGATCGGGGCGCCGGGTAGTCGGGATGGGAAAAAAGCCACCGCCCAGAATGTTGTTTTGACTGGATCCGGAAGATCGTCTTTCGGCCGGCGGACCGCAAGGCACGGCCGGTCGAAAGGCTTTTTCCGCTAAAGGGGGCGCTTCAGGAGCCTTGCCAGTTCGCCGATGAAGCCACGCCGGAAGGCGAGGACGCAGATGACGAAGATGGCCCCGATGACCACCGTTACCCAGGAGCCGATGGAACTGAGCTCCGAATGGAGAGTCACCACGGTGAAGGCCCCGACCACCGGTCCGAGCACCGTCCCCATCCCGCCGAGAAGCGTCATCAGGACGACTTCGCCCGAGGTGGCCCAGTGGACGTCGGTGAGGGAGGCGAGCTGAAAAACCAGCGACTTGGTGGCTCCGGCGGTGCCGGCCAGGGTGGCGGAGAGGACGAAGGCGAGGAGTTTGAAGCGCTCTACCTTGTACCCCAGGGAGATGGCTCGCGGCTCGTTTTCGCGGATCGCCTTGAGAACCTGGCCGAAGGGGGAGTGAATGGTCCGGTGGATCAGCCAGAAGCCGAGGCAGAAGATGATGAAGACGAAGTAGTAGAGGTTGAGCTCGAGCGGCCGTCCGGCCACATGGTAGGTGTGACCAAGGTCGATCAGCCCGAAGAGAATTCCCCGGGGGATGTCCTGCAGGCCGTCTTCGCCCCCGGTGAAAGGGGACTTGAGGGCGATGAAGTAAACCACCTGCGCCAGGGCGAGGGTGATCATGGCGAAATAGATCCCCTGGCGCCGGATGGTCAGGAGACCGAAAATATAGCCCATCAGCCCCGCCGCCACGGTCCCGGCGAGGACCCCAAGCCCCGGAGTGAGGCCGACCTGTTTGACCAGGTAGCCGGTGATGTAGGCGGCGCCGCCGAAGAAAGCGGCATGGCCGAAGGAGAGCAGTCCCGTGTAGCCGATCAGCAGATTGAACGCACAGGCAAACAGGGCGAAACAGAGCAGCTGCATGAGGAATACCGGGTAGACGACGAAGGGAGCCGCCAACCCCAGCAGCAACAGGACCGCATACACTTTACGGTTCACGGGGAGACTCCTTACTGTTCCTTGCCGAAGAGACCTGCCGGCCTGATCAGCAATACCAGGATCATCATGAAGAAAATGACCGTGTTGGCGGCCGGCGGGTAGACCACCTTGGTCAGCCCCTCGACCATGCCGAGAGAGAGACCGGTGACGATCGCCCCCATGATCGAGCCCATGCCGCCGATCACCACCACGGCGAAGACGGTGATAATCACATCGGAGCCCATGAGGGGGCTGACCGAGTAGATCGGTGCCGCCACCACGCCGGCAAAGGCGGCCAGCCCCGCGCCGTAGCCGTAGGTCAGGGTGACCAGCAGGGGGACGTTGATGCCGAAGGCCTGCACCAGGCTCGGGTTCTCCGTGCCTGCCCGCAGGTAGGCACCGAGCCGGGTTCGTTCGACCAGAAACCAGGTGCCGAAACAGACCACCAGCGAGACGCCGATCGACCAGAGGCGGTAGGTGGGAAAGAACATGAAGCCGAGGTTGACCACGCCGCCGAGAATGGCCGGTTTGCCGTTGTAGGAGGTTCCCGAAACATTGAAGTAGTTGGTGAACACCCCTTGAAAAATCAGCGCCAACCCGAAGGTGAGCAGCAGGCCGTAGAGGTGGTCGACCTTGTAGAGGCGTTTGAGCATGGTCTTTTCGATGAGCACGCCCAGCAGCCCCACTACCAGCGGAGCGACGATCAGGGCCACCCAGTAATTCATGTGAAAGCCGGGCATGCCGAGCAGCGGGCCGAGCTTGGTGTAGCCGAGCAGGGCGACGAAGGCGCCGAGCATATAGAGAGCGCCATGGGCGAAATTGATGACGTTCAGCATGCCGAAAATGACCGCCAGCCCCAGGCTGAGCAGGGCGTAGAAGACGCCGTTGTTCAGCCCGAGCATCAGTTGCGCCATGACCATCTGCAAGGATAGATGCATCAGGTTCTCCCCTGTTGATGCTTTCGCAAGAAAGCAAAATGGCTTATGGCTAAGCAAAAAGCGCCAGATGCAAGGCGCGCAATGGTCGAGCAATGAGGCGTACCGCCGTACGTCGAAGCAGCGAGATCCTTTGCAGCAACGCAGCAGTTGGTGAGTTTTGGCGACGCCATCCCTGTTGACCGGAGTCGGGCCGGGGCGAAGCGGACTTCGCCCCGGCGCCGTCACCACCAGGAAGGTGTTTGCTTACTTGCCCGATACCAAGGGGCAGCTCCCCTCGGACATCGGCATGAAGGCCTCGTTGCCCGGTACCGTTTTGATGATCTTGAGCAGATCCCAGGGGCCCTTCGATTCGGAGGGCTTTTTCACCTCGGCGAGGAACATGTCGTGGACCATGGTTCCGTCGGGACGCAGGTGACCGTTTTGCGAGAAGAAGTCGTCGATCTTCATCGCCCGGAAGGCTTTCATGACCGCGTCGGGATTATCCGTGCCGGCCGCCTTGATCGCCTTGAGGTAGTTCATGGTGGCCGAATAGACGCCGGCCTGGTTCATGGTCGGCATCGAGCCGGTCTTGTCGAAGTAGCGCTTGGACCATTTGCGGGAGGCCGCGTCGCGATTCCAGTAGAAACTGGTGGCGAACTCCATCCCCTGGGCGACGTTGAGGCCGAGGCTCTTTACGTCGCTGAGGAAAACCAGCATGCCGGCGATGGTCTGGCCGCCCTGGACGATGCCGAATTCCCGGGCCTGCTTGACGGCGTTGATGAAGTCGCCGCCGGCATTGGCCAGGCCGATAACTTTCGCCCCCGAGGCCTGCGCCTGCAGCAGGTAGGAGGAAAAGTCGGAAGTTGAGAGGGGATGACGGACCTGTCCGAGGACCTTGCCGCCGAGCTTCTTGACGAAGGCGGCCGTATTTTCCTCCAGGGAGTGGCCGAAGGCGTAGTCGGCGGTCAGGAAGAACCAGGTCTTGCCGCCGTGGTCGATGATGGCGCTGGCGGCGACCTTCGGCAGGGCGTAGGTATCGTAGACGTAATGGATGCCGTAGGGGCTGCAGTCCTTGTTGGTCAGCGCGGTGCTGCCGGCGCCGGTGGAGATGACGATGTGATGTTTCTCCTGGCCGAGCTTCTGTACGGCGATGGCGCAGCCGGAATTGAGCAGCCCGACGATCATGTCCACCTGGTCGTTGTCGAACCATTCGCGGGCCTTGGTGGAGGCGATGTCCGCCTTGTTCTGGTGGTCGGCCGAAATCACCTCGATCTTCTTGCCGAGAACCTTGTCGCCGAAGTCGGCCACCGCCATCTTGGCCGCGGTGACGCTGCCCTCGCCGCCGATGGCCGAATAGACCCCCGACATGTCGGTGAGTACGCCGATCTTCACCACGTTGTTCGACACGCCGGCGGCACTCGCCAGCGCCGCCATTCCAAGAATAGCGATCCCTGTGACGACTTGCATGAACCGTTTTTTCATCCGACCTCTCCTTTCATGAGTGGTGCTGCTTCCCGCAGGATGTTGAAAAAGTCCATCCAGGCCTTCTTCACCTGCGAATTTGAAACATACAGCCGGTCAAACCCCGAGATAGCGGTTGAGTTTTTCCATGTTCGTTCCCAGATCCTCTTTCGGGATCATTTCCACCAGGTGACCATTGTCGATGACGTAGTGCCGGTCGGCGAGATCGGCGGCGAAATGGAAATTCTGCTCCACCAGCACGACCGTGTAGCCGCGCTCCTTGAGTTCGGCGATCAGTCGCCCCAGTGCCTGGACGATGACGGGTGCCAGCCCTTCGGTGATCTCGTCGAGCAGCAGCAGTTCGGCTCCGGTCCGCAGAATTCGGGCGATCGCGAGCATCTGCTGTTCGCCCCCCGAAAGCCGGGTGCCGATACTGTTTTTACGCTCCAGCAGGTTGGGAAAGAGCTCGTAGATCTCCTCAAGGCTCATCCCTCCGCCCTTCTTCACGACCGGCGGCAGCAGCAGGTTCTCCTCCACGCTCAGGCGGGAGAAGATGCCGCGCTCTTCCGGGCAGTATCCCACCCCCAGGCGGGCGATCCGGTAGGTGGGAAGTCCGACCGTCTCCCGCCCGTCGATGACGATGGCGCCGGTGCGCCGTCCCACCAGACCCATGATCGACTTGAGGATCGTGGTCCGTCCCGCGCCGTTGCGGCCGAGCAGGGTGATCAGCTCCCCCTTTCGCACCGAAAAGGAGATCCCGTGCAGGACGTGCGATTCGCCGTAGAAGGCGTGCAGGTCCGAAACGGACAGCAGCTCCTCGGTTCGACCTTCAGGCATGTGCGCTCCCCATGTAGGCTTCCAGGACCTGCTCGTTCCTGGACACTTCGTCATAGCTTCCTTCGGCGAGAATCGAGCCCGCCTGCAGCACCGTGATCCGGTCGGCAAGGGTTGCCACCACTTTCAGGTTGTGTTCCACCATCAGAATGGTGCGCCCGGCAGCGACCTGCCGCACCAGGCGGGTGATGCGGCCGACGTCTTCGACCCCCATGCCCTGGGTCGGTTCGTCGAGCAGCATCACCTCCGGCTCGAGCGCCAGGGTGGTGGCGATCTCCAGGGCGCGCTTGCGCCCGTAGGCCAGCTCGATCGTCGGCTCATAGGCGAACTCTTCAAGCCCGACCGCAGCGAGCAGCTCCAGGGCACCCCCGTTGAGTTCCGCCAGAGTCGCTTCGGATTTCCAGAAGTGGTAGGACGTTCCGAGCTTGCGCTGCAGCGCCACCCGCACATTTTCGATGGGGGTCAGGTTGGGGAAGACCGCCGAAATCTGAAAAGAGCGGATGATGCCGCGCAGGGCGATATCGGCCGGCTTCTCGCCGGTGATCTCTTCGCCCTTGAACAGGATTTGCCCCGCTGAGGGGATGTGGAACTTGGTGAGCAGGTTGAAGACCGTGGTCTTGCCCGCGCCGTTGGGGCCGATCAGAACGTGGATATCCCCACTTTTCACCCGCAGGTTGACATCGCTCACCGCCAGAAATCCCTTGAATTCCTTGGACAGGTTGCGCGTTTCGAGTATCCAGCCGGCCATCGTTTGCGCCTCCCTAATGGGACATGAGAACGGGCAGTGTCATCTGCCGCAGGATCTGTTCCGTCACCGGCCCCAGCCCTGCTCCGGGGGTGGACGAGTGGATATTGGCCCCCATGACCAACAGGTCGAAGCCCCCATCAAAGGCGCGGTTCAGCAGGACGTCGGCGACCGAATAGCCGCCCGCCGCCACCCGGTCGAAAAAGGGATGCACGCCGTGGCGCTGCAGGTGGCCGTGCAGGTCGGGGCAGAGCTCCTTTCCTCCCGTCGCCGCGCTCGCGCCGGCGACGACCTCCACGAGGGCGACCTGCCGGGCGACGCTCAGCAGCGGCAGCGCATCGTGCACCGCCCGCGCTGCCCGGGTAGCCTCCTTGCCCCCCGTCAGCGCGACGAGCACGCGGCTGCCGATTGCGGGGAAACGCCCGGCATAGGGGATCACCAGCACCGGCCGTCCCGCCTCCATGATCAGCTGCTGAGCCAGGTGGGGAACACTGGCTCCTCCACCTGGCTGACCGACGACCACCAGATCGCTGCAGTGCGCGTGGCGGATCAGGGCGTCGGCCCGCTCGCCTGCAGCGGTGGTGAGCCACTCGGAGGAGATGCCGGCCGCCGCCGTTCGCTGCGTGAAGAGTTCGCCGATGGTCTTCGCCTCTGACGCCGCCTTGCGGTGCTGGGACTGGCCTGAGATGGGCAGTCCCTTCAGGTGGGCGCCATGGCTCTCGGCCAGGGCGACGGCGACCTCCAGGCGTGCCGTGCCGGCAGCGGTGGGGTCGAGATAAACGAGCAGATCTTTGCAGGACATGGCATTCCTCTGCGGCTGCTTCGGCCGGTTAGGGACGATGCTCCAGACGGTCCCTGGCTTCCTTCATCTTGCGGGCGGCACTGGCCTGGCTGATGCCGAGCGCCGCCGCTACCGCCCGGGTCGTATGATGGCGGCGCATCGCCTGAAGGAGGATCTCCGCCTCGTACTCGGCCAGCATCTCCTTGAGGCTCAGATCGTCGCGATACCCCTTTTTGTCCCCTCCGGGGAGAACCTGGTCAAGGGTGAGATACTCGCCGGGAGCGGTGACGATGATCCGCTCCACGGCGTTTTCCAGCTCCCGGATATTCCCCGGCCAGGGCTGCACGACCAGGTGTCGGATGAGGCTGTCGGCGAAGCGCTTGTAGCAGTTGAACTTGCGGTTGAACTTCTCGACGAAGTGATTGATCAGCACGGGAATGTCCTCCCGGCGCTCCCGCAGCGGCGGGATGTGCAGGGGGACGACGTTGAGCCGGTAGTAGAGGTCCTCGCGGAAGCGCCCCTGGGCCACCAGCTGGCCGAGGTCGCGATTGGTGGCGGCGATCAGCCGCACGTCCACCGAGCGCACCTTGCGACCGCCCACCTTGTAGAATTCCTTGTCCTGGATCACCCCGAGGAGCTTGGTCTGGATGTGAAGGGGCAGCTCGGAGATCTCGTCGAGGAACACGGTGCCGCCGTCGGCCATTTCGAAGAGGCCGGGTCTGCCCTTGCGATCGGCGCCGGTGAAGGAGCCGCCTTCGTAGCCGAAGAGTTCCGACTCGATGAGCGGTTCGGGGATGGCGGCGCAGTTGATCTGCAGAATCGGTTTCTCCTTGCGGTCGCTGGTGCGGTGGACCATCTTGGCAAGCAGGCTCTTGCCGACGCCGGACTCACCGGTGAGCAGGATGGTGGAGGAGGTGCCGGCGACCCGCAGCGCCAGGTCGATGATATTCATCATCCGGTCGCTGCAGGTAATGATGTCTTCCTCGGCAAGCAACTGGTCGCGGGCAGTGTCGGAGTCGATCTCCTTGTTGTAATGAACGACGGTGAGGTCCCAGATCGTATTGATGATGTAGCGGATTTCGCCGTCGGCGCCGAAGATCGGACGGCCCTTGACCAGCAGCTTGCGGTTGGTATTGGTCGAATAGGTGGCGGTGGCAGGCGCCTTGCGCTCGAGGACGATCAGGCTTGCCGAGCCGGTGAAGTAGTTGTCGCTGCCCCACCAGATCGTAGAGGCTCCGGCCGGCGATCTCCTCGTTGCTGATTCCCGACATCTCCTCGAAGGTCCGGTTGACGCGGATCGTTACCCCCTTGCCGTCGACAATGTAGATGCCGTTGTAGACGTTGTTGAAGACGATCTCGAACAGCTCGGGATCCAATCCCTCCGCCGTCATCTTCACTGTGTCGCCCACCGTCATGGTGATTGAGTCTCCTGAAAAAATAGGTTTCAAAAAACTTCCGGCCCGGGCCGGTCAAAAATGTCCAGATGCAAGGCGCCCGAAATCCATCGGCAAAAGGCGTACCTTGAGAGGTACGTCGTTGACGAGGGATGAGGGCAACGCCGCAGATGGGCGTTTTTCATCGGCCTTCGCCTAGGTGGCGGTCCAGCCGCAGTCCATCGTCAGGCACGACCCGGTGAAGCAGGCCGCCTTCTCCGAACAGAGGTAGAGGACCAGCTCGCCGATCTCCTCCGGCTCGATGAGGCGCTTGATGGCGGCGTTTTTGAGCATGATCTGCTCGATGACCTGCGTCTCGGAGAGGTTGTGCACCTTGGCCTGGTCGGCGATCTGGTTGTCCACCAGCGGGGTGCGCACGTAGGCCGGGCAGATGGAGTTGACGGTGATGCCGTGCGGCCCGCCTTCGAGGGCGGTGGTCTTGGTCAGCCCCGAGAGGCCGTGCTTGGCGGAGATGTAGGCCGCCTTGAAAGGCGAGGCGATCAGGCCGTGCACCGAGTTGATGTGGATGATCCGCCCCCAGCCGTTCTCCTTCATCGACGGCCAGGCGTAGCGGGTGAGCAGGAAGGGCGCGGTGAGCATCAGGGCGATCATGAAGTCCCATTTGTCCTCGGGAAACTCCTCCACCGGGCTGAACGTGCTGGATACCGGCGTTGTTGACCAGGATATCGACCCGGCCGAAACGTCTCCAGAGCGGCATCGACAAGCTTCTTGCAGTCGGCCCGCCGGGAGAGGTCGGCCTCGACGAAGAGCCCCCCCAGTCTTTTCGGCTTCGCGGGCGCCGGCCTCGGGGTTGATGTCGGCCATGACCACCCGGTCGCCGGCTCCGGCCAGGGCCTGGGAGACGGCCAGGCCGATGCCGCTGGCGGCTCCGGTGACGATGGCCACGCGTTCTTTCATCACGATCCTCCTTACTGAAATCCGAAAATCTTTGCTGGTCTCACCCCAAGAAGATGAAAGTCGAAACCATCTTTAACGCAGGCGCTGAGACGCAGAGAAGACCCGTTCGCCGACTTCTTTTCGCCTTATTCTCTGCGCCTCGGCGTCTTGAGGGAGCGAAGCGAACGGGCGTTAAAGAAGATTTGCTTTGTTTCCAACCCCTAAGCTCAAAATTTCAGGGCAGCTTTGGCCATTATTTCAGGTTCTCGCTGACGGCGAAGGGGCAGCCGGTCTTGGCCCGTCACCTGCTCCAGGTCGGCGCCGGGCGCCAGCTCGATGAGGGTCAGGCCCCGCTGCGCGTCGACCTCGAAGACCGCCAGGTCGGTGACGATCATGTCGACCACGTTCTTGCCGGTCAGCGGCAGGGTGCACTCCTCCATGATCTTGGGGGAGCCGTCCTTGGCGCAGTGGTCCATCATGACGATGATCTTCTTCACCCCGGAGACCAGGTCCATCGCCCCGCCGGGCCCCTTGACCATGGCGCCGGGGATCATCCAGTTGGCCAGGTCGCCGGTGCGCGAGACCTGCATGGCGCCGAGCACCGAGAGGTCGATGTGGCCGCCGCGGACCATGGCGAAGGACTCGGCGCTGTCGAAGAAGGCCGCGCCGGGCAGCCAGGTCACCGTCTGCTTGCCGGCGTTGATCAGGTCGGCGTCCTCCTGCCCCTCCTGCGGGGAAGGGGCCGACGCCGAGCAGGCCGTTTTCGGCGTGCAGGGTGACGGTGATCCCCTCGGGGATGTAGTTGGCGACCAGGGTCGGCATGCCGATGCCGAGGTTGGCGTACATGCCGTCCTTGAACTCCCTGGCGATGCGCCTGGCCTGCCACTCGCGCTTCGGCGTGAATCCCTTGAGGCTGCCACCTTGCCGGCCAGGGTGCGCTGCTCGATCGGCTTTTCGTAGCTCGCCCCGACCAGGATGCGGTCGACGTAGTTGCCCGGCAGGTGGATCTCGTGGGGATCGAGCTCGCCGATCTCCACCAGCTCCTCGACCTCGGCCACGCAGACCCGGGCCGCCTTGGCGCAGGCCGGGTTGAAGTTGCGCGCGGTGTAGCGAAAGACCAGGTTGCCCGCCTTGTCCGCCTTCCAGGCCTTGACGATGGCGAGGTCGGCGACGATGCTCTCTTCCAGCACGTACTCCCTGGCCGCCGAAGCTCTCGACGCGCTTGCCCTCGGCGAGGATGGTGCCGTAGCCGGTGCGGGTGAAGAAGGCGGGAATGCCGGCGCCGCCGGCGCGCAGCTTCTCGGCCAGGGTCCCCTGCGGGGTCAGCTCCAGCTCCAGCTCGCCGGAGAGGAACTGCTTCTCGAAGAGGGCGTTCTCCCCCACGTAGGAGGAGATCATCTTCTTGATCTGGCGGGTCTGCAGCAGCAGGCCGAGGCCGAAATCGTCGACCCCGGCGTTGTTGCTGACCACTGTCAGGTCCCTTGGCACCGGCTTCGCGCAGGGCCAGGATCAGGTTCTCGGGGATGCCGCACAGGCCGAACCCGCCGGCGGCGATGACGATGCCATCGTCGACGATCCCCGCCAGGGCCTCGGTCGCGTTGGTATAAATTGGTTTCATCCCGTATGTCTCCACCTTTCAGGCTGCAAAAAGGGTGTCCTCGCCGATTGTCGTTCGCTCGTTTTCAAACCAGCTCGAACAGAGCGGCCACCGCTTCGCCGCCGCCGATGCAGAGGGAAGCAACGCCGTAGCGCTCCTGGCGCTGGCGCATTTCTCTGATCAGGGTGACCGCCAGCCGGCCGCCGCTGGCGCCGATGGGGTGACCGAAAGCCACTGCGCCGCCGTTGACGTTGACCTTCTCCAGGGCGACCTCCAACTGGCGAACCGCCTGCACCGCCACCGCGGCAAAGGCCTCGTTGATTTCGAACAGGCCGACATCGGCCATTGACAGGCCCGCTTTCTGAACACAGCGGCGGATGGCCCCGACGGGAGCCTCGGGAAAGAGGTGCGGGGCGATGCTGTGGGTGGCGCTGGCGACCAGGCGGGCCTGGGGCTTGAGGTCATAGCGGGCCACCGCCGCGGAGCCGGCCAGTACCGCCAGGGCGGCGCCGTCGTTGATCGAGGAGGCGTTGCCGGCGGTGATAGTGCCGTCCTTGCGAAAGGCCGGGCGCAGGGCGGGCAGTTTCTCGATGGCTCCACGAAAAGGCTCTTCGTCCCGATCGACCATGACCTCCCCCTTGCGGGTCGTCTTGACCACCGGCACCAGCTCTTCGGCGAAGCCGCTCGCTCGCCATCGCCGCCTGGGCCAGGGTGTAGGAGCGGGCGGCATAGTCGTCCTGTTCCTCGCGGCTGATGCCGTTGGCGACCACCCACTCCTCGGTGATCTCCCCCATATGCCGGCCCGAATAGGGATCGAGCAGACCGTCGTGGATCATCAGGTCGACCATCTGGCCGTTTCCCAGGCGCTGACCGAAGCGGGCGGCAGGAAGGGTGTAGGGAGCGAGGGACATGTTTTCCATGCCGCCGGCGATCGCCACCTGCGACTCTCCGAGCCGGATGGCGTCGGCAGCCAGCATTATCGATTTGAGGCCGCTGCCGCAGACCTTGTTGATCGTCATGGCGTGGACGCTGTCGGGTAAACCCGCCCGCCGCATCGCCTGCCGGGCCGGCGCCTGGGCGCTGCCTCCCTGCAGGACCTGGCCGATGATGACCTCGTCGACCGCCTCGCCCGGCAACGACGTGCGTGCCATCAGCTGCCGCATGACCTGGGCCGCCAGTTCCGGGGCCGGCACGTCGGCCAGGACGCCGCCCAGAGAACCGAAGGGGGTGCGGCCGCCCCGCAACAACAAAAACCTCATTCATGGTCGACCTCCGTGAGGAAAAGGTATGGACATCTGTCTCTCTATGGTAGCAAGACGCGTTCCAAATAAAAAAATGTTATGAAATGGCCGCTTTTGGGTGTTTCTCGTTTAAGGATATTTCTATTGATTCAAATATAATTCATATTTTCCATATTAAAACATTAAGCCACCAAAAAAACAGAGATTTTTTTTGACCCAAAAAACGATCATATGATTATTTTTTGGGTCGACGATCCAGGTGCGATTCAAGTGGCAGGCCTCCGCTTTGGCGGAAAACCCCGCTATCGACCGATTTGTTGATAAATTTCGGTCCGTTGTTTGAAATATGCCATAACAAGTGTTTATTGATGATTGACAAACGCGGAAAGGTCGATTAGGATAGGTCACAAAAGTATTTGGTAAGACCATTTGACAAGGGGACCACCGCAATGACGACTGACGAGAGAACGGAACGGTTTGCGGCGGCCGCCAGACAGGTCGGGGCTGAGGTGACGAGGGTCACCGGGGCGGACCAGGTGGCGGCTTACATTGGAGAGCGGGTTTCCGGCACGATCCTCATCCCCCCGTTCCTCGGCGGAGTACGCCTGGAGTTGATGGAGCGACTGCAGGCGGCGGGGGGGACGGTGGAGGAGCCTGACCGCCGGACGGCCGCCGGTGCTGCGGCGGGTGTCACGGGAGCCAATTTCGCCCTGGCCGACACCGGAACGGTGGTGATCGAAAGTACCGCCGAGGCGGTTCGCCTCGCCACCACCCTGCCGGAGCGGCATTTCGTCCTTTTGTGCCCGGAAAAAATTCTGCCGGATGGTCTGGCGGCGGTTCCTCTGCTGCGCCGCTTCAATGAGCGTATACCGCGCAACTATCTGGCCTATATCACAGGCCCGAGTCGAACGGCCGACATCGAACGGGTGCTAACCATCGGTGTACACGGCCCGCGGGAGCTGCATATCCTGCTGGTCGAGGGGCTTTCGGAGGATCCGCTGGAAATGTAGGGTATCCGTAGGGGACCGATCGGCCATCGTATATTGATCAGTTGTGCAAAAGGAAAATCGCCATGAATAAAGACCGCAGCCGTCAGTACCAAAAGCAGATCGACGCCGCCCTGGCCTCCCCGCACCTGCAGGGGGCCCTGCACCGTTTTGCCGACGCCTATCTGGCCTCGCGCGAGGTGGCCTTCGCCGGCCTCGATTTCGAGGCGATGCGCGGGGAAATTGCACAGATGAAGGATCGCGTCCGCGAGCAGCATCCGGAACTGATCGCTCAGTTTACCCGAAATGCCGAAGCGGCCGGAGCTAAGGTCTTTTTTGCCCGGACCGCCGAGGAAGCCAATGCCTACATCGTCGATCTGGCCCGGGAAAAGGGAGCGGGGCTGGTGGCCAAAAGCAAAAGCATGGCCAGCGAGGAGATTCATCTCAACAAGGCCCTGGAGGCGGCGGGGGTCAAGACGGTCGAGACCGATCTGGGCGAATGGATCATTCAGCTCGCCGGGCAGCGGCCCAGTCACATGGTGATGCCGGCCATCCATATGGTCAAGGAGGAGGTGGCCGAGCTCTTCAGTAAGGTCACGGGAGACGCCGAGCCGGCGGAGATCGAACACCTGGTGCAGGTCGCTCGCCAGCGGCTGCGGCAGGTCTACCTGGACGCCGATGTGGGGATCACCGGGGCCAACGTGGCCATCGCCGAGACCGGCGGCATCGCCCTGGTCACCAACGAGGGCAACGCTCGCCTGGTCAGCACCATGCCGAAGGTTCACGTGGCTCTGGTGGGGATCGAAAAACTGGTGCCGACCTTGGAGGATGCCGCGAAGATCCTGCGGATTCTGCCCCGCAACGCCACTGCCCAACTGCTGACTTCCTACGTCACCTGGATTCGGGGGGCGGTTCCGCGGGGCACCGAGGAAAAGGAGCTGCACATCGTGTTGCTCGACAATGGCCGCAGCGCTCTGGCCGAATCGCCCCATTGCCGGGATGCCCTGCGCTGCATCAAGTGCGGCGCCTGTGCCAACGTCTGCCCCGTGTACCAGACGGTCGGCGGACATGTGTTCGGCCACATCTACATCAGTGCCATCGGCATCATTCTGACCGCCTTTTACCACGGACTGGACAAGGCGGCGGAGCTGGTGCGGGCCTGTATCGGCTGTCGGGCGTGCGTCGCGGTCTGTCCGAGCAAGATCGATCTGGAGGGAATCATCCTGCACCTGCGGGAAACGGTGGGTGAGGAAGAGGGAATCGGAACCGCCAAATCCCTCGTCTTCAAAAAGGTGCTGCGCAATCGCAAGCTTTTCCACTCCCTGATCCGCGCCGCCAGCCTCCTCCAGAAACCGGTCACCCGGGGCGAGCGCACCATTCGCCATTTGCCGCTCTTCTTTTCCTCCCTGACTGAATGGCGCACCCTTCCCGCTATCGCCGCCAAGCCCCTTCGGGACACCTGGGGCGAGATCCCGCAACAGGTGGAGAAACCCCGCCACCGGGTAGCGTTTTTCGCCGGCTGTCTCAACGATTTCGTCTATCCGGAATTGGGGAACGATCTGGCCAAGGTGATGAACCGCCTGGGGGTTGAGGTTCTCTTTCCCCAAAAGCAGAACTGCTGCGGCGTCCCCGCCCTCTATTCCGGTGACCGGGAGACGGCGGTGGAGCTGGCCCACCAGAACGTCGAAGCGATGCTGGAGGAAAACCCCGATTATGTCCTGACCACCTGTCCGACCTGCACGCTGGCTCTGCAGCGCGATTTCGTCGACCACCTGAAGGACAACCCGGTCTGGGCGGAAAAGGCCGAACACCTCTCAGCCATCACCCTGGACGTGTCGCGCTTCATCGTCGAAGTGCTCGATGGGGCGCAGATGTTCGCCGGGCGGGCCGACCCGGAGAAAGTCACCTATCACGACTCCTGCCACCTCAAGCGCGGCGCCGGCGTCTGGAAGGAGCCCCGGGAGCTGCTGAGCGCCTCCGGTCGGGAGTTGACCGAGATGGCCCATGCCGATCGCTGCTGCGGGTTCGGCGGCTCCTATTCCTTCACCAGCCACCCCACCATCGCCCGCCATATCCTTGCGGATAAGGTGGCCGATATCGAAACGAGCGGCGCGACCTGCGTCGCCATGGATTGCCCCGGTTGCCTGATGCAGATCCGCGGCGGCCTGGAAAAGCAGGGGGCGGCCGTTCGCGCCGCCCACACCATCGAACTGCTGGCCGAAATTCTCGACTGACCTCCGCCACCCCCCCGCGAAGTTACACCCCCTCTTCTCTCTGTATGGCCCCGGTCTTTCGACCGGGGCAATTTTTTTCTTTTCTCGTTTAATCCGGGCCGACTTCAGGTTTTCCCCCTGGGCACTCGCTTGTTCGACACCTCCGAGACGCTATACTGTTGTTTTATGTTATTGAGCTCTGTGGCATGGGGTGCGGCGGTTCCGGGCTTGGCTCGAATTTACGCCGGCCGGTGCGGGGAGAGGGGTCGTGGTGAATCCGGGTTTAATCTCTGATATCCGACGCAGGGTCGTGGGCGGTGTGCTGGTGGCAGTGGTGGGCGCATTGGCGCTTCTGGGAGGTATGGCGAAATGTCAGACGCCAACAGAAGCTCTGACTCTCGGCGGTGGCCCCGAAGGCGGCACATTTCAACACCTGGCCAAGGGCGTCGCTGATCTGGCCGGTTGGGACATGCCGGAGGTGCCGATTCTGGCGTACCCCTCCGGGGGGTCGGTGGCCAACCTTTTCGCCGTGAATGCCGGCAAAAGGGACCTGGGCCTTGTTTTCGCCGGCGACGCCTATCTCGGCCGTGTCGGGCGGCTGCGGGCCGGTGCTTCGCCGACGAAAAACGTGCGAGCCGTGGCCCGCCTTTACGGCGCCTCCTGCCAATTATTGGTCTATCGCTTCAGCCCCATACGCACCCCTTTTGACCTGCGCGGGAGGCGGGTGGCGGTCGGCAGTTTCAGCTCCGGGGCGACAGCTTCGGCGCGCCGTTACTTCAAACAGCTGGGCATCTGGCATCAGCTCATTCCCATTTACGTCGGATATGCCGAAGGGGTGGAGGAGCTCAAACGGGGGGAGGTGGAAGCCGTCTGGTTCGAGGGGGGCTTTCCCAACCGGACCCTTCTCGAAACCAGCCGTGAAATTCCAACCCGCTTCATCGATCTTTTCCGGCCAGCCATGCAAAGAGGTTTTTTCAAGAGCTACCCATTTTACACGGTCTCCCGGATCCCCGCCGGCACGTACATGGGACAGAATCAGGATGTTCTGGCGTTTCAGGATGGGGCCCTGCTGGTGGCGAATGTCCATGTCGACGCGAAGGTGATTTATCGCTTGCTCCAGAGCCTGTTCAGTCCCAAGGGGCTGTCCTATCTGCGGGATCGGTTGAGGATCGTCGAGGGTACGGAGGAGAAAAAGGCTCTGGTGGGCGTGATGATTCCGCTGCACCCGGGGGCGCTGAAGTTCTGGGAGGAGCGGGGCGTGCCCCTGCCGCAAGTCGTTGACGAAAAGTAGATAGGTAGGGTCGTAGCCCCGGCCCGAGTGGGCCGGGGCTTTATGGAGAATTTCGTCCGTCAGGATTTCAGCAGATTGACCAGGGTGCGGCCGCGCATCCGGCCTTTGAGAATGGCCGTGATTTTCTCTTCCAACTCGGCGAGCGTACACTCGTCGGCGATTTCTTCCAGGTTGTCCGGTTTCCATGACGCTGCCAGGTTCTCCCAGACCTGCCGGCGCGGCTGGGCGGGGCATTGGACCGAGTCGATGCCGAGCAGGCTGACCCCGCGCAGGATGAAGGGGAAGACGTTGATCGGAAGCTCCGGCGAGCCGACCAGTCCGCAGCAGGTGACCACCCCGCCGTAGCGGGTCGCCTTGAGCGCGGCGGCCAGGGTGTCGCCGCCGACCATGTCGACCGCGCCGGCCCAGCGCTCCTTCATCAGGGGCCGCTCCATCCCTTCGGTCACCTGGTCGCGGCCGATGATCTCGGTGGCGCCCAGATCGCGCAGGTACTCGGCCTCGTCCGGTTTCCCCGTGGCGGCGGTTACCCGGTAGCCGGCTTTGGCGAGAACGGCCACGGCGATGCTGCCGACGCCTCCCGTCGCCCCGGTCACCAGGATCTCGCCGGCCTCGGCGGAGACCCCCGCCTGTTGCAGTTTCAGCACCGAAAGCGCGGCGGTGAATCCGGCCGTCCCGAGGATCATGCTTTCGCGCAGGCTCAGGCCGGCGGGCAGTTTCACCGCCCAGGAGGAGGGTACCCGGATGTACTGCCCGAAGCCGCCTGGAGTGTCCATGCCGAGATCGAAGCCGGTGACGATGACCTGGTCTCCGGGGGCGAAGGCGCCGCTCTCGCAGGCGACCACTTCGCCTGCGGCGTCGATTCCGGGGGTGTGGGGATATTTTCGCGTGACCCCCGGCTTGCCGGTGGCGGAGAGGGCATCCTTGTAATTGAGCGAGGAAAAGTGGACCTTGATCAGCAGATCTCCTGCGGGCAGATCCGTCACCGAACGGCTGACGATTTTGCGGGTAAAGTGTTTCTTCTCCACCTCTTCCACCCATAGGGCGGAAAATTGTTGCGCCATGTGTACCTCCTCTGGTTCGGGTTCGATTTTGGCCGCTTCCCGGAAGTGGGGCCGGTTGCGAACCTCAGGGTCACGCTGTTTTTTCTCTTGAACGGTGAACTTAGGCGGTATATATTCATTCGTCAAGTACCGACCTTTTTGTGCCCTAGTTACCAAAAAGTTACTTATCGCCGTGTCAGAGGTTTGCCACTGCCGGTTCCCGGAGGAGCAGGAATGAAAACTCAGGGTAAAAGAATAGCAGAAAAAACCGACTATCTGTGCACCGTGACTGTGACCCTGGAGATCATCGGCGGCAAATGGAAAGCCGTCATCCTGTGGCATCTGACGCACAAGACCCTCCGTTTCAGCCAACTGCAACGCCGTCTGTCCGGCATCACCCAGAAGATGTTGACTCAGCAGCTGCGCGAGCTGGAACGGGATGGCATGGTGCACCGGCAGGTGTATGCCGAAGTGCCGCCGCGGGTCGAATACAGCCTGACCCCCGAAGGCCGCACCCTCGCGCCCCTTCTCTCGCTGATGTGCGAATGGGGGCGGGCGCGGGTCGAAAAGGCTTCCCTGCTCCAGCACAATTAGCGGATGGAAAAAGCGCCCGCCGCGAAACCCCCTTCTTCCCTCGGAGTTTTCCCCGATGACCGTTTATCGTGAGGCGATCAGTCAGGTGACCGTTCCCCTGGCCCGCCGCGACCTCGCCCGTATGATCCGCCTGATGCGACTCCTCTCCCGGCTGAGCGAAAACGCTGCCTATCGTGAGCTGGTCTCTCCCCTGGTGCCCGATGTGGCCCGTTTCGATCCGGGGCACCACGCCGTCATGATGGGGTACGATTTTCATCTTACCCCGCAAGGCCCCCGCCTGATCGAGGTCAACACCAACGCCGGCGGTGCGCTGCTCGCCTATCTTGCCCACTTTCCCGAAGCGGCCATCGCCCGGGCCGGTCTCGCCGAACGGCTCCGCCATCAGTTTCTCGCCGCCTTCGCCGAAGAGATGCGCCGCTTCAGCGGCGGGGGGAGGCAAAAACCGGCCCATATCGCCATCATCGACGAAGATCCCCGCAACCAGTATCTCTACCGCGAGATGGTCGCCTTCACGGAGCTTTTCCGCCGCTGGGACGTGCTTTCCACCATCGCCGATCCTTCCGCCCTCGTCGCCGGGCCGGAAGGGGTTTTCGCCGACGGCGAGCGGGTCGACCTTATTTACAACCGGCACTGCGATTTTTATCTCGAGCGCCCCGAAATGGCCGGCATCCGCGCCGCCTACCGGGCCGGGACCGTCTGTCTTACCCCTAACCCCTTCGCCTATGGTCTGCTCGCCGACAAACGGCGGATGACCCTCTGGTCGGACCCCGAAGTGACAGGCCGGCTCGGCCTCAGCCAGCGGGATGCCGCTCTGCTGCGGGAGACCGTTCCCCAAAGCCGCCTGCTGGCCGATCTCGACCGGGAAGAGATCTGGCGCGGCCGCAACGGCTGGGTCTTCAAGCCCGTCTCACGCTTCGGCAGCCGAGGGGTGTTTCTCGGCCGGAAGATTTCCCGCACCCGCTTCAATTCCCTGCCGGCAGGTGAGACCCTGGCCCAGCGCTTCGTTTCTCCCTCGGTTGTCGATACGGCGGACGCTGCAATGAAAGCGGACTTTCGCCTCTACGTGTATCGCAACCGGGTCCTCGGCATCTCCGCCCGTCTCTATCAGGGGCAGGTCACCAATTTGCGCACCGCCGGCGGCGGGTTCGCTGCGGTGCAGGTGGTGGAAAATACTTGACCCCTTCACCGGGAGCAGGGTAAAATTTCATGTCCTTTCATGGTGTTGTCCTTTTCGGGGAAAGAGGGGCTTTTTGGATCTCCCGGAGGATCGTTTCAGAGAGCATTTAAGAGCCGCATGGATGGCCGTCGGGCGATCCGCGCGGCTGTTTTTTTTGCGCAAGGTGGACGGATCAAAGTCACGCCCTGAGGCAACCTGCCGGTTCGCGCTTTTTTCGTTCGATCGGTTCCCTCCCCTCTTTCGGCGTGATTTCCCTCCGCGAGTTCTGCCATGAAGATCCGCACCTATCTGCGCCTCAATATCCTCATTTCCCTGGTCGTGCCGCTGCTGGCCGGTGCGTTGCTGATCACCGCCTACACCGGCGGTCGCAGCGAAATGGGGGAGACTCGCAAGGTTACCGCGTTGCGCAACACGCTGGGCGAACTTCACCTTGACCTGACCGAAATCTCCCTGCATCCCGACCGGGGATCGATCCATGCGTGGCGCAACCGCCAGCAAACCCTCGGCGAACAGGTGCGCAGGCTCAATCCCGACAGCCCGGCAGAGCGAGAGGCCAGAGACCGGCTGGTGTCCCTCCTCCAAACCATGGGCTCCCTCGCCGCTCCCCTGCAAGCCTTTGCCGATGACGCCGATCTCGCCGGGGTGCGGTCGCGAATCAAGCAACTCGAGACGACGCAATTGGCCCTGCAGCGGCAGGCCGTCTCCCTCAGCCAACTCACCAACGGACATATCGCCGAGCGCTACCGGTTGGCGGGACTCGTGGCCTTTGGCGCGGCGTTCGGGCTGGCGCTGCTGTTCGGGGTGCTGTCGTTTTTCGGCGAGCGGCGCCTGGTTCCCCGCCTCGCCCGCATGGAGGAGGGGGTTCGACGGATTGGCGCGGGGGAACTTGACTTTCGCCTGGGGGATCTGCGGCGGGACGAATTGGGTGATCTGTCTCGGGCCTTTGACGCCATGGTGGCGTTCCGGCAGAAATCGCTTGAGGCCCTCCGTGGCAGTGAGGCCAGATACCGGACCCTGGTCGAAAATCTGCCCCAGCGGATTTTCCTGAAAGACGCCGGACTCGGTTTCGTCTCCTGCAACGAGGCTTTCGCCCGCGATCTCGAGCTCGACCCGGCGCAGGTTGTCGGCAAGAAAGACGACGACCTGTATGCGGCGGCAGAGGCCGAGCGCTCCCGCCGCGAGGACCGGCAGGTTTTGGCAGGCGGGAAGGTGGTGGAGATCGAGGAGGAATACGCGGCGGGAGGGCAGCGCATCTGGGTCGATGCCATCAAGACGCCGGTCAGAAACGCCGACGGCGAGGTGACCGGACTGCTCGGCATCCTCTGGGACGTCACCGCCCGCCGCGAGGCTGAAGCCCGCCTGCAGCGCCAGGCGGATATCCTCGAGAATACCCCTGATTACGTGGCGATGGCGGATCTCTCCGGCACCCTCACCTGGATCAACCCTGCGGGCCTGAGCCTGCTCGGCCTGCCCGCCGACCAGGATTCCCGCCGCTTGAGCGTTCGCGACACCCATCCCGAGTGGGCCGCTCGCCTGATTCTCGAAAAGGGGCTGCCGACGGCGATGCGCGAGGGAATCTGGATGGGAGAAAACGCCCTGCGCGATCGCGAAGGGCGCGAGATCCCCGTTCATCAGGTCATCGTCGCCCACCGCGATGCCGCAGGCGACCGTCCTTCATGTGTCGACCATCGCCCGCGATCTGAGCGAGCGGAAAAAGGCCGAGGAGGCGATCCGCCGTCTCAACCGGGGACTGGAAGAGCAGGTGATGCAGCGTACCGCAGAGCTGGAAGAAACGGTCGCCGCCCTCGAGCGGGAGGTCGAGGAGCGCCAGAGGGCCGAGCGGTTCCTGCGCGAAAGCGAGGGCTCTACCGCAACCTGGTCGAAAACGTCGACCTCGGCATCACCCTGATCGGCACCGACTTTCGCATCCGCAAGGTCAACGCCGCCATGGGCCGCCTCCTGCACCGGCCGATCGAGGAGCTTCCCGGCAAGCTTTGCCACGAGGAATTCGAAAGCCGCTTTCAGCTCTGCCCCCACTGCCCGGGGAAAAAGGCCATGGCCAGTGGCAAGCCGGAGGAGGTCGAAACCGAAGCCACGCGCCCCGACGGCTCCACCGTGATCGCACACGTCCGCGCCTTCCCCCTGTTCGATGCCGAGGGGCGGCCAGAGGGCTTCATCGAGGTGGTCGAGGATATCACTGAGCGCAAGCGCGCCGAGGAGGCCGTACATCGCAGCGAAGTGCGTTTTCGGCGGTTTTTCGAGCTGGGCCTCGTCGGCATGGCGATCACCTCGCCGGAGAAAACCTGGGTCGAGGTCAATGACCGCCTCTGCGCCCTGCTCGGCTACTGCCGCGAGGAGCTGCAGGGGATGACCTGGCTGGAGCTGACCCACCCGCAGGATGTGGCCGCCGACCTCGACCAGTTCCAGCGGCTCGCCTGTGGGGCGGCGTCTCACTACACTCTGGAAAAGCGCTTCTTTCACCGCGAC
>CAWANI010000008.1:0-51868 GCA_963783365.1 uncultured delta proteobacterium | reverse complement strand
CCTTCGCACCGTGGCCGTTTTTTCATGCCGATGAGATCGAGGCGGCAAGCCGGGTGTTGAAGTCCGGAAAGGTCAATTACTGGACCGGGGATGAGGGGCGAAAATTTGAAGAAGAGTTTTCCGCTTTTACCGGCAGTGCCTTTGCCGTGGCGGTAGCGAACGGCACGGTGGCGTTGGAGTTGGCCCTGTATGCTTTGGGCATCGGCCATGGCGATGAAGTCGTAACCACCAGCCGGACTTTTATTGCCTCGGCCAGCGCCGTGGTCATGAGGGGAGGCGTCCCCAAATGCGCCGATGTTGATCCTGTCAGTCAAAACTTGACTGCCGAAACTGTAGAAAAAGTGCTGACACCCCGCACCCGGGCGATTATCGCTGTCCATCTGGCGGGATGGCCGTGCGATATGGACCCGCTGCTGGATCTGGCCCGGCGCTACGATCTCAAGGTCATCGAAGACTGCGCTCAAGCGCACGGTGCTCGGTATAAGGGCAGGCCGGTCGGTTCCATGGGGGACGCTGCGGCATTTTCCTTTTGCCAGGACAAAATTTTAACCACCGGCGGTGAAGGCGGCATGCTCACCACCAATAGCAGGGATGTCTGGGAGAAGGCGTGGGCCTTTAAAGATCACGGAAAAAGCTTTCAGGCCGTGTACGGGGGAGACCATAAGCCCGGGTTCCGTTGGCTGCACGAGTCCTTTGGTACCAATTGGCGAATGACCGAGGTGCAGGCCGCTATCGGACGGGTTGCCCTGACCAAGATGCCGGAGTGGGGCCAAATCCGTCGCCGGAACGCGGCGCGTCTGTCTGACGGGTTCAAAAAGATCCCCGCGTTACGGGTAACGGAACCACCCGGCTATATAGACCATGCCTATTACAAGTACTATGCCTTTATTCGTCCGGCCATGCTCAAACGGGACTGGAATCGCGATCGCATTCTTCGGGCCATTGTTGCCGATGGCGTCCCTTGTTTCAGCGGTAGCTGCAGTGAAATTTATCTGGAAAAAGCCTTCAGGGCATTGGTTCGAAGCAGAGCCGCATCACTGGAGTCCAGGCGGCTGCCTGTGGCGAAAAAGTTGGGGGAGACGAGCCTGATGTTTCTTGTGCATCCGACCTTGAGCGAAACAGATATGCAGGATACCTGTCGCGTCGTCGAAAAGGTATTGGACGAGGCCACTTAGGTTGCAAAGAAAATACTATACTAATTCTTGATGATGTTGGAAGATTTTATGACGATCTGTTGTTAAATGGAAAAATAGATCCATCTAATGATAAAAGGAGAGTTTATATGAATATCAATATTGTTATCTGCTGTAAAATGTTCTTATTCGCCGAAGCATTGAGAAATTTAATAGATCATGTAGAGGCTTTCAACGTGATCGGCATTGTAACTAACAAAGAAGATGCAAATTACATTTTACAATATAAAGCTGATATTATTATTGCAGATCAAGAAATGTACAAAAATTATTTAAAAAATAACTTCAATCACAAAGACGCTAAAATTTTACTTTTTAGTAATGGAACAAAAAATTTAATTTATAGTGACTTGAAAGAGATGGTATCTAGGGGCCTTTACGGGATAATTTCGACGGATACCGATTTTAAAATTCTTGAAAAAGCAATATTTAAAGTATTTTCAGGGGAAATGTGGATTGACCATAAGACAATAAAAAATTCTTTAATGCAATACGATAATAACGATGGAAAAGAAATAATTCTAACAAAAAAAGAAAAAGAGGTTTTGAACTATTTGTGTTCTGGATATACGAACAAGGGGATTGCAAATAAATTATGTGTTAGTGAACAAACCGTAAAATCCCATTGCAACAGACTATTCAAAAAATTCGGTGTTCCTAATAGGGTTAAATTGGTGCTTTGTGCCTCAAAAATAGAAATACAAAATTTCATGGAAGCATAATATGAAGATTGAGGTTCTGATTTATGCTTTAATTTTGGCGTGATTAATTTTAAAACTAATTAAATTATACACTTTAGGTTGATAAATAGTATATATAAAATTTTAAAAAATTCAATCCTTCCGGTTATTGCCGACCCTCTATGTGATTATAGAATCAACGTAAGAGGGCGTTTAAATATATTGGAAAGGGTTGAAATGATGGAAAAAACAAATGAAAATGTAATTTTCGATTTTTATTGGCGGAAATCCCTGCTTTTTGTCTTCCAAATTCTGGTCATAATTTGTTCATTTTTTTTATCATTCGGGCTTAGATTCGATTTTTCCATTCCTCAACAATACGAACCTGTTATTTACTCCCTTCTACCGGCTCTGGTCACGATTAAAATAAGTGTTTTTTGGACATCTGGCCTGTCTTCCGGATGGTGGCGATATGTGTCCATCCCAGATTTGGAATCGATTTTCAAGTCCAACGTGATCGGATCCTTTTGTTTCGCAGCCTATGTGATTTGGTGGAGCAATGCACCGTTTCCGCCAAGGTCCGTTCTGGTTTTAGATGGAATTTTCTGTTTTTTGATTTTGAGCGGCATTCGAGTTTTGACCAGGATATTACGAGAAAGTCAACTTTTGAACTTAAAAAGTAAAAACGGGAGAAAAACATCGCGTCTTGATTATTGGTTCAGGTGCCGTGGGGCAAATGATTGCGCGGGAAATTAGACAGAATCCTCATTTGAATCAAATCGTGGTTGGATTTCTGGATAATGATTCGAATCGGAAAGGAAAATTTTTCCAAGGGATCAAAGTTTTGGGAATGACCTATGATCTGGAGAAAATCTGTCGTGTAAAAGATATCGACTTGAGTTATCATTGCCCATCCTGCCGTTCGCTCGAAAGAACTGCACTCCATCCTTGAAGCATGCCGAAAAGCCAAAGTTCAATCGAAGATTCTTCCTACCATGGGGGATTTCATTAACGGTGAAGTCTCAATTCAACATATCCGGGATGTCCAATTAGAGGACTTGCTGGGGAGAAAACCTGTTCATCTGGATATCAAGAGTATCCAGGAATATCTGAAGGGAAAACGGATTTTGATTACCGGAGCCGCCGGCAGCATTGGGAGCGAAATCTGTCGGCAGGTAAGCGCCTTCTCACCCGATCTGGTCGTTTTGTTCGATAATGCCGAAACTCCTTTATTCCATATTGAAAATGAACTGGTAATCGCGTTTCCCGAACATCAATTACTGCCTTCGACTGAGTGACATCCGGAATATGATCGAGGTTCAAGCCATTTTTAAAAATTTCGCCCCTGATGTCGTATTTCATGCGGCTGCCTATAAACATGTCCCGATTTCAGAGAAAAATCCTATTGAAGTCGTTGGCAACAATCTGCTCGGAACGCGGAATCTGGCAGATTGTGCGCACTCATTTTGGAGTTCGTAATTTCGTTATGATTTCGACGGACAAGGCAGTCAATCCCTCGAATGTCATGGGGGCCAGTAAACGTGCGGCGGAAATTTACGTCCAAAATCTGGCCGCGAAAAGCGCTGTCAATTTCGTTACCGTAAGATTCGGAAATGTGCTCGGCAGTAATGGCAGCGTCGTGCCAATCTTCAAGAACCAGATCAAAAAGGGAGGGCCGGTCACGGTAACTCATCCTGATGTCACGCGTTTTTTCATGACAATCCCTGAAGCGGTCCAATTGGTTCTGCAGGCGGGGAGTATGGGGCGGGGAGGGGAAATTTTCATTCTCGACATGGGAAAACCGATCAAAATTCTCCGGTTGGCCGAAGAACTCATCCGTCTCTCGGGGCTTGTCGCCTATGAAGATATCGATATCGAATTCACGGGGTTGAGGCCTGGTGAGAAATTATCTGAAGAATTGTTGGGGACGAGTGAAGGAGTGCTGGTGACAAGGCACCAAAAAATCAGGGTAGCCCGCTCTTCGGGGAGGGGCCCCGTTTTCCCGGAGAGGTCTCTGGAAGCCCTTGAGGAGAGCGTCAAAAAAATGGATCCGGAGGGGGTTCTGAGGATTCTGGGGGAGATTGTTCCCGAGTACTGCAGGGGAACGCCTGAGAGAAAGAAAGATCCTGTTGCAGGCCTCTTTACAGGAGATCAAAAGGCGCCGCGGCTTATGTTGAAATATGATTTCGACTCCAGTATCTGAGTTCCATGAAATGTTGCACGTCCTCATTGACATTGGTCTGGACGATTGTTAGCATTCATTCATGCTTTTGCGGGCTTTGCCCCTTAACTTTCGGGCCGGCAATGGTTTGAGCACCATTGCTGAATTCGTCCCTGAGATGGCTTTTCACCTGGGCAAAAATCATGCGAGAGGTTGCTTTATGAAAGGAAAACTTGCTCTGATTTTTATTGGAGGGTTTTTTGTGCTGACGACCTCCGGTCTGGGCTCTGATGGCGGCGCCAAGGGAGGCAGCCTGCCGTCCGCCCCTGAAGCCTCGGCGACCTATTCGCAGGGGGACGGCGCAAGAGCTCTTTGGCAGTCGGCGGGGGTATTTTCATCCATTTTTGGCAGTCGGAGAATATTACACCGACAACTTGTTCAACACTAAGGATCCGCACAGCGATTCGTTTACCGTGATTACTCCCGGAATCTGGTTGGCTCTTCCCGCCAGCCGGCAGCAACTGCTGCGGGTTACGACCCTTGATTCTGCGCCGGGAGGATTGGAGGTCAGCCGTTTTCAAATCGAACCGGCACGGCGTTTTCAAAGCTACGCCCTGTATCGGGCGAATATCGAGCGACATAATCAGATTTTCCCAGGAGGACAGCGTCTATCAGCGGGGAGAAGGGCTTCTCAATTTCAATTTCCGGGGCGGGCTCTCATTCAGGTATTTGATATCTATGAGAAAGATCATGACCCTTATGGTACCGGGAGGTCTGTGCAGTTGTTGATAAATTTCGTTCCAATTTAGTCGATTCTTCGATCGGTTATCGGTTGAGTCCAAAAACCAAAGTAATGTTGGAGTATTCGAATTACTCCTTGCAGTTCAATGCCAGCCGCAACAGTTTTCGGAACCGTGACGACAACGTATTTTCGGGTTATGCCTTTTATCAGGATTCTTCCGAAAACGTCTTTGCTTCTGGAATATGATTTTGTCGATATCGATTACGAGACGGACGTGTTGACCGACAGCCGTGAACACCACTTTCTGGTCGGAGCGCTGTGGAAAGCTACAGCCAGGACACGTGGACAAATCAAACTCGGGGTCAGCAGGAAGGAGTTTGCCGGTACAGACGCCGAGAAGGACGACTTTTTGGCCGAAGTCCGTCTCGATTACCTCATTTCGCCCAAAACCTCAGTCTATCTTGCAGGCACCCGCAAGCCGATCGAAACAGATATCCAGGGGACGCGGAGTATCCTTTCCTACCGGATTCGCGCCGGGTATCAACAGCAATTTACGCCGAAAATAAACGGCAATGCCAGTGTCTACTATATTCGCAATCGTTATCACGGAACCATCAGTACGCAAACCGGCGAGCGCACGGACAACTACTACGGTGCAGGCCTGGGGTTAGGATATGCCCTTAATACCTGGTTCACCATGGGCCTTGAATACGACTACATTCAGCGGGATTCCAATCTTCATGCCTACAATTACAAAAGCAATACGGTATTTTTACGAATGACTGCAGCCATTTGAATGGCTTACATGTCGGCTGCTGGACGGTTTTTGCCGAAGAGGCAGGAGGCGACAATGAAACGATTGTTGATTTTCACATTTCTGTTGCTACTTGTAGCGGTTCCACCTCTGCGGGCTGAGGGTAGCGGTTATCTGGTTGGTGAGGGAGATGTTCTTAAAATCACCGTGTATGACAATCCCGATCTTTCCGTCACGGCCCGGGTCAACAGCGACGGGTCGATTCTCTTCCCTTTGGTCGGACAGGTGAAAATCGGCGGAATGAATATCTCCCAGGTCGCCAAAAAGATCGCCCACGTCTTGGCGGCCGGATATATTGTTAATCCCCAAGTTTCTGTTTTTGTGGAAGAATTCAGAAGCAAAAAAGTGGTGATTATGGGGCAAGTGACCAAGCCCGGCCTTTATGAACTCAGCGGCACGACGACCCTTCTCGAGTTGATTTCCAAGGCGGGAGGCGTGACCGCGGATGCGGGGGAACAGGTAACGATCAAGCGAAAAACTCCTAATCACAGAGAATCGTTTATCACCATCGATTTGAAAAAATTACTGGAAAAAGGTGCCGATCTGGATATGCCTATTGTCGATGGAGATAATGTCTTTGTCTCCAAGGCCGGGACCTATTATGTGACGGGGCAGGTCAACAAGCCGGACGGATATAAGCTCGAAGAAGGGACCTCCGTCATCAAAGCGATCACTATGGCTGGGGGCTTCACCAATTTGGCTGCTCAGGGAAAAATCAAAATCATTCGAAAAATCAAAGGGAAAGAACATATTCTCAAAGATGTATCAATGCATGATCCGGTATTGCCGGAGGATGTCATCGTCGTCCCGGAGAGTTTTTTTTGAGTTCGTTTTAGAAAGGGGCATCAGGAGTGGTGTACTCACACGAAGTTAACCGGGAAGTGTTGTCCTACCCTGAAACGGAAAGTAGTTGAATATGACAACAAATAATACAGGCTTTCAACTGCGTGATTATTTGAGGGTAATCAAAAAGCACCGTCGTGTGGTCTGGTTTTTCCTTGCGGCGACCTTTCTGGTGACCGTGGTCGGAACCTTTACCGCTACACCACAATATGAGGGAACCGCTAAAATTATTCTCGAGAAAGCAGAAACCAATGATCTGACAGGGGCGGGAGCCCGGTATCGCAGTCCGTCCTATGACCCTGAATTTTATAAGACCCAATTTCAACTGATTAAAAGTTATGCCGTTAGCCGGAGGGTGGTGAATATCCTCGGCCTTGGGAAAAATGTCGAAAATATTCCGGGAATGGAAAAAGGACGACTGGCCACTTGGATCAAAAGCGGCGTCGCCGGGATAAAAAAAATCCTCGGTATAAAGAAAGACGACAACCAGGACGAACAATCCGGGCGCCCGGTGGAAGACAAAATTGCGCAGATGATCAATCAGAATCTGCAGGTTCGACTGGTGGAAAATACCAGTATTGTTCAAATCAGTTTCATGTCGTCCAATCCCGAATTCGCCGCTCTCGTTGCCAACACAACCGTCAAGGCCTATACAGAAGAAACGCTCAATATGAAGATGGAGGCGGCGCGCTGGAGCTTGGACTGGATGACAAAAAAATCCGAGGCGGAAAGGCTGAAGTTGAATAAAGCGGAAACGACTCTTCAGAATTATATGAAAGCTAATGATATCGTCACCTTGGAAAACGGTGCGACCGTCACTCCGGAGAAGATGTCCGAAATCAGCACCCAGCTTGTTACCGCCCATGCCAAGCGACAAGAAGTGGAGGCCCTTTACCGGCAGGTTCGAAAGGTGGCCAATGACCCGGAAGCTGCCGAAACGGTGGCTACAATCTCTTCAGATGTAGCGTTACAGGCCTTGAGAGGTCAGATCGTCGAATCGGAAAAAAATATCATGGAACTGTCGGGGAAATACGGTTCCAAGCATCCTCTCATGATCAAGGCCGTTGGCGACCTTCGCGTGTTGAAAAAGAAAAGAAATCAGGAAATCGCCAGAATTGTTCAATCGATAAAAAATCAGTATGAACTGGCCCTTACGAACGAAAGAAATCTGAGAGCCTCTCTTGAACAAACAAGAGGACAGGCTTTGCAGCTCAACGAGAAGCTGGTGCAATACAACGCTCTGAAGCGCGATGTCGACACTAATCGCCAATTGTATGACGCCCTGATGCTGAAAATCAAGGAACAGAGCATCACCCAGGAAACCAAGCCCGTCACAGGTCTGGACGATGGAGAAGGCCGATGTTCCCAGTGCCCCGTCCAGCCCGCGGAAATCCCTTAATTTGCTCCAGGGGCTGATGCTCGGATTACTTGGCGGCATTGGGCTGGCTTTACTCATCGACTATCTGGACAATACCGTCAAAGATCCGGAGCAAGCGGAAGAGGTCCTGGGGAATCCAGTTCTAGGGGTGGTTTCTCTCTGCAAAGAAAAAGACGGCTCGATGGAAGAGATCGTCATGAAAAAACCCCAATCAGCTTTTGCTGAAAATTACAATGCATTACGGACGGCGTTGCTGTTTTCTACCGCCGATGGTGCGCCTGGTAAAATTTTAATTACAAGCGCCAGCCCCGGAGACGGAAAAACCACAACCTCGGTCAATCTTGCTTTGACCCTGGCGCAATCGGAAAAACGCGTGGTGCTGATCGACGGCGATCTTAGGAGGCCGACCCTGCACAAAATTTTTAAAATGAAGAATGAAACAGGCCTCAGTTCGTTTCTGGCAGGGGCACAAGGGGCTGAAATATTAAAAAAGGGACCCCTTCCGAACCTTGCCGTCATGACCTCAGGGCCGATCCCCCCCAATCCGGCTGTCTTGCTCGGTTCTGCCCGGATGAAGCTGCTGCTCGACAAGCTGAGTTCGGAATTCGATATCATTATCTGCGATTCGCCGCCGGTCCTTTCGGTGGCGGACTCGAAAATGCTGTGTCGGGTTTTCGAGGGGGCTATCCTCGTCACCCGAGCCCATAAAACGACCTACGAGGTGGCGGCAAAGGCCCTGAAATCTCTTCACGATGTCAATGTCCGGGTGTTCGGCCTGGTGATCAACGGCCTCGATCAGAAAAAGGGAGGCTATTACCACTACGATTATTTCTATTCCTACGGAGCACATTCCGAATCGCCGAAAAAGGCGCTGGCGCGTGAGGGGTAAGAAATGGCCATGGTCGATATCCATTGCCATATTCTGCCGGCAATCGACGATGGTCCTTCCACCATGGGCGAAGCGCTCCAAATGGCCAGAATCGCCGCCGCCGATGGCATCCGTCGGGTGGTGGCAACCCCTCACGTGAGCGAGCTGCCGGAGCCTGAGTTTATCCAGGAGGCGGTGGCCCGTTTCAACGGTGCCTTGAGAGGTGCGGGGATCCCTCTGGAAGTCGTTCCCGGAGCCGATGCCAGCGCTTTGCTGCCTGCTGAGATCCTGAAGGGTTACACGATCAACGGGACGGACTATATTCTCTTCGAATTTCCCCACACCCATGTACCGCAAAACGCGATTGAATTGGTGTTCAACGTCATCCTGGCCGGGCTTAAACCGATTATCACGCACCCCGAAAGAAATCCCTCGATCATTCGCAGGCCCCAAATTCTCTTTGAGCTGGTTGAAGCTGGCGCTCTGGTGCAGATAACCGCCGAAAGCCTTATCGGCAACTTCGGGCCTGAGGCGAGAGAGTGTGCGGGATTTCTACTGAAGAGAAAAGCAGTGCACTTTCTGGCAACGGATGCCCATTCCCCTCTTCAACGGCGCCCCGTTCTTTCACCAGGAACCGAAGCCGCTGCAAAAATTATCGGTACTGCAGGGGCCTCCGCTCTGGTGACTACAAATCCTGGCAAAGTTATCGCTGGAGAGCCCGTCTATGGGTAAAAGAAATTATAAAATCTTTCTGGGCCTGGTGGTACTTTTGCCTTTTGCCTTCGGCGGATTGGTGCCGGCAAAGGCGGTTTTGTTGGTCGATGCCGTCTTTTTGCTTCTCTGGTGGCGCCAAGCCAACGATGTACGGCGAAAAGAAGGGGCGGTATACCGGGTTCCGGGAATGCTGCCTTTATTCCTGCTGGGCATTCTCATGGCCTGCCAACTGATTCCGCTTCCTCCGGGCCTGCTCAAACTGCTTTCTCCCAAATCCTGGCATCTATATCATGAAACCATTTGGGTCGTTCGGCCTGAAACCTGGATGCCCCTCTCCGTTGCTCCGATTAATACCCTGCAGGTGTTTTTCTGTTACTGCACCTGTGTATTCCTCTATTTTTTTACAGTTCAGGCGCTGTGCGAACGGGAACGGATACATAGCACGATCACGACTTTGGCTGTCTTTGCCGGATTTTTCTCTTTGGCTGGAACCTGTCTCTATTTCTCCGGGGTGAATCTCGATTCTCGGTGGCTGTTATGGGGAAGCCGAGACCCGAGGAATTGGTGGCAAGGGGATGGCTGGGTGGATTGGACCGTGGCCGTTTTCCCGCTGTTGTTCGGTTTGTTTCTGGCATTCAGACCCCGCGTGCACTACGGGACTCTGGGAGAGAAATTTCTACAGTTTTTTAAAAACCCCTCGGCACATCAACATTTGTTGCACCTGGCTCTTATCCCGGTGATCGCCATCCCACTACTCATTGGGTCTGCCGCGGTCGTGCCGACCGCAGGCATGGCCGTTTTTGCCATCATGGTGCTGGCGGGTCGACATGACCGAAAGACCGGGCTGGGCCTTCTGCTCGTTGCGGCGCTCATGGCCGGAACGGGAATCTATGGTGTCCAGCTGATCCACCAAGCCCGAACCGGAAGCCCCACCGGCCCCTACGAAGGTATAAAATTCGATTCTCTGCGGCTCGTCGGAGACTATGCGATCACCGGCAGCGGTTTCGGCACTTTTGAGAAAATTTTGCCTCGCTATCGTGCCGACGGGGAAACGCCTGGGCGCGCCGCTTCGGATATTTTCAAATTCCTCGGCGAAGGGGGCGTTCTCGGGTTTCTGTTGGGGGCATGGTTTTTGTCTTCCGTCGTGAGAACGACATTTCCCCGCTGGTTGCAGAGGCAGAATCGGACGGCGGTTTATCTCTATCCGGGAGCGCTTGCCGGGTTGACCGCCGTTCTTGTCAACGGACTCATTCATCTGAACAATACGAACGATGTCGCGGCGCCCATGACCTTCTTTTTTCTGGCTGGCGTCATGGTGGCCGTAGCCAACATTCGCTCGGGCGGGAAAAATATCACCGACCTTGCGACGTTGAATTTGCGACAGGTCCCGTGGGCGCCGTTATTCGTGATCGGGATCCTCACGCTCAGTCTGACACTCAATGGCGGGATTTTGCTGGGCAAACACAATCTTTTCCAAAGCGCAAAAGCGGACTCCGCAACGTTCTCGAAATCGCAGGTTTCCCGCCGTATCCAAAACCTAAAAAACCAGAGGATGTTTGATCCTCTGGACGCGGAGTATCCCTATGTGGCAGCCAATTATTGCCTCACATTGGAGGAATACGACCGCGCAATCAACTTTTTCGCTCAGGCAGTGCGGTTGGCTCCGCTGAATGGAAAATATGCCCAGGCTCTGGGGCTCGCTCTCGCTCAGCGAGGCGAGGATGAAAAGGCGGAAAAACTGCTGCAAGCCGGCTTGAAAAATGATCCCTTTGCGGCTGAGCGCCATAAAGAGTTTGCCCTCTGGCTTTTTTCCAAGAAAAAGACAGAGCAGGGTCTGGCCCAGATTTCTCACGCCTTGTCGCTGTCGCCGGAGAAAACCCCTACCTATCTCGCGATGATGAATCTCTACGGAGTATCGGAGAAGCAAATGCGTCGGGTTCTGCCGGATAATGCGCTATCCTATGCGGCGTTCGGTAATTATCTTCTTGCCAAAGGGCGCGGTAAACCCGCGGAGGAGATGTTTCGGCAGGCGATGCAATATGCCGGAAAAGAGGTCCCGGACGAAGATCTCTTCTGGCAGCTGTACCGGTATTACAGCAGCCGCGACCGTATCGATGAGGCTCTTCAGGTGCTTCAAGCCGGAATTCGGGTTTTCCCCAAGGAGGCCGATTTCAGGGTATTGATCGCCGGGGTCTATGAGCAGTTGGGGATCTCCTTTCGAGCCATTGAAGAATATCGCAATGCCCTGTTGCTCGATCCCGGCAATCGGTCGGCGAGGGAAAGGTTGGCGGCTCTGGAGGACCGGTAAGCCCGAAGGTCCTCTTTTTCGTGGAGGCGGGGTCGGTCTGGTTTCGCTTAGCCGATAGGGTACAATTTCGTCATCGCCGGGGCGACCAAGACCCGTTCCATGGACATCACGAAACCGATTGGCTGAACAGGTTCGATTTTCCCTTGACTGTGTCGTTTAATTTTGCTAAAAAACGGTTCCTTCTTTTGGGGCGTCGCCAAGCGGTAAGGCACTGGACTCTGACTCCAGCATTCCCAGGTTCGAATCCTGGCGCCCCAGCCAGATTTCACGGCGGCAAAGAGCCGCATTGTCATAGATACGAGTTCGAGCCTTCCCGAGGGAGGGCACCAAGGTGGAGCATTTGCTCCACCTTTTCTTTTTTGATGCTCTCGCGACAAACTTCAGGGGATGACGCTCAAGCCCTCTGGACCGGTTGCCCTGCGGCCGTTTCCTGGAGCCCCTTTCGATCGGTCTTGCCAGTGGGAGTTTTCGGCAGGGTTTCGACAAAGTTGATGACCTCAGGCAGCATGTAACGGGGAAGGAACATGCCGCAGAATTCGAAGAGATCGCTTTCTTCCACAGCGTTTCCTGAGGACGAGGAAACATAGGCGATAAGTCTGTTGCCAACCAAATCATCCGGAATGGCGATAACGACAGCCTCTTTTATTGCCGGATGATTGTTTAATATGGATTCAATTTCATCCATTTGAATTCGATATCCTCTGCTTTTAACTTGCCGGTCTTTTCTTCCGATAAAGATAAAATTCCTCTCATCGTCGATCGTGACAAGGTCTCCCGTCTTGTAAACGGTCATGTTCTGCGAATTCGGCCGTGGGTCCTTCACGAAAGCTTTGGAGGTTTTCTCGGCCTCCTCCCAATATCCCATCGCAACCGATGAACTTCGGATGTGCAATTCTCCTGTTTCTCCTGGTGCCTTGATGATTTGATTGTCGTCATTCAAGGCGAATGCCTCAAAATTGGGAAATGGTTTCCCGATGGGGATTCTCCAGGAATCGTCGGGCGGAAGTTTCTCGACTGGATAAACCACGGAAGAGTTTGCTTCGGTCTGGCCGTAGGTATTGACGAATCGGGTTCCGGGCATTTGTGTCATGGCGATCCGCAGATGTTTCGCCGGGAGGACATCGCCGGAAAATATGACAAGTCGTAGGGAGGCGAAAGAAAAACGATTCAACTTGCCCCGTTCAACAAGGAGGGAAACGACCGACGCGACGGAATTCCAAACAGTGATTCTCATCTCTTCGATGTATTCGGCCAATCTCATCGGAAAAACGCCAAGGTTTTCCGGAACCAGAGCGATTGCCGCCCCGCATTTAACCGCGACGAAAAGATCGAATACCGAGAGATCGAAATGGAAGGGGGCGTGGCTGGCAAGCCGGTCGCCTTCGGTTATTTCAAAAAAATCGGCCGCCATGTCGACGAATGTCAATGAATTCAAGTGCGAGATGGCGACCCCTTTCGGCGTGCCCGTCGAACCTGAGGTATGAAGGATATATGCCGGAGTGGTATCCGTGATGTTGAGATTCGGCCTCATTGCGGTCGCCGGCGCCAGAAGCTTTGCCCAGGACAGCAGGTGCACGTTGTGGCATTTTCCGGCGAGGGCGAGAGGATTGCCGATGGCGAGAAGAACCTTTTCGAGAGATGTCCCTCCGTCAATGTCGGGGAGGATCTGTTCGATGGCGTTCTCGGAAGTAACCAAGAGCTGAATGCCGCAATGGTTTAGCACGAACTTGATCCTAGACAGGGGAGATTGGGGATCGATCGGCACATAGGCCGCTCCCGCTTTCAATATCCCGAAAATGCCGATCACCGATTCGAAGGATTTCTCCAGCATCAGCCCGACCCGGTCTCCGACTTTTACTCCCAGCCGGGTCAGGGAAAGGGCCAGTCGGTCGCTCTGAAGATTCAGTTCGGCATAGGTGATGGAAGCGTTTTTTGAGATGAGAGCCGTGCGGTCGGGAAAGCGTTTTGCGGTTTCATTCAACAGGTGATGGAGTAAATAGGAAGTCATACCCTCCCCCTCGGAGGTTCTGGTCGAAAAATCGACATTGAAATCACTATTTTGCCTAAACGTTACAGACCGAGAAAACTTGCAATAAAATTTCTTTGAACCTCTGAAGTTCCCGAATAAATTTTCCCCGCAATCGAATCTCGTACATTTCTTTCGAAATCGTATTCGGTGGTATAGCCATAGGCCCCATGGATCTGCACGGTATCGAGACTGTTTTGAAGATAACTTTCACTGATAAAGAGTTTGGCTATGGCCGAATCGAGCGGCGCCCGTCTGCCCTGACTTTTTGTCCAGGCGACCTTGTAGAGAATGAGCCGCGACAACTCGATCCTGATCTTCATTTCGGCAATTTTGTGCGAAACCGATTGAAATTTGCCGATGGGCTGGCCGAATTGCAGGCGATCGGTAGCATATTTGACGCATTGCTCAAGTTCATTCTCCATGGCTCCCAGATGCGTCGCAAACAGGCAGCCCCGCTCCAGTTCCATCTCCGAGTTGAATATCGTGGAACCGGCACCCTCTTTGCCCAATCGGTTTTCTGCCGGCACTTCACAATCATGAAGAATGACCTCGCCCATGGGACTGGTTTTCAGCCCCATCAAGTCTTCGGCTTTTCCGACCGAAAATCCCGGGAAGGTCTTTTCCACGATAAATGCAGAGATCCCGGCGAAATCTTTTTTGCTGTCGGTAACGGCAAAAACCAGAAGGAGATCGGCGATCGGTGCGTTGGTAATGAAACATTTCGTCCCATTCAGAATGTATTTCTCCCCCCTTTTTTCCGCTTTGCATTTCAGGCTGAAAGCATCCGATCCGGCATCTGCTTCGGTCATGGCGTGACCGCCGATCAGGGAGCCGTTGATGAGGCCGGGGAGATATCGCTGTTTTTGTTCCTCCGTGCCGAATTTAAGAATGGGGAATTCGCAGGTCCAGATATTTGAATTGAGGGCAAACAACAGACCACTGTCCTTGCAGGCGTAGCCGAGCCCCTCCATCGCCACGACGCAGGACAATATATCCGCTTCAAGGCCACCGTATTCCTCCGGCATGGGGAGACCCTGTACGCCGAATTCGGCACATTTTTTCCACCCGTCCCAATTGAACTGCTTTTCGTTTTCGCGATCTTTATGATCGTCGTTAAGTTCACGTTTGGCGAATTCCATAGAGGCACTTTTTAAATTCTTCTGATCGTCCGTCAACGAAAAGTCCATCGGTTACTCCCTGTTGAAAAATTCATCCTGTCGCGGTCTCGCCCTGAAATCCGTGAAAAGGCAATTTGTTACGATAGCATTGGCAGCGCCTTTTTTTTCCGCGAAGCCAGGCCCGCCAACGCGTATATGATGGCCCAGGACGCCAGGTGGGAGGAGAAGGAGTGCGGATCTTGATTCGGATATACTTCAACATAATCGAGCCCCGCGATCCCAAGCTCTCCGAGGGTGAATAATGCGGAAAAGAGTTCATGGGGAAACAGGCCATTGAAATCGGCGGGCCCGCCGGGGTTGAACGCGGCATCGATGCAATCGCTGCAGATGGTCACATAGAGGTGTTTGGTGTTCTGGCTGGCGACAGTGATGGCCTCTTCCATAACAGCATCCATGCCCCGTTTCCGGATTTCACCGATGCTGAAGACTCTGGCTCCCATATCTCTGGCATAGCCCGCCTGGGAGGAAGAATTCCGAGGGCCTCTGATCCCTATCTGGACGATGCTGCTTTTTCGGACTTTTTCAATCTGGGAAATGCGATGAATGGGACTGCATCTGGGATAATGCTCCTCGCCGAAACGTATCGAATTGTCAAAATGAGAATCAAAATGTATGATCCCTATTTCACCGTCCCTGCATTCGCTCAATGCTTTGACGATCTCAGGAGTAAAGGAATGGTCTCCTCCCACGACGATGGGAATGCTCTGGTTGCTGTATATTCTGAACATACTTTTGTACACATTTGACATCGTTTCTTGAGGGTCATTTGGATTGACCATGACATCCCCAATGTCTGCGACTCTTAAAAAATCGAACAGATCGATGTCATATTCGGGCAGAAACCCACCATATCGGGCCGAGGCGTGCCGGATGCTGCGGGGGGCGAGTTCGCAGCCGGTAAATGAGCCCCAGGTGACCGTGCCTTCCCAGGGAACCCCGGCAAAAATGATGTCATAACCCTTTTCAAGGAAGTTGGAGTTTAATATGGTCGAACCAAGGAAGGACGGGGTGTCACCGTAAACCCTTGGCAATGACGCTTTTCGACCTGCGACCATGGGAATTTCATTCGCTCGCATAAATAGGGTTCTCCCCTCATGGCAATTTGTCAATGAACATATTTCTTTGATTCGACCAATTTGGATATATTTTCAACGGATTCGAAATTTTCAGGAAACAACTCGTTGTCATCAATCTTTATTGAAAATGTATTTTCGATATAATAAATCAATTGCATTATTCCAAGTGAGTCAATGACACCCGAATCGATAAGATTTAGATTCTCGCTGAAATTCTCGTTAATTCTTTTTTTTGCCAGCTTTGAATAAATAAAATCTCGAATCAATCCTTCTTCCGGTCGGATGTTCATAAAAGCCTCCTTTTACTAAAATTAACGAAATGAAAAAATCACGGGTGGCAACAATAAATCATGGGGTCATGAATGCTAATTAACTTTTTAACATCTTTGGATAGATAATAGTTTACTTATGGATCGATGCAATCATGCCAAAGAGGGATTCCAACAAATAAAAAGTTTCAGAATAAATTGAACTTAGGTTAAAAGGGGAAGTTTAAACCTACCAATAGGAGAGCGAGGGCTCTCAACGGAACCCCCTAAAATGCATATTCTTTTGCCGTTTTAGAGCAGATGCCTACAACATGACATGTTGGAAGCTATCCACGGCGGGTGCGGAAATGGTGGATGGAATGGCGTTTTCAAGGGGCTAGGGCCGCTATAAGGGCATGTCTTTATTCGCAGGTCGGGATCGATCATTAGACCGTTTTACTGGTTGACCTTTTCTCCTCAGAGGTGTAAAAACTACTGGGATTGTTGCCATGAATGCTCCTCTTGCGTTTATCTACTCCAAGCGGTTCGGAGAGTTCGAATTCTCTTACGGAGTCGACCACCCTTTTAAGATTCTTCGGTATCGGTTGACGTATGACCTGATGGCCGAGTACGGGCTCCTGTCGTCTCCCCGAATTCGTCTGGTCGATTGCCCCTATGCCGCCGAAGGGGCGCTTCTTTCGTTTCACCGCCCGGATTACCTGAAAACCCTGAAAGAGTTCAGCGGGGACCGAGAACCCCGCGCGAACTTTTTTTACGGTCTGGGCGATGTGGAGAATCCGGTATTTCCTGGCCTGTATGATTGGGCTCGGCTGGTTTGCGGCGGGACGCTCGAGGCGGTACGGCAGGTGGTGGATGAAGGCTGTCGTGCGGCCTTCAATATTGCAGGCGGATGCCATCACGCGCATGCGGCCAGGGCTTCGGGGTTCAGCTATCTGAACGACGCGGTGGTCGCTATTCAGGGATTGGTTGACCGCGGCCTGCGGGTGGCCTATGTGGATATCGATGCCCACCATGGCGACGGCGTCCAGGAGGCGTTTTATCGGACTGATCGGGTTCTGACGATCTCCCTTCACGAATCGGGGAAGGATTTTTTCCCCCATACGGGTTTTGTTCGTGAAATGGGAGGCGGGCGAGGGTATGGATATTCGGTTAACGTTCCGTTTATCGCCCATTCGGACGATCTGATATTCGAGCAGGCCTTCAGTCGGGTGGTGCTGCCCTTGCTCGGTTCTTTTAAACCCGACGTGCTGGTAACGCAGCTCGGCGTCGATACCCTGCGCAAGGACCCACTGGCCCGTTTGGAGTTGACGACCGGCTCCCTGGAGTATGTGGCAAAGGCTTTTTGGGACACGGGGCTGCCCTGGGTGGCGATCGGGGGCGGCGGCTACGACAAGATCAATGTCGCCCGGGCCTGGACGCTGATCTGGGCCATTATGGCCGGCATCGAGCTGCCCGATGCGTTGCCGGCCTCTTTTGTGGAAACAGCCGCCCGTCTGGGAGCTTCCGTTACCCGTCTGCGGGATGGTCCCCACTTGGCCCACCCCGATGACTTCGCCCGTGCCCAGGAGGCTCTGGAAAAAAATCTTCGAATTCTCGAATCAAGGATCTTTCCTCTTCATGGTCTTCGCCCGGGAGCCAGGCCATGACCCGGCCAGGTGCTTCGACGTTTTTGCGCGGGGGGAATGGGGAGCCCCTGAGGTCCCTGCAGGATATCAACCGCCTTTCGGCCGAGAGGCGGGAGGGGATCTACCGAAATCTTATTCCCGTTCCTGTTTTTCAGAATTTCGACATCGACAAGAGAACCCTTTGTGATCCTGAGGGACGTCGGCTGGTGCGCTTTATCTGCCCCGAAGGCCTCGGGCTGCTTCGCATCGAGGTCCGGCGCCATCCCGAAGATCGCGACTGCCTCTTTTTTGTCGAACTGGCCGATACTCCCTACGGGCAGATCGAACTCTCCTTCTGTCTGATCAATGATCCCGAGTCCCCACGCTTTGATATCGATCGGGATGAAAAAGGGCGGGACAACTTCTTCGGAACGCTGCGGCGGAACCTGCCACAGGAGATCAAAGCGATGTCGGCAGGCCTTGCCCCGCACCAGGTGCATCGCGGCCTTCGATTGTTTTCAACGTTTTTCAAACAGCTGGAAAGGTTCGTCGATGGTCTCGGAGTCGACACCATCGTCGCCGAGCCGCTGTCTTACGACAACGCCGTTCGCTATGAACGCTACGGGTTCGATTACATAACCGGCAAACAGCTCATGCTTTGGATTGATCGCGAATTCCAACCCGGAGGCGAACTCTTCAATCGGTTGGACGGATCCTCGCCCTTCCGGCAGCCGGGCATGGAAAAAACCGTTCGCGGGCGAAGCTGGGCCATTCACGATGGCATTCTGATGCGTCCCTGGGACGGGGTCAAGATCTACAAGGTGACCGGAATCGATGCGGGGATCGACACGTTTCCCGATCGGCAATTTTAAGAAACGACCTGATGGAATACAGTCTATGAGTGCGGAAAACAAAGAAAATATATCTCTGGATCCGGAACGGTTTCTGCTCTGGACTCCCGAAGAAGGACGTTGTGTCGCTTCGGGGGCCGACCGCCATCCCGTCCCGCTTCCCCTCATCCCCCTGCCGATTCACCGGGAGGATTGCCAGGGGAACGATCCGAGCGATCAGTCCGTCGGCCAGGGGTGCTACGATTATTTGCGTCAGTTTCCCGACTGCCCGTATAACCGTGAATACGCCGGTTTGCTCCGGGATGCGTTCCCCCATTTTCTGGCGGACCTCGGCGCGCAAATCGCGATGCTGGAAAAAAAGGAAGTGGATGCTCCCTATGTGCGCCGAAAACTCACCTACCTGCAAATATTCGCCCTTCTCGATCCCGAAAATCCGCAGCTCTTGCAGGGGCTTGGCCGAACCTGTTACGATCTCGCCCTGATGTTCGCCGAACTGCAGCGCTGCCGCTACTACCTGCTCAAAGCCATGGGTTATCTTCAGCAGTCCCTGAAACGCAACCCGCAGGACCCGACCGGCCTCAATTACCTGGGACAAATCGATTTTTTCCTGGGCGACTATCAGGCTGCGGCTCGGCGATGGCAGGGCGTTGCCGGGATGTTAGGGGAGGGGGCGCCCCGGGACGCCTTGCTGGGAAAAGTCGCGCGCATCGAGAGCGGCGCGGTTCCCGACCACCCCCTGGTGGACGATCTGGAAGCCATCGGCGGGGCCATGGAACTTTTTGGCGCCGGGGAAATTTCGGAGGCCGCCGCGATTCTGGAAAGAATCGAAGAGAAAGGGATTGTTCCCACAGAGTTCTCCTCGCCCGAGTTTTACTATCTGCTGGGCATGTGCCGGGGCAAAGAGGGGGAACTGGCAGGAGCCTTTGAGGCGTTTGAAAATGCCCTTGACCTGGCTCCCGATTACGAGGCGGCTCGCGAAGGGAAAAATCGGATTCTGGAGGGAAGGAGTTTTTAGAATGAGCGGCATAACCTTCGGCGATATCATTTTTATTCTCTTCGTCTGCGCCGTGATTTACGGGATCATGGTCCTGGTGACCCGTTCCCGGAGCAAGGGCGGAGGGGGCCATGAAGACAACACCGAGAATGGGAGTCAGGAAGAAAATTCTTCAGGTGGCCCCTGAGTTTGCTCTCCGTGGAACGCTTTCGAAGGGCTTCATTTTGACCGTTGGCGCTCCTTTGCGCGGAATATCCCAGGGGGCGCTTGTTTTCACGAGCGGATTGAATGTTAAAGACGGGAATCATTTTCTTTCTGGGGATGCTGTTGTTGATCCCCCCGGCCCTGGCCAACGGGGCGGAGAGCCGGATCTTTACTCTCTGGCCCCTGGTGGACTACCGGCACGCCGATGCCGTTGATTACACCAGCTGGCATTTTCTGGGACCGATCATAAAATTTGAGAAGAAAAAAAATGAGCGGGAATTTGCCATCAGACCGCTCTATTTTCATTCCTGGGATGTCGATCAGGACGATAGTTACAGCGAGTTTCTTTATCCGGTGGCATCGAAAAAATCGGAACCGGGGCTGAGTTACTTTCAGGGGCTGCATCTTCTCACGTCTGACTTTGGCCCCCGGGAAAAGGGCGCCAAAAATCAATTCATGCTGTTCCCGTTTCTTTTCTATGGGCAAACTCCGGATCAGGGCTCCTATTTTGCCCTTTTCCCGGTCGGCGGGAAGATTTATCATATTTTCGGCCTGGACGAATTTCGCTTCGCGCTCTTTCCCCTCTTTGGGCAGGCGCGAAAAAACGATACGACGGTCACCTACTGGCTGTGGCCCGTCTTTTCCACCATCCATGGTGACCGGGAGTCCGGGGTGAAAGTCTGGCCCCTGTTCGGCAGCAGTCAAAAGGAGGGTGTGTACCGCAAACGTTTTTATCTCTGGCCGATCGTCTTCGCCAACGATGTGCATCTGAATACGGCGAACCCGGAGCATCTCCGAGCGGTTTTTCCGTTTTACGTCGAACGGCAATCGCCGCAACGCAGCTCGCATACCTATTTGTGGCCTTTTTTCAGCCATGTGGAAAATCGGCGCAAAAACTTTGAAGAGTGGGATTTCCCCTGGCCGCTCTTTCGGATTTCGCGGGGCGACCACCGGAGGGTCGATCGCTTTTTGCCCCTTTTCGCGGATGAAAAGGTCGGCGAGAGTCGCAAACGGTGGTTTCTCTGGCCGATCTACAAAATCGAAGAGATCCATTCGGACACTCTCGATCGCCGACGGGACCGACTTCTTTATTTCCTCTACTCGGATACGACGGAAACCGTGCACGATGATGGCGATTACTACAAACGGCGGGTGTCGTTTTGGCCGTTGTTTACCTATAAAAGCAACCTGGGTGTGTCCCGCTTCGCTACCCTTTCGCTGCTGGAGCCATTCTTTCCCGAAAACCGGAGCATTGAGCGCAACTGGTCGCCCCTATGGCATCTGTATCAATGCAAATGGGACCGAAAAGGCAATGAGGTTTCCTCTTTTCTCTGGAACCTGTACTGGAAAGAACGGCGGGGAAAAGACTTGGCGATGGAGCTTTTCCCCCTCTTTTCCTATCAGCGGCAAGAGGGCCGGGTTACCGATGTGACGCTGTTGAAAGGACTGTTTCGTTATCATGTGGGGAAAAAGGGCGCCGAGGTCCGGCTGTTTTATCTCCCCTGGGGCATCCGCCTGGGCAAGGCCGCCGCTCAGGGTCAAGGGAAGAGGGGATAAGCGATGTTTGAACGCGTAGGCCGGAAGATTCTCGCCATCTCGCAGACGACCGGTGAGATGCTGGCTTTGCTGGCTGAAACGGTCTATTATTTCAAGGAAGCTCCGCGGAATCTCCCTTCCATTTTTCGGCAAATGGCCGAAGTGGGTGTCGAAACCTTCCCCATCGCGGTCCTGATGGCCCTGTTCGTCGGCATGGTCCTGGCCCTGCAAACGGGGCTGGAACTGGCTCTTTACGGCACCCAGGAAGCGATCGGCGCTATTGTCGGTCTCTCCATGGTCAAGGAGTTGGGTCCGGTCATGACCAGCTTGCTCGTTGCCGGACGGGTCGGCTCCTCCATGGCCGCCGAGGTGGGGGCCATGGAAGTCTACGAAGAGATCGATGCCCTGAAAACGTTGGAAATAAACCCCGTGCGTTATCTCGCCATGCCGCGGCTGCTCGCCTGTCTTCTTGCCGTTCCTGCCCTGACGGTTTTCGCCGTCATGGTCGGCATTCTCGGCGGCGGCCTGGTCAGCGCGGTAAATCCCCAGATCAGCGTGCCCTGGAACGTTTATTACGACAACATGATCCGGGTGCTGAGTTACAAGGAGATCTTCAAGGGACTGCTCAAGGCGACCGTTTTCGGCGGTATCGTCGCCCACGTTGGGTGTTACGTCGGTTTTAAAACGTCCGGCGGGGCGCGGGGAATCGGCCGTTCGACTACCCGGGCGGTCGTCCTTTCATTTGTGTTGATATTTATCGCGGATTATTTCCTGACGCGCCTGATGCTCTAGAGTCCCGTTTGGTTAGTCCTTTTAGAGAATTCTGAGGTCTTTTGTTCGCTGGCAAGGCGCGTCGACACAGGCCTAGCCTGCGCTAAGCCGAGGAGACGGAACGTAGCCAGCGGGCAAAAGGACCAGAATTAATGAATGGAATTAACCAATCGGGACACTGGATGTTGAAAAAGTCGCGGACAAGCTATTTCAACATCTTGCCAAGCGGTTGGAAAGGAAGAAAGATTTGTCGAAAGAAGAAAATAAGAGTAAAAATCATAACGGCATCCTGAGCAAACTGACCCATGGGCTCACCGCTTCGATATACGAAGGGTGCGATTGCCGATCCACCTACGAAGAGTCCCGCGGGGTGGGGATTTCCATTGTCGATCTGACCAAGTCTTTCGACGGAAACCCTGTGCTCAAGGGCATCAATCTGGAGATCGTCGCCGGCGAGATCTTCTCGATCATCGGTCCTTCCGGGACGGGCAAAAGCGTGTTGCTCAAGCATATCGTTAAGTTGGAAAAACCCGACAGCGGCCGCATCCTCATCGACGGTCAGGACATCTACGCTCCGGCCAAGGAGCGCTCTTCGCGGGATTTTCGCTACAGTATGGTATTCCAATCCTCGGCCCTGTTCAATTCGCTGACCGTGGGCGAGAACGTCGGGCTCTGGCTCAGGGAAAAGCGGGTCTGCATCGAAACCCGCATCCGCCGGATTATTCGGGAGAAACTGCGACTTGTCGGCCTGGAGGGCAAAGAAGACCTGATGACCTCCGAGCTCTCGGGCGGGATGAAGAAGAGGGTGGCGATTGCCCGCTCCCTCGCCATGAATCCTGATCTGATTCTCTATGACGAACCGACCGCCGAGCTGGATCCGGTGACTTCGGACGAACTGGCCCGGGTCATCATGAATCTCAAGGAAAAGGTCAATTTGACCACGATCATCGTCAGTCACGACCTGAACTTCGCCCTCTATCTTTCGGATCGGGTGGCGATGATCAGCGACGGGCAAATCGTTGAAATCGGCACACCCGCCGAAATAAAGGCGAGCACCAATCCCACGGTCCGCAATTTTATCTATACGACGACCAAAGGCATCAAGGGGGAATAAGGGTATGAGCATGTCCACTGAAAAGAAAGTGGGGCTTTTTTTTCTTCTGGCGCTGATCGCCCTCGGCGTGATGATCGAACTGGTCCAGGACTGGCATCCCTTTCAGGTGCAGAATGGATATAAAGCCCTCTTCAAATCCGTCGTCGGGCTGAAGTTGGGCGACCCGGTGCGCATGGCCGGCGTCGAAGTGGGCAAGGTCAAGGGCATCGCCATCACCGACAACCATGTCCGGATCGACTTCTACGTGGTGGAAGGGACCCACATCCGCAAGGATTCCGTCGCCGAAGTCCGTCGCACCAACCTGCTTGGCGGGCAGTTTCTGGGGGTGAGCTTCGGTTCGGAGCAGAGCCCGCTGCTGCCGCCGGGCTCGGCGGTCAAAACCCGCGAATCGGCCAGTATCGGTCAACTCATCGACAATTTGAACCGGAATCAGCAGCGGGTGCTGGGGGCTCTGGGGGATCTCATCGCCCAGACCAGAGAACCCCTTCTCAGTACCACAGAACATATGGACAGCCTCGTTCGAAAAATCGACCGGGGAGAAGGAACTTTGGGACGACTGGTCAATGATCCGGCGCTGTACACCCGGCTGCAGTCCTCGGTAACGCACCTCGACACGATCCTGACCAAGGTGGACAAAGGAGAGGGCACCCTGGGGCGGCTCGTCAAAGATCCCTCCTTGTATGATGATGCCGAGACCACCGTGGCCAACCTCAAGGATCTCTCCACCAGAGTCAAGGAGGGCCGGGGAACCATCGGACGGCTTTTTGCCGACGACAGCCTGTACAACAACGCCTCCGACGCGCTGGCCGATTTCCGGAATGTTGCCGGGAAGGTCGACCGGGGAGAGGGGTCCCTCGGCAAGCTGGTCAACGACGATGCCCTCTATCGGCAGAGCCTCGGGACCATGCGCCATGCCAACAGCATCGCCGCGAAGATTGACGAAGGGCAGGGGACCTTGGGTCGTTTGGTCAACGAAGACGATATCTATCGGGACGCCAAAACCACCCTGCACAAGGTGGAAAAAACGGTGGACGGCATGAGCGACACCGGTCCGCTGTCGGCTCTCGGCGTCGTTGTGGGAACGCTCTTTTAACCAGCAGGCGAAAACCGGCCCCTCTCAGGGCCCGACAGATCCGGAAAAACCTATCAGCGCTGCTTCCCTTGCGGGAGGCGGCGCTTTTTTTCGCCGTGGACGCTTCCCCCCTGCGGGCTAATGTATCAGATAGAGAATGACGGTAAGAGAGGCGGAGCTCAGAAGCGTTGTCACCAGAATGGTTCCGGCCACCAGGTCGGGGCGGGTACCGAAACGCAGCGAATAGAGGAGGGGCAGAATGGCGGATGGAGTGCTGGTTTGCAGAATAAGGGCGTCTCGCGTCATTCCGCGAATTCCCAGCAACTCGGCCGCCCCCCAGGCCACGAGAGGCGCGATAGCCAGACGGATAGCGGCGGCGAGGGACAAAAATCCCGGCGCCGCTTTCAGTTTGGTGCGGGCAAGCTGCATGCCGAGCAGCACCAGCATCAGGGGGATGGCTCCCTGGCCCATCAGATGGATCGGCCGCATGAGAAATTGCGGAAAGGGAATCGCCAGGATTTTCAATAGGAAGGCCAGGATGACGGCGTGAAAAATAGGGATTTTCAGAGAATTGAGCATCGCTTTGCCCAGGGGGGCCTTCGCACCCTGGGCGAGGACGATCCCCAGAGTTCCCAGCGGTAGCAGGAACAAAACAAAGGTCAGGATCGAGACATTCAGCGCTTTTTCGCCAAAAGCGAAATACACCAGGGGAAGACCGAAATTGCCGACGTTCATCATGACCGTGGACAACGAAAGCGCCCCCCTCGTTTCCGGGTCCATTTTCAGCAGCCTTCCCGCAGAAACGGACAGAACCAGCAGGGCGGCGGTATACAGAAGCATAAAAAGAAAGATGTTCAGGGCCAGGTGAAAATGGACCGTCTGCTTCATCAGGGCCGAAAAAACCAGGGCGGGGGTAAACAGGTAAAGAGAGCAGAAGGTCAGGGCCTTGAAATCGAGGTGGGCCACTTTTTCCAGAAGATAACCGGCAAAAATGATGAGAAAGACCGGAAGAAGAATATTCACGAAAAGCATAACCACTCCCTCGCCCAGATGCCGGCATAGGTCAGTTGAAAACAATGCATCACCGGGCAGATTCTTCACTCCCCAGCGATTGCTAGCCAAAGAGGCCCCCGCAGATTTCATAACGGCATTATGAAACTAGCATGGTCCGGCCGCTGCGCCAATAAATTTTCTTTCGCCGCACCCGATGTCGCAATTCCCTTGAAACCCGGCAAAAAGTGGATACGTTTTAATAAGCACAATCTTTCAGGCAAGTCCCTTTTGTCCTTGTTAGGAGTCGCAGGTGTTAGCTCGCGAGATTCGGACAGTTTTGCAGATGGAACGAGACGGGGAAAAGCGACTATCCCAGGCCCGGGAAGATGCCGCTCGGATCGTCGAGGGAAGCCGCCTTCAGGCCGACAGAGTGTTGCGGGAAACCGAAGAGGAAATTGCCCGGGAGGAAGAGATCAGAATGGCCCGTGTCGACGAGGAGCTCGCCCGCCTGGTCGCCGAAATCCGCAGCAGAGTGCATGAGAGGGAAAGCTTCCTGCACGGCAGCGCTGAGCGAAACCGGCAAAGAGCGATCGACCGGCTTTTCGATCTGATGCGGAGGTGAACCGCATGCTCCGGCGTTCGGTGCGATACCCCTACGCCGCCACCCGGGCCCGGGCTTTGGCGGCAGGATTTCTCCCCTATCAGGAGTACCAGGAGCTTGCCCGGCTCTCCGGAGTGGATGAGGGCCTTTCCCGCCTGCGGGAGAGAGGGACATTGCCGGCGGAGCTCTCCCGGGACCTCGGAAACGTTGCAGCGGCATTTCTCACCTTCGGGCGAAGCATCGCGCGGACCCTCGCCGGAGCCGATCGGGCCCTGGTGGAAGGTTATCTTAATCGGGTCGATGTGGAGAACCTCAAGGTGATCTGCCGGGGAATCGTCAGGGATCGGGACGGGGAGGGAATCCGCCCCCTTCTTTCCGTCGAGGGATCGGAACCCCGGTTCGCCCCGGGGCGTCTCGGCCAGGCCCGGTCACTGGAAGAGCTGGCCACGCTCCTGCCGCCGAGCGCCTTTCGCCGGATCATTCACAACAGTGCGGATCTGCCGGCGGAAAAGCGACTTTTTACCCTTGAATCGGCGTTGGACCGCGCCTACTGGCAGGGGATCGCTCTGCGGCTGAAACGCCTGGCTTCCCTCGATCGATTCGGAGCCGGTGAAATCCTCTCCCTGAGAGCGGATATCGACCGGTTCAATGTCATTCATCGGGGACTGCAGGCAGGACTCGAAGCCCGCGCCATTCTGGCCATCCTCCCCCCCGGTGACGGGGCCTTCTCTATCGGACGCCTCAGAAACGTTCTTGCCTTGGCGTCCCCAATCGAAGCGCTGGCCGAGGTTTTCCCCGTGCCGGAGGTTTCCAATCCCCTTTCCCCGGAGGGGGAGGTGGCCCTGTGGCGGAGGCTGAGGCGGCATCTGCGTCGCGTGCTGCGGTCGCATCCCTTCGATATCTCCATTTCCCTCGCCGCCCTCCTGCTCAAGGAGATCGAGGTTCGGGATCTGGAGGTCGTGCTGAGCGCACTGCGCCTCGGCAAGAGCGACCAAATCGACGAACTTCTCACGACCGGGAAAGGATGATTCATGTTCCGTCCGAGTCCCATGGACAGAGTCGACATTCTGGTGCTGAGAAGCGATCTGCCAGAGATCGGCCGTGGCCTGGCGCGGGAGGGAATTCTTCACCTGCGCCCGGTGGAAAGAACGGGACTGCAGCGCTCCGCAACAGGAGATGCCGATCCTTCAACGGAAAGGCTCCGGACTTTTGCGGCGAAGCTCGACGAGATCCTTCAGTCACTGGACCTCGCCGAGGAGTGGGGAGAGGAATTTCCCCCCCTGGTCGATTTCCATCTGTGGGAGGAGTGGGCTGCCGGGGTGGGGGAGAGGACCCGGCGGATTCTCGACAGGAAGGCAGAGATCGACCGCAGATCACAGCGTCTGGATCAGTTGGAGGCCTTTTTGCGCCAACTGGTTGGTGTCGAAGGCAAGTGGTCCGAAGTCACCACATCCCGGCACACTCGCCTCATTGCGGGGACCCTTCCCAGGGCCGCTGAGGAGAAACTGGCGGCGCGGAGGCTGCCGGGGACCGTTTTCCCTCTGCTGCGGGGGGTACGCGAAACGGCCATGCTCGTCATCACCTCCCGCAGCAAGGCGCCGACCGTGCGAAGCATCCTGGCCGATCTCGATTTCAAACCGGTGCAGCTGCCCAGCCACCTTAACGGCTCCTTCGAGACGGTTTTGCAGAAAGTTCGGCGGGCACGCCTCGGGCTTTCCCGCTACGGGACGACTCTCGATGCCCGGCTGGCGGGGCTGCGGGCAGAACACCGGAAAACCCTGTGCGAACGTCGGCAGGCGGTTTCTGCGGAACTGGCCCTGCGGGAGGCGGAAAGCGCCTTCGGTTTCACCCGCAGGGCCGTCCTCCTCAGCGGCTGGCTTCCCCGGCGCCGGTACCGGCAGGCCAGAGCTCTTTTCGAGGAGGTCTGCCCGGGGCGCTATCAGCTTCGTCGCACTCGCGCCCGGGGAGACGAAACCCCCGTGGAGCTTATCAATCCCTCTTTGCTGCGCCCTTTTGAGAAAGTCCTTGCCCTCTTCGGAACGCCACTCTACGGCGAGGTGGAGCCAACGCCCCTGCTTGCTGCCGGGTTTCTCCTGCTGTTCGGGATGATGTTCGGCGATGTCGGACAGGGTCTGGTCCTTCTGGGACTTGGACTGGGGCTGAGGCGTTTCAGCCGATTTCGCGAAGAAGGGCTGCTGCTGGCCGAGGTGGGCGGGGCTGCCTCACTCTTCGGGGTTCTTTTCGGCAGCGTTTTCGGTCTGGAAACGTTGCTGCCGGCCCTCTGGTTTTCCCCCTTTCAGAACATTCCCCTGCTGATGGGAGCGGCTCTGGCTGTCGGCATCGTTCTGATCTTTTCGGGCCTGTTGCTGCGCATCGCAAATCTTTGGGGGCAGGTGCGTCTGCTCGATCTGCTGACCGATCGGTTCGGCATCGCCGGGGCGGTTTTCTATGGCGGTTCGGTAGGCACGGTCCTGCTGGTCTGGCTGGATCGGATCCCCGGCCTCTTTCTTTTGTGGTTGCTGCTGCCGCTGGGAGCCACCTTCTTTCATCCGCTGGTGACGCGCGAAGAGGCAGACGCGAACCTTGCGCTGCTGCTCGCCGAAGGGGTCATCGAGGTCATGGAGACGGTTCTCGGCTATCTGGTCAACACCTTTTCCTTCCTGCGGGTCGGCGCTTTCGGCCTGGCGCACATTGGTCTCTCCTATGCGGTTTTCGCCCTGGCCGATCTCGTCCGTGGCCTGCCCCTCGGCATAATCTGGAGCGCCCTGATCTACTTGCTCGGCAATCTGCTCATTCTTGCTCTGGAGGGGCTCGTGGTTTCGATCCAGGCGATCCGCCTTCAGTTCTATGAATTCTTCAGCAAGTTTTTCCGGGGCGGAGGAATCCCCTACCGACCACTGACCCTGGGATTTTCCGCGGAAAGGAGGAGTTGACATGCTCACCCGGCGCTTTGTCCTGTCCTTGGTTCTTTTCAATCTGGGGGTTATCATTGCTGTCGCCCTGGCGCTCGTTTTTCTCTGGAGCGGCGTCTCTCTGGCGGAAACCGGGACAGCGGTACAGCAGGGGGCGAGCGCCGGAGGAGGGTGGGGTCTTATCGCCGCCGCTCTCGCCGTGGGGATGAGTTCTCTTGGGGCGGCCATCGCGGTGGCGGCCGTCGGCAGCGCGGCGCTGGGAGCTATGAGCGAAAAACCGGAACTGGGGGGCCGTGCGCTGATCTTTCTCGGCCTTGCCGAAGGAATCGCCATTTACGGCCTGATTATCGCCATCATGATCCTGGGGAAAATCTGAATGAGCATTTTTGTTCTCGGCTCCCGGGAGGTCGTGGCAGCTTTCGCCATGGGTGGCATGCGCGGAAGAGCGGTCGGTGATCCCGACGAGATTCGTGCCGCGCTGCAGGAGGTCGTCGTCGCTGGTCCGGAGCCTGTCAGGGTGCTGGTCGTCGAGGAAACGGCTGCAGAAAGTGTTCGAAGCGACATCGAACGGTTGAAGCTCGATCGCGAAGGCCCGCTGGTGGTGGAAGTGGCAGGAGTCCGAGGCCCCCATGAGCGGCGGAAAAGCCCCCTGCAGCTGGTTCAGGAGGCGCTGGGTATCCGGATATGAGGAGTCGAAGCGAACCATGACCGTCAGGTTTGACCTGAAAAACGCCCTGGAAGATGAAATCGAGCGGGATGTCGAACGGATCCGAGAGTCGGCCCGCAGCGAGGGTGAGCGGCTGTTGGAGGAAGCCCGTTCGCGCAGGGAGCATCTGTCGCGGGAAGCGGAAGAGCGATTCGAAAAGGAGGCGGAGCTCCGCCGTCGGCGTGTTCTGGCGAAAACCCGGCTGGAGGGACGCAATGCCCTGCTTGCGGTCAAAAGAAGAGAGGTCGACGGCGTTTTCGAGGAGCTCGGACGGAGGTTGGCGACGTTGGCGGAGAAAGAGCCGCAGCGCTATGCCGACATTCTCGTCGCCCTGTTCGAGGCGGGCCGCACCGTTTTGCCGCAAGGGCTGCTCCGGCTGCGGGCAGGAAAGACAGAAGCACGCCTGCTGAAACCGAAACTAAAGGCCGACGAGGTCGAGATTGTGATCGAGGGAACCCTGAGCGGGATCATTCTGGAGACGCCCGACGGCAGGATTCGCTGTGACAACACCCCCGCTGTCGCTTCTCGGGCGACTCCGGGCTGAGCGGGAGGCCGAGATGGAAAGGATCCTTTTCGAGGAGGGACATGAGCAGGGAGGAGAATAAAAAGCGTCCGAGCGGAAACCTGACCTGGGTGAGCGGTCCGGTGGTGCGGGCCCGCGGAATGGAAGGGTTTCGCATCCTCGAACTGGTGCGGGTGGGCGAGGAGGGCCTGATCGGCGAGATCATCGAAATGAATCGGGACCTGGCGACCATTCAGGTTTACGAGGACACCTCGGGCCTGCGTCCGGGAGAGCCGGTTGCGGGAACGGGGGCCCCCTTGACGGTGACGCTCGGGCCGGGCCTGCTCGGTCGGATCTTCGATGGCATCCAACGACCCCTGGAGTTGTTGCATGCCGCCTCGGGGACCTTCATTCGCCGCGGCGCCCAGGTCGCCAGTCTGGAAGAGGATCGGCGCTGGGACTTCGAGCCTGCTTTAAGAAGCGGGACCACCGTTCGCGGTGGGGAAATCCTGGGGAGAGTCCCCGAGACGAACCTGGTCGAGCATCGGGTACTGATCCCGCCCGGGATGCAGGGGGAACTCGTCGATGTCGTCGAGCCGGGCCAGTACACGGTGACCGATCGGGTTGCCGCGGTCAGGACCGGGCGCGGCGAGATCCCCTTGACCCTCGCCCACCAATGGCAGGTCCGCAAGCCGCGCCCGATCCGCCAGCGCCTCGTGCCCGCCATCCCCCTGATGACCGGCCAGCGGGTTATCGATATCTTTCTTCCTCTGGCCAAGGGGGGCACGGCCGCCATTCCCGGCGGTTTCGGCACCGGCAAAACGGTCACTCAGCACAACCTGGCCAAGTGGTGCGATGCCGACATCATCGTCTATATCGGCTGCGGGGAGCGGGGCAACGAGATGACGGGAGTGTTGACCGATTTTCCCGAACTGAAAGATCCCCGCTCGGGACGTCCGCTCATGGAGCGCACCATCCTCATCGCCAATACCTCGAACATGCCGGTGGCGGCCCGGGAGGCAAGCATCTACACCGGCGTCACCCTGGCCGAATATTTCCGGGACATGGGCTACCACGTGGCGGTAATGGCCGATTCCACCTCCCGCTGGGCCGAAGCGCTGCGGGAAATTTCCGGCCGCCTCGAAGAGATGCCGGCCGAAGAGGGGTTCCCGGCCTACCTGGCGACGCGCCTCGCCGAGTTCTATGAGCGGGCGGCCAGGGTCACGACCCTCGCCGGGATGGAGGCCTCGGTCTCCATCATCGGCGCCGTATCGCCGCCCGGGGGAGATTTTTCCGAACCGGTGACCCAGCACACCCGGCGCTTCGTCCGCTGCTTCTGGTCCCTTGACAAGGATCTCGCCTCGGCCCGATTCTTTCCCTCCATCAATACCACCGATTCCTATAGCGAATACCACGAAGCGGTGGACGCCTGGTGGGAGCAGGAAACCGGGGAAAAACTGCGGGAATGGAAAAAACGGGCACTCCAATATCTGCGCGAGGATCGCAAGCTGCAGCAGATCGTCCGACTGATCGGCGAGGATTCCCTGCCCGATGAGCAGAAAATGACCCTTCTCGCCGCCCGGTTGATCAAAGAGGGGTTTCTGCAACAGAATGCTTTTGACGAGGTGGACCGCTACGCCCTGCCGGCGAAACAGGTGAAAATGCTCCGCGCCATCCTCCGCTTCTGTGACATGGCCCAGTTTCTGGTAAAACGCGGCGTTTCCCTCAAACGGATTCGCGAAACCGAGTCCTTCGGGGCTCTGCGGCGGATGAAGTCCCAGGTGGCAAATGACCGGACCGAACAGATCGAGGAGCTGATTGGCGAAGTCGAGCGGGATCTGGATCGTTTGCGGCCGGGAAGGGAATGGGGCGGGGGGGAAGGCGACGGCGGCGGGCCGCAGAAGGCCGAGGAGCAGGCTGGCACGCTGATGGCCGAGCACACCCGGGAGGAACTCTATGAGGAGGCCAGGGAAAAGGGGATTTCCGGACGCAGCCGGATGAACAAGGAGGAGCTGGCACGTGAACTGGCCGAGGCGGAACGGTCCGAAGGGGAGGATGAATGATCGCCGGACGGCGGGAATACGTCGGCGCCCGAAGTGCAAAAGGGCCGCTGCTTTTCGTCGAAGATGTCCGGGATGTCGGGTACAACGAGCGGGTCGAGCTGGTCCTGCCCGACGGAGAACTGCTGCAGGGGCGGGTTCTCGAAATCAGCGACACCCTGGCCGTGATCGAGGTCTTCGAAGGGACCTCCGGGCTGGACATCGCCGACATCCGGGTCCGATTTGCGGGGCGACCCTTTCAATTGCCGGTTTGTCGGGAGATGCTCGGCCGGGTTTTCGATGGCCTCGGCCGACCTCTCGACGGCGGCCCCCCTCCGGTTTCCCGCATCCAGCGGGACGTCAACGGCCGCCCCATCAATCCCGTCGCCCGGGTTTACCCGGAAGATTATATCCAGACCGGCATCTCGGCCATCGACGGCATGAACACCCTCGTCCGGGGACAGAAGCTTCCCCTGTTCTCCCTCTCCGGCCTTCCGCACAACGATCTGGCGGGGCAAATCATTCAGAACGCCCGCATCGGCGACCAGGAGAAGTTTGCCCTGGTGTTCGCTGCCATCGGCGTCAAGCACGAGGTGGCCAGAAAATTCCAGGACCTGTTCGAGGAAGGGGGCGCGACCGAACAGGTGGTGATGTTTCTCAACCTCGCAGACGACCCCTCTGTCGAGCGGCTGTTGACCCCGCGGGTCGCCCTGACCATGGCGGAGTACCTCGCTTTCGATCTGCAAAAGCACGTCCTCGTCGTTATGACCGATATCACCAATTACGGCGAAGCCCTGCGGGAGGTGGCCACGGCAAAAGGAGAGATCGCCAGCCGCAAGGGCTATCCGGGGTATCTCTATTCGGACCTGGCATCCCTCTACGAGCGGGCCGGGCGCATCCGCGACGGCGAAGGGTCGATCACCCAGCTGCCGATCCTGACCATGCCCAATGACGACATCACCCATCCCCTTCCCGACCTGACGGGGTACATCACCGAAGGGCAGGTGGTGCTCGACCGGGAACTCGACCAGAAGGGCATCTACCCGCCGATCAATCCCCTGCCGTCCCTTTCGCGGTTGATGACCGACGGCATCGGCGAGGGAAAGACGCGGGGGGACCATGCAAACCTGGCCTCTCAGCTGTACGCCGCCTACGCCCAGGTTCGGCAGATCGAGAAGCTGGCCGCAATTATCGGCGAAGAGGAGCTCTCCGAGCTGGACCGGCTCTACCTGGAATTCGGTGAAAAATTCGAAGCCCGCTTTCTCGCTCAGGCCCGCGAAGAAGGACGAACCATCGAGGAGACCCTTGATCTTGGGTGGGACTGTCTCTGCGGGCTGCCGGCGAGCGAGCTGACCCGGGTCACCGACGAGCAGATCGAGCGCCATTTGCAGAAAAAAGGGTAGGAAGAAATGGAACGCCTTCAGGTCTCCGCCACTAAAAGCAGTCTTCTGCGGCTGAAGGACGAACTCGGCTTCGCCCGCGAAGGAAAGGACCTTCTCAGCCAGAAGCGCGAGGTGTTGGTGATGGAGATGATGCGCCTTCAGGAAGACGTCCACAAGGCCAGGGAAGAACTCGACGACCTTCTCGCCCGGGCCTATGATGCTTTTGCCGGTGCCGCCATGCTGGAAGGTTTCCGGCAGATGGAGCGGCTCGCCCCGGCACTTTCTTCCGGACCGGCGGTCATTGTTCACGAGCGCAGTGTCATGGGGGTGGCGCTGCCGATGGTGGAGAGCCCCGCCGTTGCCTATCGTCCCACCTATGGGCTGGCTCACGGCTCTTCCGAAACCGACCGAACCGTTCGGCTTTTTCTGGAGGTTCGGGAAAAACTTCTGGAGGTGGCGGAAACCGAAACGGCCATTTACCGACTGGCGGTAGAAACGCGCAAAACGATCCGCCGGGAGCGGGCTCTTGAAAATCTCTTCATCCCCCAGTACGAAGCGACGCTTAAATATATCGAGGAAAGTCTCGAGGAAAAGGAAAGGGAAGGTTTCTACCAGCTGAAACTGGCCAAAAAAAGGAGAAACCCATGACCGGGGCCAAACGCGGTGAGAAACTCTTCAGCCGGGCTCTCGTCCCGGTGGACGGGTCGGAAAGTTCGGAAAAAGCCGCCCGTTTCGCCCTGCACATGGCCGCCATCGAAGGGTGCGAGGTCGTGGCTCTTCATGTCGTCGACGAAGAGATGGCCACCGATCTGGCGCGGTACGCCGATCGCCCGGTAGAAGCGGTCCTCGAGCGGATGAAGAAAGGTGGCGAGGGGTTCCTGGACGATCTACGTACCCAGGCGGCAAAAGGGGGAATCGCTTTCAAAGGAGAAATCCGGGTGGGACTTCCCCACCGCTGCATCCTCCATTTGGCCGCGGAAGTCCATGCCGATCTTATTGTCATGGGTACCGTCGGTCGCAAAGGGCCCCGCCGGGTCCTGATCGGCAGCGTCACGGAACGGGTCGTCGAACATTCCCCCGTGCCGGTGCTGGTGGTTAAGTAAAGCCGCGGTGACCAGTGACCAGGGACCAGTTGCCTGATAACTGATAACTGATAACTGATAGCTGATAGCTGATAGCTGATAGCTGATAGCTGATAGCTGATCCCCGCATTTCCCGTTGCAATGTTTGAATAATCCTGCTTAAATATTGAGCTGGAGGTCCGCGGCAGGTTCGCGACCGCTCTCTGTCGGCACCTTGTAACGTTTCCCGCCGCGCGGCAGGAAACACCACTTCATTCCTCCGGGAGGATGATTGATGAACCCACTGGCTACCGAATTGAACGATCAGCTTGCGCAGCACAACCCCCATGTGTTGGAGATGTTGTCCGATCTCGGGAAAAACCTCTTCTTTCCCAAGGGCATCCTGACCCAATCGGCCGAGGCCAAGGAAAAGGCCCATAAATTCAACGCCACCATCGGCATCGCCACGGAAAACGGCGGCCCGATGTTCCTCCAGTGCATCCAGGACAAGCTCTCCGCCTTCGAGCCCAAGGATATCTATCCCTATGCGCCGCCCGCCGGCAAGCCCGAACTGCGTGCCCTCTGGCGCGAGAAGATGGTGCGGGAGAACCCGAGCCTGCAGGGCAAGCACTTCAGTAATCCGGTGGTCACCAATGCCCTGACCCACGGGCTCTCCATTGTCGCCGACCTGTTCGTCGACAATGGAGACCACCTGGTCGTTCCCGACATGGTATGGGGCAACTACAATCTCACCTTCGGCACCTGTGCCCGCGGCATTCTTAAAAAATACCCGACCTTCACCCCCAGCGGCGGCTTCGATGTCGACGCCTTTAAGGTAGTGCTGAAGAACACCGCCGAAGAGAAGGGCAAGGCGGTGGTGCTGCTCAACTTCCCCAACAACCCGAGCGGCTACACCCCGACCGTGGCCGAAGGCGACGCTCTGGTGGCGGCGATCAAGGAGGTCGCCGAAGGCGGCTGCAATGTCGTTGCCATCACCGACGATGCCTACTTCGGTCTTTTCTACGAGGACTCACTGAAGGAATCGCTCTTCGGCAAACTTGCCAACCTGCATCCGCGCATCCTGGCCGTCAAGCTCGACGGCGCCACCAAAGAAGAGTTCGTCTGGGGCTTCCGCACCGGCTTCATCACCTTCGCCGACGGCAACGACTACGAAAATGCGCCGGTCATGACGGCCCTTGAGAAAAAGGTCATGGGCGTCATCCGGGCCCGGATTTCCAACTGTCCGCACCCCTCCCAGACCTTTGTCATCGAGGCGCTGCGCTCGCCGCAGTTTCTCGCCCAGAAAGAGCAGAAGTTCCAGGTCATGAAGGGGCGCGCCCTGAGGACCAAGGCGGTTCTCGACTCCGGCAAGTATGAGAGCGCCTGGACCTACTACCCCTTCAACTCGGGCTATTTCATGTGCCTGAAGCTGAAGAAGGTCGATGCCGAGAAGCTGCGCGTACACCTGCTCGACAAGTACGGCGTGGGCACCATCGCCATCGGCAAAACGGACCTGCGCATCGCCTTCTCCTGCATTGCCGAGGAGCACATCCCGGAACTGTTCGACATCATCTACCAGGCCGTTCAGGATCTGGCCTGAGCCTGGCGTCACATCCGTTTTCGTTATAATGAAGGGGCAGGTTTTTGACCTGCCCCTTTTTATTTCAAGAAGCGCATCTCTTTTGGTTATGTGCCCCGCTTGCGCGCCGGAGCGCCACAGCGCACAGGAGTGCAGGGCGGGTGAGGGGGAAGGCCCCATGGAATCCTTGCAATCCATCCTGCGCCAAGCGCACATCGTCCCCAAGCTGACGGCATTGCTGCGCCCTGAGGAGACCTGTTTTCTGGTCGGCGGCGCCCTGCGTGACTGGTGTCTCGGCCGCCGGCCGGCCGACTTCGATTTCGCCACCCCCTTCGATCCCACCGAACTGGGCCGAAGGTTCGCGGCCAAGATCGGCGGCAAGTGGTTCTTTCTCGACCGGGAGCGCCGCCAGAGCCGGGTGGTCGCCGCGACGGCGGGGGGGACGTTGACCTACGACTTCGCCCCCTTTCGCGGCCCCGATCTGCATGCCGACCTGAGCCGGCGCGACTTTACCGTCAACGCCATCGCTTTGCCCCTGGTCGGAGGGAAATCGGAGCCGGTCGATCCCCTGCAGGGGCGGCAGGATCTGGAGCGGCGCCTGATTCGGGCCTGCTCCGAGGAAGTTCTGCAGGAAGATCCCCTGCGCATCCTGAAAGGAGCGCGCCACGCCGTCGGCCTCGGATTCGCCATCGAACCCGAAACGGCTCGCTGGATGAGAAAGTCGGCCCCGTGCCTCGTCGAATCCGCCCCGGAGCGGCGGCGTAACGAACTGGCGCTGATTCTCGAGGCGAAAGCGATCCTTCCGGCCTTCGCCCTGTTGCGGGAGCTGAAGCTGCTCTCCCCCCTGTTCGGCCCATCGGGCCGGCGCGGCTCCGGGGAGAGGGGGATGGCGACGGCGGGGGAGGTGGAGGCCTGGGCCCGTTACCTCGAAGCCGCCGATCCGACGGGATTGGTCGGAAATCTCCTCCGGCAGCCGCTGGAGGACGGCTTTTCCCGCCTCGGCCTGCTGAAACTGGCCGGTTTTCTTCGCGACTATGCCCCTCGGGACCTGAAGGCCCTTCTCGGCCAACGCCTGCGTCTGAGCCGAAGCAATGCCGCCGTCATCGCCGCTTTGACGGCCCTCGATGCCGCCAGAGCCCGGGAATTGTTGGATCTGAACTGCGCTCCGCGCGGACGGGCGCTCTGGACGGCTTCCTTCGGTTCCCAGCCGGTGGAAAACGTCCTGTTCCTCGGCGGTCTCCTGCCGGCCCTGCGCAACGCGCCGAAGCGGGTCGTCGAGGTGCTGCGCGCCTACCTCGATCGGGAAGAGGGCGGACGCATCCCCGACCTTGTGGATGGGGAGTGGATTCGCAAGCAGCTCGGTCTTCCCGGCGGCCCGACCATCGGCGAAATTCTCCAACGATTGCGCCGAGAAGAGATCGCCGGCAGAGTGCAAACCCGCGAAGATGCTGAAAAGTTCGCGCGCAGAGCTGCGGAAATAAAGGGTTGACAAAACAAGGGGCGGTTCCCTATAATCGGCGAACATTTTGCGGGAATAACTCAGTGGTAGAGTGTCAGCTTCCCAAGCTGAAGGTCGCGGGTTCGAATCCCGTTTCCCGCTCCAGAAATTACGAAGGGTCAGGCCGGAAGGTTTGGCCCTTTTTGTTTTTAGGGGATTAGAAAAATTGACAGGGTGGGGTGGAGAGGGGTATTTTAAACGGGTTTTTTGATGTGAATTCCGGAGGATGGGATGATTGATCGTGAGGGGGAAAATCGCCTGGAACCGCAACCGTCCGGAGAAAAAAGAATGCCGGCGTTGCGGTTTTTTTTGTGCCTGGAATTTCCGATCGCCCTTGCCTGATAATGTCCGTAGGGGGTAAAGAAGGCTTATGACGCCGCAGCCCGAAGCTGAAGCCCGCCAAGAGATCGACCGCCTGCTGCAGGCGGCCGGCTGGGCCGTGCAGGACGTCGGCGCCGCCAACATCCATGCGGCGCGCGGGGTGGCGATCCGCGAGTTTCCGCTCCCCGGTCACGGCTTCGCCGACTACCTCCTCTACATTGACGGCAAGGCTGCCGGGGTGATCGAGGCCAAGAAGGCCGGCACCACCCTCACCGGCGTCGAGGTCCAGTCCGACAAGTACACCCAGGGGCTTCCCGACGGCCTGCCGCGCTGGCATAATCCTCTTCCTTTCTCCTACCAGTCGACCGGCGTCGAGACCCGCTTCACCAACGGCCTTGATCCCGAGCCGCGCTCGCGGGGCGTCTTCGCTTTCCATCGCCCGGAGACTCTGGCCGCCTGGCTCGATGCGGCCCTCACGGTCGGCACCGGCGCCGAGGGCCTTCCGGCTGCAGCCGAACGGCAGGACCGGTTCGGCGCAGCCGCAGACCTTCCTCGCCCGCCTGCAGCAGATGCCGGAGCTGGTAACGGAGGGCCTGTGGCCGGCGCAGATCCAGGCGATCCACAACCTCGAAGACTCGCTGCGCGGCAACCGTCCCCGCGCCCTGATCCAGATGGCCACCGGCAGCGGCAAGACCTTCACCGCCATCAACTTCATCTACCGGCTGATCAAGTTCGCCGGCGCCCGGCGGGTCCTCTTCCTGGTCGATCGCGGCAACCTCGGCCGCCAGACCCTGAAGGAGTTCCAGCAGTACGTCTCGCCCTACAACAACTTCAAGTTCACCGAGGAGTACATCGTCCAGCGCCTGACCAGCAACACGCTCGACACCACGGCGCGGGTCTGCATCTGCACCATCCAGCGCCTCTACTCGATGCTCAAGGGGCGGGAACTGGCCGAGGAGATCGACGAGGAGTCGGCGGCGCGAGCTCGGGAGCCTGTTCAAGGAGCCGGAGCCGATCGAGTACAACCCCGACTTCCCCATCGAGACCTTCGACTTCATCGTCACCGACGAGTGCCACCGCTCCATCTACAACCTCTGGCGCCAGGTGCTCGAATACTTCGACGCCTACCTCATCGGCCTCACCGCCACCCCCTCCAAGCAGACCTTCGGCTTCTTCCACAAGAACCTGGTCATGGAGTACGGCCATCCCGCAGGCCGTCGCCGACGGGGTCAACGTCAACTACGACGTCTACCGGATCAAGACCGCCATCACCGAGCAGGGGGGCACGGTCGAGGCCGGCTACTATGTCGACAAGCGCGACCGCGAGACGCGCGAGGTGCGCTGGGAACAGCTCGACGACGATTTCGACTACGAGGCGAACCAGCTCGATCGCGACGTGGTCGCCGTCGACCAGATCCGCACCGTGGTCCGGACCTTCCGCGACAAGCTCTTCACCGAGATCTTCCCCGGCCGCACCTGGGTGCCGAAGACCCTGATCTTCGCCAAGGACGACTCCCACGCCGAGGACATCGTGCGCATCGTGCGCGAGGAGTTCGGCAAGGGCAACGACTTCGCCCAGAAGATCACCTACCGCACCACCGGCGAGAAGCCGGAGAACCTCATCGCCGCCTTCCGCAACAGCCCGATGCCGCGCATCGCCGTCACCGTCGACATGATCGCCACCGGCACCGACATCAAGGCGGTGGAGTGCGTCTTCTTCATGCGCATGGTCAAGTCGCGCGCCTACTTCGAGCAGATGAAGGGGCGCGGGGTGCGCATCATCAACGACAACGACCTGCAGGCCGTCACCCCCGACGCCCCCGGCAAGGACCACTTCGTCATCGTCGACGCCGTCGGCGTCTGCGAGCAGGACCAGACCGACTCGCTCCCCATGGAGCGCAAGAAGAACGTCGGCTTCGAAAAGCTGCTGCAGGCGGTCGCCTTCGGCAACTGCGAGATCGACGTCATCTCCTCGGTGGCGGCGCGCCTCGCCCGGCTGGAGAAGAAGCTGACTCCGCAGGAGCAGCAGCAGGTGACGGAGCTGACGGCTGGCAAGAGCCTGAAGGAGCTGACCGGCGACCTGGTCGCCGCCCTCGACCCGGACCGGCATCTGGCCGCCGCGCAGAAAGAGTCGGGAGAGCAGGAGCCGGAGGCGAAGCTGGTGCGCCAGGCGGCGGCGCGGATCCTCGGCGAGGCGGCCAAGCCGCTGTGCGATCCGAAGCTGCGCGAGCTGCTCTTTGCCATCAAGAAGAAGAACGAGCAGGTCATCGACACGGTCAGCCTCGATACGGTAATCTTCTCCGGTTTCACCGAGGAGAAGGCCAAGGGGGTGGTCGAGTCCTTCGAGCAGTTCATCGCCGAAAACAAGGACGAGATCACCGCCCTGCAGGTGCTCTACAGCAAGCCGTACAAGCAGCGGCTGCGCTTCGAGGATGTGCGCGAGCTGGCCGAGAAGCTGGTGGCCCAGGTCGAGCAGCTGCGCATCTACCAGACCCATCCGCAGGGGTGGGAGAAGCGGGTGCCGGACGAGCTGTGGGCGGCCTACCAGAAGCTGGAGGCGGGCAAGGTGCGCGGCGCGGCGGCCAATCACATTCTGACCGATCTGGTGTCGCTGGTGCGCTTTGCCATGCACCAGGAGAACGAGCTGGTGCCGTTTCCTGAGCAGGTGCAGGTCAACTTCCGGGCCTGGATCGAGCAGCAGCAGGCGAGCGGCAAGCGGTTCACCGACGAGCAGCGCAAGTGGCTGGAGATGATCCGCGACCACATTGCTGCGAATCTTGCAGATCGAGACCGAGGATTTCGATTATGCGCCGTTTGCGCAGGAGGGTGGGATTGGGAAGGTTTGGCAGTTGTTTGGGGATAATCTAAGTAAGATGCTTGATGAGTTGAATGAGGTTTTGGCTGCGTGAGTTCTTTAGCAATTTCTATTGATACGTCTCGTTGGGAAAAGAAAAAACTTGCCGATTTGGGGAAGCTTTTCTGTGGGCAGTCTCCGTCTGTCAAGGATGTCAATACCGCGGGCGTAGGTACCGTCTATGTTACAGGTCCCGAGCAATGGGACGGTTCGAAGGTTTATTTGTCGAAATGGACAACTGACCCGAGACGAATTGTGCCTGAAGGATGCATCTTCATTACGGTGAAAGGTGCGGGCGTTGGCAAAACTTTTCCAGGCATTGCAGGTGCTATAGGCCGAGATATCTACGCATTCAAACCTCATGATGAAATCTCTGAGAAATTCGTCTATTGGGCATTATCTATAGCGTACAGGACGTTATCAGGCATGCCGTTGGGGACATCCCCGGGATCTCCAAGAGGCATATCTTAGACCACGAAATCTCAGTCCCCGAGAGTGCCGAAAAACAACAAGAAATTGTTCGGGAGATCGAAAAGCAATTCTCCCGCCTCGACGAAGCCGTCGCCAACCTCAAGCGCGTCAAGGCCAACCTCAAGCGCTACAAAGCCGCCGTCCTCAAAGCCGCCGTCGAAGGCAAACTCACCGAAGAATGGCGCAAGCAGCATCCCGATGTCGAACCGGCCGACAAGCTGCTGGAGCGGATTCTGGCCGAGCGGCGCAAGGCGGCGGGGAAGGGGAAGTACAAGGAACCGGTCGGGCCGGATACGAGCGGGTTGCCGGAGTTGCCGGCGGGGTGGGTGTGGGCCAGTGTGGGGCAAGTTACCGATGTCGCTAGTGGTAATATCCGACAGGTATTCTGAACATTGTGAAAGCCCATAGTGGTGTGCCATGGTTCAAAGTTGGAGACATGAACCATGAGCAAAATCTGAAGATAATGCGCCACGCAGGCGCATGGCTCAGCTTTTCAGAGGTCAAAAAACGAGTTGCGGTTGTTCGCAGCCCGGCACGGTACTCTTTTCCCGAAAAGAGGCGGCGCAATCGCAACAAATAAGAAGCGCCATCTTGAGTCGCCGGGTTGTGCTGATCTCAATGTTATGGGCATTACACCATTCGGAGAATATGTCCCAGTTTGTTCATGCATGGTTCGACAGCGTAAGGATTTGGCGAAACTTTCTGATGGATCGAATGTGCCGCAGATAAATCACAAGGACATTCGAACCGTTAGTTCTGCCGTCTCCCCCCTCTCGCCGAACAACACCAAATCGTCGCCGAAGTCGAACGCCGCCTCTCCATCGTCGCCGGAGCCGAAGCCCAGGTCGACGCCAACCTGCGCCGCGCCGACCGCCTGCGCCAGTCGATCCTCAAACAAGCCTTTTCCGGCCAACTCGTTCCCCAAAACCCCAACGACGAACCGGCCAGCGTGCTGCTGGAGCGGATACGGGCGACGCAACCCGCACAAACCAAAGAACCGGTTGCCCGCCCTCGCAAGCGCAGAACCCCTGCTCCCAAGACAGGTGCACCGTCGCCCGAACCGCTGCCGCTGGTCGCCGAAGCCCCCGCCACCTACGGCGACGCCATCATCGCCCGCATCCTCGCCGCCATGCAACCCGGCCGCGAATACGCCCGCGCCGATTTGGTCGATCCGCTCGGCTTGACCACCGGCCAGTGGAATACGGCGATTCAGGAATTGAAACGGGTAAGAAAGGTGCGGCAAATTGGGGAGAGGCGCGGGGCGCGATATGTCGTTGCCAGAGCGAAAACTCAGTCAGGAGGGGGGGATGACAACCAATAAAATAGACGGTGGGGAAATTGCGCTGTTTCAGGCCGATGATGGCAAAACCTGGCTGGAAGTCCATCTCGACCACGAAACGGTCTGGCTTACACAAAAGCAGATGTCCGAACTTTTTGACAAGGATGTCAGAACCGTCAATGAGCACGTTAAGAATATTTTCAAAGAGGGAGAACTTGACGACTCTTCAGTTATCCGGAAATTCCGGATAACTGCCGCGGACGGCAAATCCTACGATACCGCCCACTACAATCTCGACGTCATCATCTCCGTCGGATACCGGGTCAAATCGAAGCGCGGCACCCAGTTCCGCCAATGGGCAACCCGGGTGCTGCGCGACCATCTGGTCAAGGGCTACACCATCCACGAACAGCGCCTGCGCGAAGAGAGCGCCAAGCTGCGCGAGATGCAGCAGACTGTCGATCTGCTCGCCCGCACCCTGACCGCCCAGGAACTGGTCACCGAAACCGGCAAGGACGTGCTGCGGGTGATCGGCGATTATGCCTACGCCCTGGCGACCCTCGACCGCTACGATCACGGCACCCTGGCGATCGAGGCGACCACCGGGAAAGCTCTTCACGTCATCGATTACGAGGAGGGAATCGCCCTGGTCAAGTCGATGAAGGGGGAGTTCGCCGGCCTCTTCGGCATCGAGAAGGACCAGGGATTCAAGAGCGCCCTCGGAACCATCTACCAGACCTTCGGCGGCAAGGAACTCTACCCGAGCGTCGAGGAGAAGGCGGCCCATCTCCTTTACTTCGTGGTCAAGAACCACGCTTTCAGTGACGGCAACAAGCGCATCGCCGCTGCACTGTTCATCTACTTTCTTGCCGTTAACGCCATCCTCTATCGCCCCGACGGTTCCAAACGCCTCGCCGACAACGCCCTGGTGGCGCTGACGCTGCTGATCGCCGAGAGCCGTCCTGACGAAAAAGAAACCATCGTCAAAGTCATCGTCAACCTGATCAACCGGAGCAACGACTAAACATCATGACCCCCGCCGCAATTGTCAGCAAACTCTGGAACTTCTGCAACGTCCTGCGCGACGACGGCATGAGCTACGGCGACTACGTCGAACAGCTCACCTATCTCCTCTTCCTCAAGATGGCCGACGAGCGCACCAAGCCGCCCTACAACCAGCCGAGCACCGTCCCGGCCGCCTACGCCTGGCCGACGCTGGTGAAGAAGGACGGCGACGAGCTCTTCGACCACTACCGCCACACCCTGGAAAACCTCGGCAACGAGAAGGGCCTGCTCGGGCTGATCTTCAACAAGTCGCAGAACAAGTTCCAGGACCCGGCCAAGCTGCGCCGTCTGATTGCAGTCAACGGTTGAAGGAGGATCTATGCAAGTCCTGCAACTGAAAATCACCCTGGTCGGTATCGAGCCGAAGATTTACCGCATCGTCCAGGTCCCGGCAACGATCACCCTGCGAAATCTGCACAAGGTCATCCAACGGGTCATGGATTGGCAGGATTATCACCTTTATCAATTCGTCAAGGACCGCCAGAGCTATGGCCCAAAGTCGAAGGACTTTGACATGCCGGAGGTCCAGAACGACAAGTCGGTTCCGGTGATGGAATTGCTGCCAAAACCGCGCCACAAGATGTTTTACGAGTACGATTTTGGCGACGGCTGGCTGCATGAAGTGCAGTTGCAGAAAATTCTGCCTGCGAAAGAAGGGGCGCGCTATCCGATCTGCATTGAAGGCAAATACGCCGGCCCGCCCGAGGACACCGGTGGGCCGCCCGGTTACTGCGATCTGCTTGAGGCCCTGGGCAACCCGAACCATGAGGGACATGAAGACGCCAGGGATTGGGTCGGAGAAGATTTCCGCCCCGAGGCGTTTGACATTGAAGAGGTCAACGCCCGTTTACGGCGGATCAAGGTGTGATGCATGAGCGCAGAATCTGAGCAAAACACTATCCTTCTTTATCAGGCCGCAGACGGGAAAACCCGCCTCGAGGTCCAGCTTGACCACGAGACCGTCTGGTTGAACCTCAATCAGATGGCGGGCTGTTCCAGCGCGATAAATCAATATTTTTAAGGCGTTTTCCCAGCGCATTTAAATCGGGTGAATTGGTCCAATCTGTAATTGTTGCAAAATATGCAACAACTGCCACTGATGGTAAGACCTATCAAGCCGACTACAAAACTCACTCAGCCATTATCTCTGTGAAGTTGGTTGCTGAGTTGGTTTTGTCCCAATTCTATGTTGAATAACATGGTATTGTTGGGACAAAAAAATGTTCTACATTTTTCTGTGAAGTGCTATTGTGTTGGTACAAAAAAGGAATACGCCATGCGTGCCGACAAAAAAGATCAATCCGTAATCAATATGCTCAAATCCGAGCGCAGCCGCTGTATCGAGATGATGGAGCGGTTAAGCGAGGAGATCGACCGCCTCCCCAAGGGCTCTTTGGGTAAGCGCAGAGTCAAGAGCGGCCATAAGGTATATGAGTATCCGTGCAGGCGATACCGGGAGAAGGACAAGGTGAAATTCGAACATCTCTCGCAGGCGCAGGCTGAGGAAATCAGGCCGAAGATCGAGCGGCGTAAAAAACTGGAAGAGAGCCTCAAGGCGAACAAAAGGCGTATTGCGACGATTGACGCCATTGTCGGGAAAGAGTGACACCGAGTGCAGATTCAGTGTGAACGATCACCATTTATCGAACCGGTCAACGAGTTGCTGCGCGAGTTGAGCCAGGTTAATTTTTTCGCGCAGAGTTTGTTGATCGGCAGTTGGCCGATGGTGGTGTACACGCAATACTTCATGCTGATCTATGGTTTGACAACAAACGATATCGATTTTGCCATTGTCAATACGTCGCGGAAACAAGACGGCGCGCCGCTGCCGGAATCTATTGGGACGGCTCGGCTATACGGAGCTTGAAAGATTATCCGGTACGGAATTGAAAAATATGTTCAGGGACACCTTTGAAATCGAGTTCCTGATTCATCGCCGCGGCGGGTACTGCACCGCCCGCGGTCGATGATCCCCGCCTGGCAGGTGGCCGCCCAGCCGTTCGCCGTTTATCGACATTCTCTTTCATCCATCCGATAACCGTGTCCGTATCGAGGGCTACTGCGCTTAAAATTCCTTCATCGGAAGCGCTGATGGTCCACAAGCTGATCATTGCCCAACGGCGTATCGGGAGTGATAGGGCAGTGGAAGAAAGAAAAAGATTTTCAACAATGCGCAGCATTGGCGGCAAGTTGTTCGCGCCGATGAAGTGCAGCACATTCTTAAGGAAAAAAATATGTCGAAAGCTGTCCGTCAGGATATTGCAACATCCTGCCAAGAAGCAAATCTGAATGATGTCTGACTTGGGCCTCGTTTGGGTCTGAGAATCAGTAGGAAAGAAATATCATGACCCCAGCAGCAATCGTCAGCAAACTCTGGAACTTCTGCAACGTCCTGCGCGACGACGGCATGAGCTACGGCGATTACGTCGAGCAGCTCACCTATCTGCTCTTCCTCAAGATGGCCGACGAGCGCACCAAGCCGCCCTACAACCAGCCGAGCACCGTCCCGGCCGCCTACGCCTGGCCGACGCTGGTGAAGAAGGACGGCGACGAGCTCTTCGACCACTACCGCCACACCCTGGAAAACCTCGGCAACGAGAAGGGCCTGCTCGGGCTGATCTTCAACAAGTCGCAGAACAAGTTCCAGGACCCGGCCAAGCTGCGCCGCCTGATCGTCGATCTCATCGACAAGGAAAACTGGTCGGTGATGAGCGCCGACGTCAAGGGGGACGCCTACGAGGGGCTGCTGGAGAAGAACGCCCAGGACACCAAGAGCGGCGCCGGGCAGTACTTCACCCCGCGGCCGCTGATCCAGGCGATCGTCGACGCCGTCGCCCCCAAGCCCGGCGAGACGATCTGCGACCCGGCCTGCGGCACCGGCGGCTTTCTGCTCGCCGCCCACGACTACGTGGTGCACCACAACCCGCACATGACCAAGGACGAGCGCAAGACGCTCAAGGAAGGGACCTTCAAGGGATGGGAGCTGGTGCAGGCGACGGCGCGGCTCTGCGCCATGAACCTGCTGCTGCACGAGATCCGCGCCAACGGCGGCAGCGAGGCGCTGAGCGTGGCCGACTCGCTCGCCGCCGATCCGGGGGAGCGCTTCAAGATCATCCTCACCAATCCCCCCTTCGGCAAGAAGAGCAGCACCACCATCGTCGGCGAGGACGGCAAGGCAACCCGGGAGACCGAGACCATCGAGCGCGACGACTTCTGGGCCACCACCAGCAACAAGCAGCTCAACTTCATCCAGCACGTCAAGACCCTGCTCGAGCAGCACGGCCGCGCCGCCGTGGTCGTCCCCGACAACGTCCTCTTCGAGGGCGGGGCAGGGGAGACCATCCGCCGCAAGCTCCTGCACGAGTGCGACGTCCACACCCTGCTGCGCCTGCCGACCGGCCTCTTCTACGCGCAAGGGGTGAAGGCGAACGTCCTCTTCTTCGAGCGCAAGCCGGCCAGCGAGACGCCCTGGACCCGCAAGCTGTGGATCTACGACCTGCGCACCAACCAGCACTTCACCCTCAAGACCAATCCCCTGAAGCGCATCCGACCTCGACGAGTTCGTCGATCTCTACAGCCGCCAAGCGCCCGCGCCGCCACCTGGAGCGAGGAGAACCCCGACCGGCCGCTGGCGCTGCTACGACTACGACGACCTGATCGCCCGCGACAAGGCCAGCCTCGACATCTTCTGGCTCAAGGACGACTCGCTTGGAGGATTCGGACAGCCTCCCCGAGCCGGGCGTGATCGCCGCCGAGATCGTCCAGGATCTGGAGGCGGCGCTGGAGCAGTTTCGGTTGATTGCGGAGGATTTGGGGGAGGAATCGCTCAAGGAAGGCTGAAGAGCATAGAGTACGGGATTAGACCTGACTGATCGACCAGATCGGTCGGACGAGACATGTCAGATCATTCAACGACTGCCATCTCTGGGGTCCAACCGCAATGTCAGCAATGAATGACTGAAATACTATTTTCAAAACGATATATTGATCCCCGCTCCGTAATACTCTGCCCGGAGTTTGTAGAACTGACCGAAGGGTAAATTGCCGTGGTAATATTCGCCGAAAATCTGAATAGCCCGTTTTTCGGCATAGGGGCTGCGGAGGTTGATGCCCGCTTTGACGCTTAGGTCGGGGTTCCAGTCGGTTTCCTGCCATGCCCGGACCAGGACGCTGGCGAATGGGCGGATTGTCGGCTTAAAGACAGGGTTCGTTACCAGATAATCGATGCCACCCTGGAAGCTGTACCGCTTGAGGGGGGTGTCGGTGTGGAGAATATACGATGAACCGGCGGTCAGCCGGATCCCCTCCCATTTCCATCCGCCGAGCAGTTCCAGCGTCTCGAAACTCAGGTTGATGCGTGTCTGCTTCAGTTCCGGACGCTGGGGGAGTAGGAGGTATTCGTCTCCCAGGTGTGAGGACTGGTGGAAGAGGCGCGCCCGCGCCGACCATGGGCCATTTTGGTAGCCAAGGGGAAAGCCGATGATGTAGTCGGCATTGATCAAGTCCATGGACTCGGAATCCAGATTGAACTGGGCAAAGACCGCCCCGCTGATGCCAACTTGCCAGGCATCCGCTTCGCCCCAGCCGGCCCAGCGCACCAGGCCGAAGCTGTCGCCGAATCCGACCGAGGCGATGTTGAAACTGTCCCCGGGGAGATTAAGACGGAGCCAGGTGGCATGGGTGCGAGGCTCCTTGGGGCTTGCCAGCGGGGCGTAGAACAGTGGACCCTCGGGGAAGAGGATGGTTTTCCGGCTGGCGGCCTGCTCGGTCTTCTCTGGCGGCACCCGCCAAATCCTGTGATCAAGGGAAGAAGCAAAGCCAGAATCAGCCCAAAACTGAATTTTCGCATCGTTTTGCCTCAGTGCAGAAGGGGATCTGAGAGGGCTTTCTCCTCCGCCGTGAACGCTTCCTTTGTCCGCCACGTCACAACTTCGCTAAAATATAACTATTTCTTGGGGCTCTTACTAATCAGCACGAAAAGCACGACGACAATCACAATACCGACCACCGTCCAAATCACGATCCCGCCGCTCATCCACCCGTTCATCATAAACCACCTTTCGTTGCCTGCATCTGGCCCGTTCACCTGATCTTCGTGATAGCGTCCCTCAAAATGCCACTGACCTCACCCCAGATCTGTTCCGCTCCGTTTTTAAGGTCCTTCCATTCGTCATCGCCGGCCGCCGAAATCCCCCTTCAGCTTTACCGCAGCCTGATCCCGTTTGAGCTGTAAGACTGCGATGGCTTTGGAATATTCAAACTTCGCCTCGGGCGTGGCGCTTGCCGCTTTCTCCTTGAGGCGGTCGATTTGGACATCCCATTCGACCATCTGAGCAGAGAGTTTTTCGACGAATTCGGTTCGCTTGTCCATGATGGAAACCTCCGCTCCGTAGCCAGGTCTTGGTAGCCGCTTTATCCCAAGGTGAAAAAAAAGGTCGCACCCTTGCCAGGTTCGCTCTCGGCCCACACCCGGCCACCATGTCGCCTGACGATCCGGTCCACCGTGGCCAGGCCGATGCCGTGCCCCTCCGCCTTGGTTCCGGGGAGCCTCTGGAAGGGGAGGAACAATTTGTCCGCATGTGCCATATCGAAGCCAGGCCCATTGTCCCGGACGTAATAGCCCGGTTTCCCGTCAACCTCCGTCAAACCGAATTCAATGACCGATGGTTCCCTCTGGCCGGAGTACTTCCAGGCATTGCCGAGAAGATTCACCAGAACCACCCGCAACAGGTCCGGATCCAGATGTGTCGCCAGATCTTCATTGGTTTTCCACTCCTGTTGGAAGATGATGATGCGTTCTGCCTCCGCATTCACGCAGCGATGCACCTCGGTTCGTTCCGAATGGGGCCGAGCAGGGTCTTGATGGTGTGTAGAATTTCCCTGCGCTTGTTGGCAGGCGCCGACATCTTGATCGTGGCGTCAATCATGGGTCCCACCCTTATCTATGAGGTACCTTCAAAGACTCACCTGACCACGTTGACATGGGGAAACTGACTGATGATTCCAAAAAGGTTCAGGAGCCACCAAATGACGGCAATGACCACGACGACATTCATCTTCGCGAAGCTGCCGGAGATCCTGCTCCAGGTGGCCTTGCCGGCCGCCGGCTCCAGATACTTGCCCGTTCGCCCGTTGATGTAGAGGATATCCCTCTTGTCGTTGACCAGCACGGCCGGCGGTGAAAAGTGCTGCAGGAGCAGCTGATCGGCGAGCGACTGGAGGTTGGCGGCAGGTTTCAAGATCGTCGACTGCTTGGGATCTTCCGGCAGGGCGTGAACAAACGAGGCGGGAAACGCGAGCGGTTCGGCTGCCAGGGCCGTTTCGCGCCGTCGGAAAAGTCGCGATTTGAGGTGCAGCGGCGCGAAGAGATCGGTATGAGCGCTGACGGTCTCCGCGCTCCCCAGAAAAAGGATGCCGCCGGGGTTCAGGCTGTAGTGAAAGAGCGGCAGGAGTTTTTCCTGCAACTCCGGTGTCAGATAGATCAGAAGGTTGCGGCAGATCAACATAGGCAGCAATCCGGTCGATCTGGTGAATGCCCATGCGCCGCTCGATCCGGCGGTCGACGGTGGTTTCCTTGTACAGCGAGAAATCGTGGCCGGTCCTCGCCCGCAGCAGGTTGAGGACTTTCTCGAGGCCGCTGCGGTCCTTCTGCTCCAGGGGGTTCTCGGTTTTGATGAGGAGGAGGGTGTGCCGGAGATAGGCGAGGATTTTTCCGGGCAGCTCTTCCGCCGGGGCCACCAGGTCGGCCAACCCGCCGGCGGAGGCGCCGATGCCGACAATGAGGAAAGGAAGGCTCCCCTGGTTTGATTGGGGCTCATTTGCGGTAGACTTATCTCGTTGGTTGTCGTTAATTGTCGGTTTCCGGTGTTTTTTCATAAAAAAAGTTTATCAGCCTTCCTGTCGATTTGCCAAAGGTATTTCGGCAGAGAAATCGGTGCCTCTCGTCTCCAGGAAGGGAATGAAAACTGGGCGGCGTTGAACCCAGGATCACCAAAACAGTCTGCCGCGGTCTCGACCTGGGCTGCCAAAAGGAGACAAGGATCATGAGAGACAATACCCTCTCCCCCGAACTGCTCCGCAAAATGGACGCCTACTGGCGCGCCGCCAATTACCTGTCGGTCGGCCAGATTTATCTCTACGACAATCCGCTGCTGAGGCGGCCGCTGACGCTCGCGGATGTGAAGCGCATGCTGCTGGGGCACTGGGGCACGACGCCGGGACAGAACTTCATCTACGTGCACCTGAACCGGGTGATCAAAAAGTACGACCTCGACATGATCTATGTCTCCGGCCCGGGGCACGGCGGCCCGGCTGTCGTCGCCAACACCTATCTGGAAGGCACCTACAGCGAGATCTATCCCGAGATCAGCCAGGACGAGGCGGGTCTGCAAAAGCTCTTCAAGCAGTTCTCCTTTCCCGGCGGCATTCCCAGCCACGCCTCGCCGGAATGCCCGGGCTCGATCCACGAAGGGGGCGAGCTGGGCTATTCGCTCAGCCACTCCTTTGGGGCGGTGTTCGACAACCCCGAGCTGATCGTCGCCTGCGTTATCGGCGACGGCGAAGCGGAAACCGGGCCTCTGGCCACGGCCTGGCATTCCAACAAATTCCTCGAACCCGGCCAGCGACGGCGCGGTGCTGCCGATCCTGCACCTGAACGGCTACAAGATCGCCAACCCGACCGTTTTCGCGCGCATCGAACCGGAGGAGCTGGAGCAGTTTCTCCGCGGCTGCGGCTGGACGCCTTACTTCGTCGAGGGTCACGAACCCGCGCTGATGCACGAGGCCATGGCTGCAGCGCTCGACACGGCGGTGGAGGAGATCAAGAGCATCCAGCACGACGCCCGCGCCAATGGCAACCTCATGCGCCCGCGCTGGCCGATGATCGTTCTCAAGTCGCCCAAAGGCTGGACCGGGCCGAAGGTGGTCGATGGCCTGCAGATCGAAGGCTCCTTCCGCTCCCACCAGGTGCCGCTCTCAGATCCGGCCGCCCATCCCGACCACCTTAAGCTCCTGGAAGAGTGGTTGCGAAGCTACCGGCCGGAGGAACTCTTCGACGAGTCGGGCCGCCTGCAAGGCGGAACTGGCCGAACTGGCGCCCAAGGGCACACGCCGCATGGGCGCCAATCCCCACGCCAACGGTGGCCTGCTGCTGCGCGATCTGGTCATGCCGGATTTTCGGGACTACGCGGTGAATGTGCCGTCGCCC
>CAWANI010000007.1:0-13269 GCA_963783365.1 uncultured delta proteobacterium | reverse complement strand
ACCGTGGCGGCCATCCCGGTCGCCCTGCCGGCCATGTTCTCGGTGACCATGGCGGTGGGCGCCATGGAGCTGGCGCAAAACAGGCGATCGTCAGCCGCCTGGTGGCCATCGAGGAGTTGGCCGGGGTGGATATCCTCTGCTCGGATAAGACCGGCACCCTGACCCAGAACCGGATGAGCATCGCCGACCCCCGCCCCCCAACGGCCGCAGCGCGCAGAGCTGCTCTCCCTGGCGCCCTTGCCAGCAAGGAGGAAAACCGCGACCCCATCGAGACGCCCCATCTTCGAGGCCCTGGCGCGCCGGGGCGGCAGGCGCTGACGAGTTACCGGCAGGAGACGTTTATCCCCTTCGACCCGGTGAGCAAGCGGACCGAAGCCCTGGTCAGCGCCGGCGGGCAAAGCACCCTGGTGGTCACCAAGGGGGCACCGCAGGTGATCCTCGCCCTCTGCGGCGCAGACCATCGACCGGCAGGCGGTCCTCGCCCAGGTGGAGGAACTCGCCGGCGGCGGCTACCGCACCCTGGGGGTGGCGAGCCCGCAAGGCCGATAGGAGGCTTTGCCTTCGCCGGGCTGATCCCCCTCTTCGACCCGCCGCGCGAGGATTCGCAGGCGACCATCGCCGAGGCCGGGCGGCTCGGCCTGAAGGTGAAGATGGTCACCGGCGACAACCTGGCCATTGCCCGCCACATCGCCGGGGTGCTCGCCATCGGCAGCGAGATCTACAACGCCCGCGAGCTGAGCGGCGCCAGCACCCGCGAGCTGGTGCTGCTCGCCGAGGTCATCGCCCGCGCCGTCTACCGCAAGCTCTCCCCCCAGGTCACCGAGGAGGCCGCCGGGGCCTTCGCCCAAGGGGTGGTCGCCACCCTGGAGGAGGAGTTCTCACACCTCAGGCTCCCCAAGGGGTACGTCAAGAGCCACGAGTCGGAGATCGTCGAGGTCATCGAGGGGGCCGACGGCTTCGCCCAGGTCTTCCCCGAGGACAAGTACCTCATCGTCGACAAGCTGCAGAAGGCCGGGCACATCGTCGGCATGACCGGCGACGGGGTCAACGACGCCCCGGCGCTGAAAAAGGCCGACGCCGGGATCGCCGTCTCCGGCGCCACCGACGCCGCCCGCGCCGCCGCCGACCTGATCCTGCTCGCCCCGGGCCTTTCGGTCATCATCGACGCGGTCAAGGGGGCCCGCGTCACCTTCGAGCGGATGAAGAGCTATTCAGCATCTACCGGATCGCCGAAACCATCCGCCTGATCCTGTTTATGACCGCCTCCATCCTCATCTTCCGCTTCTACCCCGTCACCGCCATCATGATCATCATCCTCGCCTTTTTAAACGATTTCCCGATATTCGCCATCGCCTTCGACAACACCCGGGCCGACCAGCACCCGATCCGCTGGAACATGATGAGGTGATCGCATGTCTCCCCGTCCTCGGGGTGCTCGGGGTCATCGCCAGCTTTCTGATCTTCTACCTCGCCGAAGTCTACATGCGCCTTCCCCCGGAGGTGGTGCGAGCTTCATCTTCCTCAAACTGGCCGTCGCCGGCCACCTCACCATTTTCGTCACCCGCACCACCGGTCACTTCTGGCGCCGCCCCTTCCCCGCACCCCTGCTCCTCGGCGCCGCCCTGGTCACCAAGCTCCTCGCCACCCTCTTCGCCGTCTACGGCTGGTTCGTCGCCCCCATCGGCTGGCGCTATGCGCTGCTCATCTGGGGCTACGCCCTTGGCTGGTTCGTGCTCAACGATTTCGCCAAGATCTGGGTGTACCGGTTTTTGCGGCGAAACCACGGCTGAAGAGAATTGCAGACCGCCGCCCGGAGCGATGTGGGGCAGGCTCCGGGTGGTCGGCAGATGAACAGAGTCGTACTCTAATTACATAAGGCCTTTGAAGAAATCGTTCCCCTTGTCGTCGACAAGGATGAAGGCCGGGAAATCGACGACTTCGATTTTCCAGACGGCTTCCATGCCCAGCTCGGGATAATCGATGCACTCCACCTTCTTGATGTTCTCCTCGGCCAGAATCGCCGCCGGGCCGCCGATGGAGCCGAGATAGAAGCCGCCGTGCTTCTTGCAGGCATCGGTGACCTGCTGCGAGCGATTGCCCTTGGCGATCATGATCATCGAGCCGCCGTGGGACTGCAGCAGGTCGACATAGGAGTCCATCCGGCCGGCGGTGGTGGGCCCGAAGGAACCGGAAGGTTTGCCCTGCGGGCGTTTTGGCCGGACCGGCGTAATAGATCGGATGGTCTTTGAGATAGTCGGGCAGCGGTTTGCCGGCATCGAGCAGCTCCTTGAACTTGGCGTGGGCGATGTCGCGGCCGACGATGATGGTGCCGGTGAGGAGCAGCGGGTCGCGACCGGGTGTTGGGTCAGTTCCGCCAGCACCTCGGGCATCGGTCGGTTGAGATCGATTTCGACACGCCGTGCCCGTGCTTGCCGCGGTATTGTTCCGGGATCAGGCGTCCGGGGTTGGTATCGAGCTGCTCCAGCCAGATGCCCTCGCTGTTGATCTTGGCCTTGATGTTGCGGTCCGCCGAACAGGAGACGCCCATGCCCACCGGGCAGGAAGCGCCATGCCGGGGCAGGCGGATGATGCGCACGTCATGGGCAAAATACTTGCCGCCGAACTGGGCGCCGATACCGCAGTTTTTCCGCGCTGCTTTTGCATCTTCTCTTCCAGTTCGAGGTCGCGAAAGGCCCGGCCGTGCTCGTTGCCGGTGGTGGGCAGGCTGTCGTAATATTTGGTGGAGGCAAGCTTGACGGTCTTGAGGTTGGCCTCGGCGCTGGTGCCGCCGATAACAAAGGCCAGATGATAGGGCGGGCAGGCGGCGGTGCCGATGGTTTTCATCTTCTCCACCAGAAACGACTCCAGGTTCTCGGGATTGAGCAGCGCCTTGGTTTCCTGGAACAGGTAGGTTTTATTGGCGCTGCCGCCGCCCTTGGCTACAAAGAGAAACTTGTATTCGCTGCCCTCGGTGGCATAGAGGTCGATCTGGGCGGGCAGGTTGGTGCCGGTGTTCTTCTCGGTATACATATCGAGCGGCACCGTCTGGGAATAGCGCAGATTCTCCTCGGTGTAGGTCGTGAAAACCCCTTGCGAGAGCGCCTCGGCGTCATTGGCGCCGGTCCAGACGTTCTGGCCCTTTTTGCCGACGATGATGGCCGTGCCGGTATCCTGGCAGACAGGCAGCTCGAAAGCGGACGCCACCTCGGCGTTGCGCAAAAAGGCCAGGGCCACGCCTTTTTCGTTCATCGAGGCTTCCTGGTCGGCGAGGATCTTCGCCACCTGTTCGTTATGTGCCGGGCGCAGCAAAAAGGAGACATCGCGCATGGCGGTGCCTGCCAGGACAGTCAAAGCTTCCGGGTCGATTTTCAGCATTTCCTGGCCGTTGAACCGGTCTGTGGCGACATATTTTTCCGACCCTTCGATCTTGCGATACTTCGTCTCGTCCTTTCCCAGCGGAAAAGGATCCTGATAAAAGAATGCAACCATCTGTCGTGCTCCTTGTCTCGGTTAAACGTTATGGTTAACGTAAACGTTAGCCAGCACCTTGTTCTCACACGCTCAGGCTGACACCAGCCCTCTATTTTTTTTGTTTTTTACCTCGCCATTGGTATTTAATCCATACCTTTTTTTGTTCGGCAGCGCCTTTATTACCCGTTTTCCTCTCTTTTGCGCCGCAGAATACCATTGGTCTCCCCAATGACCAGGGGCGGCTCGAGAGTCAGGCTCACCAGGTTGCCGGGATTGGCTTTGGCGAGTTGCATACCACTTGCGTTATGCATGGCGACGATGCGCCCCCTCTCCGTCTCGATTCCCCGCCGCATATATTCCACCTCGGTTCCGACGTGCAGGGTATTGCGCACTTCCACCAGCAGCCGCTCTCCGTTCTCGCGCACCACCGCCACCGGCTCCCAGGTCTGGACCACCCGGGAAGTGGAATAGATCATCTCTTCGCTGCCCGGCTGCCTGCGGATGAAATTTTCGCTGGTGCCCCTGGTGCCGGTGCGCAGGATCTCCTCCATAAAGGATGCCGGCATCTCGATCTTTTCCGGTTCGCGCCAGGCCGATTCCGGCAAGGCCCGCAGGTAATCGAGCGCTGCCCGGTAGACCCGCACCACGCCGCCGACATAAAAAATCGATTTCATCCGCCCTTCGATCTTCAGCGAGTCGACCCCGGCGGCGACCAGCTGGGGCAGCCTGTCCAGCAGGCAGAGGTCGCGACGTTGAAGATGTAGGTGCCCCGCTCATCTTCCTCCACCGGGAAATACTGGCCCGGCCGCTTTTCCTCCAGCAGGGTGTATCTGTAACGGCAGGGATGGGCGCAGTTGCCCTGATTGGCGTCGCGGCCGGTCAGATAATAGCTCGAGAGCATGCAGCGGCCCGAGTAGGAGATGCAGAGAGCGCCATGCACGAAAATCTCCAGCTCGCCCCGCGCCCGCCGGCGTATCTCGCGGATTTCGGCAAGCGAGAGTTCCCGGGCGAGATTGAGCCGGCACACCCCCTGATCGAGCCAGAAACGGGCGGCGGCATGGTTGGTGACATTGGCCTGGGTGGAGAGGTGGATCGGCAGGTCGGGCACCGATTGCCGGGCCTCCCGCAGAATGCCGGGGTCGGAGACGATAACCGCATCGGCCCCGAGGTCGCGCACCTCCCTGAGATAGTCGGCGAGCCCTTCCAGGTCGTCGTTATGGGCGAGGATATTGATCGTCACATAGACCTTCACCCCGTGCTGGTGCGCGTAGGCGATTCCGCGGGCCATGTCCTCACTTGAAAAATTGCCGGCCTTGGCTCTGAGGCTGTAGCGTTTGCCGCCCAGATACACGGCGTCGGCGCCGTAGTGGGTCGCGGTGACGAGTTTTTCGTAATTACCGGCAGGCACAAGGAGTTCCGGGATACGGACGGATGAGCCTTTGCCGCTTTTCTTTTCTTGCATTGTCGGGTAGCTTGTTAAAAAGACAAAAAACCAGAAGATGGACGTGAAAATTGTGGGGAAGCGCAAACCGCGGTTCGCCGCCGGCGCATTCTCATCGGTTTTTTTTGCGGGAAAAACCTACCGGAGGAGGCGACGAACGATCTCTTCACCAGTCCGGCTTCTGATTAATAGATGAACGTTTCAAGGAATGCAAGATTTTCAGTGAACCCACAAACCATAGGCATAGCCATGAGCGGCGGGGTCGACTCCACCGCCGCCGCCCTGATGCTTCGCGAACAGGCCGAAGTCCGGGGCTTTTTCATGAGACTTGCGCAACCGGATTTTCAGCGGCAAAAAGAGCGGGTGAGCCGGCTCGCCGACCGGCTCGGCATCGAGCTTGAGGTGATCGATCTCCGGGAGGCGTTTTCCCGCCGGGTGCTCGATTATTTCGCCGGCACCTATTTCGACGGCCGTACCCCCAACCCCTGCATGGTCTGCAACCGGGAAGTCAAGTTCGGGTTATTCCTCGAAGCCATCATGGATGCCGGCATGGACAAGATGGCTACGGGCCACTACGCGAGAATCATTTGTGACGACGCCGGCTTGTTTCACCTCCATGACGGGGTCGATCCGGCCAAGAACCAGTCGTATTTTCTCTCGCGCCTGAGCCAGAAGCAACTCGGCAGCGTAGTCTTTCCTCTCGGAGAACAGAAGAAAACAGACACCTACGCCCTGGTCGAGCGGTGCGGGTTTACCGGGTTTTCCACAACCGGCGAGAGCCAGGACGTCTGTTTTCTTGCCGACGACACCGTGGGTGGATTTCTGGAAAATAGCTATCCAGAAGCAGTCCGGCCAGGGCCCATCGTCTCCATGGAAGGTGTGCGGCTGGGAGAACATACCGGTCTATTCAGGTATACCATTGGCCAGCGGCGTGGCCTCGGCCTGCCGGACAGCTCGCCCTGGTACGTGACCGGCATGGACGCGGTGACCAACACCCTGATTGTGGGCAAGTCGGATAACCTGTTCAAGGACGTGATCGAAGCAGGCGACTTGCATTGGATCTCCGGTGAACCACCGGCAACCGGCAGCGTCTGCACGGTGCGCATCCGTTACAGCCACCGGGGCTCACCTGCCCGAATCGAACCGGCGGCAGGCGAAACGGTACGCATCATATTTTCCGAAAAGCAGCGCGCCGTGACTCCCGGCCAGTTCGCCGTCTTTTGCAACGGCACCGAGGTGCTCGGCTCCGGAGTCATCAGCAGTGGCTACACCCTCGGGTGAGAATCGGACGCAATGCCGATGGGGCTTTTCGCGCCCCGCAGGCAACGGAATAATTCGAGCTAGAAAATATATGAAGCGTGTTACCATCACCACCCTGGGCTGCAAGGTCAACCAATACGAATCGGCGGCATTCGCCTCCGCTTTCGCCGAGGCGGGCTACGCCGTGGCCGAAGCGGGCCAGACTGCCGATATCGTGGTTGTCAACACCTGCGCGGTCACCGGCAAGGCCGGCGCCCAATCCCGCCAGGCCGTCCGGCAGGCAATCCGGAAAAATCCCGGGGCCCGTATCCTCATCACCGGCTGCTACGCCGAAACCGGCGCCGAGCAGTTGGCCGAACTCGACGAACTTGCAGGCAGGGAATACTCCATTATCGGCAACAGCAAGAAGGACGAGCTGGTTCCCACCGCCATAGGGTATGACCGCGAACTCGAGCGAATGGTGCTGGGCGCCGTCGATCAGGCGCGGGAGATCTGCCGGCTGCCGGTGCGCCGCTTCGGAGAGCGCACCCGCGCCTATCTCCGGGTCCAGGATGGTTGCGAGAGTTTCTGCACCTACTGTATCGTCCCCTTCACCCGGGGCCCGAGCCGCAGCCTGCCGCTGGCCGAAGTGCTGGAGCAGGCACGGGTCTTTGCCGCCGAAGGTTACCGCGAGGTGGTGCTCACCGGCATCCATATCGGCAATTACGGCCGCGACCTCGCCGAGGAAAGCGACATCGTCGATCTGCTCGAACAGCTCTCGAGCGAGACTCCCGGCGTGCGCTACCGGCTGAGTTCGATAGAGCCCACCGAGGTCGGCGAGCAGCTGCTCGACCTGTTCGCCAAACGCGACAACCTCGCTGCCCACCTGCACATCCCTTTGCAGAGCGGCTGCGACCGGATCCTCGAAAAAATGGGCCGCAAATACACCACCGCCGAATTTGCCCGGGTAATCGAGGCGTGCCGCCGCCGGCTGCCCGATGCCGCCATCGGCATCGACGTGCTGGCCGGCTTCCCCGGCGAGACCGAAGAAGATTTTGAGAATACCAGAAATTTTCTGGCTTCGATCGACTGCACTTACCTCCATGTCTTCCCCTATTCCAAGCGGCCGGGTACCGTCGCAGCGACAATGAAAGGCGAGGTGCCAAAGGCGGTCAAGGACCGGCGGGTAGCCGAATTACGCGCGCTGGGAGAGGAAAAACGGCGAATCTTTCACGCCAGGCAGTTGGGCGCGGTACGGCCGGTACTGGTCGAGGGCAAAAGAGACGACAAAGGATTAGTAAAAGGTTTTACAGATAATTACATTCCGGTCCATTTCCCCGGAGAGGACCATCTTATCAACTGCCTCGTCGAGGTTCGGTTGTTACGCCTCGATGGGGCCCAGGCTATAGGCGAGGTGTCAGATCACAATGAGAATTGAAATTATTGCCATCGGCGACGAGCTCACTTCCGGCCGCATCTTGAACACCACCAGCAGCTTCGCCGCCCGGCATCTGTTCGATGCGGGGTATGAAATTTATGCCATGCACACCATCGGCGACAGTCCGCAACTTATCGGGGAGGCACTGAAACGGGCGCTGGATCGGGTCGACGGGGTGCTGGTCACCGGCGGGCTCGGGGCAACCGACGACGACCTCACCAACGAGGCCGTCTCGCAAGCCCTCAATAGGCCGACCATGCCCAACCTCGAAGTCCTCTCGCACGTTCGGCAGCACCTCGATAGTATCACCAACGCCCCGGTGGGTCAGATCGAAAAACTCGCCTGGCTGCCGGAGGGGGCGGAAGTGCTCAGCCCCAGTTCCCGGATGGCCGGCTACCTGCTGGTCCACGACGGGAAACCCATCTATTTCCTGCCCGGGGTACCCAGCCAAATGAAGCAACTGCTGGTCGAGCACGTCCTGCCGGGGCTGGCCACCTGGAACAAGGAACACCAACTCTCCACCTACCAGCGGATCTTTCGCATATTCAATCTGCCGGAGGCAGAGGTGAACCGGCGCATCGCCTCGCTGGACCTGTGCCGCGCCGTGCATATCGGCTATTATCCCGTCTTTCCGGAAGTCCATCTCAGCCTCACCATCCGCGATATGGAGGCGCAGAACGCCGAGCGGCTGTACAACTCCTGCAGCAAGGCTATCGACACCGCGCTCGGGGATTCGATCTATGGCCACGATCGCGACGACATGGAAACCGTGGTGGGCAAGCTGCTCCGAGAGCGGCACCTGCAGCTGGCCGTCGCCGAATCCTGCACCGGCGGGTTGATCGCCCAACGCCTCACCAACATCTCAGGAAGTTCAGAATACTTCCTGGGTGGGGTGGTGAGCTATGCCAACAGCCTGAAGGCGGAGTTTCTCGGTGTCGATAAGGTGGTGCTCGAACAGGTGGGGGCGGTGAGCAGACAGGTCGCCGAGGCCATGGCGGTGGGCATTCGCTCCCGCGCCGCGGCGGACATCGGCCTGGCCGTCACCGGCATCGCCGGCCCAGAGGGCGGCACCGAAGAAAAGCCGGTGGGTACGGTCTATATCGGTATAGCCACCGCCGAAGGCAGCTGGGTGAGCAAGTTTCTCTTTACCGGCGACCGCCAGCAGGTTAGGGAGATGACCGCCCAGACGGGATTGGATCTAGTAAGAAAGTACCTCCTCCAACAGTAGGAAAAACGTCCAGCAGCACCCCATCTGCGCGTGATCAGCCAGGCTCGCTTAGGAACTAGGCTATGCACGCCGGCCCGATCGGGTACAGCTGGGGTGCTGCTGGACGTTTGCAAAAAGTTAGATTTTGGTTCTATAGTGTCCTCGACAATATCCAAGGGCACCTTTCTATGGTACAGTAGGAGCCCCTGAACATTTATAGGCAGCGTTCCATTTCACAAGACGGGAGAAAGATATGGCAGCCAATGCTTCCAAAGATAGAGCCAACAGCGTAGACAACGCCATCAACCAGATTCAGCGCCAGTTCGGCAAGGGTTCGATCATGCGGCTGGGCGGCCGGCCGAGGCCGAGAAGATCCCGGTGATTCCCACCGGTACCCTGAGTCTCGATATCGCCATGGGCGTCGGCGGATTTCCCAAAGGGCGGGTTACCGAGATATACGGTCCGGAATCCTCCGGCAAGACCACCCTGGCCCTGCACGTCATCGCCGAGGCCCAGAAACGGGGCGGCACCGCCGCCTTCATCGACGCGGAACATGCTCTGGATACCAGCTATGCCGAGCGGCTCGGGGTCAATGTCGACGATCTGCTGGTCTCGCAGCCCGATTTCGGCGAACAGGCCCTGGAGATCGCCGAGATCCTGATCCGCAGCGGCGCGGTCGATGTTATCGTCATCGACTCGGTGGCGGCCCTGGTGCCGAAGGCCGAGATCGACGGCAATATCGGCGACGCCCATGTCGGCCTCCAGGCCCGGCTGATGTCGCCAGCCATGCGCAAATTGACCGGCGATTCTCAACCGCAGCCAACACGGCGCTGATCTTCATCAACCAGATCCGCATGAAGATCGGGGTGATGTTCGGCAACCCGGAGACCACCACCGGCGGCAATGCCCTGAAGTTTTACAGCACCCTGCGGATCGATATCCGCAAGATCGCGGCGATCAAGGACGGCGCAGGAGGTGATCGGCAACCGCACCAAGGTCAAGGTGGTCAAGAACAAGGTCGCGCCGCCGTTCAAGATCGCCGAGTTCGACATCGTTTATGGCGAAGGAATTTCCAAGGCCGGCGACCTGCTCGATCTGGCCGTGGAACAACAATATCGTCGAAAAGAGCGGCGCCTGGTACTCCTATCAGGCGAACGCATCGGCCAGGGCCGGGAAAACGCCAAACGATTCCTTGCCGATCATGCCGACATGTGCCTCGATATCGAAAACAAGCTCCGGCTCGGCTTCGGCTTGCAGGGGGTGCAGACGCAGGCATCGCCTGCCGTGGAAACCGAGGAATAACGACGTTCGAATCTTGTAGTCCGGCCCCGGAGCGCCTTCTCCGGGGCCGGATACCACGCTTCTTCTCCAATCATATTACCTCTCCCCGGCGCTTTCCCCTCCACTTTCCGCTTGACCATGGTTTGCGCCTGTTGTACTCCTGACCGACGGTGCGCACGATTGAGGAACCTTTACCGCAGGACATTGCCATGAGTGCAAGCAGCAGGACGACAGCATATGATGTGATCATCGTCGGTGGAGGCCCCGCCGGGCTGTTTGCCGCCTACTACCTTGGCGAACATACAAACCTCAAAGTGCTGCTCATCGAGAAAGGCAAGGCGCCGCTCAAGCGGCAATGCCCCATCAAAGATTCCGGCTGCGTCAAATGCCGTCCCTGCAACATCCTCTGCGGTATCGGCGGCGCCGGCCTCTTCTCCGACGGCAAGCTCAACTTCATCCACAAGCTGGGAAAGACCGACCTCACCCAATTCATGCCGGTCTCGGCGGCAAAACAATTGATTGACGAAACGGAGTCGATTTACAACCGCTTCAACATGGACGGCAAGGTGTTTCCCACCGATATGGAAAAGGCGGAAGAAATCCGCAAGCAGGCGCGCAAACAGGGAATCGACCTGCTGATCATCAAGCAGAAACACCTGGGCAGCGACAACCTCCCCGGCCATATCGCCGCCATGGCGGAGTATGTTCAAGAGCAAGGCGTTGTCTTTCATCACTCCGAGGAAGTGAAAAACATCATTGTCGACGGCGACCGTATCGCCGGGGTCGTCACCAATCGGGGCACCTATGAAGCGCCGTACGTCATCCTCGCTCCGGGCAGGGTCGGCGCCGAGTGGGTGGGTTCCGTCGCCCGAGAAAACAATATCGGCCTTGCCCAGCGCGGCATCGAGGTAGGGGTGCGGGTGGAGGTGCATAACGAAATCATGCAGGACCTCTGCTCGATCATCTACGACCCCACCTTCTTTATCCGCACCAGCAAATATGACGATCAGACCCGCACCTTCTGCACCAACCTGGGCGGCTATGTAGCGCTGGAGAATTATCAGAATTTCGTCTGCGTCAATGGCCATGCCTTCATGGACAAGAAGAGCGACAATACCAACTTCGCCTTTCTCTCCAAGGTGGTCCTGACCGATCCGGTGGAAGACAACCAGTCCTACGGAGAATCCATCGGGCGTCTCGCCACCCTGATCGGCGGCGGCAAACCCATTCTCCAGCGATACGGCGATCTCAAGCGGGGTCGACGCTCCACCTGGAACCGGGTGCGCAACAGCTACATCGAGCCGACCCTGACCAATGTCACCTGCGGCGATATCGCCATGGCCCTGCCCGATCGCATCCTCACCAACCTGGTGGAAGGGCTCGATCAGCTCAACGACGTCATCCCCGGTGTAGCCAACGACGAAACCCTGCTCTACGCGCCGGAGATCAAATTCTTCGCCACCCAGATCGATACCGACAACAACCTCGAAACCCGGATCAAGGGGCTTTTTGTGGCGGGCGACGGGCCCGGGGTAGCCGGCAATATCGTCTCCGCCACCGCCACGGCCCTCATCCCCAGTAAAGAAATCATGCGCCGGACCGGTTCCTGAAAAAAGCGTTGGCACTGCTCACTCGGATGGTTCGTACATTCGACAAGCACCGGCAAAACTGATATTCTTCTAAGCTAGGATGCTTTCGTTTCTTTTGCAGATTTTGAGAATTATTATTGACTTTGAGTGGCGTCACGGTATAATCATCTGAAAGTAAGAATGGTTATTAAAAACTAATTTTATCAGGAGGATGAACCATGCAGAAATGGGAATGCCCGTGCGGTTATATTTACGATCCGGCAGAGGGTGATTACGAACATGGTGTCGATCCGGGAACCGCCTGGGAAGATCTGCCGGACGACTGGGTCTGTCCGCTCTGCGGCGCGGAAAAGGACGCTTTCTGGAAATATGATTGAAGCGCAATCCGCATCGGGCTTTCACTGCTGAAGCGGAAAAGCTCCAGTGTGAAAGCCCAATTTTTTCCGTTTCTGTTTAGACAGCCCTAAAATATTTATAAACTCATAACAAATAGACAGGGAGAACGTTATAGCCATGGCACTCATCGTCACAACACCCGCACCGGATTTCACCGCCACGGCGGTTATGCCTGACAATAGCTTCAAGGAAGGCTTCAAGCTTTCTGACTATCGTGGCCAATATGTGTTACTTTTCTTCTATCCGTTGAATTTCACCTTTGTCTGCCCTACGGAAATTCTCTCCTTTAACCGGGCGGTGCAGCAATTCTCGGAGAACAACTGCCAACTCATCGGCATCTCGATCGATTCGCATTTCTCTCATCTTGCCTGGAAGAAAACCCCGGTGAACGAAGGCGGCATCGGCAACATCCAGTATCCTCTCGTCTCCGACCTCGATAAATCGATCTCCAGAGACTACCACGTGCTGCTCGATTCGGGAATCGCCCTGCGCGGTCTGTTCCTGATCGACCGCGAAGGCATCGTCCGTCACCAGGTGGTCAATGACCTGCCGCTCGGCAGGAATGTCAACGAGGCCCTGCGGATTCTGCTTGCCCTGCAGTTCACTGAAAAATATGGGGAAGTCTGCCCGGCAAACTGGCAACAGGGTGAAGACGCCTTAACACCTACCCCCGAGGGGGTCGCCACATACCTGGCTGCCAACCTCGATGATAAAAAGTAAAAAAAACGGAGGAGTAAGGGGAGAAATCCAATCCCTCGCCTTACATCCTCCGTTGGCAGCTTTGCCGCTATCCGACCCTAAAGCGTAACGATTCAGCTGTAAATGTTCACCAAGTCAACCAACAGGGCCATACCAATGAACTGTAAACGTTCTCCAGTGCCTCAGGTTGGCACGATCTGGCTGGCTGGCGAGCTATAGCCTATCTATGCACGCCAGCCAGATCGTGCCAAGATGGGGTGCTGGTGAACGTTTACATTCGGCTGCCGTTATGCCGCAGCAGGAGGCGGCGTAAATACTCGTTTTGCCATCTCCATGTCCATGGCAAACATACCGGCGCTGTCCTTGCCGACCAACTTGAGCCTGTCAAGCACCTCACCCACGCTGGCCTCCTCCTCGACCTGTTCGGAAATAAACCACTGCAGAAAAATGTTGGAGGCGTGATCCCGCTCATCCAGCGCGCAGTTGATCAGATCGTTGATCAAACCGG
>CAWANI010000006.1:0-3696 GCA_963783365.1 uncultured delta proteobacterium | reverse complement strand
AATAAGGATAGATAGCGCGAGGAACGAGCCGCGATCTTATCCTGTGGTTGGACAAGCCCGGCCGCAATAGAGATAAAGCAAATATATCGGATTGGTTTTTTGGGGGCGTGAAGGTCTTGAGTTTTTTATACTTTTTCCAGGGCGAGCGGGGGCCGTTCGCCTGTTCGGGAGGCTAAAAAAGTCTCTGGGGCTGTCTTTCGTTCGTAGGGGTTGCGGTACCTCCTGCTTCTTATCGTGAGCGCAATGCGAGGCCAGGTTGCTTGGACTAACCGGTCAGATACGCCGGTCGTCGAAAGGCGACAATCTCCATCGCCGCCTTGCAGTGCGGGCAGCGGAACACGGGGCGTGGCCGTACGGGAGCCGGCACGATCATGACGCGCAAGACAAGCTGCACCAACAGCAAGACCCGCTTGGCGTTGCCGTGCAGAAAGCCGTAATCCCGCACGCGGCGGAATCCCTTGGGAAGCACATGCTGGAGCACCAGCCAGAGAAAGTCTTCCCCCTTCAGGCTGCGGGTGCAGGTTTGTTTCGTTTCGCTGTCCTGGTAACGGAAGGTCACCTCGCCGTTGTCGCAGGCGACAATGTCGGATTCGGCAATGACGCCGCGATAGAGATAGCGCGCCAGGTATTTCAGAGCCGGCAGACCCGTTCCCACATGTTCGCAGTCGACCACCCATTCTTCCGGCGCGCCAAACGGGATTTGCAGCCCCGCTTGTTTGACCGCGGTGAGAAACCGGGCACGGAAGACCTTGGCCAGGTTGAATTCGTTGAACAGGTATTTCCCCTTGATCTTTCTCCATTGACGTCTGCGTTTATCGATCCCGCCGCCGGGAACGATGAGGTGCAGATGCGGGTGATAATCGAGACGCCTGGTTTTGGTATGTAGAGCGGCGGTCAGTCCCAGGTCGGCGCCGAGATGTTTGGGGTTGTGGCCGAAATCCTTCAGGACGCTGACGGCGCAGTCGAACATAATGGTGTAGATCTCAGTCTGAAAGCGCCAGGCCAAAGGGCGAAACTCAAACGGCAGAGTAAAGGTCACCATGAAGTAGGAGACCGGCAGCAACTTGGTTCGTTGCCGATCCAGCCAGCGACTCGCCTCATAGTTCTGGCATTTGGGGCAGCTGCGATGTCCGCACGAAAGCGGGCGCCATTCGGCTTGCTCGCAATCGGGACAGCGTACATGGAGTTCGCCCGCGGCGGGCGTCCGACAGCACCCGATGGCCTGCAGGGCGCGCCAGTGACCTGGTAGCAGGCGGCCGGCGTATTTGGCGACAAAGCGCTCGCGAAACTGCTCAACGATAGAGCTCAGATCCATCATCGCCTCCCAGATCGAAGTGCAGTGTGCCCAGCAGGCGATTAATGGTGGTCAGGGAGTCCGTTTCCGTTATTTGCGTCAGGTGGGCATAGCGGGCGGTCGTGGTGGGGCTGGCATGGCCGAGCAAATCCTGAATATGGCGCAGACTCAGGCCGCGTTCGAGCAGATGGGTGGCAAAGCTGTGGCGCAGGGAGTGGGTGGAGATTTTTTTTTAAAACCGCACTGCCCGGCAATCAGTTTGATGGTCTTTTGTACCCCTCCCCGGTCCATGTGCGTCGTCGCCTGACGGATCGTCTCCGGCGATCCGTTGGCATTGGGAAAGAGGAACTTCGGGTGACGATGCACGCACCACAGGGAGCGCAGGGCCTGGTAGGCGAGATCGGGCAAGGGAACAAAGCGATCCTTGCGCCCCTTGCCGCGCCGAATATGGACCCGCTTGCGGGACGCATCGATGTCGCCAACTTCGAGGGACAGGGTTTCTTCCAGACGCAGGCCCATGGAATAGGTGGTCAGGAAAAACACCCGGAAGCGCAGCTTGCGCGTCGCCGCAATCAGCGTCTCCACCTCCGCCGGCGTGAGGATGTCCGGCAGGGATTGGATCTTGGGCGGCTTGACGATGTTGACCCACTGCCAGTCCTGTTTGAGCACATATTTCCACAAGAATTGCAGGCCGTTGCGGTCGACCTTGACCGTGCTCCAGGAATGGGAGTCGACCAACTGGCCGAAGTAGACTTCCAGTTGCTCCGGGGAGAGCCGGTCGGGACAACAATCGAAATGCCCGGCCACCCGACGGACTGCCCGCGCATAGACATCGATGGTTTTTTCGCTTTTGCCCTGCAACTTCAGCATGCGCAGGTGACGCCGGTACAGATCGTCGAAACGGGCTTGCTCAGAGGGATCCATGCCAAACTCCTTTGGGTTAAAATGAGGCCCGGAATTGAGCCGCCCCATAGGAGTAATACACGGAGGTTGTCATCGGCAAGAATGAAGGTTTGAAATATACGGGGTCGGACCGGCCCAAGTTATTGACAATAAAGTGAAAATGGCTGAATTTTCCCCCGAAAATTGCCCTATGGCTCGATTTTTGGGGCCAAAAATCGGCCTATAATCCCTGGCACCAGAGCCGATGCCGGAACCGGCTTAAAGGAGAGGGGATGAAGGGTTGGGCTGGTCCGACCCCGAGATCGAGACCCCGAGATTCCAATTGCTGGGATACATCCCAACTGCGGTGACCCATGCTGCAGCAAGGGGCGAAAGAATATTTGCCGAGACACCGGGAAGAAGGTTGGTGCGGTAAAACTTTAAAATTCATGGATGTTTGCGAAGGTAACATTGCATCCTGCGAGATTATGGGTTAAAGTGTAATGCAAATGCAGCGCAAGGAGGTGCGTTATGAAAACGGCAACCATTCCGACTCTGCGAGTCGAGCCAGAACTCCGTCAAGCCGCTGAAAGCGTTTTGCGAGAAGGGGAAACCTTATCCAGCTTTTTGGAAGAGTCTTTGCGGGCCGGAATCCGGCACCGGAAGATGCAGCGGGAATTTATTTCCCGGGGGCTTTCGGCCAGGGACGAGTCGCGCCGGAGCGGTCAATATCATTCGGCAGACGAGGTCTTCGATGAACTGAGCGGGATGCTTTCCCGGGCGGAAGCAAAGAGAAGCAAGTGAGTTACCGGGTTCGCTATACCCGGGGAGCAAGAGACGATCTGGTTCGGCTCTATGGTTTTCTGGTCGAGCAGGACATCGAAGCCGCTCGTAAGGCCTTGGACGCCATTAACAAGGGCATCGAATTTCTGCAGGAATTTCCTTTCTCTTGTCGGAAGGCGACGCCTGAAAATCCCCTGTTGCGCGAACTGATCATATCCTTTGGCGTCAGAGGATATGTCGTCTTATTCGAAATTGAAGACTATAAGACGGTTACCATTTTGGCTGTCCGTCATCAGAGGGAGGATGATTTTTTCTGACGCTCTAATTCTGATGCTTTCGCAAGAGAGCAAAATGGCTGATGGCTAAGCAAAAAGCCAAAATCTACTTGAAGGTATTGAATTATTTGAGGGTCGCTTTTTATTGCTAAAAAGACGTGTTTAAGGATATTGCCTGTTAAGAGGGGGGAAGATGCCACGGGCGAATCGGTGTTTCGTTGAAAAGGTAAAGGCCACCCTGGAAATCGGTCACCGTGCCCCAGGTATTTTGGGTGATGATGGCGGTTTTATCCTTAGGGAAGAAGAGACCCTCTACCTTTCTTAAAGCCTCCTTTTTGACGGCAAAAAAACGGTCTGTAAGGGCGATTTTGCCATCAGTGTGTTAGAAAAATACATTTAAAAACAACCAGTTTTGAATTCGTTCCGGGTGGCTATGGAAGTACCCTCGTTACCCCTTGATGA
>CAWANI010000005.1:0-57398 GCA_963783365.1 uncultured delta proteobacterium | reverse complement strand
TACCTCTTGTTGCTGCGATGGGGGGACGGAGAAGGGTAGGCCGGCCGGGTGTTGGACGTCCCGGTTCAAGCGTGTAGACGGGGAAGGTAGGCAAATCCGCTTTCCCATTCAACGTTGAGGCGTGATGACGAGGGCTTTAAGCCCATAAAGTGGTTAATCCCATGCTTCCAAGAAAAGCCTCTAAGCTTCAGGCAGCAAGAGACCGTACCGCAAACCAACTCAGGTGGGCGGGCAGAAAATGCTAAGGCGATTGAGAGAACTCTGGTTAAGGAACTCGGCAAAATGACACCGTAACTTCGGGAGAAGGTGTGCCCCCATCAGGTGTAGCGATTCGCACGTGAAGCCGAAGGGGGTCGCAGAGAAATGGCGGTAGCGACTGTTTACTAAAAACACAGCACTCTGCAAACTCGTAAGAGGAAGTATAGGGTGTGACGCCTGCCCGGTGCCGGAAGGTTAAGGGGATTTGTTAGGGGTAACCCAAAGCTTTGAACCGAAGCCCCGGTAAACGGCGGCCGTAACTATAACGGTCCTAAGGTAGCGAAATTCCTTGTCGGGTAAGTTCCGACCTGCACGAATGGCGTAACGACTTCCGCACTGTCTCAACCAGGGGCTCAGCGAAATTGAATTATCGGTGAAGATGCCGATTACCCGCGGCAAGACGGAAAGACCCCGTGAACCTTTACTACAGCTTGGCAGTGACGTTCGGGACAGCATGTGTAGGATAGGTGGGAGACTTTGAAGCTGGCACGCTAGTGTCGGTGGAGTCAACCTTGAAATACCACCCTTGTTCTTCTGGACGTCTAACCTAGGCCCGTAATCCGGGTCAGGGACACTGCCTGGTGGGTAGTTTGACTGGGGCGGTCGCCTCCCAAAGTGTAACGGAGGCGCGCGAAGGTTCCCTCAGGCTGATTGGAAACCAGCCGAAGAGTGCAAAGGCATAAGGGAGCTTGACTGCAAGACATACACGTCGAGCAGGTGCGAAAGCAGGTCTTAGTGATCCGGCGGTTCTGTATGGAAGGGCCGTCGCTCAACGGATAAAAGGTACTCCGGGGATAACAGGCTTATCTCCCCCAAGAGTTCACATCGACGGGGAGGTTTGGCACCTCGATGTCGGCTCATCGCATCCTGGGGCTGAAGTAGGTCCCAAGGGTTTGGCTGTTCGCCAATTAAAGCGGTACGCGAGCTGGGTTTAAAACGTCGTGAGACAGTTTGGTCCCTATCTGCCGTGGGCGCAGGAGATTTGAGAGGATCTGTCCTTAGTACGAGAGGACCGGGATGGACGAACCACTAGTGTTCCTGTTGTCACGCCAGTGGCATTAGCAGGGTAGCTATGTTCGGAAAGGATAACCGCTGAAAGCATCTAAGCGGGAAGCCCCCCTCAAGACGAGATCTCCCCGGGAGCAATCCCCTGAAGGTCCGTCGGAGACGACGACGTTGATAGGCCGGGTGTGCACGCACAGCAATGTGTTCAGCTAACCGGTACTAATCGACCGTGAGGCTTGACCATAAAAAGTTTTTTCGTGAAGGAAGGGGGGAGGATCTCCTCCCCCCGACCTTCCATATATCGAATCGGAAAACCTGTACAGCTACAATGCGAAGCATCGTAAAGCAGTCTTAGGCAATTGAAAACCAGTTTTACGGTTTTCGGTGGCTATAGCGCAGGGGTCACACCTGTTCCCATCCCGAACACAGAAGTTAAGCCCTGCCGCGCCGATGATACTGCACGGGTAACTGTGTGGGAAAGTAGGTCGCCGCCGAAATTTTTTCGACAAGGCCCGCTTCCAGTATTGGATGCGGGCCTTTTTTTATTATCCCTACCCGTTATTTTTTCAACTCGATTCCGGCGGATTTTATTTTCCGGTGCAGATTGGAGCGTTCCATCTCAATCGCTTCCGCTGTTCTGGAAATATTCCAATCATTTTCCTCCAGTTTTTGAATCAGAAAATCCTTTTCGAACGCCTCTTTTGCCTCCCTGAATGTTCCCGAATCTGCTACGGTCCCCTGGACAGACCGAGAGATGGACGCTTTTTGCGAGAAGATGGTTGCCGGCAGATGGTTTTCGGTGATGATTTTCTCAGGCGTCATGATGACCAGGCGTTCGATCAGATTTTTCAGCTCACGGACATTCCCCGGCCAGCTATAGTTCATCAACGCCGACATCGCTTCAGGGGCGAGGACTTTCGGTTCCCGGCTTTCCTTGCTGGAGAAAAAGGTGAGAAAGTGGCTGGCAAGGCCAGGAATGTCCTCCGGTCGCTCCCTGAGGGCCGGAACGTGGAAGGGAATGACATTGAGTCGGTAATAGAGGTCCTCGCGGAAACTCCCGCGTGAGATCTCTTCCTCGAGGTCTTTATTGGTCGCGGCAATGACCCGGACATCAACCTCAATGGTTCTCAGTCCGCCGACCCGTTCAAATTTTCGCTCTTGCAGGATCCGCAGGACTTTGGCCTGAGTTTTCAGACTCATATCCCCGATTTCATCGAGAAAGAGGGTTCCCTCGTGGGCAAGATCGAATTTCCCCTTGCGCAACGTCGTCGCTCCTGTAAAAGCCCCTTTCTCATGGCCGAATAGTTCCGATTCGATCAGTTCTTCGGGGATTGCGGCACAGTTGACCTCGACGAAGGGTTTCTCCTGGCGATGGGAGAGATTATGGATGGCGCGGGCAACCAGTTCCTTGCCTGTGCCGTTTTCTCCGGTAATCAATACCCACCCCGAAGTGGGAGCGGCGATGGATATCTGATGCTTCAGATCCCGGATGGCAGAGCTTTCGCCTATCATTTCATATTCTTTGGCGAGTTTCGCTTTGAGAAAACGATTTTCCTGAACCAGCTGGCCAACCTTCATTGCGTTCTGGATGCAAAGAAGAACCTTGTCGAGGGAAAGGGGTTTTTCGATAAAATCAAACGCTCCCAGTTTGGTGGCTTTAACCGCGGTCTCAATCGTGCCGTGGCCGCTCATCATGATGACCAGCTGCTCCGGGTACGCTTCACGAATGCGGCGCAAAGTTTCGATGCCATCCATGCCCGGCATCCAGATATCCAGGAGCATCAGATCGGGGGGGTCCTCGCGCGTCAGGGCAAGGGCTTCATCCCCATTTTCTGCGAAAAGGGTGCGAAACCCTTCGTCTTGCAGAATGCCATTGAGGCTCTCCCGAATGTTGGGCTCGTCGTCGACAATGAGGATGCTTTTCATGGCGTTCCTTTTTTATGCGGATCCGGCTGCTGCAGCCGCCAGAAAATTCAAACGGGGAGACCGTCCCCGTTGACGGGCAACTCAATGATGAAGCGCGTTCCGTGGGGATAGTTGTCCTTGACCCGGATATATCCGTTGTGGTCCGAAATGATAGTGGAAACGATGGCCAGACCGAGGCCCGTTCCGGATTTTTTCGTTGAAAAATAGGGCTCGAACAGTCGCGGTTTGTCTTCGGGAGGAATGCCGCATCCGGTATCGGCCACGGAAAACGTGACCATTTGCAGGGCCGGATTATAGAGAGACTCTACCTCCACGGCGCCGGTTCCACCGATGGCGCCCACTGCGTTGTCGAGTAAATTGATGACAGCGCGTTTGACCTGGTCACGATCGATTTGAAAAACGGGGATCGTGAGGTCCGGGTGAAAAGAAAAGTCTATCTCCTTGTGGCCCTCCTGATAAAGAACCAGCGCTTCGGAGAGGATTTCATTCAGGCTGTTTGCCGTTGGGTTTCCCGCGGGCATCCGGGCGAAGTTCGAAAATTCGTTGACCAGATTTTTAAGCTCGTCTACCTGCTTGATGATCATCATGGTGCAATCGTCAAAGACCGTATCGTCGCCCGAAAACCGCTCCAGGTAACGGCGGCGAAGTCGCTGGGCCGAAAGTTGCACCGGGGTGAGGGGGTTTTTGATTTCATGGGCGATGCGGCGTGCCACTTCACGCCAGGCTGCCATGCGCTGGGCCTTGATGAGATGGGTGAGGTCGTCGAAGACCACGACCGTTCCCATGAACTCGCCGTTTTCGTCGCGAAGGGTGCTGACATTGATCAGCAGAGTCACCTTGGCGTCCTGAACCTGTAGCGTGACCTGCTTGCGAATGGAATCCTTGCCCGAATCCATCAGGTCTCTGAGGAATTCCTTGATCATGGGCAGATGTTCTGCACCGACCACCTCCCGGTAATTTCTCCCCAGGACTCGTCCCGTTTTAATCTTCAGCAGTTTTTCCGCCGATTTGTTGATGGTGGTCAGACGCCCCTGCTGGTCTACGGAGATGACCCCGGCGGTGACGTTTCGCAAGACGATCTCCATATAGCGACGCCGTTGGTCGAGCTCAAGGTTTGAGGCTTGCAGATTTCGGTTGACCTCGCCGATCCTCTGCTGCCCTTTGCGCAGGTCGGCGGTCATTTTATTGAAGGCTTCCACCAAGGTTCCGATTTCGTCATCGCTGTGAACGTCGATGCTCACATCCAGATCTCCATCGGCGACCCGGTTGGTTGCCATGGCCAATTTCTGAATCGGCACGGTTATCCCGCGGGCCAGGTGAAAACCGAACCAGGTGGCGAGAAAGATGATGACCAGGGCAATCAGCAGAAGAACGATGACATAACCCTTCTGGATTTTGCCCTTGACCAGTTTGGTGTCCTTGTACTGTTCGAAAGAGGTGGAGATCTCCTTCATTTTATGGACGAGGGAATACGGAACGTAGTAGTTCACGACCACCACGCCGACCACATCCTTGGGGTTCCAGTTGGAATACACCGGAACGATTCCCCGGATCAGATCCGCCTTGCCGATCGGGGTGATGCGGGTAAAGCGGTTGCCTTGGAGGGCCTCCCGGATGTTTTCCGATCCGGGATCGGAAAAATTTGCGGCCGGAACCTGTGGGTTGGAAGCCCGGACCAATTCCTCGTGGGTCGATGAAAAGACCTCCACGACGCCCAGGTTATATTCCCGTTGTTTTTCTTTGATCAGGTCTCTGAGCGCGGGCAGGTTCTCCTCGTTCAGTAATTTCTTCTCCTTAACGATTCGGGCCAGCTGCTCGGCATAATACAAGGCATTGGTGGCGGAATTTTTGTAATACGTCTGGGCGACATCCAACGACTCTTTCAAAGAAGTTTCGATCTGGGTATTGAACCAGTTTTCTATGGAATTGCTGATGAAGCCGGCCGATACGAAAAAGAGCAGCATGGTCGGGACAAGAGACAGGGTCACGAAAGCCACCACCAGTTTCGTTCTGAGCTTGGCGCCCGGAACGTCCCTGCGTCGTTCCAGGATGAGTTTGAAAACGTTGCGGAACACCAGAAAAAGAAAGAGGATGATCAGCAGGATGTTGATATTGATAAGTGCCAGCACCAGGACGTTGCTGGAAAGGGGAATCTTCGAGGTCCAGTCGAAAAATTGCGGTTCCAGGCGGGATATGAAGACGACCAGGGCAAGGATCAGCAAGATCAGGACCCACTCCCGGCGGCGCTTGATTGCTTCGATGTGGTCTTTGTTCGGGTTTTCGGGTGTCAGGCTCATGGGCGTTCCGGGTGAAAGGGGGGCGATCTAAAAGCTTAATTCTAGGTCAAAAAAGCCTTTAATTGCAAGCAGCCATGAGCTCTGAGAGCAAAAAAGGCAGCCGAAAGGGCTGCCTTTTAGGTCGGAGAGTCGTGGAGATTATGCTTTGGTTATCGCCAGATCCGGGCTGAACGCCGGCACTCCGGTTCCCAGAGCCTCTTTCAAATCGTCTTCAGAGAACTCCACCAGTTTCCAGCAGTCAGGGGACGCCAGGACTTTCTCCACCAGGCGGTGGTTGATGGCGTGCCCCCCTTTGAACGACTTGATATGTCCGAAGATCGGATAGCCGATGAGGCTGAAATCGCCGATGGCATCGAGAATTTTATGGCGAACGAACTCGTCCTGAAAACGCACGCCTTCGGGGTTTATGATCTTATCTTCGCCGATGACCACGGCGTTCTCCAGGGAGCCACCGCGGGCCAGGCCGTTGGCTTTTAGATATTCGACCTCATGGAGAAAACCGAAGGTGCGAGCGGGGGCGATGTCCCGATAAAAAACCTCTTTTGAACACTTGATCGAGCGATGCTGCAGGGAAATGCAGGGATGATCGAAGGCGATGTCGAAAGTAATGCGAAAAAAGCGCGAGGGGATCAGGCTGACCCGCTTCTCGCCTTCGATGAGGCTGATCGGTTTCCGAATGGCCAGGTATTTGCGGCTTCGGGCGAGATTGCGGACGCCGGCGCCCTGAATCAACTCGGTAAACGGAGCCGCGCTGCCGTCCATGATCGGCACTTCCGGCCCATCGATATCGATATGCAGATTGTCGATCCCGCTGGTGGAAAGGGCGGCCAGAAGGTGTTCAACGGTCGAAACGGTGACGTCGTTCTTACCGAGCACCGTGGCCAGCCGGGTATCTACCACGTTGGCCGAAACGGCTTCGATAGAGGCGGTTCGGTCCTCCAACCTCCGGTGGAAAACAATTCCCGTTCCGGCTTCCGCGGGGCGAAGTGTCATGTTGATGCGACCTCCCGAGTGGAGGCCGATGCCCGAGATCAGTACGGGATGGGAGATGGTGCACTGGTAAATCATTTTTTAGGCCTATCCTCCCTCGCGGAAGTCGCGAGTTATTGACGAAAATAATTATATCACGGATTGACTTTGCAAGCTTCCTGCCAGCCATTGTTGGCAATGCAATGGGAGCGAAAAATAAGGGTTTTCGCGGAAAATCTGGGAAGGCAGAAGGCGGGGTTGTAGCAGTTTTGCAAGAGAAGTGTGGCAGGGGAAACACACCAGGCTATAAGCGTCCCGAACGCAGAATCGCGATGGCCAGCCACAGCCCCAGGAATCCGGCGATGGAGTACCCGAGAAATCCCAGGACGGGGAAACCGAAAAGGAGGGGGCCTTTTTCTGTCTGCATAATCAGAGAGGAGCCGACGATGAGCGCGCCGATAAGGAGGCTGAATGAAAGACGGTTGCTTGACTTGTCCAAGTCGGAAATCAGTCTCTCCAATCCCCGGTGCTCCAAATCGATCTTGAATTTATTGCGATTGACGCGGTTGATAAATTCCTTGAGATCCCTCGGCAGGTGTTTCATCAAGCCGCCATATCCCTGTAAGACCTGGAGAAACTCCTTGGAAAGGGTGGCGGGGGTCATGCGTTCTTTGACCAGCTTTTCCATGAAGGGTTTCAGGTGGCCGATCATATTGAAGTCCGGGTCGAGTTGGCGGCCCAGGCCTTCCATGGTCACGAGCGCTTTGGCCAGCAGCATCAGGTCGGAGGGGAATTTTATCCGATATTGGGTCAGGATTTCAACGAATTCGACCAGAAGCTTGCCCGCGTTGATCTCCTGCAGGGGGATTTCGTAATAATTATCGATGAACTCTGAGAGGTCGCGCCGAAGCTGCCGGGTGTTCACTTCCTCGGTCAATTCGCCGGAATAGAGCAGCAGGTTGATGAGTCGGTCGACATCCCGTTGCAGCAGGGCGACCAGCAGATCGACCAGTTGGAATTTGAGATTTTCGTCCAGCCGCCCCACCATGCCGTAATCAAGCATGCAGACGGTATTGTCTTCGAGGATGAAGATGTTGCCGGGATGGGGGTCGCCGTGAAACAGCCCGTGGACAAGAACCTGTTTGAGGAAGGCGTTGGCGCCGTTGTGGGCGATTTCCTTGAGGTCGTACCCCTGTTCCTGTAGGAGGTCGAAATCGGAAACCTTGGTGCCGGCAACATATTCCATGGTCAGGACCGACTCGCCGGTGGAGTCCCAGTAAACCCGAGGCACGTAAACAGAGGGGTCGTTCGCAAAATTGGCGGCGAACCGGTCGATGGTGTGCCCTTCGCGGCTGAAGTCCATCTCCCGGCTGATCGTGCGGCGAAATTCCTTGACGATGCCGATCGGATCGTACAAATCTCCGGTGGGGAAGTGGCGTTCAATGAGGTAGGCCAGCCCCATGAGAATGTCCAGATCCGTTTCCACCAGACGTTCGATGCCTGGGCGGCGGACCTTGACGACCACGTCCTCGCCGCTTTTCAGACGGCCGCGGTGGACCTGGGCAATGGAGGCTGCCGCAATGGGAACAGAAGAGAATTCTTCAAAGACCTCCTCGACAGGATAGCCGAGTTCCTTCTGGATCTGGGTTTGGATCGCTTCCAGGGAGATGGACGGGACCCGGTCCTGAAGTTTCTGGAATTCTTCTGCGTATTGCCGGGGAATCAGGTCGGGACGGGTGGAGAGGATCTGTCCCAGTTTGATGAAAGTCGGCCCCAGCTCCTCCATGGCAAGTCGCAGGCGAACCGGTTGCGTGAGACGCTCGATTTCCTTCGGGGCACGTCCTAGAGTGATGATCCGCCGTCCCAACTCGAGGTAGTAATTGATGTTGAGTTGCTCGACCACCTGACCGAAGCCATACTTGATCAGGATCCCCAGAACGGTGCGGTACCGCCGGATGGAGCGGATGTTGCGATTAATCCTGGTAAAGGACAACATGGAAGGCTGCTGCGACTTCAAACCGTCTTACTTTTCCAAGGCCTTGAGCTGTTTTTCCATGGTTTGGATTTTTTTGCGCAGCTTCTCGAGCTCGTCCTTCGTCACCAGGCCGAGGCGCTCACAGGCCTTGGTGACCTCTTCCTGGGCCAGAGTTTCCAGCTTCTTCTGGTTCTCCTCGGCAGCCTTCTGCAGGTTGCTCAACAGCTCCTTGCCCCGTTCCTCGCTCAGATTGAGCTGCTCGCGAATCTCCTGGACCAGTTCCTCGGCTTTTTTCTGGGTAAGGGAGAGTGCTCCGATTCCGGTCAGAAGGGTTTTCTCAAAGAGCTCGATCATGGTCACCTCCGGTAAGTCCAAGTTATTTTAGTAAGTTAAATACTATCACAGCCAGAAGGCCTTTCAATCCGGGTCGAAGCAGCACAGCGAGCGGCCCATCTTCAGCACTGGGAACACGTTTCCCCTTCCCATGAATGCCCTGGGAGCTGTGAGCCGGCCCGGCCACTCGTCCGTCTCATCGCCGAAAAATCCAGATCACCAGGGATAGAAGCAGGGATATCAAGATACAGCTGGTCAGGGGGAAATAAACGGAGAAATGATCCCGTTCGATGCGGATATCGCCGGGCAATCTGCCCAGAAAGGGGATCTTCCAGCCGAACGTAACGATAATTCCGGCAATAATCAGCACGACTCCCGCAATGATGAGTATTTTGCCCGGATTCATCTCATCCCCTGGCCGTGGGACAGTAGCGGTCCTTTTCGGAATAAATGCACCCGCAGTATTGTTGGCGGTACAGGCCCATCTCTTTGGATCGCTCGATCCCTTCGCGCCAGCCGACACGGAAATCCTGATAGATGAAGGGGATCCCGTAGCGCTGCGCCAGCGCCTCCCCAGCCATTCGGATATGGTCATGCTGCTGATAGCGGGAATACAAGAGGCTGGTGGAAAACCCCTCGTAGCCTCCCTCTGCCGCGTGGCAGGCAGTTTTTTCCAACCGTGAGACGTAGCAGTATTCACAGCGACCGCCGGGGTTTTGAGCAACCGTGGACAAAAAGTCCTCCAACAGGTAATTTTCGCGGTAAGTCACTTCCAGTTCGACTTTGGCGGCGTAGTCTTTCACAGTCGTCAGCCGGCGCTCGAACTCCTGGTAGGGATGAATATTAGGGTTGAAGAAATACCCGCTGAGATGGTGACCTTGTTCCCGAAGGACCTTGACCGGATAAATGGCGCAGTTGGCACAACAGATATGGAGAAGGATTTTCATGGATTTTTCCTGAAACAGAGGGCAGCAGGTACTTCATAATAGCATTTTGGCCGGGGAAATAAAGGCCTTTCTACCGCTGCCCTCTTTCGGCGAGACGCACCGAAAATTCACTTTCGAGGAGACTCCAGGGGGGCAACGCGAGCGATCCCCAGATTCTCTCCGCCAAGGCATCCGCCGCTCTGGCGTCCGCCAGCCGGACGTGCGTTTTTTTTAACAGCGCCTGGCGCAGCTCTACCAGGTCCAACAGGTAGCGATCGACGATAGCAGCGGTCACCAGGTGATCGACCGGCAGGCCGACGGGGACCCGGCCGCTGTAGGATGCGAGGATCAGTGCGCGAGCCGTTTCGCGGTTTTCGATTTGCAGGAGGGTGCCGCCGCTGTCGCACAGCACAGTCTGCCCAAAGAACTCCTCCTCCGGGACCAACGGCCCTGAAAAATGGTACTCCTCCAATTGCGGTCGGTAGTAATCGTAGAGGTAGTGTTCGGGGAAGCGGGGAACGCCATCGACAAAGACGTCCCGAGAAATTTCCGCCCCCAGCTCGCTGGTGGCGGAAATTTTCCGGGCAGGCGACCTTTGCGCCCTGCGTCCCGCTTTCTCCTGCGGTTTGTTCAGCAAGTGGGGCGCGTCTCCGAGCCAGCCGGCGAGCTGCCGGTCTACCTCGTTCTGGCTGGGTTCTTCTCCCTCGGGGCCGTCCCAGTCCAACTGACGAAGCCCTTCGAGAATCTCCTCGGCAGGCAGGGGCAGGCCGTAACGAAGAGCGGCCTCTCTCAGGTGCTGCGGGCCCGGCAATGGTGCGTCGCCGCTGATGATCTTCCACAGGGCGCCGCACCAGGAAGAGCGACTGAAAAGGAAAACTTCGCGTTCCCTGTCCTGGGGCCAGTCGCTCTTTTCGGAAAATCGAAACAGGCCTTTTTCGAGAAGGGCAAAGCGGTCTTCAGGAAGATCGAGGGCCAGAGACAGCAGGGAACGCGGGGCGTCCTCGCTCAGGGCGGGGCACAGCTGCCGGGTTGAATCCGGTCCGGTGATTGTCGTCGGCTCCTGCCGGTCGCCCCCTTTGGTCAGACGCAGGCGAAGGGTTCCCTGTGAAGCCCGGGAGAGAAAATCAAGGGACCCCTGGGTCTTCACCAGATTCCAGAGAAAAAACCCGTAATCGGCGGTCAGCCAGTCGTCGGGGAGAAAGAGTTCGATGGGGGCATGAGGGTGAGCAAGCCCCAGAATGTGGAGGAATTGCCAGGCCCAGCGGGGGCTTTTTGACGGAAAAGTAAAGCGCCGCGTCGGCCACGACACCCGAAGGCGGGCAGTCAGAAACCGGCGATCGCCGGAAGTCGGGATGTGCTGGTCGGAGAGGGTTCCGCGGACTCTGGCCGGGGGGGAAGATGCCGGCAGATCGAAGAGATCAGAGGTCTGCCGCGCCGCAGGCGGCAACCCGGCCAGGGAGCGCAGCAGAGCAGTAAAGGCCAGAAGGGGCGCGGTACCGACCTCCCAAAGACCATCGCCTGCGGGATAAAACCGATCCGGAAAAAGGCGCAATTCCCCCGGCACTTCTGCCTCAAGAGGAAAGGGCAGGGGGTGACCGCCCACTTTGAGCCCTTCGACACTCACCAACTTTTCCAGAACCCGGTAGGCCCGAGACCGATCCTGCCCCCAGCGCAATTGGCTCAGGCGGCGAAACAGATGATGAAAGCGAACGGCACTTTCAAGAGGCAGGGTACGCTCTTCAGAGGCGATATCCAAGCTCTCCCGGATCTCGGCGGGCAGAGAGTCCAGGGCGAAGCGCATGGCTCTCTCGAGGTTTTCCGGCTGGACGGTAAGAGGCAACTGGTCGAATAAAATGAGGGCCAGGATGCGCAAAAGGCTCAGCAACCCTTTTTGGTATGCCTGTTGTGCGGCCGACGAGGATTGCAATCTCAGTCGCTCTTCTCCTTCCGCCACTCGATAGACCCCGACCAGGAAGGGATGGGAATCGAGGACGGCGCCGCGACACAGATTGGCAAAATAATCGGCCCCGAGTTCATCGGGCGGGATCGCACCGGTTACCGACAGGATTTTCAGTTCTTCCAGAATCTGGCCGAGCGCGGCCTGAAAGTCTCCCGGTGTTGTTTGCGCGCCGGAGCGAAAAGGGATGGTCCGATGGCGGGCAACCGAAATCATCTGGTCCTCCCAGAAAACGATTTCCCGGGAAGACCATGTCACGAAGTGGCGCAGCCCAAGGACCCTGGCGCATTGGCGGCCCTTTTTAATTTCCAGGTCGATGTCCCCGGCAGGCAGCAGCAGCACCGCGCCGGCCATGAAGCTGTCGCGATTGATCCAAAAAACCAATGGGGGACTGAGTTTTTCCCCATTGGAAAGAAGCACGGGAGAGACCTCGACCTTGCGGAACGGAAAGCGCCCGTGGGCAATGGCCATTTCTGACCAGCGGGCAATTTGCTGGCTAAAGAGTTGGAGGGTTTCCTGATTCATGGGTTGGTTTGGTCGGGCGATGCGTGCTCACCAAGGGCGCGGGGGCTCGGGAGTAGCGGGAATGACAAGAAGAACGGACCACCACAGCGGTGTCCCAGCAGAAACCGTCAAGAGGCGAAAGGTGTTTTCCTCCCAAGAAAAAGTAACACAGGCAAAGGTTTTCCCCAAGATTTTTCGTCGCTGGCCGATCCGGGGGGACGAAAGGCCTCCTCTTTACCCCCGGCACAACCGGCGAGGGAATCAGTGGTGGCGAAGTTCGTTTTCGATCAGCAGTTTTTTGAGTTTTACCAGATCACTTTGAAACTGTGCGACTTCTTGGGAGAGGCGTGCGTTCTCCCGATGGCACTGCTCCTTTTGCTGCCGCAGCGCCCGCAAGGTCCGGGCCTGCTGTCGGATTTTCCGGTTCAAGGCGGTCACTGCCCGAGCCCGGGTCGTCCAGGGGCTGTCGGGATATTTTTTCTTCAGCAGCACAAAGGCGCGCGCCGGTTTTCCGGCGGCCACCTGGTCAACTCCTTTGGTGAAAAGGGCTTGCGCGCTCGTCGGCTGGTGGAAAAAGGGGCCGCCGGCAGGGGAGCAGCCCCAGGCCAGCAGGATGAGCAACAGCACTGCGAACAAACGGGCCATGTGCTAGATATTCTTTCTGCGGTCAACCATGAAATTACTGCCAGGCAGCCGTTTTAAATGTTCTTTCATCGTAGCACATTCCCGGCTGATGGCAGCGGGGGAGGGCGAGCTCAAGGTTCTCCGACTGGATGATGGCGATGGACATCGTCAGGAGGGGGAACTTGCGCTCGGTCCCGAAGCGGTCTTTGCCGATATAGTATCCCAGAGCCAGGTCTTCCTTCGAGTATAAGGTCGGAACGATCCGGTCGAACTTGTCGATCAGCCCCCGGGCAATGGGCTCCGCTCGCTCTGGGCTGGTCAGAACCACGTAGTCGTCGCCGCCGATATGTCCGACAAGTTCGTTGCCGTTTCCGTGGGTCTTGGCCGCCTGGGCGGCCAGGTCGCCAACTTGGGCGATGACCTCGCTGCCGGCCATGTAGCCATAACGGTCGCCGAAGGCTTTGAAATGGTCGAGATCGATGTAGAGATGGGCGAATTTTTCGCCTCGGGCGAAGCGGGCTTCGATCTCCCGGTCGATCGCCAGGTTCCCGGGCAGATGGGTGAGGGGGTTGGCATCGAGGCGAAGCTGCTCCAAATCCCTCAGCTTTCGTCCCATTTCCGTGAATGCCTGGGCGAGCCTGCCGAACTCATCCTTGCGCTGAATGCCGATTTCGTGATCGAAGCTGCCGGCGGCGACCTCGCGGGTGGCGCGGGTCAGGGCGCCGACCGAGCGGTGAATGCTGAAGAATAACGGTGATGGCCGCCGGCGCGGAGAGAAGGATGCCGATCAGGGCCAGAAGGGAGGTCACCCGATAGGCCCGCAGGCTCTCTCGGGTCAGTTTGCTGAGGGAGGTGTTGATGGTCGTTTCCTGTGCCGCTCCCAACTCGCCCAGGGTCGCCGACCAGTCGAGCTCGCAGGGGGGCCACGGTTTGCGTGAAAAAAGATCTCGGCCTGCTGCCATTGCCCTTGTTGCAGCAAGGTTACGGCCCTGCTCGCTCAGCTTGCAGGTATCTGTCGCATCAGGGTGGCGAGGCGCGTCCTGCTCGTTGCCCAGCGGCAGGGCGGAAAATTCACTCCAGAAATCGAGAAGTCCTCCCGGCGGCGGTCGAGCAGGTCGAGCAGCGATGGTCGCGCAGGATGACCAGCTGCTTCTCCAGCGTCTCCTGGCCGAGCAGGTTGCGCCGCAGTTTGCCCTGCAGGTTGAGGGCCTTGAAGTCGACGGAGACCACCTGTTCTGGATACGGGCGGTCTGCGCATGGAGGCTGGTGAGGGCATAGCCGAGCGCCACCAGGGTAGAACAGGACGATGGCCAGATATCCTGCCGCCACCTTTTGGACCGTGGTGAAGGTGAATTCTGCCCATGGGGATGCCTCTTCTGCGCCGGGCTTCCTGCCCGCCGGTCCGGACCGCTCCGCAGACGGGCAATCAGGAGAAGAGATCCCCCGTCGGCCCCGGAGAAGGAATGCGTTGAAAATGGGTGTAAGCCAGCGGGGTGGCCGTCCGGCCCCGAGGGGTGCGGTTGAGGTACCCCTGCTGGAGAAGGTAGGGTTCGATGACGTCCTCGATGGTGTCCTTTTCCTCGCCCACCGATGCCGCCAGGGTATCCAGGCCGACGGGGCCGCCGCCGAATTTGTCGATGATGGTCAGCAGAATCCGCCGGTCCATGTGGTCGAAGCCGCGCTGATCGACCTCCAGCCGGGTCAGGGCGAGGTCGGCCAGCTCCCGGGTGATCACGCCATCACCCTTGACCTGGGCGAAGTCGCGCACCCGGCGCAGCAGGCGGTTGGCGATGCGCGGGGTGCCGCGGCTGCGGCCGGCGATCTCCTGCGCGCCCTCCAGCTTCGATGGGGATGCCGAGAATGCCGGCGCTGCGCCGGACGATGAAGGCCAGTTCGGCGTCGGTGTAGAACTCCAGGCGGCTGATGACGCCGAAGCGGTCGCGCAGCGGCGAGGAGAGCAGCCCGGCGCGGGTGGTGGCGCCGACCAGGGTGAAACGGGGGATGTCCAGCTTGATGGTGCGCGCCGAGGGGCCCTGGCCGATCATGATGTCGAGCTGGAAATCCTCCATCGCCGGATAGAGGATCTCCTCGACCACCGGCGAGAGGCGGTGGATCTCGTCGATGAACAGCACGTCGCCTTCTTCGAGGTTGGTCAGGATGGCCGCCAGGTCCCCGGCTTTTTCGATGACCGGTCCGGAGGTGCTCTTGATGCTGACCCCCATTTCGCTGGCGATGATGTTGGCCAGGGTGGTCTTGCCGAGGCCCGGCGGGCCGTAGAACAGGACGTGGTCCAGCGCTTCGCGGCGGTGCCGGGCCGCGTCGATGAAGACCTGCAGGTTCTCCTTCGCCTTGCTCTGACCGACATACTCGGCAAGGGTGCGCGGGCGCAGGCTCGTGTCGAAATTGTCGTCGTCGCCGGTGGTGTCGGCGGTGATGATCCGTTCAGTCATAGGCTCGGTACGGCTTCGGGGTTGGGGGAGGGGCAACGCAAAATCACTTGACCAGAATCTTCAGGGCCCCCTTGAGGACCTCCTCCAAGGGGGCCTCTGGCGGGATCTCCATCTTTTCAAGGACCTTGCGGGCCTGGTTTTCCTTGTAGCCGAGATTGACCAGCGCCGAAAGGACATCCTCGAGGGGGCTCGCTTCGGCAGGGACCAGTGGGCCGGAGGCCGGCGCGTGGGGCGACGGCACCGGTCCGAGCCTAGAGACCTTCTCCTTCAATTCCAGCACCAGTCGCTCGGCAGTCTTCTTGCCGATGCCGGGCAGGGAGGCCAGGCGCTTGACGTCGCCGTCGGCCAAGGCGCTTTTCAGTTCGCCGGCCGGGATGTGGGAGAGGATGTTCGTCGCCAGTTTGGCCCCGACCCCCGACACGGACAGCAGCATGATGAACATCTCCTTTTCCTCCGCGGTCAGAAAGCCGTACAGCTGGATGGCGTCTTCCCGGACATGGGTATACACCTGAAGCCGGACCTCCCCCTCTTCCGGCAGGGCGTAAAAGGTCGACAGGGGGATGAGCAGACGATAGCCGACGCCGCCGACCTCGATAACGAGATGGTCGATCGATTTGTAGGCGATCTGGCCCTTGAGCAGTGCGATCATGAAAACCGTGCGGGTGATGAGTGGTGAGTGACGCGGAGCCCGCGTTTATCTGGCCGGCCTTCCGGTTGCCGACAGTCTGGCGTTCAGGTGGTAGCTGTGGGCGTGGCAGATGGCTACGGCCAAGGCGTCGGAAGCATCCTCCTGGGCGATTTCAGGCAGGTTCATCAAGGCCCGGACCATTTGCTGGACCTGGGCCTTGGCCGCCTTGCCGTAGCCGACCACGGCGCTTTTCACCTGGAGGGCAGAGTATTCGAAAACCGGCAGTCCGGCATTCATCCCGGCCAGCAGGGCCGCCCCGCGGGCGTGGCCCAGTTTAAGGGCCGAGAGGGCGTTCTTGGCGACGAAGATCTGCTCAACCGCCATCATCTGCGGTGCGTATTCGGCGATGATCCGGACCAGCCCGTCGTGGATGGTTTTCAGGCGCAGGGCGAGTGGGTCCTCACTCCGGGTATAAATGGCGCCGTTATCGATGTGGAGCAGGCGGTTGCCGTCCTTTTTTATCAGGCCGTAGCCGGTAACGCGGGTGCCGGGGTCGATGCCGAGTATTTTCATAACTCCAGGACTCTGGTGTCAGGAACAAGGTTTCAGGAAGGCCCCTCGAGTTGTTTGAAGCCTGATGTCCGATACCTGGAATTTACGCCATGACCTTTTCGAGCTCTTCATCGGAGATGTCGAAGTTGGCATAGACATTCTGGACATCGTCATTGTCTTCCAGCTTGTCCATAAGCTTGAGCATCTGCTCTGCCTGCTTCCCTTCAAGAGCGACCATCGTCTGAGGGACCATGGTGACCTCGGCCGAGTCCCATTGCAGCCCGCTGGCCGCAAGGGAGTCCCGCACCTCCATGAAATCGGAGGGGTCGGTAATCACCTCGTAAGCATCGCCCTCATCCTTCACATCCTCGGCGCCCGCTTCCAGAGCCGCTTCGAAAATTTGGTCGAAATCGCTCTCGGTAGGGAACGAAATCAGACCCTTGCGATCGAAGAGGAACGAAACCGACCCGCTTACCCCCAGGCTGCCGTTGTGTTTATTGAAAATATGTCGCACGTCGGCGACCGTACGGGTGCGGTTGTCGGTCATGAATTCGACGATGACGGCCACTCCGCCGGGGCCGTATCCTTCGAAGGTTCCTTCTTCGTAATTGACGCCATCGAGGTCGCCCGATCCTTTTTTGATGGCCCGTTCGATGGTGTCCTTGGGCATGTTTTCACTCTTGGCCTTGTCGACCGCGGCCCGCAGTCGTGGGTTGCCATCGATGTCGCCCCCGCCGATTTTGGCGGCAATCGTGATCTCTTTGATCAGTTTGGTAAAGACCTTGCCCCGCTTGGCGTCCTGAGCGCCCTTGCGGTGCTTGATGTTCGCCCATTTGCTGTGTCCTGCCATGATTCGCTATCTCTCCTTGGTTCTTATCTTGTCCGCATTCGCGAAAAAAACACCTCATGGTAACACGGTGAAAGCCTCGGCGCCAAGGATGATTTCCTCCCTTGGCGCCGAGAAAAAAAGCCGACCCGCAGGTCGGCTTTTGCAACGTAAGGGGAGCGGGGCTTCCTGTTTCTCCCTCGGCGAACCCTCAGGTCCGATATTCGATGACTTTGAGGTGGTCGACAACTTCCTCCGCCGACGAAATCCGGCCGACCAGGTCGAGGGCCGTGCGGCGCTCCTTGTCGCTGTGAACGTGTCCTTCGAGGGTGATGACTCCCTGGTCGACGGTAACGCCCATGTGGTGGGCTTCGATCTCCTGGGAAGATAGGACCGCGATTTCGGCCTTTTTCTTCAGGATGAGGTCGGACAGGATTTTCTTCGAAGTGTCTTTCTGCTCGACCAGATTTTTGTCCTTGACCCCGGTGCAGATCAATTTGACCGCCATCTCTTCCGAAAGACGCTGGGTGTTGACAATCAGATCGTAACCGAGGGGATCTTCCCAATCGCGGTCGAAATAGTACTTGATGAAACCGGCCCGTTGCTGGTCGCTTTTGCGCACCATGATGCGAGCCAGATCCGGATCGAGCCATTCCCGTTCGGCCCATCGCTCGACTCTCAGTTCAAAGGGAGCGATGATCCGACACCGCAATACGCTCTCGATGCCCTTCAAGAGGTCCTGACCGCCTCGGCCGTAAATGATGACATTTCCTTTCAAGGCGTATTCAAGGATAATCAACTGGATTTGGTGGAGATCGACCTCGCTCTGTTCATCCAGTTTCTCGACAAAGGCGGGCGGTTTTTCGTCCGCTTTTTCGATGGATTCCTGAGTCAGTCCATAGGAAGGGGCAACTTTCGCGATGGCTTCGCCATCGATCAAGGTGTAGCCGAGTTTTTCGGCGGCCTTAAGGGCGATGGGGATGCCGCCGCTGCCCATTTCCCGTGAGACGGTAATGATCGCCATAACTCTCCTCTTGGATAAAAATGACTTCAAAAATATGCAAAATTCTACCAACTCGCGTTTCGGAAGACAAGAATTAATTTACTGAGGGAAGAAGGCTTTTAATGTCAGTAAACGGGCTTATAGTCAAACTGATGTCTGGTTTTGATGAAACGCACCGTTCGACTTTTTGACCGCATGACAATCGAGTGGGTTTCGGCCCCGCCGGAAAAGTAGCGCACCCCTTGAAGCAGGTCGCCATTCGTGACCCCGGTGGCGGCAAAAAAGACATCCCCTTGGGCCATGTCCTCGGTCTGATAAATGCGCTCGAAATCGTCGACGCCCATCCCTCGAGCGCGGTCCTGCTCCTCTTTGCTCATGAAGACCAGTCGTCCCTGCATTTCCCCGCCCATACACTTGAGCGCGGCCGCGGCCAGGACCCCTTCGGGAGCTCCGCCGATGCCGAGCAAGAGATCGATGCCACTTCCTTCGACGGCCGTGGCGACGGCCGGGGCCACGTCGCCATCGGGAATGAGTAGAACGCGCGCCCCGGCACGGCGGATTTCACTGACCATGCGGTCGTGTCGCGGGCGGTCCAGCACGACGACGGTCAAGTCCTCGATGTAGCAGTTCTTCGCCTGGGCTACTCGCTTCAGATTTTCGCTGGGCGAGGCGGTAATGTCGATGGCTCCCCGGGCCGACGGGCCGACGGCAATCTTTTCCATATACATATCGGGGGCGTGCAGAAACCCGCCACGGGGCGCCAGAGCGATGGTCGTGATCGAGCCGTTGGTCCCTTTTGCGCAGATGTTGGTTCCTTCCAGGGGGTCAACCGCGATATCGGCTTCGGGCAGGCTCCCATTGCCGACCTTCTCGCCGATGTAGAGCATGGGGGCCTCATCCATTTCCCCCTCTCCGATGACTACGGTTCCACTGATCCCAACCGAATCGAGAGTGCGGCGCATGGCACTGGTGGCAGCATCATCGGCTGCCATCTTGTCTCCCTTGCCGACCCAGCGGCCACAGGCCAGCGCGGCCGCTTCGGTCACCCGGGCCAGTTCCAAGGCCAGATTTCGGTCCATGGAAAAGTCTCCTTCGATCATGAGGTTACATGCAGTGAGGTGCGTATCATGACATGATTTTGACCTGAAGACAAGTTTCCTCTACGCTTTGTCCCGATACCGTCGTGCCCCTGGAAAGGCTTGCAACGGGAGGGCCTTCCGAATCTGAGCCCGGCGAGCTCACGCGATGCCTCTCACTCTGCGATGACAAAGAGCCCCCTTACTTTGAGAAGCAGGGGTGCCATGCAGGTTTCTGGTACGGCAAGCCGAGGGGGGGGGGGCGACGAATCAAGCAGATGATAAAATGGCTCGGGGATTTGGCGCGGAGGAGGTCCAAAGGAGCGGGTTTTGGCAAACGATTCTCTCGCGAACCGCTTGGTGATTGGGCGGTTTTTTTGGCGGGAGTAGATGAGAATCGAACTCACCGAGGACGGGATACGCCCCCCATCGGTTTTGAAGACCGAGCGCGCCACCAGGCTACGAACTACTCCCGTATGAAATTAGAGAAGGGTCTATTGCCGTGCCGCCATTACGGCCGGATGGTTCGCCCCGCCTGCTGCAGGGTTTCGAGAATTTCCACCATGTTGGTGGTTCGTCCGGCGGCGAGCTTTTCCTTGAGATCGAAGAAGTCAAGACACAGCCCGCAGGAGGCGATATCCACTCCCATGCAGGCGAGTTTGTCGAGAGCCTCCAAAGCCTCGGAGCCCTTGGTCGTGAGTTTTACGCCGGCGTTGACGAACAGGAGCGTATCCGGAGGCGTTTTCGTTTCAGCCAGGGTAAAAATAAAATTTTGCATCAGGATTCGACCCAGCTCCGGATCTCCGGTTCCCATCTGATCGGCGGTAAAAAAGACCACTGTTTTGCCTTCGACGATCGGATCTTTGGTGGCGGTCTGCGGAGCTTTCCCCGGGGTCAGCTCTAGCGCATACCCTCCTTCGGTGCCGCTAGCCATTACCTCGTACCCCTGGCTGGCAGCCAAGCGGGAGACATTTTCCCGAGCTGTTTCATCACCGACCAGAACCTGCAACGGCGCGCCCTGGTTGGCCAGGATAAGCTTGCGTGTTTCCACGACGGGGTGTGGACATTTGAAAGCCCGGCAGTCGATCTTTATCACGAAACCTCCCGCGAAAAGGAATATTAAACGGAACTATAAAAGATGTCTATTGTCTTTGCAAGCAAGAAACGGTTTTGTCGGGAGGGGAGGGCTGTCTCCTGGTGAAATCTGAAACCTCGGGATGATGCCGGAAGGGGGGACAAAAGGGGATAAAAAAAGCCCCCGGACGAGCCGGGGGCCGAATTTAGTTCATTCAACGTGTCATTAAGACTATTCGCAGAGATCGATTTTGATGTCCCAGCTCTTGATGCGCATGGTGCCGTTGACGGCCAGGTTCTGCTGCATCTTGAAAGCACGGTCGAAGAGCTGCGGTTCGTGGCCGACGCCTCTTGCAACGCAGTCCTTGGTGGCCATCTCGAGGTACTCCTTGAGAATCGGCCGGTATTCGGGATGCGCGCATTTCTCGATGATGAGCTTGGCGCGGTCCTTCGGTGCCACGCCGCGGCAATCGGCCAGGCCCTGCTCGGTGACGACGCAGTCGAGGTCGTGCTCGGTGTGGTCGATGTGCGGAGCCTTGGGCACGACGCAGGTGATGCCGAGGGGGTCGGTCTTGCTCGGCCGGGTCGAGGGCGAGTGCATGATCTTCAGGTAGCCGTTGCGCAGGTAGTCGCCCGAACCGCCCAGGCCGTTGATCATGCGCGTGCCGCCGACCAGGGTCGAGTTGGCGTGGGCGTACATGTCGAATTCGACCGGCGTATTCATGGCGATACACCCCAGACGGCGGATCGGTTCGGGCGCGTTGGAAACCGACAGCGGCCGAAGGGTGATCTTGTCGGCATATTTATCCCAGTTGTCGAAGAACCGGGGGAATCCGGGATCTTCCGACAGGGAGAGGGAGCACGCCGATGCGCAGTTCAGCTTGCCCGTGTCGAAGAGATCGAGCATGGTATCCTGAAGCACCTCGGTATAGACGGAGAGGTTCTCGAAGGGGCCATTGCACAGGCCGCCGACGACGGCGTTGGCGATGGAGCCGACGCCGGACTGCAGCGGCAGCAGGTTTTCGGGGAGGCGGCCGCGCTTCACTTCATGGGCGAAGAAGTCCATGATGTGGCCGGCGATCGCTTCGGAAGATTCGTCCATCTCGGAGAAGGCCCGCCCTTTGTCGCGGCGTTTGGACTCAACGATGGCGACGATCTTGTCCGGATCGCAGGGGACGTAGGGGGTGCCGATACGCTGGTCGGCGCGGGTGATGAGGAAGGGTTGCCGGTGCGGCGGCTTCTGCTGCATGATGATGTCGTGCATCCCCTCGAAGGAGGGCTGTCCGGTGTTGACTTCGAGGATGATCTTGTCGGCGGTCCACATCAGTTCGGGAACGATGCCGCAGGAGGAGGTCAGGGCCAGGCCGCCGTCCTCGTTGATGGCGGAGACCTCGATGATGGCGACATCCATCCGGCCGTTCTCGGTGTAGAAGCCGTAGCCGATGTCCTGAGCGAAGACGCCCAGGTGTTTGTCGCCCATGCGGATGGCGCCGGAGTTGATCCCTTTGGCGATGTTTTTGCCGGTCTGGTAGGGCCAGCGCCGGTCGATCATGTCGAGGGTCGCCCAGCGATCCTCAGTCTCGGCCCCGACCGAAGCACCGATGAAAAGATTGAACTTCCATTTGCCCTGCAGATTGTTCTGCTCGACATGGTCGGCCAGGGCAATCGGTACCTCTTTGGGATACCCGGCAGGGGTGAAGCCGGACCAGCCCAGGTTCATCCCAGGCTTGAAAAACTGCACCGTGTCGGCTGGCTTCATGACCTTGCTGAGCAGTGACTTTCGGCGGATGCGACTCTCCAAGGTTCCGTAATCGGTCATCTCTCTCCTCCTCTGTAGTTAATTGGCGCGAAACGTCTTCATGGAGGCGTTTCGCCCATCAGTGGTAGAAAATAAAACTGCTCCTGTTTTGCCTATGCCCCTGAAAGTAGGGGGTAATGTCGAACAAAAGGGTGTATGGATGATGGCTAAGAGATAGCATTAGAGACAATTTACGGCTTTTTTAAAATTACGTTATAGTGACGCTAAAATTTATATAATGCTGTTTGCCTTTAGTCAAGGAAAAAGATTCATTTTCCCATTTCTGGGATGTGTCCGAAACAGCTGGGAAGAAACTGGCGGAACGGCAGGCGAAGAGGGCTCTTCTGGGAGGGCGAATGTTCAGGTGGTGAGGATAGCTTTTAATCTTTATTCTCAGGAATTTTTTCCAGGAAAGAGGGGAACAAAGGTCATGAAATGGCAGGGGTTTTAGGCTAGCGAAGGAGGTATTCCGAAAAACCTTAGCGGGGCGGGAGACTTCGGAGGCCGGGGGAGGGGAGAAGATAAAACGTGAGGTTGGCCCCTCTGGGGCAAGAAAGAAAGGGCGCTCTCCCCCAATAAGGCGCGTGGTGGCGAGAAGATGGCGGAGATTTCCTGTTTCGGGTCACAGCCTGGAGTTTAAAATTATGTTATATTTTTTTGTAGTGCCGCTGGGTATGTCGGCCCATATTCACAAAAGTGGCGGAGGGTTTCGTACGGGAAAACCAAGCCCGTACCTTCAGATGGAACCGGATATCAAAAGCGAGAAAAGCAGAGGATACTTTAGAACGGTCTTTCAAGAACGATCTATTCTGAAGTCCGTTTCATAATGAACCGATACCCTCTCACCAGGAAGTGAGCTCTTGCCACCAGGAATCGGTCCCCTTCAGAGATCGCAATGCTTTTGAGAGGCATTGGCTGTTCGGGTACTTTTGGCTCAACGTCCTGAAAGCTTTTTCGGCTGCCGGGTGATTCCCTTCCCTGGCATAGGCCTGAACCATGTCGCAGTAGGTTCTGTCCTGTTCCGGGTAGTCGGGATAGGTGGCAAGAAGCCCTTTCAACCGGGCGATGGCTGCCTGGTAATGGCCGGCCCGCAGGTAATAGTTGCCGACATAGAACTCGTGAGCGGCCAGCCGCTTTTTGCATTGCCGGATAAGGCCGCGAACTTCCGCTTTTTTGGCGGAACCCGGATAGATTTTCAGCAGACTCTCAAACGTGGCCAGGGCGTTGCGGGTGGCGGTCTGGTCCCGGTCAGGGGAAAGGATCTGCTTGTAGTAGGACATTCCCAGCTTGAACAGAACCTGGGAAGTCAACTCGTTGCTGGGGTGTTGTTTGAGAAAATCCTCAAAGCCCGCGGCGGCTTCGACATATTCGCCGGCGGCATAATGGGCGTCGGCGATTTTCATCTCCGCCAGAGCGGTCAATTGCGGTGAATAGAAACGGTCGCGGACCTTTTCCCAGGACTCGACGGCCTTCTTGTAAAGTCCTTGATCGTAATATTTCTCGCCCTGCTGGAAGAAATACTGGGCCCCTTTATTTTCATGGGCCGGCTTAGTGGTGCTGCAGGCGGCCAGAATCACAAGCAGTGCGGGAAGCAGAATCAGGCGTTTCATCACGGGTTCCTTCTGGGGATATGGGTCGGAATATCGCCGACAAACGTACGGGATATGCAGGGATTTGTCAACGGATATCGGTTCTTCGGGCGGGAACGGAGGTGCGGATGGAGATAACGGTTCCGTGGATCGTCAGGGTGCTGTGAAAAAGTCGCCCCTGCCGTTTACGGCAGGGGCGACGGAAGAGAGAAGACGTATTGAACTCAGTCCCAGTTGTCGATCTTCATGGTGCCGTTTTCGGCCAGATTGGCCTGCATCTTGAAAACCTTTTGCAGCAGTTGAGGTTCATGACCCACCCCTTTGGCCAGACACTCCCGAGAGGCCTGATCGAAGTAGTCCTGGAGAACCGGCTTGTAGTCCGGGTGGGCGCAGGTGTTGATAATTTTTTGGGCACGGTCCTTGGGAGCCAGCCCGCGAAGATCCGCCAGCCCCTGTTCGGTGACCAGTACGTCGAGGTCGTGCTCGGTGTGGTCGATATGCGGGGCCATCGGCACCACGCAGGTGATACCGGTCGGGTCGGTCTTCGAGGGACGTGCCGAGGGGGTGTGCATGATCGACAAATAGGCGTTGCGCAGAAAATCACCGGAACCGCCGAGGCCGTTGATCATGCGGGTGCCGCCGACCAGGGTCGAATTTGCGTGGGCATAGATGTCGAATTCGACCGGAGTGTTCATGGCGATACACCCCAGCCGGCGGATCGGCTCGGGAGCGTTGGCGATCGAAAGGGGGCGCATCAGGACTTTCTTGCTGTAGAAGTCCCAGTTGGCGTAAAGGCGCTTGAAGCCCTCGTTGGAGAAGGAAAGGGAGACGGTCGAGGCGAAATCGAGCTTGCCCGAATCGAACAGGTCGAGCATGGTGTCCTGCAGTACCTCGGTCCAGACGTTCAGTCCCGTGAAGGGCCCTTCGGCCAGTCCTCCGATGACAGCATTGGCGATGCTGCCGACGCCCGACTGCAGCGGCAGCAGGTTTTCCGGCAGGCGTCCCGCCTTGACCTCATTCTGGAAGAAGTCAATGATGTGGTTGGCGATGGCTGCCGAGGTCTCGTCAATTTCGCCGAAGGCGCGGCCGTTGTCGAGACGCTTCGATTCGACGATGGCGACGATTTTATCCGGGTCGCAGGGGACGTGGGGGGTGCCGTCCCGGTCATCGACGCGGGTGATCAGGAAGGGGCGCCGATGGGGCGGCTCGGCCGCCATGATGATATCGTGCAGGCCCTCGTAGGAGGGCATTTCGGTGTTGATCTCGATGATGATCTTGTCGGCGATGCGGACGATTTCGGGAACCGCGCCGCAGGAGCTGGTCAGGACCAGACCCCCTTCTTCGGTGATGGCGGAGCATTCGATAATGGCGAGATCGAGCCGTCCCCCCGAATCCTTGGTGTAGAAGCCGTAGCCGAGGTCCTGGGCGAACATGGAGAGGTGTTTATCGCCCATGCGGATTTTGCCGGAGTTGATCCCTTTCTGAATATTTTTACCTGTCTGGTAAGGCCAGCGCCGATCGATCATGTCAAGGGAGGCCCAGCGGTCTTCGGTTTCGACTCCGACCGAAGCGCCGATAAATAGATTGAAGCGCAGTTTCCCCTGCAGGTTGTTCTTTTCCACGTGATCGGCCAGGGCGATCGGAACCGCTTTCGGGTAGCCGGCGGGGGTGAACCCGGACCAGCCGAGGTTCATCCCGTTTTTAAACAGGGGCAGGGTGTCCTCCACCTTCATGATTCTTTCATGCAGGCTCGACTTCCTGATGCGTTTGTGCAGCTCTGACATGGGGGTAGCTCCTTTGTGAAGAAAAGATCGGGATCTCCCGCAATTTTTGGGGCGGCGCGACCGAAGCATGGCAGACTTGCAGAAACGAAGAAGCCGGGAGGATTCATTCGTCTGCTGCAAGGAAAAATTTTCGCAAAGTAGACCGATGCAGAGGGTGTCGTACGGGTCGGAACGGCAGACCTTGGGTACACACGGTGAACTGGTGAAATTTGCGGGAATACCTTGTTCTGGACGCAGAAGCCCTTTAAAAACAGCGGGATAGCACTAAAATGAAGCAGTATACAATATAGCGAAAAAAATACTACTTAATGCCGGCCGGCAAAGTCAAGAAAAAACCAAGTTTGAATTTCGAAAGGAGAGGGAGCGTCGCGCCGTTTTCGAGAAGGCAGGGGAGCCCGGGACCAAAGAGGGCCCCTTGGCGCAGACTGAAAGGCTCAAATAGGAAAAACAAATAAAATTCAGTTATTGCGAGTGCACGGTGAGGTGGTGGGGGGGGCTATACGGATGAATGGCGGAAGGTTGCCCCCCAGAGTTCGCCGTGGCCACGGCGAACTCTGGGGGGCTCAGGCGTTCTCGCGGACAGGGACCGCACTCGCTTCCAGTACCCCCCTGATTTTGGTGAGGGCGTTTTTCTCCAGCTGTCGGATCCGCTCCCGGCTGATGCCGTAGTCATCGGCCAGCTCCTGCAAGGTGCGGGGATGGTCGGCCAGGATCCGTTCCCGAATAATCCGCTGTTCGCGCTGATTGAGTATTTTCAGTGCCTTGCGCACGTGAGCGTTGACAAGGTTGTCCTCTTCTTTTTTGAGCAGCAGCTGCTCCTGGTTCTCCCGATCGTCGGCGAGGGTGTGCATCAGGGTGTAATCTTCACCCGCATTCAGCTCCAGGTCGAGAGAGGCGTCCCGGGCCGAAAGGCGCTGGGCCATTTCTTCCACTTCATCGTCGCGGACAGCCAGTTCCCGGGCGATCTCTTCCGGTTCTTCCCCGCCGGTGAGCCTTTTGACCGCATCCCGCGCCTGGTTGAGTTTAAAAAAGAGCTTTTTCTGGGTCTGGGTGGTGCCGATTTTCACCAGGGACCAGCTGCGGATGACGAAGTTCTGGATGTAAGCGCGAATCCACCAGACCGCGTAGGAGATGAGGCGGATTCCCCGGTCGGGATCGAATTTTTTTACCGCCATCATCAGGCCGATATTGCCTTCCTGCACCAGATCCAGCATCTTCATGCCATAGGCCCGATATTCCTGGGCGATTTTGACCACAAAGCGGAGATTGGCGCAAATCAAGCGGTGGGCGGCCTCCAGGTCGCCCCGCAGGCGGTAACGGCGGGCCAGTTCGAGCTCCTCTTCGCGGCTGAGAAGGTCGAAACGGTTGATCCCGGCCATATAGTGTTCGAAGGTGTCGGTAGCGACAGGCAGGTTGAGGGCGCTCATCGGTTACGCTTCTCCAGGAAAATACTTTGATTCCTACGGATTGGCACTCCATCCTCGTGAGTGCTAAACATTTATAGCAAACCCGTGGCCGCTGTGCAAGGGGGAAAGGCGCGAGATTCCCATTTTACTCCGATGCAGTGACGCTGAACTATGGAGCAGGTGACGGTGACACGGACAGGCGAATTCCCTGCGTCGCCAGAGACGGCGAGCTGCTCCTGGGGCAGAGGCCTTCATCCGTCCTGTGCCAGCCGGAGGTTGTCGGTTGACATGCCTTTCCCACGGTAGGATAATGGCGTCGCTTTTTTCAGGTCTCTGCCAGGAGGCGTCCCGATTTCCGTGCCCTGGCGATAACCCGTCACTGTTCCCGGTCGGGAGCGTTTCGATTCCCGACAGGAACCAGGCATCCGGGCCCCATTTTTTCAAGGACAGGGCAGTCTTTATGCAGATTTTCTATATCGCTTTGTTTGGCGCTTGTGGCTGCTTATCGCGGTATGCCGTTTCCGGATGGACCTATTCCCTCGTGGGCAAGGGCCTTCCGTACGGGACGTTGGTGGTCAACGTTGTCGGCTCCTTTTTGCTGGGTCTGGTGATGGAGGCCACCCTCCACAGTTCTTTGCTTTCGCCCGAAGTCAGGATGGGCATCACCACCGGCTTTATGGGCGGCTTTACGACCTTCTCCACCTTCTCGTACGAGACGTTCCGTCTTTTCGAGGACGGCAGTTACCTGGCGGCGGGAGCCAACATCCTTCTGAATATTTTCCTCTGCCTGATTTTCGCCGGGTTGGGCATTTCGCTGGCGAGGAACATCTGATGGGCTGACGCTCGGTGGTTCGGGCGAAACGGGTCGGTTCCGGTTTCAGCCGGGCGGGGCTCGCTCTCGGCTGAAACGTTGCGTAGCTAAACAGGAGCACTTCGATGCTGGAACGAATCAAACGCCTTCTCGGGCCGCCTACATCTGACGAAGGGGTCGCCCCCGGCGAGCGCTTGCGTGTCGCTACCTGCGTCCTCTTTCTGGAGGTAGCCCACGCCGACAGCGACTTTCAAGAGGCGGAAACCGCCTTGATTCATGATCTGCTGAAAAAAAGGTTCGATCTCTCGACCGAATCGGCGGATGAGCTGATCTCCCTGGCGCAGCAGAAGCGTGAGACGACCTTTGATCTGTATCAGTTCACCAAACAGATCAACGAGAATTTCTCCCTCGAGGAGAAACTCGAAATGATGGAGGCCCTTTGGCGTCTGGTCTACGCCGACCGCGTGCTCGATAAATTCGAAGATGCCCTGATGCATCGATTGGCCACGCTGTTGCGCCTCTCCCACCAGCAAATGATCGCCATGAAGGTAAAAGTCCTGGATGAAATGCGCCCCAAGCGTTGACCTGTCCACTTCGCCCGTTGCAGACAGGCGTCTGACCCGGATGGTTCCCCGTGCCCACCAGCTTCTCGCCGAAATTCTGACTCCGGGAGATCTGGCAGTCGATCTGACCGCCGGAAATGGCGGGGACACCCTCTTTCTTTGGCAGTGCGTCGGGTCTGCCGGCAGAGTTGTGGCTTTCGATATCCAGAGTGGAGCCTTGGAGCGAACCGGCGGCCGCCTTGCCGCGGCGGGCGCCGCACCGACCCTCCTCTCCCGAAACGCCTCTGCCGATCTCACCTCTCCGGGAATCTATCTGATTCACGACAGCCATGCCGAGCTGGCACGCTATCTGGGCCAGCCGCCCCGAGGCGTCATCGCCAATCTTGGGTACCTGCCGGGGGGCGACCCAGCGGTGAAAACCGATCCGGTCTCGACCCTGGCCGCCCTGCGCGCCGTCTTCGACCGGCTGGCGCCCGGTGGCCGGGTCGCCGTGGTCCTCTATGTGGCCCATCCCGGCGGGGCCGAGGAGGGCCGCCGGGTCGAGGCGCTGTTCACTGCCCTGCCATCCGCCACCTGGCGGGTGCTCTCGGTGAAGGCCGCCAACTGCCCTGAGGCACCTTTTCTGCTGGCGGCGGAAAAACACTGAACACGGGCTTTCCCGAGAAGGAAGGGCAGGGCTGGCATAATAGTTGCATTATTAGGAATTTTTCAACGCGGATCACACATACCATCCGGAGGTTGCACCAATGTCCTTCAAGCCCGTTGATCATCTGCCCACGGTGGGATCGTCCTTCGGCCGATTGTCGGTAAATCGGGGGAAGGCCATTTCGCCGGGAGAAAAATCGTTCTCCGAGTCCCTCGATTCGGCCCTGGAGGCGCGCCAATCCCCCACCTCGTCCGGCGTTTCCCCGGAGACCCTGGCCAAGCTGCTCCAACTCGAACTCCTCCGCGGGGCAGTCTCGCTGGCCGATAATGAGAGCGCCGGCGATCTGCCCGCCGGGGAAAATCTGCTGAACACGCTGATGTCGAATCTCTCCGGCGCGCGTCAGAAGTCCGACTCCGGCACTGTTGAGCCGCCGACAGCTCCGGTGTATTCTCTGCAACCCGCCCCCGGGGAGAGTCGGGAGGCGGCTCCGGTGGATGAGATTGTGGCGCGGGCCGCTCGGCGTTTCGATGTCGCTCCCCGTTTGATCCGGGCGGTTATCAAGGCCGAGAGCAACTTCAACCCCAAGAGCGTCTCTCCCGTCGGCGCCCAGGGACTGATGCAGCTGATGCCCGGCACGGCCAAAGAGGTGGGGGTGAGGGACGCCTTTGATCCGGAGCAGAATATCATGGGCGGCACCCGCTACCTGAAGCAGATGCTGCAGCGCTATGACGGCAACCTCGACGCGGCCCTGGCGGCCTACAACTGGGGTCCGGGGAACGTCGATCGGGGCACCGCCCATCTGCCCAGGGAAACGTCGGCCTATGTGGCGAAGGTGAAGAGGTATATGGCGGAAGGGACGGGCTGAGCAGGCCCCGCCGCAGGTCTACTGGATAACTCCCAAGAGATACGCCAAACGAAAAAGGGCCGCTGAAAAGCGGCCCTTTTTCGTTTGTTTTGTCCGGGCTTCCGAGGGTCAGGCGGATTCCGGCTCGGGAGTGCCCTCGCCGGCTCCCCTGCGGAACTTGATCAGGAAAAGGGCCAGGCTGCCCGCCGCGACGGCCACGCCGATGTAGGTGGCCAGCGAGAGTGACAGGCTGAAGCCGATTTTGTCGTAGGCCAGGTAAGTGGTGACCACGGCCGTCATAAACGTGGCGGGGACCGTGGCGATCCAGTGGAGTTTGGCGTTCTTGATGAGATAGGCGGCAGCGGCCCACAGGACCACGGTCGCCAGGGTCTGGTTAGCCCAGCCGAAGTAGCGCCAGATCACGGCGAAATTGCCGCGGGAGATCAGGAAGCCGACGACGAACAGCGGAACGGCCAGGGCAAGCCGCTTCACCACGGCCTTCTGCGGCAGGTTGACGAAATCGGCGATGATCAGACGGGCGCTGCGAAAGGCGGTGTCGCCCGAGGTAATCGGCAGAATCACGACGCCGATGATGGCCAGCAGTCCCCCGAGAGGGCCGAGCAGGGTCGTGGAAACCTGGTTGACGACGAAGGCGGGACCGCCCTTGGCCAGGGCCGCATTGAGGGCGGTGGAGCTGTGGTAGAAGGACATGCCGAGAGTGGCCCAGATCAGGGCGATGATCCCTTCGCTGATCATGGCGCCGTAGAAGACGGGGCGACCGTATTTTTCATTGGACATGCAGCGGGCCATCATCGGGGACTGGGTGGAATGAAAGCCGGAAACCGCGCCGCAGGCGATGGTGATGAACATCAGCGGCCAGAGCGGCAGGTGTTTGGGGTGCAGGTTGGCCAGGGTCATCTGCGGGAAGAAGTGGTAGCCCTTGAAGATCAGGGCCCCTGTCAGTCCGACGGCCATGAACAGCAGAACCGCGCCGAAGATCGGATAGAGGCGGCCGATGATCTGGTTGATCGGCAGAATGGTGGCCAGAAAGTAATAGACGAAGATGATCGCCACCCAGGCCATGACCGGGATGGGGCTCAGGTGCGCCAGGAGCTTGGCTGGTCCAAGGACGAAAACCACCCCCACCAGCAGCAGCAGGACAATGGCGAAAACGCGCATGAACTGTTTGAAGCCGTTGCCCAGATAGGCGCCGACCACGTCGGGAACGCTTTTGCCGTCGTGGCGGATCGAGAGCATGCCGGAGAAATAGTCGTGGACGGCACCGCCGAAGATCGAACCGATGACGATCCAGATCAGGGCCGAGGGGCCGTAGAGGGCCCCGAGGATCGGGCCGAAGATCGGGCCGAGCCCGGCGATGTTGAGAAGCTGGATGAGAAAAATCTTGGTCGGCGACATCTCCACGTAATCGACCCCGTCGTGCAGCGTCTGAGCCGGCGTGGGGCGGGTCGGATCGACCCCGAAAACGCGATCGACAATCGCTCCGTAGGTAAAGTACCCCGTAATCAACAGGGCGACACAAAGAAAAAACAGTACCATAAGACACCTCCCGGGGTTTGAGTTTACGAGTCTGCAGCATAGCCGGGAGGGAGGGGGAAGAGAAGTGCCGAAGAGCCAAGCGGCCGTATCTTCGCCGGAGCGGTCGTGAGCAGCGGGGGAGCGGGGGAGCGGCGGCTCAGGAAGAGATGCCCCTTGATGAGGTTCCTACAGTTTGAGAGAGTCTCGAAGGGTTTTTAGATACCGCCGGCTGACGGGCACCACCCGTCCCGATTTGGTGTGAATCTCGCCGAGGCCGTTCTCCAGCAGGACGATCTCATCGATCTGATCGAGATTGACCAGGTACTGTTTGTGGCAGCGCACCAGATCGGTGCGTGTTTCCAGAACCCGGAGGGTCAGGTCGGTGAAAAATTCTCCCTTGGGGCCGACCACATGCACGCCACTCAGCTCGGAGCGCACCAGCTCCACCTCCTGCGGGGCGATCAGCTTGATCCGGTTGGCGAAAACGCAGGGGATGCGCCGAATGCCAGGGCTCTCATAGAGCGGATGCGCCGTTTCCTGAAGGGCGCGAAGCACCTTCTCGATAGTTTTTTCAAGCCGCTTTTTTTCGACCGGCTTGAGCAGATAATCGAGGGTTTTCTCCTCGAAGGCCTTCAGGGCATAGGTGTCGTAGGCGGTGACGAACACCACGTGGGGCATGAGGTCCGGATCGATCATGCTGAGCAGTTCGAAACCGTTGAGGACCGGCATCTGGATGTCGAGAAAGAGCACCTCGGGCCGCTCCCGGTAAATGACCTTGAGGGCCTCCAGGGCGTTGGCGCAGGAGCCGATCACCTCGAAGGCGCCGATTTCCTGCAGCATGATCTGCAGCTCTTCGCGGGCGTGAAGCTCATCATCGACGATCAATGCGCGAATCATGACGGTTGGCATCCCTTGGCAGGGAAGGCGATGGCGATCCGGGTCCATTCCTGCGGCGCGCAGGTGACGGAAATGCCGAAGCGCTCCCCGCACAGGTTCTTGATCCGTTTGTCGACCAGATTCATCCCCAGGCCTTCGCACGTCCCTTCGTTGCAATAGGTCCCGGCGTTATCCTCGATGGTAATGACCACCCGGTTGTCCTCGCGCCTGGCCGCCAGCTTTACCACTCCCTGCTCGAGAAGGCCCGAGATGCCGTGCTTGATGGCGTTTTCGATAATCGGCTGCAGGGTAAAGGTTGGTATTTTCAACCCGAGAAGGGTCGGATCGATGTCCCGCTCCACCACCAGCCGGTCCTCGAATCGAGCCCTTTCGATCTTCAGATAGGAGCGCACATGGTCCAGTTCCTCTTCGAGGGTGGCCAGATCCTCTGAGCGCTTGAGGTTCTTGCGGAAAATGTTCGACAGATGCAGCAGCAGGTCCCGAGCGCGCTCGGTGTCCTTGCGCAGTACGGCCACGATGGTATTGATGGCGTTGAACAGAAAATGGGGGTTGATCTGGGCCTGAATCAGCTTCAGTTCCGATTTGATCAGCAGGTTTTTCTGCTCCTCGTAACGGGAGCGCAACAGCTGCTCGGAGAGGAGCCCGGCGATTCCCTCTCCCAGGGTCCGGTTGAGGTTGAGGAAGAGCTTGTGTTTCGGTTCGTACAGCTTGATGGTTCCAACCACCTCGTTGTCGAGGCGAAGCGGTACCACCAGGGCGGAGCCCAGCCCGCATTTGTCTTTCAGGGCGCAGGTGAAGCGCTCCCGGACGCCGTCCGCATAGATGACCTTGTTTTCCCGAATGGCCCGCCGGGTGAGCTCCGAAGAGATCGGATTGCCGGGGCGGTGGTGGTCCGAGCCGTTTCCGACAAAGGCGAGGACCTTTTTTCGGTCGGTGATGGCCACTGCTCCCACGCCCGTTTCCTGATGGATGATATTCGCCAACTCGTCGGGCGTCTCGGGAGTAAACCCCTTGCTCAGCAGGCCTAGGGTTCGTTCGGCGACCTTCAAGGCTCTGGCGGAGAAGATGGCGCCGAATTTGTCGTACATGTTTTTCTGGTCGCGAATGATGCTGACAAAAAGGGCGGCGCCCGCCGAGTTGGCGAACATCATCGGCAGGGCGATGACATCGACCAGGGCCACGGCATTGGCGAAGGGGCGGGATAAAACCAGAATGATGATCATCTGGAGGGCTTCGGCGCAAAAGGCGGTGGCAAAAGCGATCCCGGGGCTGAAGACCTGTTCCGAGCGCCCTTTCCTCACCAGGTAGAGATGCACCAGGCCGCCGAACAAGCCCTCTACTGTGGTGGAAACCCCGCAGGAGAAGGCCGTAAAGCCTCCCAGGGTATAGCGGTGGAGGCCGCCGGTGAACCCGACCGCCGTTCCCAGGAGCGGCCCGCCGATGATTCCCGCCAGAACGGCACCGATAGCGCGGGTATTGGCAATGGCGTCGTTGATAGGAAGACCGAAGTAGGTTCCCAGAATGGAGAAAGCCGAAAAAATGAAATAGAGAAGGACCTTATGCTTGGGCCTCAGCGTCTCTCCGGTGAGGGGGCGAAAGGCCGGGGACTTGCTGAAGAGATAGGCGATGACCAGAAAAACGGACATCTGCTGGAGCAGGGCAAAAAATAACTTCATCGGGTATCGCTCACCGTCGGGAGGATAAGGCGCCAAATTCGCTTTCTTGCGAAAGCATCAAATTTTGAGCGTTTTCATTTTATACCGGCCCGGGAAGAAAATGTAAAGCGCCAGGGTGAGATCTCTTTTTGTCGGCTACACTGTAAAGAGCAGGTGCTCCTTCCGAAGGAGTGTGCCGGGGCTGAATTTCCATTGTCTTTACCTTGCGCATCGACTAAGATACTGCATTTGCCGGTAGTTGTTCGAAGTTCGCCGGCAGCGGGAGGCGTTGAATTATGAGTGTTTCGGATCGGTACCGGGAACTGGCGGACGCAGTGAGCTCGTTCTCGCGGGATGTAGAGGCGACGAGCGATCCCGAAAACGGCAAGGAAGTGAACCAGGTGGCCCAGGCGGTCCAGCTTCTGGCAGAGTTGCAGGAACAGGTGGGAGAGATTCCGCGGATTCGTCTCGAAGCCGAACTCACGCCGGTGCTCCTCAAGGCCCATAACAGACTCGACCGGGCCCGTCTGCTGCTCGAGGAGAGAGGGGCCGAGGATCGGGCCGCCGCCGCCTGGGAGTTGGAACAGAAGATCTACCGGCTGTTAAACGATCTGTAGGTCGAGGTTCGAGGCCCAAGGCCCAAGGGAAGTCAAAATTCTAAGCCCCTGGCTTCAACCTCCTGCGGCATTCTCGGTTCCGTTTTTCACCTTGAACCTCGGGCCTCGAACCTTGGGCCTGTCTTTACGCTTTTCCCACCGCTTCCCGCCATCGTTCGATCAGATCATCGCGCTGCTGTGCAGACATTTGTGGCAGGAAGCGGCGCTCTTCGCGCCAGTTGGCCTTGGCCTCGCGGGAGCTCTGCCAGAAGCCGACCGCCAGTCCCGCCAGCATGGCAGCGCCGAGGGCGGTGGTTTCCACCATTTGCGGCCGCACCACGGGCCGGCCGAGCAGGTCGGCCTGCAACTGCATCAGCAGATCGTTCCGGGCGGCGCCGCCGTCGACTTTGAGGATCGCCAGCGGCGCGCCGCGGTCCTCGTCCATCGCTTCGGCCAGGTCGCAGATCTGCAGCGCGATCCCCTCCAGGGTGGCGCGGGCCAGATGGGCGGCGGTGGTCCCCCGGGTGATGCCGGTGATGGTGCCCCGCGCCTCGCTTTTCCAGTGGGGCGCGCCGAGACCGGTCAGCGCCGGCACGAAAACCACCCCGCCGCTGTCCGGCACCGAAGCGGCCAGGGCCTCGACATCGGCCGAGGACTGGAAGAGCCCCAGACCGTCGCGCAGCCACTGTACCGCAGCGCCGGCGATAAAGGCGCTTCCCTCCAGAGCGTAGATCGTCTCGGCGCCGATCCGCCAGGCGACGGTGGTCAGCAGCTTGTGCGCGCTCTCGACAATCTCCCCGCCGGTGTTCTCCAGCAAAAACGCCCCCGTGCCGTAGGTGCATTTGCTCTCTCCGGGAGAAAAGCAGGTCTGCCCGAAAAGGGCCGCCTGCTGATCCCCCGCCATCCCCGCCACCGGGATGCCGTCGGGCAGCACCTCCAGCCCTCGGGTATGGCCGTATACTTCGGACGAGGGGCGAATCTGCGGCAGCAGGGCGCGGGGAACTTCGAGGAGGCGCAGCTGATCTTCGTCCCAGTCGCAGGTGCGCAGCTCCATCAGCAAGGTGCGCGAGGCGTTGGAGACATCCGTCACATGGCTGCTGCCGCCGGTCAGGCGCCAGACGAGAAAGGAATCGACGGTGCCGAAGGCGAGCTCGCCTTTTTCCGCTCTGGTCCGCAGAGCCGGATCCTCACGCAGGCGCCAGGTGAGCTTGGTGCCGGCGAAATAGGGATCGAACAGAAGACCGGTTCGGCTGCGGACCAGCGGCTCCAGGCCCTGCTCCCTGAACTCGCGGCAGATATCGGCGCTGCGGCGGTCCTGCCAGACGATGGCGTTTCCCGCCGGCCTGCCCGAGGCCCGCTCCCACAGCAGCGTGGTTTCGCGCTGGTTGGTGATGCCGACGGCGACCACCGCCCGGGGAGCGACTCCGGCCTGCTGGAGGACCCTGCGGATGGCCTGACAGACCGAGAACCAGATTTCTTCGGGATCGTGTTCGACCCACCCCGGCCGCGGGTAGTGCTGGGGAAAGTCGACCGTAACCTTCATCCGGATCTCGAGATGTCGGTCGATCAGCAGCGTGGTCGTTCCGGTGGTTCCCTGGTCGATGGCCAGAATGTAATTGTCCATGGGGGCCTCCTCCTTTTTTCACCGACGAAAAGCCCTGGCGGGCAGAATTCCCGAAGATCGCTCCGATTGCATGGGCATGGTAGGGACCACGATCATTCATACGGGAAGGTACGCCAAATAAGCCGTCTCACGCGAAGGGGCGCGTCTTGGCGCAGAAACGCCGTTTCTGGGATTATACGTGCAGCAGCCAGATCTTTCCAGGAGGAAGCGATGGAGCAGAAAAAGCCGCAGGAAATGAAACTGGAGATTCAGCTCGATGAGGAGGTGGCCCAGGGAATCTACGCCAACCTGGTAGTGGTCAACCACACCGACGCCGAATTTGTCCTCGATTTCATCTTCGTTCAACCCCAGGCGCCCAGGGCCAAGGTGCGCAGCCGGATCATCACCTCGCCGCGCCACCTCAAACGGCTGATGAGCGCCCTGCAGGAGAATCTGGCCCGATACGAACGGCAGTTCGGCCCCATCGACGAAGGGGCCCAGCCGGGGCCTGCCGAGGCGGGAAAGTACCACTAGGCGCAGAGTGCCAACCCGTTCGGGTCGCCTCGCATTTTTGGACCGGGATTTTTTTTCGATGCCCAAAATCCGCTATTACATCAGCAGCCACGGGCTGGGCCACGCCAGCCGCTCCTGTCAGATCATCAATACCCTTCGCCGACGTCACCCGGAGGTGGCGGTCGAGGTGGTGTCGGCGGCCCATCTCTGGTTTTTTCAAGGGTTCCTCGACCCATCGGTAAGGGTGCGTCCCCTGCTTCTCGATCTGGGGGTGCTGCAGCGCGACAGCCTGATCATGTGCGAGCGGGAGACCCTGCAGGCCTATCGGGACTTTCTGCCTGAGAGGGAGCGGATCGTCGCCGCCGAAGCAGCCTCCCTGCAGCGGGAGGCGGTGACCCTGGTGGCGAGCGATATTCCCCCGTGCCCTTTTGCCGCCGCCCGGGCCGCCGGTCTGCCCTCGGTCGCCATCGGGAACTTTACCTGGGACTGGATCTACCAAGGGCTGGCGGAGAAGTTTCCCGGCTACGGGGATGTTCTGGACTCGGTACGCGCCGACTACCGGTGCGCGGACCGGCTGTTGCGGCTTCCTTTCTACGGCGATTTCCCGGCGATCCGCCGGATCGAGCCCCTTCCCCTGGTGGCCCGTCGCTCCCTCCGCACGCCCGCCGAAGTGCGCCGTCTTCTGAGAGTTCCCGAAGAGAAGAAGCTCGGTCTGATCTCATTCGGCGGCTTCGGTCTGAGCGATTTTCGCTTCGACGCCCTCGATCGGCTGTCGGACTGGATCTTTCTGAGCGAAGCCGGGCTCGGCGGGCAGGCCGCGAATCTGCGGACGATCTCTCCCGGCAGCCATCCCTATCCCGACCTGGTGCGGGCCGCCGATGTGGTGATCACCAAACCCGGCTACGGCATCGTCTCCGAGGCGATTGCCAACGAGACCGCAGTCCTCTATACCTCTCGGGGAGATTTCCGGGAGCAGGCGCTGCTCGTGTCGGCGCTGCAGCGCTACGCCCGGACGCTTGAAATCGACAACGACGATCTGAGGCAGGGAAACTGGGGGGAGGCGCTGGGGAGGTTGTCGGCGCTTCCCCGGCCGGCGGAGAAAATCGCCATGAACGGGGACGTCGTTGCGGCCGACCGGCTGGCGGGGCTGGCTTGATTCTCCGGGAGCGCTTGTGAACAAAAGGCTTTTGCGGATTTTCGATGTATTGGCTGTCCACTTCGGGCCGCTGCACTGGTGGCCGGCGGAGACCCCCTTCGAGGTGGTGGTGGGCGCCGTTCTCACCCAGAACACCGCGTGGACCAACGTCGAGCGGGCCATCGCCCGCCTGAAGGAGGCCGGGGTGCTCAGTCCGGACGCCCTCCGCGCCCTGGAGCGGGAGCGACTCGAGGAGCTGATTCGCCCGGCCGGTTTTTTCCGCCAGAAAGCCCAGCGCCTTCAGCTGTTCGTCACCCATCTCTTTGCCCGCCATGGCGGAAATCTTTGCACCCTGCTGGCCGGCCCGCTGGCACAAGTCCGGGCCGAGCTGCTCTCTCTCAAGGGCATCGGCCCGGAGACGGCCGACTCCATCCTCCTCTATGCCGGCGAACACCCCTCCTTCGTCGTCGATGCCTACACCCGGCGCCTCTTCACCCGTCTCGGGCTTCTGCAGGGGACCGAGGGGTACGACCAGATCCGTTCCCTCTTCATGACATCCCTGCCAGGGGAGGCCGAGCTCTTCAACGAATATCACGCCCTGATCGTCGAGGAGTGCAAGACTTTCTGCCGCAAGAACAAACCGCTCTGTTCCTCCTGCCCTCTGCTTTCGCTCTGCCCCTTCGGGCAAAAAACCGCGTTGTCCTGAAGGGCCGGGAATTGTTACCCGGTCGTCGCCTTTAGACGACAAGGTTCTCATTCCACCCCGAATTGGGGCGCCTCGATCGCCTCGCCGCGACAGACCGGACATTTTCCCGGTCTTCTCGGGCGCTCCCGCTTTTTGAAGACGAAACCGCAGCTTTTGCACACGGCCGGAATCACCCGAAGGTGCCGACCTTCGGCCTCCAGGCTGTGACGAATGTGCTCCAGATGGGGGGCCACCTCCTTTTCGGGGATACCGACCTTTGCCGAGATCTCCTTGGCCGAAAGGAAGGTTCCGGCCAGTAGGTCGACAATCTGCCGGCGAACGGTGGCAAGGCGTTGCGCGGGGATCGGCGGTTTTTTCCGGTCTGATTTCGGCATCGGAATACAGGGACGACCGTCGCGAGAAAGAGGCGTTGAGCGCCGGAGTCTGGGAGACGACTCGGGCGCGTCTCTAGTTTAGCGGAAAAACCTTTCTTTTGCAGGTCGGCGTCAGACAGGAAATCGCCCGGGCAGGGAAAGACGTTGAGGCCCTTTTCATGAATGACTTACGGAACGAACCTTGCAAAAATCGGCCTTAACTGCAAAGGGGAATCGGGAGTGTCGTGCTGAAATCTCCGGGGAGGAAAAAATGATGAATGTCGAACTGAAAAACCTCATCACACAAGGCATCTATGCGGCAGAGCGGGGCAATTTTCTTCTGGGGCTCGTTCACTTCGAAGCCGCGGCGAAGATCGAAAAAACCCCTACCGTCTGCTCCTACCTCGGGCTGTGCCAGGCCGGTGAGCATCGCCGGTTTCACCCGGCTCTGTTCCTCTGTGGAGACGCCTGTAAAAAGGAGCCAGCCAATTCTGTCCACTACCTCAACCTCGGTCGGGTGTACCTGATGGCAGAACAGAAATCGAATGCCATCTGGGTCTTCCGCCGGGGGTTGAAAATGGGTCGTAACCCCCGAATCATCGCCGAACTGAAGAAGTTGGGCCTTCGCCGCCAGCCAGTGATGATGGCCCTGCCCCGAGAGAATCCCCTCAACAAATACCTCGGCCTGCTAACCACAAGGCTTGGGTTTCGTTAACCCCCGGCTCACAGCCTCGCTTTGTTTTTGCCACCGGCGTCAGCCGGTGGCTTTTTTGCGTGTGGAAAGCAATTCGGGCGAAAAACGGGCGAAAAAACGCCTCGGCGATAATCTCTTTTCCCTTCGTCCGTCAGTGGCCGAACCGGTCGGCCAGAGGAATCAGCTGCCGGTAGTCGGCGTTCGTCAGAGTGCTGTGCCAGTGACCGGTCGCCATGCCGGTTGCGATGCCGGCGGCGAAGAGGATGGTCACCAGGGCGGCGAAGGCCCATCCGGGAAGGGGCCTTTGCCGGAAGGATGGTGTCATCGCCAGCGCTTCGGTCTCGGGGCAGTTGGCGACGCAGCTCAGGCAGGCGAGGCATTCGGGGGAGCGGATCGCCGTCTTGCGGTGTACCGGCAGGTGGGCGGGACAGGCCCGGCTGCAACTTTGGCAGCCGGTGCAGCGATCGGGAGCGCGCCGGATGCGCAGAGGGCTCAGCAGGCCGATCAGACCCAGAAGCGCTCCGTAGGGGCAGAGGTAGCGGCACCAGAAATGGCGGAAGAGCAAAGAGAGTCCGGCCAGAACCGCGAGGACGCTCAGGGTGAGACTCGATATGCGGGTGAAAAAGTGGAGCATTCGCACGTCGCTGATTGCCCAGTAGGGAGAGCCGAGAAAACGTTGGAGGGCCGCCGCGGGCATGTCGAGGAGGATCAGTTTGATGAAGAAAAGGAGCACGGCATACTTGAGCCCCCGCAGCAGAACATCGAACCAGCCCCGGATTTGAAAATTCCCGCCGAAGATCCGTTGTCCCAGCTTCCCCAGCCCCTCGGAGAGTGTGCCCACCGGGCAGAGCCAACCGCAGAAAGCCTTTCCCACCACCAGCGTCAGCGCCAGAATGGTCAGAAAAATCACCAGGGCCGCCGGGTGGACCGGGTGGATGATGCCGGAGAGGAGCCAGTACTTGAAGCTGACCAGAGCGCCGATCGGCAAAAAGCCCTCCACCCCCGGCGGCCGCTCGAAATAGGGGGCGCCGCCGGTGGCGAAGTGGCGTACGAAGAGTCCGAACCGGATCCCCACCACCGCCACGCAGAAGAAAAAGCCCCATTGCACGAGGGACCGCCAAAACCCGGCCCCCTTGATCCGCTGTCGCCAATTCATCGTTTCTTGCTTTCCTTTTAGCCGATCTGTGCCGATTCCGCCCTGTTTGCCGGTGGCTGCTTTCCCGAGACCGATAAGGCGCTGCCGATTATATGCCGCTTGGCGAAAATCGGCAAGGAATGGAGATCTCTCTCTCATGTATACGGTGAGGGGAAGGGCGCGACATTGACTTAAATCAAAGGGGGGCAGATTAAATGCAGCATCGGCGTTGAAAACCGGGGAAAGAGCCGGTAAAATTTAATCTCATGAAAAGCTCACCTCCCGCAGTGACTCCTTCCTACTCCAGAGACCCCCGCCGGTTGACCCGGCGGCGCCACGATGTGCTGATCATCGGCGGCGGCATAAACGGTGCCGGCATCGCCAGGGACCTGGCGCTACGCGGGTTGCGGGTCGCTCTGGTGGAAAAAGGGGATTTCGCCTGCGGGACATCCAGCGCCTCGACCAAGCTCGTTCACGGCGGGGTCCGCTACCTGGAGCGGTTCGATTTTCACCTGGTGTTCGAGGCCTGCCGCGAGCGGCGCATTCTGCAGAACATCGCCCCCCATTTGGTGCGCCCGCTGCCCTTTTTCATCCCCGTTTACCGGGAGGATCCCCGCTCTCTGACGACCATCCGGGTGGGGATGACGCTGTACGATCTGCTCGCCCTCTTTCGCAACACGCACCGCCACGGCATCCTCGGCGGTCGGGAGGCCCTGGCGCGGGAACCCGCTTTGCGGGAAGAGGGATTGCGCGGCGTGGCCCTCTACTGGGATTGCCGCATGGATGATGCCCGCCTCTGCCTGGAGAACGCGCTGGCGGCGGTCGAGGCCGGGGCGGAGGCGGCAAACTACCTGGAGGCAACCGCCCTGCTCAAGAAGGACGGGCGGCTCTGCGGGGCGCGCCTTCACGACCGGGAGACGGGGGAGGAGCTGGAGATCGAGGCGGAGCTGGTGGTGAACGCCGCCGGCCCCTGGCTCGATCGGATCTGCGCTCTGGACGGGGAAGGGGAGGCGAAGCTGCGGCCCACCCGGGGGACGCATATCCTCGTGCCGCGGATCAATCGCGGCGGGGAGGCGCTGTATCTGACCGCCGGTCGCGACGACCGGCTGTTTTTTGTCATCCCCTGGGGGGATCTCTCCCTGGTGGGGACGACCGACGTCGACTACCCGGGCGATCCCGACGCCGTGACGCCGACCGGCGAGGATATCGATTATCTGCTTGCCGAAACGGCCCGGCACCTGCGGGTTCCCGCTCCGGGGAGGGACGATGTGGTCGCCTCCTTTGCCGGGGTGCGCCCCCTGGTGGCCGAGTCGAGCCTGAAAGCCTCCCGGGTCTCCCGGGAACACCGGGTTTTCCAGTCCGCCTCGGGGCTGATTTCGGTGGGAGGAGGTAAGTACACCACGTACCGGGCCGTGGCCGCCGAAGTGGCGACGCTGGTGAGCGAGGGCCTGAAGCGGGGCGAGGGGCGCTCCCTCACCCACCGAATTCCGCTTCCCGGCGGAGTCACCGGGGACTTTGCCGCGTTCGTCCGACGTGAGGCCTCCGCCCTCTCCGCCGAGTTCGGCCAGCCCAGCGCCACCATGGTCCGGCTGCTGAATTGCTACGGCTCCCGAACCGCCCGACTGCTCTCCCTGTTGCGGAAAGAGCCCGAGCTGGCTCGCCCGGTGGTCTCGGATTCGCCTCTGCTGGCGGTTCAGGTCGCGTATGCCACCGATTTCGAAATGGCCCGCACCCCCGAAGATGTCCTGCGCCGGCGCAGTCCCCTCGCCCTGGAAAGGGGGCGGGGGCTACGGGAACTGGAGGGGGTGGCGGCGCTGATGGCTCGCCGGTTGGACAAAAGCGATGACTGCCGGCAGCGCTGGCGCCAGGCTTACCTGGCGCGTTATTCCACACCATGAAAGGATGACGAATGAATACGATCAAGGTCAAAAAGGGCGATCCCCTGAAGCAGAAAACCCCATGTCTGCTTTTGGGTGCCCAGGAGGGCAAGCTCACCACCTCTTTACTCAAGGATTTGGACAGCGCCCTCGACGGCGCCCTGAGCAGGGCGGTGCGGGAGAAGGAATTCACCGGTAAACAGGGTCAGACGTTGCTTCTTCATCCCGGCAAGCGCCTGCCGGCTGAGCGGGTGCTGTTGGTTGGTCTGGGCAAAAACCGCAAGAACGCCCTGGAGCGTCTGCGCCAAGCCGCCGGCACCGCGACCGCTTTTCTCGGCGGGAAGCATCTGACCTCCTTTGCCGTGGATCTCGCCTCGTTGCCCCTGGCGGGAAAGGACCTGCGGGAGACAGCCCAGGGGGCCGCCGAAGGCATCGTTCTCGCGGCGTATCGGTTCGACCGTTTTCGCACGGAAAACCGCGAAGAGCTTCCTTCTGGGCTGAAAGAGGTTTTGTTTCTGGTGGAAAAGCAGGGCCAGCTCGGCGAGGCCGAAAAGGGGGTGGAGCGGGCCCGATGCATCTGCCGCGGGGTGGCCTTTGCCCGCGACCTCGTCAACGAGCCCGGCAATGTGAAGTCCCCCGACTTTCTCGCCCAACAGGCCGAGGAGATGGCAAAGGAGACGGGACTGGCGTGTAACATCCTCGACAAGGCCGCCATCGAAAAAGAAGGGATGGGCGCCCTGCTGGGTGTGGCTCAAGGAAGCGTGCGGGAGCCGCGGTTCATCGTTCTGGAGCACCGGGGTGGTACCGACGATGCACGGCCCATTGTCCTCGTGGGCAAGGGGGTGGTCTTCGACGCCGGCGGCATTTCCCTGAAGCCGGCCGAGAAGATGGATGAGATGAAGATGGACATGGCCGGCGGCGCCGCCGTGCTGGGGACGATGCTGGCCGCCGCCCTGCTCAAGCTCCCCCTTAATCTGGTGGGGATCGTCCCGGCGGTGGAAAATCTGCCTTCCGGAAGCGCCATCCGACCCGGCGACATCCTGACCTCCCTTTCCGGCCGGACCATCGAGGTCCTCAATACCGACGCCGAGGGGCGTCTGATCCTGGCCGATGCCCTGACCTATGCCCAGCGGTTCGATCCCCGGGTGGTGATCGATCTGGCCACGTTGACCGGGGCGTGCATCATCGCTCTCGGGCATCAGGCCACCGGAGCCATGGGGAATCACGAAGGTCTGATCCGCCAGCTCCTTCGGGCCGGTGAGGAGACCGGCGAGCGCATCTGGCAACTGCCCCTCTGGGAAGAATACGCCGCGCAGCTCAAAAGCGACATCGCAGATGTTAAAAACATCGGCGGCCGGCCGGCCGGCACGATCACCGCCGGCGCCTTTTTGCACAAATTCGTCGGGGACGGCACCTGGGCCCATCTCGATATCGCCGGAACCGCCTGGGAGGAGAAGGGGCGCCATTATCTCACCAAGGGAGCGACCGGGGTGGGCGTTCGGCTGTTAATTCGATATCTGACGTGAAAACGCTGTGCACCCTTTCGCTGAGCTTTTGAGAAAGGTCGGGAGAATTTCCTCGACGTCTTTACACGTCGACAATATGTGGTAAATAAATGGTAATAAGTTAAAGAAGGGAGCAGCATTGTTAAAGTATTGTGCCTGGTGCGGCCGATACCAGGGGGCGACGCTGGCGCAGGGGTATCAAATCCGGAAAAATATCTGTGAAATCGATACCGCCACCGTTTGCCCAGCCTGCATGGCCAGGCTGGTGAAGGAAGTCGTCAAAACCCCTTCGCTTAGAACCTGATCGGAACCGCCCGAAACCGGAAAACGCTCGCAGATGAGACAGGAGAGAAACCTGCCCCGGGCAGGTTTCTCTCTCTTTTTTCGGGGAAGAAAAAATAAAAGATATGAATTTTTTAACAAAAAAATATTGATTTTTCCATCAAACTCGGTAGAGTAAAGAAGGCTAAAGTTTTCCCGGGCTTACCCGGGGTACGTTGAGTTTCAAAAGAACAGGAGAGGAAGGCGATGACAAAAGGGACGGTGAAATGGTTCAATGATGCCAAAGGGTTCGGCTTTATCGAACAGGATGGGGGACCGGACGTGTTCGTTCATTTCTCCGCAATCGACATGGAAGGGTTTAAAACCCTGGCCCAGGGCGATCCGGTTTCTTTCACGATCATCCAGGGACCAAAAGGGCCCCAGGCTCAGAACGTGGTTCGTGCCTGAGATCTCGATCCAGACAGATTGCTCTACGTACCAAAAGCCCCGCGCCAACGCGGGGTTTTTTTATGGCTTAGCCATCCAGTGGGTTTTTGCGAGTGCGTCTTTTTTCGGTTTGCCAAACGAAAATCCCTCCTTGAGCTGGCCCGTCAACCGGGAGCCGCCGGGTTTTGCGCTGGCACTCTCACGAAAAACACGTTACCATGAAAGCTTCCGACCGACGTAACCCTCGGCGGAGCCGTCAAATCTCGGGGCTTGGGTAGAAGGTCGTGACGGGTGTCGAAATCTCTGGAATCTGAAGCCCAAGCCGGGAAAAAAGGACTTGGGCCAAGGCCTTTGCGTGCATGGAAAATTCTCATTACCGCGTGCTGTTTACCGGAAAGCTTCGACCGGGAAGCGAGGTCGCAGAGGTCAAACGGAAATTGGCCGCAACCTTCAGGCTGGACCCGCGGGCGCTGGAAACCGTTTTTACCGGCGAACCGGTGGTGGTCAAGCAGTCCGTGGACTATCCGACGGCCCGTAAATACCGGCAGGCCTTCGAGGCGGCCGGGGCCGTCTGCATCATCGAACCGATTGAAAATAAGAGAGCCGCGCCGTCCCCGGGTTCTCCCGAACTCCGGGCCGCGGAGAAGGTGCCGAAGGCTCTTATCTGCGGGTTCTGGAGCCGGATCGTCGCTTTTGGCGTCGATCTTCTGCTCCTCGGTGTTTTCGGCACCCTTCTCGGGACCTTCCAGTTCGACCACCTCGCCGAAATGGGCGGCTGGGGACGGCTCTTCGGTTTCGGCGTCGCTCTTCTCTATTTCGGCGTGCTGAACAGCTCTCTGGGCCGGGGCCAGACCATCGGCAAGAGGATAGCGAAGATCCGGGTCGTCAACCGCAACGGCGCTCCCATCTCCACCACTTCGCTCTTTTCTGCGCTTTGCCATCCTCGGGGCGCCATTTTTTCTTAACGGCGCCGCCGTGCCGGTGCATCCCCAGTTCCTGCCGATGACGATTTCCATTATCGTCCTCGGAGGGGGCGGGGTTCTGATCTATCTCTACTTCGCCAATCGGCGGACCCGTCAGTCGCTGCACGATCTCGCGGTCGGAACCTTCGTGGTGAGGGCCGACGCGAAGCCGTACTTGCGGTTCCCGCCCCTCTGGAAGGGGCACTGGTGGGCGGCCGGGGCCTGGACCGTGGCGGCGGTCGTCCTGGTTGTCGCCGGGCCCTCTCTCTTTCTGCCCAAGCCGTTAACCGATCTGGCCTCGTTGACGCAGGCCGTCTCTGCCGTCCCGGGGACCCGCGCCGCCTCCGTGAGCAGGGGAAAAACCTGGGGCCTGTGGGGAGAGACCTCCTTTTTGTCGGTGGAGGTGGCGGTATCTGATCTTTCCCGGCCCGCTTCCGAAGTCGCCGCAGAAGTCGCGTCCCTCGTCATGGTTCGGTATCCCGAGGTTGTCAGCCGGGATCGCTTGATCGTTCGGGTCCGTTACGGTTACGATATCGGCTTCGCCAGCTCCTGGCGACGGTTCGTCTTCAGCCGCTCCCCCCGTCAGTGGCGGCAACGGTTGCACATGAGGGACCTGTAGATGAACAGGATGAACAAGACACCGGAATTCAAACCTTCAACATAACAATCAAGGAGAAATTACAGAACAATGAGCAACGAAGGAAACAAAGTCATCTATTCGATGATGCGGGTCAGCAAGTTTTACGACAAGAAACCGGTCCTCAAGGATATTTCCCTCTCCTATTTCTACGGCGCCAAGATCGGCGTGCTCGGCCTCAACGGGGCGGGCAAGAGCTCCCTGCTGCGCATCATGGCCGGGGTCGACCAGGAGTTCAACGGCGAGGCCGTCCTCTCGCCCGGCTACACCGTCGGCTATCTGGAGCAGGAGCCGCTGGTGGATGTCGACAAGACGGTGCGCGAGGTGGTCGAGGAGGGGGTGCAGGAGACGGTCGATCTGCTCAAGGAATTCGAGGCGATCAACCTGAAGTTCGCCGAGCCGATGACCGACGACGAGATGAACGCGCTCTGATCGACCGGCAGGCGCGAGGTGCAGGAGAAGCTCGACGCCTGCGACGCCTGGGACCTCGATTCGCGCCTGGAGATGGCCATGGACGCCCTGCGCTGCCCGCCGGGCGATACCCCGGTCGCAGGTCCTCTCCGGCGGCGAGAGGCGGCGGGTGGCCCTCTGCCGGCTGCTGCTGCAGAAGCCCGACATCCTGCTGCTCGACGAGCCGACCAACCATCTCGACGCCGAGAGCGTCGCCTGGCTCGAGCAGCACCTGCAGCACTATGCCGGGCACGGTCATCGCCGTCACCCATGACCGCTATTTCCTCGACAACGTCGCCGGCTGGATTCTCGAACTCGACCGGGGCGAGGGGATTCCCTGGAAGGGGAACTACTCCTCCTGGCTGGAGCAGAAGCAGGAGCGGCTGCGCCGCGAGGAGAAGGCCGAGAGCGCCCGGCAGAAGACCCTGGAGCGGGAGCTGGAGTGGATCCGCATGTCCCCCAAGGGGCGCCACGCCAAGAGCCAGGCCCGCATCAACGCCTACGAAAAGCTCCTCGGCGCAGGAGAACGAGAAGAGCGCCAGCGACCTCGAGCTCTACATCCCGCCCGGGCCGCGGCTGGGCGATCGTGGTCATCGAGGCGCAACGGCGTCGAGCAAGGCCTACGGCGACCGGCTGCTGTTCGAGGATCTGGCATTTCGCCTGCCCCCCGGCGGCATCGTCGGGGTGATCGGCCCCAACGGCGCCGGCAAGACCACCCTGTTTCGGATGATCACCGGCCAGGAAGCAGCCCGACGCCGGCACCTTCCGGGTCGGCGAGACGGTGCAAGCTGGCCTATGTCGACCAGAGCCGCGAGCTCGATCCCGAACAAGACCATCTGGGAGGAGATCACCGGCGGCCAGGAGCAGATCCAGCTCGGCAAGCAGCTGGTCAACTCCCGCGCCTACGTGGCCCGCTTCAATTTCTCCGGGGCGCGACCAGCAGAAGAAGGTCGGGCGTGCTCTCCGGCGGCGAGCGCAACCGCGTGCATCTGGCCAAGATGCTCAAGGAGGGGGCCAACGTCATCCTCCTCGACGAGCCGACCAACGACCTCGACGTCAACACCATGCGCGCCCTGGAAGAGGCGCTGGAGAACTTCGGCGGCTGCGCCGTGGTCATCAGCCACGACCGCTGGTTTCTCGACCGCATCGCCACCCACATCCTCGCCTTCGAGGGGGAGAGCCAGGTGGTCTGGTTCGAGGGGAACTACTCCGAAGTACGAAGAGGACCGCAAGAAGCGCCTCGGCGCCGAGGCCGATCGGCCGCACCGGATCAAGTACCGGCAGCTGACGCGGTAGCGTTCTGCCGAAACCGGATTTTTTTCGATTCGGCAGGCTCAATCCAAGGGATTGCGCGGGCGGGGTACGTACCCCCCCTTCGCGCAATCCCTTTTGCCTCTTCCGCAGAATCTGTGGGTAGAGGGTAGCGGAAAAAATTAGAGCATTGCCTTTCATGGATGGATAAGATGGTTTTTGCCGAAACTATCCCAACCAGCCAGAGGAAAGGCAATGCTGATCAAGACTCTACTGAACAAGGTCGAACGATTCAAGTCGTTTGTTTACGGCTCCATCGGCGTCCAGCTCGTTGGCGGCGTGGAAGCCCTGGTCATTGACATCGAGCCCCGTCGCAACAGTCGGCCGGTCTGCCCTGAGTGCGGCAAGCGCAGAAGCATGTACGATCGGCAGCCCCCGCGCCTGTTCGAATATTTGCCGGTCTGGACGTTCAAGTGCTACTACCGCTACCCGCCACGCCGGGTCGACTGTCCGAGTTGCGGTGTCAAGGTGGAGGCGCTGCCCTGGGGCTATGGCAAGGAGCGGATGACCTTCTCCTACCAGGTCTTTCTGGCTCGCTGGGCGAAACGGCTCTCCTGGAAGGAGACCGCCGATATTTTTGAGACCAGTTGGGACACGGTCTTTCGGGCCGTCAAGTTCGTGGTCGACTATGGCCTCGCCCACAGAGACCTTGACGGCGTCACGCAGATTGGCGTTGACGAGATCAAGGTCTTCAAGGGCCACAAGTATCTGACGCTGGTCTATCAGCTCAACGCCGGGGCGAGAAGGCTTTTGTGGTGCGGCCCCGAGCGTCGGGCGAAAACGTTGCTGCGCTTCTTCCACGAGTTCGGCAAAGAGCGCAGCGCCCAGATCAAGTTCGTGTGCAGCGACATGTGGGGGCCGTATCTCAAGGTCATCGCCAAGAAGGCTCCGCAGGCGCTGAATATTCTCGATCGCTTCCACATTATGCGGGCTTTCAGCGATGCGATCGATCAGATCCGCCGCGACGAGGTCAAGCAGTTCAAGGCCAACGGAGAGCAGAACGTTCTCGAACGTGGGCGATGGCTGCTGCTGAAGCGGCCGGAGAATCTCTCAGAGAAGCAGACGACCCGGCTGGGTGAGCTACTCAAGCTCAATCTGGCATCGATCAAGGGCTACCTTCTGCGCGAGGACTTCCAGCGGTTCTGGGAGTATCAACGACCCGACTTCGCGGGGAAGTTCCTCGAGAACTGGGTGACCAGGGCGCTGCAAACGGACCTGGAACCGATGAAGAAGGTGGCGCGTATGCTGCGTAGCCACAAGCCGCTGATCCTCAACTGGTTCAAGGCCAAGGGGCAGCTATCCAGTGGCGCGGTGGAGGGAATGAACCTCAAGGCAAAACTCACTATGAGAAAAGCCTACGGTTTCAAGACCCTCAAATGCTTGCAAATCGCCCTATATCATACACTTGGCGCGTTGCCAGAACCTGAGTATCACCACAGATTCTGCTGACGAGCCAGATAAATTTTATCTGTCATGATCAGAATATGGTTATGTAAGAAATGCCAACCTTCTGTCATGGCAATATAAAGAATGTACGCATACCGTTTAAAAATATCAGAGATCAAATTCAGTCAGCTTGTACGGCTTTTTCGCTCAATTTTAGAGAGGTGACTAAAATAGCTGATGACCACTTTCAATCGCAATACCGTTAACATAGTTTTCAAATGCAATTAGGGAACGGTTAACCAGGTGCCTATCTGGAATAATGGCCAGGATCAAGGGCGGAATGTGCATATATGCTAAACAACGAGTATGAGATACAGTACAACCGAAAAAATGCGCTTGTGCTTGGCTCAAGTTCATTTATTGATTGCCAAGCTAAGGTTGCAAGTTTCTGCAGTATGTTGCAGAACATTAACCGCCCGCGATTACGAGGTGCACTATCTTTCAGCTCCGTCTAGCTTGGCTGATGCTTTTTCTGTAAAGCGCAAGAGGAACGATTCTTGCGGGCTTGGGTGCGAGGTTGTGATCGGCAACCGGTACCGCGTTGCGCCTCACCTGTTTGAACACATTGTCAAGAGTTTGTTCCCTATGAGGGCACCTTTTTTTTGTTTAACGATCGACAAATCGGCTGGCAACGGCTGGTAATGCCTCGATCGTTGGTACGTAGGGAGTGGGATCTAATTATCGGTGACACATCACCGATAGCAAGTGTTCGACGGTTATTTAGCGCTCATCGTGCCATATTTAGATTAAACCGGTATCTGCCTGAGGGGTTCACAACTTACTCGAAGGTTTTGATTCGAAGATTGCGGGAAGACATCGCGGATGGTTGGTATGATAAAGTGAGTGCTGTAAGCTGCTACCTTCGGTGATTATGCACTCTCAGATCAACCCATCTATGTCTGTTGAAGTGGTACCGAATGGCGTTTACGCCGATCGCTTCTTCGAGGCGGCCAAAGCTGAAGCGCCTAGGAAGGCTAGATCGGCGGTGCTCGTCGGCTCGATTGAGGACTGGGTAGACCTTGATCTGCTTGTCGCTACCGCACAATGTTTGCGGGATTGGACAGGTGCGATCTGTATGGCCCGGTTCGTATTCATTTGCCTGAAAGTGTACCAGAGAACTTGCGTTTTTGTGGGGCAGTGAGTCCTGATGCTCTGCCGTCGTTGTTGCCAAAGTATACAGTTGGACTCATCCCCTTTAAAAACATAAACCGGCGCATTGATCCAGTGGAACGACCCTTGAAATTCTATCAATATTTGGCTGCCGGGCTTGGCATCGCATCTACCGACTGTGGTGGTTTGCGACGTGGTATGGGTGGCTGGGCAAGTTATGGCAGCACTCCAGATGATTATGTCAAGGCAATCCTCACAGCGGATAAACAAAGATCCATTTTGAGCATGGACAGCCGACGCAGTTATCTAAAACAATTCGAATGGGAAACGTTGTGTAAGCAAATCTTAGCTTGATACTTACCTGCCCCCGGTAGATTCTAGTTCAAAACGCACCACCCTGCTGAGTGGGTAAAAGACAAGGGGACACAGTGGGTTTCTGGTAGTGTTGGAAGCGCCAACCACCAACCGACCAGAAGGAGCCCACCATGTCCCATCAGCATCTTACGTCAGAAGAACGCATTGTCATCGACCTTTTTTTGCGCCTGGGCATGAGTCGCCGCGAAATTGCAGTTTGCCTTGGTCGGAGCCATACGACCATTGCGAGAGAACTCCTCCGAAACGGGCCAAAGAGCGGCTACCGTGTGTCAATGGGATCGTAAAAGTGTACCAGTTTCGGGAATTGAAAAGTGTACCGGCCCGGGGGTCGAGACCCTTCAATCCGGGGCTGAAAGAGATCGTACTGTCACCTCTTTTCTGGGCGAGTTGTTTGGCGAAGTCGTGACCTCTTCAGGCGATAGCTGTGCCCCTTGATGTTGATCACCCGGCAGTGATGAAGCAGCCGGTCAAGGATGGCGGAAGCCCCCCCGTGTCAGGATAGATGTCGCCTCTCCTTGAGAGCCTTTGAGTAAACCCCGAGGGGCCGAAAGTGAAATTGAATGACCGACTATTCTGATGAGATAAAGGCGAGCATCATCGCCCGGATGCTGCCGCCTCAGAGCGCCAGTGTTCCCGCCTTGGCGAAAGAGACCGGGATTCCGAAAGACACCTTGTACTGCTGGCGGATCAAGGCCCGTGGCCGGATTCGAGCAGTGGTACAACGAGCAGCATCGCCACAGCGCCCTGAAATTTGTCACCCCGGGCCAACGCCACCGGGGCGAGCGACGATGCTGCGCAAGAAGCGAACTATATGCAGCGGCTAAAGCCAGTCGCCCCGAACGCTGGTCAGGTGACCACCCGGGACTGGAGCCGACCCGACGTGGTCACCCTGAACCTCCAGAAGTCATCCCAAGATCGGCTGCTGCTCAAAGATGATGCGGCATGAAAAAGCGACATCTTCCTTGACAACGACCGGAAGCGATCACGGGGTCACCAAAGAGTAACCGTCAAATCAGCACACATTGTTGAGCCGCCGGTCATTGGCTAACCTGCTCCCCGTGGTTATTTCACCAAGGAGGAGTCAGGATCATGCCGAGCCTGAAACAGCAATGGGCAGAGAAACTCGCCGACTGGGCAATCCAGCGGGCTGAGCATCGCGGCCTGGTGCCGGCAAAATGACGAAGGCTATTACCGCTTCCACTACTGGCGGAAGCGGCTTAGGGCAAATCGCGGCCAACGGTCGAACGGGCAGTTTGTCGAGCTGACGCTCGCGAACTCCATCGCTGGCGGTGGAATGCAACGGCGTCACCCTGCACCTCGAGCGCGGCTTCGATCGCGATCTGCTGCGGGAGGTGCTCTCGGTGCTGAAAGCCGTCTGAGCCATGCGCCCCTCCGGTTGCCAGCCCATCTTCCTGTATGATGAGGCGGTCGACATGCGCAAGAGCTTCGAGGGACTGAGCGCTCTGGTCGAGGCCGCCTTTCCCGGCAAGCTGCTGACCGGGTGCGCTGTTTCTGTTTCTCAACCGCCGGCGCAACCTGATCAAGATCCTGAACTGGGAGGGCGACGGCTTTGCCATCTGGTACAAGCGCCTGGAGCAGGGGACCTTCCCGGACTGCTTTCAAGGCCATGCGGCAGCTGAGTCGGCAGCAGTTCGTGATGCTTCTGGAAGGGATCGTCCCGAAGCGTTTAAGTCGGCGATTTTCTTTGTGAAAGCAGGCATTTTTGCTTCATTGAAATCAAGCGATTTATGCTATCATTTCCGGCATGTTAAATGCCCCCGACAACGATGTCTGAGCTGCAGGAACTCGTCGCAGCAGCAGGCCCGTCATATCGAGGCCCTGGAAGCGCAGGTGGCTCTGCTCACCGAGCAGCTCGGCTGGCTGAAAAAGCAGCTCTTCGGCGCCAAGAGTGAACGGGTTGTCGCCGATCTGGGGCAGCAGAGCCTGCCCTTCGCCGAGGCCGAAGCGGCGGCTGAGCCAACTGCCGAAGAGACCGAGGAAGTCCGCTACCAGCGGCGCAAGGCCGTCAAGAATCGGGGCGCCGACACGATCTCCTACCCTGACGATCTTCCCGTCGAGCGCAAGGTGCTCGATCTGCCCGAAGAAGAGAAGGTCTGTTCGGAAACCGGCGAGCCGCTGGTCTGCATCGGCGAAGAGGTCACCCGCAAGCTGGCGCGCAAGGCGGAGCAGTTCTATATCATCGAATATGTCCGCCCCAAGTACGCCTCACGCAAGAATCCCGACCAGGGAGTTCTGACGGCGGCGCTGCCCGATAGCATCATCGATCGCTGCCCGGCGGATGAAAGCCTTCTGGCTTCTGTCCTGACCGCCAAGTTCGCAGACCACCTTCCGCTCTACCGGCAGGTGCAGATGCTGCGGCGAAGCGATGTCCAGATCAGCCGCCAGACCCTCTCCAAATGGGTCCTGAGCCTCGGGCGCGGGGCTTGCCCCCCTCTATGAGGCCATGAAGAGCCCGGGTTCTCGAAAGCGGTGTCGTTTTTGTCGACGAAAGTCCGATCAATCTGCAGACGCCGGGCAAAGGCCGCTGCAAAAAGGCCTATATGTGGGTCTATGCCGGAGGCGGCGGCGGGGACCCGCCGTATCGGTTCTTTGAATTTCGCACCAGTCGCAGCCATGCGCATGTCGAGCAGACCCTGCAGGATTACCAGGGGGTTCTGCACTCGGACAAGTACGCCGCCTACGAGAAACTGGCCAAGCGCGAGGAAATCCAGTGGTGCCCGTGCATGGCGCACGCGCGGCGCAAATTCGTCGAGGCCGAAGGGGGCGATCCTGGATCTTCGCCGCCGCGATACTGCGCAAGATCCGGCACCTGTTCATGCTGGAGCGGGTCGCCTGGGCGCGCAGACCCGAAGAACGCCTGCGGATTCGCCGGGAGATCGAGAAGCCGGTCCTGGAGAAGCTGACCGCGATTGTCAAAGAGCGGATCCTGGCCGGGGGCCTGCTGCCGAAATCGAAGTTCACCCAGGCGCTGAACTACTACCTGGATCTGGCGCCGCATTTTGAGAACTACCTGAACCACCCCGATGCGCGGCTGGACAACAACGTGGCCGAGCGGGCGATCCGCCCCCTGACGATTGGGCGCAAGAACTGGCTCTTTCGTCGGCAGCGAAAACGGCGGCGACGCCAGCCGCGACGATTCTGTCGCTGATTCAGACCTGCCGGCACCTGGGCATCAATCCCCAGGAGTACCTGGAGGATGTCCTGCGGCGGATCATGGGTCACCCGGCCAGGCGGATCGAAGAACTGCTGCCGGATCGGTGGCTGGCTGCTCGGCAACAGGATGCCGCATTAGAGCCTGCCCCGCAAGATGGGGTCAGTTGACGGTAACCCACATCGGACGTTATTCGAACTTTTTTAAGTTGCCGCAGATCAAAACCTGATCTACCGAAGCTGATTCGGGCCGTAGTGGGCAAACCCTCTCGTCCCGATCCTTTCTTTCCCCATTGATTTCAAAGGATTAGCTCCACCTTCAGGCTGAGAACGTGGGGTTTTCAGTTTGGTTGCCGATCCGCCTCCGGTCCGGATGCGGCCCCCCCCAATCATTAAAGGATCTCTTGCCCCTTTCCCCTAGACCCCAGCCTCCGACAGATCGAATTTTCACAAATCCCTATCCCCTAATCCCACTCGCCGGGAATCTCGACGGCCTGAGTTGACACCATTACGTTCCAAAGAGCTAGGGCCTCCTCTGGAACTCAGAGTAAAGGTGACCGTCAACTCCGGTGACAAAGAGTCCGGGGGGTTGTGGATTAATTTTGTTCGGGATGTCGCGAAGCACAAATTTTTAGGTTAACGTTTAACAAAATTCGTCGTCTTCCCGCCGGGCGGAAAGGGGGAACAAAAGGATAGTTATGAACCGCACCAAGCGCAAACCGCAGCAGAAGCCCATCAATGCCCTATACTTCTCCCTGCTGGCCATCCTGGTGGGGGTGATCGCCGGCCTGGGCGCGGTCCTCTTCCGCGGCCTGATCGGCCTGGTCCACAACCTGTTCTTTCCTCGGCAAGCTGAGCTGGGTCTACGACGCCAACGCCCACACGCCGGCCAGCCCCTGGGGGGCGCTGGTGATCCTGGTCCCGGTGCTCGGCGCCCTGGGCGTGGCCTACCTGGTGCAAAATTTCGCCCCCGAGGCCAAGGGGCACGGCGTGCCGGAGGTGATCGACGCCATCTACTACAACCAAGGCCGCATCCGCCCGGTGGTCGCCATGGTCAAGTCCCTGGCCTCGGCGCTCTCCATCGGCAGCGGCGGCGCCGTCGGCCGCGAGGGGCCGATCATCCAGATCGGCTCCTCCATGGGCTCGACCCTCGGCCAGCTGGTGCCGATGCAGGCCTGGCAGCGCATCACCCTGATCGCCGCCGGCGCCGGCGGCGGCATCGCCGCCACCTTCAACACCCCGGTGGGGGGCATCCTCTTCGCCGTCGAGCTGATGATGCACGAGGTGAGCGTGCGCACCCTGGTGCCGGTCGCCATGGCCACCGCCACCGCCACCTACATCGGCCGGCTCTTCTTCGGCGCCCACCCCTCCTTCGTCATCCCGGCCCTGGAGACCCACTATTTCCACTTCACCAACCCCCTGCTGCTGCTCGCCTACGTCGGCCTCGGGCTGCTGCTCGGGGGCGGTCTCGGCCCTCTACATCCGCTCCATCTACGGCTTCGAGGATCTCTTCGAAAAGCGCATCGGCGGCAGCTACTACCTGCGGCACATGGGGGGCATGCTCGTGTCCGGGCTGCTCATGTACGGCACCATGGCCCTTCCGGCCACTACTACATCGAGGGGGTCGGCTACGCCGCGGTGCAGGACGTGCTCACCGGCACCCTGGCCTCGGTCGGCCTGCTGCTGCTGCTGTGCGTCCTCAAGCTGCTCGTCACCTCCCTCACCCTGGGCTCCGGGGCTTCGGGAGGGATCTTCTCGCCGGCGCTCTTCATCGGCGCCACCCTGGGCGGGGCCTACGGGGTGCTCCTCGCACACCTCTTTCCCGGGCTGGGGATCGGCCCGCCGGCCTTCGCCGTCGCCGGCATGGCCGGCGTGGTCGGCGGCTCCACCGGCGCGGCCCTGGCCGCCATCGTCATGATCTTCGAGATGACCCTCGACTACAGCGTGATCATCCCGATGACCATCACCGTGGTCATCGCCTACGGCGTGCGCAAGCTGCTCTGCCCGCAGAGCATCTACACCCTCAAGCTGGAGCGGCGCGGCCACCCCATCCCCGAGGCGCTGCAGACCAACCTGCCGCAGCAGCGCCCGGCCCGGGACTTCATGACCACCGAGGTGGTCTTCGTCCCGGCCGCCGCCACCCTGGAGGAGTTCGGCAGGCTGCTCGCCGACCGCCACAGCGAGCCGGCCTGCGTGGTCGTCGACGGCGAGCAGATCGTCGGCGTCCTCGATGCCCGCATGGCGCTCGAGGCCCTGCTGCACCCCGACCGCCAGACGCCGATGGGGGAGGTCGCCAGCCACGACTTCCTCACCGTCGCGCCCGCAGACCCGCCTCTTCGACGTCGTCGCCGCCCTGCACGCCCGGCCAGCTGCCGGTGGCCCTGGTCGTCTCCGGCCCGGGGCCGAGGGGGTGCGAGGGGCTGATCACCCGCCAGCAGATCGCCGAGGTTTTCGAGGATTCGGTGGAGTTGTTCACCACCTGAGAGAGGGCTCCCGAGGAGAGTCAGCCGGCCTGGCGGTCCCAAGGGGCAGCGGCAGATCAAGAAAAAAGAGGGATTGCGTCTTTTAAGGGGGGGCGTCGGCAGATTAATGGGCACAGGCGGCAATGGGGATGCCCCCCCCCCGGAGAAAACAATCGCCTGTTTCCTCTTTGAAACGGGCGTTGGGAGCCGGGGATTGAGGCGTGCCCCCGGCGCGGGGCGCCTCACCACCCGTTCGCGACCGGAGCGTTTGGCCCGGCATAGGGCCGTGTCCGCCTGGTGCATCAGGTCATTAGGATCGGCATCGCTGGTCGGGATCAGGCTGGCGATCCCTATGCTTGCGGTGACCCGGAGCAAGGGGGAGGGTGCGTGCGGCAGAGCCATGATCGCCCGCAGTTCGCGGTGGATATTCCACGCCACCCGCAGGGGCTCCTCCTCTGCGGTGTTCGGCAACAGCACGACGAACTCCTCGACCCCTTGCACGCCAGCACGTCGCCGGATCGCCGACCCGAGAAATCACGGCCGCAAGGGCTTTCAGGCAGTCGTCGCCGGCAACGTGGCCGTATTTGTTATTGTAAGCTTTGAAGTGATCGATATCGAGCCTGATCAGGGCCAGCGGGGTGCGACCGGTCTTTCGGAAGGGAACTGTGAATTCTTTTGACAGGTGTCCGCGCGAGGGAGGACGAGAAAAAAGGTTCTTTCGCAAAAAAGTTGAAACG
>CAWANI010000004.1:0-99529 GCA_963783365.1 uncultured delta proteobacterium | reverse complement strand
GTTTCAATCCACGCCCCCGCGAAGGGGGCGACGTCGCCAGTCATGACGCCATGAGTATCGCTGATGATGTTTCAATCCACGCCCCCGCGAAGGGGGCGACGCGGACTCCTGGTCGACTGCCAGGCTGTGGATTGTTTCAATCCACGCCCCCGCGAAGGGGGCGACACGGACCGATCGCAGCCATGTCAAGCCGCTGAAGCGCGTTTCAATCCACGCCCCCGCGAAGGGGGCGACCGAGCATGCGGTCTGACGGCTGCATGCGTCTATGCTGTTTCAATCCACGCCCCCGCGAAGGGGGCGACCGACTGCCGTGAGCTCTCGACGGGACTGCAGGTTGTTTCAATCCACGCCCCCGCGAAGGGGGCGACGACCAGTCTGCCGGCTGTGCTCAGCATGCCTGAGCGTTTCAATCCACGCCCCCGCGAAGGGGGCGACTGTGCTCCTGTAAGCACTTAAAACTAAACCGTTTCTTCCATCGGTTGCGCGAACCGGAGTTCCGAACCAATCCACTCCGCGTATTACCTTCCGGCCAGGAACATAATATCCGTTTAAGATCGCCCCCTTGCAAAGTCCGCGAACCTCCCAGGGAAAGATCCACCACTTGGGGTTCGCTAAAGAATCAGCGGCCCCTCCTGATCGATGGTCTCTTTGGCCCCAACATGCTCAACCCGGCGCCGCCATTCGGCACCGAGAAAATAGAATCGTAGGCTGTCCCGGGTCTCGTCGATCACGCTGACCAATTGTTGGCGCATCTGGACCCACTGCGCCGGATCGACGATGCACTCGAAGACCGAGAACTGCACCCGCTGGCCGTGATTGGTGCAGATCTTGGCCACCTTCCGCAACCGCCGCGCCCCTCCCGGAGCCGAGGTGGCCACGTCGTAACTCACCAGCACCATCATCGCATCACCTCCAGAGAAACGGCGGATAGTCCTCCAAATCGCCCCGCAGATGCCGACTGAGCAACTGAGCCTGGGAGAAGAGCAGCATCCCGAAGGGCAGCTTTTCCTTGAGAAAGGGGTGTTCAATCTCGACCTGCTTGCGCTTCTGATATTCGGTGAGCAGGGTCTTGCGAGCGTCGTCGTCCATGACCACCGCACCCGATTCGGTGATTTTGAAGCCATTTTTACGCACCTGGCAGAGGTTGATTAGTGACAATGCCAGGCGATCCGCCAGTACCGGCCGGAATTCCTCCATCAGGTCGAGGGCCAGGCTCATCCGGCCGGGGCGGTCGCGGTGCAGAAAACCGACGGCCGGATCGAGCCCGACGGTTTCGAGGGCCGAGCGAGCGTCGTGATAGAGGAGCGAGTAGAGAAAGGAAAGCAGGCAGTTAACCCGGTCGAGAGGCGGGCGCCGGTTGCGGCCGGCAAAGACGAAATCCTCCTTCTGCGCAACGATCAGATGATCGAACAGGCCAAAATAATCGTTGGCCGCCCGCCCCTCGAGACCGCGGATGTTGTCCAGCTCCTCCTCGCGCAGCAGCCTCTGCGCCACCTTGGCGAAATGGCTAACAGTCAGACCGATAGCCTGAGCATCGACCATTGTTGTATGGTCGCGCAGGGAGCGATTCAGCACGGTGCGACTATTGACGACCTTGCCGAGGACGAAAAGGCGCGCCAGCCGTGCCGAAGCGGCCAAGTCGTCGGCCCGCCGGTACTGCTCGCGACGCAGCAGCACATTGCCCGCCGCTGGTCCCGTGACACGGGCAAGGAACTTGCCATAGCTGGTCATGAAGCTGACCGACACGTCATGCTCGGCGCAGTGGCCGAGCAGGAAAGGGCTGCAGCTCACCTGGCCAAAGCAGACGATCGAGCCAAGGGTGTGGATCGGCAACCGCAGCCGCGTTTCCCGTTCAATGTTGACGACAACCGTCTCTCCCTCTTTATTCAGGTACGCTCCCTGGGTCGTCACATAGAGCGTGTTCAGCATCTTTCGCATCGATCCCCCTTAGCATTCCCGCCAGATATTTGCGCACCGAGCGGCCGGCCGTGCAGCTTTGCGGCAGACAGGCGGCGCGCAGCGAACACTGATCGCACTTCTTGCCGTATTCCGCCGGCGGCGTCGTTTTGCCCTCCAGCAGGGCATGAACCTGAAAGATGGTCGTTTCGGTCAGTTCCCTAAGCTGCCGGTCGAAGGCGACGACCTTGCGCCGCCGCTTCTCTCCGTAGAAGAGCGCGCCCTCTCGGGATCGAGTACCGACAGCATCTCCTCCAGGCAGAGAGCCTGGGCGCAGAGCTGCACCTCGTCGCAGCGGTTGGCCTTGGGCCGGCCGCGCTTGTACTCGACGGGGAAGACGCTGCCGTCCTCGTGGAACTCGACGACGTCGGCCTGCCCGGAGAGCCCCAGGCGCGCGGAGGCGATGGGGAGGGTGCGCACGGTGCGCACCCTCCCCTGCTTGATCGCTTCTTTGCTGTCCGCCCGCTCGTGCAGCACCCGCCCCTCGGCGGTGAAGCGGTTTTCCACCCACACCTGCTCCAGGTGGATCAGGGCGCACTGCCGCGGGCAGTAGAGGTAGTGCTGCAAGGCGGAGAGCATGATGTAATCGGATTCGGGGTACATGAAACCTCCGGCCTTTGCCTGCGCTGCCGTATCGGGATGACGGTACAACGCCGCGCAGAGAGGGCCAGTCAGCGGTGTTTGCGCAGTTTCCCCAGCAGCGTCGCGCGCAGCCGCGGCTTGTCGGCGGGATAGAGCGATATCAGCCGCTTGCCCTGCTGCTGGTAGAGCTGCTGCTTTTTCAGCATGCCGATCTTGTAGTCGGCGGTCTCCATCCCCCAATACTCGATATAGACGTCGAACTCTGGCAGGTAGAAGTCGGGGCGGATGGCGTAGCCGTCGAGAATGCGGAAGCGCTCGTCGTAACGGTAGCGGATCCCTTCTCCGTCCAGCGCCTCGCAGATCAATCGCTCGCCGTCCGACTGCACCCAGGTGCCGTCCTTGGCGCGAATGTTCTTTTGCAACTCGACCTTGGTTTCGAAGTTGCGCCTCTCAAGAAACACCTCGTCGAAGCAGTAGTTGCAGAACGGCCGCTGAAAGGCCTTGTGGCTGCGGACGTATTCGTCGGGCTCCAGCTTCACCCCGCAGCGCTGGCAGAGATGAACGGCTTTTTTCGATTCGATATCGACGGCGGAACGGATCAGCTTGCCAGCCGCCAAAACGCTGCGCTTCACGTAGTCTCGCTCCACCGGATTGCTGTAAAGATCCCGCAGATCGGGCAGGGCATCCTTCGCGGCAACACCGAAGGCCCCCAGGGCCTTGGCCGCATATTGCCGCACCTGCGGATGTTCGTCCCGCAACAGCGGATGCAGCACTTCGACCGCCGGACCGGCAGGTACGATGCCGGCCAGCTTGCCGATCGCCGACGCCGCCAGCCGCCGCACCAGGGGTGAGGCCGAAGCTACCAGTTCCATCAGCGGATGAAACGCTTCCGGGTCTGAGCTTCTGCCCAGTTCCGCAGCCTTGGCCGCCAGTCTTTTTTCGTTTGCCTTGTCCATCCCCCTCCCCCGCCTACTGATTTCGTCCCTTTGCGGGCCTCCATGGCGCCAAAACCGTAACGAGTCGGCACGACGCCATGGAGGCTGGGACTCACAGCTTTTCGATGACCTCCACCCCTGCCGGCGCCTGACCGAGCGTGACCGTGTAATCCTTGAACGAACGCGCCGGCCCTTCCGATCCTTCCTTGCGCCGGATGTCGATCAGGTCGAAGAGCTTGTGGGCGGGGGCGTTGCCGAGCTTGTCCTGATGTTTGAAGACGAATAGCTTCTGGCTACTCATCATTCCGCGGGCAGCGGATCGGTCATGCTCGAACATGTTGATCAGCGCATTCCAGAGCAGAGCCAGATCCTCTTCACCGAAACCGGTCTTTTCCGCCAGTGGCGCAGAGATGAATCCCTTTGCGACGTACAGGCCGTAAGGGACGATATGCTTGCGCCCCATGGTTCGTTCTTTTTCCAGGTCCTTTGCGTTGGTCACCGCCATGCGGGTGATGCTGACCTCCTGCGAAATGATCGGATCGACACTTTTGGCGAACGCCATCTGAACCGGTCCCCGCACCTGGCCGCAATTGACCTCGGTAGTCATAACTGCGCCGAAGCTGCGGATGTCGTAGAAATTCGTGCACATCCAACCGGTTATCTTCTGGGCGTCCTCGATCTTCTTCGGTACTTCTTTGTTTCGGATTTCAAATTGCACTCTTTGTAAGCGACCTCATGGGTTGATTCAGGACTGCCTTTTCCTGGATATAGATTTTGAATCCCTCGGCGCCCTCTTTGGCGAGGGCCACGTGATTGCGGATCTTGCGTTTCAGGCAGACGTCGGTCACCAGGCCGTGGCCGGTCTCCGGATCGAAGCGCGGCATGTTGCCGGCGTCGGGATCGCCGTTAGGGTTGCCGTTCTGCACGTCGAAAAGCAGGGCGAATTCGTAGCGGTTGGCGAGTGTGGTCATGTCTTATCCCTCCTGGGTTTTCTTGGTGTAGAAGTCTTTGCGCTGATGGTAGTAGCCGATCATGAACAGTCCCTGCTCCTCGGCCTTCATGATCTTGGGATAATCGGAGAAGCCGGCAATGATTTCCTGGGTCATGAGGTCATAATGGAAGGCGCGCCCTTTTTTTCCGGGTCCTTCTTCAGTCTTGGCGATGTGGTTGGCCGAGTTTTTCAACAGCATGTGGAAGACCTGCCCCGGCGTGGCTGCGGCGGCCGCCAGGTAGCGGTCCTTGATGGTGGCGTTGGCGCCGGGAATCGCTTCTTCCTGGGCCTTCTCCAGCACGGCGAAAAGCCGCCCCAGCAGATAGGGCCGGTCGGTTCTGTTCAGGATCGAGAGACACGGGAACCTCCTCCATTTATGTATTGCGCAGCAGATATGCCTTGAGCAGTGCGGCGCGAAAATAGGTGACGTTGTGCTCGGCGCGGATGCGCTCCAGCACGACGGGCAGCAGATTCTGCGGATAGGGCACACCCGTCAGGATGGCACGGGCCATCCCGCCGGCCAGGACCGGTGAGATATTCTCCGACTTGCCGAGAGTTGCGGTCTGCACCAGCAGTCGCCACAAGGGCGGAAACTCCGGCTCGCTGTCGAACTGCCGGATGATGTTGAGCTGCTGATAATGTCGGCCAATTTTCTCCAGTAGATCGCCCAGGCTGCTTTCCTGCCAGAGGCGGATCGAAAGCCGCGCCGCGTTGGGCGCCAGGCCGAGGATATAGAATCGTACCTCCGCATCCAGATCGGGCATGAAATCGACCGGCTTTCTGCCGTCACGGATCGCCTTGAGCATGCCGAGAACTTCTCCGGCTGTTTTTCGGTCGTCCTGCTCACCGGCATCGTTCTTTTCAGTGGGAGGGTCAAACAGGTCCGCCAGAAATGATTCTGCCGGTGTCGAACGCTTGGCCCAGAAAACTAGGTGGCGTCACCGATGACGATCTGTCTGTCGACTGTCGCCGGATAACAGGGAATTGAGGGCGGTGGTGTAGGCGAAAGCTGACGTTTCCGCAACAGACGCTTTGTCTTGATTGTACGAAACAAAGGCCGAAGCATTAAAGGAAACCATATAGCCGCCCGAAGTCTGACCTCCACGTACCCCTTTGATCGGAGTATGGATCCGCGCTAAGGGAGTATCCGCTTCTCCGGTTATCAGACATTTCCCAAGGGAAGCATCGGCATTTTCCTGGCCATACCTGAGCCATTCACGCTGAATCGCGCGGCGATCATGGATAAACCCTGGCGTACCATCGAGACGGAACACCAGATTGGCGCTGCAAACTTCCTCCCAGGATTGCTGAAGCTGGACGACAAGCTCCTCAGATTGCTCGCAGTTCCACTGTTGCAGGAATTTTTTTACCGCAGCAAAACCGCCATCGTCGGTATCCTTGACAACTGATTGCAGCAGATCGTTGAAGGCAACGAAACGCTCCCGGTTCTTTTCTGTCGCTCCGTCTGCGTCGGCGCCGAAGACATAAGCGGCCTTGTCCCAGATAAAATTGGCCTTGACACCGTGGTTCTTGTCACGCCGCCGGCACCGGCATCTTGCGCGGGCGCAGATTTCTGCCGTTTGGCTCGCGCAGATCTTCCATCGTCCCGAGCGAGCCGTCCTCGCCAAGGACCAAGGCAAAGGAGATGTTCTCGATGCTGGTCCCGTAGGGAGGCATCCCAGAATCGGGCTCGCCAGCATCCGCTGGTAATAGCCTTTGAGGGCATGCAGGATCATGCGCGCACCTCCTCGGAGAGCGGAGAAGGCGGCGCAATGATGCCGTTCTCCATCTGCGCCCGGAAAAAGAGCGGGGTCATGTCGTTAGCAAAGTCGATGTCGAGGAGCATGTAGCCGAGATCCTTCGTCTTCCCAGCATAGCAGGAGGCGGGAATCTCATCCTCGATCAGCTCGAAGGACGCCGGAAACTCCCGGCACCCGAGAGCGGGCTGGTGGAAGAACTGCCCCTTTTTCGCCCGACGCCGGAAAATGTCGAGATGCTTCCCCTCGTTGTCCTCGGCCCCGGCCTTGTCGGTCATCTCGAAATGGGCCTCGATGACGTACTCGACATCGCGCAGCAGGGTCGAGGCTCGCTGTTGGCGGTTGTTACCATCGTCGACCAGGAAGTAGAGGGGTTTCTTGTCCCGCATCGCGGTGGCGGGATTCGGCTTGGGGATCTTGGAACTGACTTCGTTGCGACGGACGTTGTCGAACTTGATGGGGCGCAACACGTGAATCCGGTCGATCACCCAGCGAATCGCGGGCTTCCAGTGGATTGCCTCCAGAATTCCCCGTGCCGCGGAGGGGGTCATCACGTCGTAGGAGACGCGCTCGACCTTCATTTCGGGACGGGTAAAGCAGGCATAATCACCCCAAACCCGTAGCTTGATTCCATATGCCATAGGCTCCTCCTTGGTTCTACGTCAATTGATTCGACTAACAAATCAGGTCTTCAGATTTCCAGACTTCCCCCCTTTCGACACATAACCCGACATCCTCTCGGTAGGCTGCCAAATTGCGCAGAACCGGGAACTCCCCACCAACCAGTTCCAGCGCGCCGGCCGCATCCATGCGCGCGAACTCCCGGGTCCGCACGCGACACGCTGTACTGCTGCAACTTTCTGAGTGTCGCTCGTGGGAATTCCGGTGTAACGCAGCTCCCGCACCAGCGCCTCGGCCTCCGGCTCGATGGGAACGATCACGCCGATGGTCTCGTCCTCGATGAAGCGGAAATCCCCGGCGACCTCGCGGAAAGGGAAAGTAGAGATCCCGGTGTCAGCGCGGTTGAGCCGCGGCAGAATCTGCTTTTTGTCCAGCTCCTGGACGTCGTAGAGCAACTCGAAATAGCGCCGCATCGCCTCCAGACCCAGGGGATCGGCATCCGGCAGTGCTCCGCAGTGTCTCCGCGGCGCGGTGGCATCAGCGCTTGAGCCAGGGCATGGCGGGGGGTTTCTCGGTCTCGAAGACGAAACATTTCCCAGTCCGCCAGTCCATTCCCTTCCCTCCCGGTTGCAGCGGCCGGCCGCCTGGGCGATGGAATCGAGGCCCGGCCATGGCCCGATAGACCACGGGAAAATCGAGATCGACGCCGGCCTCGACCAAGGAGGTGGAGATCGACCCGGCAGGCTTTTGCGGCTCGGCTTTGAGCCAGGCGCGGATCTTCTTCCAACACCCGGCGACGGTGCTCCGGGTACATATTGGTGGAGAGGTGAAAAACGCCCTCGCCTCGCGCAGCCGCTCGAAGACAGCCCGGGTCTGCGGCTTGGTGGAGACGAATGCACAGCACCTGGGTTTCCGCTTGCCAGTCGCCCGGCCAGTTCGGCATCCGACAACTGTCCGAGGAATTCCACTCTCGGTGCGGCGCAAGATCCCGATAGAGCTGCGGGGAATCGATGATTTCGGGCATCACCGGCAGGGCCATGCGCAGGGAACTCTTATCGTCCAGGGCGGGCTGGGTTGCGGTGCAGAGCACCACCGAGCAGCCGTAATGCTCGACCAGTTCGCGCAAGGCAGCCAGGCAGGGTTCCAGATATTCAGTGGGGATCGCCTGGGCCTCGTCGAGAACGATCACGCTGCGGGCGATGTTGTGCAGCTTGCGGCAGCGCGAGGGCTTGTTGCTGAAGAGGGATTCGAAGAACTGGACATTGGTGGTGACGACCACCGGCGCCTCCCAGTTCTCGCTGGCCAAGCCCGCGCCGCCGTTCATAGGCGGCCTCTTCCGGCGCGTCCCGCTCCTTGTAGTTGCAGTGGTGCTCCAGCACCGCTTCCCGACCGAGGACCTCCTCGAAAGACCCGGCGTTCTGCTCGATGATGGAGGTGAAGGGGATGGCATAGATGACCCGGCGCAGCCCATGGGCCACGGCGTGGTCGAGGGCAAAAGCGAGGGAGGAGAGGGTCTTGCCGCCTCCGGTGGGTACGGTCAAGGAGAAGAATCCGCGGCGAAAGCGCGGCCTTTTGCCGGCACTGCGCCAGCACCTCCTGGCGCATGCCGGTTTACCGGAGTATCGTCCGCCGTCTGAGCCTTTCCGCAAGATACCGGTCAGAAGTCTTCCCCCTGCAATTGGGACTAAGAGTCGCCGTGGATCGGCTTTCCGGGCCGATCCCGACAATTTCTCCGGCGTGCAGAAGGCCTCGGTATCCAGAAAATCGGCATCGACCAGACAGGAAAAAATCATCCGGGTGAAAAACGCCAGACTGAACCCCGCCCGCTCTTCGGTCAGCTCGAAGGGTGGACGCAATTCCTTGTGCAGGTCGACCATGGGGAGCAGTTCGACATCCGCTGGAATCCGGGCCCCTTTCAACCGAAAGTGGAGGTCCCCCTCCTGCTCGCCGCCATCGGGCAGCCCGCCGTGATGTCCGGCCACCATATAGGCGAGAAGCAGCCCAAGTCGGCCGAGCCTTCTCCCGGGCAATCGGGCACCGAAGCTGGAGTGGTCCACCCGCATGGCCTCCCCTTCCAGGCGACGGACGAAAGCGTCTGTGGCCTTGCCGGCGTCATGCAAAAGCCCCTCAACTCGCCCCATTCTCCGCGCCGAAAACGGCGGCGAATGTTTTGGCCATGTTCGGCGACATTTTGAAGATGCGTCTCCAGCTTCTGCCAATCGGATTTATCGGCCGAATGCTGTTGAATGGGCATAGTATTCACTCATGACGACTCTCCTGCTCTGCGGAATAAACGTTTCCCCCGCAAGGGCACCATCCACACCACAATCGCTCAGGCATTTTTTACAGAATTCGAACTCCCCTCCAGCCATCCTCTCCCTGGCCAAAGCGAAAAGCCCCTCTCCTTACAGGCCACTCATCTTACCCCCATCTCATAAAATCCCCAACATTTTATCCACCCAAAATGACATAAAAAGTCACACAAGCCCCTTGGGAAGGCCATCGGAGCCCTGCCCCTACACATTTAACGCCAACCACACCCGCGCCGTCAGCCGCGCATCAGCCAGGGCCCGGTGCAGCCGCTCGCCTTCCTCCAGAGATCCGAACAAATGGCGGGCGACGGTTTCCAGGCGGTGGTTGGGCAGGGTCGGCAATGCGCTGCGGCTGAGGCGCAAGGTGCAGTGGGAGGGGTTCGGCAGGCCAAAGCCGAGCCGGCCGAATTCGTGGCGCAGAAAGGCCATGTCGAATTGGGCGTTGTGGGCCACCAGGGGGCTCTGCCCGATGAACCGGTGGAAGTCGGGCAACACCTCCCCGGCGCAAGGCTCGCCGCGCAGCATCGCATCGGTGATCCGGTGGACCCGCTGCGCCTGCCGGGGCACGGGTCGGCCGGGGTCGATGAGGGTGTGAAATTCGTCGGTGATGCGCCTCCCCTCCCCCGCCACGGCGCCGATCTCGATGATCCGGTCGCGACCGGGGGAGAAACCTGTCGTTTCAACGTCTACCACCACCCAGCGTTCGGTTAAAAGCATGTTCCTCATAGAAATCGATCCAGGCCAATCTTTATTCAGCAGTGTCCGGTTAGAAAATTGCAACATCTCGACAGGGCCTAAAACCAGCGCCTTGCACCCTCCCCCAACCCCGCCCATCGAGGGGAGGGGAGCTTTAAATCCCCTCTCCCCTTGTGGGAGAGGGCTAGGGAGAGGGGGCCGTTGCCGACTGACAATACTTACCGGACAATCAATGCTGACCTTTATTCCGGTTTACTTGCCGTAAACGAAAAAGGCGCCCACGGAAACCTCGGTTTCCGGAACGCCTTTAGAGACCCATCATAAATATTTTTCCATCATCTCCCCCCTGAGGTCCTTTATAACAGGACCGCAGGGGACAACTCAAGCCGATTCCCGGCTACCGGCCGGATTTTCCTTTGCCCTTCGCCCCCTCTCGGGCGAAGAGCGTCCGGGCGTCGTGCTCCCGGCCGCAGCGCTTCAGGGCCTTGAGAACGTCCCCCCGGTGTTCGGGCAGATGGTACAGCAGCAGCGCCTTCTGCAGCCGCTTTTCCTCGGCGGAGAGGGGTACGTGTACCTTCTCGCCGCTGAAGGGATCGGCGCCGGTGTGGTAGATGCAGGTCGATAGGGTTCCGGGGGTGGGAGTGAATTCCTGGACCTGTTCGACGGTCAGACGGTGCCGCTTGAGGAACAGGGCGACATCGGCCATGTCGGAGAGGGTGGCGCCGGGATGGGCGGAGATGAAATAGGGAACCACCGCCTGGCGCAGCCCCAATTGCCGGCTCTTCTCCCAGAACCGGCGCAAGAAATCCTCGAAGAGCGCCGGGCCGGGCTTGCGCATGATCCGGGTGACGCTCTCGCAGACCGACTCGGGGGCGACCTTGAGCAGGCCGCCGACGTGGTGGGCGAGGAGGGCCTCGAAATATTCCTGCTGATGCTCGAGCAGATCGTAGCGCACCCCGGAGGCGACGAACAGATGGCGCACCCCAGGCCGGTGGCGCAGTTTGCGCAGCAGGCGCGCCGCGCGGTTGTCGGAGGTCACCAGGTTTTTGCAGGGGCGCGGATAGAGGCAGCCGGCGCGGCGGCAGACGGTCCGGGCCGCTTCGTCCCCGCAGGAGAGGCCGAACATGTTGGCCGTGGGGCCGCCCACATCGGTTATGGTGCCGCGAAACCGGCGGTGGCGGGCGAGGCGATCGACCTCGGCCACGACCGACTCCTCGGAGCGCGACTGGATGGTTTTGCCCTGATGATGGGTAATCGCGCAGAAGGCGCAGCCGCCGAAACAGCCCCGGTGGGTGGTGATCGAGAAGCGGATCTGCTCGTAGGCCGGGATCGGTTCGCCGTAGGCGGGATGGGGCTCTTTGCGAAACGGCAGGGCGTAAAGGGCGTCCATCTCCGCCTCTGAAAGAGGCGGCGCCGGGGGATTGACCACCACCCAGCGGGTTCCGTGGGGCTGGGCCAGGGGGCGGCCGGAGAAGGGGTTGGCCTCCTGCGCGGCAAGCCGGAAGGCCTCGTTGTAGGCCTCGGGATCGGCGGCGGCGGCTTCGAAGGAGGGCAAAAGAAGGGCTCCCTCCGGCGGTGCCGGGCAGATGTGAGCGGTTCCGGGAAGATCGGTTATCACCGAAGGGACCTCGCCGGCGGCGGCCCTGCGGGCGATGGCGAGCAGCGGGGTCTCCCCCATGCCGAAGACCAGCAGATCGGCCTTGCTGTCGACCAGAATCGAGCGGCGCACCCTATCGTCCCAGTAATCGTAGTGGGCCAGCCGGCGCAGGCTCGCCTCGATGCCGCCGATCACCACCGGCAGCCCCTTGAAGGCCCCCTTGAGGGCGGCGGTGTAGGCGATGACCGCCCGGTTGGGCCGCGCCCCGGCGCGGCCGCCGGGGGTGTAGGCGTCGTTGCGACGGATCTTCTTGGCCGCGGTGTAGTGGTTGACCATGGAGTCCATGGCCCCGGCGGAGACCGCGGCAAAAAGCCGCGGCCGTCCCATAGACCGAAAGGCGTCGGGATTCTGCCAGTCGGGCTGGGCGATGATGCCGACCCGGAACCCTTCGGCTTCGAGCAGCCGGGCCAGCAGGGGAACGCCGAAGGCGGGGTGGTCGACATAAGCGTCGCCGGAGACGAAGAGGATATCGAGCGCGTCCCAGCCCCTGGCTCCCATTTCCTGACGGGTCATGGGCAGAAACGGATGGTCGGTCGAAACGCTCAGCGGCCTCGGTCCTTGCAGAAATTGGCGATGCTGCGATCGTAGCTGCGCTCGCCCTGGGGGGAAAAAAAGCAACCGGGGATTTCGCCCTTGTCGCGGTGAAAGGAGACGCACTTACAGCAGTTGCCGCGCTTGTCGCAGGCGAGGTAGGTGCAGGTGCAGTGCTTCAGCGATTCCGTCGAGATGCATTCCATGCGAAAATCCTTAGAAGCCGCGACGCGTGACGAGTAACGCGCAATGAGAAAAGAGTCGTTAACGATACCAAATGGTCAGAGGAATTCCGTTCCCTGCTTTTTTTCCTTCGAATCCTCTGCGTCCTGGCGTCTTGAGGGAGCGAAGCGAACGGGCGTTCGAGGAAATTTAGCACCCGCGCTATGCGGCCGGGCGTCGTTGTCGACAAGATCAGGGAAAAACCGGCAGCGCCTCGAGCCCGAGGGCTTCCTCGAAACCGAGCATGAGATTCATGTTCTGCACCGCCTGGCCCGCAGCCCCTTTCACCAGATTGTCGATGGTCGAAACGACGATCACCCGGCCGGTGCGCGGGTCGCTCACGATCCCCAGATCGCAATAATTGCTGCCCCGCACATAGGCCACGTTGGGCAGACTCCCTTCAGGATGCACGCGCACGAAGGGCTCGTCCCGGTAGGTATCGCTAAAGATCTCCACAAGATCCGAGGTGGAAAGAGCCGTCTCGAGGGTTCCGTAACAGGTGGAGAGAATCCCGCGGTTGACCGGCAACAGATGAGGGGTGAAATTGATGATCACCTCTTCGCCGGCCAGCGCGCTCAGGGTCTGCTCGATTTCCGGGGTATGGCGATGGCTCCCCACCCCGTAGGCCTTGAATCCCTCGTTGACCTCGCAGAACAGACTGCCCACCTTGGCGGAGCGGCCCGCGCCGCTGGTGCCGGACTTGCTGTCGACCACCAGGGTTTTGAGGGCCACCAGCTGCTTTTGCAGCAGGGGCGCCAGCGCCAGGGCGACGCTGGTGGGATAGCAGCCGGGGTTGGCCACCAGGCGGGCGCCGCGTACCTGATCCCGGTAGAGCTCGGGCAACCCGTAAACCGCCTCGGGCAAAAGCTCGGGGCAGGAGTGCTTCTGGTACCAGGCTTCGTAGACGCCGGGATCGCGCAGCCGGAAGTCGGCCGACAGATCGATCACCCTCGTGCCCGCCGCCAGCAGGTCGGGAACCACGGCCATCGCGGTCTGGTGGGGCAGGGCGGTAAAAACCACCTCCGCTTTGCCGGCGATCCGCGAGATATCGACCGGTTCGCAGACCAGCTCGAAGCGCTCTCGCAGCGAGGGGAAAATCCGGGACAACTCCTCGCCGGCCGTCTGCCGGGAGGTGACGCAGGTGATTTCGACCTGGGGATGGCCGGCCAGCAGCCGAACGAGTTCGACCCCGGTATAGCCGCTGGCACCGACAATGGCAACCTTGACCATGGTGTCCTCCATGAAGACAGAAAAAGGGAAACCCGCGGGTTTCCCTTTTTCATGAACGTGCTGAGAGCCGGAAAACCGACCGGCGGCAGCTGCCGCTTAACGTTTGGAGAACTGGAAACTCCGACGGGCAGCGGCACGACCGTATTTCTTCCGCTCCTTGATCCGGCTGTCGCGGGTGATGAAGCCGGCCTTTTTCAAGACACCGCGCAGCTCACTGTCGACTTCGAGCAGGGCCTTGGTGATGCCGTGCTTGATTGCTCCGGCCTGGCCCGAGGGACCGCCGCCGCAGACGTTGACGGAGATGTCGAACTTGCCGACGTTCTCGGTCAGTTCCAACGGCTGCCGGACCACCATCTTGGAGGTCTCGCGGCCGAAGTACTCGTCGAGGCTGCGCTTGTTGATGATGATGTTCCCGGTCCCCGGCGTCATCCAGACCCGGGCGACAGAGGTTTTTCTTTTTCCGGTGGCGTAATACTTTTGCTCGGCCATCTTTATCTCCTGAATACCTTCTTAGAGAGTCAGTTCCTTCGGTTGCTGGGCGGCGTGGGGATGATCGGCTCCGGCGTAGACCTTGAGCTTTCTGAACATCTGCCGGCCCAGCTTGTTTTTCGGAAGCATCCCCTTGACCGCCTTCTTGATCAGATCCTCAGGCCTCTTCTCGAGCAGCTTTTCAGCATTGATCGAGCGAATGCCACCGGGATAACCGGTGTGATGGTGATACATCTTATCTGCCAGCTTGTTGCCGGTCAGCCGAACCTTGCCGGCGTTCAGAACGACGACGAAATCTCCGGCGTCGAAACTGGGGGAGTAAATGGGCTTGTGCTTGCCCCGCAAAACCCGGGCGATTTCCGTGGCGGCGCGGCCCAGGATTTTTCCCTCCAGATCCACGACGAACCAGTTCCTCTTAATATCCGATTGCTTGACGTCTTGCGTACTCATCCGAGCTTCCTCTCTTGACAAAAATCTGTGAATAACGGGGCTCACAGAAGCTGTGACATTATCCAAAAACATCTGGGATGTCAATCGATTTTTTCTGCGGAAGCGCGTTTTTCCCCGACGCTGCGGACGCGGCGATCCGCAGGCCGCTCACAACACCCGGGGCTTGACGCTCAAAACCGGACAGGGGGCATGCTGCACGACTCTTTCGGCGGTGCTGCCGAGCAGCAGGTGGGAGAGGCCGGTGCGGCCGTGGGTGCCGATGACGATCAGATGGGCATTTTCTTCCTCGGCCAGATGACAGATCTGCTTGAAAGGCACCCCCATCACCACCCGGCAGGCGATCTCCACGTCGGGCCGTTCCCCACGTCGGCGTTCGGCCTCGCGCTCCAGTTCCGCCTGGGAGGTCTCCATCTGCCGGTGATGAACCTCTGTCGGCTCGCCACCCAGGGTGGCGAAGGTCTCCACCTCTCCGACGGGAACGACGTGGACGAGAAGAAACGTCGCACTGAACAGGCCCCTGAGCGAGAGGGCGAAATCGAGGGTTTCCCGGCTGTAGCGGGAAAAGTCGATGGGGACAATAATTTTCACGGCCTTTTTCATGCCTGTCGACCTCACGGATGGGGGGACTCCATAGAGAACTGTAGCCGACAAATCGGATTTTTCAACCCCGGCAACGCGCGCGGACTCAATTTCGGCTACCGCCCGCCTCAGTACCACACCTCCATCAGGCACAGCCCCTGGGCAGGGGCGGTCATCCCCGCCGATTCCCGGCGCCCTTCCTGCAGCAGCCTCGCGACATCCCCGACCGGCCGTTTGCCGAGGCCGATTTCCACCAGAGTCCCGACCATCACCCGCACCATGTTGCGCAAAAACCCCTCCCCTTTCACATCGATGAGCAGCAGCTCCTCCTCGCGGGACAAATCGACGGAAAAGATTTTCCTGACCGTGGTCCGGGCGTCGCAGCCGGCGGAACGAAAGGCGGCGAAATCGTGACGCCCGACGAAGAGGGCCGCCGCCTCGGTCATGGCCGGGATATCGAGAGGGGCGCGCAGATGCCAGGAGGTCCGGTCGAACCAGGCAGAACGCACCGCGTCCTGGTAGATGGCATAGCGGTACCATTTTCCCCTGGCGCTGAACCGGGCGTGGAATTCCGGGGGCACCTCAGCGGCGGCCCGGACGGCGATCTGCCTGGGCAGATAACGGTTCACCCCTTCCCGGAAGGCGGCAAGGGGCAGATCCCGGTCGGTGAGAAAATGGACCACAAGGCCCCGGGCATGGACGCCCGCGTCGGTCCGGCCCGAGGAGATCAGCCGCACCCGTTCGCCCAGCACCAAGGCGAGGGCCGCCTCCACCGCTTCCTGGACCGACGGACCGTTGGCCTGAATCTGCCATCCGACATAGTCGGTTCCGTCGTATTCGAGGGTCAGTCGAATCGTTTTCATGGGATTCTGAAGACAAAAACCAGACCGAGAACACCGGCCAGAAAAAGGGCGAGGTCGATGCGGCCGATCCGTGAAAAGGGTTCGAGGACGACCGTTTCCCCCACGACATTTTCCCCCGCCGCCACCTGATAGGCCAGCTCCTCCGCCCGGTCGACAAGCCGCAGAACGAGGGGCGCGGTCATCCGGCGCAGGGCCAGCGCCCGTTCGGCCAGAGAGCCCCGGGACGGGTCGATGCCGGCGGCCCGGGAACGAGCGAAGGATTCGGCGGATTCTTCCCGCAGGATGGGGATGAAGCGCAGCACCAGTAAAAAGAGCATGGTCGCTTCATCTGCGGGAAAGCGAAACCGGCGCAGCGGTGCCAGAAAGGAGGAGAAAGCCGCAGCCAGCGCCTGGGGAGAGGCGGTCAGGGTCAGCAGGGAGGAAAATAGAACGGCCAGAACCAGTTGGCTGACGACCAGGATTCCGCGCCACAGCCCGTCCTCGGAGAGCCAGGCGACGCCCGCCAGGGTCTTCCCCGGGGTGAAGAACAGATGGAGCAGCAGGGTGAACAGAAAGAGCCAGCGGAAAACCCGGATCCCCCGCCACCAGACCCGCACCTCGATTTGCGACAGGGCCATGAAGAGAAGGGCCGCCCCTGCCAGGACGACCAGTCGGGGGAATCCGCGGGCGGAAAAAACCGCAACGATCAACAGGGGCACCCCGGCGAGCTTCAGCCGCGGGTCGCAGCGGTGCAGGAGAGAGTCGCCGGGAACGAAGCGTCCCAGGGTGATGTCGTCGAGAAGGGCCATGGTATGCCGGCGGGCCGTAGGGGCGGTTCACGAACCGCCCCTTTTCGGTTTATCGGTGGCGTGGCGAGTGGGCACCGCAGAGGGAGGTTGCGCCCTGACTACCTCTCCATCAGGAGGCGAACCATCCGCCGCAGCGGCTCGGCCGCTCCCCAGAGGAGCTGGTCGCCGCAGGTGAAGGCCGACAGATACTGCGGCCCCATCTTCATCTTACGCACCCGCCCGACCGGCACGGCCAGGGTTCCGGAGACGGCCGCCGGGGTCAGGCGGGCCAGGGTCTCATCCTTGGAATTGGGAACCAGCTGCACCCATTCGTTGTCGTTGCGGATCAGCCCTTCGATTTCGGCGATCGGCACATCCCGGTTCAGCTTGATGGTCAGCGCCTGGCTGTGACAGCGCATGGCGCCGACCCGCACGCAGATGCCGTCGATGGGAATCGGCGAGGCGGTGCCGAGAATCTTGTTGGTTTCGGCATGCCCCTTCCACTCCTCGCGGCTCTGCCCGTCCTCGACCTCCCGGTCGATCCAGGGCAGAACGCTGCCCGCCAGGGGAAACCCGAATTCCCGGGTCGGCAGGGCCTCGCCGCGCAGCGCTTCCGTGACCTGCCGGTCGATATCGAGAATGGCCGAGGCGGGGTTTTCGAGCAGCGCGGCGACCGAGCCGTGCAGGGCCCCCATCTGGGCGAGAAGCTCGCGCATGTTGGGAGCCCCGGCGCCGCTGGCCGCCTGGTAGGTCATGGCGGTCAGCCATTCCACCAGCCCGGCCCGGAAAAGGCCCCCCAGCGCCATCAGCATCAGGCTGACGGTGCAGTTGCCGCCGATGAAATCCTTCTGCCCCCGGCTCAGGGCGGCATCGATGACGCCACGGTTGACCGGATCGAGGATGATGACGGCATCCTCTGCCATGCGCAGAGCGCTGGCGGCGTCGATCCAGTACCCCTGCCAGCCGGCCCGGCGCAGCTCGGGGTGGATCTCCTTGGTGTAGTCCCCCCCCTGGCAGGTGACGATCACATCGAGCTTCTTGAGCTCCCCGATATCCGAGGCGTCCTTGAGGGTCCCGGCGTCCATGGGCGCGGGCTGTCCCGCCTGCGAGGTGGAAAAGAAGACCGGCTCGATGCCCGCGAAATCGTTCTCTTCCTGCATGCGCTGCATGAGGACCGAACCGACCATGCCGCGCCAACCGATGAGTCCGACGTTCATACGTATATCTTCCTCTTGTTTGAATTTGTTAGGGGCGGGTCTTGTGCCCGCCCGATGTTTCCAGAACGGGCAACCACAAGGGTTGCCCCTACACAGTTACAGGGCCGCGACAATCGCGTCGCCCATCTCCTTGGTGTTGACCCGCTTCTCGCCGGGCTTCTCCTGGTAGATATCGCCGGTGCGGCAGCCCTGGGTGAGGACCTTTTCCACCGCCGCGTCGATGGCGTCGGCCGCTTCGACAAGACCGAAGGAATAGCGCAGCATCATCGCCGCCGACAGGATCTGGGCGATGGGGTTGGCGATCCCCTGCCCGGCGATGTCCGGCGCGCTGCCCCCGGATGGCTCGTAGATGCCGAAGCTGCCCTCGGCCAGCGAAGCCGAGGGCAGCATCCCCAGCGAACCGGTGAGCATGGCGGCTTCGTCGGAGAGGATGTCGCCGAACATGTTTTCGCACAGAAGGACGTCGAACTGCTTGGGCCAGCGCACCAGCTGCATGGCGGCGTTGTCGACGTACATGTGCGAGAGGGCGACGTCCGGATACTCCTTCGCCACCGGTTCCACCACCTGCCGCCAGAGAACCGAGGTGGACAGGACGTTGGCCTTGTCGATGGAGCAGAGCTTCTTGCCCCGCTTGCGGGCCGCCTGGAAGGCGACGTGGGCGATCCGCTCGATCTCCGGCACGCTGTAGCGCATGGTGTCGACGCCGACCCGCTCGGGGCCCTCCCCTTCGATCCCCTTGGGCTGGGAGAAGTAGATGCCGCCGGTCAGCTCGCGCACCACCAGGACGTTGAAGCCGCCGGCGATGACCTCTTCCTTGAGGGAGGAGGCGCCGGTCAGCGCCGGGAAGATGATCGCCGGGCGCAGGTTGGCGTAGAGGCCGAAGATCTTGCGCAGCGGCAGCAGCGCGCCGCGCTCGGGCTGCTCGTCGGGCGGCAGGCTCTCCCACTTGGGCCCGCCGACGCTGCCGAAGAGGATGGCGTCGGCGGCCTTGCAGATATCGATGGTCCCCTGAGGGAGGGCCTTCCCCTCCTTGTCGATGGCGATGCCGCCGACATTGGCGAAGGTCCGCTCGAAGGTCACCTGAAATTTTTCTTCAACGGCGTCGAGAACCCTCAGGGCCTCCGCCATGACTTCGGGGCCGATGCCGTCCCCGGGAAAAACCGCAATTTTAAACTGCTTCGCCATGCCCGCTCGTCTCCTTCAGTGTCAATTGAATTGGAATGTGGCTTCGGTAGCAAATCGTTGGTTCAGGTCAGGGCTCCAGATCCCTTCCCGCCACCGCTCGCGCGTCACGCGGTCACCTCACGCCCCCTGGAAAATTCTTTAAAATCGCTGTTTTTTCAAACGGATGTCACTATAGAAACGGGACAGATATTTGTCAAACGTTTTTTGGCGGCAACCGGTGCCTCCTCGCCGAAGTGGGTCAAACCTGGCCCAAACATTGAGCCACATTATACACACTCGGGAAGAATCAGTCAAAACGATCCCGCACGTCAGAGCGGCGGCAATCCGTTTTCTGGCGAAGAGCGGCGGGCGGGCACCTTCAGCGAGGGGCCGGCGGGCTGGAACAGTAAGGGGGATTTCAGCCGACGCTGACCTCGGCGGAAGAGGACGCCGGCTGCAGGGCCAGAGAAAAATAATGAATCAGGGTGAAACCGGCCTCTTCAGCCTCCCGGCCGAAGGCGACGAGACCGTCCTCATGCCCCCCCATGGCGAAGATCCGTTTTTGCCGAACCAGGGGATCGCCCATGAGACGGCTGACCTCCTCGGCCATCTCCGGCGTGCCGTAGGCGGCGGAGGAGCGGGTGGAGGGAACTCCCAAGGCATGGGCCTGGCGCCACAGACCGGGCGCGTGAACGTGCATCACGACCCGCACAGACTCGTCGAGTCCGTAGAGGGTCCCGTGGGTCAGAGCTTCCGAGGAGGGCTCGATCGGCCCTTCCGCCACCAGGCGGTTTTCCCGGGGATGGCATTCGCGCACGAGGGCGTAATGTTCGGCGTGCAGCTCAGGTAGGCCGCCGGTCTGGGTCCCGCTGACCACGAAGCGTCGGCTCTCCGGAGCTGCCGCGAATGGGGCAAGCCTCCGGCTGATGTTGCCGAAGCCGAACCCTGCGTAGCGCTCGGGGTCCCGACCGATCAGTCCGAGCTTGTAAAGAATGCAGCGCCATGCATTGATCTCGCGCAGCGATTCGGCGGGGAGAGCCGGGCCGGGGGAAAATTCGAGACGATATTTGATGACCCCTTCCTGTTGCATGAACACCCTTTCGAGGAGCAAATGGATGCGGCGGTTGAGACCAACCGCCGCACTTGCATTCCTACCCGTTTTTTCCGATGCCTGTCAATCGATCAACCCGCGTCAGGTCGGAAAAATTCCGACTGGAGAAAAACCACCCTCGGCGTTAAGAGGAAAAAACCTCAATGCCACGGGGAATCCTCACCGGGAAAAGGGTTTATTCCATCGCGGTGCGCCAGTTCCTCCATGCGCCTGACCGAATTCACCCGGGTTTCGACACTCTCAAGAACCGAGAGCTGTTCCTGAACGGGAAGTTCCCGATAATACAGCAACAGATCCGATTCGTCTCGGCTCAACGTCGTACCGCACTTTCTCTCCATCACCGCCTCCTTTGCCCCGCCCGAAGAAACCGAACGGGAACGACCCATGATTAGCCAGCTTCAATCTTCATAGCATACCGCATACAAAGGAAGCCCGCCAGTCACGGGAGGCGTTTTTTATCTTTATCCCTCCCCCGCCACCGTTGCGGTCGCCCGGCGCCGTGCCCCGACTCTATTCCCCAACCGCACCTGGATTCGGTCCATGTAATAATAAATGACCGGCGTAATGTAGAGCGTCAGAAGCTGGGAGACGAGAAGGCCGCCAACGACCGCCAGACCGAGGGGACGGCGGGCCTCGGAGCCGGCCCCGACACCCAGGGCAATGGGGAGCACACCCATCATCGCCGCCATGGTGGTCATCATGATGGGCCGGAAGCGGGTCAGGCATCCCCGGTAGATCGCCTCCATGGGGGAGAGGCCCTCGCGGCGCTCGGCCGCCAGGGCGAAATCGATCATCATGATGGCGTTTTTCTTGACGATGCCCACCAGCATGATGATGCCGACAAAGGCATAGACGTTGAGGTCCTTGTGAAAAAGCAGCAGGGTGATCAGGGCGCCGAAGCCGGCCGCCGGCAAGCCTGAGAGGATCGTCAGGGGATGAATAAAGCTCTCATAGAGGATCCCCAGGACGATGTAAATGACGAAGATCGCCAGGATCAGCAGAACCGTCAGCCCCCGGGTCGAAGACTGAAACACCTGGGCGGTGCCGGCGAAGCCGTAGCTGACCGTGGCCGGCAGGCTCTGCCTGGCCAAATTGTCAATGGCCGGCACCACCTGCCCGAGGGAGACCCCCGGGGTCAGGTTGAAGGAGAGGGTCACCGCCGGCAGCTGTCCCTGATGGTTGATGCTCAGGGGACCAAGGGTGCGGGTGAGCCGGGCGACGGCGCTCAAGGGAACGAGCCGGCCACTCCCTGAGCGCACATAGAGCTGGCTGAGAGCCGCCGGGTCCTGCTGATAGCGGGGCTCCAGCTCGAGAATCACCTGATACTGGTCGTTGGGGGCGTAGATACTGGAGACCTGTCGGGAGCCGTACGCCGAGTAGAGGGCGTCCTCGATCTGCGCGACGCTCACCCCCAGGGCCGAGGCCTGGTCACGATCGATGGCCACCTCCACCTGGGGGTTTTTGATCTGAAGATCGGTGGTCACATCCTGCAGCCCGTCCATTGCCTCCAGCTTTTTCTCGAAGCTGGGGACCAGGCGGTACAACTCGTCGAGATCGGGACTCTGCAGGGTGAACTGGTACTGGGCCTTGGTCAGATGGCCGCCGATGCGGATCGGCGGCGGGTTCTGAAAGTAGGTGCTGATACCGGGGATCTGCGCCGTCTTTTTGCGCAGCTCCTGAATCACCCCGTCCGCGTCGAGACGGCGCTCGTCGCGGTTCTTCAGGCTGATGAAGAAGAAGCCGCTGTTGCCGCCAACCCGCGAACCGCTGGTGCCGACCCGGGAGAGGAAATGAGCGACGTTGGGGTCTTTGGCGATCACGGCCGCCACTTCCTTCTGGTGCGCCACCATGTCGTCAAAGGAGATTCCCTGGGCCGCCTCGGTGAAGGCAAAGAGGGAGCCGGTATCCTCGCTCGGCAGAAACCCCCAGGGGATGACAAGGAACAGGGTGACGGTGGCGGCAATGAGGGCCACCGTCACCGCCAGAGTCGTCCGGCGGTGGCGCAGCACCACCTGCAGGGAGCGGTCGTAGAGACCGTGCAGGGCGGCGAAGAACCGCTCGAAGCTCTGGTAGAGCCTCCCATGGCCTGTCGGATCGACGGGGCGCAGGAAGCGGCTGCAGAGCATGGGGGTAAGAGAGAGGGAGATGAAGCCCGAAATCAGAATGGCGACGGCGATGGTGACGGCAAATTCGTGGAGGATGCGCCCGAGCACCCCGCCCATGAAGAGCACGGGGATAAAGACTGCCACCAGGGAGAAGGTCATGGAGAGGATGGTGAAGCCGATCTCCTTCGATCCCTTGAGGGACGCCTCCATCACCCCTTCGCCATTCTCCATGTGGCGCACGATGTTCTCGAGCATGACGATGGCGTCGTCCACCACGAAACCGACGGAGAGGGTCAGGGCCATCAGCGAGATGTTGTTGAGGCTGAAGCCGAGCAGCTTCATGGCGGCAAAGGTGCCGATGATCGACAGCGGCAGGGCCAGACTCGGAATAATGGTGGCCGAGAGGTTGCGCAGAAAAAGGAAGATCACCAGCACCACCAGACAGATGGTGATGAGCAGGGTGACCTTGACGTCCCGCACCGAAGCGCGAATCGACACCGATCGGTCGTGCAAGACACGCAACTGGATGGAAGCGGGCAGCTCCTGACGAAAAACCGGCAACAGGCTCCGGATGCGGTTGACCACCTCGATGGTGTTGGTCCCCGGCTGGCGCTGAATGGCGAGGATCATCGCCCGCTGGTTGTCGAACCAGCCGGCCTGTTTGTCGTCCTCGACGCTGTCGATCACCCGGCCGAGCTGGCCGAGCCGGACCGGAGCGCCCTGCCGATAGGCGACGACCAGCGGCCGATAGGCGGCAGCGTCGAAGAGCTGTCCCTGAGCCTGCACCGCGAAAGCCCGTTTCGCCCCGTTGAGGCTGCCGGTCGGGAGATTGACGTTGCCATCCTGGATGGCCTGTTCGACCTCGTTGATGCCGATGCCGCGGCTGGCCAGCAGGTTGGGATCGAGCTGCACCCGCACGGCGTACTTCTGTTCACCGTAGATCGACACCTGGGCGACCCCGTCGATCATGGAGATGCGCTGGGCCATCCGGGTATCGGCATACTCGTCGACGGTGGACAGGGGCAGGGTCGCTGAGGAGATCGCCAGGTAGAGAACGGGCATGTCCGCGGGATTGACCTTGCGAAAGGAGGGGGGGCTCGGCATATCCGGCGGCAGCTTGCGGGCGGCCGAGGCGATGGCCGACTGCACGTCCTGCGCCGCGGCGTCGATATTGCGGTCGAGGGCGAACTGCAAGGTGATGCTGGTCACCCCGTTGCCGCTGGTGGAGGTCATCGAATCGATGCCGGCGATGGTGGAGAACTGCCGCTCGAGGGGCGTCGCGACCGCCGAGGCCATGGTCTCGGGGTTGGCTCCCGGAAGGTTGGCGCGCACCTGAATGGTCGGGAAATCGACGTTCGGCAGGTCGCTGACCGGCAGCAGGCGGTAGGCGGTAATACCGAAGGCGAGAAAGGCCAGCATGACCAGGGTGGTCATCACCGGCCGTCGGATGAAAAGGGCGGCGATGTTCACGAGCGGGGCACTCCGCCGACTGCGGCGCCGGTGATCTCAACCACCTGCGCCCCGGCGGAGAGGCGCATCTGGCCGTCGGTGACCACCGTCTCGCCGACCGCCACGCCCTTGGCGATCACCGTTTCTCCCAGATAGGCGGGGCCGGCCGTCACCTGACGCAGCGCCACCGTGCGGTCCGGCCGAACGACGAAGACGTAGTCGCCCTGCTGGCCGGTCTGCACCGCCTGGGTGGGAACCACCACCCGATGGGGAAGCGTGGCGAGAGTAAGGACCACGTTGGCAAAGGTTCCCGGCCACAGGCGCCCGTCGACGTTGGCAAAGGTTCCTTTGAGCAGGATGGTACCGGTCGTGGGATCCACGGTATTGTCGAAAAAGGTAACCTTCCCCCGCGCTGGATCTTTCGCTTCGCCGGGAGAGAACGCCGAGACCGGCAGCGGATGCCGGCGCAACTGGCGGCGCAGCGCCGGCAGCTCTCCTTCCGGAAGGGAGAAATTGACGTAGATCGGCGCGATCTGGTTGATGGTGACCATGGCCGTGTCGGCGTTGGCCTTGACGATATTCCCTGCCTGCAGCTGCAGATCGCCGGTGCGGCCGGTCAGAGGGGCGCGAATGGTGCAGTAGCTCAGCTGCGTTCTGGCGTTCTCAACGGCGGCGCGGTCCGCCTTCACCGCCGCGTCCAGCGCATCGGCGGCGGTGCGCAGCTGCTCGTACTGCTCGGAGGTAACGATACCGTCGGCCACCAGGCCCCGGTAACGCTCGGCGTCGCGGTGGGCATTGCGGCTCTTGACGATATCCTGAGCCAGCCCGGCCTCGGCCTGACCGAGGGCCGCCCGGTAAGAACGGGGGTCGAGGGTGAAGAGAAGAGCGCCCTTTTTGACCATATCCCCTTCCTGGAAGTGGACCTTGAGAACCTCGGCGCTGATCTGGGATTTGATCGCCACCGTGGCGCAGGGGGCCACCCTGCCGACCGCCCGCAACTGGAGCGGCACCGTCTCCTGTCGGGCGACGGCAACCTTCACCGGCACCGGCGGCTTCACCTTCGGCGGGTCCTTTTCCTTGTTGCAGGCCGTCAACTGGCCGAGAACCAGAACCGCCGCCAAAATGAGGGTGCAACCGCGAAACGCTCTCATAGAAAGTTACTCTCCCCCTTTTGCGGCCTCTTGGTATAGCCGATTCACCGCATCGGCGCTGAACGTAATCCCCTCCCGCTGCAACAGTTCGCCGGTCACCTGCCAGAGGCGGGTTTTCGCGTCGGCGTAATCGGCCAGGGCCTGGATCTGATCGTTTTTGGCAGATACCAGATCGTTTTCCACGTCGAGAACATCCTTGGTAGTGGCCAGGCCGACGGCATTTTTCTTGATGTAGGCTTTCAGCCGCTCCTCGGCGTAGGCCCGACCGCGGTCGGTCACCTCGATCTGCTTGTAGCTCGTCTGCAGGGCCCGCACCGCCGAGCGCACATCGTTGCCGATCGTCTCTTCGAGACTGAAGATCTGAACCCGGGTCTGCCCGACCTGCAATCGATTGCGGATCGCCGTATTTTTGGCCGCATCGTTGCCGAAGGGATAGGTGAGCTGCATCCCCACCTGCCAGACGGGATAGTCCACCGAACCGATCTGCTGGAAATCTCGGTCCCAATCGCTGTGCAGGCCCGAGGAGGCCACCGAGGCCTTGAGGGAGAGATCGGGCAGGGTCTGGTTGCGGGCCACCCGGGCCTGCAGTTTGTCCGACTGCAGGGCGGTCTGCAGAGACTTCAGATCGGGCCGCTCGGCCAAAGCGCGGCGGATTTCGGCCGCGGTGTCGACCTGGTAAAGAGTGCGTGAAGGAACGTCCGCAGGGATGATCTCCCCCGGCGCCTTCAGCTGCAACAACAACCGTACCACGTCCTCCTGATCCTTGACCGCCTGCTCGGCCAGGTTCAGATCCCGCTGCCGGGAAGCGACCCCGAATTCGGCATTGAGAATTTCCATCGCCGGCAGCACCCCCGCCTTGACCTGGGCTCTGGTGTCGGCGAGAACCTTCTCGGCCAGCTTGAGGGAGGTCTGCTGGACGTCGAGGGCCTGCCGCAGGCTGTAGAGCTTGAAATAGGCGTTGCGCACCTGGGCGATGACGTCGAGGAGCTTCTGCTTGAACTGATCCAGCGCCTCTTTTTTACCGAAGCGCGCCACGGAGATGTTGATCTCGGTCGCCTCGCGACCGAAGTTCTTCAGCAGTGGCTGGCTGAGGTTCAGGGACAACTGCGATTCCCAGTAATCGGTCAGAAACCCTTCCTGCATCGGCAGATTGTTACGGATCCAGTCGTTGTTCAGGCTGAGACCCACCGTCGCACCGCTGGACAGCAACTGCGTGGCGCCCGCGCTGGCATTGAGATCCCTCTCCTCCCGGGTCGAGGTTCCGCCGGTCAAAAAGGTGCTGGTCGTCGGGGTCGTCGAGTCCTGGTAGCTCGCCTCTAACGAGAACTGGGGGTTGTAGATCCCGCGGGTGCCGCGAAAGGTCGCCTCGGCGGCGGCCGGATTGTAGAGCTCCGCCCGGACGTCGAGGTTCTTCTCCACCGCCCCCCGAATGGCCTCCTTGAGGGTCAAATGCACGGGGGGCTCCTGGGCCGAGGCAGCGACCGCGAGAGCGACCAGAAATACCGCCGATACGGCGGCCAGCAACCTTCTGCAACAACCACTCCATTTCATCATCCGGGACCTTTCTTCCGATCAGCCTCAACGGCTGCCCGCACATCCCCAATTGAAGGATAATATCGCTCAAGGATCCGGGAATCGGGCATTTTTTCGAGAGCGAAGAGTGTCGATTCTGTGAAGGATAATTCACCCGGCACCCAAAATTGTCAAGTAATATACTGTAAAGAATTGTCAAGGGGAGGCGCTCTGCAGGCGGTTTTGCAGCCCCCATTCTGCTGACGGGACAAAAACGGCCGGGAAAAATCCCGGCCGTTTTTGTCCTGTCTTTTTCGGGCAAGCCCGTCAATATCTGGCGTCGGCGAACTCCACCCAGCCGCCGGCCTGCACCAGGGCCTTGTCGAAGGGGCTGATGACGAAGGTGAACTCCTCCGTCTGACCGCCGGCACTGGCGGTGATCCGCTGGCCTTCCAGATCGACTTTCGACGTCGACGTCACCCTTCTTCTCCAGAGCCATCAGACGGTCGAGCTGCGCCTTGGGCAGTTCGATGGCGAGCATCCCGCCGTTGAACATGTTCTGCCGGAAAATGCGGGCATAGCTTTCGGCGATGATGGTATGGATGTCGTTGACCTCGAACACCCAGGGCGCGTGCTCCCGGGAGGAGCCGCAGCCGAAGTTCTGCACGGGAGACGACCACCCGGGCGCTTTTCAGTTTCTCCCCTTTGGGATCGAATCCCTCGAGTTTCAGGTCTTCGAGGCAGTAGGGCTTGAGAGCCTCCTTGGTCACCTCCGTGAGGTACTTGGCGGGAATGATTTCATCGGTATTGATATCGGACCGGTCGAGGAAAATCGCCGGGCCGCCGAAGGTCTTTTTCATAGGTATCTCTCCATATTGGCAATGATCGTCGGATGGTTTCCCTTGCCCTCAAATCGTCCGCGGATCGGTGATCACGCCGGTGACGGCGGTGGCGGCAGCGGTCGCCGGGCTCATCAGATGCACCATCCCCCCCTTGCCCATCCGGCCGTTGAAGTTGCGGTTGCTGGTCGAGGCGCAGACCTCCCCTTCGGCCAGCACCCCGTTGCTCATGCCCAGGCAGGCGCCGCAGGTCGGGTTGGTAACGCAGAACCCGGCGTCCATGAACACCTGAATGATTCCCTCGGCGAGGGCGTCCTGGAAAATCTTCGGTGTGGCGGGCGAGACGATGCCGCGCACCGAATCGGCGATTTTTCGTCCCTTGAGAATCTTGGCCGCCTCGCGCAGATCTTCGATGCGGCCGTTGGTGCAGGTGCCGATGTAGACCTGGTCGACCGCCGCGCCGGCCATCTCGCCCACCGGCTTTGACGCAGTCCGGTTTGTAGCCGAAGGTGACCTGGGGCTCCAGGGCAGAGACGATCGAAGGTGAGAACCTTTTCGATAGTGAGCGTCGGTGTCGGAGTGCCACTGCCGGAAATCGTCCAGGGCCGCCTCCTTGCCGGCAAAGTCCTCCTGTGATAAAGGGCCACAGGTAGTCGACGGTGGTCTCGTCGGGCAGGCAGATGCCGCAGGTTCCGCCGGCCTCGATGGCCATGTTGCACAGCGTCATGCGCGCCTCCATGCTCATGGCCTCGACCACGGGGCCGCGAAATTCGATGACCCGGTCGGTGGCGCCGTTGACGCCGAACTCTCCGATGACGAAGAGGATGACGTCCTTGGCGTAAACCCCCGGCGGCAGTTCACCGTTCAGGTTGATCCGGATGGTTGCCGGCTCCCGGAAAGCACAGACCCCCTTGAGGATGCCGACCTCGAGATCGGTGGTGCCCACGCCGGCGGCAAAGGCCCCGAAGGCGCCGTGGGTACAGGTGTGGGAGTCGCCCATGATCACGGTAAATCCGGGCCGGATGTACCCTTTTTCGGGGAAAATGGCATGGCAGACGCCGTTGTGGCCGACATCGAAAAAGTCGGTAATTTCGTGACGCCGAGCCCAGTCCCGCAGCATTTTGGCCTGCAGGGCGGTCTTGCTGTCTTTGGAGGGGGTGACGTGATCGATCACCGCCTTGATCTTGGTGGGATCGAAAACCCGGTCCTTGTCCCGCCACACCAGGTCGGCAATGGCGACGGGGGTGGTGATCTCGTGACACAGCACCCGGTCAAGATCGAGGACCTTGGTCCCCGGGAACGGCTCGTCCCGCAAATGGGCGTCGAAAATTTTCTCTGCGATGGTCTTTCCCATGGTCTCTCCTCTACTTCACGGATAAAATGAATAAAAAGCTGCCTATCTTATCCCAACCGTTTTCAGCTGACAAGCGTCGCCTCGACGGGATGCACGAAACGCGGCGGGACGCCCCGAAGGCCGCCCCGCCGCAATTCCCCGGCGCATGCCGTTTCGAAAATCAGAGATGAACCGTCGGAGTTCTGACCTTGGAGGCCGCCTTATTGAGGGCATTGATGTAGGCCTTGGCGCTCGCCACGATGATGTCCGAATGGGCGCCCTGACCGAGAATCTCCCGTCCGTCGTCTTCGAGCCGAACGGTGCATTCCCCCTGGGCATCGGTGCCGCCGGTAATGGCTCCCACGGTAAACTGCAACAGCCGGGCGTTGCTCTTGGTCAACTTCCGGATCGCCTTGAAGGTGGCATCCACCGGTCCGTCGCCCATCAGGGCGGTTTTTTTCACCTTGCCGTCCACCTCCATCTGCACGGTGGCGGTGGGGGCCGCAAAAGAGCCGGAAGCGATATTCATCTGCAGCAGTTTGTATTTTTCCGGAACGCGGATGATCTCATCGGCGACAATGGCGTCGATGTCCTCGTCGAAGATCTCCTTCTTCTGGTCGGCCAGCGCTTTGAAACGAACGAAAGCCTTTTCGATATCTTCTTTGCCGAGATCGTATCCCAGTTCCTTCAGCCGCTGAATGAAGGCATGGCGCCCCGAGTGTTTGCCCAGGACCAGTTTGTTCTGTGTCAGACCGATCGATTCGGGGGTCATGATTTCGTAGGTCGTCTTGTCCATCATCACCCCGTGCTGATGGATTCCCGCCTCGTGAGCGAAGGCATTGGCGCCGACCACCGCTTTATTGGGCTGCACCACGATCCCGGTAATGGTGGAGAGCAATTTGCTCGTGGCGTAAATATGCTCGGTTTCCACCTGGGTGGCAAAGGGGAGAATGTCGTGCCGGGTGCGCAGCGCCATGACCACTTCCTCGAGCGAACAGTTGCCCGCCCGTTCACCGATCCCGTTAATGGTGCACTCCACCTGCCCCGCCCCGGCCTGGACCGCCGCCAGAGAGTTGGCCACCGCCAGCCCGAGATCGTTGTGACAATGCACCGAGATGATCGCCTTTTCGATATTTGGCACATTCTTTTTGAGGTAGGCGATCATATTGAAATATTCCGTGGGAATGGTGTAGCCGACCGTATCGGGGATGTTGATCACCCGCGCCCCCGCGTCGATGACGGCTTCGACCACCTGGGCCAGAAAGGGCAACCGGGTGCGGGTCGCGTCCTCGGCCGAAAATTCCACATTGGGGGTATAGCCGGCGGCACGTTTGACCGCCCTGACCGCCGCCTCGGTGACTTGCTCTTCGGTCATCTTGAGCTTGTACTTCATATGAATGTCGCTGGTGGCGATGAAGGTATGGATCCGTCCGCGCTCCCCGGCATACTTCAAAGCCTCCCAGGCCCGGTCGATGTCCTTGTCGTTGGCTCGGGAGAGCCCGGCAATCTGGGGGCCCTTGATCACCTGGGCGATTTTCTTCACCGCCTCGAAGTCGCCCTCCGAGGCAATGGGAAAGCCCGCCTCCATCACGTCCACATTCAACTTTTGCAACTGGTGGGCGATCCGCAGTTTTTCCTCGATGTTCATGCTGGCGCCGGGGGATTGTTCGCCGTCCCGCAAAGTGGTATCGAAAATCTGAATGCTTCCGGTTTCGCTCATGGGTTCCTCCTTGTCAGCCCCGATCCTCTGCGCGAATGGCGCGGGGCAGCCGTTATGCGGTTGATTTGAAAATAGTCTCGATCGCTTCTTTTCTGTTCAAGCAGCCCTAGCTCACCAAGGTCCGATTCCACGCGACCACCCCCTTTCCCTGCCTTTTCGGCCACGGCGTCCGCCTGTATACGTTGCTGAAAAATAAAAAAAGCCCCCGCCCCCTGCAGGGGCGAGAGCTGTCGCTTCGCGGTACCACCCTGATTCGCCCTCCACCGACTTGACAGTCAGCGGCGAGCCTTCTTTTGCCCTTTACGCAGGCTCACGGCGAAAGCTGACGATCCGGGGGATCGGTTCACCTTCGCGGCTCCAAGGCGAGTTCGATTCTTTCCTGTGCCGACTCGCAGCCACCGCCGGCTCTCTGGGACAGGAGGACGAATCTACTACTCCTCTTCAACGCCTTCTTTGATTATCTGTGAATAAAACAGAGAATCCACATCCCTGTCAAGGGAATAAATAAAAAGCCGTTCCAAAAAGCTGTTTTTTCGGCACCGCCATACTCTGTTTCGCCCGGCAGACCAAATGCCGGGGCTCCACGGGCGCACGGGGGCTAACCGGACGTTTCGTCCCGCTTTCTGCGACGGGCCAGCCTCGCCAGCGAGCCCAGCGGCCCCGATCCGACATAGGCGAGAAAGAGCAGGAAAAACATGATTTCCGGCTGAGCCACGATGACGATGATAAGAACGATGGCCAGCACCAGAAACCCGAAAGGCTGGCGTTTGACCAGTTCCGGATCCTTGAAGGAATAATAGCGGAAGTTACTCACCATCAAAAAGGCCAGGAAGTAAATGAGAATCAGGATCGAGGCCTTCTTGATCGTCCCCGAGCCGCCCAGATGATAAAAAAGCAAAACGCAGGAAGCAACCATGCTGGCCGCTGCCGGGATCGGCAGGCCGACGAACCGTTTGGACTCCACGGTGGCGACCTGGACGTTGAAACGGGCCAGGCGCAACGCTCCGCAGACGACGTAGAGAAAAGAGGCCAACCACCCCAGCTTGCCGAAAGGCCGCAGCGCCCAGGAATACATGAGCAGGCCGGGGGCCACACCGAAAGCCACCAGATCGGCGAGAGAATCGTACTCGACGCCGAACTTGCTGGTCGTGCCGGTCAACCGTGCCACCTTGCCGTCGAGGGCGTCGAAAATGGAGGAAACCAGGATAAACCAGGCCGCTATGTAGTAGCGGCCGTTCAAGGTCGAAACGATCCCGTAAAAACCGGCAAAGAGGCTGCCGGTGGTAAACAGGTTGGGCAGAATATAGACCCCTTTGCGCAGGCTCTCCCGCCGGTCGAGGGGTTCGCGCATCTCGCTCATCGCAGATAACCCAGGATGGTTTCGCCCGCCACCGTCCGGTCCCCCAGCTTGGCCAGGACGTCCGCTCCCGGCGGGAAATAGACGTCGACCCGGCTGCCGAAGCGGATCAACCCGTAGCGCATGCCGCGGGTCAGGATATCGCCGATCCCCGGGTAGGTGACGATGCGACGGGCGATCAGACCGGCGATCTGCACGCACAGCAGCCGCTGGCCCTGGTCGGTTTCAAGCAGAATGCCGGCCTGTTCGTTCTGCAGGCTCGCCTTGTCCAGCGAAGCGTTGAAGAATTCCCCTTTGTTATAGAACTTCTCCACAACCTTGCCGGAAAAGGGTGTCCGGTTGACATGGACATTGAACACGGACATGAAGATGCTGACTTTGGTCACTTCGGCTTTAAAATAGCGCTCCTCCATGACGGGACCGGCAAAAACCACCTTGCCGTCGGCGGGCGCCACCACCGCCCCCTCCTCCGTGGGAACACTCCGTTCGGGGTTGCGGAAGAAGAAAATGGTGAACAGGGTCAGAGCCAGCAGGATGACGGTCCAAAAAGACCATCCCAGCAGGGCAAAGATCAAAGTGATAAAAGCAAACAGGGCGATGAAGGGATACCCCTCGCTCGCCACCGGCTGGTTCTGGTTTTGCATGGTTTGTCCTTAGTCAAGGCGGTGGGGGGAGGGGTCGGATCCCCTCCCCCCACCATCACTTCGCCCGGGAGATCAGTTGCGCTCTTTGTCGACGATTTTATTTTTTCCGATCCAGCTCATCATGCCGCGCAGACGGGAACCGACCTCTTCGATCTGATGGTCGGCGCCTTTACGACGCAGGGCGGAAAGAACCGGTTTGCTGGCCTTGTTCTCAAGCATCCACTCCCGGGCAAATTCGCCGTCCTGGATCTCGCGCAGGATCTCTTTCATGGCCGCCTTGGTCTCGGGCGTCACGATCCGGGGCCCCCGGGTCAGATCGCCGTATTCCGCGGTGTTGGAAATCGAATAGCGCATATTGGCAATGCCGCCCTCGTACATCAGGTCGACGATCAGTTTCAGTTCATGCAGGCATTCGAAATACGCCATCTCCGGAGCGTAACCAGCCTCGACCAGAGTTTCGAAACCGGCCTGGACCAGAGCGCTGGCGCCGCCGCAAAGCACGGCCTGCTCTCCGAAGAGGTCCGTTTCGGTCTCCTCTTTGAAGCTGGTTTCGATGATGCCGGCACGGCCGCCGCCGTTGGCGCTGGCGTAGGCCAGGGCGATCTCCTTGGTCATCCCGGAGGGGTCCTGGTGAATGGCGATCAGAGAGGGCACCCCGCCCCCCTTGGTATACTCATGGCGCACCATGTGGCCGGGGCCTTTGGGAGCAACCATAAAAACGTTCACGTCGGCGCTGGGAACGATCTGGCCGAAGTGGATGTTGAAGCCGTGGCCGAAGGCGAGAAACGCCCCCTTTTTCATGAAAGGCGCGATCTCTTCCCGGTACATGTCGCCCTGAAGTTCGTCCGGAACCAGGATCATGAGAATATCGGCGACCTTGGCGGCCTCGGCGGTCTCGAGAACCGGCAGGCCGGCCTTTTCGGCCTTGCCCCAGGAGGTGCTCTCCTTTCGAAGCCCCACCACCACGTCGACGCCGCTTTCCTTCAGGTTGTTGGCATGGGCGTGCCCCTGACTGCCGTAACCGATGATGGCCACCTTTTTCCCTTTGAGCACTTCCAGATTTGCGTCTTTGTCATAATAAACTTTCATACCTGTCGATCCTCCTGACGCGGGAATGATTTCCCGGAATTGATTTTCCCAACGCAACAGCGCGCGCCCGTTTTCCAAGGCGCGCCCTGTTACTGTTTCCCTGTTCGGACTGTGGCCGCCTGACGACCGGCCTCACTCCGCCCCTTTCCATCCCTTGGCGCCGCGACCGAGGACGATCGGTCCCGAGCGCACCAGTTCCTTGATTCCCATGGGCTGCAGCAGCTCGACGATGGCGTCGATTTTATCCGGCGCCCCGGTGATTTCAATGGTATAGGTCCGGGGAGTGACATCGACCACTTTCGCGCGAAATATGTCGGCGATGCGCAGACTTCTGCTCGGGTGCCGTTCTCGGCATTGACTTTGACCATGGCCATCTCTCGCGCGACATATTCCTGGCCGGTAAAATCGATGACCTTGATCGTATCGATCAGCTTATTGAGCTGCTTGGTGATCTGCTCCAGAATCTGCTCATCCCCCCGCGTCACAATGGTCATCCGGGAAATACTCGGGTCGAGGGTGGGGGCCACCGACAGGCTCTCGATGTTGAAGCCCCGACCGGAAAAGAGGCCGGCCACCCGGGTCAAAACGCCGAATTCGTTCTCCACCAACACGGAAATTGTATGTTTCATCTACATGGTCTCCTGTGAAACCTGCAACACAAAGGCGCAGAGCGCATGATCCGGACGCCGGGAAGTGCGCTTCGGCCTTTCACCGGCAGGGCCAGCTCCTCGCGGGGATTCTTTCATCGCGGCGTCTTTGCGTTCAGAATGGGAAATCATTTCAAGATGCCAGAACCATCTCGTTGAGTCCGGCCCCGGCGGGAACCATGGGCAGAACGTTTTCCTCCCGGGCGACCTTGAACTCCATGATGACCGGGCCCGGCGTCTCGAGCCCCTTGCGGATGACCTCTTCCACTTCTTCGGGTTTGGTCGCCCGCAGCCCGGAAGCACCGTACGCTTCGGCGAGTTTGATGAAATCGATCGGCAGCTCCAGGCAGGTCTGGCTGTAGCGGCGGTTGAAGAACAGCTGCTGCCACTGGCGCACCATCCCGAGAAAGTTGTTGTTCAGGATGACGATTTTGACCGGCAGGCGATACTGCACCAGGGTCGCCAATTCCTGGGAATTCATCTGGAAGGACCCGTCGCCGGAGATATCGATGACCTGGCGGTCGGGAAAGGCGGCCTGCGCTCCCAGGGCGGCAGGCAGGCCGAACCCCATCGTTCCCAGTCCTCCCGAGCTCAGAAAGGTCCGGGGCTTCAGAAAGTCGAAGAACTGGGCAGTCCACATCTGGTGCTGTCCCACCTCGGTGGCGATAATGGCGTCCTCGGCGGTCAGCTCCCGGATCTTTTCAATCACGAACTGGGGCTTGATCGTGGTGGCGGAAGCCTTGTAGGCCATCGGATGCTGTTTCTTCCAATCGTCCACCTCCTGGCGCCAATCGGCCGTTTCTTCCACCATGGCCCGCACCTCGTCGCTTGATTCCGAGAGTTTCTTGACCATCTTCTGCAGAACGTCTTTCAGATTGCCGACGATAGGCAGATCGACCCGCACGTTCTTCTTGATGGAGGTCGGGTCGATATCGATATGGATGATCTTGGCATGCGGGGCAAAGGTGGCGATCTTGCCCGTCACCCGGTCATCGAAGCGGGCGCCGACGGCGATCAGCAGGTCCGAATTGGTGACGGCCATGTTGGCGTAGTAGGTGCCGTGCATGCCCAGCATGCCGAGGGACAAGGGGTGCCGCTTGGGGAAGGAGGCCATCCCCATAAGGGTGGTGGTGACCGGCGCCTGAATCGTTTCGGCGAAGCTCCACGAGTTCGCCGCTGAAGTATCGGAAAGCGATACGCCGCCGCCCACGTAAATGACCGGCTTGCGGGCGGCCACGATCATCCTGACCGCTTTTTCGATCTGCCGCACGTTGCCGCTGTAGGTCGGTTTGTAGCCGCGCAGTTCCACCGTATCGGGGTAGGCGAATTTGGTGGAAGCGACCTGCACGTCCTTGGGCAGATCGATCAGCACCGGGCCGGGGCGACCGGTTCGGGCGATGTAAAAGGCCTGTTTAACGATCCGCGCCAGATCTTTGACGTCCTGGACCAAGTAATTGTGCTTGGTAACGGGACGGGTAATGCCGATGATGTCGGCCTCCTGAAAGGCATCGTTGCCGATCAGCGGGGTGGGAACCTGACCGGTGATCACCACCAGGGGGATGGAATCCATATAGGCGGTGGCGATACCGGTGATCGTGTTGGTGGCGCCGGGACCGCTGGTGGCGATGGCGACCCCGACTTTTCCGGAAGCCCGGGCATAGCCGTCCGCGGCATGAACCGCCGCCTGCTCGTGACGGGTCAGAACATGCTTGATCGGGGTGTTCATCAATTCATCGTAAATATTGATGACCGTTCCCCCGGGATAGCCGAAGACCGTATCCACCCCCTCGAGTTGCAGGCATTCCAATAAAATTTGAGCTCCCGTTTTTTTCACCAAAGACCTCCTCCACTGGCGTTTAAGTTCCGGCTCCCGAGGCGCGCGGCCCCCCCATACACCTTCGGGCTTCTTCTACTTACAGATTGCCCCGGTGTTGGCCGAGGTGACCACCGCGGCATAGCGGGCCAGCCACCCCGTTTTAATTTTCGGTTCGGGCTTTTGCCACCGGGCACGGCGCTGGGCCAGGGTCTCCTCATCGACCTGAAGTTCCAGGCGGCGCTGCGGAATGTCGAGGCGGATGGGATCGCCGTCTTCCACCAAAGCGATCGGTCCGCCTTCGGCGGCTTCGGGGGAGATATGGCCGATGCACGGCCCCCGGGTCCCCCCCGAGAAGCGGCCGTCGGTGATGAGGGCGACGCTGTCGCCGAGCCCAAGTCCCATGAGGGTCGCCGTGGGCGCCAGCATCTCGCGCATTCCCGGGCCGCCCTTGGGGCCCTCGTAACGGATTACCACGATGTCTCCGGCAACGACTTTTCCGCCCATAAGCGCCTGCATGGCACCCTCTTCCGAATCGAAGCAACGGGCCCGGCCTTCAAAGACCATCATCTGCTCCGAAACGCCGGACTGCTTGACCACCGCGCCGTCGGGAGCCAGGTTGCCGCTGAGGATGGCGATCCCCCCTTCGGCGCGCACCGGATCGGTCACCGGATGTACCACTTCTTCATCGACCTGAGCCACGCTGGCGGCAATTTCCTTGACGGTGGGGCCGGTCAGGGTGGGGTTGTCGGCGATCAGGCCCCGCAGCTGATAGAGCACCGCCGGCACCCCCCCCGCCGCATCGAGATCTTCCATGAAGTGTTTGCCGCCGGGATTCATGGAGGCGAGCTGGGGGGTCTCCCTGCTCAAATCGTCGAACCGCTCCAGAGGCAGCTCCACCCCGGCCTCCCGGGCGATCGCCAGCAGATGCAGCACGGTATTGCTCGAGCCGCCGAGAGCAAGATCGACCCGCATGGCGTTTTCAAAAGCCTCCCGGGTGAGGATCTGGCGGGGGGTGATCCCCTGGCGAACGAGCTCGACGATTCTCTCTCCGGAGGCAAAAGCGATCCGCCGTTTCAGCGACGAGACGGCCAGCGCCGTGCCGCAGCGTACCAGGCTCATACCGAGGGTTTCGGTCAGAATCGCCATGGTGTTGGCGGTAAAAAGTCCCTGGCAGGACCCGGCCGTCGGGCAGGCCTGGTCCTCGCAAACCTGCAGTTCCTGCGCATCGATCACCCCCGCCTTGTACCGCGCCATCGCTTCGAAGGTGTCGGTCACGAAGGAGAAACGTCGTCCCTGCGGGCCTGTTCCGGCCAACATCGGCCCGGCCGTAACGACCAGGCAGGGGATGTCGAGACGGGCCGCAGCCATCAGCATCCCCGGCGTGATTTTGTCGCAATTGGTCAGCAGCACCAGCCCGTCGAGGCGATGGGCTTCGGCCACGGACTCGATCATGTCGGCGATCAACTCCCGGGTCGGCAGGGAATAGTGCATCCCCTTGTGCCCCATGGCGATCCCGTCGCAGACCCCCGGAATACCGAAAAGAAAGGAGTACCCGCCGCCGGTGTGAACGCCCTTTTCGATGAAACGCTCCAGGTCGCGCATCCCGGTATGACCGGGAATCAGATCGGTAAAAGAGGTGGCGATTCCGATAAAGGGCCGGTCCATCTGCTCACGGGGAACTCCGGTCCCCTGGAGGAGGGCTCGATGGGGGGTCCGTTCAAACCCCTTGGTGATGGCATCACTGCGTTTGGCTGTCATTGGATACGGCATTCCTTTTATGATTTGGAAACATCGAAGCGCGGCGACATCTCCCCCGCGACCAGAACTTTCCGTCCTGGCAAATCATTATTTCATCCGAACAAATGATTGCAGATATAGCAAAGGGTTCGGACGCTTGCCCAAACCCTTTTCCTGATCAAAACGAAAGGGAATTCATTGCCGGTAGGCTTTCAGGATACGTTCCATCTCATCCTTCCCCGCCAGTTTCAACTTTTGAACCTTTTTTCGTTCCACTTCTTCTTCGGGGGTGAGATGTGATTTTTCGTCAAGGTGCTGCAGCTCTTTCTCAAGTAAAAGATGTTCCTCGTAAAGCATGCGGAACCGGGCGTTATCGTCGAACAGCTGCTGCACCATGTCCTGATCCATTACCTCCATCGACCACCTCCGTGGAAAGGGTTAACATCAGGCGAAAAATGCTATTTTAAAATAGAGGATGGACAATTTTTTGTCAACCTTCAATAAACCCCTTCCCGTTGCCGCCGGGCCCGAAGAATTTCGGCCTCGGAAGGGCGTATATAGCGCGGCGTCAGCTGCGCCAGGGCGATCGTTTCCCCCTGGCGCCAGGCGCTCAGCGCCAGTCCCGCCGCCTGGGATGCCCGGGGCAGGTGATGGGGCCAAGGCAGGAAATGCGCCTGATCTCCCAGCCGGCGGACGATCAACGTTCGATACGCCACGGCCCCGTCCCCCACGAACAGAACCGGTCCCGACAGTCGTTCCAGCAACGTCTCCGGTGGCAGGACGGCCTCCTCCCCCATGGGGATAGGCAGTCCGCTGCCGGTGTCGAAAAGACCGGCATAGACTTCCTTTTTCCGGGCATCGAGCAGGGCACAGAGAGGGTATCTGGCGAAAGGGGCCTGCATGGCCAGGGCCTGGAGCGAGGAGATCCCGATGACGGGCCGCCCCGTCGCCAGGGCCAATCCTTTCACCGTAGCCACCCCGACCCGAAGCCCCGTAAAGGCGCCCGGCCCCAAAACCACGGCAAAGGCCTCAACGGCCTCGATCGCAACGTTAGCATCGTCCAGCAGTTGGCGAACGGTGACCAGCAACCGGTCGGTGTGGGTACCTTTCACATGGAGAAAAACCTCTCCCAGCAGATCTTCCCCCCGGCTGAGCGCCACACTGCCGGCGGAGGTCGCCGTATCGATGGTGAGCAGCGTCTCGGTCATCACGACCCTCCGAAGAAGATTCGGACGATGTCGTTGTAAAAGGCCAGAACCATCAGCATGATAATGAGGACCAGGCCGATCTGCTGGGCGATCTCCCGCGTCCGCAGGGAAAGGGGCCGACGGAAAATGAGTTCGAACAGGTTGAAAAGAAGGTGCCCGCCGTCCAGAATCGGAATCGGAAAGAGGTTCAGAAGGCCGAGCTGAATGCTGAGAAAAGCGAGAACCGACAGAATACTGGAGAGATCGGTGCGCGCCGCCTGACCGGCGATCTGAACCACGGTAATCGGACCGCCGATATTGCTGGTCGAAACGTGACCGGTGACCAGCTTCTTGACGAAAACGAGAGTCAGGGTGATCAGGTCGGTGGTCCGTTTGGCGCCTTCCTTGATCGCATCGATCGGACCGTAGCGCTTGAAGGTGGTTTCCTGCCGTGGGGCGATGCCGATCAGATAATCGGGACCGTTGGTATCCTCCTTGACCGGCTTGAGGGTGAGCGAGAGGGTTTTGCCGTCCCTCTCGATGGTGAAACGGCTTGCATTCCCTTTCGTGGCCTGAATCACCCGCTTCAGGTCATACCAGGAGTGGATGGGAGTCTGGCCGATGGCCAAAATGCGATCGCCGGCTTTCACACCGGCCTTCTGCGCCGGCATCCCCGGCGCTACCGCCCCCACTTCCGCATCCTGGGGAGGCAGCAACCCCAGAGACTGAAGCCCCTGCAAGCCTCCCCCCTTCGGCTTCATGGTCAAAAGCTTGGGTTGACCGCTTCGAAGCACCGAGAATTTCAATACCGACCCGGCGTGGGAGAGGAGGGCCGTGTTGGCATCGCTCCAGGTAGGAACCTGTTCTCCGGAAATTGCCTGAATGCAGTCGCCGGCCTTGAATCCGCTGCTTTTCGCCTGGGAATCGGGGGCCACGTAGCCGATGCAGGGGGGACTTTGCAGAAATGCCGGGATGTGGACACCCACCAGGTAGGCGACCGGCAGAATGAGGAAGGGGAACAGAAGATTCATCAGGGGGCCGGCGGCCACAATCGCCGTTCGCCGAGACACCGGCTTTTCGGCAAAGGACCGCTCGCGTTCCTCGGGCGTAAGCTCCGCCGCCTCGCCCCCTTCGCCTTCTCCCTCGCCGAGCATCTGGACATAGCCGCCCAGAGGAATGGCGCTGATCCGATACTCGGTCTCCCCCCACTTTTTGGAGACCAGTTTCGGCCCGAACCCTAGAGAAAATTTGAGGACCTTGACTCCGGCCAGCTTAGCCACGCAGAAGTGGCCGAATTCATGGACGAAAACCAGGACCCCCAGCATAAGAATGCCAGCGGCGATGGTGAGCATGCAACCTCCGGTCAGGTGGTAGTTTCGATGAACCGGCGAGCGGCGGCCCGGCCCCAGCGGTCGGCCCGAAGAACTTCGTCAATATGACGCAGCGGGGCGCCCTGGTGATCGTCCAGCGTCGCGCGCAGCACTCCGGGGATCTCGAGAAACCCGATTTCTCCCTTCAAAAAGGCGTCGACTGCAATTTCGTTGGCGGCATTGAGTACCGCAGGGGCCGTCCCCCCCCGCTGCAGAGCCTGATACGCCAGGGATAGGCAGGAAAACCTTTCGGTATCGGGTTTTTCAAAGGTCAGCGTCCCCAGGGCACAAAGGTCGAGCTGGGGCAGGTCCAGGGGCAGGCGCTCGGGATAGGAAAGGGCATAGGCGATCGGGGTTTTCATGTCGGGGATTCCCAACTGGGCGATGACGGCTCCATCGACGTACTCGACCATGGAATGGACGATGCTTTGGGGGTGAATGTGTACGTCTATCTGCTCGGGAGGCAGGTCGAAAAGCCACCGTGCCTCGATCACTTCCAGCCCCTTGTTCATCATGGTGGCGCTGTCGATGCTGATTTTGCGCCCCATCTGCCAATTGGGATGCGCCAAGGCATCGGCGGGAGCGACATGTTTGAGCTCGGCCAGGCTCCGCCCGCGAAACGGGCCCCCCGAGGCCGTCAGAATCAGGCGCCGAACATCCTTTTTCCGGTGCCCCTCGAGCGACTGGAAAATGGCCGAGTGTTCGCTGTCGACCGGGTAAAGCCGAACACCTTTGCGGGCGACGGCCTCCATGACCAGAGGCCCTGCGGTCACCAGGGTCTCCTTGTTGGCCAGGGCCACATCCTTTCCCGCCTCGATGCCCGCCATGGTGGGGATCAGCCCGGCAGCGCCCACGATTGCCGAAACGATCATCCTCACGTCGGGATGGACGGCGCAGGCGATCAGCCCTTCGACGCCGGCGAGGATCTCCGGAGCCTCCGGACCGAGGGCTGTTTTCAAACGCCGGGCGTCATCCGCCTCGACGACAGCCACCAAGGCTGGACGGAACCGCCGGATCTGCTCTTCGAATCGCCTCAGGTTGCGACCGGCGGTCATGGTTACGACGCGGAAACGCTCGGGTTGGGCTGCCACGATCTCCAGCGTGCTGACCCCGATAGAACCGGTTGAACCGAGAACGGCAAGGTTTTTCATCGGCGTATCACGATCTCCCAAAGACCAGAAGGGCATAGAAATAGGCTGCCGGAAAGGCAAAGAGCAGACTGTCGAGACGATCCAGGATGCCACCGTGCCCAGGGATAAGGGTGCCGGAATCTTTCACGCCGAAACTGCGTTTGAGCATCGATTCGACCAGGTCTCCCAACTGCCCCAGAGTCCCCAGGGCAAGCCCCAGCCAAAGGCAGTCGTGAATCGCAAGGGTGGGGAAAAACCAGACCTTGCCGAGAAAGGCTCCGACGAGGCTGCCGAGCAGCCCGCCGAGTGCTCCCTCGACACTCTTTTTGGGGCTGATGGCGGGATACAGCTTATGCCGCCCCAGCGAAACGCCGGTAAAGTACGCCGCCGTATCGGTCGCCATCACGATGAGCAAAATCAAAAAAACCCATTGCCGCCCGAACGGCAGGGCCCGCAACAGGGAGAGATGGCCCAACAGCAGTGGCACATAGAGAAAGCCGAACAGGATCAGCGACAGGTGCCTCGAAACGGTACCGAGGTCGTCGAACCGCAGCAGAAAGAGAACAGCGAAAAAGAGCACCAGGAACGTCAGCGCACCCTGAAAAACGCCCCCTTCCTGAACGGCAAGGAGGGGCACCAGAGCCGTCCCCCCGGCGGCCGCGAGCCACTGCTCCCATCGGCGCGTCGCGGGAAGCCCCATGCCGTAAAACTCGAACAACGCCAGGAACGCCACGCCGCAAACCAGAAGGGTAAACCAGTTTTGGTCGGCAAAAAGGATGAAAAGAACGAGCAGGGGCAGGACGACAAGAGCTGTGAGGATGCGCTGTTTAATGATGCCCCTCCCCCGGAGTCCGGCTAGGCCCTTCGACCTGGGCGCCCGTCAGTCCGAAACGCCGCTGCCGCCTGCCAAATTCCCGCAGCGCCCGGTGCAGCTCCTCGCCGTCGAATTCGGGCCAGAGGGCCTCTGTAAAGTATAATTCGGCATAGGCGAGTTGCCACAACAAAAAGTTGCTGATCCGCATCTCTCCGCTGGTACGAATAAGAAAATCGGGGTCCGGCAACTCCCTGGTATCGAGAGCCTGGCTGAGAGCGGTTTCATCAATGGTCGCGGGGTCGATCCGCCCCTGGCACGCCTCCTGCGCCAGTTGCCGGGCGGCCCTGGCCAGCTCGTCTCTGGCGCCGTAGGAGAGGGCCAGGGTGAGAACCATGCCGCGATTGCCGGCGGTACTGGCGATGGTCTCTTCGAGGACTTTGCACACGGCGGCCGGAAGGCGACCGACTTCGCCAATAACCCGCAACCGGATACCCTTGGCCAGCATGGTTTCCAATTCTTTTCGCAGATAGCGACTGAGCAAGTCCATGAGAGCGCTCACCTCGGTCTCCGGTCTTCCCCAGTTTTCGGAGCTGAAGGCGTACAGGGTCAGATAAGAGATGCCCAGATGATGACACTCGTCAACGATTTTGTGAACGGTGTCGACTCCCTGCTGGTGGCCGGCAATGCGGGGCAGATGCCGCTGCTCGGCCCACCGTCCATTTCCATCCATGATAATGGCCAGATGTCGGGGGATGCGCATGCCCAAAACTCAGAACTTAAAGGGGTACGGTCGTTTAAGAGCGCTCAGGCTCGGCTCATTCTGCAAACGATTCCCGGTGTGGGCCCAATTTGCGACAGGAACCTAACCTACCACGAAAAAACCGTCTCAGGCAACAGGAGAGAAATCGTTGTGGCGGGGCGAAAGAGAGGGGCGCCGCAAGCGGCGCCCCTGCCATCCTTACTCGGTAATGGCGTTGACGGGGCAGCTGTCTTCACAGGCCCGGCACTCGGTACAATCGTCGGAAATGGCGTACTTGTCGCCGGCTTCGGCAATGGCCCCGAGGGGACAGGTATCGACACAGGTGCCGCAAGCGATGCATTCGTCGGTAATTTTGAGAGCCATGAGTTCCTCCTTGTGTTGGTTGCTGATGGAGCTATAAACCTTTAAACTTCCATCACTTCTTTTTCTTTAATGGCGACGACATCATCGGTTTTTTTCACATACTGATCGGTGAGGTCCTGAATTTCCTTCTCACCCCGCTTCAGATCGTCTTCGGAGATTTCCTTGTTCTTTTCGAGTTTCTTCAGCGCCTCATTGCCCTCTCGCCGGGCATTGCGAACGGCAATCTTGGCCTCCTCCCCCATCCGTTTGATCATCTTGGCCATTTCCTTGCGCCGCTCCTCGGTAAGGGGGGGGGATGGCGATACGCACCAGCTGCCCGTCAGAGGAGGGATTGACCCCGAGGTCCGATTTCAGGATGGCTTTTTGAATCTCAGGAATGAGCTTTTTCTCCCACGGCTGGATGGTGATGAGCCGGGGTTCAGGAACTGCCAGCGTTCCCACCTGATTCAGCGGCGTCGGAGTGCCGTAATAATCGATCCGCACATCATCAAGGAGAGCGATCGAGGCCCGCCCGGTACGAACCTTGCCGAAATCCTTCTTCAGGGCATCGATGGCCCTTTCCATTCCGGCGCGGGTTTTGCTAAAAACGTCGTCTTGAGACATGGAATCACTCTCCTTTGACAATGGTCCCGATCTCCTCGCCAAAGACGACCTTTTTGATGTTACCGCGGGAGGTCAGATCGAAAACCACGATGGGAAGGTTGTTGTCCATGCACAGCGAGGTCGCCGTTGCGTCCATGACCTGGAGCCCCTTTTTGAGAACATCCAGATAGGTCAGGCTGAGATATTTGACGGCATTCTTGTCTTTATGCGGATCGGCGCTGTAGACCCCGTCGACCTTAGTCGCCTTAAGAATAACATCGGCGCCGATTTCCATGGCGCGCAGACTGGCCGCCGTATCGGTGGTGAAATAAGGGTTGCCGGTACCGGCGGCGAAAATGACGACGCGCCCCTTCTCCAGATGACGAACCGCCCGTCGGCGAATATAGGGCTCGGCAACCTCCTGCATCTCGATAGCGGACTGCACTCGGGTGAGGACGTCGACCTTTTCAAGGGCGTCCTGCAGGGCAAGGCTGTTCATGACCGTCGCCAACATTCCCATGTAGTCGGCACTGGCCCGGTCCATGCCCCGGGATGCGGCCGCAACGCCCCGAAAGATGTTGCCGCCGCCGATGACCACGGCCACCTGCACGCCCAGCTGGACAAGTTCCCGGATTTCCGAGGCGATCTCGGCAATGATTTCCGGATCGATCCCGTATCCCTGCTCTCCGGCAAGGGCCTCCCCACTCAGCTTGAGCAGGATTCTGCCATACTTCGGTTGCATTCCGGCCTACCCCGTTCCCAGTCGCTATCGTTTACTTGCTCAGTGCCGCTACCTCGGCAGCGAAATCGTCTTCTTTCTTCTCCAGGCCTTCGCCGAGCTGGAAGCGGACAAAGCCGTTCAGGGTGACAGGGCGGCCGATCTCCTTGCCAAGGCCCTCGACCACCTTACCGACCTTCCGGTCGGGATCGACAACGAAAGCCTGCTCCAGCAGGCAAACCTCACCGAAGAATTTGTTCAGCTGCCCCTCGATGATCTTCTCGATGATGTTCTCGGGCTTGCCGCTCTCCTTGGCCTTCACCCGCATGATGTCCTTTTCCTTTGCCGTCACTTCGGCCGGAACCTCTTCCCGCTTGAGATACTGGGGATTGGCAGCGGCAACATGCATGGCCACCTGGTGCGCCAGGGCGGCGATCCGCTCGTCGTCGCCGCCTTCGCAGCCCAGTTCAACCAGAACGCCGATCTTTCCGGCTCCATGGATATACGATGCCACAACCCCGGAAGCATTTTCAAACCGGGCGAAACGGCGGATGTTGATGTTCTCCCCGATGGTGGCGATCTGATGGGTCTGTTCATCGGCGACATTGCGCTCCGACCCGGGAAAAGAGGTCGCCATGAGCGACTCCAGGTCCTTCGGTGCGGTTTCGAGGGCAGCCTGGGCCACCCCGGCGGCGAAAGATTGGAAGGCGTCGTTTTTGGCGACGAAATCCGTTTCGGCATTGACTTCCACCAGGGCCCCGCGGTGGCCGTCGCCCGCAGCCACGACCATTCCCTCGGCAGCGGCCCGACCGGCTTTTTTCGCGGCCGCCGAAAGGCCCTTTTTGCGCAATATGTCCACCGCCTGCTCGATATCTCCACCGGCCTCGGTGAGCGCTTTCTTGCAATCCATCATCCCCGCGCCCGTTTTGGCACGAAGTTCTGCAACCATCGATGCGGTAATGCTCGCCACGGTTTCCTCCTCATTATCTTCTCGGGAAGGGTGTCTTCCCTGTCGTTTTCCGATCTCTGTTTCCGCCCCTCGCGATGGAGGTTCGGAAAAAAGGCGGTCGGGGGGGCCGGCCGCCTTCACACATCTTTTCCTCTTGCCACCCTCAAGCCTCGGCGGCGGGCTCCGCAGGGGCTTGCGCGGCGACAGCCTCGTCAGCGGCCTCAGCCGAAGCGTCAGCGGCCTCAGCCGAAGCGCCAGCAGCCTCGGCGGCCTCCCCGCCTTCGGCATCGGAGCGCAGAGCGGTCTCGCGGGCCTGGGCGCCCTCGACGCAGGCATCGGCCATGCGCGAGGCGAACAGACGGATGGCGCGGATGGCATCGTCGTTTCCCGGAATGATGTAATCGATCTCGTCGGGGTCGCAGTTGGTATCGACCACGGCCACCACGGGGATCCCCAGCTTGCGGGCCTCCTTGACGGCGATCCCCTCTTTCTTGGGATCGATGACGAAAATAGCACCGGGCAGCTTGGTCATTCCCTTGATCCCGCCCAGGCTCTTTTCAAGTTTTGCCTTCTCCCGGTCGAGCTGCAGGGCCTCTTTCTTGGTGATCAGCTGGTAGGTCCCGTCCTGGGCCATGGCTTCGATCTTTTTCAGCCGGTCGATACTCCCCTTGATGGTGCTGAAGTTGGTGAGCATCCCGCCGAGCCAGCGGTTATTGACGAAGAACTGGCCGGCGCGCAGTCGCCTCCTCGGCGATCGAATCCTGGGCCTGTTTCTTGGTGCCGACGAAGAGGACCTTGTCGCCGCCCTCGCACGGTCTCCTTAATGAAGTTGTAGGCGGTCTTGAAGTAGCGGACGGTCTTCTGCAGGTCGATGATGTAGATGCCGTTGCGCGCCCCGAAGATGTAGGGCTTCATCTTGGGATTCCAGCGCTTGGTCTGGTGACCGAAATGAACGCCGGCTTCGAGAAGTTGTTTCATGGTGATCTGGGCCATGTGTGTTGCTCCTCTCCTTGTGGTTGGTTGCCTCCGCCCCCTTCATCCCCGCCGGAACCCCGGGGCGATTCCCGGGGCACCTCTCGGTCGGGTCCGGGAGCGTGCGTATTTTTAGAATAACGAGAGTGTATACCATGGGACCCTGCCGTTGACAAGGGAAAAATCGTCCCGAATCCAGTTTACAAGGCCCCGTAAGTGTATTAATATCCGTCGTTATGTCGCCGCTGCGGATTCATCGTTATATTTTTCGGGAGGTTGCCGTTCCAACCCTGCTGGGGCTGTTGACCTTCACCTTCGTGCTCTTCATGGGTCGCATCCTCAGGCTGATGGAACTGGTCATCAACAAAGGGGTCCCCGTTGGCGAAATCGTCAAATTGTTCCTCTGCCTGCTCCCCTCCTTTCTCGTCATCACCCTTCCGCTGGCGTTTCTTCTCGGGGTTCTGATCGGATTCGGGCGTCTGTCCGCCGACAGCGAAGTGGTCGCCATGAAATCCTGCGGAATCGGCATCTACGCCATGACCAAGCCGGTGGTCGGACTCGCCCTGATCACCTGCGCCTTGACGGCCACCCTCACCCTGATGGGCAGCCCGGCGGCCGAATCCGCGTTTCGCAGCGAGGTTTTCAAGATCGCGACCTCCCGCGCCACCGTCGGTCTTCAACCCCGGGTCTTCAACGACGAATTCAACGGTCTGGTCCTTTACGCAGACACCATCGACGAACAGGCAGACACCTTGAAGGGCGTTTTCATCTCCGACGAACGCACCAGCAAAACCCCGGCCGTCATTCTGGCGCAAACGGGCAACATCATCCGGGACCGGAAGAACCTGCGGCTCACTCTCCGACTCCAGGACGGAACCATTCACCGAAGGCCCCGGGACAAGGGCGAAGGCGCCTACCAGACCGTCGGCTTTTCCACCTACGATATCAGCCTCAACATGGGTCGGCAACCGGAGGACCGACGGCGGAGAATCAGCGAGCTGAGTTGGACCGAACTGCGTCAGAAGATTCACAACGCCGGCTCGCCCGCCAAGCGAAACCGCTACCTGGCGGAGATGCAGCAACGCCTTGCCCTCCCCTTCGCCCCCCTGGTATTCGCCCTGATCGGGTTGCCGCTCGGCATTCAGTCGCACCGCACCGGGCGCGGCAGCGGGTTCGCCATGGGGCTGGGCATCTTTCTGGCGTACTACCTTCTTCTGACCTTCGGCCAGACCCTGGCCGAAAAGGGCGGACTGCCCCCGGCGCCTCTTATCTGGGCGCCCAATCTGATCTTTTTCAGCGGCGGCCTGTTCCTTTTGCACCGCACCGCGATCGAAAAGCCGCTGGCCATTTTCGAGTGGCTGGCCGAGGGTCCTTCTCGAATCCTGCGCCGGCTCCGTCGGGGACGATAAGATATGAAGATTCTCAACCGGTATATTCTCCGCACGTGTGCCCGGATCTTCTTCCTGTCCCTGGCCACCTTCGTCGGCATTTATCTGCTGATCGATTTTTTCGATAAGGCCGACAACTTCGTCGGGCACCACGCCTCTGTCTCTCTGGTCTTTCTCTATTTCTTCAACAAAATCCCCCTGATCGCCGTCCGGGTCACTCCCCTGGCGGTTCTCATGGCCGCCTTCATGACCTTGGGAGGATTTTCCCGAACCAATGAATTGACCGCCATGCGCTCCGGCGGAGTGAGCCTCTGGCGGGTTTCGGCGCCGCTTCTCTGGGGGGCGCTGGCCGTTGCCCTGATCGTCATGGCAACCAGCGAATTCGTCGTGCCTTTGTGCTTCAAGAAGATCAATTATATCCTGGATACCGAAGTGCAGGGAAAATCAGGGCCGGTATTCAAACAGGACCGTCTCTGGCTTCGCGAAGGGAACGACATCATCTACATCCGGTTGGCCCTGCCCACAGAGCGGACCCTCGACGGCATCTCCGTCTTCCGCATGGAAAAACCCTTCCGCCTCCGCTCCCGCATCGATGCGGCCCGGGCGGATTTCGTGCAGGGCCGGTGGGATTTCCAGGACGTCACGGTGCGGGACTTCGACCCCGCCTCCGGCGTGGTCCTGCAAACGCACCATTTGTCTCACAAGTGGATCGACCTCGGAAAAACCCCAGCGGATTTCCGCATCACGCAGCCGGACAATAAGGAAATGAGCTATCGGGATCTGCGACGGATGGTGCATAAACTGACCGCCGAAGGCTACGATGCCACCCGCTACCGGGTGGATATGCAGTCGCGCCTGGCCCTGCCCTTTGCCAATGTCATCATGGCCTTCCTGGGTATCCCCTTCGCCCTGAAAAAGGGGCGCAACACCAGCCTGGCCATGGGGGTGGCGATCACCGTGGGCATCGGCATGGCCTACCACCTGTTGCAGGCGATGATGATGGCTTTCGGCTATACCGGGGTGCTCTCCCCCCTGACCGCTGCCTGGTCGGCCCACCTGCTGTTCGGGATGTTCGGCGTGTGGCTGCTGCTGCACGCCCGGGAATAGGCCCGCGCAGGGCGACGGCGGAATCCCCCAAACCGCTTAGCCATCCCAGGATTTTTTGCGAAAGCTTCAAACCTGACTCCCCCGCAATGACGGTGGAGGGAAACCAAAAGGATTTTCTCAGCGTTCTTTGCGTCATGGCGGGGAAGAAAAATGACGTTTGCTGACGCATTCACAAAAAAAGCCCCTTTTTCAAGGGGCTTTTTGGCGTCTCGCGGATTCGCTACGGGCTCAGTACCGGTAGAAGTCGGGCTTAAAGGGCCCGTCGACGGGAATGCCCAGGTAGTCGGCCTGCTTTTTGGTCAGGCGGGTCAGTTTGACACCGAGTTTTCCCAGATGGAGGCGGGCCACTTTTTCGTCCAGAATCTTGGGCAGCACGTAGACCTTGTTCTCATAGGTGCCCGGGTTGTTCCACATTTCGATCTGGGCCATGACCTGATTGGAAAAGGAGTTGGACATAACGAAGGAGGGGTGGCCGGTGGCGCAGCCGAGGTTGACCAACCGCCCTTCGGCCAGCACGATAATCTTTTTGCCGTCGGGGAAGACGACGTGGTCGACCTGGGGCTTGATGTTGATCCAGGAAAGATCGCGAATGGAGGCAATATCGATTTCCAGGTCGAAGTGACCGATGTTGCAGAGGATCGCCTGATCCTTCATCGCCTCCATGTGGCCGCGGCTGACGACGTCCCGGCAGCCGGTGGTGGTTACGAAGATGTCGCCCTGGGGCGCGGCCTCCTCCATGGTGGTCACCTGATAGCCTTCCATGGCCGCCTGCAGGGCGATGATGGGGTCGATCTCGGTGATCAGCACCCGGGCGCCGAGGCCGCGCATGGCCTGGGCGCATCCCTTGCCGACATCGCCGTAACCGGCAACGACCACCACCTTGCCGGCCACCATAACGTCGGTGGCCCGTTTGATGCCATCGGCCAGAGATTCGCGGCAGCCGTATAGATTGTCGAACTTGCTCTTGGTCACCGAGTCGTTGACATTGAAGGCGGGGCAGCGCAGAGTGCCGGCCTTTTCCATCTGGTAGAGGCGGTGAACCCCTGTGGTGGTCTCCTCGGAGAGACCACGTACCCCCTTCATGAGCTCGGGGTATTTTTCATGCATGACCTGGGTGAGGTCGCCGCCGTCGTCCAGCAGCATGTTGGGAACCCAGCCGTCGGGGCCCTGAATCGTCTGCTCCACGCACCACCAGTATTCTTCCTCCGTCTCCTCTTTCCAGGCGAAGACGGGAACGCCGCTCTGGGCGACGGCAGCGGCGGCGTGGTCCTGGGTGGAAAAAATGTTGCACGAGCTCCAGCGCACATCGGCGCCCAAGTGGATCAGGCTCTCGATCAGCACGGCCGTCTGAACGGTCATATGAAGACACCCGGCAATCCGGGCGCCCTTGAGAGGCTGCTGCGACCCGAATTCCTCCCGCAGGGCCATCAGGCCCGGCATTTCCGTTTCGGCGATTTCGATCTCCTGACGCCCCCACCGGGCCAGCGCCGGATCCTTGATCTTAAAATCGTCCTGCTTGGTCGATGCGTCCATGCTGGTTCGCTCCTTTTTGGAAATGTTCGTTTGGTTTGATGACTGAGGTTCGTCACCCGTCAGGGCGCCGCTACTGCTTTGCGCGCCACGAGAATAAAGACGTCCTGTTCCCCCCCGGTTCCGCCGATCCGTTGAAACCGGTCGATGGAAAATCCCGCGGAAGCCAGCCAGGACGCCAGGTCCCTCCGGTCGAACCCGAGCCACTGATCGGCCATTTTTTCCCGGACCCATTCCTGTTCATGCCGCTGAAGATCGGCCACCAGAAGGGTCCCGGAAGGTGCGAGCACCCGGGCGATCTCCTCCAGAACCGTCACCGGCTGGGCCGCATGGTGCAACACCATGTTCAGCAAAACACAGCCCGCCTCGCCGTCGGTGAGGGGAAGATGGGTCATCTCGCCGAGACGCAATTCGACGCCGCCCACCCCCGCCTCCCGGACCCGTTCCTGCGCCAGTTCGAGCATCGCCCGGGAGTGATCCACCCCGACCACCCTGTCGGTTTTTTGCCGCAGAGCGGGTATCAAGGACCCGGTTCCCACGCCGACCTCCAGCAACAGGTCGCCCCGGGGAACTTCCCGAAGCAGCGCCGCCCGGTATTCCGGAACCGGCAGGAGTTCGCCCGCCAACACATCCCACTGCCGGGCATGGACCTCGAAAAATTCCCGGCTTCGCCGGCGTCGGGATTCCATGATCGCGGCAACGGCCTCAAGGTCCTGTCGCCGACCGGGGAGCGTTTCAAAAGCCCCGGCGAGGGCGGGCCAAAGGGCTCGGAAAAAGGCATTGGACGTTTCCAGGCGGTAATAACCCCAGGTTCCCTGGCGTTTTACCGAAAGGATGCCCACCTCGGCAAGAATCTTCAGATGCCGCGAAATGCGGGATTGCCCCATGGCCAGAATGCGGGTCAATTCCTGCACGGTGAATTCGCCCCGGGAGAGGACGGCCACCAGTCTCAGACGGGTGGCATCGGCAAGGGCTTTCAGGGTTTCCAACATTTCCATTGCATCAATCTTTACAATTTTAATAAATCAACTTTACCTGATTTATCATGCCAGAGACGGAAGGTCAAGCATGAAAAACGGGCGGACGCTTTTGGCGTCCACCCGTCGATATTTCAAAATCCCCCTCAATATTCCCCAAGGGGCTGTGTCCCTGCGAATCCTCCGGTCATGAGGCCAATGGCAGGGTCACGGTGAAGGTTTTCCCGGTATCGTTCTCCTTCAGCTGAAGCCGAAGCTTGCTCGCCGACGGCGCTTCTCCGGGGAAGAACAAAAAGCCCCGGGTCAGCATCCCCGGCTGGATCGTTTTGTTTTCCAGTTGCTTGGTGGCAAGATCGCGGGAAATCTGACGGCCCGCTTCGCCGGAGCCGCCCGCCTGGGCGCCGCCGACCACGGCCCCCCCGGCCGCACCGACCGCCGCCCCCTTCCCGAGGGTCTCTCCGACATTCTGTCCCGAAAGGATTCCGATGGCCGCCCCGAGGATGGCGCCGCCGGCGGCGCCCAGAACGGACCCCTTTCCTGCGCCACCGGCGATATTGGCGAACTCGTTGCTTTTTTCCACCCGCTCGTAGGCGGTGCGGCGATCGAGCAGATTCCAGTAATTCCCCTTGGCGTCGATCAAAAAAGTCTGGCCGGGGACGATGCTGAAATCATGGCTGCCCCGGTTGTCGACGATCACCTGCACGGGGAGCAGGCCGGCGTCGCGGATATTGAATCCGAAGGCCTTTTTGGCCGCGGCCGCATCTGCGTATCCCTGGGCGGCCACCTGCGCGCCGTCAACCACCTGCATGCCCGGGTAGGCCGAGGGGGGGCGGAAGGAAACTTCCTGACTTTTGTACGAGGTACAGGAAAGAATCGCCAGAGAGCTAAGCACGCCAACAAGCAGCAGGACTTTTTTCATCATCACAACAACCCCCAAGAAACGGTTGATTCATTCGGCCTCGCAAAGGCTCTTTGGGAGCCCCGCTCGGTTTTTAATTCTATCACAGGGACGATATGAAGCAACGGCGCGGGCGCCGGGAGCGCTGTGACCGCTCCGGTGCCCTTCCCTACGGCTCCGGTTCCTGCAGGACCAGCAGGGTGACACTGCCGTGGGCAATCAATGCGCCCTCGCTGTTGGTCACCCGTACGGCCAGGCTGACGGTGCGCCGCCCCAGGTGCAGAATCTCGGAGCGGGCCGTCAAATGGTCGCCGGGGCCCGCCGCCTTGACATAATTCACCGCCAAGTTGGCGGTAGTTACCATCCGCCCGGAGGGCAGCAGCGGCTTCGGGAAAAAACAGACCGTATCGACCAGGGTGGCGATCAGGCCGCCATGGGTGCCGCCGAAATAATTCAGGTGCTTTTCCGTGACGGTCACCTCCATCGCGGCTGACGTTTCGCCGATTTCCGTCACCCGAATATCCAGGGTCCGCAGCAGGGGAATGGCGTTTGCCGAGTCCAACGTGGCAGGCTTCATGATCGCTCCTCGGTTCCCGTCGCTTTCGGCCGCGGCTTTTCGTCACGCCAACGACTCGCTCCCCACAGCAGGTGAAAGGCGGCCCAGACAAGCACGGAGGCGACCCGGCGCCCGACAGAATGATCGATAAGAAATGGCGCCAGCCGGTCATAAGCATCCAGCAGAGGGGTACGTCCCTCCCCCGCCGGGGCCGCGCGCCGGAAATGACGACGCACATCGAGAGCGAAGGGGAGCTGCCAGCCCTGGCCGGCCACATATCCGCCGATGCGCCCCCACAGCGCCAGGCGTTCGCGGCGGGGCGTGGCCCGAAGAAGCTCCCCGATTCTTCGAAAGAAAGGGGACAGGCACAGCCTCCGCGCGCCATCCTGGCTCCGATAGAGGCCGGCGAGCTCCCGGAAGAAGGGGGTCCAGTCTGCCGCGCCCGCGCCCCTGAGAAGAGCGTTGAGGACCTGACGTTCGAAGAAACCTTCCGTTTCGAAGCGCCTGGCCGAGGTGAGGATTTCCTCCGGAAAAAGCACCCACCGCCCCTTGCTCCTGACCCTTTCGGCCAGGCGGGTATCCTCCAGAACTGGCAGGGCCGTGTCGAAGGGGCCGACCTGCTCGAAGAACGCTCGGGGGAGCATAAAACCCTGGTCCCCGTGGGTGCATCCCGGACGGTCCAGCCGTGCTTTCCGCTCGTAAAAGTAGTAGGACAAGGCCGGCGGAGGGTTTCCGGAGCGGAAAAAGCGCAAGGAGAAGTGCCCCGCCACCCGCTCCCCGTTCCCGGCGGCCAGCGCCCCGTCCAATGCCCCCAGGGTTTTCTGCAGAGCTAGCGGGTCGGGGAAGTGGGAATCGGCATGGAGAAAAAGAAAGATCCGCCCCCCTGCCGCCTCCGCGCCGGCATTCAATTGGTGTCCCCTCCCCTTTTCCGTGGTGAGGAAACGACAGGGGAAAGGTGCGCTTCCGGCCAGCTCCCGAGCCCGTTCCAGCGTCCCGTCCGTCGAGCCACCATCACAGAAAACCCCTTCAAAGAAGGCTCCGCGCTGGGCCGACAGGGTTTCAAAGAGTGCCGTCAGGCCTGAAGCTTCGTTGAGCAGGGGAACGATCACGGAAAGGTCGGGGACCGTTTCGACGGTCATGGCCGATTCTCCCTTCGGCGCCCTCTTCGGGCCATCGACGAAAAAGGGCGAACCGATCGGCTCGCCCTTTTTCATCGGTCGATAATTTTTTTACAGGCCGGCGCGCCGCCGCAGGGAGTCGGCCCGGTCGGTTCTCTCCCAGGTAAACTCGGGCAATTCCCGACCAAAGTGCCCATAAGCAGCGGTCTGCCGATAAATGGGCCGCAACAGGTCCAGGATCTCGATGATGGCGGAGGGCCGCATGTCGAACTCCTCGGAGGCGATCCGTGCGATCTTGTCGGAGGGGATCGTGCCGGTGCCGAAGGTGTTGATCATGACCGACACCGGTTCGGCCACTCCGATGGCGTAGGCGAGTTGAACTTCGCATTTGGCCGCGAGCCCGGCAGCCACGATGTTCTTTGCCACATACCGCGCCATGTAAGAGGCGCTGCGGTCGACTTTGGAAGGATCTTTGCCGGAGAAGGCCCCGCCGCCGTGAGATCCCTGCCCGCCGTAGGTATCGACGATGATCTTGCGGCCCGTGAGTCCGCAGTCTCCCATGGGGCCTCCCACCACGAACCGTCCGGTGGGATTGATGAAATACTTGGTCTTTTCATCGAGAAGGTCGGCAGGAATCACCTTGCGAACCACCTCTTCGATGATTCCCTCCTTCAGCGTCTCGTAGGTCACATCGGGGGTATGCTGAGAAGAGACGACTACGGTGTCGACCCGGATCGGCTTGTCGTTGACGTACTGAATCGTGACCTGAGATTTGCTGTCGGGGCGCAAAAAGGTCAGAAGGCCGCTTTTGCGTACATCGGCCAGCCGTTTGGTCAATTTGTGGGCGAAGGTGATCGGCATCGGCATCAGCTCGGGAGTCTCGTTACAGGCATAGCCGAACATCAGCCCCTGGTCGCCGGCTCCCTGTTCTTTATGCATCCCCTCGCCTTCGGTCACCCCCTGGGAGATATCCGGCGACTGGCGATCGATGGAGGTCAGCACGGCGCAGGTCTCGCAGTCGAAGCCCATGGATGAATCGTTGTAACCGATTTCCCGAATCGTCTGTCGGACGATTTGGGGCATATCGACGTAGGCCTTGGTGGTGATTTCCCCGGCGATCATGGCCATCCCGGTCGTTACCAGCGTTTCGCAGGCAACCCGCGATTTGGGGTCCTGACTGAGAATGGCATCGAGAATCGCGTCGGAAATCTGATCGGCAACCTTATCGGGATGTCCCTCACTGACGGATTCGGAGGTAAAAAGAAAATCGGTCATGGCCATGGAGCTGCGTCCTCCTGTTCTACAGGGCGTTAAAAACGCGTTATTCTAAGGGCAACGATGCCGCTTGTCAAGATTGATGGCATCGCCAACCAGTGAGTTTTTGCGAAAGCGTCAAGATTGTGCGCTCTTTTTCAAAGGATCGGCTCTGACCTCACAGCCTTCCCCCTCCGGCAGCCCCCTTTGTGGTCATCAGATGGATGGCGGAGGGAAAATTTCCGGAAATCGGCGGGCCATCTCCGCCTCGAGTCGCTGGGCCACTTCCCGGGCCGTGGTCAGCAGCAACAGCTCATTGAGAAATCCTTCGCACTCTTCCCGCCGCACCTGCCGAACAATCCGTTTGACCCGCAGGAGCCCGGAAATATTCATCGACAGCTCGGAAAACCCCAACCCCAGCAACACCAGCAGGTACAGGGGCTCGGCAGCCATTTCCCCGCAGATCCCCACCTCGATGCCGGCCTCTCTTGCCGCCCGGCTGATCATCTGTAAAACCCTCAAAATCGCCGGGTGGAGCGGTTCGTAGAGATATGCCACGTGTTCGTTGCCGCGATCGACCGCCAGGCAATACTGAATGAGATCGTTGGTGCCGATGGAAAAGAAATCGACTTCCCTCGCCAGCAGGTCGGCGACCAGGGCCGCCGAGGGGGTCTCGAGCATGATGCCGATGGGAATTCGATCATCGAAGGGGATGTTTTCGGCCCTCAACTCGGCTTTGGCCTCCTCCAGGTAAGCCTTGCAGGCCCGGATTTCAGCTGCCCCGGAAATCATGGGGAACATCAGACGGATGCAGCCGAAATGGGAGGCTCGCAGGATCGCCCGCAGCTGCCTCTTGAACAGGCGCCCTTCCTTGAGCGAAAAACGGATGGCCCGCAGGCCCATAGCCGGGTTGGCTTCCTCGGCCAGGTTGATCTCGGGCACGAACTTGTCGCCGCCAACATCCAGAGTTCGAATGGTCACCGGATGGGGAGTGGCCTGCTGGGCGACTTTTCGGTAAACCTGAAATTGCTCTTCCTCCGACGGGGGGCCTGAAGCGCGATTCATGTAGAGGAATTCCGTCCGGAACAGGCCGATCCCTTCGGCCCCCTGATCGATCAGCGAAGGGATTTCCTCGATCAGATCGACGTTGCCTCGCAGAGCCAGACGATGGCCGTCCAGGGTTTCCGCGGGCAACCCCCGATAGGAGAGCAGTTCCTGCTCGAAATATTCATAGGACAGCTTTTTATTCAGGTATTCCCGAAAGGTTTCGGCGGAGGGATTGAGGACGATGGTTCCGGTGGTTCCGTCGAGAATCACCGGCAGGCCTCCGGGAACCAGCTCGGTCACCGTTTCCAGGCCGACGATCGCCGGGATGCTCAGGGAGCGGGCGAGAATGGCGGTATGGGAGGTGCGCCCTCCCAGGTCGGTGACGAACCCAACGATATTGCGCTTGTCCATCTGCATCGTATCGGCGGGGGAGAGGTCATGGGCAACGAGGATGACCTTGCGGGCGATGTCCCCCAGCGGCTGCTGGGTTTTGCCCAACAGATTGCGCATAATCCGGTCTCCCACCGAATCGACATCGGAGCGGCGTTCGCGCAGGTACTCGTCCTCGATCCGGTCGAAGACCTCGCGAAACTTGCGCAGGGTGTGTTTCAGGGCCCCCTGGGCATTGAGCTGCTCCCGCTCGATGGTCGCGATGGTGTCGGCGATCAACATCTGGTCTTCGAGAATCAGCAAATGGGTATCGAGGATATAAAAATGCTCGGCCAGCTGCTTGTCGACCACCGCAGCTTTGACGTCCCGCAGCTGTTGTTTGGACAGGCGTACCGCTTCCAGAAAAGCCTCGACCTCTGTCGCCACTTCGGCAGGAGAGATCCGCCTCTCCACGGCCGCCATGCGGGTTCGGTTGAGCAGATAGGTTTCACCGATGGCGATCCCCGGGGAGGCCCCTATCCCGATCAGAAACGTATCCTGAGTTATGTCAATCTTCTCCGAAGCCGTCATCGATCAACTGTCCGATAGCCGTTAACGCCCTCTCGGCGTCCTCGCCCTCGGCCGCGACGCGAATCCGCGAGCCTTGCGGGGCCGCCAGCATCAGTATCCCCATGATACTTTTACCATTGACCGCCACCCCCTCTCTCTCGAGAGTGATTTCCGAACGGAAATGGTTGGCGGTTTGAACCACTTGCGCCGCAGCCCGGGCATGAAGGCCGAGGCGGTTTTTTATGATGAAGATCTTTTCTCCCATGAACCGTTCCTTGTTCAACCTGTTTGCGCGAAGAGAAGTAACAAAGCCGAAGCCGTCAGAATCATCGTCAGGGAAGAGATTCCCTTGCGGGCCAACCAGCCCAAGGCGAGCATCAGGGGAAGGGCCGCCAGTCCCCACTGGGGGAGCAGGGCCTCCTGCTTCAGGGCGCCGGCCACCAGACAGGCGGACACCCCGCCCAGAAGGACGACCGTTCCCTCCTTGAGCCGAAGGGCCACATCGGGAAAACGCCGCCGCCGGATCGTTTCGATAATTGCCAGCCCCTGTCCGTAGCCCTTTTGCAGACCGGACAAGCGAACCCAGAGATGCGGACCATTGAACAAAACCAGAAACACCAGGGGGGCCCACAAGATCCCCTGAACGGCGAAGAGAAGGGCGGCGACGGCGGCCAGAGGACGAATCCCTCCCCAGAAAAAGGCGTCTCCCATGGCCGCATAGGGGCCCGTGACCATTCCCCGGAATTCCTGGACTCCGAGATTCCCGCCGCAGCCTTCGCTTCGCTCTTCCTCCAGCTCCAGCATGACGCCTAATATCGGCGACGCCATATAGGGATGGGTGTTGAAATACTGCAGATGCCGCTGATACGCCGAAGCGAGATCTTCGGCCCGATCCCGATAGAGCCTGCGCAGGGCCGGCGCCAGTGCGTAAAGCACGCCCAGGCTCTGCAAACCCTCGAAATTCCAGCTGGCCTGCAGGAAGAAGGATCTGCAGAAAACCCTGGCCAGCATGATCGGCGACAGCCTGGTGCCCGTTCGGTGCCATTTCAAAAGATCCAAAACAACAAGAGTGCGGCCGTAAAAGAAATCCCGAAGAGAGGGACGACCCGACGGACGTTCATGGTACCGAGAAGGACCGCGGCCCCCACCAGGGGGAACAAAAGGCGCAACCGGCCGGCCGATTCGGTCACCGGTGCCACGACCCATGGGGCAAGGAAATGAAGCAGCAGGGATCCTGCCCCCGCGATCACCACGAAGGTGGCCAGCGAGGCGATGGCGAAATGCATCAGCCCCCATAGGTGCTTGCGCTCGACCTTTTCCCGAGTCCCTTGCGCCAGTAAATCGGCGGTCCTGGTCAGAAGCTTGCCGTTCCAATGGCGGGCGAGTCGGTCGAAGAGTTGCCCGATCATTCCCAGCGGCATGGCGACAAGGGTGCAAAGAACGGTCAACGACGGCCCGGGCATCCCCAACAGCGGCCCCAGGGTGATGGCCAGAAAGGTGCTGCCCACGGCCACCTGGGTGTCGTCCGGCGGGATGGCGGCACCGACCGGAAGCCGCCCCAGCCAGAGAAGCTCCACCAGGATCCCCACCTGCAGTCCGACCAGCGGCGCGCCGAGCAGCCATCCGGTCACGGGCGCGGCGACGATGGGGCGGGAAATCATGAACTGAAAGGCCGCGGTGCGATCGAGTCCGGCTAGAACGGCAACACCGCCGGCCATCAGGAAATCCGAAACGGGCATGCTAATCCCCCGGATTGGCGATCAGTTTTCTCCAGGTCTGCTCCCGGTCGGAGGGAACGCACTGGGCCACGATCCTGACCCCTTCGCGTTCCAGCGCAACCAGGTCGCGAACATCCTCCGGATCAAGCGAAATGGTACAGGAAAGCCGCCTCCGTTCCTCGCCGCCATGCATGTTCCCAAGGTTAAGCTCTGCAAAGTCGACGCCGTAGCGATGAGCCTTCAGGGCATCCTTCGCGGTAGCGAAGAGCAGCAGCACCCGATGGCTCGCCAGTGCCCCGGAACCGAGAACCGCCGAGATTTCCTCGACGGTTCCGATCACCACACGGATCCCCCGGGGCACGGCGGCCTCCATGAGCACCCGTTGCAAGGCGATCTCCGCCACCCGATCGTTGGCGACCGCGATGCAGTCGGCGTGGACGTGGGGGACCCACGCTTCCAGGACCTGTCCGTGAATGAGGCGATTATCGATTCGAGCCAGAATGATGCTCATGGGGTTTCCGCGGCCAAGGGTTTCGTCTCAATGGGGCAGAAAGTCGCTGGCAAGAGAGATGCTCTGCTGACCGTAGGTTTTCAGCATGGCGCTCAGTTCCGCCAGGGGCAATCCTTTCTGATAATTGAAAAATTTCAGAACCATGGGCAGGTTGACTCCCGTCACCACTTCGACCCGCCCGGGATCAAGGAACGAGATACTGATATTGGCGGGGGTGCCGCCGAACAGATCGGTCATGATGACCACCCCCTGCCCCTCGGGATCGACCGCCTGCATGGCCGCGACAATCCCCCGCCGGATTTGCTCGACGCTGTCCGCTTTGTCGATACAGACCGGCCGCGCATTTTTCAAGGGGCCGAGGATCATTTCGGAGGCGCTGAGAAACTCCTCCGCCAGCCTGGAGTGGGTCACGACAACCAGTCCGATCATGATCTACCTCTTGGCGATATCCCGGTGGGTAATTTCCAGGGTGATATGGCCTTCGTTGACAAAGGGGCGCAACGCTTCGACCACGGCGACGCTGCGGTGCCGGCCGCCGGTACAACCGATGGATACCGTCAGGTAACTCTTCCCCTCTTTCTGGTAGTGGGGCAGCAGGAACCGCACCAGATTGCCGAAGTGCTGTAAAAACTCGCGGCACATCTGCTGGCCGAGGACGAAATCACGGACCGGCGCGTCGAGGCCGGTCAACGGTTGCAATTCGGGGATAAAGTGAGGATTGGTCAGAAAACGCACATCCATAACCAGATCGGAGGTCGGCGGGATGCCGTGCCGAAAGCCGAAGGATTGCAGCTGGACGACCATGGGGACCCCTCCATCCTCACCTCGGGCGATCTGCAGCACCTGAGCCCGCAGTTGATGGGGGGTCAGGGCCGAGGAATCGATGAGGACCGTCGCCCGCTCCCGCAGCCCCGCCAAAAGAAGCCGCTCGCGCCGGATGCCCTCCTCGACTCCTTCCTGCTGGGCCAGCGGATGCCGCCGGCGGGTTTCGGAGTAGCGCCGGATCAGGACTTCATCGGTGGCATCGAGAAAGAAGATTTCCGGCGAGTACCCGTAGGCGGCGACCGCGTCGAGGGTTGTTTCGAATTCATCGCGGAAATTCCGGTTGCGAACGTCGGTGACGATGGCGACGTGAAAATTGTCCCCCTCGTCCTTTTTCGTCAACTGCAGAAAACGGGGCAGCAGCATGAGGGGCAGGTTGTCGACGACGAAAAACCCTTCGTCTTCGAGGGCCCGGGCGGCGGTACTCTTTCCCGAGCCGGAAAGCCCGGTCAGGATGATCAATCGCCGGCCGCTCATTCGAGATTGTCCCCGATGATCGCGTGGGAATGCAGCCGGGCCATCTCGGCCATGCGCTGCTCGAGCCGATCCTGAAACTCCTGGGCGCTGTGGTAGCCCATTTCCTTGAGCAATTGATTGCGAGCCGCGACTTCGACGATGGTGGTGATGTTGCGGCCGGGACGAACGGGAATTCTGAGAAGCGGAATTTCCAGGCCGAGGAGAGCGAACTTCCGCTCCTCCACCCCCAACCGGTCGTATTCTTTCTCCTCCTGCCAGTCAACCAGCTCGATGGCCATGTCGATCTTCTTGCGCTCGCGAATAGCGGCCACGCCGAAAAGATGCTTAATGTTGATGATCCCCAGGCCGCGAATTTCCATGTGGTAGTGGAGCAGATCCATCCCTTCTCCGAAGAGCACCGAGGGCAGTTTCATCCGCACCCGCACCACATCGTCAGCCACCAACCGATGACCCCGGATGACCAGGTCGAGAGCGCATTCGCTCTTGCCGATCCCGCTCTTGCCGAATAACAGAACACCCACCCCGAGCACGTCAACCAGAACCCCGTGGACGGTTGTCGAGGGCAGAAGGCGCTCCTCCAGAAACTTGGTGATGAGCGAGATGAAGGTCGAGCTCTGATGGTGAGTGCGAAGCAGGGGAATGTCGTGAGTTTCGGCCTCGCGGATCAGCAGGTCGGGGGGATCTTGCCCTTTGGTGATGATAAAGCAGGAAATATCGAGCGAACACACCTGGCGCAGATTCGCCTCGGCCTTTTCGGAAGAAAGCGAGTAAAGATAGGTCAGTTCGGTAGAGCCGAGGACCTGTATGCGATCTGGATGCAGATTTGTCGTGTAACCTGCCAGGGCCAGGCCGGGCTTTTGAATGCGGGGCATCTCAATACGATGGTCCAGACCGCGCTCGCCGGCCAGAAGCTCAAGATCGAGCCCGGCTTCCTTTTCGCCCAACAGCTCTTGGATGCTGATTCCGGTCATGGGTTCCTGGCAGTTCAAGGGGATTAGCGAACAAGCGGTCTTGTTTTCAGAACGATACCTTTTCCGGCAAGCTCAGCAGGTCTCGGATACCGGGTTCCGAAACCCGACAGGGGCGCGAAACCCGATACCCCGCTGCTGCCTCCCAAACGGCGACTGTCCGTACCAGGGAGATGGGGGGTCACTCGTCCCTCAGAGCTTTTCTTCTTCGCGAGCGATGATGTCGTACAATTCCTGACTGCCGGCCGCCTCCAGCAGCAGCCGTCTGACATTGGGGTTTTTAAGCAACTTGGATATGCGGGCGAGGGTTTTCAAATGCACGCCGACCGATTCTTCCGGCGCGACCAGGAGAAAAAAGAGATGGGCGGGCTTGCCGTCCATCGAGTCGAAATCGACGCCGTCACGACTGCGGCCGAAGGAAATCAACAGATCCTTCGCATTCTTCAACTTGCCATGGGGAATCGCCACCCCGTCGCCTATCCCCGTGCTTCCCAGGCGTTCCCGCTCCAGGAGGACTTTGATGACTTCTTCGCGGTCGAGTTTCTCCTCAACCTTGACAATGGCGTCGGTCAACTCAGCGAGCACCTCATTCTTTGCGGTGGCCTTGAGGTCCGCGGCAACTGCGGCGGGATTCAGCAGATCGATGATCTTCATGTCCTTAATCTTCTATCCCTTCCCGTCCGGCAAAAGGAAGGAGGGCCCCCTTCCATCCCGCCTTTTGCGTCGGACAAAACCCTATCGACCCTGAGGTACGATCAGGCCGTAGTTTCCATCCCGACGGCGATAGACCACATTGATCTCTTCCGAAGCGGCATCGGTAAAGACGAGAAATTCCTTGTGCAGCAGATCCATCTGCATCACGGCCTCCTCCACCGACATCGGCTTGATCGGGAAGCTGCGGCTTTGAATGATAACCGGTTCGCCCCCCGCCTCCTCGAAGCTTTCGGCAGCCACGACCGATTTCTGTATCTGACGCTCACGCCCGGTCAAGGGCTTGTGTTCCTTAATTTTCTCCTTGTACCGTTTGAGCTGGCGTTCGATCTTGGCCACCACGTTGTCGATAGCGGCGTACATATCATTGGTCTCTTCCGAGCCTTTGATGGTAATGCCTTTGGCGACGATGGTCACCTCCGCACTGTGGCGGATTTTTTTGGCCACCGAGAGCACCGCCTGCGCATCGATCGGCTCTTCAATGTACTTCTTGACCCGGGCTAACTTTTCTTCCACATAAGCCCGAATGGGATCGCTGGCTTCCATATGGCGGAACGTGACGGCAATTTGCATATTCTGCAACCTCCTGAGCTAAAAGTCCCCACAGGGCGACCGTGTTTGATTAAATTATAACGACCCCTGCCGCGTTTGCCAGAGATCTTCCCGCTTAAAATAGCCGTTTACGGTCGGTCGACGAGCCGATACCGAGCATTTCCCGGTATTTGGTAACAGTTCTCCGGGCGATGTCGATACCGTGCTGTCGCAGGATTTCCACCATTTTCTGGTCGGAATACGGCTTTTTGGGGTTTTCTCCCGCGACAATTTCCTTGATCCTGCTCTTGACGCTTTCGGAAGCGATGGTTTCGCCCTGCATCGTGCTGATACCGCTGTTGAAGAAATACTTCAGCTCAAAGAGCCCCTGGGGTGTCTGGACGTACTTGTTGGTCGTCACCCGGCTGATGGTCGATTCATGCATCTCGATATCCTCGGCCACATCCCTGAGCACCAGCGGCTTGAGATGCTCGATCCCCCCGTCGAAGAATTCCCGCTGGAATTTAACGATACTCTTGGTGACCTTGTAGATCGTCCGCTGTCGCTGGTGGATGCTTTTGATCAGCCACATGGCGCCGCGCATCTTTTCCTGGATGTATTCTCCGGCCTTCGCGTCGATTTCCGCCGCGCCGGCAAGGGCATTGCGGTAAAAGGAATTGATCCGCAGGTTCGGCAGCCCTTCGTCATTCAGGACGACCACGTACTCGTCACCAATCTTGTAGACGAAAATGTCCGGGGTGATGTAGTGGACCTCATCCTGGCCGAAGGGACGACCGGGACGGGGGTCCAGGTTGGAGATGATTTTCGCCGCCCCCAGAACTTCTTCGAGGGTAACCTCGAGCATCTTGGCGATGACCGGATACTTGCGGTTTTCCAGTTCCCCCAGGTGGTCCCGCAAAATCGCCTCGACCAACGACCCGGCCATTCCCAACTGCCGCACCTGTTTGAGAAGGCATTCCTGCAGGTTGCGGGAGGCAACCCCCACGGGGTCGAATTCCTGGACAAATTCCAGGACCTTTTCCACCGTTGCCAACCCGGTCCCGGTCGCCGAAGCGATCTCATCGAGAGTGGCGACCAGATAGCCGTCTTCGTCGAGATTCCCGACGATCTCCGCCGCGATCCGCCGTTCATCCCCCGCCAGCCGCGACAGGCTCAACTGCCACATGAGATGGTCGGTCAGCGTGCTTTTCTTGGTCAGCAGATTCTCGTAGGAAGGGCGCTCGTCCTCAGCCTGATAGGAATCGGCTCCGGCACCGCCCAGGTTATACCCCTCGAGGTAGGTCTGCCAGTCGATCTCGCCGAGGCCTTCGGTCTCGCCTCGGACCTCCTGGATCTCCTCGGAGGCCTCGCCCTCGCCGCTCGGGGCTTCGGAAGTCTCCTCCTGGGCCTCTTTTTCCTCGACGACATCGAGGCCCTCTTCGAGGATCGGGTTTTCCTCCAGCTCCTGGCGAACCATATCGACCAGCTCCATCCGCGAGAGTTGGAGCAGCTTGATCGCCTGCTGCAGCTGGGGGGTCATGACCAGCTGCTGACTCAGTTTAAGTTGTTGACGGATTTCTAAAGCCATGGGTCTCCCGGGGACGACGCCCCACGTCTCATTTATTCATATTCGCGCTCAGGTGCATTTTCACATTCACAGCAACAGCTGTCACTGAAAAGTCCTGCCGCAGCACCACCGGCGGAGCGTAAAGCCCACGGATTGAGCGGCATTCCTCCGTGCGGCTCTCCTGCCTTTCGCGCACCCTCAAAGCCGGAACTTCTCTCCCAGATAAATCGCCCGCGCCTGAGGGCTGGCGGCAATCTGAGCCGGTTCGCCGTATTCGAGAATTTCCCCCTGGTTCAGGATGTACGCCTTGTCGCATACCCCCAGGGTCTCCCGGACGTTGTGGTCCGATATCAGCACGCCGATGCCCCGCTCTTTCAGTTGGGAGATGGTGTTCTGAATATCGACGACGGCGATCGGGTCGATGCCGGCAAAGGGCTCGTCCAGAAGGATGAATGCCGGGTCGATCACCAGGGTCCGGGCGATCTCGACCCGCCGACGCTCGCCTCCGGAAAGAGCGTATCCGTAGGATTTCGCCACATGGGTCAGGCGCAGATCCTCAAGCAGCTGATCCTTGCGCTTGCGCCGCTTGGCGGCCCGCATATCGAGAGTCTCCAGAATCGCCAGCAGATTCTCCTCCACCGTCAGTTTGCGAAACACCGACGGTTCCTGGGGGAGATAGGAGATCCCCGCCCGGGCCCGGCGGTACATCGGCAGCCCGGTCAGTTCCATCTCATCCAGATGGACTTCGCCGCGGTCCGGCCGGACCAATCCCACCACCATGTAGAAGGAGGTCGTCTTCCCCGCACCGTTGGGACCGAGCAGGCCGATTACTTCCCCGGAGGCCACCTCCAGATCCACCCCGCGGACCACCTCACGCCCTTTATAGGCCTTGCAGAGACCACGGGCAAGAAGTTTGCGGCTCACGGCGTCCCCTTTTTCGGCTGGAAGACCGCATTGACCCGGGTGTTTTCGTCCCCCGTGACGATACTTTTTTCCTCGTTGAGAAAGACCGTGATGGCATCGCCCTTGATGCTGTTCTCCCCCTGGTGCATCGCCGGGGAACCGGTGAGGACGATCCGTCCTTGCTGCCGGTAGTAGATCCCTTTTTGCCCCGTAGCCACCCGGTTGTTCTGCACGACGCGGACATCCCCTTCGGCCTCAACCCGTTCGACCTCCCGGCTCCCCTGTTGATAGAAAACCGTCAGGTCATCGGCGTAGATGGTGACATCGCCCTGGCGGGCAACCACATGACCGAGAAAGGTCATCTGTCGGGCCGTGTTATCGGCGCTGAGCCGATCGGAAGTAATCCGGATCGGTTGATTGGGGTCGAATTGGGTCGACTGGCCCGTCCCGGCCCCCCAAACGGAGACCGTTGTTACCAGCAATATCAAAAAAGCCAGGGCTGCGCTGCGCATCATCCTTCTTCTTACCCCTTATCCTTGCCTTTCACCTGCCCCCGGACATCGGAAAGGAGCCGAACGCTCTGATCCTGAACGTTGAAACGCATCCCCTTGCCCCGTACGTCCATCGTCTTCGAAACCAGCCGGACCGGTTCCGCCGTGCGGATCATTCGATCATTCTCCCGGTACTGCAAACGGTCGGTATACATGGTATAGCCTCGGGCGCTTTTGACGACCACGTTGCCGCGGGCTTCCATCTCATGGGCGTCGGGTTTCAGCTCTCCGCGGCGGGCGGTGAGAGTCACCGCTCCCACCCCTCCGGCATCGTAAAACGTCATGCGGATATTTTTGATATGGGCGATGCCGTCTTCCATATCGTGGGCCGCCGAGTCGGCCACCAGGGTCCAGCGTCGAACGCCGTCGCGGGTTTCGGTGTAATGAATTTTTTTCAGGGCGAGATCGACGTTGCGGGGGGTGGATTCCAAGACCTTCTCGGGAGCGGGCCCACGAAAATTTCGCACCACGGTTACCGCCAGGCTACCGGCCAGGAAAAGAATGGCAAGGGCCAGAAGATTTCGGACATTCAAGTTTTTCTTCATAAACGCCGCCAGTATAGCATCGCGTCCAGAGGGTGTAAAGGCGATTCTGTCGCGGTTGGCACGAGAATTGAAGGTGCCTCAGGCGAAATACCTGGCGGTGACCTCTTCCCATCGACCGGTCGCCTTCAAGAGCAGGTCGCACACCTCGCGCACGGCTCCCCGCCCCCCGGGGCGGGTGGTGACGAAGTGCACCAAAGGCTTGATCTCCTCATAACCATCCGCCACCGTGGCCGCGAACCCGACCCGCCGCAGGATGGGCAGATCGACCAGATCATCCCCCACGTAGGCCACCTCTTCGTCTTTCAACCCCAGAGACGCCAACATCTCCCGGTACGGGACCATTTTGTCCTTGACCCCCTGGACCAGAATGTCGATGCCGAGCTCCCGGGCGCGCACCTCCACCACCCGGGACTGGCGGCCGGTAATGATGCCGAGACGGAAACCGGCCCGCTGCAGCAGCTTGAGCCCGTGACCGTCGCGAACGTCGAAGGCCTTGGTTTCCACCCCGTTATTGTCGAACAGGATGCGCCCGTCCGTCAACACCCCGTCCACATCGAGCAGCAGCAGTCGGATCTTTGCCAAACGCTCCCTCATCACACCACCCCGGCCTTCAGCAGATCATGCATATGGAGGATTCCCACAGGCACCGAACTCTGGTCGGAATCGAACACGAAAAGGGAGGTGATGACGTGTTGTTCCATTTTCTGCAGGGCCTTGGCCGCAAGGTGGCAGCGCAGAATCCGTTTGGGGGTGCGGTTCATGAGTTCACGGATCGGGCGATCGAGAACGTCGAATCCTCCCGCAATGGCCCGGCGCAGATCGCCGTCGGTAAAAACGCCGATCAGTTGCTGCTGATCGTCAACCACGCCGGTCACGCCGAGTTTCTTGCTGGTGATTTCGAAGAGGGCCTCCTTCAGGGGCAGGGTTTGCCCCACCATCGGAATCTCCTCCCCCGCATGCATCAGATCCTCCACCCGCAGCAGCAGCCGCTTGCCGAGGGCACCGCCGGGATGGAACAGGGCGAAATCCTCCTCTTTAAACCCGCGCTGCAACAGCAGGGCGACCGCCAGGGCATCGCCCATCGCCAGAGTCGCGGTAGTGCTGGCGGTGGGAGCCAGCCCCAGAGGGCAGGCCTCCTCGGCGACCGAGATATCGAGAAAGACATCTCCGGCCCGGGCCAGGGTGCTCTTCGGCTTGCCGGCTCATGGCGATCAGCGGCAGTCCCATCCGTTTGATCACCGGCAGAATCCGGGTGATCTCCTCGGTTTCGCCGGAGTTGGAGACGGCGATCACCACGTCCCCCTTCATCAGCATCCCCAGGTCGCCGTGGATCCCCTCGGCCGGATGCAGAAAGAGGGCCGGGGTACCGGTCGAGGCCATGGTGGCGGCAATCTTCTGGCAGATCAGCCCCGATTTGCCCATGCCGGTGATCACCACCCGCCCCCGACAGGCGAGGACCATCGCCACCGCCTGCTCGAATTGCCCGTCGATGCGGTCGGCCAGGGCCAGCACCGCCTCGGCCTCGATCCGCAGTACCCGTTTCGCGATTTCAATCATCAATTCCTATCTCCAGGCCAAGGCCGATCCGATCCTGTCAGCCCGCCGCTCGTCACACGCCCCGTGTTACTTTTCACTGCCTTTCGCCATCGCGTCGATCGCCAGCACCTCGTTCAGCATCCCCTTCAGATCCCGCAGAAAGAGGGAGTTGGGCCCGTCGCACAGAGCCCGTTCCGGGTCCTCGTGAACCTCCCAGAAGAGGCCGTCGATGCCGACTGCCGCCGCCGCCCGGGAAAGGGCGCCGACGTACTGGCGCTGGCCCGCCGAAGCGGTGCCGGCACCGCCGGGAAGCTGCACCGCATGGGTGGCGTCGAAAATCACCGGGCAGCCCGTCTCGCGCATGATCACCAGGGAGCGCATATCGACCACCAGGTTGTTGTAGCCGAAGGAGGCGCCGCGCTCGGTGAGCAGGATCTGCCGGTTGCCGGCGGCCTCGAGCTTGCCGACCGCATTTCCCATGTCCCAGGGGGCGAGAAACTGCCCCTTCTTGACATTGACCGACCTTTCCCGTCTCGGCCGCCGCGACCAGCAGGTCGGTCTGCCGGCAAAGAAAGGCGGGAATCTGCAGGATGTCGAGAACCTCGGCGGCCGGGGCCACCTGAGAGATATCGTGCACGTCGGAGACCACCGGCAGGCCGAATTCGGCCTTGACCCTGCCGAGAATCCGCAGCCCTTCGGCCATCCCCGGACCCCGCGATAGGAGGTGATGGAGGTCCGGTTCGCCTTGTCGTAGGAGGCCTTGAACACCAGGCCGATGCCCAGCTCCTCGGTGAGGCGCTTGAGAAATTCGGCGATGCGCAGGGTCAGCGCCTCTTCCTCGATGACGCAGGGACCGGCGATCAATACCAGGGGCCGGTTGCCGCCGAAAATCACGTCGCCGACGACGATCTCGCGTCCCATGTTACTTCTCCCCGCCCTGCTTCAGGCAGGCGCCGACGAAGGATTCGAAGAGGGGATGGGGATCCATCGGCCGGGAGCGGAATTCGGGATGGAACTGGCACCCGAGAAACCACGGATGATCCGCCAGCTCGACGATCTCCACCAGATCCCCTTCGGGATAGATCCCGGAGAGGGTCAGCCCCGCCTTCTGCAGGGGGGCGCGGTAGGCGTTGTTGAACTCGTAGCGGTGGCGATGGCGCTCGGTGATCCGCGGCTGGCCGTAAATCCGACGGGCCAGGGTATTCTCCTCCAGGGTGCAGGGATAGGCCCCGAGCCGCATGGTCCCACCCTTGCCCTTTACGCTTTTCTGGTCCTCCATGATGTGGATCACCGGGTTCTTGGCGTCCTCGCGAAACTCGGCCGAGAAGGCGTCCTCGATCCCGCAGATGTTGCGGGCGAACTCCACCACCGCCATCTGCATTCCCAGACAGATGCCGAAAAAGGGCACCTTGTTCTCCCGAGCGTAGCGGATCGCCGCGATCTTCCCTTCGCTGCCCCGCTCGCCGAACCCGCCGGGCACCAGGATGCCGTCGACCCCGGCGAAGGTATCGCCGATACCGTGCCGCTCGAGGGCCTCGGAATCGACGTAGTTGAGGAGGACCCGGCAATTGTTGGCGATGCCGCCGTGGATCAGCGCCTCCGAGAGGGATTTGTAACTCTCCGTCAGCTCCACGTACTTGCCGACGATGGCGATGGTGGTCTCCGATTCGGGCTGCTTCACCCGCTTGACAATCCGCTCCCACGCCGAGAGGTCGGGCTCCTTGGTCCAGATATTGGAAAACTCGATGATCCGCTCATCCAGCCCCTGCTCGTGAAAGGCCGACGGCACCTCGTAGATCGACTGCACGTCCCGGGCGGTGACCACCGCCTCTTCCCGCACGTTGCAGAAGAGAGCGATCTTGGCCTTCATGTCCCGGGGGATCTCCCGGTCGCAGCGACAGAGCAGAATGTCCGGCTGGATGCCGATCTCCCGCAATTCCTTGACGCAGTGCTGGGTCGGCTTGGTCTTCAACTCGCCGGCGGTGGCGATATAGGGAACCAGGGTGAGGTGGATATAGAGAACGTTTTCATGGCCGCGATCGGTGCGGAACTGACGGATCGCCTCGAGAAAGGGGAGGGATTCGATATCCCCCACCGTCCCGCCGACTTCGACGATGGCGATGTCGACCCCCTTGGCGTTCTCCAGGATCTTAGCTTTTATTTCGTTGGTGATGTGGGGGATGACCTGCACCGTGCCGCCCAGATAGTCGCCCCGCCGCTCCTTGCGGATCACCGAGTCGTACACCTGGCCGGTGGTGAAATTCGATTTACGGGTAAGCCGCGCCGAGGTATAGCGCTCATAATGCCCCAGATCGAGGTCGGTTTCCGCCCCGTCGTCGGTCACGAAGACCTCGCCGTGCTGAAAGGGGCTCATCGTCCCCGGATCGACGTTGATATAAGGGTCCATCTTCTGCATGGAAACCCGCAGACCGCGTGCCTCCATGAGAGCGCCGATGGACGCCGCCGCCAGGCCCTTGCCCAAAGAGGAGACAACCCCGCCGGTGATAAACAGAAACTTGGTTTTCATGCAGACTCCTTCTTGCAGAACAAGTGCCTTAAGTAATTGCTTTTTCGCAGAAATCAAAGGTAGGATTTTACACCGAAGCCCGCCGGAAGGAAACCCTAAAGTTCAACTCTTCGCCTCCCCTCGATGCACCCGGCGATTGGGGGCCCCCGGAGGGGCTTTTTCAACTTCCCGTCAACAGCGCCCTGACCCGCCCCAGATCCTCCGGCGTATCGACCCCCTGGGATGTGAAGGTCGTTTCCACCACTTTGATTTTGAAGCCGTGCTCCAGAGCTCGCAGCTGCTCCAGTTTTTCCAGGTTCTCCAGGGGGGTCGCCGACAGCTTGGCATAGGTCAACAGGAAATCCTTCCGATAGACGTACAGCCCGACGTGCTTGAACGCCTGCACCTCGGCCAGATGCTCCTTGAGGTCGGCAGCCAGATCCCGCGGATGCGGGATGGGGGCACGGGAGAAGTACAGAGCGAACCCCTGCCGGTCCGTCACCACTTTGACCACGTTGGGGTTCAGGTAATCCTCGACAGCGCTAATGGGGCTTTTCAAGGTGCCCATCACCAGGCTCGGATTGCGCTTCAGCGGCGTCACCGCCTGATCGATCATGCGCGGCGAGATCAGCGGCTCATCCCCCTGAACGTTGACCACCAGATCGGCGTCGACCCGGGAGGCCACTTCGGCGAGCCGGTCGGTCCCTGTCGGATGATCCGCGCGGGTCATCTGCACATCCCCGCCGAAATCCTGCACCGCCCGGGCGATGCGCTCATCCTCGGTGGCCACGATAACCCGGTCGACACTGCTCGCCTGGGTGGTTCGCTCGTATACCCATTGGATCATGGGTTTGCCGTTCAGCTCTGCCAGAGGCTTTCCGGGAAACCGGGTCGAGGCAAAACGGGCGGGAATGACAGCGACGACGCGCATAAAAAAAGGTCTCCTAAGGGATGAAAAAAGCAGGCCGTAGCCTATAAAAATCGCACGGGGATGTCAAGACGGGCCAGGCCCTTCAGCCGGGACCCGCGGGTCCCGCTGAAGCGGAGGCCGAGGGGCTGCGGCCGCACCTTCTTCCTCGGTCGCAAACCGGCGGCGACTTATTTTCCGCCGAGAAGATACGCTTCGACGAATCCCTCCAGGTCCCCGTCCAGAACGGCATCGGTGTTCCCCACTTCGAAGCCGGTGCGGTGGTCCTTGACCAGGCGGTAAGGATGCAGCACGTAGGAGCGGATCTGGCTTCCCCAGCCGATCTCCTTCTTGTCGCCGGCGATATCCGAAGCCTCGGCCTCCTTTTTCTGCACCTCCATCTCGTACAGCCGGGCCTTGAGCTGCTTCATGGCGAAGGCGCGGTTTTTATGCTGGGAGCGCTCATTCTGGCAGGAAACGACGATCCCCGTGGGGATGTGGGTGATGCGGATGGCCGAATCGGTCTTATTGACGTGCTGGCCCCCCGCCCCGCTCGCGCGGTAGGTGTCGACTTTCAGATCCTTATCGTTGATCTCCACCTCGATATCGTCGGGCAGCTCGGGGAAGACGAACACCGAGCAGAAGGAGGTGTGGCGCCGTGCGCTGGAATCGAAGGGCGAGATGCGAACCAGGCGGTGAATCCCTATTTCGGCCCGCAGATAACCGTAGGCAAAGTCGCCTTCGGCGAAAAAGGTGACCCCCTTGACCCCGGCGACCTCTCCGGGCTGGTAGTCGGTGATCTCGGTCTTAAACCCTTTGCGCTCACAGAAGCGCAGATACATGCGCAGCAGCATTTCGGCCCAGTCCTGGGCTTCGGTGCCGCCGGCGCCGGCGTTGATGCTGACGATGGCGTTACGGGCGTCGTGTTCACCCGAAAGCATGCGGGCAAATTCCATCTTGCCCACCTTCTTTTCCAGATCCGGAATCAGGCCGCGGATTTCCGCCAGGGTTTCTTCATCCTCCCCTTCCTCACCCAGTTCCACCAGCACCAGCAGATCTTCCAGCTCCTGGAAGGATTCCTCCCAGGCCTCCACCGTCTTTTGCAGCCCGGTCCGCTCCTTGAGCAGCTCCTGGGCCTGCTCGCCCTGATCCCAGAACTCGGGACGGGCTATTTCCGCTTCCAGTTCGGCGACCCGCTCTTTTTTGCCGGGGATGTCAAAGATACCCCCTCAGCTCTTCGAGCTTGGCTTGCAGCGCCTCAAGAATTTCTTTTTCTTCACGGAACATGCCGTTCCTCCTCTTCTCCGATGATTAATGAATCAAGCAGTGGATTATAGCGGGTCGGCAGAGAGAGGGCAAGGCGTTTTGCAGGGTTCGGCAGAGGCTGTGGTCTGCGAAGGGGGAAAAGATCAGAAAACCAGCAGCGCCATGAACTCGTGGAGGGCCGTGGCCTCGAAGCGCTCGCGGTCAAGGCAAAGGGCCAGGAGAGCTTCAACCCGGCGGGCAGGAAACCGCGAGGCGATGTTTCGCTCGAACTTTTCGATCACCTTCGGAAGCCCCTCGGCGCGGCGACGGAGGTGCCCCAGGGGATAGTCCACCTCGACCTTTTCGGTGGCCGAGCCGTCGCGGAAATGAACCTGCACGGCGTTGGCGATCGAGCGCTTGTCCGGGTCGAGGTACTCCCGGCTGTAGCGGGGGTCCTCGACCGCCGTCATTTTCTGCCGCAGACTATCGATCCGCGGATCGGCGGCGACCTCCTCCCCGTAGTGCTCAGCGGTGAGCTCGCCGAAGACCAGGGCCACAGCGACCATGTACTGCAGGCAGTGGTCCCGGTCGGCCGGATTGTGCAGGGGACCGGTCTTGCTGATGATCCTCAGCGCGGACTCCTGGGTGGTCAGGGTGATTTCCCGGATCTCCTCGAGCCGCTCCCGCACCTGCGGATACAGTTGCAAGGCCGCCTCCACCGCAGTCTGGGCGTGAAACTCGGCGGGAAAGGCCACCTTGAACAGAATGTTCTCCATCACGTAAGTGCCGTAGGGGCGCTGGAACCTAAATTTCCGTCCGCCGAAGAGCACGTCGTAAAACCCCCAGGTGCCTGCGCTCAGCGCCCCGGGATAGCCCATCTCCCCCTTCATCGTGAGAAGGGCAAGATGGGCGCCGCGAGCGGTGGCATCGCCTGCCGCCCAGGATTTTCGCGACCCGGCGTTGGGCGCATGGCGGTAAATCCGCAGGCTGTGTCCGTCGATCCATGCCTGGGAAAGGGCGGCGGCGATCTCGTCGCGGGTTCCGCCGAGAAGATGGGCGGCCACGGCGGCGGAGGCGACCTTGACCAGCACCACATGGTCGAGTCCGACACGGTTGAAGGCGTTCTCGAGGGCCAGGACGCCCTGGATTTCATAGGCCTTGATCATGGCCTCCAGGACCTCGCGCATGCGCGGCGGCTCTTTGCCCTGCCGCATCCTTTTGCGGCCGACATAATCGGCCGTGGCCAGAATCGCACCAAGGTTGTCCGAAGGATGCCCCCATTCGGCGGCCAGCCAGGTATCGTTGAAATCGAGCCAGCGGACCATGGTCCCGATATTGAAGGCTCCCTGGACCGGATCGAGTACGAACTGGGTCCCGGGAATCGGCACCCCCTCGGGAACAACCGTCCCGGGAACCACGGGTCCGAGCAGCTTGCGACACTCCGGATGCCGAAGGGCGAGAAGCGCGCAGCCGAGGGCATCCATCAAGGCGTAGCGGGCGGTCTCCAGCGCCTCCTCGCTGATGACCTCGTACCCGGCGACGTAGTCGGCGATCTCCGTCAGCTCCCGATCCGATTCGGGGCGGATGTTTTCTGGGGACATCGATTCGGTCATGGATCCCTCACTTATCAGAGACAGATGCCGAAATGCCTCCCCTCTCAGCCCCGCTCCGCGATCGGCACGAAGGGTCGCGGCGGCGGGCCGATGTAGTCGGCGGTCGGGCGAATCAGCTTATTGGCGCCGCGCTGTTCGATGATATGGGCCGACCAGCCGCTGATGCGGGCGAAGACGAAGACCGGAGTGAAGAGCGGCGTCGGGATCCCGCCCAGATGGTAGGCCGTGGCGCTGTAGAAATCGAGGTTGGGAAAGAGGTCCTTCTCCCGGCGCATGACCTGCTCGATGCGCTCGGAGACCTCGAAGAGAACCATCTTGGAGGCCTCCTCCGCCAGCTTCTTCGACCAGGCCTTGATGATTTTGGAGCGGGGGTCGGACTCCCGGTAGACGCGGTGGCCGAAACCCATGATCTTCTCCTTCCTCTCGAGCATTCCCAAAACCGCCTTTTCGGCCTCCTCGGCCGAGCCGAAACGGGCGATCAGCTTCATCGACTCCTCGTTGGCGCCGCCGTGGAGCGGCCCGCGCAGGGTGCCGATGGCGGAGGTGACGGCGGAATAAAAATCGGAGAGAGTAGAGGCGGTGACCCGGGCGGAGAAGGTGGAGGCGTTGAACTCGTGCTCGGCGTAGAGAATCAGAGAAGCGTTCAGCATCCGGCGGTGGAGATCGGACGGCGCCCGGCCGTGCAACAGCCGCAGGAAATGGCCCCCCAGGCTCTCCTCTTCGGTCCGGGTGTCGATCTGATCGCCGTTTTTGCCGTAGTGGTACCAGTAGGCTAGCATGCCGGGAAACGAGGCGATCAGCCGGTTGGCGACCTCGTACTGATCGTGATCGGCCGACTCGGGCTCCAGGGCGCCGAGCGCCGAGCACCCGGTGCGCAGAACATCCATTGGGTGAGCACTGCCGGGAAGCTGTTCGAGGACCCGGCGGAGCCCCTCCGGCAGCCTGCGCAGGCCGAGCAGTTTCTTTCGATAGGCGGCGAGTTCCTCCCGGTTCGGCAGCGCTCCGTAGAGCAGAAGATAGGCCACCTCCTCGAAGGCGGCGTGCTCCGCGAGTTCGTCGATGGAATAGCCGCGGTAATTCAACCCCAGCCCCTTCTTGCCGACGGTGCTGATCGCCGTATCCCCGGCGATCACCCCTGCCAGCCCCGGAAATTTCTGCGTCGTCATCGCTCCTCCTCTCGGCCGAACAGCCGATCGAGTTTCGCTTCAAAGGCCAGATAGTCGAGAAATTCGTAGAGCTCCTCCCGGCTCTGCATGCTCTCGAGGAGATCTTTCTGGGTTCCCTCCCCGCGGATCGTCCGGAAAACCCGAAGCGCCGCGGCGCTCATCGCCCGGAAGGCGGAGAGCGGATACAGAGCCAGCTTAACCCCGGCCGCCGCCAACTCTTCCACGGTAAACAGGGGTGTTCGGCCGAATTCGGTCATGTTGGCCACAACCGGCACCTGCACCGCCTCGGCAAACCGCCGGTACTGATCAAGTGAGGTCAGCGCCTCGGGGAAGATCATGTCGGCGCCGGCCTCCCGGTAGCGGCAAGCCCGTTCGATGGCCGCCTCGAGCCCTTCGCCTGCCAAGGCGTCGGTCCGTGCCATGAGAACGAAGTTGTCATCGATTCGCGCGTCGAGCGCCGCCTTGATCCGGTCGGTCATCTCTTCGGCTGCGACCAGGGCCTTTCCCGGCCGGTGGCCGCAGCGCTTGGCCGCCACCTGATCCTCGATATGCAGACCGCCGGCTCCGGCCCGGATCAACTCCCGCACGGTGCGGCCGATCATGAAGGCGCTCCCCCAGCCGGTGTCGGCGTCGACCAGCAGGGGCAGTCCGCTGGCGGCCGTGATGCGCCGCACATCCTCGAGAACGTCGTTCAGGGTGGTGATTCCCAGATCCGGCAGGCCGAAGGAGGCGTTGGCCACCCCCGCGCCGGAGAGATAGAGGGCGCGGAAGCCGACCGCTTCGGCCATGATCGCCGCATAGGCGTTGATCGCGCCAACCACCTGCAGCGGCTTCTCTTCGTCGAGGGCGGCGCGAAGACGCTCGCCGGGAGAAGACACTCTACCCATTTCCATCGACTCCTTTCATTACAACGTTACCCGCGAAAGGCGCCGCGTCAAGAAAAGGAGCGCAACCGAGATTCCCTTCTCCCTGAGGGAGAAGGTGGCCGCAGGCCGGATGAGGAGGGACTCGCCTCGGCGAAACAGGAACGGGGAGGTGCTCAGGAGGGATGAGCTCGACCGGAAACGGTCCGGGGGAACCGCCTTCAGCCCTTGGCCGCGGCTTTGCCGAAGCGCCGCCGGGTCCGTACCAGCCAGAAGAGGCCGATGACCAGAGAGAGGCTCGGCAGCACATCGCCGAAACGGGTGTAGAGGGTCGGTTTGGCGCCCAGACCGACGGTGCCGTCGAGGAAGAGGGTCTTGAAAATGGGGGATTGGGCGACGATGCGCCCCGAGGGGGCGATGAGGGCGGAGATCCCGGTATTGGCGGCCCGCGCCAGCCAGATGCGGTTTTCCACCGCCCGAAACCGCGTCATGGCGAGCAGCTGGTAGGGAGCGGAGGAGTGACCGAACCAGGCGTCGTTGGAGATGTTCACCAGCAGGTCGCTGCCTTCGTTGACGTACGCCCGGGCCAGATCGGGAAAGATCCCCTCGAAGCAGATCAGCGCGCCGATCTTGTGACCGTCCAGAGGCAGGGGACTGACCGTTCCCGGTGAAAAATCGCCGATTCCCACCACCAGTTTGTTGACAAAGGGCAGAAACCGCTTCAGGGGGACGTATTCGCCGAAGGGCACGAGGTGGATCTTATCGCTGCGTCCGAGCACCCGCCCCGTGGGCGAGAGCAGAAAGGCGCTGTTGAGGTAGTGATAGGCCCGGTTGACGACCTGGAAGGCGGGGCTGCCGAAGAGCAGATAAGCCCCGGTGCGCCTGGGGATCTTTCTCACCTCCGCCCGCAGCGGGCCGCCGTTCTGAAAATAGAAGGGGGTGGCACTCTCGGGCCAGATAATCAGTTGAACGGGTTTTTTCCGTGCGGCCGCTTCGGAGAGATCGCGATACCGATCGACGGTGGCTTTCTGAAGGGCGGGATTCCATTTCAGGGCCTGACTGATATTGCCCTGGATCAGCGCGGTCTGCAGCGTTTTGCTGCGGGCATCCGGATGCCGGCCGAGCCGCCAGGTACCGTAGCCAAGATTCAGGGCGAACAGCAGAACGACAACGACGACACCCTTCCAGGGGAATTTTGCCGTTTCGCTTCGCAGGGCCCGAACACTCTCGGCGATCACAGTATTGGCGAGAACCAGCAGAAAGCTGAGGCCGTAGACTCCGAACAGATCCGCCGACTGGATCAGCGGCAGGTGGTTCTGCTGCGAATAGCCGAGCAGCGCCCAGGGAAACCCGGTCAGCAGAAAGGAGCGCAGAAATTCCAGCGCCACCCAGAGCACCGGCAGGGTCAGGATGGGGGAGAGCCCCAGTTTTTCCCGCAGCCGGCAGCTCGCCCAGCTGGCCGCGCCGAAGAAGAGGGAGAGGTAGGCCACCAGCAGAAGATAGGCCGCCACGGAAAAGACGGGATCCATCTTCCCGTAGGTGATCATGACAATATTGAGCCAGTAGAGCACCACCCCGAAGAAGCCGACGCCGGCGACAAAGCCGCTGCGAAAGGGGCGCTCGTCCATCACCAGCAACAGCGGGACCAGCGCAACCCAGGCGAGGCTCGCCAGGTTCACCCGGGGAAAGGCAAGGGCGAGGAGCAGCCCCGAGGCGAGAGGCCACAGGATCGTCTTGTCCAGCAGAAAGCGCCGCATGGGGTTCAGGCTCCGCCCTCCTGCCGCTGGATCGGTTCCGCCCGGCGGACCCGGACTTTGCGGATCTTGCGCTCGTCGCTTTCGACCACGGTCATGACGAGATCCCCGTCCCGGACCTCCTCCCCGTCTTTCGGCACGTGCCCGAAGAGGTTGAACAGGTAGCCGCCGACGGTATCGAAACGGTCCTTGGGAATGGTCGCCTCGAAGTGCTCCTCCAGTTCCTCGATGCTGAGCCGTCCGTCCACCAGCAGGGCGCCGTCGGGCTCCTCCAGCAGCCACTCCTCCTCCAGGTCGTATTCATCCTGAATGTCACCGACGATCTCTTCGATCAGATCCTCGATGGTGATCAGCCCGGAGGTGCCGCCGTACTCGTCGATGGCGATGGCCATGTGAACCCGCTTGGTCCGGAATTCCTGAAGGAGCTCTTCGATGTTTTTGGTTTCGGGGACGAAATAGGGATCGCGCATCACCTTGGCGATATCCACCTCGGCAGAGGCATGGCCCCAGAACTTCAGCAGGTCTTTGGCGTAGACCACGCCGACCATCCGGTCGTTGGTCCCCTCGAAAATGGGGATCCGGGAATGCCCGGAGGCAATGATCGACTCGAGCAGTTCATCGAAGGAAGCGGTGGTGCCGCAGCAGACCATGTCGGTGCGCGGCACCATGACCTCCCGCACGATCGTTTCCCCGAATTCGAAGATGGAGTGGAGCATCTCCCCTTCGCCTTCGTTGATGATCCCCTCTTCCTCCGACTCTTCGATAATCGCCTGCAGTTCCTTTTCCGTCAGGACGCGGGGGCGGCCGAAGAAAAGGCGCCGAATAATTTCCAGCCAGGAGGGTGCCTTGCCGTTATGGTTTTTCCCGTTGTGATTTTTACCGTTCGGTTGGTCGTCGTCCAATGATTGGGTCTCCTCCTCCTTGAAGAAGTCTCGTTCCGAAGTGCCTGCCGGCCGTCAGGGGATCACCAGAAAGATGGCGAAGGTCACCCCCACCCCGAGGAGCGCCCCGGCCACCACTTCGCGCAGGGTATGAATCCGAAGCAGCAGGCGGCTGTGGCTGACCATGAGCGCCATGAGAAACGCCAGCAGGAGCATCGCCGGGCCGACCCGGGAAAAGGCGAGGGAGGTGGCGATGGAAAAGGCCACCGCCGAATGGCCGCTCGGCATCCCGCCGTGAAGCGGCGTCCCCGTCCCCAGCCAGCTTTTGACCAGCACCACCAGGATGGTCACCACCAGAACGGCCACCATCGCCGCTCCTCCGGTGGGACGACCAAGCAGGTTGAGGCTTTTTTCCATCGGCGGAAACAGATAGCGCGAAAGGGCCAGATAGCCGATGACCACGGCGCCGACACTGGCCATCAGCACCGCCCCGGCCGCCACATCCTTGGCCCGTTTGGCAAGGGGGTGGTACTGGGGAGAGACCATATCCACCACCACTTCCACGGCCGTATTGATGATCTCGGCGAAAAGCACCAGGGTGACGGCGAAGGTCAGCAGAATAAATTCGAGGGTGGAGATGTGAAAATAGAGGGCCAGCAGCAGCACCGCCACGGCGGCCACGAAGTGATAGCGCATATGCCGCTGGGACCTGGCGACCCAAAGGATGCCCTCGATAGCGCAGTTGACGCTTTCCAGCCAGCCCGAAGGTTTCAGCTCGTCCATTCTCACGTCGCCGGGAATTCGCTCTGGACCATGGCGAAGATCTCCCTCTCCTTGGCTTCCATCTGCCGGGCCTCTTCTTGCGACCCCCGCTCATGGTCGTAACCGAGCAGATGCAAGATGCCGTGCAACAGCAGAAAGTGGAGTTCGCTCTCGAAAGACAGCCCCGCCTCCTCCGCGTCCCGAGAGGCCGTATCGGCAGAAATCACCACGTCGCCGAGCACATCGGGCTGAATGCCCGCGCCCTCCCCCTCCTGCATGGCAAAAGAGATGACGTTGGTCGGCCGGTCGCGCTTGAGATAGTCCCGGTTGAGAGTGCGGATCTGGGCATCGTCCACAACGAGGATCGAAAGCTCTCCCTCAGGACATCCCAAGGCGCTTAAGATCCTCCGTGCCACCTTTCGGAGGGTCACCTTCTTTATTTTTTGGCTCTTTTGGCGGTTCTCGATGCAGATCTTCAATGTTTTTCCTTTTGGCCGGTTCCTTCTCCCGCTCCTTGTAGGCCGGTTCAGGGTAATCGATGCGATGGTGGAAAATCCCCGCCAGGATGCGATTGAAACTTTTGGCGATATTGTGGAGATCCTTGAGGGTCAGTTCACACTCGTCCAACTGACCGTCGATGAAGATGTTGTTGATGATTTTCTGCACCATCCCCTTGATCCGCGCCGGCGTCGGCTCGGTGAGGGTGCGGCTGGCCGCCTCCACCGCATCGGCCAGCATGATCAGGGCCGCCTCACGGGTTTGAGGTTTGGGTCCCGGATAGCGGTAATCCCGCTCGTCCACCTGCTGTACGCCTGGATCTTCGCGGTTCTTGGCCTTGTCGTAAAAGAATTTGATCAGCGCCGTGCCGTGGTGCTGGCGGATGATGTCCACCAACATATCGCCGAGCTTGCTCTCGCGCGCCAGTTCAACCCCGTCCTTGACGTGGGACATGAGGATCAGGGCGCTCATCGAGGGGGCCAACTTGTCGTGTCTGTTTTCCAAGGCGCCGATATTCTCTACGAAATAGAGCGGCTTGCGGATTTTGCCGATGTCGTGATAATAGGCCGCCACCCTCGCCAGCAACGGATTGGCGTTGATCGCTTCGGCCGCCGCCTCCACCAGATTGCCGACAATGATGGAATGATGATAGGTGCCCGGCGCCTGGACCATCAGGTCCCGCAGCACCGAGGTATCCATGTTGGCCAGTTCGAGCAGCTTGATATCGGTTGTGTACTTGAAGATGGCTTCGATCAGCGGGATCGTGCCGGTGACGATGACGGCGCAGAAAAAGCCTCCGGCCACGCCGAAAGCGACTTTGTAGAGCAGCTGAATGCCCGGAGCCCGCCCCGCTGCGAATTGGATGGCGAGGACCAACAGCACGTTGATCAGGGACAGGCGCAGGCCGGCGTGATAGAGGGTCGTGCGCTGCTTGCACTGACGCACCCAGTGGGCCCCGGTGACGCTTCCCACCAGTGCGAACAGGGCGATGAAGAGGCTGTTGCCGAAGAGCATCCCCAGCACCAGCGAGGAGACCAGCGCGAACAGAAAGGCAACTTCCGAGTTGACCACGATCCGCACCAGCATGGCGCCGACCGCGAAGGGGAAGGCATAGTAGTAGCTGGAGGAATCGATATAGGGAAAGGCACTTTCCAGGGCGGTGGAAACGAAGATCGACACCTTGATGAGGATGAACAGCCCGAGAAAGGTCAGCAGTAAAAAGAGAAGATCGCGGTTCTTGGGACGGTATTTGCGGATATTGACCCGGGCGAATCGATGGGTGCTGAACAGCAGCAGCAGCAACAGCAGAAACATACCGGCGGCCGTGCGCGCAATGCTCGAATCATTCCCCAGGTCGCGAAGGGCCATGAGTTTTTTGATCTGCTCGGCCGTGACCCGGTCGCCCTCCCGGACGATCATTTCGCCTTTTTTAACCTGGAACAGAACCGGCTTTACCGCGTCGCGGGCCTGAACCTTGCGCGCCTCGGTCTCCTTTTTGTTGAAGGTCAGATCGGGACGCAGGAGCTTCTGAATCACGGCGAAGAGAGCGCTTTTGTCCTGGCGATCGAGGTGGTCGAAGCCCTTGAGCTGCGCCTGGATCTGATCCTGCGCCTGGCCGAGTCCGCGCACGCCGCTCAGGTCGGTTTCCCGGGTCTCGGCCTGGGTAACCAGATTCCGAACGACGATGCCGCTCTCACGGTCGGCCTGGAACAGCTGCAGATTCCCCACGACCTTTCCCGACAAGGCCTGGGCCACGGCCTCATCCAGGCGATCGAGGAATTCATCGCTGATCGGGATGTTGGCAAGACCGGTCAGCTCCTTGTCGGAGAGACTGATCCCCAAAACGCTCTCCACATCCTTCTCGGCCGTGTCCGGAACGGTTCCCTGCTGGGGTTCGGCATGCAACTGACTCAGCGCCTGTACCAGATGCGCGGCGATCTCCTGTCCGGTGCGCGGATCGAAATCGTAGAGAGGCAGGACCTCCTCTTCGGCTTCCTTGCGTTTTTTTTCGGTAAGGGACTGATCGGGAATCAGCAGGTCCTTCGGTGCCTTGACATCCCGCGAAGCGATGTCGCCCGGGGAGTAATAATCCGGCACGAAACCGCCCTTGGGGATGATGATCACCGTCAGAACCATGGCGAGCAGAAAGATCATCAGGCAGCGCTGATGGCGCTCCTGCAGGGAGATCGGGGCGCACAAAGCGGCAAAAAACCGTCTGAACTTGTGCGACCTGGGCTCTTGTTTGCGGCCGGTTTTGGTCATGACTGTCGATTTCCGTTATCGCGGGCGGAGGTGTCCGGACCCGTTCCGCCCCGGGACCGTTCGTAGGCCTGCACGATCACCTGAACGATCGGATGTCGTACCACATCCCGGTCGGAGAAATAGTTGAACCGGATCCCCTCCAGCCCCTGGAGGACCTCTGAGGCCTGAACCAGCCCGGAGAGCCTGCCGGTGGGCAGATCGATCTGGGTAATGTCGCCGGTCACCACGGCCCGGCTGCCGAAGCCGAGCCGGGTGAGAAACATCTTCATCTGCTCGGCTGTGGTATTTTGCGCCTCGTCGAGAATCACGAAGGCATCGTTCAGGGTCCGCCCGCGCATGAACGCCAGCGGCGCCACCTCCACCACCCCTTTTTCGATCAACGCCTGCCCCTTTTCGAAATCCATCATGTCGAAAAGGGCATCGTACAGGGGACGCAGGTAGGGATTGACTTTCTCGGCGATATCCCCCGGCAGAAAACCGAGTTTTTCTCCCGCCTCCACGGCGGGGCGCACCAGGACGATACGGCTGACCTCTTTTTTGGTCAGAAAGGAGACGGCCATGGCCATGGCGAGATAGGTCTTGCCGGTTCCGGCCGGTCCGATACCGAAAACCAGATCGTTGGCGCGAATGGCGTCGATATACGTCTTCTGGGCCAGACTCTTGGGGGCGACCACTTTTTTGCGGGCTGAAACGAAAATGGTATCCAGAAAAATATCCCTGAGGTGGACCCCCGAATCGGAGCTCAGGATGCGAACGGCGTAGTCGATATCGGTGGGATAGAGGGGATATCCCTGCTGAAGCAAGGCATAAAGCTCCCCCATCAGACGCTGGGCAAGGGTGACCTGAATGGGATCGCCCTCGATATGGAGCTCGGTTCCCTTTGAGCCGATCCGCACCCCCAATGTCCGTTCGATCTGTTTCAGGTTTTTGTTTTGCTGACCGAAGAGAAGATTCGCCAGATGTTGATCATCAGCACTGAACCTTCGCTCGATGTGGCTTCCGTCCAAAAAATATCCCTTTTGTTCTGCAGAGATCTAAAGGAGAACAATATCACCGTCGCCAGGCAAAATCAATCCCATTTCCCCATCCCGCCCAAACCCCTGAGGAAACAAAAAAAGATTCCAATTTCCCATTTCTATGTTATAAGAACGGGGAACACGCCGGATCATCCAAATCCGAGCGTTCTTATTTTTTATACCGAAGGGGGTTGTCATGAGCGAAATCACCGATATCTATGCCAGAGAGATCCTCGATTCCCGCGGGAATCCCACCGTGGAAGTCGAAGTCTACATCGAAAGCGGGTCCATGGGCCGCGCCGCCGTGCCGAGCGGGGCGTCCACGGGCGAGCGCGAAGCACTGGAACTGCGGGACGGCGACCCCTCCCGCTACCTTGGCAAGGGCGTTTCGAAAGCGGTGGATCACGTCAACGAGGTCATCACCGAGGCGCTGATCGGCTGGGAAGCCTCGGACCAGGCGGGCATCGACGCCAAGCTCATCGAACTCGACGGCACCGAGACCAAGAGCAAGCTGGGGGCCAACGCCCTGCTGGGGGTTTCGATGGCCTGCGCCAAAGCCGCTGCCGAGGAGGCGGGGCTGCCCCTCTACCAGTATATCGGCGGGACCAATGCCCGGGAGTTGCCCCTGCCGATGATGAACATCCTCAACGGCGGGGCCCATGCCGACAACAACGTCGACATCCAGGAATTCATGATCATGCCGGCCGGGGCCGACTCCTTCAAGGAGGCGCTGCGCATGGGGGCGGAGATCTTTCATGCCTTGAAGAAGGTTCTGAAAACCAAGGGCTATAACACCTCCGTGGGCGACGAAGGGGGATTCGCCCCCAACCTCAAGAGCAACGAAGAGGCGCTGCAGGTGATCATGGAGGCGATCAAGGCGGCCGGCTACACCGCGGGAGAGGATGTACTTCTCGCTCTCGACGTCGCCTCCTCCGAACTCTTCAAGGACGGCAAATACACCCTTGCCAATGAGGCCCAGCCCGAGAAGACCCCTGCGGAACTGGTCGACTTTTATGAGGACCTGGTGAACCGCTACCCCATCATCTCCATTGAGGACGGCATGGCCGAAAACGACTGGGAGGGCTGGAAACTGCTCACCGATCGCCTCGGCAAGCGCATCCAGATCGTCGGCGACGACCTGTTCGTCACCAACACCAGGATTCTCCAGGAAGGGATCGACAAGGGGATCGCCAACTCGATCCTGATCAAGGTCAACCAGATCGGCACCCTGACCGAAACCCTTGAAGCGATGGAGATGGCCAAGCGGGCCGGCTATACCTGCTGTCGTTTCCCACCGTAGCGGCGAAACCGAAGACACCACCATCGCCGACCTGGCGGTCGCGGTCAATACCGGCCAGATCAAAACCGGCTCCCTGTGCCGCACCGACCGGATCTGCAAGTACAACCAGCTGCTGCGCATCGAGGACGAGCTCGACACCGTCGCCATTTTCCGAGGCAAAGAGGTCTTCTACAATCTGCAACAAAAAAAATAACTCCCCTCCGGGGAAAATGAAACGACAAAGGGCCGGCGCAAATGCGCCGGCCTTTTGTCGTTGAGGTAAATCGCAGAAATCTCCTCTATTACGCCTGCATCCCCTCACCCCGGCCCTGCGGGTCCGCGGACGATCCGGCAGCAGCTCCCTCGTCCCCTGAAGCAGCATTTTTCTTGGACTTCACCAACTTCGCGCCCGCCTTCTCGAGGATCTCATCCACCCGCGGCTGCTCCAGCACTTCGGCCTCCAGCAAGGCCTCGGCCAGTTTTTCGAGCGCCGCGCGGTTTTCCGCCACGACTTTGTCCGCCCCTGCTTCGCCCTGCCGGATGATCTTTTCGATTTCCTGATCGATGAGCCAGGCGGTCTGTTCGCTGAAGGTCTTGTCGGTCGCCAGCTTGCGCCCCAGAAACGGGTGCTCTTCGCCCCGGCTGAAGGTCAGCGGCCCCAGCTTGTCGCTCATTCCCCATTGGCAGACCATCTTCTCCGCCAGATCGCTCACCTGCTTCAGATCGCTCTGGGCGCCGGTCGAAATCTCTTTGAAGATGGCCTTCTCGGCGGCCCGCCCGCCAAGGCTGACGGCGATTCGGGTCATCAGATAAGCGCGCTGATAGTGGTAGCGATCGTCTTCGGGCAGCTGCTGCGTCACCCCCAACGCCTGACCGCGGGGAATGATGGTCACCTTGTGGATGGGGTCGGCCCCTGGCGTCAGGCGGGCCACCAGTGTATGGCCGGCCTCGTGGATGGCGGTGATCCGCTTTTCTTCCTCGGAAAGAAACAGCTTGCGCTCCGCCCCCATCAGCATGCGGTCCTTGGCCTTCTCCAGGTGGTCCATAGTGACCTCTTCCCGGTTCTCCCGGGCAGCGATCAGGGCTCCCTCGTTCACCAGGCTTTCCAGGTCTGCGCCGCACATTCCCGGCGTCCCCTTGGCGATGATCCGCAGATCGACATCCGCCGCCAGGGGAATCTTGCGGGTGTGGACCTTGAGAATCTCCTCCCGGGCCCGCCAGTCGGGACGCTCCACCACGACCTGCCGGTCGAAACGCCCCGGCCGCAACAGGGCCGGATCGAGCACGTCGGGCCGGTTGGTCGCCGACATGACCACCACCTCTTCGTGGGGGTCGAAGCCGTCAAGTTCGGAGAGCAGCTGATTCAGGGTCTGCTCCCGTTCGTCGCTGCCGCCGCCCAGCCCCGTGCCCCGGGAGCGGCCGACCGCGTCCATTTCATCGATGAAGATGATGCTCGGGGCACTCTTCTTGGCGTTGTTGAAGAGGTCCCTGACCCGGCTGGCCCCCACCCCGACGAACATTTCAATAAATTGGGACGCTGAGATGGAAAAGAAGGGCACCCCTGCCTCGCCGGCCACGGCCCGGGCCATGAGCGTTTTTCCCGTTCCCGGAGGTCCCACCAGCAGCACCCCGCGGGGGACCTTTCCGCCGATCTTGGCGAACTTCCGCGGATTGCGCAGAAACTCCACCACTTCCATGAGCTCCTGTTTCGCCTCGTCCAGACCGGCGACATCGTTAAACGTCACCTGCGAGTTTTCCTTGGAATAGAGACGGGCTCCCGACTTGGCGAAATTGCCCATGATGCCGCCGCCTCCCCCGCGGGAGCGCATCCCCCGCATGATAAACCACCACACCCCGATGATCAGGACCCAGGGCAGAAGGTAAATCAGCGCCGTACTCCAGACGGAAGGCTGCTCTTTCGGCTTCACATTGACGGTGACCCCCTTGGTCTCCAACTGATTCATCAGGTTGGAGTCGTGAAAGGGGGGCAGGGTGGTTTCGAATTGTCCGAAATGTTCCTCCGGGGCCTCTTTCCCCTGGGTGGCCTTCTGTCCCTGGGGGGTCTTTTGACCTTTCTGAGCGACAGCGATCGGCTTTTTGAACTTTCCGGTGATGGAGGTCCCCTGGATGGTGATCTCATCCAGGTTGCCCTTTTCCAGCTCCGCCTTGAACCGGCTGTAGCTGATCGCGGTGGACGTTTCTTTCTTCTGGGGAGCCATGGTCATGTAGAGGTAATTGAAGGCCGCGATCAGCAGGATAATGACCAGAACCTGTTTCCAAATATTTTTCGACATGGCTATCCTCGGGAGTGAAAGGGGTTACTCCTCCTCTTTCTCCTCTTTCTCTTCGTCCTTGAACCATTTCTCAAACCAGGTCCGATGATCTTTCTCCGACAGGATCTGAAGATCCCTGGGGCCGAGCCAGACGCCGCCGCAGGCCGGACATTTGTCGAGGGGAACTCCCCGGAAGGTCATCGCCGCAAGGGTCTCGCCGCACTTGGGGCAGCGATTCCGGCTATGCTCCCGAGCCAGCTGTTCCCGCTCGGCCTGCCTCTTCTTCGCCAGCTTCTTCTGCTCCTCTTTGTGAAAATATTCATTTTCCAACGCCTTTTTCCGTTTTTCCCAGATATCCGCCATCACGATCACCCCTTGAAATTATTGCTTTTTTTCTAATTATAATGGCGATGTCGTGTCTGGCAAGTTGCGGGGAAGAGATTGCGTAAAAGAACGGAAGCGTCAGGAGGTGGCGGTCAGCCGGAAACTCCCGGCTCCGAAGGAGGCTCCCTTGCCCAGATTGAGCAGCGCGCCGCATCTTAAAATCCAAAGTATTTCGGTAAGATCCACCCCCGCAAGGCAAAGATGCCCCATGATGCCGCCGAGATCCTGGCGTCGTTCCGGTCCCTCCAGATAACGCCAGTCCTCCCAGAAGAGGCGGTTTTCCACAATCACCACCCGAGCCGCCGCCCGGAAAAGGGCAGCGGGATCGTCCACGATCTCGACCCCGCAATGGGCGAAGAGCATGGAGGTCACCCGGCGCAGGATAAAAGGGAAGATACCGGCAAAGTCGGTCCGAAAAAGAGGCTTGCCCGCTGTCATAAGCCGCGCCGGCGTAACAAACTCCAGGCGCAGGTCCGAAACTCCCGCGCCCGGCGTATCCACCCACCAGCGAACATCGCAGAGCGGCGGAGTGAGTCGATCGCGAGGCTGTCCCTCCCGCCAGAGGGAAACGCCGTTGCCGGCCATATCTTCGGCCGCAATTTCCGTCAGAACGAAGGGCCCTTTTCCCCGGTAGAGCCCCGCTCCCCCCAGCGCCCGCAGAGTGTCGGCAAAGCTTTCCAGGAGCTGGACACCCCGCCCCAGAAAGAGAACCGGCAATTCGAGAACTTCGCCTGGCTGCCAATCGCGCCCCTCTCCCGGCTGGGGTAACAGAACAAAGGGCGGCGCCGGCTGCTGAAAGCGGCGAAGGGCCGCCGGATCCACCGGCAGGGGGGGATCGAACAGGCCGCGAAAGGTATTCTCCGGCAACACCGCGGCGGCCACCCGCCGCAGATCCTTTCGCAAACGCAGCAGCGTCTCCGGACGCAGATGAACTTTTTCCTGAAACTCCAGAAAAAAACGCACCCGAATAAATTCCGCCTCGGCCAGCGGTAAAGGAATATCGATCATGCGTGTTGCGCTCTCCTTAAAATCAGGCCATTATAAACCATGGACGGGGCCGCGTCCAAAGGAACGGAAGGAAAGGGTCGGCCGCGGTTGCTTTTCCCCCCTGTTTCTGGTAGAGTCCGCGGCCGTGTCGGGGCGCTGCCCTGCATTGCGAATTAACAAGACGATTATCCATTCCAAAAGGCATTCCACGACCATGTTCAGCTTCTCCCTGCTCGCCACCGACAAAGAAACCGCGGCCCGCCGGGGCCGCCTGACCACCCCCCACGGAGTCATCGAGACCCCCATTTTCATGCCGGTGGGCACCCATGCGGCGCTGAAGGCCATGACCCCCGCGCAGGTGGAGGAAACGGGCGCCCAGATCATCCTGGCCAATACCTATCACCTGCATCTCAAGCCCGGTGAGGGGCTGATCGAAAAGGCCGGCGGCCTGCACACTTTCATGAACTGGCCGAAACCGATCCTCACCGACAGCGGCGGCTTCCAGGTCTTCTCCCTGCCGAAGAAGAAAATCACCGATCACGGTGTTTATTTCCGGCACGAGGTGACCGGGGAGGAGATATTTCTCGGGCCGCAAGAGGCCATGGCGATCGAGAACGCTCTGGGGGCCGACATCATCATGGCCTTCGATGAGTGCATCCCCTACCCGTCCACCCACGACTATGCCGCCGAGTCGACCCAAAAGACCCTGCGCTGGGCCGAACAGTGCCTGAAAAGCCACCGGCGCCCCGACCAGGCCCTGTTCGGCATCGTGCAGGGTGGGGTGTACGAGGACCTTCGGCGCGAGTGCGCTCGGGAGATGACGGCCATGGGCTTTCCGGGCTACGCGATCGGGGGGGTCAGCGTCGGCGAGGGGCTGGAGCTGCTGAAGAAGGTGGTCGGCTATACCGCTCCCTTCCTGCCGGAAGACAAACCCCGCTACCTCATGGGGGTGGGGCTGCCCGAGGATATTCTCGAGAGTGTCGAGCGGGGCATGGACATGTTCGACTGCGTCATCCCGACCCGCTATGCCCGCAGCGCCACGATTTTCACCAGCCGGGGCAAGATCCGTCTCACCCATCGCCGGTACCGGCGCGACTTCTTCCCCGTGGACGCTTCCTGCAGCTGCTATTGCTGCCGCAACTTCACCCGCGCCTATCTGCACCACCTCTACAACGCCAATGAAATCCTCTCAGCGATCCTGGCGGCCATTCACAATGTCCATTTTTATCTGGAGATGATGTCCGCGGCCCGCCAGGCGATCGAGGCGGGGGATTTCAAGGCATTCAAGGAGGACTTCCTGGGACGATACGGCGCTGTGCCCGGCCAGCAGAATTGACACGGCGAAAATGGAACCAGCTAAACCGACCGGAGAATGGGATGCCGCCCTGGCCGGGCGGCTGCGAACGGCCCTGACGGCAGGGCAAGGGGAGCTCTTTGCCGTTCTGCAGGATCCCTCTGCCGAAGTGCTGAGGGCGGCCCTGAAAAACCGGGGTCTGGACGAATCCCACCTGCTGGCGCTGCTCAAACGCCGCGACCTGCCCGAGGATCTGCTCAAGGCGATTCATCGAAGCGATCGGACCGCCGCCAGCCACCGCCTCAAGCTGGCCCTGGCCCGCCATCCCGCAACCCCCGGTCCGCTGGTTCAGTCCCTGTTGCCCCAGCTGCACCTGTTCGAGCTGGTCGACCTGTGCTTTCTGCCCGGCGGGACTCCCGACCAGAAGCTGGCCGCCGAGCGGGCCATCATCCAGCGTCTTCCCACCACGGAGCTTGGCAACAAAATCACCCTTGTCCGCCGGTGCACCAGCCCGGTGGCCGGGGAACTCCTCAAGCAAGGAGAGCCGCGGCTGATGGAGGCCTGTCTCGCCAATCCCCGCCTCAAGGAGCTCTCCATCCTGCAATTTCTCAACGGCTCGCGCGGCAGCGCCGAAACCCTCTCCACCGTCGCCCGCCATCCCAAGTGGAAACACCGTCCCCAGCTCCAGCTTGCCCTTCTCAAAAACCCGAAAACTCCATCGGTCTGGTTCACCCTGCTGCTGCCGAAGCTCAAAACCGGCGACCTCCGAACCCTGGCCGCCTCCCGCCGCCTGCGGCCGGAACAGAAAACGCTGGTGCGGGGCGAGCTGCAGCGACGGGGCTTGGGATGAATCCCGCACATCAACTCCGTAAAGCTCGCGACTTTTACTTTTGAGATATCCTCGGCGATGCAGAGGCGCGCTCCGGTTCGAAGAGAGCATCGAGATAGTCGAAATCGAGCCTCTTTTCCGCCAGGGTCTGAATGAGGCCGATCTTTTCGGTGTCCTCGGCCGTGAGCTTGGAGACGTCTTCGGTGATGGTCAGAAAAATATCGGCCGTCGTGCGATCGGTGCGCAGGTAGGGGATGTTGCTGCGTTCGAGAATCTGGTGGGTGATTTTGGCGATCGGCTGTACGCCGATGATGATCAGACCGACAATTTTGGTGCGGTATTCGGGCATGTTGTACAGGTTGGCCAGTGTCACCAGCAGCTCATCCCGCGAACTGGTCACCAGCAGCAACGTCGACTCCTGGAGCAATTCCGCGACCCGCTGGGTAGAGGCCGCCCCGATATGCACGTGGTGCACGATCCGCTTCTCCTCCTGGCGGTTCCCCTGCAGCGGCAGGTCGAGGACCTTGACGATGCGCCGCAGTGTCGGATTGGCCAGGATCGGCTGGTAATTGAATCCTCCGACTACGGCGAAACCGTCATCGCAAAAGCCAATATTCAGATAGCGCAGAGTCGCGTCACGTTTCTCGGCCACGATCTTGTTGGCCACGATCGCCCGGATCCGGGCCCCTTCCTGGCGGAAGAGGGCGGCGTTCATGCTGACCGCATCGACCACGTTGCCGACCCCGCCGCCGGTGACCATCAGCACCGGGGCATCGATCATCCGGGCGACGCGGGCGTTGCTCATGCCGAGGATCGAGCCGACCCCGCTGTGCCCGGCGCCTTCGACGATCAGAAAATCGCACTCCCGGTCGAGCACTTCCACGGCTTGAAGGATCTTTTCCCGCACAGAGTCCTGCGAGATCTCCCCCTCCAGCACCTTGCGGGTCGTTCCCGGCAGAACCATCACCGGCGACATGTACTCGAGAGACCTTTCCAATCCGTACACCTGCGCCATCAGCGCGGCGTCCTTGTCGACCGTTAATCCGCCCACGACGGTTGGTTTCGGTCCGATCGGCTTGATAAAGCCGATCCGCTCGTATCGCTGTCGGGCCAGATGGAGCAAAGACAGACTGGTAGTCGTCTTGCCGCAGTTCATTCCCGTCGCTGCCACGAAGATCTTTTTCGCCATGGAGGCCTCTCGTTGTTTGCCGGTCGCCGTCATTCATTGCTGGGCACTGCCCCTTTCCATACCACCGAAAAGGGCCCGGCGCCAGAAAAATGTTCAGTTTTCGGCCCTGCCACCCCATTGCAGACACAATCCGCCCCCCGAATCAGGAATGACCCGGGTTCCCAAGGATCGTCCCTCGCGACTCAAGACCCTCCGCACCCACTTCATGTCTGACCCGCAGGCTTTCCGCAGACGAAAATTCCGGATCTGGTGGGGCACCACCCGCAAGGAAGCAACCGTTCCCGTGCCGGGGACGATCCGGGCCAGGTAGATCAGGACGAGATCGGGCCGAAAGATCTCCTGACCGGCGATCCCCTCGTAATCGTTCAGCAAGTCACCGCAGCCGTGAAGAATGAGCTTGCCCCGGTAAACCTCGATCCCCTGGAAATGGTGGCTGGAGTGGCCGTGCACGAGGTCGACCCGCGCCTCGTCCACCAGGCGATGAGCGAAACACTTCCTCTCGGCGGCAAGGGCGTACCCCCAGTTGCCTCCCCAGTGGATCGAGGCAACCGCCACATCACCCGAGCGCTTGACCGCTCGAATCCGCTCGCCGATATCGGTCACGGTTCTGTCCGGGGGATCGGCGATCAGGTTGACCCCCGCCTTTTCAGGGGTCGCCTGCCAGGAGGACGGGATGCCACTGCTCGGCGACCCGCAAGAGAAAAAAAGTACCCGCCCCTTCCCCGGAACCTCCAGGACCGCGGGCGCCGCCGCCTCCCGCAGATAAGGCCCCGCTCCCGCATGGGCAATCCCCGCCCGATCGAGGGAGACCTGCGTTTCTTCAAGCCCCCGGTATCCCCAATCCAGAACATGATTGTTGGCCAGGGCGCAGCAATCGATGCCGGCAGCGGAGAGGACCGGCAGGTTCGCCGGGTTCATCCGGTAGTTGATGCCCTTGGGCCAGGCCTGATCGCAGCGGGTGACGGCCGTCTCCAGGTTGATCAGACGCAGATCCGGAGCCGCTTCCTCGAGCTCGCGCAGAGCCTCCCCCCAGACATAGGTGAAGTCCACCGGTCGGGGAATCGGGCCGTTCACCCGCTCGGCAATCTCCACATAGCCCCGGGCATCCTTGAGGTAGCCCTCATGAAGAAGGGGGCTTCCCGGTGAGGGGAGCACCTGGTCGATGCCCCGCCCAAGCATGACGTCGCCACCCAGAAACAGCGTCAGAAACCTTTTGTCGACTTGGCTATTCACGGTTTTCACCTCGCCAAAAGCAACCTCCTCCGCAAAAACAAAAGCCCGCGCCTCCGGGCGCGGGCTCACTAAGTATCCGTCAAGGGAGAGAAGACGGCCGTCAGTCTTTCGAGAGATAGTCGTGGATGGCTGCGGCGGCCTGCTTGCCGTCGCCCATGGCGAGAATGACCGTGGCCCCGCCGCGCACGATGTCGCCGCCGGCGAAGACGCCCGGGAAGGCTGGTCGCGCCGTTCTCGTCGGTCTCGATGTTGCCCCGTCGGTTCAGCTCCAGCTCCGGGGCGGTGGCGGTCAGCAGCGGATTGGCCCGGGTGCCGAGGGCGTTGACCACCACGTCGGCCTCCAGGTCGAAGACCGCGCCCGCCACCGGCACCGGGCGGCGCCGCCCCGAGGCGTCCGGCTCGCCGAGCTCCATTTGCTGAGCAGCGCAGCGCCGTCACCCATCCCCTTTCGTCGCCGAGGACCGCCACCGGCGAGGTGAGCATGACGAACTCCACCCCTTCGGCCTTGGCGTGGTGGATCTCCTCGACCCGGGCGGGCATCTCCGCCTCGCCGCGGCGGTAGACGATCATCGCCCGCTCGGCGCCGAGGCGCCGGGCGGTGCGCACGCAGTCCATCGCCGTGTTGCCGCCGCCGATGACGGCGACGCGGCGCCCGCGCAGGATCGGCGTGGTGAACGGCGGGTCTCGCCCGGCCCCCATCAGGTTGACCCGGGTCAGGTACTCGTTGGCGGAGTAGACCCCCTTGAGATTTTCGCCGGGGATCCCGAGCATCACCGGCAGGCCCGGCGCCGTTGGCGATGAAGACGGCGTCGAACTCGCGCCTGCAGCTGGGGGAGGGTGAGGGTCTTGCCGATGACCACGTTGCACTCGATCGTCACCCCGAAGCGCACCAGCCGCGCGACCTCGATGTCGATGATCTTCTTGGGCAGGCGGAACTCCGGAATGCCGTAGCGCAGCACGCCGCCGGTGTCGTGCAGCGCCTCGAAGACGGTCACCGCGTGGCCCTTCTTCGCCAGTTCGCCGGCGGCGGTCAGACCGGCCGGGCCGGCGCCGACCACCGCCACCGTTCTTGCCCGTCGCCGGTGGCAGCGGTTCCTCGCCGCAGCTCAGCGGCGTGGGCCATGGCCCAGTCGGCGACGAAGCGCTCCAGGTAGCCGATGGCCACCGGCGCCCCCTTGACGCCCGCGGACGCACTTCGGCCTCGCACTGGGTCTCCTGCGGGCAGACCCGGCCGCAGACGGCCGGCAGGGCGTTGTCGTCCTGCAGGATCCGGGCGGCGTCCGGCAGATCGCCCGCAGCCAGGGCGGAGACGAACTCGGGGATCGAAACCCGCACCGGGCATCCCTGCGACGCACTGGCGGTTCTTGCAGTTGAGGCAGCGCTTCGCCTCGCGGATCGCCTGCTCTTCGTCGAGGCCGAGGTTGACTTCCTGAAAGTTGCGGCTGCGCTCCTCGGCATCCTGCTCGGGCATCATGCACCCGCTCGATGGCGAGCCGCTCCTTGGCGCTCAGTTCGTTGCTCATGATTCACCCTTCCGCGCAACCGGACAGCGGCGCTCAGCGCCCGATCCGGCATTTTTCCTCGACGTCCCGGTACATGGTCAGGCGGTCGGCGAGGCTAGCGAAATCGACCTGATGGCCGTCGAATTCCGGACCGTCGACGCAGGCGAACTTGACCTCCCCGTCCGACCATCACCCGGCAGCCGCCGCACATGCCGGTACCGTCGATCATGATCGGGTTGAGGCTGACCATGGTCTTGATCCCCTGGGGCCGGGTCAGCTCGACCACCGCCCTCATCATCGGCACCGGCCCGACGGCAAAGACCGCCTGCGGGCAACGCTGCCGGGTCGGCCATCTGGTCGGCCAGCTCGGCGGTGACGAACCCCTTGCGGCCGAGACTGCCGTCTTCGGTGGTGATTCGAACGTCGCTGCAAAAACTCGCCAGCTCGTCGGCGAGGATGATGTACGGCTCCGAACGCCCGCCGATGATGGTGGTCACCTCGTTGCCGAGCTCGGCCAGGGCCTTGGCCAGGGGGAAGAGCACGGCGGTGCCGACCCCGCCGCCGACGCAGGCGACCCGGCCCCAGTTTTCGATCTCGGTCGGCCGGCCGAGCGGGCCCGCCACGTCCCGCAGAGACGCCGCCGGCGGCAGCCTCGACGATGTTCCGGGTCGACGCGCCGATGGCCTGAACGAAGAGGGTGATGGTCCCTTCCGACACGTCGGCATCACCGATGGTCAGCGGAATCCGCTCCGCCTCGCGGTCCGCTCGCACGATGACGAACTGGCCCGCCTTGCGGGCGGCGGCCACCCGGGGCGCCTTTACGACCATGCGGTGCAGATTGGGAGCCAGAAGATCGTTTTGAACTACCTCGAACATCGCTTCACCCCCTGCTGGGAAATGATTTTCGCCGTCATGAAAAACCGCCCATTCCCCCTCACGTCCGGATCGGACGAAGGGACAAAGCAACAGCATCCATCGCGGCTTCCCGAATGAAAACTAACTTCTTGAATGGTAACACAATTACGACTTTTCTTACAGCCCCAAAAGGCCATACGGTCCGGCGGAGAATGGCGGTCCCTACCGGCAAACCTTAAAGAATTTTTCCTTCATCGATTGGATGGAAAAAGATCGGGTCGCGAAAATCCGGATTCGAGAGCGGAACGGGAAAAACTTGGTTCTTCGATAGGCAACTTGGTGAGCGGGAATCAAGGGGCGAAGACCGCTAAACGCTCGAAAAAGGCAGACGGACGTGATCTCCGGGCTCCTTCAAGCAGCGGAGCTCTAGACAGACCGTTTCCATCTCTGTAAGATATTTTTCCTTTTCGTCCATATCTGCCTGGACCTTGCGGTTCCAGGGAACGGATTTTTCCCCCCCGCAGTAGGTACACTTTTCCCGGGCCCGATAAAATCGGGTGGTGATGCGAAAAATGGTCCAATAGCCGCAAAGCGGGCATTTTTTCCGAAAAAGCATGGGATAATTGGAACCGGCACGGGTTTAATAAATAATCTGTTTTTTCAATATCAGGTTGACCGGGATTGTTCAACGTAAAAATACTTCATAATCCCCCCGTTTCCCCTTTTGGCATTTATTGACGAGCTGTTACATCCGATTAAAATTAATCAAAATGATGTGCTCTCTGCCTCACCTGCGGGAGAAACTCAAGGGCGGAGGCTTTCGGTTGCTGCTTCTCGGCTTTGTCCCACGCAAACGGAAGATTGCGGCACCTCTCCCCGAAAGCGCTTGCAAGTCCCGAATATTTTTGCCATAGTTTCGATCTAATGCCCATCTCAAGGAGACTTATTTTTGGACTGGAAGACGTTTTTCGACCGACTCGGGATGAACGGGACCCGCTGGCAGTGGCGCATCATGCGCTGGGAGCGCTCGGTAAAAAGGGTGTTCCGGGGGGGGACGATCGAGGCCCCATTTTCCGTCACCCGGATTCTCATCTTCATCAACCTGATCTTCTTCTCCCTCATGGTTCTCCAGGGGGCGGCGGCGGGTCGGGGGATTCGTCCGCTGCTGAATCCGGACACCCGCCTGCTGATCCATGCCGGGGCCCAGTACTGGCCTCTGGTTCTCGGTTACGGGCAATGGTGGCGATGTCTTTCCTACGCCTTCACCCACGCCGGCATCATCCACATCGGCTTCAACATGGTGGTGCTGTACCAGGTGGGTCCCCTGGTCGAAGCAGAAATCGGCAAGGCCCGTTACCTCTTCCTCTATACCTTGACCGCCCTGACCGCCACCGTCGCCGGCTACCTCTGGCACCCGGTAACTCCGGTGGTGGGCGCCTCAGGCGCCCTGTTCGGCCTGATCGGCTTCGCCGTGGCCTACTACCACCGAATGGGCGATCCCATCGCCATCCAGCGCCGCAACTTCATGTTCCAGTGGGCCGTCTTCGCTTTTGTCTTCGGCCTTCTGGTCGGCGCCGACAATGCCGGCCACCTGGGAGGCGGCCTTGGCGGACTCGCTTTCGGCCTGATCCTGCCGATCAAAGGACGGCTTCTGCGGAATACCAACACGCTGTTCAACATCCTGGGACTCCTAAGCGCTGCCGCGATCGCGGTCAGCCTGGGGATGCTGGTCGTCTCGTGGTTCGGCGCCTGAAGTCTCCCGGCATTCTTTAACCCGCAGAGGAGATCTTTTCGCTGAATTCTTTGCGTCGAATCCCTGACGTCTCTGCGCCTTGAGAGAGCGAAGCGAACGGGCGTTAAAATAGATTTCTTTTGCTTCAAGTACTTAAGTCGATATTTTCAAATCAGGACGGAATTTGACCATGCCCAAAAACAAGCCTCCCGTCACTCCGGCGATCCGCCTGCTGCGCAGGGAAGGGGTCGCATTTACCGATCATCTCTACTCTTACGAGGAAAAGGGCGGGACGGCCGTTTCGGCCCGGGAGCTGGGGGTGGAGGAACACAGCGTCGTCAAGACCCTGATCATGGAGGACGAACACCAGAATCCCCTCATCGTCCTGATGCACGGCGACCGGCAGGTTTCCACCAAGGAGCTGGCGCGAACGATCGGCGTGAAGACGGTCGCGCCCTGTCTGCCGCAGGTGGCCGATCGCCACTCCGGGTACCAGGTCGGCGGGACCTCCCCATTCGCCACCCGCAAAGCGATGCCGGTCTATATGGAGGAGTCCATCCTCCGACTGCCCCGAATCTACATCAACGGCGGCAAACGGGGCTATCTGGTCGGCCTCGATCCCCGGGAGGCGGTCCGGGTGCTGAAGCCGACCCTGGTTAAGGTGGGGATTCGGTAAAGATTCCATCCCCAAAGAGGGTCGGTCCGGATTTCGTGGAAGACCAAAAACCGTTAACGCTGAGGCGAAAAGACGCAGAGGATTTTCGGCCGATCCGAATCGATTCTATAGGTTTCCTGCCGTCTCTGCGCCGAGAGAGAGCGAAGCGAACGGGCGTTAAAACAGGTTTTTTGGACTTTTTTGCCCTTAAGGAATAAAATCAGGGGATAGCCCTTTCCGTTTAACCGGGGGAAGGAAGATGGAACTTCGAGAAAAAATGCGCCGGTCGGCAGAGGCGATCGCCCACGCCCGGGCGCTCGTGGTCACCGCCGGGGCGGGGATGGGGGTCGATTCGGGCTTGCCCGATTTCCGGGGCGACCATGGTTTCTGGCGCGCTTATCCGATGTACCAGCGGCTCGGCCTCAGTTTTATCGAAGCGGCCAACCCCGCCCATTTCGAGCGGGATCCCGCTTTCGGCTGGGGCTTTTACGGCCACCGTACCAACCTCTACCGCCGGACGGTCCCGCACCTGGGGTATCGCCTGCTGCTCGACTGGACCCGCCGGTTCGGCCTGGATGAATTCGCCGTCACCTCGAACGTCGACGGTCAGTTCCAGAAAGCGGGCTTCGCCCCGGATCGGGTCGTGGAGGTGCACGGCTCCATCCATTATCTGCAGTGCCTCAAACCCTGCTCGATGGCTATCTGGGACAACCGTGAAGAGATTCCCGTCGACTTCGACACCATGCGGGCCCGCACCATTCCCCGGTGTCCCCACTGCAACGGGGTCGCCCGGCCCAATATCCTCATGTTCGGCGACTATTCCTGGATCGGCGATCGCAGCCAGGCCCAGGAGGAGCGGTTCGAGGCTTTTCTCGAGGAAAACCGGCAAAGGCCCATGGCCGTCATCGAAATGGGCGCCGGGACGGCCATCCCCACGATTCGTTTTCTGAGCGAGCGGCTGGGGAAGTCGCCGGAAACCACCGTCATTCGCATCAACCCCCGGGAGCCCCAGATCCCGCCTCCCCACATCGCCCTGCCCTGCGGCGCCCTGGAAGGGTTGGAGGGGATCGAGCGGGAGCTACAGACTATTTCCTGAGCTTATCCTGGTCGGTCGGGCATTTCCCCCGGGGAAGACCGCCCCGCGGCTCTGTTATAATGGCAGAAAAGTCGCCCCGGAGCCACAAACCACCACGGAGATTTTTAAGGAATACCACGATGTCGAAGCTGCACTACCCGGCCCTGCTCACCGATCTTTACGAACTGACCATGCTGGCGGGTTATTTCAAAGAGCAGATGCATGAAAAACCCGCCGTGTTCGACCTCTTCTACCGAACCAACCCCTTTCAGGGCAGCTATGCGGTCTTCGCCGGCCTGGAGCCGGCGCTGGATTACCTGGCCGAGTTGCGCTTCACCGCGGAGGAGCTGAGTTACCTCGATCGGCTCGGCATCTTCCAGCCCGAGTTTCTTCACTACCTGGCCGGCTTCCGGTTTCGGGGCCGGGTCACCGCCCCGCCCGAGGGCACGGTGGTCTTTGCCAACGAGCCCCTGCTCACCGTAGAGGGGACACTGGCCGAGGCCCAGTTCGTGGAAACGGCCCTGCTCAACATCATCAATTTCCAAACCCTCGCCGCCACCAAAGCGGCACGTATCAAAGTCGCCGCCGGCGCGGGCGAGGTGGTCGAATTCGGCCTGCGGCGCGCCCAGGGCCCCAACGGGGGGCTGAGCGAAGCCCGGTCCGCCTACATTGGCGGGGTGCGCAGCACCAGCAACGTCTGGGCCGGGCAGGCTTTCGACATCCCTGTCAAGGGGACCAGTC
>CAWANI010000003.1:0-99508 GCA_963783365.1 uncultured delta proteobacterium | reverse complement strand
ACGGTTTGATTTGCAGTTTTAGCGCCGCACAAAGTGCAACCATATCCCGCCAACCTTCTCGCACAATGTAGTGGATGATGTCCGGTTCGATATCCTGATATTGATGGATGGCGATGTTCCGAAAACCGGTCATACCTGAGAGGCGTGAAGCCAGGGCGTTGTCGAGTTTTCCTGCCTGCTGGAGGAGTTTGAATGATTCGGCACTGCTCTGCGGCATGCCCAGATGCTCCACGGAGACAACATGCATGGCCAGGTCGATCGCGGCCTGGCAGGCACGCTCGATATTCAAAATCAGTGCATCCAGATGGGTCGCATTGGAGAGGCTGGTATCGGCCTCGTACTCTTCGCGCATGCGGCGGATGCATCGTTCGATAATCGCTGCTTTATTCAGGCTGACAGTGTCAGGCGGCACGATAGCTCTCCTCGACTTCCTTACGATCTTGCCTGAAGGTCAAATAACACCCCAGTAAACGCGTTTCCATCCCTTCAGTATAGTCTTTTTGCACTGTCACAATGCGCCGACCGTTCAAGATTGCTTCGCTGGCGTAAATCAGATTTTTTGACGTTATCACGCCTATATCAATCGTCCTGTTCAGCCTGGGTTCAAGTAAGGCGGCAATTTCCAGACGTGATTGCAACGAGATAGCCTGTTCATCCACCGGAAGAAGGGCGATGTCAATATCACTGTCATCGCGCAGCGTCCCCGTCGCCGCGGAACCCAACAGGTAGACAGCGGCAATAACAGGTCGTTCACCAACAATGCGGTTTATGTGCTTTGTGACACGTTGTATTTCTTCTTGCTTTTGCTGATTTTTTTTCAAATCACTCATGATCGAAAGCTCTGAATGAAAGCATGTTGCGGGGTCAAATCTTCATTGTTGACAAAATCTTTTTCGACCGTCTAAAAAGCAAGCTTGGATTCGTGACGCTTTAGTGGCCCCGGAGGGGACATTGTTGATTTGTTGCCTTTTTAACCATACAACACCACAACCCTACAAAATCCATCAATCCATCAACGCCAGAACCTGCCGTGTAAAGTCACGAAAATCGTCGAGATGCTTTGTAATGATTGCATAAACGATTTGCCAATCTATCTCCTGATAAGCATGGACGGCCGTGTTTCTAAACCCAACAGCCTTGGTCATCCGTTCCGCAACAACACGACTGAGACAGCCTGCCCGTTCCAAAGCCTCAAACGTCCTGGTCATAGTTTCAGGTGCCGGCATCTCCAGATCGCTGATAATATGCAATCCAATATCGACGCACAGCTGAACGGCCCGCTCAAGATTCAAGACGATGATATCCTGGAGGTCAAAGTCATCAACCAACCGCTCAGATGTCGATGGCGTTTTATCTTCTATCCGTTTGACACAGCGCCGCAGACTCTCCAGTTTATTGAGTACAACATCTCTATCCATTGAGAAACCTCTGCTGCCGTTCTTTAAGGGTCCGCACCACATAGGGCATCATGTCTGCCTGATTATAAATCATCCGCTGATACAGCTCTGCCAAAGCTCCGGTGTCGTTCTTGATCACAACCCGCCCCTTGCAGAGGACCTGTTTCAAAATCGTCCCGGACAAGTTCGACAAATCCAACAGGTCAACATCGCGCAAGAGAACCCGCTCCAGAGAATCCTTGAGTTGAATTTTCTGCTCAGCATCTATAGCGTGGTCAAAAAGAACAGCGATATCGACATCGCTGCCTTTATGCATGGTTCCGGAAGCAGCAGAGCCATAGACAATCGCCAGTTTCAACCCCTTAACATCCTCGAGCGCACCGGTTACCCTATCAATGATGTCCATACCCTTCAGCCTTCCCCAAAAGTCGGGCGGCACGATAGCTCTCCTCGACTTCCCTACGATCTTGCCTGAAAGTTCCAAATAACACCCCAGTAAACGCGTTTCCATCGCTTCAGTATGAGTCTTTTTGCACCGTCACAATACGCCGTCCGTTCAATATTGCTTCGCCGGCGTAAATCAGATTTTTTGACGTTATCACGCCTATATCAATCGTCCTGTTGAGTCTGGTTTCAAGCAAGGCGGCAATTTCCAGACGTGATTGCAATGAGATGGCCTGTTCATCAACTGGAAGCAGCGCGATGTCAATGTCACTGTCGCCACGGAGCGTCCCCGTCGCGGCGGAACCCAGCAGGTAGACAGCGGCAATGCCGGGTTGATCACCCAGAATGTGGGTTATATGCTTGGCGACACGTTGTATCTCTTCTTGCCGTTGTTGATCTTTTTTCAAATCACTCATGACCGGCAGCCCTAGACGAAGATGACTTTGTTCCGTTTCGTGTGAGAGAGAAAAGGGGCCTCGGCCCATCCGCAAAACTTTTCATCTCATCGAATGAAAAAATCACATCGCAATTTTCCACTGTCGAGTTCCGGTGGGAAACAATCACCAGGGTCTTCTCGCCGCTCAACCTGCCGATCAGCTCTTTTATCTCCAGATCCTTCTTCTCATCCAGCGCGCTCGTCGCCTCGTCGAAAATCAGCACATCCGGCCGCCGGTAAAGCGCCCTGGCAATGGCGACCCGCTGCTGCTGTCCGCCCGAGAGCCGCACGCCCCGCTCGCCGATGGGGGTATGAATTCCCGCAGAGAGCTGCGGCAGAAAATCGACGACCGCCATTTCACAGGCCTCTAACACTCTATTTTCATCAATTTTGTACGAGTTTACACCAAAAGCGACATTCTCCGCCAGGGTTCCGTCGACAATATACGGGAATTGGGGCACATAGCCGATGCGACGCCGCCAGCTCGGCAGCATCTCTTCGCTCAGGGGAACGCCGTCCACCAGGATTCGTCCCCTCTGTGGAGCCAGCAGGCCCGTCAGCAGGTCAACCAGGGTACTCTTTCCACAGCCGGACGGTCCCATGATCCCGAGCGATTTCCCTTTGCCCAGAGAAAGGGAAAAATCGTCCAGAACCGGCTGCTCAGGATTGTAGGCAAAATTGACGTTTTCGACCCTGATCTCATTTTCGAAGGCAAGTGGTTTTTCAACCGTTTCAGAGGCTTTTCGATTGGATTCGGGAATTTTCTCTAAAACATCCAACAACGAGAGCACATAAGGCCGCGACGTGCGAATCCCTGCCAGAGAAGAGACGACCCGATTGAAGGCCGGCAGGGTCCGCCAGGCGGTCACCGCCAGCAGCGCCGTCGTTCCGGTCGTCTGGAGGGGCGAGTAGCCAAGCACGAACAGCATGAACAGAATCGCCCCGGCAATGGCGACAAAACCCAAGGTTTCCAGGGCCAGCAGCGGTGATTCCTGCCAGAAGCGTTGACTGCCGAAAAGTTTGGCGAATTTTTGGGCGTGACGGGTAAACCCATCCTGAAAATAATCTGCCGTATCGGTGATCTTCACATCCTTCACCCCTTGAATGGAGCGGGTGATGTGCCGATTCATCGCCATTTCGTTCTCGCGGCAGCCCGTCGCGCTTCGATCCAGACCGCGTCGCAATCCCTTGTAAACCAGGATACCGGCGCCCCCCTGGACGACAATGAACAGCAACGAAACCAGCGGGCGCACCCACAACAGGCCCCCCAGCAACACCAGCAGCATGGTGGCTTCGCTGACCACGTTCAAATAGGGTTGAACGAAATTACGCCCCATATGATGGCGCCAGTTGACTGTCTGAATCAGGTCAGCGCTGTTCTGCCGGACATGCCAGCCGTAGTCGCGCCCGAGGATATTCGACAGGCACCGCTGACCGAATATGGCCTCCATGGTCGCGCTGTAGCGGGCGATACGGAAGGTCACCCATCCGCGAAAACCGTTTTTGAGCGGAAAAGCCAGCATGACCAGGATACTCAGGCCGGCAATCAGGGTCGTGGGAGAGGACAGAATGGTGTGAAACAAAGGCAATTTCTGGAGATTCTGGATCGTTGGGACCTGAAAACTGGAACGGGGGTCGGAAATCGCCGCGGCGTAGAATGCGACCAACCCGACAACGCCGGTTTCGATAAACGCCAACGCCAGCATCGCCATCAGCAGCAGGCGGAAGCGCTTGCGCATGGGGGCGGGCGAGAGGCGGTAGACCCGGAGGAAAAGGGAAGATTTATTTTTTTGTTTGGTTTTTTCGCTCATCGAAACTCAAGTTGTCTTTTCCGCAGATGAACGGAGACAATGCAGATTATTTCCAGGAACCTTCGATCAATACTCACCCTCTCCCATATATCCCCCACCCTATCATGAGCGTCCAGGCAAAACTCAAGATAAAAAGCAAGGGGATCGCGTAGGAGAGCATCCGTCGGATCCCCGCCGCCTTCTCCTTTCTTAACCCTGAAAAGCATAACGAAACAGAACGAAAGAACAAAGCGGAACGGTATAGATAAGAGCCGAATGACCGATGATGTACATGGTGTAGGTCACAAGAAAGGCCGCGCCGGTCATGTACATCAAACCTTCCAGAAGCCCATCAGGATACCCTTCCAGGCTTGGCCGGTGAACCGCAGCCGAATCGCCCAGGTGGTTCATTTCCCCTAAACGCTTTCCGGCGCTGAGAAACAAGGACAACAGAAAAACGCTCAAAAAGAGCCAATCTGAAACGACCACGCCGAAGGCTTGCCCTCCGGCCTCCAACCGGAACAAAAATCCAGCCGAAATACAGAAGATATCGACAATGGGTTCATGCTTTAGTTTGAGGGAGTAAAAAAGCGAGACGGCCAAATACGATGCGAGAAGCAGCAGGAAGGTTGACGAAACCGAATACCCGAGCAGCACAGAGACAACGAGCAAGCTGATACCGAAAATTGAAGCGGATGTTTTGGAAACGGCTCCGGCCGGCAGGGGACGGCGGCACTTTACCGGGTGCTCAGCGTCATTTTCGCAATCGATGATGTCGTTGAAGACGTACGTGGCACTCGAGGCGAGGCAGAATGCCACGATCGGGATGACGCCTTTTGCGAACATACCCGGTCGCAGAAGCATCCCACCCATAAAAAGGGGGGAAAAGCAGCATCAGATTTTTCAGCCACTGATTTGGGCGTAGTATTTTCAGATAAGGTACCACCACCCCAATCACTCCCTGCTTAATTTTGCCGCCAACTTTTTAGCGGCCAGCTTATAATATAGCGTCTTCAGGGGCGTGCGCATATGCCCGGCTGAAACAATCGGCCGCTAACTTTCGATCCTTTAAATACAAAGCCAATTGGCCACGGCGATATAATTTAACTGGATCATGGCTCCTCTTGTAAATTCGCGCGTAGATTTCAATTAATTCTTTAATGTTTTCAGTTCGTTCTTCTTTATCGGTAAGAGCGAATAGCCTCTTTTCGTCTACCGAGGCTAATGCACTCAACAACTCGATGTCAGCCGAAGGTGATTTCGCGCCGACTTTAATCAATGTCAGTCTGGCCTTTGACGGCTTATTATTATCCAAATCCAGCTTCGCCTGGTTAATGGAAAACAACAAAATTCGATGTTTCGGATCCTCTGCCCGCGCTTTTTCAAACTGTGCCGCCGCAGCAGCCTTCTGGCCATGTTTAATGAGGGCGATTCCCAGCTCATTACGAAGGATGGTAAATTGTGGTGATTTTTTCAATGTGTCCCGGTAGAGACTTAAATTGTCCTGCCAGATCAAATTTCTTTGGACGGTAATGATTGCGGAAGGAAAAAGAAGGGCGCCACAGACTGGAGCCAGCACAAATTCTTTGCCCCAACGCCTCATTACCTCGTACGCGGTACCAATTAACCCAATAGAGAAAAACGCCGCCGGAAGATAGAGATAACGCTCTGCCAGGGGAGTCCAGGCAACATTGGTCAGGGCTATAACAATTGCTGGAAGAATTTGATAAAAAGCGAGAACCAGCATCATCATCGCCGGGCTGCGGCGCATGGCCATCCATATTGTCACGAGGAAAGCAGCGATACCCAGCCAGACATATTGGTCGCTGACCTTGACGATGGCGAAATTGAGAGGAATCGGGATGAACAGTTTCTTGACGTAAAAACCAAAAGCCTTAAAAAAGACGCGAACAGCGTTGAACAGGTCGTAACGGTTATGGGCCAGCAGATCACCGAGTCCGGTAGCATGGTGGGCGAACAGGGTCTGACGCACGACAACGTAGCTCAGCACGGCCACCAGAAGCGGTGAGGCGTACACCAGCATCAACCTCCAACGTCCCCCCCCTCGTTCAACCACCCAAATCTTTGCGAGGCCAGCGCCAAATCAAAAACAAACCAGCGGGCAGAAAAAACACCATCATCTCTTTGGAGAGAATTCCAAGGGCGTAGACGAGGGAGGCGCAAAAAACAACGGAAACCCTATCTTTTTCAAGTCCGCGAATCAGCACCAGCACCGACGCCAGGACGAAAATCGTGGCCAGGGGATCGGTGCGGCCGGAGATCCAGTTGATCGACTCGGTACAAATCGGATGCAGGGCGAAGACGAGGGCACTGAGCAGCGGCAATTCGGGCCGGTCCAGCTTCATAGCGGCAAAAACCTTGCGGGCGACCCAAAACACCAGCAACGCATTGATCGCATGGATCAGGATATTTTCCAGGTGCATGAAGCTCGGCGTCAACCCCCAGAAAACTTGTCCCCCCAAAAAGTCAACCGCAACAGGGGACGGTAATAAAAGCCGTGCCCCGGCCAGAACATCTGCCTCAAACCGAAATGCGTCGCATTCTGGATATGGAGAAGTGCTTGCCAGTCGTCAACGGAGTTGACCTTGCCGAAGATCGCCGGGTAATAGACGCCCAGCACGACAAAAAAGATAAACAGGATTTTGAACCGATTACGAATTCTCATGCCCTGCCTCGGCCACGATATCGAGGAAAAATGCCTCCAGATCCCGCCGCTTGGGTTCGATGCGTTCGATGGCGGCCCCCGAGGCGAGAATTGTCTCCATCTCCGACTTCAACAGATCTTTCGCCACCAGGATCTCTTCTACCTCTCCCGGCGCCCTTACCACCTGAATCACGTAGCCCTCCACCCCCTGTTGCAGGATGTTCTCCACCCGATCGAGGGCCATCAAGCGGCCCTTAACAATCACCCCGACCCGGTCGCATACCACCTCGACGTCGGCGGTGATATGGGTACTGAAGAAAACTGTTTTCCCTTGGCGTTTCAGGTCCTTGATGATCTCCTTGACCAGAGCCCTGCCAAGGGGATCGAGGCCGCTCATCGGTTCGTCCAGGATACAGAGCTGCGGGTCGTGCAGCAGCGCCTGGGCTATCCCCAGCCGCTGTACCATCCCCTTGCTGTACCCGCGAATAGGGCGATCGGCGGCTTGGTGAAGTTCGAGCAACCTGAGCAATTCATCGGTTCGCCGGGCGATTGCCTCACTTTTCAATGCAAAGGTCTTGCCGACGAAACGCAGGTATTCCCTGGCGGTCAGGAAGTCGTAAAAGGCCGGATTTTCCGGAAGATACCCGACCCTGAGCCGCGACGCCGGATCGGTTACGGGCATACCCAACAGTTCAGCCGAGCCGCCGCCGGCGCGGATCTGGCCGGTAAGGACCTTGATGGTGGTGCTCTTGCCAGCGCCGTTGGGCCCCAGGAAACCGAATACTTCCCCGGGGGGAATCGACAGGCTCAGTCCCCTCAGCGCCGCTACGGATTTCCCTTTCTTTCCTTTGTAGATCTTTGAAAGCTCGGATATTTCGATTGCGTTCATCGCCAGGTTATCCAATGTTCTCTATTTTTGAAAAGGCATCACTGTGATGCGAGCATCGCCTACAAGTTATTTCGCAGGCGTCCGAGGCTTTTTGGGGCTTTCGTTTTTCCCGAAGGCGAAATCGCTTGTCGAATGGACTCTTCCTTTTCGATCAAGATAAAACCGTCCGCCATAAGGATCCTGGGGGAGCCTCTGTAAAATTCCGCTGGTCACCAGGGTCTGCAGATCGCCAGGGAGCCGGTGGTGGATCGCCTCGTAGCTTTTGATGGCAGCTTTCACCTGCAACACGGCCAATAAGGCCGTCTTGCGTAGAGCATACAGACGCCGCTCGCGTTCGCTCTGAGCGCGTTTTTCCATCAGGTTGAGGAAGCTGACCCCCATCTCGGTCCGGCCCGTTTCGTAAAGAAGCCGCGCCGCCAGGGTGGTATAGAGGGAGTTGCCGGAAAGCTCGGCCGCTTTCTTCATATAATCCGCGGCTGCCTTCTTGTCGTGCAGAAAATAGAAGGCATTGAAGCCGGCGAAAAAAGGAAGGGATGGATCCCAGGTTCGGTACTGCATCCCGTGAGCAAGCAGCCGGTTGACGTCGGCGGCGTGGCCGACTTTCCAAGTAAAGGCCCCTTCGGCAAAATAATAGGTGTCGCTATTGTAAGGATCGAGCTTGACGGCCGTCTCGACGGTCTTGAACATGTTGTAGAATTCCGGGCGAATGAGAACCCGGTGTCGCCATTTCTCTACCAGACTACCGTAATAGAAAATCACCTTGAGGACGCTGAACTCGGCCAGCGCCTGACGATACTCACCACCAACCATCTCCAGGACCTTGGCATCCGGCGTATAGCCGAGCTTTACCGCTACGGGACGCTGGTCGAGGTGCCGGGTCAACGGAATCACCACCGCCACGTACGAGGCCAGCAGAAGGATACCGAGTCCCTTCCACATCAGGAAAGCTCCCGACGCCCGAAAGCCCAAGCCGCAACGCTAAGCAGGATCGTCGTATAGACCAGGAAATAGAGAAGGGTGTACCCGATATCCGCCGGAGAAATCGGCAGGCCGTAAATCGCCTGGACATTGAAATTAAAAGCGGAGAGGTTCGGAACGACGTAGTAGATGCCCTTGACGAGAAGCTTGAACAGAGCGGGCATCTTCTGCCCCACCTCACCCGAAACATACTCCATCACCTGTTGCGAGGCGGTGCCGGCGAAATAGACGGCTATGGTGCCGAAAATCGGGAGGAAAAAGGAGGTGCTGAGGGCGGAGAACAGCAAGGCAAACGCCGCAAGCAGAACATAGCGCAATCCGTCGCCGACCACCGCCACCGCCAGATTGGACCAGATCACGGGCCGCTGCGAAGGGTACTGGAGGGCGCTGAAATGGATGGCCACCGCAGAAGCCAGCCCCAGCAGCAGGGTGCATCCGAGGAGAAAAAGGGCGATGCCGAAAAATTTACCCAACAGGTAGGCGCGCCGGGAAAGGGGAAGCCCCAACACCGAGGCGGTATAATCGTCGCTCGATATCCCGCCAGATCGAGGAAGCGCCCAGCAGCACCGACAGAACCAGAAGCACCAGGGAAAGGGCCGAAAGGCAAAGGGTAACGGAAAGCTCCTGCACCTGCCTCATCGAGAAGAGACTGAAAACCGGCACAAGAAGAAACAGGAGCAATGCGACCCCGAGCAGGGCGTGCAACACTCGGTCGCGCAGGATGGAGCGGACGGTCACCACCATGACATTTCGGAATGCATTCATCCAAGAGGGCTTTCGAAAAATACCGCCACGGGGCAAAGCGGGTTACCGAATGAAGAGTCTCGCTGAGAACCCACTGTCAGCCAAGATATCGACAGGAGGAAAAGAAAGACGAGAGACGGGATGCAAAGACTGCATCCCGTCTCATATATGGCCTAATTTGTCTAAATTTTACAGAGCAGTCCAGCCCGTCCAAGTAGCGCTTTGAGATCCCGGTCGGGACCGAGCCGGTAGGCACATCTGCGCTGTTCCCTTTATCTAGAAAATTTTTGCATCGCCCGAAGAGGAACCGTAAGTCCGAGTCCCACTCTTATGGGAGGTCGCAACAATGTAGCCAAGTCCAGCGGTTGTATCCGCTGGATAAGCCATGCCGACCCCATTGGAAAGTTGAATCTTAAGGGAAGCGTCAGTTTATTCCCACCGAGAGTAGCTGTACCCTGGGTATAGGTGGTAGCAAAAGCAGCACTGGACGTTAGGACAAAAAGCGCCACTGTCATAATCGCAATTTTCTTCATCGTCATCCTCCGTATCAATAGATAGACTTAGTAGGGATAGTGCTGATAGTCGGCAAAGTAAGCCTCGAGAGACGTCTTGGAATTCTTCAGGTCGCTCTGAGCGGCCGAATTGTAGGCCTTCTGCCGATAGGAAGCAAACTGAGGGATCGCGATCGCCGCCAGGATGCCGATGATCGCGACGACGATCAACAGCTCGATCAGGGTAAAACCCTTCTCGGATTTCTTGAAAATGTTTCAGCATCTCTCCATCTCCTTTCAGATGAGTATCAATCTGCCGTTTTTTCAACAGCAACGGTACCGAACTACCTTGATTTGACTGCAAGCCGTGTACCATCATAAAATAAAAATCAAATTTTCACCTCCTATGCGGCATAATAGCCCTTTCAAAGCCAATCAGCCAATCGGGCTGCTCTCCATGAGCAACAATTTCCGTGACCTGTCATGACAATTTTTGTCAATCACCGACTATCGACGAATCAATAGGGGTAATGGGAATAATCGTAATAGTACCCTTCAAGAGAAGTGCGTATGTTGGAGAGGTCCGCCTGAGCCTGGGCATTGAAAGCCTTCTGTCGGTAAGCAGCGAACTGAGGCATGGCGATGGCCGCAAGGATGCCGATAATCGCAACGACGATCAGAAGTTCGATCAGTGTAAACCCACTCTCTCCGGTATTCGTATCTCGTGCCATCGCCGCTCCTTCATCAATTTCAAATTGCCTCTCAATAAAAGGGAGGCCAACCAAACATTCTATTTCCCTAGCGCAGTCATATCAAATTGCAATTAACCTGCCATATTTGTCGATCGGTGTACAAATAAATAGACGGAAGGGAAAAGGGCTGAAAATTGCTCACTCAAAGGGGGCAATGAAGAAGGAGCGACTATCCCCCCTCTTCATCCGGATCAATCCCAAACTTCGCCAACCGATACCGAATCGACCGAAACGTAATCCCGAGAAACTCGGCCGCCTTTTTGCGAACCCCGCCAGTTTTTTCCAGGGCCTTGAGCAGAATGTCCTTTTCGATGCTCCCCAGATAGGCGTCGAGATCAAGCCCGTTCTCGGGCAGATCGTTCATCGGAGCAAGACCGCCCTGGGGCAGGCTCTGCAACTGGCTGGGAAGGCAATCTTCGGAGATCTCGCCCGATTTGCCCAGGACCACGCAGCGCTCGACGGCATTTTCGAGCTCGCGGATGTTGCCGGGCCAGTGGTAATCGAGCATGCGCCGCATGGCGGCGTCGGAGATTGTCACCTCGTCCTGGCCGGTCAGCTTCCTGGCGAAATGCTCGACCAGCAGGGGGATGTCCTCGCGCCGCTCGCGCAGCGGCGGGAGGTCGAGGCGGATGACATTGAGGCGGTAGAAGAGATCCTCGCGGAAACCGCCCTCGGCGACCTCGGCCTCGAGATCCTTGTTGGTCGCGGCCACCAAGCGCACGTCGACCTCGATGTTGCTTCGTCCCGCCGACCCGCCGGAACTCCCGCTCCTGCAGCACCCGCAGCAGCTTGACCTGCATCATCGGCGGCAGCTCGCCGATCTCGTCGAGAAAGAGGGTGCCGCCGTTGGCCACCTCGAAGAGCCCCGCCTTCTGCTGGATGGCCCCGGTGAAGGAACCCTTTTCGTGGCCGAAGAGTTCGCTTTCGAGCAGGTTCTCGGGAATGGCGCCGCAGTTGATGGGAACGAAAGGGCTTGTCCCTGCGCTCGCTGTTGTAATGGACGGCCCGGGCCACCAGTTCCTTGCCGGTGCCGCTTTCCCCGGTGATCAGGACGTTGACCCGGCTGCCGGCGACCTTCTGGATCAGGTCGTAGACCTCCTGCATCGCCTTGCTCTTGCCGATCAGGCTGCCGAAGGAGTAACGCCGGCCCAGCTCCTTTTTCAGCTCGATGTTTTCCTCGCGCAGGTCCTTGCGCTCCAGGGCGTTTTTGACGATGAGGCGGATCTCTTCGTTCTTGAAGGGCTTGGTGATGTAGTCGTAGGCCCCCTGCTTCATCGCCTCGACCGCCTCTTCGGTGGTGGAAAAGGCGGTGATCATGATCATCACCGTTTCGGGGAAGCGCTCCTTGACGTGGGCGAGCAGCTCGAACCCGCTCAGACGCGGCATCTTGATATCGCTGATGACCAGATCGTATCCCTGGTCCTTCAGTCGGGCCGTGCCTGCAAGCCGTCGGCCACGGCGTCGACCTGGTAGCCTTCGCGGTGGAGCATGATGGTGAGAATCTCCCGCATGCTCTCTTCGTCGTCGACCACCAGGATGCGGTACTTGTTTGAATTTTTTGCCATTTTTTTGAGAATCCAATTGAGGTGATAGGTCAGTCCGAACTGCGGGCACCCACGAATAAGGCGGGCACCCACGAGGGGTGCCCCTACGATCGATTGAAGACCAGGGGTTTCCCGTAGGGGCAGGTCTTGTGCCTGCCCGCCCTTTTGCCTGCCCGGTCTCGTGCCTGCACGCCGTAGGGGTCGGATTATAGCCCATGTTTCCGGATGGGGGCAAGCGGGCCTTCGAAACACCTCCCCAAAAAGGCGGGCACCCACGAGGGGTGCCCCTACGGATCGCACGTCTCCCCGAAACGTGGGGGCAGGTCTTGTGCCTGCCCAGCCTTGTGTGCCCGCCCGATCTCGTCCCCCCCTGGGGCTATCCGTCTCCCCGACCATGGCGCGGCAACCGCACCGTGACACGGGTGCCGCCGCCCTCTCCCGGCGCCATTTCGACGGTGCCGTGATGGGCCTCGATGATGGTGTGGACAGTGGCCAGACCGAGCCCGGTGCCCCGATCCTTGGTGGTGAAAAAGGGATCGAATATTTTGTCGCGAATCGTTTCGGGGATACCGGGGCCGGTGTCCTCGACGGTGATCGCGCCCCCCTTGGCATCGACGCCGAGGGAGACTACCCCGCCTGAATCCATCGCCTCGGCGGCGTTGATCATCAGATTCCACAACGCCTGGCGCAACTGCTGACGGTCCGCGACCATTCGGCACCCGGTCGGATAACGCCGCCGGATTTCGATTCGGGAAAAGCGCCGGTCGGAGGCGACCATGTCGGCGAGTTCGTCGAGCAGGGTGGAAACGTCCACCTCCTCCTGATTCGGCCGGGAGGGCCGGGCGTAGATGAGAAAATCGGTCAAAAGGCCGCTCAGCCGGTCCGCCTCCTTGACGACGATCCCCATGAGCCGCTTGTCCTCTACAGAAACGTGCTCCCCCTCCATGAGCAGCTGGACCGAGCCGCTGATGGAGGCGAGGGGATTGCGGATCTCGTGGGCCATGCCCGAAGCGAGCCGACCGACTGCCGCCAGCCGGTCGGCCCGGTGAAGCTGCGCCTCGATTTCCTTCAATCGGGTGAGATCCTGAAAGGTGACCAGCAACCCCACGGTCTTCTCCTGGGGGTCCTTCACCAGGGAGGTGGCGTACCCCAGAACCCGGGGTTTACCGGACCCGTCGACGAAATGCCCCTCCCCGCGACTGACGAGTTTGAAGCCATCCTCCTGGAAGACCCGAAAGTCGGAAAACACTTCCCGGATATCCCGATTGTAGACAGCTTCCAGGGAATAGCGGGTGATTCGGCTCGCGGCGGAATTGAAGGAACGGATGCGTCCCTGGGGATCGATGATCATCAGGCCGCTGCCGATGTTGGCCAGAATCGTGCGGTTGAGCTCCTCCAGTTCCCCGTAATCGATGGCCACTTGTTCGAGGGCCTTTTCGCTCTTTCGAAGCCGCTCGACGAGGGTGGTACCCAGAAACGCCGTGAGAAAAAAGCCGATGACGTTGATGAAGACTTCGAAAAAGACATCCCGGGGGTCGATCTGGCGGGGGATCAGCTCGTGGCCGAAGGGGGGCAGATAGCCGTAGTACTGCAGGTCGAGCAGACTGCCGTAGAAAATCGCAGCGGCCGAGGCGGCCATAAAGGGGCCTTTTCGGGTCAGAAAAAAGCCGGCGCTGAGAATGATGAGGATGTAGAGAAAGGAGAAAGGGCTCTCGACCCCTCCGGTGATGTAGATCAGGGCCGAGCAGAAGAGCAGATCCCAGGCCACCTGGACCTGGGCGAAGGAAGTCAGCCAACGCCCGGAGCGCAGCACCACGGCGGAGAGCAGAACCTGCAGATAATAGAGAGCGACCAGCAGGTAGAGGTCGGGAAGAACCGGAGCGGGCCGCTCGGACAGACTTTGCAGCTGATAGAATATCGTCCCGCTCAGCAGCAGGGTGATGACCAGGATGCGGAAAAAGAGAAACCAGCTCAGCTGCCGTCTGGATGGCGTGGCGTGGCGATCCGTTTTATCCTCCTCGTCATCCGCTCGCTGCATTACCCCGCGACCGTCCCCGCCAGCTTGAAGATCGGCAGATACATGGCGATGACGAGCCCCCCGACGGTGGTGCCGAGAAACAGCATGAGCAGCGGCTCCATCATCGAGGTCAGATTGCCGACGGCTTCGTCGACCTCGTCGTCGTAGAAATCGGCCACTTTGTTGAGCATGGTGTCGATGGAGCCGGACTGTTCCCCCACGGCGATCATCTGGCAGACCATCGGCGGGAAGACCCCCGATTTTTCCATCGGCTCGGCGATGGTCTTGCCTTCGCTGATGCTCTGTTTGACCTTGTAGATGGCCTTTTCGACAACCTTGTTCCCGGCGGTCTTGGCGACGATGTCAAGCCCGTCGAGAATCGGAACGCCGCTGGAAACCATCGTCCCCAGGGTCCGGGTGAATTTGGCCACCGCCACCTTGCGGATCAGGATGCCGAAAATCGGCAGCTTCAAGAGCCAGGCGTCGATGGTCTCCCGCCCCTTCCCGGTGCGGTAGATCCGCTTGATACCGAAGATCAGAATGACAATGCCGCCGATGATTGCCAGGAAATAATGCTGAACGAAATTGCTGAGGTTGATGACAATCTGGGTCGGTAGCGGCAGGGCGGCGCCCGCATCGGCAAACATCTTGGCAAAGGAGGGAATGACGAAGATCAGGATGACGGCAACGACCACCACCGCTACGCCGACGATGGTGGTCGGATAGGTCATGGCACTCTTGACCTGCTTTTTCAGTTTCAGGGACTTTTCGATATAGGCTGCCAGGCGATTGAGGATGGTGTCGAGGATGCCGCCGACCTCGCCTGCGGCAACCAGGTTGACGTAGAGTTCATCGAAGATGCGGGGATGTTTTTTCAGGGCATCGGCAAAGGTGGACCCCGACTCGACACTCTCCTTGACCGAGGTGAGCATGTCCTTGAAGGTCTTGTTTTTCTGCTGGCGCCCCAGAATGTCGAGACACTGCACCAGGGGCAGACCCGCGTCGATCATGGTGGCGAACTGCCGGGTAAAAACCACCAGATCCTTGGTCGTCACCTTCGGCTTCATGCCGGGGATCTTGATCTCCATGTCCAGCCCCTTGCCCCGGGGCTTGATCTTCGAGGGCATGATCCCCTGGCGCCGAAGCTGTGAGGTAACGGCGGCTTCGTTGGGAGCCTCCATGTCCCCTTTCTGCACCTGCCCGGTGCGGGTTCTGCCTTCCCATGAAAATTTGGGCATAAAAACCTCTGATTGCGAGGCCCGAGGGGCCAGGCTAAGGTTCAGGTTCAAGGGCAGCGGCTAGCGGCTAGTGGTTTTTTCACGCTTTTCGCGTCCCGCGTCCCGCGCCACGTTTTCCCGCTACGACCGATATCCCGGGGCCGCCGGGCGCGCGGCTCCCGGCACCTGCCGGCGCAGGACGGCGGCGGGGTTGGCGATCATCTGCTTGAGTTCCTCGGGGTCCGATGAGCGCCCCAGGGCGGACTCCATGGTGATCAGTTTCTTGTGGTAGAGCAAAAAGAGGGACTGGTTCATGGTCTGCATCGCGAACTTTTCCTGGCCCATCTGCATCTGCGAGTAGATCTGGTGAACCTTGTCGTCCCGGATCAGGGCCCGGATGGCGGCATTGGGGATCATGATCTCCATGGCCAGAGCCCGCCCCTTCCCGGAGGCCCGGGCGATCAGAGTCTGGGAAAGAACCCCTTCGAGCACGAAGGAGAGCTGCGTGCGCACCTGCTGCTGCTGATGATCGGGAAACACGTCGATCATCCGGTTGATGGTCTGCACGCAGCCGTTGGTATGCAGGGTGGCAAAGCACAGATGCCCGGTTTCGGCGATGGTCAGCGCCGCCTCGATGGTCTCCAGGTCCCGAAGCTCGCCGAGCAGGACGACATCCGGGTCCTGCCGCAGAATGTACTTGAGGGCCTTTTTGAAGGAATGGGTGTCGGAGCCCACTTCCCGCTGATTGACGATGCATTTTTTGTGCGGATGCAGATACTCGATCGGGTCTTCGATGGTGATGATGTGCTCGTGGCGTTCGCTGTTGATCGCATCGATGATGGAGGCCAGGGTAGTCGACTTGCCGCTTCCCGTCGGCCCGGTGACCAGCACCAGCCCCCGGGGCTTTTTCGAAATCTCCCTGACGACGGGGGGCAGGCCGAGTTCTTCGAGGGACAGAATTTTGTAGGGGATGAGCCGGAAAACCCCCGCCACGGCCCCGCGCTGCAGAAAAATGTTGCCGCGAAACCGGGCGAGCCCCTTGACCCCGAAGGAGAGGTCGAGTTCGTTCTCCTCCTCGAACTTGCGCTTCTGGGCGTCGGTCAGAATGCTGTAGCAGAGCTGCTTGGTGTCGGCGGGCAACAGCGGCGCGAGTTTCAGCGGAATCATCTGGCCGTCGACCCGCACCTGGGGCGGCGACCCGGTGGTAATATGCAGGTCCGAAGCCCCCTGTTCCACCATCGTCTTCAGCAATTCATGCATGTTGGGCATAGCAAAATTCCTCGGAATCGGGAATCGGGTTTCGGGTCTCAGGATTAAGCTAGTTCCTTTATCCTGAAACCTGGAACCTGGCTCCCGGGTTTAATCATCCGCCACCGTACAGCGCAGCACTTCTTCGAAGCGAGACAACGCCTTCCTTGAGCTTGGTCAGGGCCGCCTGACGCATGGTCTGAACGCCGAGGCGCATCGATTCGCGCTTGATTTCGGCGGTATTGGCGCCGGCCAGGACCATCTCGCGGATCTCTTCGAACATCGGCATAACCTGATAGATGCCGACCCGGCCCTTGTACCCGGTGTTGTTGCAGACGGCGCAGCCCTCCCCCGATAGCAGACATACTCGTCCACCTTGTCCGGGGGAACACCCGCATCGATCAGGGCCTGGGGCGGAATCTCCTCCGGCTGTCGGCACTCGGGGCAGACCCGCCGGCCCAGGCGCTGGGCGGTGATCAGGTTGACCGCCGAGGCCACCAGGAACGGCTCGATCCCCATGTTGAGCAGGCGGTTGATGGTGCTCGGGGCATCGTTGGTGTGCAGGGTGGAGAGGACCAGGTGGCCGGTGAGGGCCGCCTTGACGCCGATCTCGGCGGTCTCGAAGTCGCGGATCTCGCCGATCATGATGATGTCGGGATCCTGGCGCAAAAAGGCGCGCAGCGCCGCGGCGAAGTTGAGGCCGATCTCCTCGTGCATCTGCACCTGGTTGATGCCGGCGAAGTTGAACTCGACCGGGTCCTCGGCCGTGGAGATGTTCTCCGTGGTCTTGTTCAGCTCGGAGAGGGCGGAGTAGAGGGAGACGGTCTTGCCGGAACCGGTCGGGCCGGTGACCAGCACCATGCCGAAGGGCTTGTGAATCTGCTCCTTGAACCATTTGCAGGGCCTGCTCCTCGTAGCCGAGCTTGGTCATGTCGAGCTGCAGGTTCGACTTGTCGAGAAGCCGCAGGCAGATCTTCTCGCCGAACAGGGTCGGCAGGCAGTTGACCCGGTAGTCCATGTCCTTGCCGCCGGGCAGCTTGATCTTGATGCGCCCGTCCTGGGGCAGGCGCCGCTCGGCGATGTCCATCTCGGCCATGATCTTGAGGCGGGAGATGATGGCGTTCTTGAGCTTCATCGGCGGCTTCATGACCTCGTAGAGGACGCCGTCGATCCGGTAGCGGACCCGGAACGACTTCTCGTAGGGTTCGATATGGATATCGGAGGCCTTGCGCTTGATGGCGTCGGTGAGGATCAGGTTGACCAGCTTGACGACCGGGGCATCCTCGCTCGCCTTTTCCAGGGCGCCGACATCGACATCGTCCTCCTCGTCGACCAGCTCGAGGTCGATATCCTCGAGATCTCCCATGACCTCGGCGAGGGAGGCGCTCTGGTCGTAATACTTGTCGATGGCCTGCTTGATCGGCTGCCTCGGAGGCCACCACCACCTCGACGTTGTAGCCGGTCATGAACTTGATGTCGTCGATGGCGAAGATGTTCGAGGGGTCGCTCATGGCGACGATCAGGGTCGAGCCGGCCCGATTGATGGGGATGACCTGATATTTCTGCGCCACTTCGGCGGGCACCAGACGGATGAACGGCGGGATCGATTTCGAATTCGGGCAGATTGATGGACGGGACGCCGTACTGCCGGGAGAGAAAGGAGGAGAGGTCTTCCTCCTGGATGAAACCGAGCTTGATCAGGCTGGACCCCAGCCGTCCGCCCTGGGCCCTCTGCTCCTCCAGGGCCTTGGTCAGCTGGCGCTCGTCAATCAGGTTTTGTCGGACCAGCAATTCTCCGAGTCGGTCGTTTTTCATATAAAAATGAGCCTCCCCTCCTGATCAATCACCCTATGAGCACTCCCTGCTGGAAAGTTCACGCAATACAGCGGCCCGCATCTGCCCGGCCGGCGGGCTGACCCCGGTCCAGAGCCGGAAGGCCTCTTCCCCCTGAGCAGCCAGCATGCCGCTGCCGTCGGCGGCCCGATGGCCTCGCTCCCGTGCGGTGCGCAACAGGGGCGTTCCGCCGGGGAGATAGACCATATCGTACACGGAAGCCCGGGGGTTCAAGGCGTCGAGGGGCAGAGCGGCGAAGGCCTCCCCTTTCAGGCCGACGGAAGAGGTGTTCACCACCAGATCGGCGTCTGGCAATACCGCGGCCAGTGCCTCCGCTTGAAGATTTAAAGATGCAAAAGATGCAAAGGATGTGCCCACCAATTTCTTTTCAAATTCCCGCACCAACGCATCCGCGCGGCTGCGGGTCCGGTTGGCGACTCCGATCCAGGCGGCTCCCGCCCGAGCCAGCGCGACCAGCGCGGCCCGGCACGCGCCCCCCGCCCCCAGCAGCAGAATCCGCCGCCCCTCGGGACGAAAGCCGAAATCCTCTTCCAGCGAACGAAGCAGCCCGAGGCCATCGGTATTGTAGCCGGTCAGGGTTCCCTGGCGGTTGACGATGGTGTTCACCGCCCCGATCAGGCGTGCCTCGGCATCGATGGCATCGAGATAACGGCAGATCTCTTCCTTGTGGGGCACGGTGACGTTCACGCCCCGGATATCCAGGCTGCGGACAGCGGCAACCGCCCCCTCCAGGCGCTGCGGGCGCACATGGAAGGGGACGTAAACGGCGTCGATCCCGCACTGCCGCAGAGCCGCATTCTGCATGGCCGGAGACAGGGAATGGGCCACCGGATCGCCGAAGATTCCAAGGATTCCGGTTGTTCCGCGAATCGTCATAGCGTGGTGGCCGTTTCCGCCGGGCGCTCGTGCCCGACGGTTCCGCAATCGAGGTATTCATGGTATTCCACGATCCGCGTTTCCGCCAGCAAAACGCGGGCCTGGCGAATATCCTGACCGATCGCCGCGATCAACGCTTCGGGGGAGGAAAACGCTCGCTCATCCCGCAGCCGTTTGACGAAGTAGAGCCGCAGGGTCTCACCGTAAAGCGCGCCCTGAAAATCGAGAAGATGGACCTCCACCGAGAGCCCGCCCCCCCGGAAGGTAGGATTCGAGCCGATATTCACCACCCCGTCGAGAATCGCGCCGCCATGCTTGACCTTGACGGCATACACGCCGGGTTGGGGCAGCAGCTCCTTTTCGAGGCTCAGATTGGCGGTGGGAAAACCGAGGGCCTGGCCGCGCTTGTCTCCATGAACCACCGTTCCTTCCAGGGTGAAGTGACGCCCCAGAAAGGCCACCGCCGCCTCGACCTTTCCTGCTCCGATCATCTGCCGAATGCGACTGGAGCTGTAGACCTCGGCCCCGTGGGCGATTGGCTCAAGGACCTCAACGGCGAATCCCAGCTCTTCGCCCTTCTGGCGTAAAAAGTCGACGTCCCCCTCCCGCCCCCGGCCAAAGGCATAGTCGTAGCCGACGATCAGATGGCGCAGGCCGATTTTTTTCACCAGCACATCCTCGACGAACCGTGCGGCCGGCAGCGCAGCGAACTCACGGTTAAAAGGGGTGCTGATCAGCACATCGATACAGGAGGCTTCGATCAGCCGCTCTTTTTCCGCATAGGTATTGATGAGCCGCGGCGCCCGCGACGGCGCCAGGACCTTCAGGGGATGGGGCACGAAGGTCAGGACCACCGAGGTGCCCGCCAGTTCCGCGGCCCGCCGCACCACCAGGCGGAAAATTTCCCGGTGGCCCAGGTGCACCCCGTCAAAGTTCCCGATGGTCACGACCGCCCCCTTGAAAGGGGCGGTTATTTCTTCCAGATTCCGGATAATTCGCATTGACGTCAACAATCCGTAGGGGCAGGTCTCGTGCCTGCCCGGCTTTCCCCGACAACCGTGGCCAGGGCGCCCACGCGGGTGCGCCCCTACCCTTTCTTGCGCCGCCGCGGCCGTGGGGCTGGAGCCGCTTCAGTCATCTCCGGGAGTTTGAAATCGATTTCCCGGCGCTCCAGGTTCACCCGCGCCACCGTGACCCGCACTTCCATCCCAATCTGGAAGATCCGCCGCTTATTTTCGCCGATCAGCCGGTGCAGCTCCTCTTCGTAATGGTAGAAATCGTCCGCCAGGCTGGAGACGTGAACCAGGCCTTCGACGAAAAAGTCCTTGAGTTCCACAAAAAAACCGAAGGGTTGCACGCCCGAGATAAGACCGGGGAATTCCTCTCCCTCCTTATCCGCCATGAACTGGCATTTCTTCAGGTCGATGATCTCCCGCTCGGCTTCCATCGCCCGGCGTTCCATCTGCGAAGTGTGCTCCCCCATCTCCGGCAGGGCCTGCCGAAGATGCTCCCGCCGGGAATCGGAAAGCTCTTTTTCGATCACCCGCCGCAGGACCCGGTGCACGACCAGATCGGGATACCGCCGAATCGGTGACGTAAAATGACAGTAGCGCTCTGCCACCAGACCGAAGTGGCCGACATTGTCGGGCGAATAACGGGCCTGCTTCATGCTCCGCAGGAGGATCTGGTTGATCATCTTCTCTTCCGGCTTCCCTTCCACCTCGGTCAGCAGCGCCTGGAGCCGCCGCTGATCGACCCCGGTCGGTCCCAGGGAGAGCCCGTAGTTGAAATGGCTGATGAACTCCTGGAAGGCCTGGAGCTTTTCCAGATCGGGCGGCTCGTGAGTCCGATACAGAAAAGGGGCGTCGCGCTCGGTCAGAAATGTGGCCACCGCCTCGTTGGCGGCCAGCATGAACTCTTCGATCAGGCGGTGGGCGGCGGTACGCTCCGAGCGGACGATGTCTTCAGTCCGCCCCCGAAGATCGAGCACCACCTCGGCCTCGGGCAGGTCGAAGTCGAGGCTGCCCCGCCGCCGCCGCATGGCCGTCAGGCGATCGCCCAGCTCTCCCATGACCTGCAGATGGGGATAGATCTCGGGGTAGCGTCCAATAACCTCGGCATCCCGGTTGACCAGCATGTCACGTACTTCGGTGTAGGTCAATCGGGCTCGGCTGCGAATCACAGCGGGGAAGAAACGGCTTTCGAGCCGCCCGCCCTGCTCGTCAAAGACCATTTCCGCGGTCAGGGCCAACCGCTCCACATCGGGGTTCAGGGAGCAGATGCCGTTGCTCAGCGACTCGGGCAGCATGGGAATGCAGCGGCCGGGAAAATAGACGCTGGTCGCGCGCCGGTACGCCTCCTGATCGATGACGCTGCCCTCGGCGACGTAGTGGCCAACGTCGGCAATGGCGACCCAGAGGCGAATCCTTCCGCCCGATTCCTTGCGCACCGCCACGGCGTCGTCGAAATCCCGAGCCGTTTCGCCGTCGATGGTCACCGTGGTCAGAGCGCGCAGGTCTTCGCGCCCCTGAAGATCCCTCTTCATGACCTGATCGGGAACCGCGCCGGCCGCATCGAGGACCTCTGGCGGAAAATGATAGGGAAGGCCGTATTTGTGGACGATGGTGAGGGCCTCGACTTCCGGATCATCCGGATCGCCCAGAATTTCGATCACCGACCCCTCGGGGTTGCGTGTCTTTTCGGGATAGGCGTCGATGCGGGCCAGCACCATCTGCCCGGGGCGGCAGTTCAGATCGGCGCCGCCGGGGATGAAAATGTCGTGCATCAGGCGGGGATCGGCGGGCACCACGTAGCCGAAGCGGCGCCCCGCTTCGAAACGCCCGACCACCGTCCGGTGCGCCCGTTCGAGGACGCGGATAACGCGCCCTTCGGGCTTCTGGCCGCGGCCGCTCCGCTCCACCCGGACCGTGACCCGATCGCCGTCCATGACCTCGCGCAGGAAGCGGGCGGGGACAAAGACATCGCCGTCCCCGCCTTCGGGGGAGACGAATCCATAGCCGTCCCGGTGCACCGAAACGGTTCCGACCACCAGGTTGATTTTTCGCGGCAGGGAATACCGGCCCCCCTTGAGGCGGATAATGGACCCATCGTCCGCCATGCTCTCGAGCAGCTGGAGGCCCTTCTGCCGCGCGGCCCCTTTCAGACCGAAATTGCCGAGGATTTCCTTGGCCGACAGGGGATGGCGCGCCCCCTTTTCCAGAAATTTCAGGATATCCGCCGCAGTCATAGCCATATCGAATCAATATCTCCTGGTTGGGGCAGGTTCAAGCCCCGAGGCCAAAGGTTCAAGGTTCAAGGTTCAAGGTTCAAGGTTCAAGGTTCAAGGTTCAAGGCCCGAGATTCAAACGCCAGGAGGAAGTAACAAGTGACAAGCGGCCTGCGGTAGACTTTTAGCATTCCGCGTCACGCGTTCCGCGTCCCCGCCTTTACCCCTCAACCGTTTCCCCTTCGACGATTTTGTTGATCACCAGGCCGGTGAGCAGTTTGGGATAGAAATAGGTCGACTTCTGAGGCATCTTCTCCCCGGCATTGGCCACGTCGCGCACCTCGCTCATCCGCGTGGCATTCATCAGAAACCCCAGCTGGGATTCTCCACTCCGCACCAGATCGAAGGCCTCGTCGAAATTTTTCACGTATTTCAGGTTGGTCTGTTTCTCCTGCGCTTCGGGGGTGATGTTCAGAAGGTGTTCCAGAATGAGGCGATGGAGAATCGAAACATCCAGGGTTCGCAGAACCTTGGGGGTCTTTTCATCGAAAAACCGATCCATGATCGCCTCGTCCTTGAGGGTCAGGTAACAGACCGTCTCCTGACCGGCGAAAAGGGCCAGGGCGTGTTTTCCCTCCCCTTTCTCCATCAGGGTTTTGCGCACCCGAGCGCGCGAATCGGCCTCGGCAGGATCGATCCGCACGGTTTCCACGTCGAAGTATTCGTCCAGAGACTCGAGAAACGAATCTCGATTGAAGGCCGACAGACTGTGGATCAACCGGTGGGTGGGATAAATCAGCATCCCCTGGTCTTCCATGTTGGCGAAATACATCAACACGTAATTGAACAGTTCCTTGCCGGTAAAATCGGGATGCTTCTCACGCATGTAATTGCGGTAATTCAGCGCGGTTTCGTAGCGATGATGGCCGTCGGCGATGAAGAGCGGTTTACTCTCCAGAAGGTCCTGTGCCTTCTTAAGGATAGTGGCATCCTCGACCCGCCACAACCGGTGCTTTACCCCGTCGTCGTCGGTGGTTTCGAGGGCGGGAGTTTCCTCTTTGACCGGGCGGGTGAGCGCTTCCAAAACGCAGCAGGGATCGGAATAGAGGGAAAAGATGGGGCTGAAATTGGCGCCGCAGGCCTGGGTCAGCTTCAAACGATCGGTCTTCGGCCCGGACAAGGTCTTCTCATGGGGCTTGACCACCCCGGAAGAAAAGTCTTCGAGGCGGGTCAGGGCCATGAAGCCTTTTCGCACCACGACGCTGCCCGCTTCGGTCCGGTACTCCTGGTCGTAAAGGTAAATGGAGTGCGCCCCGTCACGCTGCAAAACCTCCTCTTGCTGCCACTGCTCGAAATCCGCCGCGGAGCGGGTATAGCGATTGTCCGTCTCACTGTCCTCCGGCGACGTTTTTCCCAGAATCAACCGCACCACGTTGAAGGGGCTGCGGCGGTAGAGGGTCTCCTGCAGAGAAGGGGAAATCACGTCGTAAGGCGGCGCCATGACGAGATCGGGATTCTGAATCCGCGACGTGTCGTAGCGCAGGGCGCGAAAGGGGACGATTTTGGCCATAACTGAAAAACTCCCTTTATTCTCTACTACCTTATTCAAAAGATACTACAAGGATATCACTATACGAAAACTACCGGAAGGGTTGCAAGGGAAAAAGGGGCAAGGGGAGGATGGGGGGGGCAGAAGGCCGAGAGCGGAGTTCAAGTCTTATTCCCAACCAGAATTGTCAGGCGTGCGTTTTTCGATAACGATGCGGCCAGTCGTCGAGGAATACACACCGGCCTTGAAAGTGGGGCGGTCCGTATCGGAATCCAAGATGCAAATGTATTGGCTCGGATAGCCCCCCGCGGTGCCGTTGGGATTGAAGTTCAGCACGTTGTCCCAGTCGGGCGAGCCATCCCCATCCGTGGTGGCGCAGTCGCCGCCACGGCCCATGTCGACGCCCTTCGGATAGGTGAGCCAGTCACTCACCGGGATCCCACTTGTACCGTCACCCTGCAATATTCGGTACCGGTTCCCGTCCAGGTCAAACGCTACGCTGTATTCTTGGTTTCGGGCCAAGGCCTTAGACCTTGCCAGGCGTAAGGTCGATGCCACATTTCGGACAGCCTCTCGATAATGGGCATTCTCCGCCCACTCCTGGTACACAGGTGCGGCCATTGCCACAAGGATGCCGATGACGGCCATCGTGATGAGCAGCTCGATCAGCGTGAATCCCCTATTCCCCCTCCGCATGTGCCCCCCTTTACCGAATCATGTGAATATCGAAAGAAATCTCCTGTCTGGCACTTAAACCGAATTCATCGCGGGCTTCAATCTCCGCTCGCTGACGTCCTAACTGGTCTGCCCCGATCTTCCAGATCGCCCTGCCGGTACGGGTATCGACGATCATGCCCGATGGCCCGGATACAAGTGAGTATGTCAGTGTATCACCGTCAGGATCCTCGGCCCGCGCGTTATAAACATAGGTTCTGGTCTTCGTCACCGGCGGAGGGGTCGTAACGAAATGCGGCGGAGCGTCGGGAACTGTAATGCTGCCGGTACGATACGTCTTCCCCTCTCGCTCCCCATCGAAAGGAGTGACTTGCAGAGAGATCCGATCGCCGCGGTGGAATTGATCCCCTTTCAAGGTTGCCGAATTCTCCCAGCTCCGTTCTTCGCCATTGATGATCCAGAGATAGCGGAACTGGATGGTGTCGCCGTCAGCGTCCTCCGCCTGGGGCTGAGCGGTGATATCGACTCCGCAGTAAAAATCAGGCGGTTGATACCGAACAGTAATGATCTTCGGCGGGCTGTCGGCAATGGTGACGGAAGTTTTTGCTACCTGTCCTCGAACCTTAACGAATACTGAGATCAGATCCCCTTTCCTGCAGTTCCCCCTGGGCAATGAAACCCCATCTTCGCCTTCAATCGTCTTGCCGTTATTTTCCCACCCGCAACTGGTTACGTTTCCGTCACCGGTGATTTCAAGGTGGAGATCATCTCTTACCGTAGGCGCCTTCGGGACAATGGCCACCCTGAGACTTCCGTGTTCTTTTGCCACCCTATTGCCGGCATAGGCCATTTTCCCAGAGGGAGAAGAAGGCTTCCTGGTAGCCGAAGGACTCTTTTTATTGCAGGCGGTAAAGCAAATCAAAGAGAAAAAGCCGACTGATACAATTGCCCCGTGCCTTAAAAAAGAAACCGCTCCCAACTTTATCCCCCGGCGAGAAAAATCGACCATCCTCATCATCGACCACCTACCACTGCATCCAGTAGAGAGGAAAAACCATCCCCGTCCCATTAACATCGATCGAGGGGAAAGAGCCGCCGCTGCCCAGCAGCGCAGAAGTACTCCCGTCCTTGCCGACGATGAAAGTCGGTCCGGTGGGCAGACCGCCTCCCAGAGTCTTTTCACGGTCGGCGCGCCGCAGAACGTAATAGGTACCCTCCTTGCTCTGGCCAAGGTACCTTACGGTCGTTCCGTTTTGGTAGTTGGTTTCGTCGGTCGTTGTCGGATCTTGCGATTCGCCGTAGGTATCGGTCCCTGCCTGGGTGTAGAAATTGAGTACCGCCTCGCCAGTTCGGTAGTTCACAGCATAAAGCCTTGATGTCCCGAGGTTGCCTGGGTTACAGGGATCGACCGACGTCGTGGCATTCGGGGTATAGGTGCTAAAAAAGGCCGTGCCATTAAATACCGACGGGGAGGCCAGCACCTTTTCGCCGTCATGCCCGCCGGCGTCAAGCTTGATGACCCAACCGTATTTGGAATAATCCTCATAGTGATAAAGATCGTTCAATATTTGTTCGCCTTGAGCGGCAATTTGGGCGCTTTGAGTGGCATCGGTAGAGCTCTGCTGGAGCACATCGCTGGTCACATCAACCAAGTTGCTCTCCGTGACCGTCGAGGGAGGGGCCGAATTGGGGTCATCGTCCCTATCTTCGACCATATACATTCGATCCACCACCGCTCCGTCGGCGGCGCCAGAATCGATGTAATTCTGGGGGTGGGCCCGATCGCCGGTGCCGAAATAAAGGGCAGTCGTATTGGAATTGAGCGCGGTCACCGCAGGCTTATAGAAGAATTTTCGCCCGTTTGACGAAACCCCCGAAACATCATCGGTCCCGGGGTTGGCACTGAAAACGATCTTGGCGCTGGAAGTCCAATCGCCCGTCGAAGTGCCTCCCACGTCGAAACGCCACATATGGCCGCCCGTATCGCCGACGTACAGCCGGTCGGCAAAACCGTCATGGTTGCGGTCCATAACGGTAATCGCAGAGGGAATGGAGTAGGTCGGCACTGCGGTATTGCTGCCATGATCCCAGCGGGTATATCCCCAGGCCTTGTGGCCGATATTGGTAAAGCTGGGAGAAAAGGTGGGCGGGCTCGTCGTATCGTCTTTGTTCAATGTAGCGATTTCCACCGCGTAGACACCCCGCCCCCGGGCATGATGCTGACTTCCCCCCACCGCGCTTCTTCCGGAAGTGAACCCCTCGGAGGCTGAAGATATGTCTGTCGAATTATCCGTTCCCGGTGGGAAGCCCTGGGTATTGCCGAAGCGAAGGTCTTCGTTGTTGTCGTAACCGGCCCCGATGAAAGCCACCACTTTCACCGTCGACCCCACCTTCACTTTTGCCAACCGGGGAACGCTCCAGGTTTCCCCTAACTCGGGATAGAGTTTGTTCCCCGAGCTGTCGACGGTGTTGCTGTCGATCTTGCCCAAGTATTTGGGGGTAGCCGGGTCCGTGACATTCAGAAAATAATAGGCCCCCCGGGTGTCAGTGTAGGAAGAATAGCCGGTACCGGTCAGGTGATTGGTCCCCCCGCCCCGCCGGGTCCCAAGCATGAGGATGGCATAATCCCCGTCACCCGCAACAATATTGCCGTCATTGTTGGCGTCATGGATGTACGCCACCGGCGACGAGTCGATGAAGTAAGAATGGGACGTATCGCGCAAATACTTGAGGTCGGGCAGAAGGCCAGGCGGAATAAAGGCCCAGGCTTCCGTCCCGTCAATGTCTTTGATAGCATGCAGCATGCCGTCGTTGGCGCCCACGAAAATATAGGTTTTGTTCTTTTCTGGGTCTGTTTCGTTTTGGGTGGAGAACGTATAATTCTTGTAATTCAGAACAAGGGGTTTTGAATGAAGAATGTCGCCAAGAATCCAGTCCCGTTTTTCGTCCGTGACCCCGTTTCCGTCGTAATCATACGCATCGAACCCATGGATGTAGTTGATGAGTTTGTTTTTCTCACCGCCCGGATCGGCCTCGCCGTCCAGACCCAGCACCGTGGTAGTAAGATAGGTGGTGTTGTCGGTCGTAAATGCGTTGGTGGAATCGGCAAGATTGCTGGAGTGCCCCAGATATGTATAAATGTTTCTCGAGCTCTGGGCCAACAGTTTTTCTCCGACACCGCCGCTTTCCACCTCACCCCCGTCCACCCCTGAACTCCAGTAGGATTGAGCACCGGAGTTAAAACTGCCGTCAGAGTTGGTCGTCGCAATCCCGTTCACATCGACAATTGAGTTGTCAGAGCCGATGCCGTATTTCTTGAGATTACCGTACCACGGCTTCTGGCTAATCGGCTTGAAGAAACCGAGATAAACCCTCTGGCCGCTTTCGGTTCGGTTTTCCGGGCTGGAGGGGACAACAGGGGCCACAAAGGCGGTGTTGGCTTCAAGGACGATATTGGCCAGGACTTTGGTCAGCGCGTTGGCAAGTTCGTTAGCATTGTAAATGTTGTAATAGCTGCCTCGACCATGGCTGCCGTCTGCCGCTCTACGGACCAATTCGTCGTCGGCCTGAAAGGCCAGAATCGTATAGGTCTGAATTCTCTGAGTACCATCCATATCGCTTCTTGCGTCCGTCTCGTAAAGGTATTTGGCGACATCGTCAAGATAATGAGACCCTCCTGTGCCATACCCCCCAGGTTCCTGCCCGTCTCCATCCCTATCTCCGACGATATTACCCAGCGCGTTGTCATCATCTTTGTTGGAAAGACCATTGGTCACCAAGATAACGAAGTTCTTGTCGCAGGTATGCTCAATGGGTGAAGACTCGGCTGACTGCCCCGAAATCGGAAGGCCCGCTCCCCGGAAATAATAACCGGCATCAAGCAAAGCCTCTGCTTGCGGCCGGGCCGTCTGGTCAGAGAGGAGTGACGCCGCTTCAGGCTGGCCGCTTCCAGGAAGCTTAGCGAGAAAGTCTTGATAGTCTGCATCAGCTGAAAGGTCGCTGACCTGATAGATTATGTTCCCCCCTTTATTATTATGCCCGTAGACCATCGCACCGAACTTGACGGCATATCGCGCGCCGCCAACGACGGTGGAAATAGCATCATACACGATTTTGATCTGACTATCTGTCTGCTCATCGGGGGGGGGAGTATTGGTGTAGTTCAGATAATTCCCGAGGGCGTAGGTGTATGCTTTATTGTCGTCGCAGGCGCCGTTTTTTATACTGGGGTAACTCGCTGTGCCTCTGCCGGCATAAGTTCCCTTAGCGAGAAGAGTATTTTTTATTATGTCAGCATTGTTGTGGCAATCGAGATTCGTCATCGCACTGGTGGAATTTGTCAACTCAAGCCCGCCACCACCACTATTGAATTCCCCCTGCTGGCCGGCCTTGAATATGTCATAGCGGCCATAAGGTGTCCCCCCCGCGGATTGAACATCCTGACTATAATCATGATCGGGTTCGTATTTTGTGCCGGAAGCAGGATTGCTGGCACTATTGCTATTATCGATGATGAACAGCACGTTTGGGCGTAGGCTGGCGGAAGCACCGCTGTAAATCGCCGTATCCCCAACAAACCGGTCGGGTTCGGCCGAAGCCGAAAAGGTAGGGCATAAAAGCACAAATGCCAGCAAGGCAAATAAAAGTCGAGAACAAAGCCGTTTCATATTACCCCCCTGAGGTGGTCCTGAAAACTGAAGAATCTTCTTTGGGGAAAAGCCTTACCCGCTGGGTCTCGATTCTTGTTTTGGCTACCGCCTTACCGTTAGAGACCCTGGCCCCGGTCACGCTTATGACATAGTAGTTGGCCCCGAAATCGTTACCGAATTTGGCCTGAAGTTTCGCCGGAAGTTCGCCCGGTCCGAGATTGGTGACTTCATTGGTAGCAGAGGAGAGCAGTTCGGACTTTCCGCCGGTGACGTCTACGGAGAGATCGTTGGCATAAGCATTCAGGTCGGTACTATCATCGGTGCTGTAAACGATATCGGGATCACCCATTGCGAATTCGACCGCCCTGTCGGCAGCGTAAAAAGCGTCCTGGGAGGTTCGGTAGTTATTTGCAATTTGAATTTCAGACGTAGAGGTGGAAAGCGCCATGGCGCCTAAAATACTGAGAATGGTCAGCATCGACAAAGCCAGGATCAGGGCGAATCCTCGCTGGTTACGTAAAACTGGGCTAGACCCGAGTTTGCTTCCCGGTAAAAATCCCTTTTTTACTGCACTCCTTGCAAAAGAAGAAACTTTTCTACACTTACAGAACACTCTTTCCATATCCATCCCCTTAGTTGTTTCGCAGCGCAACGACTGTTTCCATCTGCCGCGTTTTTACTCCCGAGTAGGCCGCCCTTCCCGTTTTCGTCGCATCGGTAGCGCCCGTTATGGTGATCTTTACCGCCTGAATATCGGCTAATTGATCGGCAGTGGGAGTGCTCACGCTGGTGCCATCGGGAAGGATGTATTGAAAATCGACCGCCGTGATTTTCCCAGCCACGGTATGCTTGCTCCCGGAAATTTCCCGCGTCAGAATTTTCATCGCCGGGTCGTCGCTATCAGGGTCGTCATCAAGGGAATATGTGAGATCGGAGGTCGCGAGATATGTGCTTGGTCCGTTGTTAGGGTCACTATCCGTGTCGGAATCGACGTTCCCGACCCAGACGATGAGATCTCCTTTAACAAACTGTTGCGCGGCGTTGAATCCCCTCAGCGTGAGCCTCTTGGCACTCCGACTTTTGCTGGTGACAAGAAAAACTCGGTCCATGGGCGAATCGTCGTCGGCGGGTCGGATAATGCGAACATAATCGCCCCCGCTGGTGCCAGACTCAAAAAGATCAACCATGTCAGCGGAGGACACCGTAATATCTTCCTCCGTGGAGGGATCTGCCGGCGAAGTGAAATCGGTCACAATGCGGGCGACCTTGCCGCCTGAGGTCGAGGTTTCGATCGTCAGCTTATCGACTGAGCTCAAAGAGGCCGGCGCCGAGGTAATGGGGTTTGTTCCCGTTGGCACCAGAAACCCCGCCATTCGAATGTCTCGGGCCATCTGGTCGATGGCGACACGAAGATTCTGCTGAACTTCCACCACTTCATCCGACGTGTTGGCTGTGCGCTGGGTATTCAGGTACAGGCTGTAAACCGCCACAATAACCAAGCCCATGATCGCCATCGCAATGAGAAGCTCGAGCAGGGAAAACCCCTTATCTATTAGCGGCTTCTTCACCATGCGGATGCCTTCTTGTATCCGGTAAGGGTCACGCTCCGGTTACTACCGGAAACTTCGGAAACGGTGACGGATATTTTGGAGATGTCATTTACCGGGGTATTCGGCGTTACGGTGTAGGTTGCTTTGTAGGTGCCGGCACCATCCACTTTCTGGCTCGTCCACCACGTGGCTGGGACGGAGGTGGCTGTAGTAATCAGGCTGTCGGTGGGATCGCGCGCAAGAAATTGTTCCAAAACTCCTTCGGCCAGAGACGAGGCCACCGACAAGGTGTCCGCCTTGGCATTGGTTTTTAGCGCGGTTACCTGCATCCCGGCAATACCCAGAAGTCCGATAGTCAGTATCGTAATGGCGATCAGCAACTCAATGAGGGTCACACCTTTCTGGAGATTCTTTGCGTCTGGCATTGTTTGACCTCGGAAGGGGTTCCTATCTGTCGGGGACAACTGTGACATATCGACTTGAGACGAAAAACCGATCCCAGACAAGAGGCGGGTCGGGTGATGGTGCTTAATTCAGCAATATTTACACCAACCCATTAAACACGGACAAATATCAGCGGCCTGCACAGGCGAAAAGATTTAAAAACTAACTAAAAATCAACCTATTCGAACTTTGAAAGAAGGCGATAGTTTTGAGGAGATTGCGAGGAAGGGAAAACGGGGGAGGTAGAGAAAAAAGGAGGGATCAGGTACTTTTTGCGCAGAAACTATGCAAATTTTTCACACTTTAGTTCGCCGGCGATGATATGGGAAGATCTCCCGTTCATCACTTCCATGAACCATCCCACTTCTGCACCACCACCCTTCCGGTGGCGGTGGATTCGACCCCGGCCCGATAGAGCTTTTGCCCGCTATCGTCCATGACGCAGACATAATCGGAGGTATCGGCGGAACCGTTGGGATTCATGGTGATGGCCACCGTCGTGATCGCCGAATCACAAACTAAAGACGAGGTGTTGAATCCGTATATTTTCAATCCCTTGGGAAAAGAATCGTCCTCAACAGTCGTGCCGTTTTTCTTCAGAGTGTATGAGGTATTAGCCCCGAGGTTGAAATTCACCAAATACGAGGTGTTCTGGGAAACGGCCATGCTCTGCGCTTTGCGCAGGATCGAGGCCGCATCGCGGGCGGCTTCGCGGTAACGGGCATTCTCGGCCCACTGATGATAGGTCGGTGCGGCGATCGCCGTCAGGATCGCAATGATGCAGATCACGATCATCAGTTCAAGCAAGGTAAAACCGCGTGAGTTTCTTTTCATATATGCCCCATCTCCATCCGAGCCGCCGGATGAGAACTTACTTGAGGGTAAGATCAAATTTCTGGACAGCCTTCATGCCGTCCGGGTCGCTCGCCGTGATCGCAATTCGATGCTTACCTGACGCATCAGCGGGGATCCGCCACTGCACCCGGCCCGAGTGCGCATCGATGGTCATCCCCTGCGGGGCCGTATCAAGGGCGTACGTCAGCCCATCGCCGTCGGGATCCTTCGCTTGGGCGGCGTAGGAGTATTCCCAGCTCTTGAATTGGTTCGGCGGGGTGGTGACGAAACGCGGGGGACCATCGGGCACCGTAAAGGGGACGCTTTGAAAGACCGGGCCCTTCTCCTCTCCGTCCTCCGGCGTCACCTGGATGGAAATCCGATCCCCCTTGTTGAAGCGGTCTCCCGCCAGGCGGGGCGAATCGTTGAGCAGATCCTCGCCGTTCAGTTCCCAGCGGTAGTGAAAGGAAACATCGTCACCGTCCGGATCGGTTGCCCGGGGCTGCAGGACGATATCCTGTCCCCGCTGGACATGGGCGTCCTGAAAGGCCAGCGCCTCGACCTTCGGCGGGCTGTCGGCAATGGTCGCTTCGGCCGTGACGCTTTCCTGACCGGAAGAGACGCGGGCCGTGACCCGATCCCCCTTGCGGACGATGCCGACCGGGAGAACGTCCCCATTCTGCCCGTCGACAGGCTCTCCGTTGACCTCCCAGGTGAAGGTGGAAGAAGCGCTCCCGTTCTGCACCAGCGCCCGCAGCCGGTCGGTCGCCGTGGGATGCGCGGGCAACAAAACCACCGCCATGGTGCCCTGAGACGACTGCTGTCCGCCTTTGTTCGACAAGGCGAGAGTCGCGGCCGCGGGATGGAAGGTCTGTTTCTGTTTAGCGCCCTCCTCCTTCCGGCCGCCGGTGCAGGCCGCCAGAAAAAGCAGCGCCACGGCGGGCAGAAGCCGCCATTGAACGGTTGATCGCATCGCGTCCCTCCGCAGCCTTACTGCTGCAGCCAGTAAAGAGGATAGAACCGGCCGCCGGGCGTAGTATTGGCCCCCGGCAGGCCGCCGCCGCTGCCGACCAGAATCCGGGCGTCGCCGGTTTTGGGGAAAACCAGGACGATCCCCGAGGGGATGCCGACCCCCATCTCTTTGCCCCGGTCGCTGTCGTTGAGCACCTGGGTCGTCTGACCGTTCACGGTGGTGTCGTTGCTCGTATCGTAGTTTTTGACCGCTCCGCCGTTCAGATAATCGAGGGCATACAAACGTGAGAGACCGAGATTGCCGGGCCGGCAGGGATCGGTACTGATAAAGTTGGGAGCGTAGGTCGTAAAATAAGCCACCTTGTTGTAGGCCAGCGGCGGCGAGAGAACCTTCTCGCCGCTGTTGGTGCTGAGTTTGATGTACCAGCCGTAATTGCCCGAAGAGTTGAGGGTCTGGTTCATCTGCTGCTGATAGTCACTCAGGGAGGTATACCCCTGCCCCTCGATATCCGCCAGCTGAGCGCTCGTCAGGCTGGTGGCCTGCAGGTAATCGTCGGTCAGATCGACCAGGCTCGATTCGTACTTGGCCGCATCCTGGTTGCGGTCTTTTACCGCGTACATCCGGTCGACGACACTCTGATTCAGGGGGTGGGCCCGATCCCCGGTGCCGAAATAGACAATGGCATAGCCATGCTCGAGCACTACAGAAGGCTTGTAGAAGATCTTGCGTCCCACGTCAAGAGGTTTATTGGGGTCGTTGGCATCGAAGATCCGGGTGGCGGACCAGTTGGCCGTCGACGGATCGCCCACGGAGAAGCGCCACAGGTTGCCGCCCGTATCTCCCACGTAGAGCCGATCAACGAACCCGTCGAAGTCGGAGTCCAAAGCGGCAACCTCCGAAGGGATCGAAAAGGAGGGGTTGTTGTCGGCGTTGCGGGTCGCATCCGTGGCGGGATCGACATAGGTGTAGCCCCAGACTTTGACCGGGCTGCCGGCCAGAGTCGGCACCCCGTTGGCATCCAGATCCGCCACCTTGACCGCATACACCCCGCGCCCTTTCGGGTTGTGCTGAGCGCTGGTGCCGGAACTGGTCGCCGTGCCGCTGTCGTTGGTGTCCGCGCTTGTGACCGTGCTGTCGGTCGAAGCCGGGAAGGTCTGCGTGTTGCCGAAGCGCAGGTCCTCGTTGTTATCGTACCCGGCGCCGAAAAAGGCGACGATCTCCTGCTTGGTGCCGCCTGCCCCATCGGCGAGTTTCATCCTGGCCAGGGTCGGCTTGCTCCAGGTCTCGCCCAGTTCGGAAAATCCCGCTGTCGTATTGTCGATTCTCCAGAGGAGTTTAGGCTTGGTGGGCACGGTCACGTCCAGGGCATAGTAGGCGCCCCGGGAACCGCTCGACGATAAGGTGTCTGTCCCGCCCCCGCGCCGCTGGCCGAAGAGCAGCACCACCTTGTCCTCCGCCGGATCGATGATGCCGTCGTTGTTCTTATCGTAGACATAGGTCACCGGCGAGGAATCCTGAAAGTAGGTGTGTGAGCTGCCGTGCAGGCTGCTCAGATTTCCCAGGAAGTCCTTCGGGATGAATCCCCACAGCTCCTGCCCGTTGCAGTCGCTGAAAGCGTGGAGCATGCCGTCGTCGGAGCCGACGTAGATCACCGATTTGTTGACGGTGCTGCCGGCCGCGGTCGTCCAGTCGCCGGGGCAGGTTCCTTCCGCGCTCGAACCGAAGGTGTTGTAGCTGACGATCGCCGGCCGGGAATGGAGAATGTCCCCCAGATCCCAGTCCCGGTTGTCGGTCTTCGAATTATTCAGATTGTCGTCGTAGACGTCGATCCCGTAGATGTAATTGATCAGGTCGGCCTTCCCGGTGGTATCGGTGGGGTCCAATCCAAGATCGCCGGGAGTAAGATTGGCGCTTTTAAACCGGTTGGTATCGAGAGTCAGATCGAGGCCGCCGTCGGTGCCCGTCAGATTGGTGTAGATCTGTCGGGGGTTGGTGGACGAAGGCGTCAAATCGGGCGACGGGATCGGTTCGAGTCGCCAGCAGTTGACCGACGCCGCCGGCGTCGACGCTGCCCCCGTCGGGCTAGTTCCCCCAGTAGGAAACCGCCGAGGGCTTGAACGATCCGTCGGCATTGGTGGCCGGATCGCCGTTCTTGTCGACGACATTGCCGTTGATGTCCAGGCCGAATTTTTTGATGTTGCCGAGCCAGTCGCCGTTCTGCTCCGGACGGAAAAACCCGAGATAGACCCGGTCGCCGCTGTAGGTGCGGTTTTCCGGGCTGATCGGCACCACCGGCGCGACGAAGGAAGTGTCCACCTGAAAGATTCGGCCCATGATCTGCTGCAGAGCGGCGCTGAGCTGCTGCTCGTCGTTGGAGAGATACGCCTTGCCGCCGCCGTTTTCGGCCGTCTCCTTCAGCAGCTCCACCGCGCCGGCATCGGCCCCGCCAAGGCCGAAGCCGACGGTATAGACGGTGGCCGTCTGTTTGCCGACGTATTGGCTGGCAAGATCGGTATGATGAATATACCAGGCCACATCGTCGAGAGTAGTCGGAGCCGTTGTTGGGATAGGACTTCGCGGGATCGTTGTCCGGCTTCGAAGCCGTCACTGTCATCAATCGCGATTATCCCAGATGGTCTTTAAAACCTGTCGGCCTGGTCCTGGGTCGACATCCCGTCGGTGATCATGACCACATAATTTTGCTGGCAGCTCGCGGTGATGGGAGAGGTGTAGTGGCCGGCTCCACGCCCGTAAGGCGGAAGGCCGTTCGCCCCCTTCGAAATAGCGCATCGCTTCGAACAGCGTTTCCGCCAGAGGTGTCCAGCCGCTGGCGTAAATCCTTGTTGACGATGCTGCAGCAGGGCGTCCCGGTTGGTCATCGTCCCGCTGAAGATCTCATTCATGGTCCAGGTTTTTGGATGGTGGTCGTGTACTGGGCCCGTCCACCGGTTCTTGGTGATAAAACTGCCCGCCTGCCGATAATTCTGATCAAATATCATCAGGCCGAAATTGACCCCGCTGGTGTCCGTGATCAGATTGTCAGAACCTCTTTGGCGATATCCATCTTCGGTGGGGGCGCTGGAAGGTTATTGGTTCCAGTTATCCAGTTACCGAGAGCGTAAATCCCGCCTCCGACCGGATGACGGGAATGGCGGCGCTGGGGCTGTGAAATTGAGTTCCGTCCGAATTGGGTTCCTTGCTGGCCGTTCCATCCCCCTGTGGTGGTCAGGTCCTGATTGGGATTGGACCCATCGCAGGAAGTGGTGACGGTGGAGACATTGTCCACCGCCGGTCCAGTTGCCGCATTGGAGACCAAATGGGTACACTTGTAGACCGTTCGGAGGTACGGCCCCCCGCCGGAACAGGCGCCGGAAACAGGGTCAGTTTGTCGTAGTCGCCCGATCGTAGGGGTCGCCCGGCAGGTGGCGTGGCTCATGCTGCCGGAGGGATCGAGAATCACCAGCACGTTGGGCTGGATATGAATGGTCGAGCCACCATAGATGGCGGTGTCGCCGATATAATTGTCGGGCCCGGCAAAAGCGGCCCCGGGCTCAGCATTCCCCCCATCATGCACAGCGCCAGAATCGATCCTAAGCTTTCATGACCTCCTCCTTCCCGCTTTTGCGGACTTTCCATGGCAGGCTTCATTGCGATTTGGGGGACATCGGAAATTGAGTAATTGCCGGTCGCCCAGTGATGCGGCTCACCTGAGCGCCGCAGGAGCCGTCACGTTCAGCACTCCCGTCCAGTGCCCATACCTGGCAAGGGCACGCCGCGCCGGATAACAGACCACCTCTTTCAAAAAGGCGGGATGGGAGGTCCCTTGCCATGGCGTTTTGGGGTAAGCGGTAATACAACTGCTCCGGCCCGAAAATCCCCGGATAGGCCTTGCCGGCGTGATATGGTGGCTCACATACCTCCACGCCCGCCGCCTGGCGAGCCAGCCGCAAACCCGATGGCTCAGGGGGGTATCGACAAGACACCGAGAAAAAATAACATTGCCCCTAAAAAAACGTTTCGCATACGCGCCTCCATTGAGCCTGTTCTCAGTTCGGCACAATCTGGGCGAACTGGGACTCTAAGGTACTTCGCGAGGGGTTGGTGGCGCCGACGGGATAGGCTCCCACCACCCTGATCCGGTAATAAAGCGCCTTGAAATCCGGACGTGGTGGTGGCATCACTCCCCGAGCCCGGCGGCGCCGGACCGGTCGAAAGGTAGCTCAGGCTGCTGGCCCTGGCAGGATCGGTCTCGGAATCAAACCCGCTCTTCATGCCGTTGGCGGTGTCGGCGACCTTCGCCGCGAAGGCGCCGCTGTCGATCGTAGCGAGGTTGATATCTCCGCTGCCGCTCAGCAGGGCGGGACCGTTGACCAGACCGTATTCCAGCGCCCGATCCGCCGCGGAGAAGGCCCTTTCGCCGGCCCGGTAGTTGCCGGCGATGCCGAGTTCGGTACTCGAGTCCGAAAGGGACATGGCACCGATGATACTCAGCAGGACCAGCATCGAAAGAGCGAGGATCAAGGCATAGCCGCTCTGACTGCCCAGTCGGCTGTCAGAATAAGCCACCCTCATCCGGCACGCGAGGCGCCGAAGGTTGTCTCGATTTCGCGGGGGTGCCTGCATATTTTCTCCTTACCGGTTGCGCAGCCGGACCACGGTTGTGAGACTGCGGTTCTTTTGCTGGCCGTTGGTGGTCGCGGTTCCGCTGATGGTGATCTGAATCGCTCGGATCTTCCCCTGCTGATCCGCAGTGGCCGGCGAGACCGAGGAGCCGTCATCGAGCAGATAGGTAAAGGCCACTCCGGCGATATGATCGGAAACCACCTGATTGCCCAGCCCATCGTTCCGCAGCAGCTGGCCGTTAGTGACGCTGTACTGGACGATCGGGGGAAAACTCGCCGGGTTGCTGTTGGGGTCACCATCGCCATCGGCATCCGGATCGGTGACGGCAACGATCATATCGCCGCTGCGGTACTCGATTGCGCTGGTGAAGCCTTTCAGGGTAATGGTCGGCGGAGAAGCGGTGGGGTCGGTGCCCACCACCTGAAACACCCGGTTCTCCAGTTGGTCCCGGCTGAAGGGGCGAAGGATCCGGACATACCGGTGGTCGCTTGTATCGAAAAGACCCGCCTGCCCTTCACCGATGGCGACATCCCGGGTGTCGGTCGAAAGATTGGGGGCCGTAAAATCAGCCGTGACACAGGCCGCCCGGCCGTCGGAAGTCGCCAGCGACAGCGAGAAAACATTGCCGCCGGAGAGGTCGGCCGGCGTGCCGGGAAGCCGGTCCGCATCGGGAGGAAGCAGAAATCCCGCCATACGCACGTCCCGCGTCATCTGCTGCAGGGCAACGCGCACATTCTGCTGCACGTCCACCACCTGCGATTGACTGGTCGCCGAACGCTGGGAGGTGAGATAGAGGCTGAAGATGGCCATCGCCACCAGTCCCATCAGGGCAACGCCGACCATCAGCTCGATGAGACTGAAGCCCCGCTGTTTCAGACCTCGAAGCGGCAGCCTCATATCAACCTCTTGACCCCGATTAGGCTGGTTGTACGACTCGGGTCTGCCGAAGGGTGAACATCGACCTGAACCTGGGCGGTATCCGGTGCCGACGAGTCGATGGTGATGGTATAGGATGCGGCATAGCTGCCCCGGCCCTCCCCGGCCCCCGCTTCGGTCAGATGATTGTCCGGGCTTGGGTCGGTATAGGTGTAGGAATTGGTTCCGGTGACAGAAAAGATAGGATCGGCGACCGGCTTGGACAGGATGTCGGCAAGAACCCCCTGGGCCACCGCATCACCGACCACCTGCGTGTTGGCATGGGCATCGAAGCGAATGGCATGAAGTTGCATCCCGGCCACCGCCAACAGGCCGATGGCGAAGATGGTCAGCGCGATCAGCAACTCGATGAGGGTAAATCCCTGTGTCCCGCCCCGGGCTTTTTTCATAACGCGTCCTCCCTCGGCAATTCTCTATATCTTCGGGGCATCCACCCCCCGATGATGCCGTCCGACCACTTGTTATTGCAACATTGGTACCAGGTTGACAAAGCCTTGAAAAACCGCGTTCAGGGACGATATCAGAAGAAAAGAGCGGGGAAACCCCTCCCGGAATCGAGCAATTTTTGCATACATGGGTGGGACGTGAGAGGAGTGATGGGGGGCTGAAAATCTCTGATGTATGAGGCGGGACAAACTGTAAGCTGTGAACCTTGGGCCTTGCCTTTAAATCCTGTACTGTTTGATCTTGTAGACCAGGGCTCGCAGGCTGATTTCGAGCAGTTTGGCGGCGTGAGTCCGGTTGCCCCCGGTGGCGTCAAGGGCCTTGCGGATGAATTCCCGCTCGAGCCGTTCAGAGGCCTGCTTGAGGGAGTAGTCGCCGGAGGCGCCGCGGCTTCTTCGGCGGATCTCCCAGGGTAGAGAGGCCGGCTCGATCCGATCACCGCGGCAGAAGATCAGGGTTTTTTCCAGGAAATTTTCCAGCTCGCGGACGTTGCCGGGCCACCCGTATTCCTGCAGGGCGGCGGTGACCCCGTCAACAAGAACCGGCACAGGGCGGCTGTGACGGGCGGAGATTCTGCGAAGAAAATACTCGGCCAGCGCCGGGATATCTTCGGGCCGTTCGCGCAGCGCCGGGATATGAATATCCACCACCGCCAGACGGTAATAGAGATCGTCGCGAAACCGGCCCGCGGCAACCTCCTCCTGCAGATCCTTGGCCGTCGCCGCCAGCACCCGCACCGCCACCTTACGGGCCCGCGTCTCGCCGATTCGGCGCACCTCGCCCTCCTGCAGAACCCGCAGCAGTTTCGGCTGCAGCTCGAGGGGAAGCTCCCCGATTTCATCGAGAAAGAGGGTGCCGCCGTCCGCCGCCGCGAACAGCCCGTGTCGCTCCCGGTCGGCCCCGGTAAAGGCGCCTTTGCCGTGGCCGAACAGCTCGCTCTCCATCAGGTGGGGCGAGATGGCGCTGCAGTTAACGGCCACAAAGGGCGCATCTTCACCGACCCCTTCGACGTGCAGGGTGCGGGCGATAACCTCCTTGCCCGTGCCCGTCTCCCCGGTAATCAGCACCGGCGACGCCGAAGGTGCGACCTTGCGGGCCAGCCCCAGGACCTGCGCCATCGCCTCGCTCCGAAAAACCAGCTTCTGCTGGGGCAATGCCCCGGCGAGCTTTTCCTTCAACCGGGCGTTTTCCCGGCGAAGGCGGAGCCGTTCCTCGGCTTTTTTCAGGGCAAGTGCCACCTCGTCCGGCTTGAAGGGCTTGGAAATATAGTCGTAAGCACCCAGTTTCATACACTCGACGGCGGTATCGATGGTGCCGTAGGCGCTCATCATGATGACGGTTGGGGAGAAATCACGCTTCGTCATCTCCCGGAGGAAATCGAGCCCGTCCATCCCCGGCATGCGGATGTCGCAAAGAACAGCGTCGAAGGCCTCAGCCTGCAGCAGATCGAGGGCCGCCCCCCCCTCGGCAGCCTCGACCACACGGTAGCCCCGTTTTTCCAGCACAAGACGCACCATGTGGCGCATGGAGGCCTCATCATCGACCACCAGGATATTTTTGAGTTCAGGTTTCATATCCCTCAGCATCCGCTCTCCTCAGCCACACGGTAAAAACGCTCCCTGCGCCTTTGGCAGAGCGCACCTCGATTCGGCCCCCCGCCTCGTCGATGACCCGTTGACAAACCGCCAGCCCCAGGCCCCGCCCCTTGCCGGGAGCCTTGGTGGTGTAAAAAGGGTCGAAAATATGCGCCATCACTTCGGCGTCCAGGCCTGTCCCCTCGTCCGCCACGGCAAGCCGGACCCACTCTTCCTTCACACTGCTGCGAAGCTGGATAGTGCCGCCGCCGGCCACCGCGTCGCGCGCATTCACCAGCAGGTTGACGAAAACCTGCTGCAGTTTGTGCCGGGACATGGCGACCGGGGGAAGCGCTTCCGGCAGATCCTCCCGCACCGGGGTCTCTGCAAAGGCACCTTGCTGCGCAAGCATGTCGCGGGCCTCGCGCAAGACTATCGCCGGATCGAACAGATCCGCTTCCTCCTTGTGAGGAGAGGCGTAATCGAGCAGGTCCCGCACCAGCCGATCGATGCGCTGCGCTTCGGCCAGCGCCCGTCCCGCCAGGTCCCGCTCGTTTCCGGTCGGCAGCTCCTCTCTGAGAAGCTCCAGATACCCCACCGCCGCTCCGAGGGGATTGCCGATTTCGTGGGCCATGCCGGCCGCCAGGTGCCCTACGGAAGCCAGCCGTTCCGAGCGGATCAGTTCATCGCGGGTCTGCTGCAGTTCGAGATTAGCCTGCTGCAGTGAGCGGATATGGGCTTCGGTTTCCTCGCGGCTCTTCTTCAAGGCCCGGGTCATGGCATTGAAGGAGCCGGAAAGTTCGGCAATTTCCCGGGGCCCCTCCAGAGGCAGAGCCGCCTCGAGATCGCCCGCGGCCACCTGCTGGGTCATCTCCATCAGACGCTTGGCCGGTCTGACGACGGTCCGTCCCAGCAGATAGCCCCCGAAGAGCACCAGCACCAACCCATAGAGGGCCACATAGAGAAACATCACCTTCTGGGCTTTGATCACCCGTTGGTGCACCCCGGCCAGAGAAAATCGAGCCTGCAGCGCCCCAGCGAATTCACCATGACGCATGACGGGAACCGTCACCGTGACACTCCGATCCCCTGTCGAATGGAAAGGATCCCACGCCGACGAGTAGTGCAGTTCGATCGCCGGCTCGGCGGTCACCTTTACCCGCTGCAGGTCGGACATCTGCAACACCGTCCCTCCGGGAGAGGAAGAACCGAGGGGGCGCAGGTCGCGACCGACCAGGGACCAGGACGCAAGGGCGGTGGCAGCCGCAAGGGGGCGCAGCAACGAATCTGTTCTCCGCTCCAACCTCGCCCCGTCGGAGCGGTCACCCTGTCGGTCAGAAGCGAGAACCCTGGAAACAAGTTCCATCGTGGCGGTAACGCTTCTCAGCCGCTGGCCAACCAACTCCCGCTCGGTGAGTTTGAGCAGCAGAAAGCCAGTAAAAAGCAGAGCTGCCGCCATCAGCAAGGTGAGGCTTACAATGATCTCGGTACGCAGTCCGGCGGGTTTCGACACGCTCGTCTCCTCGGGAGGTATTTTGGGAGGGGCCTGTCCTTTGTCCATGGCCCGAGGGGTGGTACCCGCAAGCCTCGGGCCTCACGTAGCCTGAAAATATCACACCAAAGGACTCCGGTGAACCCAAGAGTTGCTTCTCTGGCGAATTCATTGAACTTCCCGAAAATTTAATGTGGTCAGAAAACAGGCGTTGATGTTATTGTTGATGGCGTCGCAAAAAGTCCACCCTATGGCGTTACGGCGCTTTTTCAGGGCCTCGACCACCCTGATGGTGGCCTTCGCCCCTGAAAAACCACCAGGCCTTGTGGGACGAAAATTTTGCTTAGCCATCCCAGGAGTTTTTGCGAAAGCATCATTGTTGCTCTTCCAAATAATCCGCATGCAGTGGAAATCGAAGCGAGACGCGGAGGCACAGAGGAACTCTTCTTTGTGTTCTCCCTCGGCGCCTTGGCGTCATGAGTGAGCAACGCGAACGGGCCTTAAACTGAATTTACTTTGGTTTCAGATACTTTAAGGCGAAATTTTCGGAATAGAGAAAGGATACCCCCATGCCCCGCATTCCCGTCGTCGACAAAGACGAGTGCATCTCCTGTGAAGTCTGCACCCACATCTGCCCCGAGGTATTCGAAATGCAGGCCGATGGCAAATCGGGGGTGCACAATCCGACCGGAGCCCCCGAGGAAAAGATCGAAGAAGCAATGGACAATTGTCCGGTCGCCTGCATCCACTGGCAAGAATAGGGTCCTCCCCTTTTTCTCTGAAAACTATGGAATCCTGGCTCAAGACCGCCGCCGACTGGCTGCCTGGCGGCAACCTGTACTATGCCCTGATCGGGACGATCTCTTTTCTTGAATCGGTCGCGCTGCTCGGAATTTTCGTCCCCGGCAGTGTCTTCATCGTCTTCGCCGGCTTTCTTGCCACCCACGGCAAGGGCTCCATCGTCGTCATCATGGCCGTTTCCGCCCTCGGGGCCATCGTCGGCGACCTGTTGAGTTACTGGGCCGGGGCCCGCTTGGGGTCCCGCCTGCTGAAGTCCCGCTCCTTTCTGAAACGAAAGAAGCTTCTGGAAAAAGCCCGGCGTTTTTTTGCCGACCACGGCGGGAAAAGCGTCCTTTTCGGACGCTTCATCGGCTTTCTGCGCCCCTTCATCCCCTTCGTCGCCGGCAGCGCCCACATGCGCCGCTGGCGGTTTGTGCTCTACGCCCTTCTCAGCGGTCTGCTGTGGGGCCTCGCCTACCCGGGCCTCGGCTATTTTTTCGGAACCAGTTGGCAAATGGTCACCCTCTGGAGCGGGCGCTTCAGCTTCCTCATCGCCCTTCTCCTGGGACTCTTCATTCTGAACGCCGTTTTCTGGAAGTGGATTGCCCCCTTTCTGGGACGGGGAATCGGCTTTCTGTTTACCAAGGCAAGGGCACTCTGGAGTGCCCTGCTGCAGAGGCCAACAGTCCGGGCCTTCGCCGAGCGCCACCCCCGACTCTGGTTCTTTCTGGCGAACCGGTTCGCCCTCTCCCGGGGGTCCGGGCTTTTTCTGACCGTGGGATTTTTCGTCAGCGTCCTCTTCGCCCTCCTTTTTTCACTGCTGGCCGGGGGCCTGCGCCTCGACTCCTCCCTGGTAAGCCTGGATCACCGCGTTTACCACCTGCTGCAGGGATACCACCATCCGGCGAGGCGATCTTTTCTTCGTCGTCGTGACCTATTTCGGCAGCGTCCCGGTCGTCCTCATGATCGGCGGGCTGGCCCTCCTTTGCCTCATTCTGGCCAACCGCGACTTTTCCGCCCTGATGCTGGTCTGCGGCACCGCCAGCGGAGAACTGCTTGTTTTCGTCCTGAAAGCTTTGTTCCAGCGGGCTCGTCCGATTCCCGTCTACCCCGAGCTTCTCCCCCTGTCAGCCAGTTTCCCGAGCGGTCATGCCTTCGCTGCCATGGTCTTCTACGGCTTTCTGACGTACCTGCTGCTCAAAAAGGTCCGAAAGATTCAAAACCAGTTTACGCTGGTGCTGGGCGGCAGTTTTCTCGTTCTCCTCATCGGGTTCAGTCGTATTTACCTGGGCGTCCATTGGGTGAGCGACGTCCTCGGCGGCCTGGCATTGGCTGGGCTCTGGCTGACCTTTCTGATCACCGCCTGCGAAGTGCGCTTCCATTTCGGCGGCGAGTTCCCCTGGCGCCAGGGGCTTCGTCCCTGCAACCTGAGACCAGGCGTTCGGCTCGCGATCGCCCTCCCCGCGGCCCTGGCAACCCTCGGGGGAATCGCCCTCTACATCGGCCATCATCTGCCGGCGGCACTCTTGGGCGGAGGAAGCTGAATCTTCCCGAGCGGGAACCGCCGTCCTGGGCAGAGTGCGGGAGGACCGCATCGGCGGGCAAATCCGTTGCAATGGGCCCCTGCTTTTTATATGATGCCACCCCTATCGACCAAGAAAGAGAGAGCCGTACAAGGAATGAAGGCAAGGCTTGCGGCCGAATGGGAGGAGCAGGACGGCGTCCTTCTCGCATGGCCGCACGAATCGACCGACTGGCATCCCATCCTGAACGAAGTGGAGCCGGTCTTCATCGCCATCGTCCAGGCCGTCACCCGCTTCGAGCGGGTGGTTCTGGTCGCCCCCGATACGACCGCCCTCGCCCGCAAGCTCGAAAGCGCGGGCGTCGCCATGGACCGGGTGACCCTCTGCGCCTTGCCCACCAACGACACCTGGGCACGGGATTTCGGCCCTATAACGGTTCGGGAAAACGGGCAGCCGACACTTCTCGATTTCGGCTTCAACGGCTGGGGGCTCAAGTTCGCCGCCGACCTCGACAACCAGATCACCCGCCGCCTTCACAAGGAGGGAATCTTCGGGGTGGTGCCGCGGAAAACGGTCGGTCTTATCCTTGAGGGGGGGAGTATCGAAAGCGACGGCGAGGGGACTCTGCTTACCACGGCGGAGTGCCTGCTGAACCCGAATCGCAATCCTCACCTTGGGAAGATAGAACTGGAGCGGGAGCTGCAAAGGCTGCTGGGGGCGGATCGCTTTCTCTGGTTGGGGAACGGGTACCTGGCGGGGGACGATACCGACTCGCACATCGACACCCTCGCCCGCTTGGCTCCGAACGACACGATTCTCTATGTCGCCTGCGACGACGAGAGCGATGAGCACTACCCGGCCCTGCTGAAAATGGCGGCGGAATTGGCGACCTTTCGCACCCGGGAGAACCGGCCGTACCGGTTGATCCCCCTCCCCTGGCCCCGCGCGTGTTATGATGAGGAGGGCCAACGCCTGCCGGCCACCTATGCCAACTTTCTCGTTATCAACGGGGCGGTCCTCGTCCCGACCTATCGGGACGGAAAAGACGACGAGGCGCTGCAGGCGATCGGCCACGCATTTCCGGGGCGAGCCGTCCTCGGCATCGATTGCCTCCCCTTGATCCAGGAGCACGGCTCGCTGCACTGCATCACGATGCAACTGCCGATGGGAACGCTCGGGAACTGTAAGTAAGCTGTAAACTACCTCGGGCCTCGAACCTTGACCCAGGACAATACTCAATGAACAAAAAACTGACCGTTGGACTGGTGCAGCAGTCCTGCACCGACGATCGCGAAGCGAATATCGAAAAAAGCCTTCGCGGAATCCGGAATGCGGCCGCCAGGGGAGCGCAACTGGTGGTGCTGCAGGAACTCCACACGGGCCCCTATTTCTGCCAGTGCGAAGATCCCCGCGAATTCGATCTGGCCGAAACGATCCCCGGCCCCTCCACCGAGGTCTTCGGCGCCCTGGCCGCAGAGCTCGAGGTGGTTCTGGTCCTCTCCCTGTTCGAGAGGCGTGCTCCCGGCCTGTATCACAACACCGCCGTAGTGCTCGAGAAGGACGGCATCATCGCCGGGCGCTACCGCAAGATGCACATTCCCGACGACCCCGGCTACTATGAAAAGTTCTATTTCACCCCCGGGGACATCGGTTTTCATCCTATCGACACCTCCGTCGGCCGGCTCGGGGTCCTGGTCTGTTGGGACCAATGGTATCCGGAGGCCGCCCGCCTGATGGCCATGGCCGGAGTCGATCTGCTGATCTATCCGACCGCCATCGGCTGGGAGCCCGACGACCCGGCGGAAGAAAAAGAGCGTCAACTGGAAGCCTGGCTGACCATTCAACGCGCCCACGCCGTCGCCAACGGCCTGCCGGTGGTGAGCGTCAATCGGATCGGCTTCGAAGCCGATCCGGCAGGCGGACCCGGTGCCGCGTTCTGGGGCAACAGCTTCGTCGCCGGTTGCCAGGGAGAGATCCTCGCCCGGGCGGATGCGAAATCCGAGGAGGTGCTGGTCGTGGAGATCGATCGAGAACGCAGCGAAACCGTCCGCCGCATCTGGCCTTTTCTGCGCGACCGAAGAATCGACGCCTACGGCGATCTGTTGAAGCGATTTCGGGATTGAATCCGTAGGGGCAGGTCTTGTGCCTGCCCGGGTTTCCTTGGTCCTGCCCGGATTTCGTTCAATCCAACATGGGGCGCCCACGAGGGACGCCCCTACGAATCGATGACCCCATAGGCGCATTTCACGAATTGCCCCGGCGCCCTTGAAGGAAAATTCCAATGGAATTGAATCTGAATCCTGTCGAAATCCGCGTCCTCGGCTCTCTGATCGAAAAAGAGATGACGACCCCCGAGTACTATCCCCTCACCCTCAACGCCCTGACCAACGCCTGCAATCAGAAATCGAACCGCGCCCCGGTAATGGCTCTCGACGAGACCGAGGTGGTGCGGGCCTTGGACAGCCTGCGCCACAAGGGGCTGGCCATGCAGGCCCACGGCGAAGGGAGCCGGGTTCCCAAATACCGCCATTCCCTGGCCGAAAAACTCCATCTCGAGCCGGAGGAGCTGGCCATTCTCTGCGAGCTTTTCCTGCGGGGGGCGCAGACGGTGGGGGAACTGCGCGGCCGGGCCGACCGCATGCATCCCTTTGGCGCTTTGAGCCTGGTGGAGGAGATTCTGCAGGAGTTGATGGAGGTACGCCGGCCCCCTCTGGTCGCAAAGCTCCCCCGCCAGCCCGGCCGCAAGGAAAATCGGTACAGCCATCTTCTGGGAGGAGAACCGCAGGGGGCCGACGAAGATCAGACGCCGCCCCCCGAATCCGCCACCCTGAAGGTTCGGGCCGAAAACGAGCGGATCGACGCACTGGAAAAAAAAGTGGTTACCCTGCAGGAAGAAGTGGCGGAGCTGCGGCAGATGCTGGAGAACTTCAAGGCGCAGTTTGGGTAACAAGATACAAGGTTCAAGGCTTTTCCCTTACAGCTTACAACTTACAGCTACTCCTTATTCTCCCCTCCTTCGATCTCCGCCCGCATCCGGGGCAGGCTGCCGGGGTAGTTGCGGCGGATATAATCGATCAGTTTTTCACGCACCTCGCAGCGCAGGTTCCAGGCCCTTCCGGAATCGGCAGCACTCATCAGCGCCCGGACCTCCACCACGCGGTCGGTGGTATTGGTCACCTGGACGCCCCAGACCTTGCCGTCCCAATCAGCCGATTGCTTCAACACCTGAAGCAGTTCCTTCCGAATCTCCTCGACCGGCACGGTGTAGTCGGTGTACAGGTAGACCGTGCCGAGCAGATCGGCCGACACCCGCGTCCAATTCTGAAACGTTTTCTCCAGAAAATAGGTGATCGGCACGATCAGGCGCCGCAAATCCCAGATGCGCACGACCACATAGGTCAGGTTAATCTCTTCGATCCGGCCCCATTCACCCTCCACGATAACCACGTCGTCGATCCGGATCGGTTGCGTCAGGGCGATCTGAATCCCAGCGAGCAGGGCCCCGAGGCTGCGCTGGGCGGCAAAGCCGACGACCACCCCCGCGATCCCTGCCGAGGCCAGAAGACTGACGCCGATCTGGCGAACCTTCTCGAAGGTCATTAACATGGTGGCCACGGCGATGACCCCGATGACGACCACCACAATTTTTACCAGGACATTGATCTGGGTATAAACCGCCCGCGCCTTGAGGTTGTCTTGCGAACTCACATCGTAGCGGCTGAGCAGAAGGTCGCGCAGACCCATGGTCGTATTGACCAGCAGCCAGGCAATGGCGAAGATAAAGGAGAGGCTGAAGAGGTGGCGCAGGGGGACCAGAACCGGTGCGGAAAATTTAAAGCTGGGAGTGAGAAGCAGAATAAAAATCAAAGGAAGAAACAGTCGAGCCGGTCCCTTCCAGCGCTTGACCAGTTCGTTATCCAGCAAACTTTCTGTTTTGGCGGCCAGTCGTCCCAGCACGTGAAATGTTATCCAATAGACCAGCAGACCGGCAATTACCGCAGCCAGAATCATCCCGAGGGACGTGACTTCCTTCTCCCAGCCGGCCAGCCCGTCGATCTTCGATAACCAATCCATGATCCCTCCCGGATTCACCCCTTCAGCCGAAGATTCGGCCGAAACCGCAGCCAGCCCCGCCTGACCGGCCGCCTCCTCTTTTTAGTGTACCAGAAGGGAGGAGCCCCCCTGGAACAGATCCTTTGTGAGCCGTTTTCTCTGCCACAGGTTCGACAACATCTAGCAGACGCGATAAAAAAGGCCCGCCATCTTACGACAGCGGGCCTTTTTTATCGTCAGTCGGAAAAAGAATTTCTATTTCTTCCGGTAGGTGATGGTGTACTTGAAAGTCGCCGGGTCAAGCCAGTCGAGGGTTTTGCCTCCCACCTGGGCAAAGGGATACATCAGGTAGTTGACCGGCCCCCCTGCCTGAGGCGGATTGAGGGTAAGATCGCGTCCGTGGCTGAGGGCCACCCGCAGGTCGTCGATTCCACCCCAGAAATAGTGGCGGTAGTGAACCGTTTGGGGATCGTCGAGCTGCAAATGCTCGACGAGCATTTTTTTGCGCACATCCGCCGGATCGACGGGCACCCAGCCGTAACCCGGCAGAAAAAACTCGGCCCAGCAATGGTACCAGGTGGTGATATCCTGTCCGGATTTTTTCCCCTGGCGCAGGCCGAAGGTGTCGCGGGCGGGCACACCGGCAGCACGGGCCAGGGCGACGAAAACCGAGGAGATATCGGCGCATTTTCCGCCGGGACGGGCCAGCAGGGCACAGACGTCCCCTTTGCCGCATCCCCTGGTATTCGGATCGCGGTACATGTTTTCGCAGATCCAGTCATAAATCGCCTTGGCCCTGGCGAGCACGGTGGTCTTGCCGCGGGTGATGCTGTCGGCGAGCTTTTTCACCTCCCCATCGGTGGGACCGAAGGTGGTCGGAGCCAGGTCGGCTGCATAGTCGGCCGGGTCCCAGGCCCCTTCCTTGGCCGGGAAGTCGCGGCGGATGACCTCCTTGCGATCGACATCGAAGGCGAAGGTCAGCAGGCGGCTTTTGGCATCCTTGCTCCAGCGGGCGTAGAGCATCGGCGTGCCGGTCGCCTGGTCGGTGTATACCCCTTCCTCGGCGAAATTGCCGGTCACGCGGATATCGGTGATCTTCTGGTTTCGGTTCGAAACGGGGTACGGAATCCACAGCCGCGCTTCCTTGCCGGCCGGCTGGGCGGACAGATCGAAGTGCATGACGATACGCCCCGCCTGTTCGGCGGCCAGTGCACCTGTGGCCACCAGAGCGAGCGCAAGGGCAGCAAAAACAATCAGCCATCGTTTCATGGTTTTCCTCCTGAAATTGGAATCGGGTCGCCATTATCAGAAGGCACCTGCGAAAAGTCCAATAATAAAAACCGATACTTTTCGCGAACATTATCGCCATGTCCGATCAAATGCATCCCAAGGCAGACCGGGCGCTATTATCTCCGACCAACAAAAAAAGCCCGCGTCGCCGCGGGCTTTTTCGTTCTCTTTGAAAAGAAAGGGGTTACTCCTCCAGGGTACTCAAATCGCCTTCCGGCAATCCCTGGGCACGGGCCTTCAGAACCCGTCGCATGATTTTGCCGCTTCGGGTCTTGGGGAGGTTGTCCACGAATTTGATCGTCTCGGGGACGGCAATTACCCCCATTTCCCTTTTCACGTGTTCCTTCAATTCTTCTTCCAGTTTCATATCGCCGGTACATCCCGACCGGAGGATCACAAAGGTGTGAATGGCGTTGCCCTTGACCTCATGAGGGGTGGCGATGGCCGCCGCTTCCGAGACGGCGGGGTGACTGACCAGGGCGCTTTCGATCTCGGCGGTGCCGAGCCGATAGCCGCTGACTTTGATCACATCGTCGATCCGCCCGATGACCCAGACGTACCCGTCTTCGTCAATCCGCGCGGAATCGCCGGCCTTGTACCAGCCCTTCTCGGCAAAGGTTGCCCAATATTCCTGCTGATACCGCTCCGGATCTTTAAAGATGGTGGCGCTCATTCCGGGCCAGGGGGCCTTGAGAACGAGCATCCCCTCTTCGCCTGCTTTCACGGGGTTGCCCTGATCGTCCACCACGGCGACCTCATGGCCGAAGAAAGGCTTGGTGGCGGACCCCGGCTTCAGGGGAGTGATCGGCAGCGGCGTAATGACGAAACCACCGGTCTCCGTTTGCCACCAGGTGTCCATGATCGGGCAGCGTTCCTGACCGACGACCTTGTGATACCAGCGCCAGGCTTCCGGATTGATCGGCTCGCCGACGGTCCCCAGCAACCGCAGAGTATCCAGATTGTGCCGGCCCACCCAGCTGTCGCCGTAGCGCATCAGGCCCCGGATGGCCGTTGGCGAGGTATAGAGGATCGAGACGCCGTACTTTTCAATGATGTGCCAGAGACGATCGGGATAGGGATGGTTGGTCGCGCCTTCGTACAAAACGGTCGTCGCCCCCAGAATCAATGGCGCGTAGACGATATACGAGTGTCCGGTGATCCACCCCGGATCCGCTGCACACCAGAACCGGTCCTCTTCCCGGATATCGAAGACCATCCGCAGGGTAGTCGAGGTATAGACGCTGTAGCCGCCATGGACATGCACCTGTCCTTTGGGAGCGCCGGTGGTCCCGCTGGTGAACAGGATAAAGAGCATATCGCTGGAGTCCATCACCTCGGTTTCGCATTTGGCGGAGGCCATCGGCGTGGACATCAGGTCGTGGTACCAGAAATCCCGGTCCGGCTCCATGTAAACGTCCTCGCCGGTTCGCTTCACGGTGATGCACACCTCGATCGTCGGTGATCGCTTCATCGCCTCGTTGGCGATTTCCTTGAGATTGGTCGGTTTTCCCCGCCGGTAGCCGCCGTCGGCGGTGATCAGTACCCGACTCCCGGCAAAGTTGATCCGCTCGGCCAGCGCTTCGATAGAAAAGCCGCCGTAGACCACCGAATGGGCGGCGCCGATTTTGGCGCAGGCGAGCATGGCAAAAACCAATTCCGGTATCTGGGGCATGTAGATGGTAACGATGTCCCCTTTTCTCACCCCCATGGACTTCAGCACGTTGGCGAGTTTGGAAACTTCGCGGTTGAGCGCGTAATAGGAGAATGTCCGGACATCTCCCGGCTCGCCAACCCAGATATAGGCCAATTTGTTGCGCCGCCAGGTCTTGAGATGCCGATCGATGGCATTGTGGATGATGTTCGTCTTGCCGCCGACGAACCACTTGTAGAAGGGCTTGTTGCTGCTGTCGAGAACCTTGTCCCACTTCTGGTACCATTCGAGCGTCTCGGCCTGTTCGGCCCAGAACTCTTCACGATTCTCGATGGAGAACTTGTACAGGGAGTCGTAATCCTTTACCTGCGCCTGCTCGACGATTTCCTTGCTCGGATAATAGACCTGCGAATTGTTCTGTGGCTTGTCCAAAGCGAACCTCCTCTCTCCTTTTTCCGGCACCATGCCAGACAACCGTTAATAAAAAACGTTTTTCAGGCGAGAGGGTGCATTTCCCGATAAGGTTCCTTCCCCGTGCAAGGATAACGCCCCATAGTATATAGAACCTTGTTTACTATATACCTCTGCTGCTGTCAAGTAGCAAAAACTCAAAAAGACTCCATTAGCCCAAATTTTATAGTTTTTTGCCTTATAAAACCTTGTTTGCTATAAGGTCAAACATGGAGATATCGGCCGGAATTGAAACCCATATCGTTTTGACTGTCATCCGAATTCTTCGGCTCTCCCCTTCGTTTTGGTCCGATTCGGACAAAAGCGAGACAAATTCCCCTTCCGGGTTTGACCATTTCAAAAAAATCCGTTATCATTAAAGAATTAAGGCAGCACCTCGCCAGGGTGTTTCGGCCTTTCCCCGCTGATAGAGCCGCTTTGCTCCGGAACCATCCGGAGGCAAGATGCGGCCACGATCCCTCAGGGCAGCGCCGGACGTCGGTCTTCCTCCCACGCTCCGGTTGCGGGTTGCCCTGCCCAATCGATCGACAATCGAACACGGAACGTCGACGACATTTCATCTCATTCCGTATCTCATCAGGCCTCATCGTTGACGTGCCGTTCTGTACAATGGCGCCGTTTACGGTATAAATAAATTTGTTTGTACTCATTTAATGCGGCCGCGATGATCTATCATTTTGAACGCAAGGAGTTTTGATGAACACCCAGGAAGTGAAAATCAAGGTCGAAAACGTCTACAAAGTCTTCGGCCCCAACCCGAAAAGAGCCCTGAGAATGCTCAAAGACGGCTTGGACAAGGCGACCATCCATGATAAGACGGGGATGACCGTCGGGGTCACCGACGCCAACTTTGAAATCTACACAGGCGAGATTTTCGTCCTCATGGGGCTCTCTGGATCGGGCAAGTCAACCATGGTGCGCATGCTGAACCGCCTGATCGAGCCGACCGCGGGACACGTCTTCGTCAACGACCAGGACGTCACCATCATGAGCGACCAGGAACTGGTGAGCATGCGGCGGCAGTATATGGGCATGGTCTTTCAGTCCTTCGCCCTGATGCCCCACATGAGCGTGCTGGATAACGCCGCCTTCGGCCTGGAGTTGGGCGGCGTGGACAAAAAGACCCGCAGCGAAAGAGCCATGAAAGCTCTCGCGCAGGTGGGACTCGAAGGATATGAGAACAGCATGCCGAAGGAACTCTCCGGCGGCATGCAGCAGCGCGTCGGTCTGGCCCGGGGACTGGCGGTCAACCCGGACGTCCTGCTGATGGACGAGGCCTTCTCCGCCCTCGACCCGCTGATCCGCACCGAGATGCAGGACGAGCTGCTGAACCTACAGGCCAAGGAGCAAAGAACCATCGTCTTCATCTCCCACGATCTCGATGAGGCGATGCGCATCGGCGACCGTATCGGCATCATGGAGGGCGGTCGAGTGGTTCAGGTCGGCACGCCAGAGGACATCCTGCAGAATCCGGCCGACGACTATGTGCGGGCATTTTTCCGCGGCGTGGACCCGACCGGCATTCTCTCGGTCGGCGACATCGCCCGCGACACCCAGGTCACCGTCATCCGCCATCCGGGCGAAGGGCCCCGGGCCGCCCTGCAGCGCCTGATCAGTCATGACCGCGATTACGGCTATGTCCTCGATGCAGAGCGCCGCTTTCTGGGGATCGTCTCCACCGATTCCCTCAAACAGCATATCGACGGCGGCGGCGGCAAGGACCTGAGTCCCGCATTTCTTCCCGAGACCGAGACGGTCAAGGCCGAGGCCTCCATGCAGGATGTCCTGCCCGAAGTCACCTCGCACCCTTGGCCGGTCCCGGTTCTTGACGATGGGGGCAAATACATCGGAGCCATTTCCAAAAACCTTTTCTTGCGCACTTTGCAGCGCGGCCAGGAAGAGCAGAATCAATCCTGATTAATCGGCGGTCCGCCGCCTACCGAATACGGAGGGTAGAAAGTCCATGTCCCTATTTCTCAATTTCAACGCGCACCGCATTCCCCTCGGCGACTGGATTCAGACCGCAGTCGACTGGCTCGTCAACAACTACCGCGCCTACTTCCAGATCATCAAGACCCCGGTCGACAAACTGCTGCATGCCATCGTCTGGCTCCTCACCGCCATGCCGCCGGAACTGACCATACTCCTTTTCGCCGTGGCCGCCTGGAGACTGGCCGGAAAAATGGTCACCCTTTTCACCGTGGCAACCCTGCTGCTGATCGGCTACCTGGGCCTGTGGCACGAGACCATGGTCACCCTGGCAATGGTCATCTGTGCCGTGGTTTTCTGCGCCATCGTCGGCGTTCCTCTCGGGATCATGTCGGGTCGCAGCGATCGATTCGAGATGTTTCTGCGCCCCTTCCTCGATGCCATGCAGACCACCCCGGCCTTCGTCTACCTGGTCCCGGTGGTCATGCTTTTCAGCATCGGCACCGCTTCGGGAGTTCTGGCCACCATCGTCTTCTCCATGCCGCCGATCATCCGCCTGACCAGCCTGGGCATCCGCCAGGTACATCCGGAGTTGATCGAGGCCTCTCTCGCCTTTGGCGCCACGCCGTGGCAGGTCCTGCGCCGGGTGCAATTTCCGCTGGCGATGCCCTCGATCATGGCAGGCCTGAACCAGACTATCATGCTGTCGCTGTCGATGGTGGTCATCGCCGCGCTGATCGGTGCCGGCGGCCTCGGCATGCCGGTTTTCGAGGGCCTCAACAGTCTCGATATCGGCCTGGCTGCCATCGGCGGCCTGAGTATCGTTCTACTTGCCATGGTGCTTGACCGCATTACCCAAGGGTTGGGCGCGAAATAAACATTCCACCACCCTACAACCTGAAAAAGGAGGAAACAGATGAAACGATTGCTGCTGATTCCAGTAACCCTCGGCATCGTCCTGCTGTTGACCCTGCCGGCGCTGGCCAGCAAGGACAAGCCCGGAGAAGGGGTCACCGTCCGACCGGCTCGCGCCACCTGGACCACCGGCTACTTCCAGGAGGCCATCGTCCGCAAGGGCCTTGAGGCCCTCGGCTACGACGTCCAGAAGCCCAAGGACCTGGCGAATCCGATTTTCTACCAGGCCGTCACCCAGGGTGACGTCGATTACTGGGCCAACGGCTGGCTGCCCCTGCACCGGGCCCAGATGCCCAAGAACTTTGACAAGTACGCCGAGCCGATCGGCTACGTCGTCAAGAGCGGCGGTCTGCAGGGCTACCTGGTCGACAAGCGGGATGTGGAAAAATACCACATCAAATCCCTCGACGACTTCAAGCGCCCGGAAGTCAAAAAGGCCTTCGACAGCAACGGCGACGGCAAGGCCGACCTGATCGCCTGCCCTCCCGGCTGGGGCTGTGAAAAGGTCATCACCCACCACATGAAGGTCTACGGCCTCGGCAACGACATCAACCCGATCAAGGCCTCCTACGCCGCCAGCATGGCCCAGGGCTTGGCCAACTACAACAGCGGCAAGCCGATCTTCTTCTACACCTGGACGCCGAACTGGACCATCCGCAAGCTCATACCCGGCAAGGACGTCATGTGGATCAATGTGCCGAAGATCGAACCGACGTCCGCCCAGAAGGACTTCGTCGAAGCAGATGACCGTCTTCCGGCATCAAGGGCGCCGTCACGCGACCCGGTGAAGCTCGGCTTCGTCGTCAACGACATCCGCATCGTCGCCAACAAGAAGTTTCTGGCCGACAATCCGGCGGCAAAGAATTCTTCGAAGACTTCAAACTTCCTCTCGGCGACATCAACGCCCAGAACGCCAAAATGCAGGCGGGTGAAAAATCCCAGCGGGACATCGACCGCCAGGCCGATGAGTGGATCGCCGCTCACCAGCAGGAGTGGAACCAATGGCTGGCGGACGCACGCGCTGCCGCGGCCAAATAATCGCTTCGAAATATCAGTTTGAAAATTCCGTGACGCTGCGCGCGGGACGGATTTAAATGAGGGTTTCCAGGGGCCGTGCTCGATGCACGGCCCCTTTTTTATCCTCTTTGGCCGCTCCGCCGTTTCCGGCTCGCTCCAACAAAAAATCAACAAACGCCCGGTTGGCCCGCGACAGGTAGCCTTCGGCCTTCCAGGCGATATGCAGGTCGAGATGCAGCGACGGGTCGAAGGAGAGAGCCCGCAGGTCGGGGTCGCCGCTGACCACCATGCGCAAAAAGGTGGAGGTGCCGAGACCCTCCTTGATAAGGGAGCGGACCAGGGAGAAGAGATTGGTCTCGAAAACGACCTGAGGCCGAACGGAGCTTTCCTCCACCAACTCGTCGATTAACTCACGCATGTAATAGCCGCCCTTGAACAGGATGAGCGGCTCTTGCAAAAACTCCCCCATCCGAATCTTTTTCCGGGCGGCCAGGCGGTGGCCGACGGGAACGCAGGCAACGATCTCCTCCCGCAGCACCAGGCGACTTTTAAAGCCTGCCGGAACCTTTCCCCCGGCGATGACCCCCATGTCGATTTCCCCCCGTGCAATCATCTGCTGAATTCGTGCGGCGCCGTCCCCGTAAACCGAAAGTTGCAGGTTGGGATAACGCTGTCGAAACGCCCGGATGATCTGAGGAAAATAATACGAACTCATCATGGGCGGGATTCCGATCCGCACTTCGCCGTGATGCAGGCCGCGCAATTCTGCCATTTCCGCTTCGGCGGCTGCACAGTTCTCGAGAATTCGCTCGGCGTGCCGTAAAAACGTCTCCCCTTCGGCAGTCAGAGAGACGCGCTTATCCTGCCGATTGAGAAGGATCAAATCCAGCTCCTCCTCCAGTTTGCGAATCGCCATGCTGACCGCCGGTTGAGCGATATGCAGGTGCTCTGCCGCCCGGGTAAAGCTCTGCCGGCGAACGACCTCGACAAACGCCCTGATCTGGCGTAAATCCATGACTCCTCCTGTTGGCTGGTTGTAACGGTCGGGTTCCACCGTGGCAGGTCTTGTGCCGCCGCCTGCACTGGACACATGATCCATCCCCGGGGTGTGGCTGTTGCGCGAAGAAACGTCCAAGCCCACAACTATGATAATTTTTAATTATCATAGCCATCATAACAATATATTTTACTTATACACAACCGGAGAGTATTTTTTCAGAAAGAGGGAAAAAGGGGGAAATAATCATGAATGACAAATCGGGGCATATCCGACAGGGAACCACAGCCTACCGTCACGCCAATCTGGCTTTGTTTCTGGCCGGTTTCGTCGCTTTTTCGACCCTTTACGACTTTCAACCGCTTCTGCCCCTGCTGACGAGAGAATTCAAGGTGACCCCGGCGGAAGGCAGCCTGGCGCTCTCGATAGCAACCTTCGCTCTTGCCTGGACCCTCCCTCTTTCAGGAACCCTTTCCGATGCCCTGGGTCGCCGGGTGATGATGGGCACGGCGGTGATTGCGACCTCCCTTCTTGCTCTTGCCACCGCCTTCAGCGGGTCGCTGCCGACGTTGCTCGCCTTGCGGCTGGTGCAGGGGATCTTGGTGGCCGGGATTCCGGCGGTCGCCATGGCCTACCTGAGCGAGGAAATGGAAGCGGGGGCGCTGGGGGCCGCGATGGGCCTCTATATCGCCGGCAACGCCATGGGAGGGATGTCGGGCCGAATCATCAGCGCTTCGCTCACCGACTTCCTCCCCTGGCACGCGACCATCGGCATTATCGGCGGCATCAGCCTGATTCTCGGCATCGCCTTTCTGATACTGCTGCCTCCCTCCCGTCAATTTCGCCGCCGGCCATTTCGTCCGGGCCCCCTGACCGTCTCGCTGCTCGGTCATTTGCGCGACCCCGGCCTGCTCTGCCTGTTTACCATCGCGTTCAGCTGCATGGGGGCCTTTATTACCCTTTACAACTATGTCATCTTTCGTCTTCTGGGGCCGCCCTATTCGCTGAGCCAGTCACAGGTGGCCGGGATTTTTCTGGCCTACGCCTTCGGCGCTTTCGGATCGGGCACCATCGGCAGGTTTGTCAATCGCCTCGGTCGGGATCGGACCCTCTTTGCAGCTTTGGGGGTGATGGCCGGCGGCGTCCTGTTGACCCTTCTACACCCATTGCCGGCCCTGCTGGTCGGCATCGTCCTTTGCACCATCGGTTTTTTCGGCACCCATGCGATCGCCTCGGCCTGGGTCGGAGCCCGCGCGAAGACGGCAAGGGCCCAGGCCTCCTCCCTCTATCTTTTCTCCTACTATCTGGGATCGAGCATCGCCGGCACCGGCGGTGGATTTTTCTGGAGCGCCTGGGGCTGGTTCGGGGTTGCAAGCCTTATCCTGGTGCTGATAGGCATCGCTGCCCTTGCCGCCCGGCGACTCATCGCGCTGTCCGCCGCCGCGGAGAAGCTATCTGCGGTGCACCTTGACAAATGCGCTGCCGGGGCACTGAGAGAGCAAATCTGCAGCCGTGACGGCTGAGGGCTATCGCACCTCGCATAGTGAGAAATAAGGACCGAAGAGGATACCGCTCTTCAAGGTTCAAAAAGCCCCCCCGATCATGCTATGCTGCGCTGCATCCCTTAGCCAAGGGACGCGGAACCAATTCCAGGTCCCTTACGTGTAATCCGTTGATGATTTTGCATCCGAAATTTTGTTACAGAGCCATTCTTTTCGCGTTGGCAGCGGTACTGGTCGGCGGGTGCGCGCCTATTTTTTCCCTCAGGACCTCTCCTTCCCCCGCCCCCGCCTCAGGTCCGTCCGGAGACCCGATCGCCGCCCTCATCGACACCGCGCCGGCGGGAAAAGGTCCCAACGGCGCCCTGACGAAGATGGGGTACGCGATCCAGGTCGGCGCCTTTGCCAATCTCGACAATGCGGTCCGCCTGGAGCGCCGCCTTGATGCCCGCGGCATCGACGCCTACTATTTCCGGCACCGTTCAGGCCTGTACAAGGTCCGCTTCGGCAACCATGCCAGTTACCAGGGTGCCCGGGCCGAGGCCGAACGATTGCGGGCGGCGGGTCTGATCGGCCGTTTCTTCATTGTCATTCCGCAAGACTACGCCGCGGCCCGAATCCAAAAAACCGGCAGGGGCGATTTGCGCGCTGAACTGGTGCAGACGGCGCGGAATTTTATCGGGGTTCCCTACCGCTGGGGAGGCACCGACCGCGAGGACGGATTCGACTGCAGCGGCCTGACCATGGTCTGCTATCGCCTCAACGGACTGAACCTGCCCCGGGTCTCGCGCAGCCAGTACCGAAAAGGCCATGCGGTCGCCAAGACCAATCTCCGGCCGGGCGATCTGGTTTTTTTCGCCACCCACGGTGGGCGACGGGTCTCGCACGTCGGCATCTACATCGGCCGAGGTAAATTCATCCACGCCCCCCGCACCGGCAAGACGGTGCGCATCGCCCGCCTGTCGAACCCCTATTTCGAAAGAACCTTCGTCGGCGCGCGCAGTTATTTTTGATGGCGTCGCCATCCACCCGTTTTGCTTTCTTCCGAAAGCATCATTTTGGCGCATTGTTCAACCGGTTGGCTCAAGACGCTTGTGAAGGAGATTCGCAGCTAGTGTCCCGATTGATTAATTCCATTCATTAATTCTGGTCCTTTTGCCCGCTGGCTACGTTCCGTCTCCTCGGCTTAGCGCAGGCTAGACCTGTGTCGACGCGCCTTGCCAGCGAACAAAAGACCTCAGAATTCTCTAAAAGGACTAACCAAACGGGACACTAGGAATTGTTTTTCAGCCGGGAAGAAAACGTCTTCTCCATCTTTTTGATTTTCGGATCGATGACCATCCGGCAATACATCTGGTGCGGGTTCATGCGGTAGTAATCCTGGTGGTACTCCTCGGCCTCGTAAAAATTGCCGAGGGGAAGAATCTCGGTGACGATCGGCTCAGGCCAGAGATTCGCCTCTTCGGCCTGACGCAGCGAATCCTCGGCCATTTTGCGCTGACGCTCGTCACGGTAGAAGATGGCCGAGCGATACTGGGTGCCGACGTCGGCACCCTGGCGGTTGCGGGTGGTCGGATCATGGATGCGCCAGAACACATCGAGCAGTTCGGAAAAAGAGATCTCTTCGGGATTATAGGTGATCAGCACCGCTTCGGCATGCCCGGTCGTGCCTGAGCAGACCTCCTGATAGGTGGGGTTGGGAACCGTCCCGCCGGCATACCCCGAAACCGCCATCTCCACTCCGCGCAATCGACTAAAGACCGCCTCCACGCACCAGAAACAGCCGGCAGCCAGAGCCGCCGTTTCACGTTTTTCCGTCATAAGTCGCTCCTGCTCTTTGCCAGGGCTTGATCTATGCGATAAAGGAGATGAACCATGCTACAATTCGAAATCAATGCCGAGAGATGCATCCGCTGCGGCCTGTGCGCCGAAGATTGCCCGGCCAGGATCATCACGATGGTGGATGGCTTCCCGGCGCTCCCCCGGGAAAGCGAGTCCGCCTGTATCCGTTGTCAGCACTGCCTGGCTGTCTGCCCCACCGGAGCCGTTTCCATTTTTGGGCTCAGCCCGGATGAGAGCCGGGCGCTGGCGGGCCATTACCCCGCCTCGAAACAGTTGGAGACATTGATCAAGGGGCGGCGTTCGGTGCGCCGCTATCGCGACGAGAACCTCGACCCGGCATTGGTGCAGCGTTTGCTTGAGGTCGCGTGGCACGCCCCCACCGGCGTCAATGGCCGCCAGGTCCGCTTCACCGTCATCGATGACCGAGAGCGGCTAGCGGCTTTTCGCCGGGAAACCTATGCGGCTCTCGCGGACCTCGCCCGCACGGGAGGTCTTCCCGAGGAGAAGGCGTTCTTCGCTGAATTCGTCCGTCTCTGGGAAGAAAGGGGAACCGACGTTCTTTTTCGCGGTGCCCCGCACCTCCTCGTGGCCTCGGCACCCCGCACCTGCCCCACGCCCCTTCCGGACTGCCTGATCGCCCTGACCTATTTCGAACTCTATGCCCAATGCCAGGGGGTCGGAACGGTCTGGGACGGGCTGGCCAAGCGGGCCATCGACGAACTCGCTCCGGCCCTGCGCGAACACCTTGGCATCCCAGCCGACCATCTGCTCGGGTACGTCATGGTCTTCGGCCCGCCGGCAGTGACCTATCGCCGCACCGTGCAGCATGGCGAGGCGCAGATCGTCCGGGGATAGCCCTCGGGCACAAATTGGGGCACATGGCGCACGCGCACATCACGGAGACAGCGCCGTTGAGGGACGATTCGCGTACCGGCTTTCCCCGCCACAGCATCCGGGCCGCATCGGATGGACCATGCCGGGAAAATAGGGGACCTCGTCTTCGGTCCGGTTCTGATCGGCCGCACGCGTTTAGTAAAAAATATCAGTTTTCCTGCCGCAAGCAACATCCGGGCGTCGGCCTAAACACCCTTGAATCCGAACCGGGGTTGAGGCAAAATGCGCTCTTGTGGTACATGCCGTTTCCCGAGCGGAAAGGCAATCAATCCAACACCAGGAGAATCCATGGCTGAAATACATTCCACGGCAATCGTCCATCCCTCCGCTCTTTTGGCCGAAGGGGTGCAGATCGGGGCACACGCCTACATCGACGCCGATGTTACCCTCGGACCACGCACCCGTATCCTTCCAGGCGCCCACGTCGGGCGCTGGACCACCATGGGAGCCGACAACACGGTCTACCCGGGGGCGGTCATCGGCCTCGACCCTCAGGACGTCGGTTATCACGGCGAGGAGGCGTACACCGAGATCGGCGATAGCAACATCTTTCGCGAGGGAGTCACCGTCCACCGCGGCAATCGCGCCGGGACGCGAACCGTTATCGGAAATCACAACTTTTTTATGGTCAATAGCCACATCGCCCACAACTGCGTGATCGGTGATCACGTTATTCTGGTAAACGGCGTGCTGCTGGCCGGACATGTCGAAGTCCAGAACGGCGCCATCATTTCTGGGAATTGCCAGGTCCACCAGTTTGTTCGCATCGGCGCACTGGCCATGATGCGGGGCGGATCAGGGTCGACCAAGGATGTCCCTCCCTTTTGCGTCAACGACGGCCTCAACTGGCTCAGAGCCATCAATACCGTCGGTTTGAGACGTAACGGCTTCGACCAGAAACGCATCCGCGCGGTCAAGGAGGCTTTCAAAACGATTTTCCATTCGGGACTGCCCCTGCGCGAGGCCGTGGAGCGGGTGGAGAAGTCCCTCGAGGTCACCCCGGATGTCAGTCAAATGCTCGATTTCATTCGGGGCAGCAAACGAGGGGTCAGCACGAAACGCCACCGAAGCGGTGGCAGCAGGGATCGGGGGGAGGATTAACCCCCGGCGAGGAGAGCCCCCTCACCTCAGGTCGGCGGGGGGAAGACAGGGGCCCGATCCTCCGTTTGAGACGATCCGGCCGTCTACAGGAGCTCGGATTCCAGGGGCTTGGCTTTGCGCGCCCCTGGATCTCGGCAAAAGAGGCTTTTAATTGACGAATGCGTTACCGAATCCGAAAAAGGGCCGTTTTTCAGTCAAAGACTAACGGAGATTTCTCAAAAGCAAAAAGGCGAGAAAAATTCCTCCCCCTATCAGGCCGGCGCCGGTCCAGTATACGATCCACATAATTCCCCCTCCCTTGAATAACTCTTACCAGCCCTTTAATGTTATCGCCTTTCTGGTTACTTTCAGAAATATTTTTTAAAAATCGCCGGAAGCCAAAAAAAAGTGGTTTTCACTGGGCAATTTTTTACATGCGTTGGCGGCCCCGGCGCGATTCGAACGCACGACCTACCGCTTAGGAGGCGGTTGCTCTATCCAGCTGAGCTACGGGGCCGAAAGGGGTCTTATACCGAATGCGGGATGATTTTGCAAGCAAATCATCCCCGTTCGCGAAAAACTTGCATCAAAATTTAAGAAGACTGAAAACCTTTCCGTCCGGAAGGCGCTTGCGTCCTTTGAGAAATTCCAGCTCCGCCATGAACGCACACTCCACGACCTCGGCGCCCAGCTCGCCGACCAGATCGACGACCGCCGCCATGGTGCCGCCGGTGGCTAACAGATCGTCGGCGACGATGATTCGCGCACCAGGCTGAAAGGCATCCTCGTGAATTTCGAGGGTGTCGGTGCCGTATTCGAGCTCATACGTCTTGCGCCTGGTCTTATAGGGGAGTTTCCCGGGCTTGCGTACCAGGGTAACGCCGGTCCCGAGTTTGTAGGCCAGGGCCGAACCGAGCAAAAATCCGCGGGCCTCAACCCCCACGACCTGATCGATCTGCCGCCCGAGGTAACGGTGAGCGATGAGGTCGATCATCCGGTGAAAGCTCTTTCCATCGGCCAGCAAAGTGGTGATGTCCTTAAATACGATTCCCTTTTTGGGGAAATCGGGGATATCCCGAATGATTCTCTTCAACTCTTCCACAGTATCAATCGTCCTTCCAGGTGAATTGGCGCTCGGGAACAAACTGTTTGCCCAGACGCTTCCGAAGGGGGTCGCCCTGACTTCGGGATAACTTCCGATGATCTTCCGCTCAGCCCACGTCGCCGGCTTGGCGCTCCTCCATGATGAGGCGCAGTTTTTCCAGGCTCTTGGCTTCGATCTGGCGGATGCGCTCGCGGGTGACGCCAAATTTTCGCCCGATGGTGTCGAGAGTTTGCGGCTCTCGGTCATCCAGGCCGAAACGAAGGCTGAGAATCTCTCGTTCATTGTCGTTCAGGGTCTCAAGCCACCTCGCCACGTGACCGAATTTATCGAGATCCTCGATCAGGACCGAGGGATCGAGGGAATTGGTGTCTTCGATCGTATCCATAAGGCTGTAATCGTTGTTTTCTCCCATGGGGTGTTCGATGGAATAGGTTTTTTTAACCAGCACCATCAGCCGCCGAACGTAGGCGGGGTCGACCCCCATGGCATCGGCGACCTCCTTGATCTGAGGCTCCCGGTTGACTTTTTGCAGAAGCTCCCGGCTGATCTTGATCAATTTATTGATATCGTCGGAGACATGAACGGGAAGACGAATGGTCCGGCTCTGATTCACCAGCGCCCGCTCAATCGACTGGCGAATCCACCAGGTGGCATAGGTGGAAAAACGGCACTCCTTGCTGAGCTTAAAACGCTCCACCGCTTTGATAAGCCCCATGTTCCCTTCTTCGATCAGATCGAGAAACGGCAAGCCACGATTCATATAGCGCTTGGCTATTTTCACCACCAGGCGCAGATTGGATTCGATCATCCGATCACGCGCGGCCATGTCCCCCTGGGAGATGCGCAGGGCCAGTTCCCGCTCGCTTTGGGCGGTCAGCAGCGTCGTTTTTTGAATTTCTTTAAGGTAGAGCTTGATGGCATCGTCCGAGTGATCATCGTAGCTCTCTTTTTCCTCTTCTTCTTCTTTTTCTTCCTCCTCCGCAAACTCCTCCTGGGAGGCCTCGAATTCGACGTCCTCTTCGGCATCGTCCCCGGAGAATCCCAACTCGTCAAAGTCGTTAAGCATTTCGTTCATAATCGGATGACTCCTGCGCAAGGTTGGATGGTTGGCGGACTAGAAAAGTCTAAGAGAATAGGAACCTTAAGGCAAGTAAAAAATCGGATCGACGGCCTTGCGCCCCAGGCGAAGTTCAAAATACAGACAGGGATGACCACCCTGGGGAGGGGCACCGGAAAGGGCGATTTTCTGACCTTCGCTGACAAACGATCCGGCTTTGACCAGGTTCTTCCGATTGAAGCCGTAAACGGAGTAAAAGGAATTATCGTGCTTCAGAATGATGAGATTTCCGTACCCCCGGATTCCGTCACCGCTGTAAATGACCTTCCCGGCGGCAGCGGAGACGACCGGATCGCCGGGCGACGCCGCGATTTCCAGACCTTTGCGATAGGGGCTTGCCGTTCTTCCGAACCGATTGAGTATTTTGCCTTTTACCGGCCAGACGAATTTGATTTTGGCAGACTTGGGCAGGCGGGGAGGCTTTCGTCGGAACCGGAGCAGCGGCCCGGGTCGGTTGAGAGCTTGGGGACACGGCGACTTTGCGGGTGATGGAGGGTCGATCCTCAGGGGGAGCGGGAAGGTTTGCGGTCGAAGAAACCCTTTTGTGCCTTTTGGCGCCTGGGATGAAAAGGCGATCGCCTATCTGGAGATGGGTCGGATCGTCAATGCCGTTGATGCGCGCCAGGTAGCGCTCGTCGACTCCGTAGGCCTGACTGATTCGAAAAAGGGTCTGCCCGGCGCGCACCGTATGATAAACTCCGCGGGGAACGCTGCAGCCCCACAAAAGTACAGTGACCGCGATCATGATCAATGTCCGAACCGGCATGAACCATTCCGTTCGTTACCCAGGGAAGCCTTCTGGTCGATAATGCCATACCCTACCGGAACATCCCCCCGGCCGTCAACCTGCTTACCACGCCTGGCATCGCCAAGGCTCAAAGTACCTTCTCGGACCAGCCGTGGGCGCCGATCAAGGGTACAAACCGGCAATCCAGGAGATTTTCTTCCCGAAAATCGCTCTCGCCTGCACGGGTAACCCTTTTAAGCACCTGCCCGCCCTGTTCACCGACGGGAATCACCAGGCGGCCGCCTATTGTGAGTTGCCGAAGGTATTCCGCAGGGATGGCGGGTGCACCCGCAGTGATGAGAATGCCGTCGAAGGGCTGTTCACTCTCCCATCCGAAGGTGCCGTCGCTGACTTTAATGTTGACATTGCTGCAACCGATACCGTCAAGCACCCGGCGTGCCCGGCGGGCCAGATCCGCAATGCGCTCCACGGAATAGACGCGCGATACGATGCGTGCCAAAACCGCCGCCTGATAACCTGAGCCGGTGCCAACCTCCAAAACCTTCTCCGCTCCCTGCAGGCACAGAGCTTCGGTCATAAAGCCCACCATAAAGGGTTGAGAGATGGTCTGTTTATGCCCGATGGGCAGTGGAGAATCACTATAGACCCGATTCCGGAGGGCTTCCTCGACGAAGAGGTGACGGGGAACCTCCCGCATGGCGCCCAGCACCAGAGGGTCCCGAATTCCACGTCCCTCTAGCTGGCGCTCCACCATCATCCGTCTGGCTACAGAAAAATCCATGATCCCTTTCTGCCCCCCGTGGCATGGCCGAACTGCACCGAAATCGGCATGCCACCCCTTGGCATCTCCCTTTGGAGATGAAAATTATCGACAGGAAAATTAAGTTTTCGCCGGAAAGCGATCCCGGCCACAGCCGACGTCCCACCGGGGGAAACAGCAGGCAGAGTGCGCGGCACGTCGTAAGTACCTGAGGCATCGAATGGTCGAAGCTGTAACGACTCGCCCCCCGGGCATTGACCGTTTTCAGCACAGGGAACGCGTATCATTCTCTTGCCGGGTTCGGGCAAGGGGAATCTAAGCGGAGAAACCCCAGTCGTTCTCCTTCGCCAAGTCGGCAAGGCTTTCAAGGGAGCGATAATTGGTTAGATCGAAATGCAGGGGGGTAACAGAAATGAAGCCGCTGTGGATGGCATGAAAATCGGTTCCTTCAATATTTCGAAAACCGAGCTCCCCTCCCCCGATCCAATAATATTTTCGTCCCCGCGGGTCGTAATTTTCAACAACGACCTCGCCGAAGACGCGTTTCCCCTGGCGGGTCAGCCGAACCCCTTTGGGGGTTCCCGAGGGAACATTGACATTCAGAAAAGTGTCCGGCGGAAGCCCTAGATCCACGATCTTGGCTGCCAGGGAGGCAGCGAAGGTGGCGGGATGTTCAAAATGAGACGGTTGGAAGGAATCGGACGCCAGCGACACCGCAATCGCCGGGACTCCCAGCATGACGGCCTCCATTGCCGCCGAAACGGTTCCCGAATAGGTAATGTCGTCGCCAAGATTGCCCCCTTTGTTGACCCCCGCCACCACCAGATCGGGCCGTCGCCCCAGAAGGCCGTGAATGGCCAGGTTGACGCAGTCGGTCGGCGTTCCATCGACGGCGAAACAATTGGGTTGGATCTCCTCGGCCCGCAACGGCGAGTGCAGCGTCAGAGAGTGACCGACGGCACTTCGCTCCCGATCGGGAGCGACGACCACCACCTCGCCCAGCTTCCTCATTTTCTCAGCCAGAGCCACAATGCCAGGCGAGTGAATCCCATCGTCGTTGGTAACCAGAATCAGCAATTAAAACCTCTCGCAGACGGGGGGGGTAGAGATCATCCAGGAAGAGTCGGTAAATCCGTCGACGAAGCGGGAAGCCCTGAAGACGGTGCCCGGGGTGCGTATCAGTGCCAAGGCATCTAAGCAAAGGGCGGATGGAGGCAATCCATTGCAAGCAATCGCATATTGAAAAAAGGAGAAGGATCGAACGATCCTTTTCAAAGAAGGGCATCCAGTGATTGCCGCAGCCGGACCAAGTCCTGGCGAAGTTCATCGAGAAGCCGCCGATCGCCCCCGGAATCATAGACCCCCGGAACCTGTCCGCCCCCCTCCTCCAAACCGTCGCGGAGCTTCTTCTTGGCTCCGGCAATGGTGAACCCCTGCCTGTAGAGCAGGTCTTTGAGCCGCAGCACCAACTCGATATCCTTGCGCCGGTACAGGCGCTGCCGCCCGCGGCTCTTGGCGGGGCGAAAGGGTCCGAATTCCGCTTCCCAATACCGCAGGATGTGAGGCTTAATCCCCGTCAGATCAGCTACTTCGCCGATCTTAAAATACAGTTTGTCGGGAATATCGAGGTCCATGATCCACGGATGTTCACAGTGAGTCAACGGTTCGGATCTACTCCTCCCCGTTGATGGCGGCCTTCAATACCTGACTCGGCTTAAAGGTCAAGATCTTGCGGGAGGAAATTTCGATCTCCTCACCTGTTTGCGGATTGCGCCCCCGGCGGGTGGCTTTGTCCTTCACCACAAAGTTGCCGAATCCGGCGATTTTGATCTTCTCCCCATCCTCCAATGTCGATTTGATCAGATCAAAGACCATCTCAACAATGTCAGCGGATTCCTTCTTGGAAAAACCGGTTTTAAGGTACACGTTCTCGATGAGGTCCGCTTTGGTCATAACACCTCCATATTCCAATTAGGGGCACAGGTCCCTGAATTTACGGCTTTTTTATAACACATGAAGTGAGGGTAATCAACCGCTTTTTTTAGGAAGTTTCCTTTCGGCCAATTAACGCACCTCGGCCCCGAGATTTTTCTCCATCGCCTTGACGATTCGCCCGTGCAATGTGCCGATTTCGGCGTCGGTCAACGTCTTGTTCAAAGAGCGGTAGCGGGCCCTGATCGCCAGACTCTTCTTGCCCTCCGGGATCCCTGGTCCCCGGTAGAGATCGAACAGGACGATCTCTTCGACCTCCTTGCTCCTGGCTTTCTCGAGAACGTCGAAAATCTGCTGCGCACTGACCTCCTCGTCCACCAGAAAGGCACTGTCACGCGAGACGTCGGGGAATCGGGACAGGGGACGAAATCCCTCCGGTGCCCGGCCAGCACTGAAAAGCGCCTCCAGATCGAAATCGAGCAACAGGAGAGGAACGTCCAGATCCAGTTCTTCCTGGACCTTCGGATGCACCGCCCCCAGCGTCCCCAGGGTGACGTCACCATGCCGGACACGGCAGGATTTGCCGGGATGAAGGAAGGGTTCTCCTGCATCGGGATCCCACTCGGCGCCATCAATCCGAAACAGTTCCAGCAGCTCTTCCGCGAGCCCTTTCAAATCGTAGAAATCGACACCGGCACGATCCTGCGCCCACCCCTCGGGCTCCCGGCGGCCGCAGAGAGCGACGGCTAAGTTCAACTTTTCAGCAGGCAAATCGCCATCGCCTGCGGGATGAAAAACCGGCCGAAGCTCGAAAAGGCGCAGGTCGCGGGAGCGATAGGCCAGATTCCGGGAGACCGATTCCAATAAACCGGGAACCAGGCTGGTCCGCATGACCGACTGTTCTTCGGTCAGCGGATTGACGATTTTGACCAGCCGGCGCCGGGGATCATCGTCCGGGAGCCGAATCCGATCGTACGTCTGCGGAGATCCGAATGAGTAATTGATAACCTCGGAAAACCCGGCGGACACCATGGCGTCTCGCAACCGTCGAACCTGATGCTGCCGGGGCGAGGGTTGCTGACAAAGAATCCGTCCGGAAGGCATCGTGACCGGGATGCGGTCATATCCGTTCAGCCGGGCAACCTCCTCGATCAGATCGATCTCCCGTTCAAGATCGGGACGAAATGCGGGAACCGAAACATAGAGGGCTGCATCGAAACGGTCGGCAGCGGGTTCAACCTCCATCCCGATGCTCCGCAACAGCCGCTGAATATCGAGAATATCCAAGCTCAACCCGAGAATCTCCGCGGTCCGTCGGCCCGTAATAGTGATATTGCGTTTGGACAGGGCGGTGGGATATTCGTCGATTCTCCCTTTGGCCGCAACGCCTCCGGCGACCTGCAGAATCAGATCGACCGCCCGGTCGAGGGCTTTCGGAACCATATCGATATCCGCGCCGCGCTCGAAACGGTGGGACGATTCGGAATGGATTCCCAACCGTTTGCTGGTGCGTCGAATGGTCGTCGGATTGAAATAGGCACTCTCAATCAGAATATCGGTCGTATCGGGCTGAATTTCGGAATTTTCCCCGCCCATGATTCCCGCCAGCGCCACCGCCCCCTCGGCATCGCAAATCGTCAGATCGTGGCTGTTGAGCTGCCGCGGCTGGCTGTCGAGGGTCGTAAAGGACTCCCCTTCTCCAGATTTTTTGACCACGATGCGACGTCCTCGCAACAGGTTGAAATCGAAGGCATGCAGGGGATGGCCCAGCTCCATGAGCACATAATTGGTTACATCGACCACGTTGTTGATCGAGCGCATGCCGACCGCCTGGAGCCTGCGAACCAGCCATTCCGGCGAAGGACCGATCTGAACCCCGCGTACCAGACGGGCAGCGTAGCGCGGACAGAGTCCCGGTTCCTGAATTGTCACCGAGGTCTCCGTCGCAATCTCAGGACCGTTTTCGACCACCTGTGCCTCGGGAAGGCGCAGCGGCCGGCCGATCATCGCCGCCACTTCGCGAGCCACCCCCAGCACGCTCAGGCAATCAGGGCGGTTGGGCGTCAAACCAAGTTCAAAGCGGACGTCCTTGAGCTTCAGAGCCTCGAAAACCGGCGCCCCGAGAGGCAGCCCCGGCGGTAGGATGAGAATCCCCTCCGATTCCTCGGCGAGCCCCAGCTCCTTCTCGGAGCAAAGCATTCCCATCGATTCCCGACCTCGAATCTTCGATTTCTTGATCTTGAAATCTCCGGGTAGAACCGATCCAACCTGGGCCAGCGCCACCAGGTCGCCGGCCTTGTGATTCTTGGCGCCGCAGACAACCTGAACCATCCCGCCGGCAGTCTCCACCTGACAGAGGGTCAGGCGGTCGGCATCGGGGTGGGATTCGACAGAGGCCAACCGGGCGACGATGACCGAGTCGAGCCCTTCTCCCACTTTTTCCATAGCGTCGACTTCCAGGCCTGCCATGGTGAGCCGATGGGAAAGTTCTTCGGGACTCAGGTCGAAGTCGACGAATTCTTTAAGCCAATTGTAGGTTACGATCATTGATTTGGGTCCTCGATCAATAAAACGGGCTTACCGCAGCCGCCTGGATGGGAAAGCATTAAAACTGTTTCAAAAAACGCAGATCGTTCTCGAAAAAGAGTCGCAGATCATTGACCCCGTATTTCAACATGGCAATACGCTCGATCCCCATGCCGAAGGCGAAGCCGCTGCACTTATCCGGATCGTAATGGACGGCTTTCAGAACTTCTGGATCAATCATGCCACTGCCGAGAATTTCGAGCCAGCCGGAATTCTTACAGACTCGGCACCCCTTGCCGCCGCAGATAACGCACTGGATGTCCACCTCAGCGCTCGGTTCGGTAAAGGGGAAAAAGGAGGGACGAAACCGAACCGCCGACGTTCTTGCCGAAACACTGGCTGACGAAGGCGGTCAGGGTCCCCTTGAGATCCCCGAACGTCACGTGCCGGTCGACCAGAAAACCCTCCACCTGATGAAACATGGGGCTGTGGGTCAGATCCGAATCCCGGCGATAGACGGTTCCCGGGGCAATCACCCGAACCGGCGGCGCATGACGCAACATGGTACGAATCTGCACGGGGGACGTATGCGTTCGAAGAACCACGTCCTCAGAAACATAAAAGGTGTCCTGCATGTCGCGGGCAGGATGGTCTTTGGGGATGTTCAGCGCTTCGAAGTTATAAAAATCCTGCTCGACTTCGGGTCCCTCTTCCACCCCGAAACCGAGCGAGGAAAAGATTTCGACAACCTCTTCAACCACCTGGGTGATGGGATGCTTGGTCCCGACAAAAGCACGTCGCCCGGGCAGGGTGACGTCGATCTTTTCGAACTCCAGCCGGCGGGCGATCTCCGCCTCGCGAACGGCTTCGAGCCGGGCGTCGAAAAGTGTCTCCAGCTCCTCTTTGACCCTGTTGGCCGCGGCCCCCAAAACAGGGCGGTCTTCGGGCGAGAGTTGCCCCATCCCCTTCATGATGGCGGTCAATTCCCCCTTTTTACCGAGAAACCGCACCCGAACATCTTGCAGCGCCGATTCGGAGTCGGCCTGAGACAGGGCCGATCGCGCCGTCTCCAACATCTTTTCCAATCGTGCTTTCATGGCATAGTCCCGCATCACCCTTGATCGGAGCGAAGGAAAAATAGTCTGTAAAGTGCCCCCGGGAATGAAGGGGCCTTCCTAAAACGAAGAATGGAAGCCCTGGGCTTCCACCTCTTCCGTGCCTGTTCAACCCCTGAAAAAAAGAGATGAGGGGGGCCCTCATCTCTTTTACGTCCCGTTCTTACTGGAGCTGGGTCTTGGCCTTTTCAACAACGGCACTGAATCCAGCGGGATCCGCTACGGCAATCTGGGCGAGAACCTTTCGGTCGAGTCCGATTTCAGCCTTTTTCAGGCCATGCACCAGTCGGCTGTAAGAAAGACCGTTGTCCCGGGCTGCCGCATTGATCCGGGCGATCCAGAGTGCCCGGAAATCACGCTTCTTGACCTTGCGATCGCGAAAAGCGTAGTTCAGGGCACGATCCACCGCCTCGGTGGCGCTTCGAAAAAGCTTACTGCGTGCCCCACGATACCCTTTGGCCAGCTTCAGAACTTTGTTTCTTCTGCGTCTCGCTTTGAATCCTCGTTTTGCTCTCGGCATGATGTTTCTCCTTCTCGAAAAATAAGCGGCCTGAGCCGCCGCCGGATCTGAAGGGGGAGACAGGTCCCCTCAGTTCACGGACTTAAAGCCGAGCCGTAACCCCGAGATCTTTTAAAGATAAGGGATCAAACGGCTGATATTCTTCGCGTCCACTTTGGCGACCAGAGTCCCCTGGCGCAGTTCGCGCTTGCGCTTGGTGGATTTCTTGGTCAGGATATGGCTGGTGAAGGCCTTATTGCGCCGCACCTTGCCGGTACCGGTCTTGCGGAACCGTTTGGCCGCGCCGCGGTTGGTTTTGATCTTGGGCATACCCTACTCCTTCAAAGACAAAAGTGTGACGGAAAAGGCGCCTCGGATGAGCAACACGGCCCATCCCGGACCTTTCCCGAATGTTATCGTTTCAACGGCGCCAACACCATGGTCATGAACCGGCCGGCCATGTTGGGCATCGACTCGACCTGTCCCAGATCCTTGACTTCTTCGGCGACTTTCGCCATCAGCCGGCGGCCGAACTCGGGATGGGTCACCTCGCGGCCGCGAAACATCACGGTCACCTTGACCTTGTTTCCTTCTTCGAGAAAACGCCGCGCATTTTTGACCTTGAACTGGAAGTCGTGTTCCTCGGTCTTGGGCCGCATCTTCACTTCTTTGAGCTCGGTCCGGGCGGCCTTCTTCTTGGCCTCGGCGGCTCGTTTACTCGCCTGGTATTTATACTTGCCGTAATCCATGATCCGGCAGACCGGCGGCTTGGCGTTTGGTGAAACCTCGACCAGGTCGAGCCCCCGTCCCTCGGCCGCGGCAAGCGCATCGTTCAGATTCATGATTCCGAGCTGTTCGCCCGCATCGTCGACAACCCGAACTTCTCTGGCCCGGATAGCGCGGTTGATATTGGTCTCTTGCTTAGCTATGGTACCACCTCCTAATGGTATTGCCGGCATTCATCCTGAACGAAACGGACGAACTCGGCAAGAGTCATGGGCTCCAGATTTTTCCCGGAACGATGGCGCGGGGTCACAGTGCCGCTGTCGCGCTCCTTGTCCCCGACAACGAGCATATAGGGAACCTTCTCCATCTGCGCCTCGCGGATCTTGAAGCCGAGTTTCTCGTTCCGCAGGTCTTTTGCACGCGGATCCCCTCGGACCGCAGCGCCCGATACACCTCTTCGGCATATTCAGCCTGGTTGTCGGTCACATTGAGAACCGTGGCCTGCACCGGAGAAATCCAGAGCGGGAAATTTCCGGCGAAATGTTCGATCAGCACACCGATAAACCGCTCGATGGCGCCGAGAATAACCCGGTGCACCATGACCGGCCGGTGTTTTTCGCCGTCGCTTCCCACGTAGGTCAGATCAAAACGCTCGGGCAGGGTAAAATCGCACTGGATTGTAGCACACTGCCATTTCCTGTCAAGAGCGTCCTTGAGCTTGATATCGATCTTCGGACCGTAAAAAGCGCCGTCCCCTTCGTTGATCTCAAAGGGCAGGCCGGAGTCCTTCAAGGCGCTCATCAAGGCGTTGGTCGCCCGCTCCCAATCGGCGTCGCTGCCGATCGATTTTTCCGGGCGGGTCGAGATCTCCATCTCGTATTCGAAGCCGAAGATCCCCATCACGTCCTGGACGAACCCCAGCACCCCTTTGATTTCCCCATCGAGCTGTTCGGGCGTACAGAGGATGTGGGCATCGTCCTGGGTAAAACCCCGCACCCGCAGCAGCCCGTGAAGCACGCCGGACTTCTCGTGACGGTGCACCGTCCCGAGCTCGAAAAAGCGCAGAGGCAGATCCCGGTAGGAGCGCATCCGCGATTTGTAGATCAGCATATGGGCGAGGCAGTTCATCGGCTTGATGCCGTAGCTCTGCTCGTCGACCTCGGTGAAATACATGTTTTCCCGATAGTTCTCGTAATGCCCCGAGGTCTTCCACAGTTCGGTGCGCAGGATCTGCGGCCCCATGACGATATCGTAGCCGCGCCTCAGATGCTCCCGCCGCTCGAAATCCTCGAGCAGGGTGCGCAGCAGCGCCCCCTTGGGATGCCAGATCACCAGCCCGGCGCCCGCCTCCTCGCTGAAGGAGAAGAGGTCGAGTTCGCGCCCCAGCTTGCGATGGTCGCGCTTGCTTGGCCTCCTCCAGTCGGGCCAGATAGGCTTTGAGGTCTTTTTTGTCCGGAAACGCCGTGGCGTAAATGCGCTGCAGCATGGCGTTTTTTTCGTCGCCGCGCCAGTAGGCGCCGGCAACACTGGTCAACTTGAACGCCTTGAGACGGCCGGTCGAAGGAAGATGGGGACCGCGGCACAGATCGACGAAATCCCCCTGCCGATAGAGCGATACCGTCGCATTGGGCAGATCCTCGATCAACTGCACCTTGTACGTTTCGCCCATCTCGCGAAACAGGCGAATGGCGCTGTCGCGGCTGACCTCCTCCCGGACGATGGGAAGATCGGCCGCAGCCAGTTCGGCCATCTTCTTTTCGATGGCCTCGAATTCCTCCGGCGAAAAGGTGTGCTCGTCGCTGTAGAAATCGTAGTAGAAGCCGTTCTCGATGGCCGGGCCGATCGTCACCTGCACCTCGTCGCCGAACAGGGATCTTGACGGCATGGGCCATGAGGTGGGCGGCGGAGTGACGATAGACGTCGAGCCCTTCCGGGGAGGCAAGGGTGATGAGCTCGAGGCGGGAGGTTTCTCGATGGGCCGGGTGAGATCGACCATCTGCCCATCCAGGCGAGCGGCCACCGCCTGGCGGGCCAGTCTTTCGCTCGACGGTTCGGGCCACTTCCAGCGGCGTGCTTCCCACGGGAACCTCTTTCACGGAACCGTCGGGCAGTTCGACCCGAATCACATCCATTTACTTTCTCCGCGAATGAAAAGAGGCATCCAGGGATGCCTCATTCGCTACAAGCGGTTGCCGGAGTATAAATGGTAGGCACGGGCGGGATTGAACCGCCGACCCCTACCGTGTCAAGGTAGTGCTCTCCCACTGAGCTACGTGCCTACAACCGTAATGCCGGTAAGATGTATCAAAAATGACGAAGCGATGTCAAGCAATTTTCGCGCACCACCGGTATTTTTGTCTACTCGATCTCGCTTTCGATCCGGATGAAGCGACTCTGCTCACGGATGATCTCCAGTTGATCGATCTCATCCAGAGCGGAGCGCACATTGGCCTCCCGGGCCTCGTGCGTCATCAAAACAATGGGGACCGCGCCGCCCACTTGCCGCTCGGGCTGAATCATGGAGGCGATGCTGATTTCATAGCGGCCGAGAATCCCGGCGATCTGACCCAGAACCCCCGGCTGGTCGGTGGCGGCGAAGCGCAGGTAATATTGGCTGACGACCTCCGCGATCGGCTTGATCGGCAGGTCGGTGACGAAGCGGGGATGATACGCCATGGGCGGCGTCCGATTGGTGGCGCCGACGCGAAGATTGCGAGCGATGGACATCACGTCGCCCATCACCGCGCTGGCCGTGGCCTCCATGCCGGCGCCGCGACCGGAGAGCATGACGGGACCGACGAAATCCCCCACCAGGCGCACGGCGTTGATGACCCCGTCGACGTCCGCCAGCGGATAGTTCAGCGGGATCATGGTGGGGTGCACCCGGGCCTCCACCTGCCCGTAGCCGATCTTGCTGATGGCCAGCAGCTTGATTTTGTATCCGAACTGCCGGGCGAACTGAATATCCAGGGCCGAGATTCGGCTGATTCCTTCGGTATAAATGTCCTCGAAACGCACCCGGGTACCAAAACAGAGACCGATGAGGATGGCAAGCTTGTGAGCGGTGTCGATCCCTTCGATGTCGAAGGTCGGGTCGGCCTCGGCATACCCTTGGGCCTGGGCATCCCTGAGGACGGCGGAAAATTCATCGTCGTGATTGGTCATGCGCGTCAGAACGTAATTGCAGGTACCGTTCAGGATGCCGAAAATGCTGCTGAAATTATTGGCGCAGAGGTTCTCCTTGATGGCCGAGATGACCGGGATCCCCCCTCCGACCGCGGCCTCGAACAAAACCTCCACCCCTTTTTCAACGGCCGCCCCGATGATTTCCTCGCCATGGAGGGCCAGCAGCGCCTTGTTGGCCGTGACCACATGTTTACCGTTTTCGATGGCCTTGAGAACAAAGGTGCGGGCCGGTTCATAGCCCCCGATCAGTTCGATGATCACATCGATCTCGGGATCGGTCAGGACCTCCTCCGCGCTGGTGGTCAGCAGATCTTCCTCGACCGCCACGCCTCTGTCGGTGGTGATATCCAGATCCGCGATCCTGGCGAGCTTCAAGGGCGATCCCAGTCGCGCTTCGATGAGCTGAGCATTTTCTCGAAAAGCGTTGACAACCCCGGTACCGATGGTCCCGAAGCCGAGCAAACCAACGTTGATCTCTTTCATAGCCTCCCCTTGTAGTGCGCTTATCCCGGCCGAACCCTCCGCCGGACTGCTTACCTAAGCCAGCGGGCAGTTCCAACCTCCATGAACGAAAGAAGACACTCCACCTCCTCCCCCGCCATCTCCTCGAGAATCTCCGCCATCCACTGGATCAACTCCCCCTGTTCGATCGTAGGCGGCGGGGTGAGGCACAAAGCGAAGCGGCAGAAACCGGACTTCCGACAGGTCTCCAGCAGGTGTCGAATAAAGCCGAAATAGGCGTCTGCCTCCAGCTCTCTCCCCTTTCCCGCGCCGCAAAAGAGAGCGGCGCCGGAACCGAGCTTTCCATTGTTGGCGACCAGCACGTGTTCCCCGCTCGCGCCGCTGGCCCGCCCTTGGGCCAATAATTCGGTCAACCGCCCGTTCAGGCGCCAGTCCAGCAGGGCAGCGGGCCCGCGCAGAGGCCGTTCGTCCTCGAAAAACAAGGCGGCCACCACCTCACCCTCCAAGCGGTCGGCGGGAAGGTCGAGATGATACAACTTGGATGTCATGGGACCGGTTGTCGGTAGTTGCGCGAAATCTGGTCGAGAATGCCATTGACGAAGGCGGAGGTTTCTTTGGTCCCGTAACGCTTGCCGATCTCGATCGCCTCGTTGATGACCACGCTGGCGGGAACATCCGGACAGAAGAGCAGCTCAAAGGCTGCCAGACGAAGAAGGGAAAGGTCGACGCGGGCCATGCGCTCCAAGGCCCAGTTGGTGGAAAACTCGCCGATGACCCGGTCGATCGTTTCGAGATTTTTCGCCACCCCGAGGACCAGTCCGTCGGTGAAACGGCGCACCTCCGGCGGGACCTCCGGCAGAAGATCTTCCGCCGGTTCCCCGAGGATATCGTCCGAGAAACGAAAATTCGCCCAGAAATCCCCCAGGAGGGATTCAACGCCTCCCTCCCGGTCCTGCAGGCTATAGATGCACTTTGAGGGCCAGTTCGCGCCCCTGGCGGCGGATACCTTGTGTCATGATAAATCAGAGTCCCTTGAAAAGATTGACCATCTCGATGGCGCTCAGGGCGGCGTCGAACCCTTTGTTGCCGGCCTTGGTCCCGGCCCGCTCGATGGCCTGTTCCATGGTGTCGGTGGTCAGGACCCCGAAAACCACGGGCAGCCCCGATTCGAGTCCGACCGCGGCGACCCCCTTGGAAACCTCGGCGCTGACGTAATCGAAATGCGGCGTCGACGCCGCGAATGACCGCCCCAAGACAGATCAACGGCATCATAGTTCCCGGAGCGGGCCATTTTCTTGGCCACCAGCGGGATCTCGAAGGCCCCGGGGACCCTGACGATGTCGATCGCTCCCGCTCGGCGCCGTGCCGCAGCAGGGCATCGACCGCCCCTTCGACCAGGCGATCGGAGATAAAGCTGTTGAAGCGGCTGACGGCGATGCCGAAGCGCATCCCTTGGCATCCAGTTTCCCTTCGATGATTTGGCATGTGCTCCTCCCCGCATCCGGCCTCTCGAGGCAGAATCTTCCCGCCGGCCGCCGCTGACCGCTTCCCGGAATTTAGAGATTTTCCAGCAGGTGGCCCATCTTTTCCCGTTTGGTCTTCAGATATTTTAGATTGGCTCCGGTGGCCGGCATCTGGATCGGCACCCGCTCGACGATCTCCAGGCCGTACCCTTCCAGCCCGACGATCTTCTTCGGGTTGTTGGTCATCAGGCGCATCTTGCGAACCCCGAGTTCGCCGAGGATCTGCGCGCCGATGCCGTAGTCGCGCAGGTCGGCCTTGAAGCCGAGCGCCTCGTTGGCCTCGACGGTATCGTGTCCCTCATCCTGCAGGGCATAGGCCCTGAGCTTGTTGATCAGACCGATCCCCCGCCCCTCCTGACGCATGTAGAGGATGACCCCGCTCCCCTCCTGCTCGATCTGCCCATGGCGGCGTGGAGCTGATCGCCGCAGTCGCAGCGTTGCGAGCCGAAAACGTCGCCGGTCAGGCACTCGGAGTGGACCCGGACCAGGACCGGCTGCTCCGGATCGATCTCCCCCTTGACCAGAGCCAGATGCTGCGCCCGGTCGACGTCGTTCTCATAGGCGATGGCCCTGAATTCGCCCCCGAAGGGGGTGGGCAGCAGCGGTCTCGGCGGCCCGGCGCACCAGCAGTTCCTTGCGCATCCGGTAGGCCACCAGATCGGCGATGGTGATGATCTTCAGGTCGTGCTTTTTGGCGAACTCCCGCAGCTGCGGCATGCGGGCCATGGTGCCGTCGTCGTTCATGATCTCGCAGATGACGCCGGCCGGCTTGAGCCCGGCCAGCCGCGCCAGATCGACCGAGCCCTCGGTCTGCCCGGCGCGCACCAGCACCCCGCCCTTTTTGGCGCGCAGGGGAAAGACTGCCCGGGGCGGGCCAGGTCGTCGGCCGGTGACTCATCGGCGATCGCGACCTGGATGGTGTGGGCCCGGTCGGCAGCGGAAATGCCGGTGGTCACCCCGCGTCGGGCTTCGATGGAAACGGTGAAAGCGGTGCCGAAGGAGGAGGTATTCTCCCGGACCATCAGCGGCAGGTCGAGATAATCGGCCCGCTCCTCGGTCAGCGACAGGCAGATCAGCCCCCGTCCCTCCCGGGCCATGAAGTTGATCGCCTCGGGCGTGACCATCTCGGCGGCCATGGCCAGGTCCCCCTCGTTTTCCCGATCCTCGTCGTCGACCAGGATGACCATCTTGCCCTGGCGGAATGTCCTCCAGGGCAGCTTCGATCTTGGCAATCGGCATGACGAATTGCTCCTTTTCAGTGGACCTGGCACTATGTCACAGAAATCCATGCTTGGCAAGGAATTCGAAATCGACCGCTGAGGGCCCGGCAGTGCCGCCGTCCTTGCGCAGAAAGCGCTCCACGTACTTGCCGATGATGTCGCTTTCGATATTCAGTCTGGCCCCGATATCCTTGTGCTGCAAAGTGGTCTGCGCCAGAGTGTGGGGGATGACCGCCACGGTAAAGCTCTGGTCGCTCACCTCGGCGACGGTCAGGCTGATGCCGTCGACGGCGACCGATCCTTTTTCCACCAGGAAACGGCCGAGTTGAGCGGGGACCTGAAAGGTGAACCGCACGGCATTGCCCTCCCGTCGGCGGGCCGTCAACAGGGCGATCCCGTCGACATGGCCGCTCACCAGGTGCCCCCCGAGACGGTCGGAGAGCCGTAGCGCCCGCTCCAGATTGACAAAGGTGCCGACGGAGAGCTCGCCAAGATTGGTCCGTCCCAGCGTTTCTAGGGAAACATCTGCGGCAAAGGCCCCGTCTCCAAAAGCGACGACGGTCAGGCAGACGCCGTTGACGGCGATGCTCTCCCCCAGAGAAAGCGTGTCCGTGGCAATTCGGGTCGCCACGGTCAGGCGCACCCCATCGGCCCCCTTGCGCATCTCCCGAACGGTTCCGATATCCTCGATCAAGCCGGTGAACACCGCCGTACCTCCCCTTCGATCAGAGTGTCCTCATCGAAACGACGGACACGCACATCCGCCAGACGCAGCGCATCGGCCAGACGGGTCACCCCCTTGCCGTCGAAAATCCCCCTGCCGTCGTTTCCGCCGAGAATCAAAGGGGCGATGAATACCATCACCCGGTCGATGAGCTTTCCCTCAAGAAAGGCGCCGTTGAGCTGCCCGCCGCCTTCCAGCAGGACACTCTGAAGACCGAGTTTTCCGAGCTCGCGCAGCAGCTCCGGAAGATGTACCCGCCCCCCCATCTCGGTCACCTCGAGGACTTGGATGCCGCGGGACCGAAGCCGGGAAAGTTTCTCGCCGGGGGCCCGCTCGGTGGTCGCGACAATTGTCGGCGCCGGAGAATTGGCGGCGAAAACCGCAGCGTCTTCCGGAATCCGCAGGCGCGAGTCGAGCACGATCCGCACCGGGTCCCGGCCGCCTTCCACCAGGCGGGAGGTCAAGCGGGGGTTGTCCTTCAGAACGGTGCCGCTTCCCACCATGATCGCATCGACCCGATCACGGAGGCGATGGACCCACTCGCGGCTGCTTTCACCGGTAATCCACTGCGACTCCCCGGTAGAGGTGGCCGTGCGTCCGTCCAGAGTCGCCGCCGCCTTGAGGATGACAAAGGGCAGGCCGGTCGTCACATGCCTGGCAAAGGGCGCGATCAGGCGCTCGCACTCAGCCCCGAGGAGACCGGAGCGAACCTCGACCCCACCCCTTCGAAGCCTGGCAATCCCCTTGCCCGCGACCGCGGGATTGGGATCGACGGCCCCGACGAAGACCCGAGCGACACCCGCCGCCAGCACCGCATCGGCACAAGGGCCGGTGCGACCCACGTGGCAACAGGGCTCCAGCGTCACATAGAGATCGGCCCCGCGCGCCATCCCTCCCGCCTCCCGCAGAGCGAAGATTTCGGCATGGGGCGCCCCCGCTTTCGGATGGAAACCTTCGCCGATGATCAGGCCGTCGCGAACGATGACCGCCCCAACCGGGGGATTGGGGCGGGTGCGGCCCTCTCCCTTTCGGGCCAGATCGAGAGCACGGTGCATATAGGTTTCGGCGGAAGGCATGAATTAGTCCGAACGGCTTGCGCCTGCAGCACACTGCGGGAGCCGGAAAAAGCGATATCCGGTATCGGAATGGGGAAGCGCCCCCCCCCAACGTCGAAGGGCGACGGGCGCCGACAGGGAACCTGCAGCCTTGGCCCCTCACGTGGTTATCGTTGCGAAACTCTCAACGGCAAGCGTTCTCGCCGTTTCCACCCCTGGCAAGAATCCCCGTCAGCTCGGCCATGAATTCGTTGATATCCTTGAACTGCCGATAGACCGAAGCGAAGCGCACGTACGCGACTTCATCGATATCGTGCAGAGCGGTCATCACCGCCTCGCCGATGCGCGCGGAATCGATCTCTTTTTCGCCGCTTTCCTGGAGGGTGAGCTCGAGGCGATCGACCACTTTTTCGATAGTGGCGATCGACACGGGACGTTTCTCGCAGGCCCGCTGCATCCCCGAGATGATTTTAGTCCGGTCGAAGGACTCACGGCGACCATCCTTTTTAACCACCAGCGGCAGGGTTTCCTCGACCCGTTCATAGGTGGTAAAGCGCCGCTCGCAGTCGATGCACTCGCGCCGACGGCGGATGTTGTTCCCTTCCTTTCCCAACCGGGAATCGACCACCCGGCTATCGACAAATCCGCAAAAGGGGCATTTCATGGTTTATTTCCCGTTGTTTGAAGCGGACCGCGATCATACGGCAGAAGCTCGATCCCCGATTCCTGCAGCATCTGCCGGGAAAGATCGTCGGGATACCCCTCCAGATAGATGATCCGCTCGACCCCGGCGTTGATGATCATTTTCGAACAGATAATGCAGGGCGAGTTGGTGCAGTAGAGGGTGGCACCGCTGATGTTGACGCCGTGTTTGGCCGCCTGGATAATGGCATTCTGCTCGGCATGCAGGCCGCGACAGAGCTCATGGCGCTCTCCTGAGGGAACGCCGAGCTGCTGCCGCAGACAGCCCGTTTCCGCGCAGTGGCGCATCCCGGTGGGAGTGCCGTTGTAGCCGGTAGCCAGGATGTTCTTGTCCTTGACGACCACGGCTCCCACCTGTCGACGCAGGCAGGTGGAGCGCCGAGCCACCAGCCGGGCGATTTCCATGAAATACTCTTGCCAGGACGGACGTTCCATTTAAACCAGACGATGGGCGTAAAGGGGAAATTTGAGACAGAGGTCTTTAACCTCCCGGCGGATGGTAGCCAGCTCCTGCTCATCCCCGACATGCTCGAGCGCCCGGCCGATCCAGTTGGCAACCCGTTCCATCTCCGGCTCCTTGAGCCCTCGGGTCGTGGCAGCCGGGGTCCCGATGCGAAAGCCGCTGGTGACGAATGGGGAGCGCGTGTCAAAGGGCACGGCGTTCTTGTTCACCGTAATGCCGGCCTTCTCCAGGGCCGCTTCAGCCACTTTACCGGTCAGCTCGCTGCCCGAGAGATCGACGAGCAGCAGGTGATTGTCGGTACCGCCGGAGACGAGGTTCAGCCCCCTCTTGGTCAGCCCTTCCGCCAGTGCCTTGGCATTGCGGACGACCTGCGCCGCATAGTCCTTAAACTCGGGCGCGAGGGCTTCTTTGAAGGCCACGGCCTTGGCGGCGATCACATGCATCAGGGGCCCGCCCTGAATGCCGGGGAAAATGTTGCTGTTCAGTTTCTTGGCGAACTCTTCGCGGCACAGAATCATCCCTCCCCGGGGGCCCCGCAGCGTTTTATGGGTCGTCGTGGTGACGAACTCGGCATGTGGGACGGGATTGGGATGCTCTCCGGCAGCGACCAGGCCGGCGATGTGGGCCATGTCAACCATGATCGCGGCCCCCACCTGGTCGGCGATCTTCCGAAAGGCGGCAAAATCGAGGGTGCGCGGGTAGGCGCTGGCGCCGACGACGATCAGCTTCGGCTGATGTTCCCGCGCCAGCCGCTCCACTTCGTCGTAATCGATGGTTCCGGTTTCCCGTTTGACGCCATAGGGAACGATATTGAAAAGCTTACCGGAAAAGTTGACGGGCGAACCGTGGGTCAGATGCCCGCCGTGGGCGAGGTTCATGCCGAGCACCGTATCGCCCGGCTGACAGACCGAGAAGTAGACCGCCATATTGGCCTGTGACCCCGAATGGGGCTGCACGTTGGCATGCTCGGCGCCGAAGAGCTCGCTTGGCGCGGTCGATGGCCAGCTGCTCGGCCACATCGACGAATTCGCAGCCGCCGTAATAGCGTTTGCCCGGGATACCCCTCGGCGTATTTGTTGGTCAGAACCGACCCCTGCGCCTCGAGAACCCGCTCGCTGACGAAATTCTCCGACGCGATGAATTCCAGGCTGTATTCCTGCCGTTCCGTTTCCCGCCGGATGGCTGCGGCAATTTCGGGATCGAATTTTTCGAGCATCTCAGACATGGCGACAATCCTCCACAACGAGCGTCTCCTATAATAGTCGATTCGACGAAAAAAGAAAAGGCAGGCGCTCCGGCCTGCCCTGGTTTGAACCGGTCGGCGGTTCAGATGCGCCCGGCCCTGATCTCCTCTTCAATGGCGGCGATCTTCTCCAGCCGGCGCTGGTGGCGCCCGCCCTCGAATTCGCCATCCAACCAGCGGCACCATGGCGCGGGCCTTCTCCGGAGACGAAACCCGGCCGCCCATGACGACAATGTTGGCGTTGTTGTGCTCCTTGGACATCCGGGCGGTAAACTCGTCGGATATCAGCGCCGCCCGCACCCCGGGAAACTTATTGGCGACGATCGACATGCCGATCCCCGTGCCGCAGATCAGGATTCCCTTTTCGGCCTGCCCTCGCGAGATCGCCCGCGCTACCTTTTCGCCAAAGTCGGGATAATCGACCGAATCGTTATTCGACGTGCCGAGGTCCCGAACGGCGACGTGCCGCTCTTCCAGGAATTTTTGTACGGCCTCTTTCAATTCGAGGCCACCGTGATCGCTCGCTATCAGAAGCATGACCGGCCTTTCAGACTTTTTTGAAAAGCAGGGTGGCGTTGGTTCCGCCGAACCCGAAGGAGTTGCTCATAGCCACCCGCACCTCGGCCTGCCGTGCCTCGTTGGGCACGTAATCGAGGTCGCAGTCGGGATCGGGATCCTGATAGTTGATGGTCGGCGGCACCTCGCCCCTTACCATAGCCAACAGGGAATAGACCGCCTCCAGCCCCCCGGCGGCTCCAAGACAGTGGCCGGTCATACTCTTGGTGGAGCTGATCATGAGCTTAGAGGCATGGGCACCGAAAACGGATTTGACGGCCATCGTCTCATAAAGGTCGTTGAAAGGGGTCGACGTCCCGTGGGCATTGATGTAATCGACTTCATCGCCATTGAGTCCGGCTCCGTTGAGCGCCATTTTAATGCAGCGGGCCGCCCCTTCACCGCCCGGGGCAGGCGCCGTCAGGTGGTAAGCATCGCCGGTAAGACCGTAGCCGCAGACCTCGCCATAGATTTTAGCGCCCCTTTTTTTGGCAGCCTCGTATTCCTCGAGAATGACGATCCCGGCACCTTCGGCCATAACGAAACCGTCCCGCCCCTTTTCGAAAGGCCGGCTGGCCGCTGCCGGATCGTCGTTGCGGGTGGAGAGGGCCTTCATCACGTTGAAACCGGAGACGGCGAGCGGGGTGATGGTCGACTCGGTCCCGCCGGCGATCATGGCATCCGCGTCGCCACGCTCGATCATGCGAAAGGCGTCGCCGATCGAATGGGTGCCGGTGGCGCAGGCCGAAACGGACGAAACGTTCGGACCCTTGGCACCGAATTTTATCGATATCTGACCGGGAGCCAGATTAATAATCAACATCGGGATGAAAAAGGGTGAGATCTTTTTGTAGCCGCCCTTCATCAGGGCCTCATGGTATTTCTCGATGGCCGGCAGGCCGCCGAGTCCGGCACCAACCAGGACACCCACCCGTTCGGCATTCTCCTCGGTAATCCGGAGGCCGGAATCCTTCATGGCCAGATCCGCCGCTCCAAGAGCGTACTGAATGAAGAGGTCCATCTTCTTAAGCTCTTTTTTCTCGATAAACTCCTCCGGGGTGAAGTCCTTGACCTCCCCGGCGATCTGCGTCGGCAGATCCGAAGCATCGAAGCGCGTGATGCGGCTGATGCCGGACTGCCCCCGCATCAGCGCGGACCAGTTCTTTTCTGTCCCGGTACCGAGAGCGGAAATAACGCCGACACCTGTCACAACGACTCTACGCATAATCCTTTGTTACCTCCCTGAGAGGGTTTCGGTCCTGTCGGGCCCGATACTCTTTTACACCCCAGCCTGGCAACCCGGCCTGGGGCGATCTCGAGCCCGATCCGTGAAAACGGGCACTTCACCATAGGCAAGGAGGAGGAAACGACCGCTTCCTCCTCCTTGCCTTTGAGCCAATCAGGAATGCTCGCTGATGTATTCGACGGCATCCTGCACGGTTTGAATCTTCTCGGCATCCTCGTCGGAAATTTCGATATCGAACTCCTCCTCCAATGCCATAACCAGTTCGACGGTATCCAGGGAATCGGCCCCCAGATCGTCCATGAAAGACGCTTCGTTGGTTACCTGATCCTCGTCAACACCGAGCTGTTCCGCAACAATCTGTTTTACCCTTTCCGCTATCGAAGCCATATGCTTCACCTCCTTTGTGATGTTCGAGCCGATCTCGGATCGGAACGGTTTTTTTACTGGTTACATATACATCCCGCCATTGACGCCGAGAACCTGACCGGTGATGTACGCAGACTCTTCGGACGCAAGAAACACCACCGCGTTGGCAATATCTTCCGCACTTCCCAGCCGCTCAAGAGGAATCTGCGCGGCCAGTTCCTGCCGGGTCTTTTCCGGCAGGGCCTCGGTCATGTCGGTGGCGATGAATCCGGGAGCGACCGCATTGACGGTGATGCTGCGCCGCGCCAGCTCACGGGCATTCGACCGGGTCAGGCCCATCAGCCCCGCCTTGCTGGCGCAGTAATTCGCCTGCCCGGCATTGCCCATCTGGCCGACGACCGAGGCGATGTTGACGATCCGCCCGAACCTCTGCTTGGACATCACCTTGGCCACCGCCCGGGTACAGAGGAAAGCCCCCTTGAGATTGACGTTGAGAACAGCATCCCAATCTTCGTCCTTCATCCGCAGCAGCAGGGCATCCCGGGTAATTCCGGCATTGTTGACCAGAATGTCCACCCGGCCGAAGGTTTCCATGGAGGCTTGCACCATCCGGTCCACATCGGCGGCCACGGTCACGTTTCCCTGCACGGCGACGGCCTCGGTGCCCATGGCCTTGAGTTCGGCCACCATCGCTTCGGTCCCTGCCGGATCAAGGTCGACCGCTACGATCCGAGCCCCTTTTGCGGCCAGAGCCAAAGCGATGCTGCGACCGATCCCACGCGAAGCTCCGGTCACCAGTGCAACTTTATCCTTGGGCATAACCATTCTCCTTTTAATCGGCATGATTCTCTCGCCATGGTGGGTCGAGAACCCCATTGTCAGAGACCTTACAGGGCCTTCAGACCGGCAACGTCTTCCACGTTCACCGTTGCCGCGCCCTTCACGATTCGCTTGATCAACCCGGAGAGAACTTTTCCCGGGCCGATTTCAATATACCGCTCCACCCCCGCTTCGGCCATCGCCAGCACGGATTCTTCCCACCGCACCGGTGCGCTCACCTGGTCCACCAGCAGTTTCCGCACCCGGGAGGCGTCTTCATTGGGGGTTGCTTCCACGTTGGTCACCACCGGGAATCGCAACGGGTTCACCGCGATCCCTTCCAAGACGGTCTGCAGGCGTTCCCCGGCGGGGACCATCAGGGCGCAATGGAAGGGAGCGCTGACCGGCAACGGCAAGGCCCGCTTGGCACCATGACTTTTGGCCAGCTCGACGGCCCGGCCCACGGCGGAGGCATGCCCGGCGATCACCACCTGACCGGGGCTGTTGAAATTGGCGGGGGATACGACCTCGCCCTGGGCCGCCTCGCGGCAGAGCCCTTCCAGGACATCGGCCTTCAGGCCGATGACCGCCGCCATGGCCCCTACCCCGACGGGCACCGCTTCCTGCATGAAGAGCCCCCGCTGGCGCACGGTTCGCACGGCGTCGGCAAAATCAAGCGCCCCGGCGCAGACCAGTGCGGAATATTCGCCCAGTGAATGCCCCGCTGCATAGGCGGGCACCAGACCTGTCTCCTCTTCAATGGCGCGCAGGGTGGCGATGCTCGTGGTCAGAATGGCCGGCTGGGTATTGGCCGTGAGTTTCAGTTCATCCTCGGGGCCGTTAAAGCACAGAGAGGCCAGATCCTGTCCGAGAGCGTCGCCGGCCTCTTCAAATACGTGCCGGGCAACGCCGAAGTTGGCGGCGAGATCCTTGCCCATACCGGGATACTGGGAACCTTGGCCGGGAAAAACAAAAGCGATCATGGGACCGGTAAAACTCCTTTATCGATGATGGCCTTGCCCCGCCAGAGGGGAAAAGCCGTTCTCATTCAACAAACGACCATCCCAAGGGGAGAACATCTGTTACCAGCGCACCAGGGCCGAAGCCCAGGTCAGGCCCCCGCCGAAGGCATCGAAGAGAACCAAATCCCCTTCCTTGATCCTGCCGGTACGATTGGCCTCATCGAGGGCGATCGGAATGGACGCGCTCGAGGTGTTGCCGAATCGATCGACATTGATGAAAACCTGCGATTCCGACAGTCCAAGACGTCTCCCGGTCGCTTCGATAATGCGCCGGTTGGCCTGGTGCGGAAGAAAAAGATCGAGCTCCGAAGCGCTCTTCCCGTTCGCTTCCAGGGCCTCGACAGCCACTTCGTGAAGGGAACGGACGGCAATCTTGAAGACCTCGTTGCCCTGCATGCGCAAATACGGGAGACGCTCCTTGATTCCCGCCTCGGAGGCCGGGTTGCGGCATCCGAAGCCAGGCTGGTAGAGCAGCTCCCATAAAGACCCGTCGCTGTGCAGATGGGAGGAGAGGACACCGGAGTCGCTTTCCTGAGCTTCGAGCACAACGGCGCCGGCCCCGTCGCCGAAAAGCACGCATGTATTGCGGTCCTCCCAGTCAACGATCCGGCTGAGAACCTCGGCCCCGATGACCAGGGCCTTTCTGGCGGGGCCGAGCTGCAGGTGTTTGGCGGCGTTGGCCAAAGCATAAATAAACCCGCTGCAGGCTGCGGAGACATCAAAAGCCGCCGCTCGCGTGGCACCGAGTTTGTGCTGAACCAGGCAGGCGGTAGCAGGAAAGGGGAAATCGCCGGAGATGGTGCCGACGATGATCAGATCCAGCTCTTCGGGCGCCACACCGGCCATTTCCAGGGCCCGCCGCGCAGCATTCGTTGCCAGATCCGAGGTCGTTTCACCTTCGGCGGCGATGCGCCGTTCGCGGATTCCCGTGCGGGTAACGATCCATTCATCGGTGGTATCGAGGAACTTCTCGAGATCGAAATTCGATAGAATCTTTTGGGGAAGATAGGACCCGGTTCCGATGATACGTGCCGTTTTCACTGCCGTACTCCTCTGTCCGCTGGTACCGCGGGGTCCGTTTTACTCTCCCGCGGGCCCTCTTCCCAGCCCCCGTTTCCCTCCTCTGATCGCCGAAGTTGTGCGATCAGTTTCTCATTGACCTTTTTGGCCACCGATTCCCGGGCATGGTAAATGGCGTTCATGATCGCCCGCGGATTCGACCCGCCATGGCAGATCATCCCGGTCCCCTCGATGCCGAGCAGTGGGGCTCCACCGTATTCTGCGTAATCGATCTTCTTTTTAAAAGCCCGAAAAGCAGGACGGGACAGCAGATAGCCCACCTTGGCAAAAAACCGCGACCCAAGTTCGGCACGCAACATGGTACCGATAGCTTCGGCCAGCCCTTCGGACACCTTGAGAACGACATTGCCGACGAAACCGTCGCAGACCACGACATCCGCCGAACCGTTGTAGATGTCGCGGCCCTCCACATAGCCGAGGTAACAAAAGGGAGCGTCTTTGAGCAACCGATGAGCTTCGCGGGTCAGTTCATTGCCCTTGCTTTCCTCCGCGCCGTTGGAAAGCAGACCGACACGCGGGTGTTCCTTCTCAAGAACGTGGCGCGCGTACACTTCGCCCATCATGGCGAACTGCGCCAGATGGGTCGGCTTGCAATCCACGGTGCCGCCCACATCGAGAACCAGGGTCTGATCCTTGAGATTCGGCATGATCGTGGCGATTGCAGGGCGGTCGATACCCGAAATCCGTTTGAGCAAAAACATGCCGGCCGCCATCGTCGCGCCGGAATTTCCGGCACTGACCACGGCCTGAGCTTCGCCATCCTTGACCAGGTTGAAGGCAACCCGAATGGATGAATCCTTCTTTTTTCGAACGGCATCCGAGGCAGAATCATGCATCCCGACAACTTCGCTGGCATGTCGGACTTGAATGCCCAACCCCTGCGTCGGATGCTTTTTCAGTTCTTCCTCGATACGCCCCGAATCTCCCACCAGGATGACGGAGATCCCCCAACGCCGCGCTGCGGCCACCGCCCCCTCCACCTCAACGGCAGGGGCTTGATCGCCACCCATGGCATCGACCGCAACGGTAATGTTCTGCACCAACCCAACGACCTCGTTATTCTTCAGACCCGATAATTTCCCGGCCCTTATAGGTGCCGCAGGAAGGACAAACCCGATGGGGCTGCTTGGGCTCTTTACATTGGGGACAAACCGAGATGCCGGGCGCCGTCAGCGCATCATGGGCCCGACGCATGTCACGTTTTGATTTCGACGTCTTTTTCTTGGGGACAGCCATTTTATAAATCTCCTCCGGTCCGGCCCGAAAGCCGGGGATTGTGTCTGCTTATCTGAACCTACGAAGTGGCGTACCGCCCCTTCTATTCACGTATTAATTGTCAGGTTTGAAATCTTTGAGCGTACCGAATTTCGGATTGAACGCGAGAGGCGCACACCCACAATCCCCCTGGTTCAAATCGGCCCCGCATTGGGGGCAAAGCCCCCGGCACTCTTCGCTGCATAGGGGGCGCAGCGGCAGTGCCATAACCACCTGGTCCTGCACGGCCTCCCGCAGATCGATCTCTTCTCCGTGGAAGAGGATGATCCCCATCTCTTCAGCGCTGAGTTCGACTTCCTCCTCGTCCTCTTCGCCTGAAATTTCGGGGAGTTCCTCGGCATAGGTCAGGGCGAACCGGGTTGCCAGGGGCATCTCGAACCCCTTGAGACAACGACTACAGGTAAGGCTAACCCGCGTCTTCACCTCAGCGTCGATCTCGACCATCTCACCGGCCTTCTGGACGCGCAGATGGATCCGAAGAGGCGCGGGGAAGCCGCACTCGCCAGCGGCACTGATTTCGCCAAGAGTCGGGAAAACGAGGGCATCCTCTTCAAAATCGAGGACCAGCCCCTCTCCTTTGATGTCCTCTATCCGAATACGCAACACAAGGCTCCTTCGGCCCGCCAGAAAGCGGTTAGTATAAAGACTGCCCCCTTTTTGTCAAGGAAAAACAGCCCCCTTCCGACCTCACCCTTGCGGAGTTTTCTATTAGCACTATTCCCGGCCAATATGCAAGTGATTAATTTTTTCCGCGAGCGGACTTTACAGACGATTCCATCAGACTATAAGATGAATGGGAGAATAGACAAGGCCCGGAGAAACAACCGTTCAAGGGGTGGGCCGGCTTTTCCCTCCGAATCCACAGGATCGCTCGAAAGCCAGCCAATCTCCCTGAAAAAGGGGCTACCATTTCCTTTCCATCAACGAGGCACAGATGACACCCCTCCGCAAAGCGCATGCCTTCAACCGTCTGGTGAACATCATGTCGGTTCTGCGATCTCCGAACGGTTGCCCGTGGGATGCCCAACAGACCCCCGCAAGCCTCAAGCCCTATCTTCTCGAAGAAACCTATGAGGTTATGGATGCCATCGAGCAGGGCAAACCGGACGCGATCCGCGACGAGCTGGGCGACCTCCTGCTGCAAGTGGTGTTTCTGGCTCGGATCTTTGAAGAATGCGGGCAATTCGACATCAGCGACGTGGCCACCGCCATCGCCGATAAACTGGAACGCCGGCATCCCCATGTTTTCAAGAACTCCGAGGGCGTCGATGCGCCCTCTCTCGATGCCCAGTGGGACCTCATCAAAAATCGAGAAAAAGCGGAGCGCGGGGAATCGACTCGGATTCTGGCAGGGGTTCCCCGGATCTTTCCGGCGCTGTTGCGGGCGCGAAAGATCAGCGAAAAAGCCGCCCGGGTCGGCTTCGATTGGGAGGAGGTGGAAGGGGTCTTCGCCAAGGTTCGAGAAGAATTGGGCGAACTGGTGGAAGCCGTGGCTCACCAAAACCCCAGGGAGATGGAGGACGAACTGGGCGATCTCCTGTTTGCCGTCGTCAACCTGGGCCGTTTTCTGAAGATCGACGCGGAAGAAGCCTTACGGCGGACCATCGATCGCTTTGTCACCCGTTTCGAATATATCGAACAATCCCTGAACCGGCAGGGGGACACTTTTCAGAAGAGCAATCTCGAGCGATTGGAGGCTCTGTGGGAAGAAGCCAAAGCGCTGGAGAGAGATTCGCAAACGGCAAAAGCATAGCCCAATCAACCGTCTTCCCGGCTTTTCCACAAATCCCGTGGACAACCTGTGGAAAACCGTGTGGACAACCCGGCCACCCCGAGCTCTTTAAAGCTTCTCAACGTCTTGCCTAAAAAATAACCAAATAAATTTCCTCTTTTTTTCCGGATGGTTACATAATAGAAAAAAATTTCACAGCCAAGGCAAAGGATAGTCCGGCCAAACCATTAAAACTCCTTCAATAACGAGGCAAACGTGTTCATAAGGCTGCTAATTTTCTTCATCGTTGTCCCTCTCGTCGAACTGTTCGTCCTGCTCAAAGTCGGTGGACTGATCGGCGCCGTCCCCACCATCGCGCTGATCCTTCTCACCGGCATTGCCGGAGCCACCCTCGCCCGCACCCAGGGGTTCGTTATCCTGCAAAAGATCCAAGGGGACCTTGCCGAGGGGCGTCTCCCCACCGAGGAATTGCTCGACGGAGCCCTGGTGCTGGCGGGAGGGGTCCTGCTGCTCACACCCGGTTTCTGCACCGACCTTTTAGGTTTCCTGCTGCTGGTCCCCTTGCCCAGAAAATTCTGCAAAAGCCTGGCGCGGGTCTGGCTGCAACGCCTCATCGAGAAAAATCAGGTGACCTTCCGCCGGTTTTGACGTCAACAGACCGGAAACTCGCCTTTTGCCAAACGTCCGCAAAAATCGCCGATTCGGGAGAAGGCTTCTTCAATAACCCCCTCAACCTGCGGCCGGATATCGCCTAATTTCACCTCTTCCCGGGGCAAAATCCTGGCGCAGGCCAATACCGGCCGATCAACGGGGCGGCCGATGCGACTCAGCAGCAGGACAGTCGCTTCCCGAATCCCCTCGATCCGTTCGTAGATCTGCCGCGCCAACTGGTGCGCCAGCACATTGTAGATTTTCCCCACGTGGCTGACCGCGTTCTTACCCGCAGCAGCCTCCGTTCCCATTGGGCGATTCAGCGAGATGAGGCCGTTGACCCGGTTGCCGCGGCCGACCTGCCCGGAATCGGCATCCTCGGCGGAGGTGCCGAGCAGGCTCAGATAGATGCCGGCCAGACCCCGGTTGCGTGCATCCAGCCCATTCAAATGAACGACTGACCGTTCAAAGGCGGCAAATCGCTCCAGGAAAACCGATATCTCCCCATGGAGAACGTCCTTTTTCTCCCAATAGGCTCTTTCGGAGGGGATATGGGCGGAAACCAGGGGCATGGCTACTGTCACGTCGAGGGAACGGTTCCGACGAAGCCCCATGATTTTGATGTCCTCGCCACTCTCCGGGAACCGTTGTTTAAACGAGGCTGAGTTGAGGTACTTTTCCAACTCCAGAACGACTTCTTCGGTGGGGCTCGGGGGGTAGTATCCCACGGCGGCCGACGTATCGTTGGCGGCCCTGACCCGGCCCGGGCGCGAAAAGATATCGGTTAACTCTTCAGACCCCGACTCAAGTACAAGACGGAAGTTGACATGCTTGTCGGGATCGACGAAACGCAGGTGCCGCGTGATCCAATCCTTGGCCGCGGCAATGGCGATTTCATCCACGGGGAGGGTTTTCCCCCGAAAGGTACGGGTCGCCCGGTCGCCAACGATTAGTTCCATCGGCTTCACAACCCGCCCGCCCCCGAAGCGTCGCTCGACTTTTCCCGCCGCCAGAAGGCTCTTGTCGATATTGTGGTGCAAAACCGTCCCGAATTCCGCCTCATAGGCCGCGGACAGCTTCACGGAAATCGCTTCCACAATGGCGTCGCACAGAGAGTCCGGGTGCCCCAACCCTTTGCGCTCGACGATTTCGACGGCCTGCTCGGAAACCGCCTTCCCTTGACAGAATTCGACAAGGATCATGATCTCCTCCCGGAGCCCCATCCTGCATGAATAAAAACTAACAAGACGCGGAGCAGTGTCAAATACCGAGAGGCGTGATAACTGCTTGCTTTTTATCGAAAGAAGAATTTACTTAGAAAAAGGGGGGGCATATGCCGGATCTAACTGTTCCGGAATTTTCGATCCGCAAGGCGAAACGATGTCCTTACTCGAAATCCTGGACGTGAGCTTTCGAACGAAGGGGAGAGACATTCTCCGTGGCGTTTCTCTGGAAATCAATGCCGGCGAGGTGCACGCGCTTATCGGCACCAACGGCACCGGGAAAAGCACCCTCGCCTGCCTGATCATGGGGTGCCAGGGATTTCGACCCGACACCGGGGAGATCCTGCTCGCCGGCGAACCAATCGCCGCCCTGACCATTTCCGAACGTGCCCGACGGGGAATCGCCATGGCCTGGCAGGAGCCGGTCCGCTTCGAAGGGGTGAGCGTCCGCCAGTACCTGGCCCTGGGCAAGGGGACGCCCCCCCAGCGGGCCCTGGAGATGGTCGGGCTGCCCCCGAGTCTCTACCTCGAACGGATGGTGGACAAGGCTCTGAGCGGCGGCGAACGCAAGCGCATCGAACTCGCCTCCCTGTTGACGTTGCAACCGAAGCTGGCCATTCTCGATGAGCCCGACTCGGGAATCGACATGCTCTCGACCCAGGGGATCATCGATGTCATCGGCGTCTTTCGCAACCACGGCGCCGCCGTGCTGCTGATCACCCACCGCGAGGAGATCGCCCGCATCGCCGATCGCGCGTCGCAGATCTGCGGGGGACGGATCGTCTGTACCGGCGATCCGAGAAACGTTGCGACCCACTACAAGCAACGGGTGTGCACGGTCTGCGACGGCCAGGAGTGCCGCCATGTCTGAGCTGGGACCCTTGCTGGAAGCTCTGGAGAAAACGGGGGAGGACAGAGCGATCCTCGCCGACCCCGCCATCGCCCACCTGGTGGTCGCCGGCAACCGGATTCTTAGCTCCAGGGACGTCCCGGGGCTCGACACGGCAATCGAGACATTGCCGGATGGCGTTGGGGTCCAGGTGACCATCGCCGAAGGGACCATCCTTGAACACCCCATTCATCTGTGCTTCGGCATGGTCCATCGCGGCCGACAACGCATCCGGATGGACGTTCGCCTGAAGCGTAACGCTTCGGCCCACATTATTGCCCACTGTCTTTTCCCTGAGCCGGTGGCGATCCAGCACCTCATGAGCGCCGAGGTGGCGATCGAGGACGGCGCCTCGCTGCACTATTCGGAAACCCACTTCCATGGCCCCCACGGCGAGGTCGAGGTGGTCCCGAAAGCTCGGGTCAGGGTCGGACGGGGCGGCCGCTATCAGGCCGACTTTACCCTCACCACGGGGCGGGTGGGACGGCTCGATATCGACACCGGAGTCCAGGCGCAGGAGAATGCCGTTGTCGAACTGACCGCCCGCATCTTCGGCCATCAAACGGATGACATCAAAATCCGGGAGCAGGTGGATCTGATCGGCGCCAACGCCCGCGGACTGATCAAAACCCGTATCGCCCTCGAGGACGACGCCAAAGCCGAAGTCATCGGCATCACCGAAGGCAAGGCGGCGGGAGCCAGGGGGCACGTCGATTGCCTGGAGCTGATCAAGGATCGCGCCGTCGCCCGGGCCGTGCCGATCGTCAACGTCAGCCACCCCCTGGCCAAGGTCACCCACGAAGCGGCTATCGGCAGTGTCGACCAGCGCCAGATGGAGACCCTCATGGCCCACGGTCTGACACCGGAGGAGGCGGTGGACGTTATTGTGATGGGGGTTTTGAAGTGAGGGGTGAGGTCGCCATCATGCGGTTTCGATTCATTCCCCAATGATTTTGACCAGCACCCGTTTCTTGCGCCGCCCGTCGAATTCGCCATAGAAGATCTGCTCCCAGGGGCCGAAGTCGAGTTTCCCCTCGGTGACGGCCACCACCACCTCCCGTCCCATGACAGATCGCTTGAGATGCGCGTCCCCGTTGTCCTCTCCGGTCCGGTTGTGCCGGTAAAGGCTGAGCGGTTCGTGCGGCGCCAGCTGCTCCAGCCAGCGTTCGAAATCCTGGTGCAGGCCGCTCTCATCGTCGTTGATAAAAACCGAGGCGGTGATGTGCATGGCATTGCACAGCAGCAGTCCTTCGCGAATGCCACTGTCACGCAGGCATTTTTCAATTTCGGGGGTAATGTTGACAAACTCTCTTCGTCTGGAACAATTGAACCATAGCTCCTGCCGATAGGATTTCATAGGGCACTTCCTTTCGGTTTCCCCCATAATCAGGTCAGCGGATCCTTGGAATTACCAACGTTTCGCCTTTTGACGTTGTCAAGGTGACATTTTTGTGTTACAAGGGGGGGTTTGAGGTGATCATTAATTTGCAGCATCTGAGGGGAATGAAAAATATAATGAAAAACAAGGGCCTGTTTCTGACAATTTGTTGTCTGCTGGTTGGTGCATTCTTTGCGGCCGGTCTCTATCATTTCGAAGGGGAAACGTCTCCCTCTTCGCCCTCACTTCCCCGACTCACGGGCCACCGCCAGGGGATCCAATTGAGCCAGGAAGGAAACCCGGTCATTTTCAGAGACGCTCTGTCGGAACTGGATCACCAGGCGCCCCTGGGTAACGCAACGAAAATCTCTTTTAGCACCCCCAGCCACTTGAAAATCATCAACCCGTCCAGCCATCGAGCATTGAAGCGCCTTTTCGCCCAGAGCAACTACAGCTGGAAGACGCTGAATCAGGGAGTCCCTCCTCTGGTACTGGAATCTCTGCCCCCCGATCTCGATCGCATTTCGCAGCTGAATAAACGAAAGAAGATGTTCTTTCTGTCTCTGCTGCCGATGGTCCTGCTGGTCAATGGTGAAATCCACCGCGAGAGAGAAGACCTTCTCTCACTTTTTAACGACTACGATCAGGGCGGATCGCTCGCAAAAAATCGGCGGCAGCAGGTCGCTTCCCTGGCTCGCGAATACCGGGTCAAGGGTGATCCCCTGACCGATCAGGCGGCACGGCAAAAACTCCTCCGGCGGGTGGACATTATCCCCCCCTCCATCGTCCTGGCGCAGGCGGCCACCGAATCGGCCTACGGGACCTCCCGCTTCGCCCAAGATGGCAACAACCTTTTCGGCGAATGGACCTTTATCGTCGGAACCGGCCTGGTCCCCAAGAAACGGCCGGCCGGAGCCACCTATGAGGTGCGCCGCTTCGACTCTCTCTACGATTCGGTCAAGTCCTATATGTGGAACATCAATATCCACCGGGCCTACCGACCCTTTCGCGAGGAAAGGGCCCACCGAAGAGCCGAAGATCGCCCACTGAACGGCATCGAACTGGCCCGGGGCTTGAAACGCTATTCGATCCGCAAAGAGGATTACGTTCAGGATATCCGCTCGATTATTCGCCAGAACGACCTTTCCTATCTCGCGTCGGTCTCCCTGCGCAACTCCTGACTCCCGGCAGGCTGATGAAAAACGCCCATCTGCGGCGTTGCCCTCACCCTTCGTCAACGACGTACCTTCCAGGTACGCCTTATTCCGAAGGATTTCGGGCGCCTTGCATCTGAACATTTTTGATCAGCCCGGGAAACACCCTGCGAACGAACCTCAGCCCTATTTCCCCGGCATCACCCACAACCGACTGAACCAGTACCAGCCCCGACCGGTTGCGGCCGGGGCGGTCAGCGTATATTTGTTGCGCCGCCCGGCCAGGGGCCGCCGGGCCTGTACCGTAAACCGGCCGGGCACCTTCGGGTCGGCGGTGATGCGCCCTTGCGCCTGCCCCTGGACGTAACAGTGCATTCGCGCCAGATCGGCGCCACTATGGGGATCGATCCGTACAATCAGAACGGGAGGGTCCTGGGCCCCGACCACGGGACTCGCGGGCGAGAGCACCCGCACGGGAAGCGCCCTCATCGCCAGCTTTTGCCTGAATCCCGCCAGGGTCGCATACGGCCCTCCCATGGGGAAGCGCGGCAGAGCGAACAGATCGCTGCCCCGGTAAATTACGCCGGACTGCTGGGCCGCCGCTGCGGCGAATCCCAACTTTTTCACCATAGCCTCGAGGGCCGGAGAATATTCGCCGTAGGGATAGGCAAAGAGACGGGGCGCCACGCCCAGCTTCTTGGTCAGCTCTGTCTGTGCCGAGAGGATCTCGCGGCGTATCCTCGCCCGCCAATGGGCCTCGCCCTCCCCTTTCCGTCGATTCAGCATATAGGGGTGAGAGGCACTGTGATTGCCGATCTCGATCCCCTCGTGGACCAGGGAGCGCAGCTGGTCCCAGTCCAGGTAATCCTCACCGCCAACGGCATCGGTGCTAACAAAGAGGGTTGCCGGATACCCATAACGCCGCAACAACGGCATCGCTCCGGTCCAGAAGGTTTTGAAGGCATCGTCGACGGTCAGTGCGGCGCAGTGCTTCGGCAGAGGCTTCCCGGCTTTGAGCCGCGTCACGATCTCGCCGAGGGTCAAAACGGTGGTGTGGGTTTTTTTCAACCACTGAAGCTGAGAGGCGAAGGTGTCAAGTGCGATATTGGTGGAGGGATACCGGCCATCGCCGAACCGATGGTAGACGAAAACGCGGGCTTCTCCCGCCAGAGCCGTCCCGGCGACACACAACAGAAGCAGAGAGAAGACGAGCCGAAGGATAGTTTGTTTCATACGATGATGCTTTCGCAAAAACTCATGGGATGGTCCCTTCCTTGACCCGGCTGCGCAGATAGCGGCGGATGCGGTTGCGGGCCCGGGGCGTGACCGCCCATTCCAGCCACTTGGGAAGGACCTCCGGCGTCGGAGCCCGCTCGATGTCGACCTGATCGCCGTCCATAAGCCGGGACTTGAGCAACCGGGTCTGGCCGTTGATCCGGGCCCGGACGGCGTGCAGGCCCAATTCCTCGTGAATATCGAAGGCGAAATCGAGGGCGCTGCTCCCCTCGGGCAGGGTCCGGATTTCCCCGCGCGGGCGTGTACACCTGAATCGACGCCGAAGCCAGCCGCAGACTTTCGGTGTCGAAGGCCGACTCCCCTTCGAGCAGAGAACGCATCAACTCCCGGAAATTGGCCTGGCGGAATTCGAATCCGGGGGCCAGCACCCCCGATTCGTTGAACCGCGCCAGCTTGCGGGTGGTGATCTCCACCCGCATCCGGTTTTCTCCCGCCTGAACGGTGGTTTTCAGCGCCTGGTAGCCGAACTGGGACGGGACATGGAGGTGGTCCCGCAACTTGCCGGGGATGGGGGGATACAGACTGTGCAGAAGCCCCAGGGCGAGGTAGGCATCCATGGTCCGATCGACCTGGATCTCCAGGGTGTACAGGGCGGGCAAACCCCGCCCCATGGATTTGGCGGCGGCGATGGAAAAGGGCCGCCAGCGGTCTCTCAGCACCGCGGAGATCTTGTGGTGCTCGAAGGTGCTGTTGGACTTCCGAGCGCACCTTGCGCAGCTGCGGCTCGGTTGCCTCCTGCACGCTGCCTGAGGACGGTCCGGTAGCGTTGCCGCTCGGCGGGGATAGAGGATCGCCAGGGAAAGGGCGTCCATCTCCGAGGCTACCTGGCCCATGCCCAGATGCCGGGCCAGGGGAACGTAGATCGCGCGGGTTTCTTCGGCGATCAGAGACTGCTTCTGGGGGTTCAGGGCGCTGTATCGTCTGCAGATTGTCCATCCGGTCCCAGAATTTCAGACACAGCACCCGCACGTCCTGGATGGCGACCAGCAGCTGCTTGCGGTAGGTCTCTTCCTTGAGAGCCTCGCGGCTGAGGTCCTTGTCGGCCGCCTTGGTCAAACCGTTGAACCAGCAGGGCCACCTCCTGCCCGAAAGCCGACTTCGACCTCCCCCAGGGTCACCGGCGTATCCTCCACCACGTCATGCAGAATGGCGGCTACGACCGAGGCGAAATCCATCCAATGACGGGCGGCCAGATGGGCCACCCGCAGGGGATGGAAAAAGTAAGGCTCCCCCGACTTGCGGAACTGGCCGGCATGGGAGGTCCGGGCCATTTCCATCGCCCGATGCAAAGAGTCGATGCCCCGGTCGAGTTCCCCCTCACTCAGCCCGCCCCCGTGATGAGTGACCAGAAGTTCCATGATCTCGTTGGCCATCCGCTGAATTTTACGATCCTCATCTCTCGCCACGTGAACTCTCCACAGCACCCCTCGGGACATCCATCTCTGCGGGCCAGCAACACGTGGC
>CAWANI010000002.1:0-141732 GCA_963783365.1 uncultured delta proteobacterium | reverse complement strand
AGCGCTGGGACTCCTCTACGGAACCGTCAAGCAGCAGGCCGACCTGCTGGCCTACATGAGCGGTTTTCGCACCATGGCCCTCATCGCCCTCGGCTGCATTCTCCTGACCCTTCTCCTGCAGCGGGTGAAGCGGGGAGGCCCGCCCTCTGCTCACTGAGCCATCCCCCCCCCCAGGGCTGTTGCCCTATCGTTTTCCAGGAGTATTCATTTTTCCTGAAGGACCCGTTATCCCCAAGGAGAGATCGCACCGGTTCGAACAATGCTGCGTACGTTAGGGCGCTGGGTGCGTCCCTGCATTTTCGTATTTTCCGGCTGCGGTATCCTGCGGGGCCGGACACGCCTGAGACCAAGGAGGCCGCCTCATGAAAAAGCCCCTCACCCGTGAAGAGCTGGATAAAATGAACGCCTACTGGATCAGCTGTTGCGGGGGTACGGCTACCGCTCCCACTTCGTCGCGGGGAGCGACCCCGAGGAGGTCCACCATCCTCTGGCGCCGTCCCATCGCCCCTCTCAACTACCTGCTCACCTCCCACGTCTGGCGCCATGACCACTACGGCTTCCGTCAACAGGATCCGGGGTTCATCGACCACATAGTGAACTAGAAAGCCGACATCATCCGCGTCTACCTCCCCCCCCCGACGCCAACACCCTGCAATCGGTGGCCCTGCCTGCGCAGCCGTCACTACGTCAACGTCATCGTCGCCGGAAAACAGACCGAATCCGCAACAAATTTGACAATCTTGCTTCGCCCTATATCATTAGCTGTGTTTCATGGCGGATCGTTACCTGGCCGGTGCAGGGCAAAGACACCCTTCAGGATTTTGTGACCTTCATTCCCCAAAGGAGGTATTTCATGGTATTGAAATTCCCCGCCGTAATTTCGATTTTGTTTCTGATGGTGTTCGGCATTTCGTCCCTCTCACTCGCAACGCCATCTCAAGCGGCCTCCGCCCCTACCGCCGAAGAACTCAAATCCAGGATCGAATCGTTGGAAAAGAGCCTTGCCGATACCAAAAAAGAGGTCGGCGAGCTGCGTGCGGCGCAAAAACAGGCCCCGAAAAAGGAGGAAAAGGGCATCCACATCGGCGGCGCCCTGCGGGTCAATTACAGCTATCTCGACTGGGATCCGGGCAGCCATGAGCGCGGCGGAGACTTCGCCTTCGATACCTTCCGCCTCAACCTCGACGGCGAACTCGGCAAGATCCTGCTCTCCGCCGAGTACCGCTTCTATCCAGAGTACGGCTTCAACACCATTCACCATGGCTGGATGGGATACAACTTCACCGACAACCTCCAGGGGCAGATCGGCGTAAGCAAAGTCCCCTTCGGAATCCTGCCCTTCGCTTCCCACAGCTTCTGGTTCAGCGGCGCCTATTACGTGGGGCTGGAGGACGACTACGACCTCGGCATTAAGAGCATCTACAAGCGAGGCCCCTGGAACCTCCAGCTGGCCTTCTACAAAAATGGCGAACTGGGCGATGCCGGCAATGCCGGCCGCTACTCGGTCGATGTCATCAACAACGCCGACGGCGGCTACGCCGGGGCCTTTGCCGACGGCAACGAGGAAACCAACCAGTTCAACGCGCGCCTCGCCTATACCTTCGAGCACGGGGATTTCGGCAGCACCGAAGTGGGAATCAGCGGCATGTGGGGGCAGCTCTACAATACCCAAACCAAGGACAGCGGCGATCACTGGGCCGGATGCGTGCACCTGAACGGCAACTACGGGCGGTGGAATCTGCAGCTCGAAGGGATCGGTTACGGCTACAACCCCGAAGATCCCGCCACCGTCACTCTGGCGAACGGCAATGTGGTCCCGTTGACAGCGACATCATCACCATGGGCGCCTACAGCTTCTCCTGGGGCGTCCCCGCCAAGGCCCTGATCGGCACCGCCAACCTCGCCTACGGTCTGCCCGTCAGCTGGGGGCCGATCAGCAAGCTGACCTTCTATTCGGACAACACGGTGATCGAGCCGGACAAGTCCCGCTTTCCCACCATCTGGCAGAACGTGGTCGGCATGCTGGTGACCGCCGGTCCGGTCTACACCTATCTCGATCTCATCTCCGGCCGGAATATGATCTTCATGGGCGGCAACATGGTGGGCGGCCCCGCCGCCAGTTCCGGTCGCAACACTCGGCTGAACATCAACTTCGGCTATTATTTCTGATTAGATCCTTCTCCCCGCCTGCCGTCTCGGGGATCGGAGGTTAAACGAATGGAAAAACCCGGCAGACAGCCATAGCGACAGGACAAACGAAAAAGGCGGCCCCCGGACCGCCTTTTTCGTTTCCCATTGAAAACCGATCAATGCAGCCCCTTGCGGGTCTCCTCCCCAGCCTTCGCTCCGACGCCCCCCTGGACGCTGCGGACATGGGCGCTGATCTGCTTGACCTCGTTGCTGAACTGCTCATAGTCGAGCTGCAGGCCGTTGACGTAGGCGCTCCACCCGGCGGTGAACTTGGCAAAATGGTTCGCGGCCTCGATTTCTTCGTCGGTCGCACCGAAAAGGCGTGCCACTTCCGTATGATAGGTCGCGCAATAGCGGCATTTCGTCACACCGGAGATCGCAATGCCGATCAATTCCCGATACTTCTGGGGGATCGGCCCGTCCTCGAGCTCGATTTGCCGGAACAGTCTCCATTCGTTTTCAAGCATCGATTCGGGAACCTTCTTGAACATCATAGGAACAACGCCCAAGGTCTGCTCTATCTCCCGATAGACTTCCTGTTTTGTCATTTCGACCTTCCTTTCTCCTTCTCTTTCGAAGGCCCCTTCCCTTCATCCCCGGTGGGGTTGGGGTTTTACGTGATAAATTGGTTTTTGCAGTTTTTCCCCCTCAATTTCCCTTTATCACCATTTCCCGGCACGTCAATGGCATAACCATTTAATTTTGCGAACAAACTTCGCCACAGCGATCTCCCCGCCTCAAGATGAACGCAGTGTGACCGGAGACCGCCCTCCTTTCGCTAGAGCGAGGCAAAATAGGCGGCCATCTTCTCTCTCATGGTGGGGTCGGGCAGCCGGCCAAACCCGGCCGCCATGTTGTCCCGCATGTGACGGACCTTGGCAGTGGCGGGAATCGCGCAGGTCACCGCTGGGTGGGAAACGATGAACTTGAGAAAGAACTGCCCCCAGCTGGTGCAGTCGAACTCGGCCGCCCAGCCGGGAAGCGCCGCGCCGCGGGTTCTGCGGAACAGCTCGCCGCGCTGGAAAGGGCGGTTGACGAGGACCGCCATCCCGCGCTCGGCCGCCAGCGGCAGCAGGCGCTCTTCGGCGACGCGGTCGACGATGTTGTAGCTGAACTGGACGAAGTCGAGCGGTTCGCTGCGCATGATCGCCTCCAGTTCCCGATGAAAGCGGCCGTGGGAAGTGGTGATGCCGAGGTAGCGGATCTTCCCCTCGGCTTTCCAGGCCTTGAGGGTCTCCAGCTGGGTCCGCCAGTCGCGCAGGTTGTGGATCTGCATCAGGTCGAAGCGGCGGATGCCCCACTTGCGAAGCGAATCCTCCATCTGCCGGATGCCGGCCTCCCGGCCGTCGGTCCAGACCTTGGTGGCGGCAAAAAGCTTTCCGCGGTGAGCGACCCGCTTCAAGAGCACGCCGATGACCTGCTCGGCCGAGCCGTACATGGGCGAGGAGTCGATCACCTCGCCGCCGTTGGCGAAAAACTCCCGCAGAACTTCGGCGAGGCCCGCCAGGGCGGTCTCGGTCGCCGTCCACGTCGAAGGTCAGCGACGTGCCCAGTCCGATGACCGGCAGAGTTTCCCCCGTGGCCGGAATCGCCTTGCGGATCAGGGGCTTCTCGGCCGCCGACAGCGCCGGCGAATCGAGCCACACGGCAGCGAAGGCGGCGGCCAGGGAGCCGACGAAGCTCCTTCGGGACATCCGATACGTGTTTGCGTTCATGGCGACACCTCTCCCGGATTTGGCTCGTGCCTCCTGCCTCTTCCCGAGCTGGTAACAGATCCACGCCCACAGCCCGGACAGCGGCAGGGCGAGGAAGGCGATGGCCGAGAGGCCGAGACCGAGGGCCTGCAGCCCGGCATAGGCCCAGGCGCTGAGCACATCGCCGCTGCGATAGATGACCGTGTCGATGACGTTCTTCGCCTTGTATTTCTCCTCCTCGGTGAGAACGACGAAGAGCATTTCCCGGGACGGCTTCATGATGGCATAGTTGCCGGCCCGGCGCACCACCTGGACGGCAATCAGCACCTCCAGCAGGGGCGCCACCCCGAGCAGCAGAAAACCGCCGCCCAGCAGCAGGGGGATCAGCGCCAAAGTCCAGCTCAAGCCGAAGGCCCTGACGATACGGCCGGTGAGAAGCACCTGGATAAGGAGGGTCAGGGCATTGGCGGCAAAATCCATCGCCGCAAAGACCGTGGTGCGCTGGGCCGGGTCGCTGAAACTGTCCCGGACGATGTGGGCCTGCTGAAAATAGAGGAAGGTCGACAGCGTCGTGTAGAGCAGAATCAGCAGGCAGATCCCCAGCAGGTAGGGGGATCCGGCGATCAGCCGCAGCCCCGCCCAGGCCCCGCCGCCCAGACCCCGCTCTTGGGCGGCGGCCGGTTTCGGCCCGGAATCCTCTGTGACAGTGGCCGGCGCAGGCGCCCCCTCGCATGCCAGGCGATCAGCCGCTGGATGCAGAGCAGCGCCCACCCCAGAGCGGCGGCGGAGAACAGCAGCAGGTTGGTCGGCCCCAGGGGGATGGCCAGGGTGGCGGTCAGGGCGGGGCCGGCCAGCGCCCCGGCGGTGCCGCCGGCGGCGATGAAGCCGAACAGGCGCTTGGCCTGGGCATTGCTGAACAGGTCGGCCATGAAGCTCCAGAAGACCGAGACGATGAACAGGTTGAAGACGCTGGTCCAGATAAAAAAGGCCCGCGCCACCCAGGCGTGGGTCAGCCCGGAGCGAAACAGACCGAAGAAGAGGAGCAGGTTGGCGATAAAGAAGAGGTAGACCAGGGGGAGAAACGTTTTGCGGGGATAGCGGGAGGTCACCCACCCGAAGAGGGGAACCGCGGCCAGCATCGCCAGAAAGGTGCCGGTGAAGAGCCACTGCAGGTTTTTCACGCCGCCGGCGATCCCCATCTCGTCGCGCATCGGCCGCACGATGTAGTAGGCGCAAAGCAGGGCGAAGAAGTAGCTGAACGCCCAGAAGAGCGCCGGGATCTCCTCCGGCTCGACATTGGCCAACCGTTTAAACCACTCGTGAACCCGTGAGGTACCGGATTTCGGGAATCTCTCCATCGCCTCTTTCCCCCGGATGCGAACGGAGATTACCCCTTTATTATACCGGAAAACCGGGAGATTCGCAGGACAACGACGAGCCCCAGGGCAAAACCGTAAGGGGGCAGCTTGAAGAAAGGAGCGAGCCGGGAACCATGCAGCGAGTGCGGGAGGGAAAATAAAAAAAGGGATTTCCGCTTTCCTTGCGATCAGCGGAAATCCCTTTCAAATTTTTTGGCGCGCGGTACAGGATTCGAACCTGTGACCTTTGGCTCCGGAGGCCAACGCTCTATCCAGCTGAGCTAACCGCGCACGAGCTGTGTTTTATAACGCATTCGTCGGGGAAATGCAACGGCAAACTTACCGATCCATCCGAGGGGATCTCCATGGGCCCTTGCCTACCTCCCCGACGGCCGGCAATCGGCAGGTTGCAAATGTTCCCGAACGATTATAAATTGTAGGCGGTTTGCATTCCCTCTCAATAGCGAACGGCCAAAAATCCATGACCTCCTTGATTTCCGTCTTCATCATCGATCCGCCCGAGCGCCTCGATCCGCCCACCGACACCTCGCTGGCGCTGATGCGCGAGAGCCTTCGCCGCGGGCACCAGGTCTTTTTCTGCACTCTCGGCGACCTGCGTCTGGAGAAGGGCGCCCTTCGGGGCAGACTCCGTCCCGTGGCCTTTCCGCCGGGAGAGGAGATGTTTCAGGCCGGCGTCGCCGTAGACATGGACCTGGGCTCGATCGATGTTCTCCACATGCGCAAAGATCCGCCTGTCGACGCAGCCTACCTGCATGCGACCTACCTGCTGGACCGGCTTCCCGAAAGTGTTCTTCAGATCAATCCGGCCCGGGCCCTGCGGGATTTCTGCGAAAAGCTGATCCCCCTGCGGTTTCCGGACCTGATGCCGACGACGGTGGTCACCCGCTCGGTGGAGGATCTGGGGGCCTTTCTCGACCGCCAGCGGCATATCGTCATCAAACCGCTGGGAGATTGCAGCGGCCGGGACATCATCGCCCTGACGCGCGATGCCTCTGGGCGGCAGGCCCTGCTCGAGCGGGCCACGGCCGGCGAAACCAGATTCGTTCAGGGGCAGCGTTTTTTGCCTGAAATCCACGAGGGGGACAAACGCATCCTGCTTTTGGACGGCGAGATCCTTGGGTGGGTTCGGCGTGTACCGAAAGAAGGGGAATTTCGCTCCAACATCAACGCCGGGGGCCGCTGCGTCCCCTGTGAACTGAATGCTTCGGACCAGGCCATCTGCAAGCGCATCGGGCCTTGGCTGAGGCGGGAAGGGATCCTGTTCGCCGGGGTGGACATCGTCGGCGCGCACGTGCTGGAAGTCAACATCACCAGCCCCTCATGCCTACGGGAGATGAACCACCTGACCGGCCAGGAGCTGGAACGACAGATTATCGACGCGGTGGAAACCTATTGTCGAAGGCTTGCGCAGCGATAGGCCGGAAGTGTCATTTCGCAGCGGCCGGCCCGGCCACATAGCCGAAAATCGGAATCCGCAGATCGGGCCGATGGGTGCCGCTGACCTTCAGCAGGACATAACCGCTGAACTGTCTCGGATCGTTTCCGGCGGCGAGCCGGATGTGCAGGCGGGCCGATTGGTCGGGGGCGAGATCGGTGGCTGAGAGACGGGCCGTCAGACCGGGGGCCGTGGTCTGCAGGGCGGAGAAGGCCACCTTCTTGCCACCCCGATTCGAAAGCCGGATAACCGCATTGCGGACTTGCCCGGGCCTCAGGGCGCCGAAATCGACCCGGGAGGGGGCAAGAGCGATTTCCCGCACGACCCGCCCGCGCAGGGTAAACCGGGCCACCCGCTGGGGAGAGGCGTTGGAATAGAGATAAACGGTCTTGACCACCGGACCCTGAAAGCGGCTCGAGTCGAAGATGGCTTTGAGCTCAGCCGAGCCGCCGGGCGGCACGACCGTTGAGGAGACCAGGGCGGCGGTGCAGCCGCAGGTGCTGCGCAGGCGCTCGACCACCAGCGGGGCATCGCCGGTATTGCGAAAATGAAAGGCGTGTGTTACTTTCTGCCCCTGAAATACCTCACCGAAGGAGAATTCCCTCCCCTTCGCGGCCAGGGCAGGACTCGCCGCCCGGGCCAGAGTCGCCCAGCCGAACACTATGACAAAAAAGAGAACCCAGCGGTATCGCTTCATCTCACCGTTTTCCTTTCCGGCCGGTGGTTGGTCATTTTCGCCCCCCAACGGAGCGAACATACCACAACCTCCTCCCCGGAGCCAGGGTTTCGAAACGGTGCGAATAAATTGACATCAAGAGCCCATCTTGCTATAGAATAAAGCCCCATTAAGCCTTCATTCAGAGAACGGAATATCCGATGTCCCACCCCCCCATGAAGCTTTTGTTTTCCCGTGAGTACATCGCCTCCCAAGTGCAACGGCTGGCCGAGGAAATCAGCCGTGACTACCCCGATAGGGAGATTCTGCTGGTGGGAGTGCTCAAAGGCTCCTTCCTCTTTTTCGCCGACCTCGTGCGCGCCATCACCTCTCCGTCCCTGGTCGACTTCATCCGCCTGGCCAGTTACGGCTCCGATACCCAGTCTTCCGGCATCGTTGAACTGCGCAAGGACATGGAGTTGCCGATCAAGGGGCGCGACGTCATTATCATCGAAGATATCGTCGACAGCGGCTACACCCTCGAATTCCTCTATCATCGGCTGCTGCAGCGGGAACCCCGCTCCCTGAAAATCTGCACCCTGATCGACAAACGGGCGCGCCGGGAGGTAAATATCACCCCCGATTATGTCGGCATCTCCATGGACGACGGCTTTATCATCGGCTACGGACTCGACTTTGACGAACGGTACCGAAACCTGGCGGACATCTATCTGGTGGGGGAAACCGAACCCGCCTGAAGGAGATACGGACATGGTCATCCTCTGTCCAAAGTGCCAAACCCGTTTCAAGCTGGCGGATGAAAAGATCAAGCCGGGCGGAATCAAGGTTCGCTGCTCCAAATGCCAGAAGGTCTTTTCGGTCGTTCCCCCCGAACCGCCGGAAGCTCCCATAGCCGCCCCGCCGCCGCCAAGTCCGGAACCGTCGGCAGATCTGGCCGGTTCGGACCTCTTTGCTGAAGAAGCTTTCGGCGATGCCCCCGAAACGTCTTCCGTAGGCGAGGAGCCGCACACCACCGATGCGGTCAACGAACCGCCGGCCGGCGATACGCCCGCGCCGGAGGAAAACCAGATCTTTTTTCAGGACGACGCTCCCGCCTACGACGAAGAAATGCGTCCCTCCGAGGAAGAGCGTCCGACAGAGCAGCCCGCCGAATCCCCGTTCGAGAGTTGGAATGAAGAAAAATCGTCGACCTTTTCCCTGGACGAGTCCGATCACTTTTCCGATGAGGACGGTGAATTTTCCTGGGATGGCGAGGAAGCGGATGCCTTCGATTTCAGTGAACCTGCCTCACCGCCATTCACCGACCAGGATAGCGATTTCGGCGAGATCACTTTCGCCGAGGAACCGCCCCTCTCAAGTCCCGCGGAGACTGCAGCGGACCTCGAGGCCGGCCCGGAGCGAACAGAGGCGGAAACTCAGCTGCTGCAGCACCGCGAAGAGCTGCTCGTCCCCGAGGGGGAAAAGCCTCCGCCCCCACCAGCGCTGCCGGCCCGCCGTTCCAACCCTTTTCGCACCCTGTTGCTGTTTATTTTTCTGCTGCTGCTGATTTTAAGCGGGACCGCCGCCTATTTCTACTGGAATAGCGGCCTCACCGGCATCGAGCGATTGGTCTCCCGGTGGAGCAGCCCCAGGGGCCGCACTTCGGCAACGAGCGAAATCCGTCTGCAGAAGCTGACCGGTTTCTTCATTACCAATCGGGATGCCGGTCAGCTGTTTGTCGTTAACGGCGAAGCGATCAACGACTCTTCCGAAGCCCGCTCGGCGATCCTCGTCAAAGGAGTTCTTTACGATAAGAGCGGCCAGGTCCAGTTGCAGAAAACGGTTTATTGCGGAAACCCGCTGACCGAAAAAGACCTGAGATCTTTGCCTTTCAGCAAAATCGAGAGCGCCATGAGCAACCAGTTCGGCGATTCCCTCTCGAACCTCAATGTTGCCAAGGGGGAGATGCTCCCCTTTACCATCGTCTTCAGGAATCTGCCGCCGGACCTCGCCGAATACACCGTTGAAGTCGTTGACTCTCAGCCAGGCTCACGGCAGTAACCATCCCCTTCACCGCTACGGTTCCACGCAAAAAAGCCGCAGAAATGCGGCTTTTTTGCATGGAGGCCGAAGGCCAGCGCCCCGTGCCGGGAACCTCTCAAGGCGCTTCCAAGTTAATCCTTTTTCTTTTCCTCGTCCTTTTCCACGCCCTTTTCCCCGCCCTCCTCATTTTCATTTTTCGGAGTGACGTCGATTTCGTCAGGCTCGTCGAACCCCTTCTTGAAGCTCCGAATGCCCTTGCCCAGAGAGTTGCCGATCTCGGGCAGCTTCCCCGCCCCGAAAACGATAAGAACCAATACCAGGATGAGGATCAGTTCCGTGGTCCCAAGTCCGAACATGAATGACCTCCTCTTCCCGCCGGAGGGGCCGGTGGGGTCGATTTATGGAGAAAGATTCGGAGGACGGCCGGATAGCCGCCCTCCGAACGGTTCAGGGAGCCAGGATGGCGTCAACGGGGCAAGTATCGGCACAGGCACCGCAATCGGTACAGGTATCCGCATCTATGACGCGGACGTCCCCCTGCTCACTGATAGCCTCTACCGGACAGACGGGCTCACAGGCCCCGCAATTAATACACTCTTCGGTAATGGTATAAGCCATTGGAATCACCTCCTCTTTAGCAAGTTATCTAGCGAATTCAACCATGCTACAACAAGTTCCGACCCAGTGTCTACCCCCAAAAACTCCTCGCCGTGCACAAAAATTCTTGCATTTTCCCATCGCTTTTTATAGTCTTTTATAACATGTTTCGCATCTGGATGCCCCTTCATAAGGGCTATTGCGGAATTTTTTTCTCTTACGGGGCGGGTCGCGCATTAAACGCAAAACACTATTTTGACTTTTTTGGGGAGCGACCGGCAGCCCCGCACCAAAACTCTGGAGGAGGTTGTTTTCGTATGGGCATGGAAATTCTTGCACTAAACTGTGGCAGTTCATCGGTCAAATACCAGCTCTTCGACTGGGAGAAAAAAGAGGTCGTCGCCAAAGGCATGGTGGAGCGGGTAACGGTCGGCGGCTCTTTCATCATTCACGAAGTGGCGGGTCGGGAAACCCATAAAGAGAGCCTGGATTGTCCCGATCACCGGACCGCCATCCACTACATCATCAAAGCCTTGACCGATCCGGTCCACGGGGTGGTCACCGACATGAGTCAGATTTCGGCGGTCGGCCACCGAGTCGTGCATGGAGGGGAGAAGTTCACCCGGTCTGTTCTTATCGACGAGAAGGTCCTGGAGGCAATTCGCGAAGTACAGCACCTGGCCCCGCTGCACAACCCCCCCAATATCGCCGGCATCGAGGCCGCGCGTGCGGTGCTGCCCAACGTGCCTCATGTGGCCATTTTCGATACCGCATTCCATCAGACCATGCCGCGGCACGCCTATACCTATCCGCTGCCCTACGAATGGTACGAAAAGTACGGCGTTCGCCGCTATGGCTTTCATGGCACCAGCCACCTGTACGTTTCCAAACGGGCCGCGGTCCTGCTGGGCAAGGACCCCAAGGAGTGCAACCTCGTCACCATGCATATCGGTAACGGGGTCTCCCACTCCGCCATCAAAAATGGCGTCTCCGTGGACACCTCGATGGGCCTGACCCCTCTGGAGGGAGCGATGATGGGAACCCGCTGCGGCGACATCGACCCGGCGATCCCGGCCTTCATCATGGAACTCGAAGGCTGCACCCCGAAGGAAATCGACGCGGTGCTCAACAAGAAATCAGGCGTCCTGGGAATCACCGGCCAGTATACCGATCGCCGGGACGTGATCGAGGGGGCGCAGGGTGGTTGCGAGCGGTGTGCCCTTTCTCTGGACATCGAGTCCTATCGCCTGAAAAAGTACATCGGCACCTACGCCGCCGCCATCGGAGGGCTCGACGCCGTGGTTTTCACCGGCGGGGTCGGCGAAATGGGCTGGTCGATTCGTGAAAAGGCCCTCGAAGGGCTGGAGTTCATGGGAATCCTCCTCGACAAGGAAAAGAACCGCAACACCATGACCCGCAACCATGAAAGCGTCATCACCACCCCCGATTCGCCGGTCAAGGTCTTCGTCATCCCCACGGACGAGGAGCGGGTCTTTACCGAGGACGTGGTCGGCATTCTCGAGGGAACCTACCAGGACCACATGAAGTTCTCGTACACCTTCTCCGACACATCCTATACAACCCAATAAAACACTGTTGAATTTTTCGCGTCATGCATGGTATAAGGAAGGGCCGGTGGATAAACCACCGGCCCTTTTTCGCTTTTGTATCAACCCCTTTCCCAACGGAAGAGCGCATGCTTGGTATCGAAAACATAGGGTCCTACATCCCCCCCGGACGCATCTCGAATTACGACCGTAAGGAACAATTCGGCATTGACGAAAATTTCATCGAAGAAAAAATCGGGGTGAAAGGTGTGTCCCGCAAAGGCGCCGATGAGGAGACGTCGGACCTGTGCATCAGGGCTTTTGCCGACCTTAAAGCCCGCTCCGGCCTCGATCCGAGCACCCTGGAGGCGCTGGTGGTCGTCACCCAGAATCCCGACTTTTCCATCCCCCACACCTCCGCATTGGTCCATGGCCGCCTCGGACTGCCGGAGACTGCGCCTGCTTCGACATCTCCCTGGGCTGTTCGGGATTTGTCTACGGCCTCTCGGCCATCACCGCCTTCATGGCCGCCAACGGAATGAAAAAAGGGGTCCTGATCACCGCCGACCCGTATTCCAAGGTCGTCAGCCCGGAGGACAAGAACACCGCCCTGCTGTTCGGCGATGCCGGCGGGCGCCGCTCTGATCTCCGACCGCCCGGTCCTGGTTCCCGGAAAGTTCACCTTCGGCACCCTCGGCAGCGAATACGACAAGCTCATCGCCCGCGACGGCACCCTTTTCATGAACGGACGGGCGGTCTTCAACTTCGCGGCCAAAACCGTTCCCCCCGACATCGAGAAGATGGCGGCCCGCAACGGCGTCGCCCTCGGCGATATCGACCGCTTCCTGTTCCACCAGGGCAGCAAGATCATCGTCGAGACCATCGCCAAGAAACTCGGGGTGCCCCTTTGACAAGGTCCCTTTCGCCATCTGCGATTACGGCAACAGCTGCGCCTCGACCATCCCCCTGCTGCTGATCGACGAGCTGGCCGATCCGGCGGTCAAAACCATCGCCATCAGCGGCTTCGGCGTCGGCCTCTCCTGGGCCAGCGGCCTGCTGCGACGCGTCGCCTGAGACGAAGGGCCGAGGGGGCGACAGATTGTACGCAAAGAGGCCGGCGGAAAATCCGCCGGCCTCTTTGCGTTACGAAGACAAAATTGCAACTGAGGTTGTACTTTATTCAGGCTCGCTGTGCCTGCACCGCGGTGATGGCGGCGACGCTGACGATGTCCTCCACCGAACAGCCGCGGGAGAGGTCGTTGACCGGCTTGGCCAGCCCCTGGATGATCGGACCGACGGCCTCTGCACCGGCCACCCGCTCGACCAGCTTGTAGCCGATGTTGCCCGGCATCCAGATCGGGAAAGATGAGGGTATTGGCCCGGCCCGCCACGGCTGAACCGGGAGCCTTTTTGGCCCCGACCTTCGGCACCAGGGCCGCATCGGCCTGCAGTTCGCCATCGATTTGCAGCTGCGGGTCGATCCCTTTGGCGATCTCCATCGCTTTCAGCACCTTGTCCACATCGGCATGGCCGGCACTGCCCTTGGTTGAGAAAGAGAGCATGGCGACGCGGCCATCTACCCCCAGAAAACTTCGGCAACTTTGCGCGGTGGCCACCGCAATCTCGGCCAGGGCTTGCGCATCCGGGTTGGGATTGACGGCGCAATCGGCAAAAAGCAGGGTCCCGTTTTCGCCGAATTCCGGATTTTTGGTGACCATCAGAAAAACCGAAGAAACCGTTTTCATCCCCGGCGCGGTGCCGATGACTTGAAAGGCAGCGCGCAGCACATCGCCGGTAGTATTGGCGGCCCCGGCCACGGCGCCGCCGGCATCGCCTTGACGGACCATCATGGCGGCGAAAAAGGTGATCTTCGGCGATCAGCAGGCTCCTCGCCTCCTCCCGGGTGAGTCCTTTACTCTTGCGGATTTCCACCAGCTCGTCAACGTAGGCATCGAGCCTGGCATCGGTTCCCGGATCGAGCAGAGTCACCCCCTCAAGAGAAGCCCCAAGTTCCCCGGCCTTGCGATTGAGAGTAACGGGGTTTCCAAGCAGCACGACCCTTGCCAGGCCCTCCGCTGCAATCTTTCCGGCGGCCTCGACCATCCGCTCGTCGTACCCTTCGGGCAGGACGACGGTTTGCCGATCCTGCCGTGCCTGGGCTTTAATCTGTTCCACTAACTCCATAACAAAACCTCCTCCAAAACAGGGTTTAATTACCGCGCCCTTTATAGCCGATGCCCCCTTGCGGGTCAACAATTTTCCCCCATCATCCGGGATCTGAAAGGACAGGATCGGGGATTTTCGACCAGAAACAGTTTGCCTTCGATAAAACTCTCGGCTATAGTTGCCGAGATTCGGAATATTTTTTTGAGGATCGATATGCAAATTGCGCACATCGCAACCAACGACCGACGCTCCTATGCCGATGTCACCGGAGTGATCCTGGCTGGCGGCCGCAGCCGGCGCATGGGACAGGACAAGGCGACTCTGGAATGGGACGGGACGTCATTGTTCGGACGCATTCTGAAGCTGATGCAGAAGTTTTTCGACACGGTCCTGATCGCCGGCGATCGCCCCGATCTGGCACAGCCGGGAGTGCCGTATTTTGCCGACCCCTACCCAGGAAGCGCCCTGGGAGGGCTGTATACCGGCCTGCTCCGCTCGCCGACCCCGTGGATTTTTTCGACCCCCTGCGACATGCCCTGCGCTTCAGCAGAACTGGTACGCCTGCTCTTGGCGAGACGGGACGGGGCCGATATCGTCGTGCCGCGTACACCGGCCGGACTCGAAGCCGTTTTCGCCCTCTACCACCGCTCCTGCCTGGAGCCGATCCGACAGATGCTGGAGGAGGGTCGGTTCCGAATCGTCGATCTCTATCCCCGCATGCGCGTCACTACTCTCGAGTGTCAGGAGCTGCCCCTCGATTGGCAAAAGGCCCTGTGCAACGTCAACACGCCGGAGGATTTCCGCCGGTTGCAGACCTCCGGCGATGACGGTAAACACGCATCAGCATCCTGACCGCAGCGGACGCCTCCGTATCTCGAAACAACGAAGCGAAAGGGCTGCGAGCGTTGTTCTATTCGGACCCCAAAGGGTTAACCTGAAAGTTTCGGAGCAGGAGATTGGTCCCATGGAAAAACTTGAAGTGCGCTCCAAAATCTGGATCGAAGTGGCCGGAGAACCGATCCTGGGCGAGGGGCGTGAGCAGCTGTTGCGCCTGATCCAGGAGTACGGCTCCATCAGCGCCGCGGCACGGCAGATGGGGCTTTCCTACCGCAAGGCCTGGAGCCTGGTACGCACCATGGAAACCAACCTCGGCTATTCACTGGTCCTGCGTCAAAAGGGCGGCGCCGGCGGCGGCGAATCGGCCTTGACGCCCCACGCCCTCCAGCTTCTTGAAAAATTCGACCGGCTGCAAGCCGGCATTCGAAGCTACGTCAACGGTCGGTTCCAGGAGATTTTTGCGCTCCCGGAGAGCGAAGCGACTTGAGGTTGATAGTAAAGCGGCAACTGTCCAGCCTGTGCTTGTGGCGCCCATGGAGCAGGCGGCACGGGAGCCGTCACCTGGCGACAGAGCAGAGTATTCTGAATTATTCTGAACAGGGAAGGGAGCACCATGCTGAGCTACGATGAAGCGTTGGAGGCAATTGTACGAACCGTCCGCCCCCTGACCCCGGTCGAGGCTTCACTGGAAGAGGCCTTTGGCCGGGTGCTGGCCGAACCGGTGGCGTCCCGCTGGGACCTGCCCCCCGCGGACAACTCCGCCATGGACGGATACGCCTTTGCCTGGCAGGGTCAGAAGGGCGGCGGCCGTCTGGCCGTGACCGGCTTTGTGCCGGCAGGAGCCGCCCCGAGCGGGATGATCCCCGCCGGCACGGCGACCAAAATCATGACCGGAGCGCCCCTGCCACCGGGCTGCGATACGGTCGTTCCGCTGGAGGAGGTGGTCGAGGAGGAAGGCTGTATTCGCCTGGCTGCCGATTCCGCCGCCGGCCGACACATCCGCCGCCGGGGGGAAGAACTCCGCAAAGGCGAAACGCTGCTTTCGGCGGGAAGCGTCATCCGGGCCGGGGAAACGGGGCTGCTTGCCGCCGGCGGCATCGATCGCCTGACGGTCTATCCGAAACCCCGGGTGGCGCTGCTGACGACGGGAGATGAGTTGGTGGAACTCGGGACCCCGCCGGGGCCGGGACAAATCGTTAATTCCAACATCCACCTCCTGGCGGCCCGCCTGCGAGAGGAGGGGCATCCCGTCATCCCCCTCGGAATCGCGGCCGACGATCCGGACGCTCTGGCGGCCAAAATCCAACAGGGGCTGGAGGCGGATCTGCTGATCACCACGGGGGGCGCTTCCGTCGGCGACCGCGATTACGTCCAAGAGGTGCTGGCCCGCTTCGGCTTCTCCCGAACCTTCTGGAAGGTCGCCATCAAACCCGGCAAACCGCTGCTCTTCGGCACGATCGGCGCCCTTCCGGTCTTCGGCCTGCCGGGCAACCCGGCCGCATCGGCGGCGACCTTCGATCTGTTCGTCCGGCCGGCCCTCCGCCTTCTGGCCGGGCGGAGGCAGATCCTGCATCCCCGCCTGAGGGTAGTGCTGGCCGACGCCGTCAAGGGCGGAGGCCGCCGCCAGAACTTTCTCTGGGGCACGCTGCAGCGCCAAAGTGACGGCACCTACCGGTTCACCCCCTCCTCCCGGCAGGGCTCGGGACAGAACCGAAGCCTGGTCGAAGCCCACGGACTGCTGCCGGTGCCGATCGGTGCCGCCGAGTTGCCTGCGGGAGCCGAGGTCGAGGTGCTGGTCCTGGGACTGCCCGACGAACCGGCCAGCTGAGCCGGAGGGAGACTTCTGCCATGGAAGATAAACACGGCCGGAAAATCAACTACCTGCGCCTCTCGGTAACCGACCGCTGCAACCTGCGGTGCCGCTACTGCATGCCTGCCGCGGGAGTGCCCAAAGAGACTCACAGCGGCATCCTTCGTTTCGAGGAGCTGCTGCGAATTGCCCGGGTTGCGGTGGCGATGGGGGTGGAGAAGATCCGGGTTACCGGCGGAGAACCACTGGTTCGAAAGGGGATTCTCCCTTTTCTTCGGGATCTTGGCCAATTGCCGGGGCTCAAACGACTGGTGCTGACCAGCAACGGCTATCGGTTGGCCGAAACAGCCGAGGAACTGCGGGCGGTCGGGGTGGAAAGTCTCAATATCAGCCTCGACTCCCTGCGCCCCGAAGTCTTTGCCGAAATCACCCGGGGCGGCGATCTGCGTCGCGTGCTGGCAGGACTGGCCGCCGCCGAGAGAGCCGGCTTTCCCTTCGTCAAACTCAACGTGGTGGTCATGCGCGGCATCAACGATGACGAGGTGGCCGATTTCGCCGCCATGACCCTCGACAAACCGTACCGGGTACGCTTCATCGAATACATGCCCTCTCTCAAAGAAGAGAACTGGCGCGACCTTTCGGTCCCCGGCGAAGAGCTGCTGGCTAAGCTGGCCCGGCGCTACCGCCTGCACCCGGAGAAGAAAAAGGAAGAGCTGGCCGGCCCTGCCTCCTATTATCGGATCGACGGGGCCGCTGGAAAGATCGGCGTCATCACCCCCGTTTCCTGCCACTTTTGCCGGGACTGCAACCGCATCCGCATCACAGCCACCGGGCTCGGCAAAAGCTGCTTGTTCGATGACCGGGCCCTCGACCTGAAGCCGGTCCTGCGCAGCGGGGATGAAACAGCCTTGCGTGAGGCCCTCGGTCATCTCGTCGCCGCCAAACCGGACCGCCACGCCCTTGACTCCCCGGGAGAAGGGCACAAGCCGTTCACCATGGCCGACGTGGGGGGGTAAAACGAGTGAGGGGTGAGGAGAAAAAAATATCCCAATCGAAACCTGAAGAAAAAGGAGTAATTGCGCCATGTCGGGAGAAGTGATTGCCGTCTGTATCAGCCAAAAGAAGGGGGAGCGCAAAACCCCCGTTGAGAGGGTCGAATTGCAGGAGAACCACGGCCTCCTTGGGGATGCCCATGCCGGGGACTGGCACCGTCAGGTGAGTCTGCTGGCCCTGGAGAGTATCGAAAAAATGCAGCGCCTCGGCCTAGCGGTCACCACCGGGGATTTCGCCGAGAATATCACCACCCGGGGGCTGGATCTGCCCTCCCTGCCTATCGGCACCCTCTTGGAGGTCGGTCCGGCCCTGCTGGAGGTCACCCAGATCGGCAAGGAATGTCATACCCGGTGCGCCATCTACCATCAGGCCGGCGACTGCGTCATGCCCAAGGAAGGAATTTTTGCCAAAGTTTTGCGCGGCGGCATGGTTCGGCCCGGCGCCCCGGTGAGTGTCGCCTCCCTGCCGGGATAACCGCCGCCGCCGATTCATTGCTGGCGTCCGTCCCCCTCCTTCGTGTATAATGGCGGCTGTTTTTTCGCTTCTCCGACCGGGTTTCCAACCGGGAACGCCAGCTGAGCGCCGCGCCCTATTTTGAGCGTGAGCTTTATGACTTCAAGGACTTATGGACCTTAATCGCCGGCAAAGCACTCTTCTGGCGGGGTTTATCGCTCTCTCCCTGCTGCTGCATCTGCTCCTGCTCTATCTGCTTCCCCAGAACCATCTTTTCTCTCAGCCGAAACCCAAAAAACCGGTGGTGGTAGAACTTCAGCCAAGCCCTCCCCCACCCAAACCGCGCGAACGGGAGCTCGATCTGCCGAACCGGCCTGATGAGAAACGGAAAACGCCGGCGAAACGCCTCGGTCCCTCGGACCATGTGGCGAAGAAGGAAACGGCGCCCAAAGGCAAAGACACCGAGGACCGCACTCCTCGGACCATCCTTCATCCGCAAGTCCGGCCGAAACCACAGCCCAAGCCCCGACCGCAGCCGAAGAGCCCTCCGAGCAAAGCTCTTCCGGAACGCCCGAAGCCCGCCCCCGCCTTGCCGAAAAACCACGGGGAAGAACCGGAAGCGGGTCACCGGAAAAAAACGCTCCCCGACCTGCGCACCCTGACGCAGTTGGCGCCTCAGACCCTCGCCCGCCTGCAGACCCAGGAACAGCAGTGGCGCCGCAAATACCGAAAGGACGTGGCCGAAGGAGACGCCGTGTGGCTCGATACGGAAAAGGATATCCTCATCTCCTTCTTTCAACGGTTTCGCAACAATATTTACCGTGTCTGGAATTACCCCTCCGAGGCGGCCGCCCGGCGGGAGGAAGGGACCTGTCTGTTGAAAATAACCATCAGCCGCGAAGGGACGGTCGAAGCGGTCAAGCTGCTGGAGAGCTCCCACTACCCGGTTCTCGACCGTGAGGCGATGGCCGCCGTGCGAAAGGGGGAGCCCTACGGACCCCTCCCTCAGGCCTACAAGAAAAAAGAGCTCAATATTCTGGCTTTTTTCAAATACAACATGACCGGGCAACGCATCAACTAACCGATGACCGGAAGCGGGTCGAAATCTTCCGCCGTCGACAGCCAAAGATCCTGACACAATTGGGCGTTGCCACCAACGGGCGCATCAGCGACCCCAGCGGATTACTTGCGATGTTTGCGCCGGACCAGGCGCCGCAGGCTGAAAAAGCCGCCGACGGCCGTCAGCGCCCAGATGGTCCAGATCACGATTCGTTCGCTCAGAAGCATGGATTCCGCCTTCAGAATTTTGAAAGAGTTGGTTTTCTTGAACCGATCGAACGTCATTGAAGCAGAAACAGGGCCCTCTTTCCTTGACCTTCGTCAAGGGCCGGGGTTCGCCGCCGACGAGCTTCCGGGCTGAATTCATGGCGCATTGAGAGCGAGCCGGACAAGCCCGTCGTCATATCTTCTGAACAGTTGCATCCCCTTCCATGGGGAGAATAACTTTTGTCTAAAGTTTTGCCGCCAGACGGCCGATATTGGAAATAGGGGAAACCGTGACCAGGGAGGAGTTCATGGTAAAACTGACGAAGCGGGACGGCAGCGAGATATACATCAACGACGAGGCCATCGAGACCATAGAAGAGACGCCTGATACCCACCTCACCCTCCTCAACGGCAATCGCCATCTGGTTTGTGAGTCTGCGGCGGAAATCATCGACAGGATCATTGATTTTAAGGCTTCCGTCCTGCAACGAAGCTCAGCGAAACCGCCTCCGGCCCAGCGAAGGGGGGGAACGCCGCGAAAGGGCTACCGCAACACGCAAAAAGGGAGCTGACCCTGTCGCCTGCCGCTGTGCCGCGCTCACCCCTTCGATCGGATTTTCACCGCAAGGAGACCCGGGCTGACCGTCTGCAAGGACTTTGGGGGGAAATCCGCCGGAGGGAATGGCGTGCGCGCGGAATCGAAACAGAGGCGGCTGAGGCCGTGCCGCGTGCTCAATAAATTTCAGCAAGGCAAGATGACCATTTTCATGACAAAGGACCCCTAACACGGTACCGGGGCAACAGACTTTATGGAAATCACGACCATTTTCGGCCTGATCATCGGCTTCGGCGCCGTTATCGGAGGGCAGACCCTTGAGGGCGGTCATATCAGCGCCATCCTCCAGCCGACCGCCGCCATCATCGTTCTGGGGGGGACTTTCGGGGCCACCTGCGTCAGCTTCCCCCTGAATGTCGTCATCAAGGCGTTTAAAGATATCATCTATGTCTTCATGCCGCCGAACGCCGATCCGGAACAGGCCATTCAGGACATCGTCGGCTGGGCTGCCAAGGCTCGCAAAAACGGCCTCATCTCTCTCGAGCAGGAAGCCAAAAACGTTCGCGATCCCTTTACCCAGAAAGGCATCACTCTTCTGGTGGACGGAGCCGATCCCCAGCAGTTCCGGGAGACCATGGAGGTTGAAATGGACACCTTCGAGGAGCACGCCAAAACGAGCTCGGAGTTTTTCGAGGCCGCCGGCGGCTTCGCCCCGACCATCGGCATCATCGGCGCGGTTCTCGGCCTCATCCACGTCATGCAGAATCTCTCCGACGCGAGCAAGCTCGGCGAAGGCATCGCGGTGGCCTTCGTCGCTACCATCTACGGCCTGGTCACCGCCAACATCGTCTGCATCCCGATCAGCACCAAGCTCAAGCACCAGATCAAGGAGCAGATGCGGAAGAAGGAGATCATCCTCGAGGGGCTGTACGCCATGCAGAACGGCCAGAATCCCCGCGTCATCGAGGACAAGCTCAAAGCCTATCTGCACGAAGACAGCAACGGGAAAAAGGGACCGGAAAAATGAGCAAACGGAAAAAGGAGCCGGAAAAGGAGGCGAACCTGGAGCGATGGCTGGTTTCCTACGCCGACTTCATCACCCTGTTGTTTGCGGTTTTCGTTACCCTTTACGCAATGGGGCAGGTAGATAAACAAAAGGCGGAGGAAGTCGTCCAGTCGCTGCGCCAGGCCTTCGGACTCAGCCAGACCCTTCCGGCGGTCGGCAGGCCGATGGCCAGCCAGGGGGAGTTGCAGGTCGTGCCGATGCTGAGCCCCGAAGGAACCACCCTGGTCGCCCGGCACGACAAGCTCTGGGCGCAACCGAACGATCTGCTCCTGGTCAAGGGATTGCTGGAGAGGGAACTGCAGAAAAAGGGAGCCGGGGACAAGGTGCACGTGGATATGGACCAGCGCGGGTTGATCGTCAGCCTGCAAGCGGCAGATTTTTTCACCCCGGGGCAGGCTAAACTAAAAAAGGAAGCCTACCCGCTGCTGGATAAGATCGCCCGTTCCCTGGGCAAATACAGCAATCCCCTCCGTATCGAAGGCTATACCGATGATACCCCGGTCCATTCGGACCAGTTTCCTTCCAACTGGGAACTCTCAGCCGATCGGGCCCTCAGCGTGCTGCATTATCTCCTTGATCGGCATTATTTCGCCACGGACAAACTCTCCGCCACCGGCTACGGCAGTACCCACCCGATCGGCGATAACGCGACCAAAACGGGGCGCGAACTGAATCGACGGGTGGACATCGTCATGCTGGCTCCCGGCAACGATTGGGCCGAGCCCTGAAAAATTCCTTTCTCGGGAAGCCGATTCAAGCCGTTTTTGCCCACCTCCCGGGCACCCCCTCCCTTCTCTGCGGCGTCGAGGCTTGTCGATCCTGCCTCAAGGCAGCCGTGGTGTCTCCTCCTTGAGACTCCGCGCGATCACCCTATCCTTTTCCCGCCACAATCCATCGATCCAGCCTTGAAAGCGCCGGCGAAAATCCTGGTCGTTGAGATAGTCTCCCCTCTGGAACTCCTCAGGAACGTTAACCGACCGAAGTTGCACCGACAGCCGCCGAACGCGGCCACAGAGAAACCCCCAGAAGGTGGGCACCCCATCCGGATAGACGATCGTCAGATCGAGAAGGGTGCGGATCTTGCCTTCCATTCCGGCCAGAGCCAGCGCGGCCCCTCCCGCCCTCGGACGCAGCAGATGGCGGTATGGCGACTCCTGCCGAGAGTGTTTTTCGGCCGTGAACCTTGTTCCTTCCAGAAAATTGACAATCGTGACCGGAGCCTGGCGAAAACGGCCGCAGGCCCGGCGGGTCGCCTCCAGGTCCCGCCCACGCCACTCGGGGTGTTTTTTGAGAACTTCCGGCGCATAGCGGCGCATGATCGGAAACTCCAGCGCCCAGATGGCGGGACCGAGGAAGGGGACCCAGAGCATTTCGCGCTTGGAGAAGAACTTCGGAAAGGGGATGCGGTTTCGAAAGGTCTGCAAGAGGGCCATGATGTCGACCCAGGACTGATGGTTGGCAACGACCAGATACCACCGGTCACGACGAAGATCGGCGTTGCCATCGATATCCCAGTCGAGCCGATACAGGTGATCCGTCAAGAAATTGGTGCCCCGAATCCAGCCTTCTGCCAGATGGATCGACCAGCGGATGCAGCGGTCCCGCCAAGAGGGGACGGGAACCAGAAGCCTGACCAGCACCAGGGCATAGATAGGCAGACACCAAAGAGCGGTATTGACCAGATAGAGAGTGAGGGCCAAGGGGCCCAGCACCAGAGGGGGCAGGCGGTTGAACATGCTCAGGCGCTCCCGGAAAAAAAGGGATTGTTATCTATTGTCACCATTGAGCAGATCTCCGAGGGAGCCGAGCAGCGATCCCTCGCCCTTGCTCTCCCCGCCGTATTTGGGCGCGGCGGCCAGGATGCGGTCGGCCAGGCGGCTGAATGGCAGCGATTGCAGCCACACCCTTCCGGGCCCGGTCAGGGTGGCGAAAAAGAGTCCTTCGCCGCCGAACAGGGCGGTCTTGACGCCGCCGACGAATTGGATATCGTAATCAACTCCCGCCTGCATCGCCACCAGGCAGCCGGTGTCGAGGCGCAGGGTTTCGCCGGGGCCGAGGGTCTTTTCGATCAGGGTGCCGCCGGCGTGAACAAAACAGTAGCCGTCGCCCTGCAGCCGCTCGAGGATGAAGCCCTCCCCGCCGAACAGACCGACCCCGAGCCGGCGCTGGAAGGCGACCCCGATGGAAACTCCCTTGGCGGCGCACAAAAACGAATCCTTCTGACAGAGCAATTCGCCCCCGAGGGCTCCAAGGTCCATGGGGAGAATCTTCCCGGGATAGGGGGCCCCGAAGGCAACGCGCTGCTTACCGGCCCCACCGTTGGTGAAGGCGGTCATGAAGAGGCTCTCGCCGGTCAAAATCCGCTTGCCGGCGCCGAAAATTCTCCCCATGACGCCCTGCGAGCGGGCGCTGCCGTCGCCGAAGATCGTTTCCATACGGATGCCCCCCTCCATGAACATCATCGCCCCGGCCTCGGCCACCACCGTCTCGGCGGGATCGAGTTCGACTTCGACGAACTGCATGTCGTCGCCAAAGATTTCGAAGTCGATCTCATGGGCCTTGGCGAATCCCTGTCCGGCCGAGCGGGAGAGGTGAAAGCCCTTGCGCTTGAGATAGACGAGAAAATCATCGAACTGCTCCGGCTCAATGCCGTAACGGGCACAGAGATCCGGCCGCGCCGCGCCGCCGTTGTAATCAGCGACGAAGCGGGTGTATTTGTTCATCGGGGTGTCAACAGGTGTCATAGTCATTTTCTCCTCGAGGGTGTGGATGCCGGACTGGAGCTTTCCTCCCCGGCCGATTCACCTAAAAATGGCGGCACGAAGGGAGGTTTGTCAAGAATTAATCCACCAAGGAAGGATCCATCGCGGGTGAAGGGTTTTCGTTCGGCAGGAAATGCTATAATTGAGAAAATGCTAAGGAGAACGGATTTCAGGAAAAAACGACCTGGCTGACCGACTCGGCCCCGCAGGGCGCCCAGAGCGGTCACGGTGGGAAAGGAGGCCCTATGGCTGAGACTGCGAAGCGAAACTTCGTCAGGCAACAGGGGATCAGAGACGCTGATGCGGCCACCTGCTCACGGCAGTATCCCGCCCTGATGCTTCAGCCGCGACTGGTCGGCATTCTGGTGGTTTTGGCCCTGATCTTCCAGAACGGGCCGTTTTTCCTCGCCCTCTCGGCGATCCTCTGGTGGAACGTCGCCGTGCCCGCCCGCAACCCCTTCGATGCCCTCTACAATCGCCTCGTCGCATTGCCCAAGGATCTTCCTCCGATGGCGCCGGCCCCGGCGCCACGGCGTTTTGCCCAGGGGATGGCCGCCACCTTCATGCTCGCCGTCGGCGTCTGCCTGCTTCTCGGCTGGCACCTCGCCGCCTGGATTCTCGAAGGACTTCTGGCGGCAGCCCTCGCTGCCCTGATTTTCGGCAAATTCTGCCTGGGCTCTTACCTGTTTCACCTTTTTCGGGGCGACGCCGCATTCGCCAATCGAACGCTCCCCTGGGCGAGAGAATAACGGATCGATGAACGCTCCTTGCGGTTAGGCTGAAGCGCCCCACTTCTTGCCCAGTTCCTCCAACCCGGCCGCCTGCAGGTCTTCGGGACGCATCGCGATGCGGAATTTGCAGTCAGCCTCGAAGTTGAGGAAAAACGGTTCGGAAAATTTGGGAATCTCCGAAGGATTTTCGGCGTTGATCACAAAGATGCCGCAGCGCGTCCCTTCCTGTTCGGTGAAATAGGCGGCCTCGGGTTTGATCTCATCAAGAATACGGTTGATGACCAGCTCCACTTTCCCCTCGCGCGCCAAAGTGTTGAAGGGCTCGTGCGGGAATTCAACGGTGAGAAGAAGTCTCATTGCGCGTTCTCCTTTGCTCGGCTCGGCCTGCGAAGAGGTTGACTTCCAGCGAGAGTTTTTTGTGGTTTTCCTGTTTTTAGTTTAGCAGGGACGTGTCCGGGCAAAAGTGGAAACATGCGCTGAGAAGCTGTTCTCTTCCAACTTTGATGCTGTGACCTTAATAAAACTTTTCCGCAAGTCCCCTCTCCCATCCTTTTATCGATCTCCTTTCAAAATTCCGCAGAGGCGCTTGCCGAGTGCGCCAAAACATGCTAAAACCCGACAGCCATCGAAGGAGGTTGCAATGATCATCCAGGGAACTCTCGTCAACATTTCCGCCGTCACGGTAGGGACATGCGTCGGCTATTTTCTCGGCAACCGCCTCTCTGAGCGGATCCGCAACACCCTGATGGCGGGTCTTGGCCTGGCCGTCGCTCTCGTCGGCCTGCAGCTAGCCCTGCAGAGCAAGCAGCCGCTGGTGGTCATCGGCAGCCTCGTGCTGGGCGGGCTGATCGGGGAAATCCTGGGGATCGAAAAACGGCTGGAAACCTTCGGCCGGAGGCTGCAGGATCGTTTTAGCGGGGCGGGCAAGGTGGGCGAGGCGTTCGTCACCTCGAGTCTGCTCTTCTGCGTCGGCGCCATGGCGATCATGGGGGCACTGCAGAACGGCGTCGGCGACCAGCCGACGATCCTCTATGCCAAATCGGCCCTGGACGGCATCGCCTCGGTGGCTCTCGCCTCGACCCTCGGCATCGGCGTGATCTTCTCCACCGCCACTCTGCTGCTCTACCAGGGCGGCATCAGTCTGCTGGCCGGTCTGCTCGGCACGGTACTGACCACCCCCGTGATCACCGAAATGAATGCGGTAGGGGGACTGCTGATCCTGGCCATCGCCTTCGACCTGCTCGGCATAAAACGCCTGCCCGTCGGCAACCTGCTCCCCTCAATCTTCGTCGCCATTGGTCTGCTCTGGCTCTTCGGCATGGCGTAGCCCCGGTACCTCCTCTCCGGAAAGCTTGAATCGAGAGGTGTTGCAGAATGTTTCCCCGGAACGCGGGAAACCCTACCGAGATTCCTGATCTTCGCTCTCTTTACCGGCTTCGACTTCGCCCCTCTCCTGCTCTTCGACCACCTTTTGCTGCTCAGCGACCGACGCTTCATGCTCGAGATCCCCCCCGATCCCCAGCCGGCGCTCGTCGAGTTTCCTGAGAGTCGCGGCACGACCGTAGAGAAGGAGCAGATCGCCCGGCTAATTTCTTGCCAAGGAGCGTATCGGTCCTCATTGGAAATTATAGCACCCCTCCCTCCACAGACAATTCACCTGTCGGCCTTTGGCCGGCTGTCTCCTGCACGTCGGGGAAATCCGGCTACACTTAAAAGGAGGACTCGCAATGATCTGGGAAATAGAGAGCAAAGGAGAGAGGGAATGGATCTGCAACTGACCGGCAAAAAGGCTTTCATATCGGGATCGACCAAGGGGATCGGGCTGGCGATCGCCACCTCGCTGGCAAAGGAGGGGGCACGGGTCGTCCTCAACGGCCGCAGCGACGAATCGGTCGCGACCGCTCTGGACCATGTCCGCAACTCGGCGCCGAATGCCGAGGCGGAAGGGTTCAGCGGGGACCTCTCCCGCGCGGAAGATGCGGACCGGCTGCTGAAGCAGGTGCCGTCGGTGGACATTCTGGTGAACAATCTCGGCATCTTCGAACCGAAGCCCTTCGAAGAGATCCCCGACGCCGACTGGCGACGCTTCTTCGAGGTGAACGTGCTGAGCGGCGTCAGGCTTTCCCGGGCCTACCTGCCCGGGATGAAGGAGCGCGATTGGGGAAGGATCATCTTCGTCAGCAGCGAGAGCGCCATCCAGATCCCGGCCGAGATGATCCACTACGGCATGACCAAGACCGCCATGCTGGCGGTCTCCCGCGGCATCGCCGAGACCTGCGCCGGCACCGGGGTCACCGCCAACGCCATCCTGCCCGGCCCGACCCGCACCGCCGGGGTGGACGAATTCGTCGAGCGACTCAGCGGCGGCAAGACCTTCGCCGAATTCGAGCGGGATTTTTTCCAGACGGTGCGCCCCAGCTCCCTGCTGCGCCGCTTCGCCCGGCCCGAGGAGGTCGCCTCCCTGGTCGCCTACGTGTGCAGTCCCCTTTCCAGCGCCACCAACGGCGCGTCCCTGCGAGTCGACGGCGGCGTGGTGCGGACCTGTTTTTGAGTCCCAACAAAGGAAGGGGAGGCAAAGGGTGGCGCTGGCTACATCTTTTCCTTGACGCCCTTCTTCAGCAGCCACCAGTTGATCGGGAAGGCCGTGCAGAAGCCGGCGATCATGGCGATCTGCATCATGAACCAGAAAAGCGGGGTATCCTTGGGAATCTCCTCGCCGAAGATCAGGAAGGTGACAACGGCCATCCAGCCGTACATGCCGATCTGCCAGGAAGTCAGTGAAAGGCTGTCGGCTTTGAGCGAGGCGAGAAGTCCCCGAAGGGGATCGAGGCCGCGCATCGGCACGATGGTGAAGTACTGAAAAGCGATGCCGAAACCGAAGGCCACCAGGTAGTCGATGCCCCAGGAAGCAAAGATGGGACGCCCGAGGAAAGTCACGGGGAAAACGAAAAGAACCCATTCGGCCACCAGATCCCCCAGGGTGCAGCCGGCCCCGCAGTGAGTCGCTGCCAGCCCCACCGCCTGCCAGAAGGGCTTTTCAGGAGGATCCTCCTCGGCGCTATTCACTGCCTGCATCTGCCGGACGGTCGAAAGTCGACCGACAGAGAAATAGCTCGCGAGAGCCAGGGGGCCGGCATAGAGGGCCGTAACCGGCCAGACCACGTTCATGATCCACATTTTCTGGCGGTTTCCACGCAGGATATCCGCCGCGATGATCCCACAGCAGAGTCCCGCGATGGAGAGGGAAACGACAGCCAGAAGATTCAACCAGAACGGTACGTACACGACTCCTCCCAAGTGGATGGGGCCCGTATAAACCCTTTAGGAGAATAACAAGAGATTGAACTACCGCCACCTCCTTCACGTTCATGAAGAAAGGCCCGAATCAATCGCCTCATCGACAGAGAAAGACAACCGGCAATCGGCTACAATGAAAGAGAAGCGTGGGGGCCGTCGCTGTGAGGGCAAAACGAATTCATTAAGAAAGGAGAGGTGTCTTATGATCGAACTGGATCTCAACCCCGAGGAACGCCAGGTGCTCATCGACTCCCTGACCGCCCTGATCGGCGATCTGGGCATGGAGATCGCCGACACGGATCGCCAGGACTACCGCAACGCGTTGAAGCTGCGCAAAGAGACCCTGCAGAAGGTGGTCAAGGCCCTGGGATAACGTGAGCCCCCAAGAAGGCATACTCGGTGAAGACGGGCGGCAAATACGTCGACAACCTCTCAGGCCACCCGAAGCCTCTTGAGGGAGGCCAACGCCTCGCCGCCGCCGATATCCGGCACGATCTTCAGCTCAAGGACCAAGACATCGGCGAGCGCCACGTGGTAGTCCTCGATCTCGACCGAAGATCCGCCGGGAGTGAAGTTGTACTGCTGGCGCACGATTTCCCGGCCCCCCCCGTCCTGGTCGGACGACCAGCACAAGACGAATTCCTGGGTGCGGCCGGCTCCCGCTTCGCCGAATTCGAGGTGGATCCGTGCGATCTTCTGCGGCCTGTCGAACCGCAGGCGCAGGACCTGCTCGCCCGGCTCCGATGCCCGCCACCCAGTCTCGAGACCGGGAATCAGGGCTCCTTCCACGGGATGGGCGGGATCCTCCGAGGTGACTTCGGCCCGGGCGATCTGCTCCAGATCGAGCCATTTTCCCTCAGGCTTGCCGCCTTCGGACTTTTTCCCGATAATTTCCTTGCGCATCTCTGACCTCAATAGGCTGGCGGATCGCTCGACGGGAACGATCCCCTGGATCCTTCATCCACGTCCCGGCCGCAGGCGGTGTGCTCCGGGCTGGACTGGGCAGACGAGGCCAGTCCGCCTGGCGCCTCGGCATGTCCCTTCTCGCCGGTTAGGAGCTGGCGCAGGACGTATTGCAGGATGCCGCCGTGGCGGTAATAGAGGGCCTCCTGCGGGGTATCGATGCGCACCAGCGCCGAAAACTCCAGCCGCTCGCCCCCCTCGCGCGAGGCGACGACCGTGACCGGATGGCCCTCGCCGCCCTGGCTGAGGGCTTCGGCCACCCCCTCGATGTCGAAGACTTCCTCGCCGGTGAGCTCCAGAGAGTCGATGGAGTCGCCGGAGCGAAACTGCAGGGGAAGGATGCCCATGCCGATCAGGTTGGAGCGGTGGATGCGCTCGTAACTTTCGGCGAGCACCGCCTTCACCCCCTGCAGAAAGGGGCCCTTGGCCGCCCAGTCGCGGCTCGATCCCGAACCGTACTCCTTCCCCGCCAGCACGATCAGCGGAGTGCCGTCCTTCTGGTAGCGCTCGGCCGCGTCGTAGATCGACAGGACCTCGCTGCCGGGCAGGTGGCGGGTAAAGCCCCCCTCGACCTGCGGCACCAGGCGGTTGCGGATGCGCACGTTGGCGAAGGTGCCGCGCACCATCACCTCGTGATTGCCGCGCCGGGAGCCGTAGGAATTGAAATCCCCGGGGGCGACGCCGTGACCGACCAGGTACTCGCCCGCCGGCGAATCCCGCCGAATGCTTCCCGCCGGCGAGATGTGATCGGTGGTGACGCTGTCGCCGAGGACGGCGAGCGCCCGGGCGCCGCGGATTCCCTCCACCCTGGCGGGGGCCTCTTTCTCCATCCCCTGAAAGAAGGTGGGCTGACGGATATAGGTCGACGCCTCCTGCCAGGCGAATCGGTCGCTCTCCCGTGCCTCCAGAGAATCCCACCACGCATCGCCGTGGTAGATCGCCTCGTAGGTGCGCGTATACATCTCCGTGCGGATCGCCTCCCCGATCAGACCGTCGATCTCCTCGTCGCTTGGCCAGATGTCGCGCAGATAGACGGGCTGGCCCTCCCGGTCGGTGCCGAGAGGCTCCGCTTCGAGGTCGATGTCGATCCGTCCCGCCAGAGCGAAGGCGACCACCAGCGGAGGCGACATCAGGTAGTTGGCCCGCACCTCGGGGTTGATCCGCCCCTCGAAATTGCGGTTGCCCGAGAGGACCGAGGCGGCCACCAGCCCCTCCTGGCGGATCGCCTCTGAAACCTCCTCCGGCAACGGTCCGGAATTGCCGATGCAGGTCGTGCAGCCGTAGCCGACGATGTGAAAACCGAGTTCTTTCAGGGGCTCGGTGAGGCCGCTTTTCTCGTAGTAGTCCCGGACGACCTTGGAGCCCGGCGCCAGGGAGGTCTTCACCCACGGCTTGCGGCTCAGCCCCCGCTCCACCGCCTTTTTCGCCAGCAGGCCGGCGGCGAGCATGACCGAGGGGTTCGAGGTGTTGGTGCAACTGGTGATGGCGGCGATGACGACCGCGCCGTGGGTGAGCCGGTGCACCTCGCCGCCGACCCGGCACTCCGCCGTGGCGCTTAAGGGATCCTTGCCCGTGCCCTCGCCCGCAGCGGGGGGCAGCAGGGAGGGCAGATCCTTGCGGAACGTCTCGGCGGATTGCCCCAGCGCAATGCGGTCCTGCGGCCGACGGGGCCCGGCGATGCTCGCCCCGACGCGGTCCAGATCGAGCTCGAGGGTGTCGGTGAAGAGCGGCTCGGGCGACTCGGGGGTATGAAAGAGCCCCTGCTCGCGCATGTAGCGCTCGACCAGCGCGACCCGCTCGGCGGGGCGGCCCGAGAAGCGCAGGTAATCGAGGGTCTTGGCGTCGACGGGGAAGATGGCACAGGTGGCGCCGTACTCGGGCGACATGTTGCCGATGGTCGCCCGGTCGGCCACGCTGAGCTGCGCCACGCCGGGGCCGGTGAATTCGACGAACTTGCCGACCACCCCCTTGCGGCGCAGCATCTCCGTCACCGTCAGCACCAGGTCGGTGGAGGTCACCCCCGGGCGCAGCTTCCCCTGCAGACGAAAGCCGATGACCTTGGGGATCAGCATCGAGATCGGCTGGCCGAGCATCGCCGCCTCGGCCTCGATGCCTCCCACCCCCCAGCCGAGCACGCCGAGGCCGTTGACCATCGGCGTGTGCGAATCGGTCCCCACCAGGGTATCGGGAAAGATCTGCGGATGTTCTCCCTGCTGCTGGGGCCCGTCCCCGGCGAGGCCGAAGACCACCCGGGCCAGGTACTCGAGATTGACCTGGTGGCAGATGCCGGCGTTTGGGGGCGTGACCTTGAAGTTGTCGAAGGCCTTCTGTCCCCACTTGAGAAAGGCGTAGCGCTCGCGGTTGCGCTGGTAGTCGCGATCCTGGTTGATCGCGAAGGCCTCGTCGCTGCCGAAAGCGTCCACCTGGATGGAGTGGTCGATGACCAGCTCCACCGGCTGCTGAGGATTGATCTTTTTCGGATCGCCGCCGAGCTCGGCCATGGCGTCGCGCATGACCGCCAGATCGACCACCGCCGGCACCCCGGTGAAATCCTGCAACAGGATGCGGGCGGGCAAAAAGGTGATCTCCCGTGCGGCCCCCCCTTGCGGCGACCAGTCGGCCAGCGCCCGGATGTCCTCCTCGGTGACAGTCACCCCGTCTTCATGGCGCAGCAGGTTCTCCAGCAGAATGCGCAGGGAATAGGGCATGCGGCCGACGTCGTGCCCGTCCTTTGCCAGGGCGTCGAGGCGGAAAATCTCGTAGGTGCGGCCGCCGATCTCCAAGGTGGAACGGGCTCCGAAGCTGTCTTTCATCGGAAACTCCTTTTTCAATCTTCCGGATTGACGAAATCTTTTTTTACCAACCGCTCACTTCGCTCACTAGCGGTCGCTGAGAACGGCTTGAAAGGAGCAGGAACGGCTTCTCGGTGGTGAAAGAGTTCGGGTTTATCTAAAAGGGTGTAACACAAAATTGCGAAAAGTCGTCCCGGGAGGGAAAAAAATAGCGGCCACGCCTCGAAGAGGGGCTGCGGACTAGAGCCCCTGGTCGCGCCGGATGCGCAAAAAGGATGGAAACCGGGGAATGCCGGAGGAGAAGGTGCCGAAATATTTGAAGGTGATCGTGGACCCGATCGGTGGCGGATTCTCTCTTTCCGCGTCGCTGAAGCCGGTACCGACCTTGAATCGCGTGCCATCCGGCAGCGCCACCAGCAGCGCCCCCAGACGGCCGCGATTCCGGCCCCGGCCGGGCAGCTGCTTTAGAACTACCGCTTCGGCGTCCTGGAACTCCTTGACCTTGAGGATATCGGGTCTGCGTCCGGCGACATAGGGCGCATCGGGGCGCCGGATGATGAGTCCCTCGCCCCCGGCCTTCACGATCCGCCGCAATTCCCGTTGCAGCTGGGCCCGGTCGCGAACCGGCCGCTGGGGGATGACGAAGGCATAGGCCGAGGGATGGGCGGCAAACCACCGGCGCGCCTTCGCGATCCGCCGGGTAAAGCCGCCGGGCGCAGCAGGGACGTCGAAAATAGCGAACTTCAGCTTCCGCCACCCCTTATCGGGCTGCTGCTTCAGAACCGTCGCCACGGTCTGCTCGTAAGTGCCCCGGCCGCCCCAGATCTCCCCCTCAAGGGGAAAATCGGGCAGGTCTGCGGACAAAGGCCGCCGGCGGGTGGAAGAGGTTGCCATGTTTCGACCACAACCTCCGGCCGTCCCAGTAACCCCGCACCCCGTCGAGCTTTTCGCTCATGAGCCAGCCGCTGACGGAAACCTGCCCGCTGTAGACCTCCGGCAGCATCGGCTCCGGCGGCGCGGCGTGGGCGGCGGGCAGAAACCACCCGGCGAGCAGCAGAAAACAGACAAGGTGTAAAAGGACGCTTCCGAGGGCTTTCGGCCCCCTCTTTCGGCAAATGACTTCCATGCTTTCCCCTCCTTTTTTTCAAGTCTGCCGTTTTCTCTAACTCATCGAAAAAACCGCCTCCCGGGACAATGCCACGTCGCTTGGGATCGAGGAATCACCCCCGATCGAAAAAGGGACTTTTGCCGGTGGCGGAGAGGGGGATGCCGTAAGCGATGGCGACGTCCTCGCCGAGAAGGCGGAGTTCCAGCGCCGCCTTGCCGAGAGAGTACATGACGCGGCTGTCGATGCGCAGGTCGGCGGCGCGGCCGACAGCCGAGCCGACGGCGATCCCCAGATCTCCGGTGTTGAAAGCGCAAAAGCCGCCCGCCCTGACCATGGCCCCGCAATCGTCAAAACCACAGGTCCCGCAGTGGGGAAGTCCCAGGGGCTCTTTGCGGGTGCCGAGCAGCACCACCACCTCGACGCCTTCCACATTTCCCGCATCCCGGTTAAAAAAGGCCACCTGGTCCCGCTCGGCGATCTCCCGCATCCTGCGGCAGAGCAGATCCTTTTCCTCGCCCGTAACGATGGCGGTCACCAGCAGATCCTTCCCCTTCCCCTTGGGGGCAGTGCGGGCGGCAACACAGAGCTGTTCGGCGGCCTGGATCAGGGCCGGCTTTTCAGCCTCGGCATTCATTCGAATCATCAGCTCCTCCCTGAAAAATAAATAGGCGTCCTGCATAGGACGCCCAATAGTAATGGAGGATGTCGGTCTTTGGCAAGCAGGGACTGAGGCCAGGGTGACCGTGACGCTCCAATCTTGCTCGTGAAGGCTGAAGTTTCCGAGGAACAGCAAATCTTCTCCAAAGGCAGCAAGGGAGCGGGCGTTTAGTCAAATGACCGTGGGCATTGCCGCAGGCGGTCAGAAGGGAGGCCCCCGGGTGGATCTTTTGGGAGGTCTGGGGGGCGCAGCAGCAATCTAAATCAATCGGGAGCGGAGACTTGGCCCTTTTGTGAGGCGCAATGGCAGGAATCCTGCAGCCATCCCTTGGTTCTCCCCCTCCAGTCACAATGAAAGGTCCTGTGAAATGCGAAAAGTTTTCCCCATCCTGCTCGGTATGATTTTGTTCGGTGCCGTTTCGGCCGCAGCCTCCGGCATCGATTTCGACCTCAACGTCCACCTCGGCGACCGGGCAGCGAAACCGTTAATTGTCAGTGAGCCTCCGCTATTTCTCGAATCGGCGACCCTCGGCTTGCAGGTGTCGGTGGGAACCCCCGACGCCATGTTCCACGTCAACGGCCGCTACTTCCTCTTCCGACACCGACATTGGCTCGTGGCGCCCCGCTACGAGGGACCCTGGAGAACCATCCGCCACGATCGCCTGCCGCCCGGCCTGGCCAGGCGCCACAATCGTGAAATACTCGCCCTGCGCCGGGCGGAATTCGAACGATACAAGCATGGGCATTACCACGGCAGCACCTTTCGTCCCGGCAAGGCCGGCCATAAACACGGAAGAGGCAAAGGACATTGGCACCATGGCCGGAAGTAGCGACACCGCCACTCCCGGCCCCTACCCCCAAGGAGATCCGAAGATGGAAAAATACCTGTTGGCCCCCCTTTTGATCGCTAAGCTGGGAGAGAACGACTCCTTCCGGCGCCTCTTCGCCTGGCTCCTTAGGACCCTGGCAGCCGTCGGCGCCCTCGCCGCCCTGGTGGCCTTTTTTCTCGGCTGGAAGGATCTTTTCGAAATGTCCTCGGCGGCAATGACCGGCGGCATCATCTATCAGCTTGCCTTCGTTGCCGCCGCCTATGTGGCCGTACACTGCACCTTGCTGCGGGCGACGGAGGTGAAGGAGTCGAGTCCCGCGATACCCGCCGCGCTCTCCGTTGCCTCGATTGTCCTCAGGCTCGCCGGCGAGACGTGGGGGCTTGCCAGCGCCCTTCTCGGCAGCGGTGGCGCCGTCTATGTCTGGTTCGCCGGGCGCGATGCGCAGGTGCTGCTGATGAGAATGAGGGTGTTCTTCCCCTTCCTGCAGGCCGGACCGGCGTCCTTTTTCAGTGGGGCGGCGTTGATCATCCAGGGGATCCTTTACGGGGCGCTGGCCCTGCTCCTCGGCTACCTGCTGTCGGAGCTTCTGCACCTTCTGCCGGGCGCCCATAAGGACGAAAAAGAGGTCGCGGGGCAATAGAATGGGCCCCTCAACGGCCGCGCGAGTTTGATCAGGTGGAGGTTCTCGTCAATGGCCCAACCGGCTTTCGGAAGGGCCATTCGTCATTTAGGCGCCATGCCCGTATTTCCGGCAAAGGGCCCGAGGAGACAGTCAAATCGGTCTGGGGCGGCTGTTGATGCGCGAATTATAACCAGAAACCGGTTGCCCCCGGCAGGCTTTCGATGGTATAAACGCCACCTACGTGAACCACAGGGATCACCCCTGTGGTTTTTTCTTTGACCCAGACAGGAAACAGTGCATCCATGATCAGCGCCCACAATGTGGCTCTCGCCTACGGCAAGAGGGTCATCTTCAAAGACGTCAACATCAAGTTCATCCCCGGCAACTGCTACGGCCTCATCGGCGCCAACGGGGCCGGCAAGTCGACCTTTCTCAAAATCCTCGCCGGCGAGATGGAGGCGGACAAGGGGGAGGTCTCGGTCGGTCCCGGCGAACGAATCGCCATGCTGCGCCAGGACCACTTCGCCTTCGACGAACAGAGCGTCTTCAACACCGTGATGATGGGACACAAAAGGCTCTACGAAGTGATGGCCGAGCGCGAGGCGATCTATGCCAAGGGCGAATTCACCGAAGAAGACGGCATCCGCTCCGGGGAGCTGGAAGCCGAGTTCGCCGAGATGAACGGCTACGAGGCCGAGTCGGAGGCGGCGGTACTCCTCAACGGCCTCGGCGTTCCCGAAGAGCTGCGGCATAAAAAGATGAAAGAACTCGAAGGGGGCGAGAAGGTCCGCGTGCTCCTCGCCCAGGCTCTCTTCGGCACCCCCGACGTGCTGCTCCTCGACGAGCCGACCAACCACCTCGACCTCAAGTCCATCGCCTGGCTGGAGGATTTCCTCGCTCGCTTTCAGAACACGGTCATCGTCGTCTCCCACGACCGCCACTTCCTCAACCAGGTCTGCACCCACGTGGCCGACATCGACTTCGGCAAGATCACCGTCTATGTGGGCAACTACGACTTCTGGTACGAGGCGAGCCAGCTCTCCCTCAAGCAGAAGCAGGAGGAGAACCGCAAGGTCACCGAAAAGGCCAACGAGCTCAAGGAGTTCATCCAGCGCTTCTCCTCGAACGCGTCCAAGGCCAAGCAGGCGACCTCGCGCAAGAAGCTCCTCGAAAAACTCACCCTCGAGGAGATGCCGGTCTCCTCGCGCAAGTACCCCTTCGTCGTCTTCAAACCCGAGCGCCCCTGCGGCGATATCATCCTCGAAGTCAAGGACCTGTGCAAGACGGTCGACGGGGTGAAGGTGCTCGACAATTTCAGCCTGACCCTCAACAAGGGGGACAAGGTCGCCTTCGTCGGCGGCGGCGCCCTGACCAAGACCACCCTCTTCCAGATCCTCGCCGGGGAGCTCGAACCCGACAGCGGCAGCTTCCGCTTCGGGGTCACCATCACCCCGTGCTATTTCCCCAAGGAGAACGGCCGCTACTTCGAGAACGAGCTGAACCTCATCGAGTGGCTGGGGCAGTTCGCTCCCGGCACCGAAGGGGAGAGCTTCGCCCGCGGCTTTTTAGGCCGCATGCTCTTCTCAGGGGATGAGGCGACCAAGAAGTCCACCGTCCTTTCCGGCGGAGAGAAGGTGCGCTGCATGCTCGCCCGCATGATGCTCGCCGGGGCCAACGTGCTCATCTTCGACGAGCCGACCAACCACCTTGACCTTGAGTCGATCACCGCCCTCAACAACGGGCTGATCGCCTTTTCGGAGGTGATCCTCTTCGCCAGCCACGACCACAAGTTTCTCTCGACGGTCGCCAACCGGATCGTCGAATTCACCCCCGGCGGCTACATCGACCGGACGATGACCTTCGACGAATATCTGGAGAGCTCCGAGGTCGCAAAAATCCGCGAGGAGCTCTTCCACGGGCAGGCCGAGCTGACCCTGTAGGGGGCGGCCTGCCCAGAAAGCGACCTTCCTGAGCACTCGTTCCGGGTGGCTATGGGGGCACCCCTCGTTACCCCTTGAGGAGGTGATTCGTGGCCGAGAAAGAACCAACCGACCATCACGAAGAAGGAATAGAGGTCCCCTATGATCGGATCGACCCGGAGGCGCTGCGGTCGATGATCCAGGAGTTTGTGACGAGGGACGGGGCGGATTGGGGGGATGCCGGCGGTACGCTGGCGGAGAAGGTCGAACAGGTTTTTCGGCAACTGCGGAACAAAAAGGTGAAAGTCGTTTTTGACCTCACCTCCCAAACGGCGAATATTGTCGTCTGCCGCTGAAGGTTCTCGATCAAGGCCTTGCGTGCGTTGGATCAGGCGTCGGCAGCCGGCGGCCGTGGCGACGCCTCCAGGAGCGGCTTAAGAAACCGCTCAAAGGTGACCTGCTGCTTGGCGGTCAGCAAGTCGATGTTGCCGTCGTGGTCGAGTAAAAAGGTGCCGACCCCGATGACGGTGCGCGCCAGATAGCCGGTGCCGGCGACGCTCTTTTCAATCTCATCGGTTCGTTTACCTATCAGGTGCTTCAGCACGTCCAGATCGATTTCCATATTCGGTTCCCCCACAGGGTTATTTTTCCCCTCGCCCCTCCGCCTGCTCCTCTTCATCCCGAACTTCGGGGGAGTCCTCCCCCGGCGCTTCAAAGGAAATCCGCCCGAATTTTCCGCCGCGCAGGGCCCGCAGAAAGAACTCGCCGGCACGGGTCGCATCGACCCCGCCGCTGAGCAGGCAGCCGTGGCGGCGACCGATCGCTTCGAGCAGAAGGAACGGATCGGTCTCCTCGGCCGCAAAGGGGTAGCTGCGGATCAGCCCCTCGGGATAGCGCTGCAGCATGAAGGCGATGGCAAAGCAGGCCACGTCGACGGTATCGAAGGCGTCGGTACCGATGGCGCCGCTTGCCGCAAGCCGCAGGGCGCCTTGCTGATCGCGCAGATTGGGCCAGAGCAGTCCCGGCGTATCGTCGAGGATGATGTGATTGGGGAGATTGACCTGCTGCCGGCAGGTGGTGATCGCCGGCTTGTCGCCGACCCGGGTGATCCCTTTTCCCGCCAGGGTATTGATCAGGGTCGACTTACCGACATTGGGGATGCCGACGACCATCACCCGCAGGCTGCGTCCCGGCCGGCCCTTGTGAGGCGCCAGCGACCGGCACCGGCGCAGAATCGCCCCGGTCTCTCTGCGGTTCTTCGCTTCGACCGGCACTGCCACCACCCCTTTTTGGCCGGCAAAATGGCGCACCCACGCCCTGGTCACGCCCGGGTCGGCGAGATCCGCCTTGTTGAGGACCTTGACGCACGGTTTGTTCCCGCGCAGTTTCTGCAGGATCGGGTTGGAACTCGACGCCGGCAGGCGGGCATCGACGACCTCAATCACCACGTCGACGCCGGCGAGGGCCTCGGCGATCTCCCGCCGTGCCTTGGTCATATGTCCCGGATACCACTCGATCGTCATGCCCTCATCTCTTTTCTTCGGCAATGGTTCGCCTGTATTCTGCGACGCACGTTAACAGATGTCTCCCTTCTCCACAACCAAAACCGCCGCAGCGCTCGTCCCGGGCCCGCAAAAGGCCCACACCGCAAAAAAACAGCCCGGTTTGCAATGCATCTGGAAATTGCCGTGGTCTCGGTCCTGCAGCAGACCCGTTATACTTAAGTAAAGCGCGCCCCCCGCGGGCAAGGAGCCTCGGCATGAGCCCCTCAGCTAAAAACAACCGCATCAAAAGGCTGGAGCGCCTGGCCTGGTTTCTGGACAGCGCCATCCCGATCCCCGGGATCGAGGCCCGCGTTGGTTTCGACCCCCTGATCGGGCTCCTGCCGGGAGTCGGCGACAGCCTCGGAGCGCTCTTTTCGAGTTATATTCTTCTCGCGGCGGCTCGCCTCGGAGCTCCCAGGGCGGTCCTGCTGAAGATGGCCTTCAATATCTCTGTGGATGCGGTGATCGGCGCCGTGCCGGTTCTTGGCGATCTCTTCGATTTTGCCTGGAAGGCCAACCAGCGCAACGTAAACCTGCTCGGCGCCTACCTCGACCAGCCTCGCAAAACGGTGGTCACCAGTCGCTTCTTCGTCTGGGGGCTCGGCCTGCTGCTGGCCGGGGTAGTGATATTCGTCGGGCTGCTGAGTTTTTTGCTGGTCCGCGCGCTATGGCACGCGGCCGGCGGTATTTAATCCCCAACCAAGGAAATGGACCATGGATTTCTTGCGGATTCTGATCGCGATTCTTCTGCCCCCGCTTGGCGTTTTCCTGCAGGTGGGATTTGCCGGTGCCTTCTGGCTCAATATCCTGCTGACCCTGCTGGGCTACATCCCCGGGGTGGTTCACGCGGTCTGGATCATTGCCAAGCGCTGAGGCCCCGACTGCTGGGGATAGTGCGTTGACGACGGCTGAGGCAATGGCTCTTGCCAGGCCATAGATTTGACCACGGCAGCTCATCAGCCGGTTACGCCGCCCGATGCTCCCGCCCCGTCTTGTGCAGGTAATACTCGTAATCCCCCTCGTAGGCGCGCATTTCGCCGTGGTCGATCTCGAAGACCCGCCCGACCAGGGAGCGCAGGAAGTGGCGGTCGTGGCTGACCAGAAGCACGGTGCCGGTGAAGGCGCGCAGAGCCTCGAGGAGGATCTCCCGGGACTGGATGTCGAGGTGGTTGGTCGGCTCGTCGAGGATGAGCAGGTTCAGGGGGCGGGCGAGGAGGGTGGCGAGAACCACGCGGCTTTTCTCGCCGCCGGAGAGCTTGTCGATGCGCTTGTCGACGTCGTCGCCCTGGAAGAGAAAGGCGGCGCAGAGGTTTCGCACCACGCCGATCGTCGCCTGGGGGATCGCCGCCTGCACGGTGTCGAAAACGCTGAGCCGCGGGTCGAGGGTGTCCATGGCGTGCTGGCTGAAGTAGCCGGCGTGGACGCTGGCGCCGATCGGCGACGCTCCCCTCCGTGGGATCGGTCTGGCCGGCGAGGGTCTTGAGGAAGGTCGACTTGCCGGCGCCGTTGACCCCGACGACGGCGATCTTCTCGCCGCGGCGGATGAGCCCCGAGACGCCGGAGAAAACGGGCTTCTCGCCTCCTTCGGGGAGCGGCCAGCTCTTGCCGAGATTCTCGAAGTGAAGGACGTCGTCGCCGCTTCGCGGCGGCTCGGCGAACTCGAACTTGATCGTCTTCTGCTCGGGAGGCAGCTCGATGCGCTCGATCTTCTCCAGCTTCTTCACCCGTGACTGGACCTGGGCGGCGTGGGAGGCGCGGGCGGCGAAGCGGGCGATGAATTCCTCCTCCTTGGCGAGCATCTCCTGCTGGCGGCGGTGGCTGGCGAGCAGCTGCTCGCGGCGCACCTCGCGCTCGCGCAGGTAGAAGTCGTAGTCGCCGCCGTAGGTGGTGACGCGTCCGGTTGGCGACCTCGACGATGCGGCCGACGATGCGGTTCATGAAGTCGCGGTCGTGGCTGGTCATCAGCAGCGCCCCCTTGAACTCGTCGGCGAGCCACTCCTCGAGCCAGACGATCGACTCGACGTCGAGGTGGTTGGTCGGCTCGTCGAGGAGCAGCACGTCGGGGTTGAGGGTGAGGATGCGGGCGAGGGCGATGCGCATCTTCCAGCCGCCGCTGAAGCTCTCGGTGGGGCGGTTGTAGGCGTCGGGGCCGATGCCGAGGCCGGTGAGAACCGCCTGGGCGCGGGCTTCCAGGTCGTAGCCGCCGCGGTGCTCGAACTCCTCCTGGGCGTCGCCGTAGCGCTCGAGGAGCGCGGCGAGCTCCTCGTCCCCCATCGGCTCGCACATCTGCGCCTCCATGGCGCGGATCTGCTCGCCGAGCTCGACGGTGCGGGCGCTGGCGGCCATCACCTCCTCCAGGGCCGAGCGGCCGGCCATCTCGCCGACGTCCTGGGAGAAGTAGCCGATGACCGTCTTCTTGGCGCAGCTGATCTCGCCGGCGTCGGGCTCCTCCTCGCCGGTGATCAGGCGGAAGATGGTGGTCTTGCCGGCGCCGTTGGGGCCGACCAGGCCGCTGCGGGTGCCGGGGAGGATCTGGAAGCTCGCGTCCTTGAACAGGACCTGGGAGCCGTGCTGCTTGCTGATGCCGGTCAGATGGATCATGGCGAATCTCCGAAGGAAAAAGTCCCGCACTGTTACCACGGCAGGGGAAGGGAGGGCAAGGGGATTCTGCAACCTGCTGCACCGCCCGCCGCCCCTTGACCCTTTCCACAGAGGTCAATCTCGATCAGTCGCGTCTTTACGCTTGCGGTTGGAATGTGTTTCTCCATCTGGCAGATGGCGTGGCGAATCAGATTAAAGCTGCACCATTGACGAAGAGAGAGAGACCCCTTTCCCCTGGCCAAATGGAGGCGTTTGTGCTATTTCAACTGGACCCTGGTTCCCCCAAAGCCAGCACTCGGTTTCCCCTATTTAATATCCTAAGTAATCGTCTTGCAATTCAACTCTTTGACCTTTCAACAATTCTGATAACAGAGAGTTTTTCACCTCCACCATATGCCAGAGACCGTCTTTCTATTCGACCAGCCGACCGGCCGCTGGCTGCTTTTCGAAAGCCCGCGCCGGGTCCTCATCGCCCGCCACCCCGCCGAAGTCCTGCCGGCGCTACGCGCCGTGGAGACGGCCGTGAAGGGCGAGGGGCTGCACGCCGCGGGCTTTCTCGCCTACGAGGCGGCCGCCGCCTTCGACCGCGCCTGCACCGTTCACTCCGCCGGCGACTTTCCCTTGCTCTGGTTCGGCCTCTACGATGCCCCCGACGATCGTCCCTCCCCCCGCGCCGCCGGCCGACGGCGCCTTGCCCCGACTGGCGGCCGGCCCTCGACGAGGCCGCCTTCACGACCTCGGTCGCCGCCATCAAGGAGGCCATCGCCCGGGGCGAGACCTACCAGGTCAACTTCACCTTTCCCCTTCACGCCCCCTTCGACGGCGATCCCCGGGCGTGGTTCGCCGCCCTGGTCCACGGCCAGCGCGCCGGCTTTGCCGCCTTTCTCGACACCGGCCGCTTGTCCTCTGCTCGGCCTCGCCGGAGCTCTTCTTCGCCTTGGAGGGGGAGCGGCTGACGACCCGGCCGATGAAGGGGACGGCGCCGCGGGGGCGAAGCGTGCCGGAGGACCGCCGGCAACGGCGAGACGCTGGCGACTTCGGCCAAGGACCGGGCCGAGAACCTGATGATCCTCGACATGGTGCGAAACGACCTCGGCCGGCTCGGCGGAACGGTCAGCGTCCCCGAGCTCTTCACGCTGGAGGGCTACCCCACCGTCTGGCAGATGACCTCCGCCGCCGAAACCCGCACCGCCGCCCCCCTGGCGGAGATCTTCGCCGCCCTCTTCCCCTGCGCCTCCATTACCGGCGCCCCCAAGTACCAGACCATGCAGATCATCGCCGGCCTGGAGGGGCGGCCGCGGCGCATCTACACCGGCGCCATCGGCCACGTCGCCCCGGGCCGCCGGGCCCGCTTCAGCGTCGCCATCCGCACCGCCCTCATCGACCGGGAGACGGGATGCGCCGAGTACGGGGTCGGCGCCGGCATCACCTGGGATTCGGAGAGCTGGCGCCGAGTACCGCGAGTGCCTGCAGAAGGCGCGCATCCTCGAGCAGCGGATGCCCGGCTTTTCCCTGCTCGAATCGCTGCGCTGGAGCCCGCAGGAGGGATACTGGCTGATCGAGGAGCACCTGGCCCGGCTTTCCGCCTCGGCGGGGTATTTCGACTTTCCCTGTGACCGGCAACTCGTGTTGGCGAAACTCGCCTTCCTCGCCTCAAACCAGCCGCCCTGCCCCCACAAAGTGCGCCTGCTGCTTGGCCCCGACGGGAAACTGCATGCCGAGGCTGCTCCCATCGAGCCGAACCCCGAGCGGCGCCTGCGCCTTCGCCTGGCGACCGCACCGGTAGACGCCGATGATCCCTTCCTCTACCACAAGACCACCCACCGCACCCCCTACGAAAACGCGCGGCGCGGCGCAGGGGAGTGCGACGAGGTACTGCTCTGGAACGATGCAGGAGAGGTGACTGAGGCCGCCACGGCCAACCTGGTCGTGGAACTGGACGGAAAGCTGGTCACTCCGCCGGTCGCCTGCGGCCTGCTCCCCGGCACCCTGCGCGAGCGGCTTCTCGCCGACGGGGAAATTGTCGAGGGCGTGGTGAGGCGGGAGGATCTGCGCCGGGCCGACCGGCTGTGGCTGGTGAATTCGGTGCGGGGGTGGCGCGAGGGGGTGCTCGTCGAGAGCGGGGACGGATAGCAACTTCGCTAGCCAGAAATAAGGGTTGGATAGACCGGGGAAGAGGCCCGCCGATTTTGCATGTAGGCTGATGAAAAACGTCCATCTGCGGCGTTGCCCCTACATCATCCCCTTAAATATCAACGCCCCCACCACCAGCGCCAACCCCACCCGGTAATAGCCGAAAATCGACAGCCCGTGCTTGTTGAGGTAGTTCACCATCCACTTGACCGACACCACCGCGGCGAGAAAGGCGAACAGCACGCCGACGGCGAGGGACAGTGGATCGAAGGTCTGCACCATGATGTGGCCGTGCTTGAGTCCATCGTAGCCGGTTGCGGCGCCGAGGGTCACCACGCCGAGCAGAAAACTGAATTCCACCGCCGCCGGCAACGAGAGCCCCACCAGCACGCCGCCGACGATGGTGACCAGGCTGCGGCTGACCCCCGGCCACATGGCGATGCACTGGGCGAAGCCGATGATCAGCGCCATCCGCCAGGAGAGCGACTCCAGGGGCAGGGCGCTGCGCTCCGGGCGATCCTCCCGCCCCCGCCACCAGGCGACGGCGAGGATCGCCACGCCGCCGACAAACCAGGCGGCCACCACCGGCCAGGGTCCGAAGAGGTAGGCCTTGATGATCTTGTTGAAGACCAGGCCGATCACCGCCGCGGGCAGAAAGCCGACGACGACGTTGATCAGCATACGCCGGCCTTCCTCGTCCCGCCCATTCAGCCCCGCCAGCATCTGCCTGACCCGCCGCAAGTAGAGCCCCAGCACGGCGAGGATGGCGCCGGCCTGAATGCAGATGGTGTAGGCGTCGGCGGCATCCTTGTCGCGCTTCTGCTGGGCGGGCGAGCCGCCCGGATCCTCGCCGATCCCCATGGCCTTTTCCGCCAGCAGCAGATGGCCGGTGGAGCTGACCGGCAGGTATTCCGTCAACCCTTCGACCACCCCCAACACCGTGGCCTGGCCCAGGGTCATCCGAGCCCTCGCCGATGCCGGCGGAGCCTCTGCCTGCTGCGCGGCCAGCCCGGAACCGGCGGAGAGAGGGAAAAGGCAGATCAGGAATAAAAGGACGATGCGGTGTTTTCTGCTGAACATGGTTCTCTCCTTCGCCGGACTCTGGCGTAAGACCGGGAAAAATATTTCAAAGGTTTCTATTCAAAGGGCAGGAAAAAAGATCGCAAAGCAAATCCGGCGGGCCTGGCCGCCGAAGCCCAAGGCAAATCCGGCGGGCCTGACCGCCGAAGCCCAAGGCAAATCCGGCGGGCCTGGCCGCCGAAGCCCCAGGCAAAAACGGCGGGCCTGGCCGCCGAAGCCCCAGGCAAAACCGGCGGGCCTGGCCGCCGAAGCCCCAGGCAAACCCGGCGGGCCTGGCCGCCGAAGCCCCAGGCGAAGGCGGGTCGCGTCCCGCCAGACGCCTTCCTTTTGTCCAAACGGCAACAAAAGGAAGCGAAAAATGCCTTTCCCTGCCGGGAGCATTTCTTTTGCCCGGATTCGGATCTTTTTCGAACCGCCGGGGAAATAATCCGGACACTGCTTCCGTGGCAACTCCACGGGATCGGGGCAGTGCCTCACGGTACCCGCCTCACTGCGGCATTGTTAGGGTCGATTGGGCAAACCCCAATATATTTAGGCCCGATTCGGCACACCCCGACATTTTCACCCCGGACCTCGATACGCGGCCGAACCCGCGACCTCCCGGCTGATCGGGCTAATGCGCCTCGCGCCAGTTTTGCCCGACGCCGATATCGACCACCAGCGGCACATCGAGGGGCATCGCCCCCTCCATCTCCTCGCGCACCAGGGTACGCACCTGTTCCAGTTCCGCCTCGGGCACGTCGAAGACCAGTTCGTCGTGGACCTGCAGCACCATTTTGGCCCGCAGCCCCTCCTTTGCGAGCCGCTCGTGGATGTGCACCATGGCGACCTTGATGAGGTCGGCGGCCGATCCCTGGATCGGGTAGTTGATGGCGTTGCGCTCGGCGTAGCTGCGGATCGCGCCGTTCTTGCTCTGGATCTCCGGCACGGCGCAGCGCCGTCCGAGAAGAGTGGTCACGTAGAGCTTCTCGCGGGCCTGCTTCCTCTTGCTCTCCATGAAGGCCTTGATGCCGGGGTAGCGGGCGAAGTAGTTGTCGATGAAGGTCTGCGCCTCGCGGGTCGGGATGCCGAGATCCTTGCCGAGGCTGAAGGCGCCCATGCCGTAGATCACCCCGAAGTTGATGGTCTTGGCCTGGCGGCGCATCTCGGGGGTGACCATCTCGGGAAAGACGCCGAAGACCTCGCTGGCGGTGCGGGCGTGGATGTCCTCGCCCTTGGCGAAGGCCTCCTTGAGCACCGCCTCGTCGGCCAGGTGGGCCAGCAGGCGCAGCTCGACCTGGGAGTAGTCGGCGGAGAGGAGCAGGTTGCCCTCGGCCGGGATGAAGGCCTCGCGGATGCGCCCCCCCTCCTCGCTGCGGATCGGGATGTTCTGCAGGTTGGGGTCGCTGGAGGAGAGCCGGCCGGTGGCGGTCACCGCCTGGTTGAAGGAGGTGTGGATGCGCCCGGTCTCGGGGTTGACCAGCTTCGGCAGGGCGTCGCATGTAGGTGCCCTTGAGCTTGGCGAGGGAGCGGTAGTTCGAGAATGCGGGCGGCGATCGGCTGCTCGGCGGCGAGTTTGGTCAGCACCTCGACGTCCGTCGACCAGCCGGTCTTGGTCTTCCTGCCCCGCGGCAGCCCCAGGCGCTCGAAGAGGACCTCGCCGAGCTGCTTGGGCGAGGCGACGTTGAAGGGCCCGCCGGCCAGATGCATGGATCTCCTTCTCCAGGGTCGGCCAGCTTGCCGGCCATCTCCTGGGAGAGGTTGCCGAGAAAGTCGGCGTCGATGCGCACCCCGGTCCACTCCATGTCGGTGAGCACCTCCACCAGCGGCATCTCCACCTCGCGGAAGAGCTTCTCCTGGCCGTCTCCAGCGAGCTGCGGCTCCAGCTTCTGCGCCAGGCGCAGGGTGATGTCGGCGTCCTCGGCGGCGTAGACGATCGCCTTTTCCACCTCGACCTCGGCGAAGCCGATCTGGTTCTTGCACGCTGCCGGTCATCTCCTTGTAGCTGATGGTCTTGTAGCCGAGCAGCTCGGCGGCCAGGCGTCCATGCCGTGGGAGTTGGCCGCCGGGTTGGCCAGATAGGAGGCGAGCATGGTATCGACGGCGATTCCCTCGCACCTCGATCCCGGCCCGGCGCAGCACCAGGGCGTCGTACTTGGCGTTCTGGCCGATCTTGGGCGTTGGCCGGGTCTTCCGGTGAAGAGCGGGCGCAGCCGTCTCCAGCACCCGAGCGCTGATCGAGCTGCTCGGGAACGCCCAGGTAGTAATGCCCGACCGGGAAGGTACCAGGCCTCGCCCGGGCGCACCGCGAAGGAGAGCCCCACCAGGTCGGCGCGCACCGCATCGAGGCTGGTGGTCTCGGTGTCGAAGGCGAAGCTGTTCGGCCTCCCGCAGCGCTTCGACCAGCCGGCGTCGAGCTCCGCCTCGTCGAGCACCCCCCGATACCCCTCGCCGGTGGCGCGCTCGTCGCTGGAGAACTCCTGCAGCAGCTTGTGAAACTCCATTTCCTTGAACAGCGCCGTCAGCGCCGCGTTGTCCGGTGGGGTGAGGGCGAAACTGTCGTAGTCGAGATCGAGGGGGACGTCGTCCCGGAGGGTCACCAGCTGCTTCGAGAGGCGCGCCTGGTCGGCGAATTCGCGCAGCTTCTCCTGCAGCTTGCCCTTGACCCGGTCGAGGTTGGCGAGCAGATTCTCCACCGCTGCCGAACTGCCGGATCAGCTTCACCGCCGTCTTCTCGCCGACGCCGGGAACCCCGGGGACGTTGTCGGAGCTGTCGCCGGCGAGCGCCTGGACCTCGATCACCTTCTCCGGGGTGCCGCCGAAGCGCTCGGCCGACCTCCGCCAGCCCCGAGACCTGATCCTTCATGGTGTCGAGCAGCCGGATTCGGTCCGAAACGACCTGCATCAGATCCTTGTCGCCGGTGACCACCGTCACCTCCAGCCCCTCGGCGGCGAAACGTCTTCGCCAGGGTGGCGATGATGTCGTCGGCCTCGAACCCCTGCTTTTCGATGGCCGGCATGTTGAAGGCCGCGCACCACCTCCTTGATCACCGGCACCTGCGGCACCAGGTCCTCCGGCATCTGGGCGCGGTTGGCCTTGTATTCGGGGTAGAGCTCTTTGCGGAAGGTCGGCCCGCGGGCGTCGAAGATCACCGCCAGGTGGTCGGGCTGCCTGCTCGCGCACCACCTTGAGCAGCATGTTGATGAAGCCGTAAACGGCGTTGGTGGCCATCCCTTTCGAGTTCGAAAGATGACGGATGGCAAAATAGGCGCGGTAGATATAGCTTGAACCATCGATAAGGTAGAGCCGTTTGGGTTGATCGGTCATGGATGTCTCCGCTCTCCGGAAAAGGAATGCGGCATTATTTCACAGGGCGGCGGAAAATCCAAGCTTCCTCAGGGGTATAATTATGGGGAAATCTCCGGCCTCGGAGCTTTTCCCATCCTTTTCGCAGCCTTTGAGAAAACTCTTGTGTTCCGGGGGTTTTGACTTTAATCTCGGATTCGGGTATAGTTCCTTTTCAGCCGCACGTCACTCTATTGAGAGTTGCTAATGTTGACATTTTTCCAAAAGTATTTCCAGGTTCTCTGCCTGCTGTTGGTGGTTCTGCTCGGTATTTCGCTGGGACATCTTGCCGCCACCAGCCTCGGGGTTTACCTCAGCCCGGCGTCAGCCATTTCCAACGCGCAGACCAAGGCCCTCCCCGCCCCCGCCAGAAAAGCCTCGCTTTCCGAATTCGGCATCATCCTCCAGCGGGATATTTTTGACTCCTCCGCCCACAACAGCGCCTCTCTGGCCCCCTTGAAAAGCCAGGAAAAAGCGACATCGACCGCCCCCGCGCCACGCACGGACCTCACCCTTCTCGGAACGGTGGTGGCGGGAGATGATTCCCTGGCGGTCATCGCCGCAAACCGGAAAATCGACACCTATCGCCTGAAAGACGAGGTTCCCGGCGGGGGGCATCTCGAGAAAGTCGAACGGGTGCGTGTCACCATTAAAAATGCCGATGGCTCCGAGGGGAACCTTTTCCTGTTCGAGAAGGATCGGAAACAAAGCAAAGCCACCGGCGGTCCCACGGCTTCCCGAGCGGCCCCCGCACCTTCAGCCCGGAGCGCAGGGGTGACGGGGCAGGGAATTCGCTCGCTCGGCGGCAACCGTTTCGTCATCCCCCGGGATGAGGCGGAAAAAGCCCGCGGGAATCTGAACCAGCTGCTCAGCCAGGCGCGCATGGTTCCCAATATGGTCAACGGCAAGACCGACGGCTTTATGGTCAAAATGGTGCAGCCCCGCTCCTTCATCGCCATGCTCGGTCTCAAGCCTGGAGACATCGTCCGGCAGGTGAACGGCGTGGACCTGAACAGTCCGGAGCAGGCACTGCAGATTTTCCAGCAATTGCGGGAGGCCCGGCACATCACCATCGGCCTGGAGCGCAACGGCAAGCCGGAGAGCTTTGAGTATGAAGTGAACTGAGTTTTCGAGATGAAAACAACGCCAATTCGCATTTAATTCGTTGGTTCCCGGTCCCGGATGGGAACTGATTAGGAGGACGCTCAAAGTGACGACAAAACAGCTCTTTCCCCTCGGCTGCCTGCTATTGATCTGCGTGATCCTGGGGCTGCCGGGCAACGCCGCCGCCCAGCAGAAAAAAAACCCGGTCCAGAAGACTGCCTCAGGGAAGGTCTCTCTCGACTTCAAGGATATCGAGTTGCCTGATCTCATTCAGACGATCAGCGAGCTGACGGGGAAAAATTTCATCTATGACGACACAGTCAAGGGCAAGGTGACGATTATCTCTCCGACCAGCATGACCCTCGACGAGGCTTACCACGTGTTTCTGACGGTGCTTTCCGTGAAGGGTTACACCATTGTTCCCTCGGGGGATGTCAACAAGATCATCTCGATCCGCGTGGCGCGGGAGAACAACCTGCCGACGCTGCTGGACCATAATATCCACAAGGTCGGAGAGCAATACGTCACCCGCATCATCCCCCTGCAGAACGTCGACGCCACCGTTCTCGCCCAGACCGTGCTGACCCCGCTGATCCCCCGGACCAGCAACATCGTCGCCTATGCGCCGACAAACACCCTGATCATTACCGACAACGCCGCCAACATCAACCGGCTGGTCGAAATCATCCGGCAACTGGACGTCCCCAACTCCCAGGAGGAGTTGAAGGTCATTCCCCTCAAATACGCCGACGCCGAAGAAGTGGCCAAGCTCGGCACCCAGATCATCAGCCAGGGCACAACCAGGGTAGTCGAGACGCGGCCGAGTGGGGAATGTGCGGACCGCCGGGGGCAAGGCGGTCAGCAAGATTCTCTCCTACAGCAACACCAACTCCCTGGTGGTCATGGCGGATCCCGATGATCTGGCCACCATCGAATCGCTGGTGAAGGAGCTCGACCAGAAGCCCTCCGAGGAACGCTCGCATATCAACGTCTACTATCTGGAAAACGCCGATGCGGAGACCCTGGCGAAAACCCTCAACGAAATCCTGACCGGCCTCAAGGCCCAGCAGAAACCGACGCCCGCCCGCCCGGGGCAGCCCTCTGCGGGGCTAAGCGAGGGAAAAGTCACCATCACCGCCGACAAGCCGACCAACTCGCTGATCGTCAACGCCACCCCGGAGGACTACGACACCATCAAGGGGATCGTCAGACAGCTCGACATCAAGCGCAAGCAGGTCTTCGTCGAAGCCCTGATCCTGGAGCTGTCGATGGACGCCACCGAACAACTAGGCGCCTCCCTGCAGGGGGCGGTGGCCACCGGCGGCAACAGCGCTCGTCTTCGGCACCAGCAACCTGAATTCCGGTCCAGCCTCGCTCAGCGATCTGGCTCCCGCCTCGGGCAGTACGCCGAGCCTGCTGGGCAAGACGATCAACGGCATCCTGCTGGGCGGCCTCTTCAATCCGATCACCGTCAACGGCCCGGACGGCAAGCCTGTCACGGTACCGGCACTGTCGGCCCTGATCGATCTGTCTAAAACCAACTCGGACGTCAATATCCTGTCGGCGCCGAGCCTGCTGACCTCGGACAACGAGGAAGCCGAAATCCTGGTCGGCTACAACGTGCCGATCATTACCTCGCGGCTGACCAATGCGGTCGGCTCGGCCACCGCAGACCTCCACCGGCCTGGCGACCAGCGTTTCGGTCGAACGCAAGGACGTCGCCCTCGACCTGAAGATCACCCCGCAGATCACCGAGGGGAACCGGGTGCGGCTCCAGGTCGATCAGGAGATCACCGACCTCGCCCAGACCAGCGTCGGCAACGTCGACCAGGTCGGCCCGACCTTCACCAAGCGCCTGCTCAAGAACACGGTCCTGGCCGAAGACGGCAAAACCATCGTTCTGGGCGGGCTGATCAGCAACAACGTACAGCATACGGTGAGCAAAGTGCCCCTGCTGGGAGACATTCCGCTGCTGGGCTGCCTGTTCCGACATCAGAGCACCACCGACAAAAAGACCAATCTGCTGATTTTCATCACCCCGAAAATCATCAAAAACGCCGAAGACCTGACCCAGGTGACGAAACGGGGTCAAAGAGCCTTGAATAAGGCCAACAAGGGAATCCTGCCGACGGTGGAATCCCAGTCGTACCCCCAACCAAAAAAACCGGCCCTGCCCACTGCGGCCCCCGCAGATCCCCCGGCGGACCATTGAGGATTCATGACAAGCTGGAAGCTTACTTGGAGAAATTCTGCAAACCGAGTTCAGCGTTGATTCCCGAAAAATCGATGAGGCGCTGCAACTACAGCAGGACAACGGCCGTCTACTGGGAGAAATCCTGATCGGCATGAAGGCGATTTCCCACGAGACCCTGAACAGGGCACTGGCCCTGCAACAGAGCCTGCCCTATCTCGAGGTGATCCCCGCCGAGCTCCCTGAAGGCGACCTGCTCGATCTGGTCCCGATCACCTTTCTCAAGGAATACCGGATCTTTCCCCTCGAACGCCGGGATGGCCGGTTCCGGGTGGCGGTCGCCGATCCCCTCGACACCCGCCCCCTGAACGACCTGGCGACCCTGACCAAAGAGGTGGTCGATGTTGCGGTCACCACGCCCGAGGAGATCCAGCGCGCCATCAATCGCAGTTACGAACGGCGATCCGGCGAAGCCCAGGAGTTCGTCGAGGATATCGAAGGGGGCGGCGCCGAATCGCTGGCCCGCAACCTGGAACCCGAAGACCTTCTCGACGCCTCCGACGAGGCCCCCATCATCCGTTTCGTCAACAGCTTGATCACGCAAGGGCACAAGGAGCGGGCCAGCGACATCCATATCGAGCCCTTCGAGGCGGAACTGGTGGTCCGTTACCGCATCGACGGCATCCTTTACGAGGTTCTGCGCCCCCCCCACAAGGCCCAGGCGAGCATCATCTCGCGCCTCAAGATCATGGCCAATCTCAACATCGCCGAGAAGCGCCTTCCCCAGGACGGCCGGTTCCGGGTGCGCATCGCCGGCAAGGACATCGATGTGCGCGTCTCGACCCTGCCCACCGCCTTCGGCGAGCGGGTGGTGCTGCGCCTGCTCGATAAGAGTTCCAACGTGCTCACCCTCGAGGAGATCGGCATGGCGCCGGTCCTGCTCCGGCAGGTCAACGACATGATCCACAAGAGCCACGGCATCTTCCTGGTCACCGGCCCCACCGGCTCCGGCAAAACCACCACCCTGTACGCCTCGCTCACCCGCCTCAACAGCCGGGAGAAGAACATCATCACCGTCGAGGACCCGATCGAATACCAGTTCGCCGGCGTCGGCCAGATCCAGGTCAATCCCAAGATCCAGCTGACCTTCGCCGCCGGACTGCGCTCCATTTTGCGCCAGGACCCGGACATCATCATGGTCGGCGAGATCCGCGACGGCGAAACGGCCGAGATCGCCGTCCAGTCGGCCCTCACCGGCCACATGGTTTTTTCCACCCTGCACACCAACGACGCCGCCGGGGCCCTGACCCGCCTGGTGGAGATGGGTATCGAGCCCTTCCTGGCCGCCTCCTCGATCGTCGGCATTCTCGCCCAGCGCCTGGTGCGAAAAATCTGCCCCCACTGCCGGGAAGCCTACCAGCCAACGCCGGAGATGCTCCAGGAGATGGGACTCGCCCAGGCCGTTCCCGCCGGCGCCCCCTTCTACCGCGGCCAGGGCTGCGACCAGTGCATGGAAATCGGCTACCGGGGACGGGCCGGGATTTTCGAACTGCTGCCGGTGGACGATCAGGTGCGGGATCTGCTGCTGCAGAATCGCGACTCGGCGAGCATTAAAAGCGCGGCCGCAAAAAAGGGCATGAAGTCATTGCGGGACTCCGGCGTGGCGATGGCCCTCAAAGGCGATACGACCATCGAAGAAGTGCTGCGAGTCACCCAGGAGGAGGTGTAACCAGTGCCTCTTTTCGAATACGCCGGCCTGAACGCCTCGGGCAAAAAGGTCTCGGGAATGATCGAGGCGTCGGGGAAGCGGGCCGTTCTGCAGAAGCTTCGAACACAAGGCATTTTCCCCACCGTGCTGCGCGAGGAAAGCGACGCCGCCACCAAGGGAAAAGCCCGCTTCAACCTCACTATCGGCCGCAAGGTTCCCGACCGTTGAGCTGGCCGGCGCCACCCGCCAGCTGGCAACCCTGCTCGGCGCGGGCCTTCCCCTCGACGAGGCGCTGACCACCGTCGGCAGTCAGCTGGAGAACCAGGCACTGTCCCGCTCCTTCAGCCGGGTGCACGAGGAGGTGGTCCAGGGCGAGTCCCTCCACCACGCCCTGGGCAAGCAGGGCCGAATCTACCCGGCCCTCTACGTCAATATGGTCCAGGTTGGGGAAAACAGCGGCACCCTCGATCAGGTTTTGCAGCGCCTGGCCGACTTTCTGGAAGACCAGGCTAAGCTGAAAAGCCGCATCCAGGCTGCCGTCGCCTATCCCATCCTGATGGCGCTGATCGGCACCGGCGTCCTCTGCTTTCTGGTAGCCTTCGTCGTCCCCAAGGTCACCAACATGCTCAAAGACCTGGGCCAGGCCCTGCCGCTGCCCACTCTGATCCTGATCAAGGCCAGCGGCTTTTTGACGGCCTACTGGTGGCTGATCCTGATTTTTCTAGGCCTCGCCGTCGTGGCCGTGGTTCGCTATATCCGCACCGACCAGGGGCGCATGACGGTCGATCGGCTCGCCCTGTCGCTGCCGCTGTTCGGCAAACTCAACCTGCTGATCGCCACCTCGCGCTTCACCCGCACCCTGGCCACCCTGCTGCACAGCGGCGTGCCCCTGCTCAGCGCCCTGGATATCACCAAGAACCTGATGCAGAACCGCCTGCTGCGCAACGCCCTGGAAGACACGGCGGTCTGCGTGCGCGAGGGCGAAGACCTGGCGGCCCCCCTGAAACGCTCGGGGGTCTTTCCGCCCATGGTGGCGCAGATGGCCGCCGTCGGGGAACGCAGCGGTGAACTCGAGAACATGCTCTTCCGGGTCGCGGATGCCTACGAACATCAGGTGGAGATGTCGATGTCGGGCATGCTCTCTCTTCTGGAACCGTTGATGATCCTGCTGATGGGCACGGTGGTGGGGTTTATCGTCATGGCCATCCTGCTGCCGATTTTCCAGGCCAGCAACGGGCTGGGGTAAAGGGCAGGCTTGAGGCTTAAGCGGCTAGCCTTAGGACCTGAAGGCAAAAATCCAACAAAAACGGCGGACTCGATAGGTTTCGAAGTCCTCCGTTCAGCACACCCGACGGGTGATTTTTACAGGCAAGGAGCAGAAATGAAAAGGTCGCGTTGGCAGAATTCCAAAGGTTTCACTCTGATCGAGATCATGGTGGTGGTGGTCATCCTCGGCATCCTGGCGGGGATCGTTATTCCCAAACTGCTCGACCGCCCGGAACAGGCACGGCGCACCAAGGCTAAGGTCGAGATCAAGAGTCTCGAGGAGGCCCTGAATCTTTACAAGCTCGACAACGGTTCCTATCCGACCACCGAGCAAGGGCTTACGGCCCTGGTCAAAAAACCGGAAGTGGGGAGAATCCCGACCAGTTACCGCGAAGGCGGCTATCTGAAAAAACTGCCGGCGGATCCCTGGGGGAGCCAATACATCTACCTCTGCCCCGGCATCCATGATGATTTCGACATCATCTCCTACGGTTCCGACGGCGAACCGGGGGGCAACGGCAAGAACGCCGACGTCGACAGCTGGGAGCTGGAGTAACAGGTGCGGTCGGTTCGCCAGGCGGCCTGCCGCCGAGATCCCTCGGCGGGTCCGGCCTCGAAATATCGCCGGGGGTTCACCCTGATCGAACTGACCATCGTCCTGTTCATCATCGCCCTCTTCTCGATGCTGAGCTTGCCGATGATCACGGGCATCGGCGCGGACGGGCTGAAGGTTTCGGCCCGCCGCCTGGCCGGATCGATCCAGTATCTCTACAACGAGTCCGCCCTCTCGGGCCTGCAGTACCGCCTGATTTTCAATCTCGACCAGGAAACTTACGCCGCCAAGCGACTGGAAAAGGACGGAACGGTGAGCCCGGTGAGCGGCGTCGGCCGGGAACGGCACCTCGACAGGGATATCAGGTTCGAGGACATCACCATCCCGGGACGGGGGAAATTCACTACCGGCGATGTCCCGATGAACATCTATCCGGTCGGCTGGCTGGATGAGGCGGTCATCCATCTGCAAAACGGCAAAGGCAGAAAACTGACGCTGCGGATCAGGCCCTTGACAGGCTCCACCGAGGTTTATGAAGGCTACCGCGATTTTTCGTAAAGACGGGTTCACCCTGCTCGAGATCATGATCGCCCTGGCGATCGTCAGCATCGCATTGGTGACGCTTCTGTCGCTGGGCAATCGCTCCATCAGGGTCAACGGTCGCCTGCAAAAAATTACCCGCGCCACCCTGCTCGCCCAGGACAAGATGACCGAAGTCGAGGTTCTTTCCCAATCGGGCGGAAAGAGCATGGACAACGAGCAGGGCGTTTTCGACAAACCCTTCGACGGATTCCGGTGGCGCACCACCTTCACGGACACGCCCCTGCCCTCGATCAAGCAGGTCACCGTGACCGTTCTCTGGGGAGATGAGGATCGCAATCAGAAAGTCGACATCACCTCCTTCGTCACCGACTAGCAGGCCCGTCGTTATGACCAAACGCGATCGCGGATTCACCCTGATCGAGATCGTGGTGGCGATGACCATCACCGCGCTGGTGCTGTTCACCATCTACGGCACCTTCACCTCGGTCAGCAGAGCCAAAAATCGGGTAGAAGCCGCCAGCGACGGCTACCACCAGGCACGGATCATCTTCGACCGCATCGGCCGCGAGATCCGGGGCGCCTACCTCATTCCGAACAATCCGAACACCGTGCTGCTCGGTGGCGAGAATGAGCAGGGCAACCCCTATCTGCAACTGACCACCACCGCGACGACCCCGCAAAGCGGGATCACGGCGGGGCTTGCGGTGGTCACCTATGAGTTTCGCGACGATCCGGAGAAGCCGAACGGCAAGGTCCTGATGCGCACCGAGACCTCATCTTTCGAGGTCGACCGGGATCAGGCCACGGGATATCGTCTGGCCACCGACCTCGACGGCATGAAGCTGCGCTTTTACGGCAACGGCGCCTGGCATGATCAGTGGCAGACGGGGATTCCCGACATCGTCGAACTGACCTTGACGATCAAGATCGACGGGGTCGATGTCCCCTTCCTCTCCTCCTTCGAGGTCCCCAAGGTCCAGTCATGACGTCGCTGCGCCAGGAAAAAGGCATGGTGCTGCTGCTGGTCTTGATGATCGTGGCCCTGCTCGCCTCGGTACTGACCGAATTCGCTTTCTCCACCCTGGTGGACATGCGCCTCACGGAAACGTTCCGGGACAGCACCAGGGCCTACTACATCGCCAAGGGGGGGCTGCAGGCGGGCCGCATGCTGCTGCAGGAGGACAAGCGCCAGGACAGCCTGAAATCGCCGCCGTACGACGCACTGAACGAATTCTGGGCCCAGAACATGATCACCAATTACCCGGTGGGCGGGGGATTTGTGTCGGTGCAGATCGAAGATCTCGACGGCAAGCTGGACGTCAACAGCCTGGTCCAGACCAACGACCAGCCCGACGCGGTGGTGGTCGATCGCTTCGTGCAGTTTTTCCAGATCATGGGTCTCGACGCCCCGAAAGACCTGGTCGCCGCCCTGATCGACTGGATCGACAAGAACGGCGCGGTCTACAATATTCAGGCCGACGGGGCCGAGGACAACTACTACATGGGCCTGGCAAAACCGTACCACTGCAAAAACGCCCCCCTGGACAGTCTCGCCGAACTGGCGATGGTCAAGGGCTTTACCCCCAAAATCGTCAAACTGATCGAGCCCTTTCTCACGGTCCACGGGAGCAAGAAAATCAACATCAATACCGCGCCCGCCGAGGTGATCATGTCCCTGTCAAAAGACCCGGTCATCGACCGCTCGGCCGCCGAAAACATCATCGAGCAGCGAAACGGTGCACCGATCACCAAGATCTCCGATCTGCAGAACGTCTCCGGCCTGAGCCAGATCTATATCCCGCTGGCCAGCCTGGCCACCCAGGGCTACCTGGGTGTGACCAGCTCCGATTTCCTGATCCACTCCCGGGCCGAGGTCAACGACGGAGCCCGGACGGTGGAAGCGGCCGTCAACCGGGACAAGAAGCAAATCCTCTACCAGAAGGTCTACTGAGAATATGAGAAAACGACTCATCGGCATCGATATCGACCGTTCCCGAATTCGGGTCGCCGTCGCCCATGAGGAAAAGGGCGTCGCGAAGCTGGTTTCCCTGGGGGAAAAGACCTATGGCGCTCCCGAGGAATTCCTCCCGGCACTCGAAGAGCTGCTCGCCGGAGAACGGCACTTCGGCGACCGTTTGGCCGCCGCCCTGCCGGCGGGCGAAAGTTTCGTCCGGCGCCTCAGCTTTCCCTTTGCCGACCCCAAGAAGGTCGAGGCGGCTCTCGATTTCGAGCTCTCGACCCAGCTGCCGATTGCGGTGGAGACCTGTCTCACCTCCTTTCAAAAGCCGATTCCCGATGGCGAGAACAGTTTCCGGGTCACCGCTGCCGCCGTCCGTACGGAAACCCTGCAGGAGTATCTCGCCCCCTTCGACCAGGGGGCGATCCCCCTGCAGACCCTCGACCTGGCCCCTTTCGCCTTTGTCGACGGACTCAAAGACCATCTGACCGACGGGGTCCTCGCCAGCCTTGGCGAAGAAGAGATTACCCTTTCGTTGATCTGCGAAGGGCGGCTGGCCGATTACCGGTTTCTGCCCGGCGGGCGGCAACGGACGCCGGAGGAAATCCTCCGATTCGTTCTGCGGGAGAACGAGATCCTGCAGAAAGCCGCCGGCCGTAGCGAACTGCCGCTTTTCCTGATCGGATCCGGCGCCACTCCGGAACTATTCAGCGCCCTGGAGCAGCAGGGCCGAAAGGTCGAACGACCCGCTTTTCACCTCGAGGACACGCCCGTCGCGCCGGAATTCCTGCCCGCCGTCGCCCTGGCCATGCGGGCGGGCGCCGATAAGGAAGCGGGATTCAATTTCCGGCGAGGCCCCTTTGCGCTGCGTAGCGAATGGGCGGCACTGAAAAGAGGCCTGATCGCAGCGGCCATATTGCTGGTCCTCTCCGGGGTCTCCCTGGCTGGATCGGCCTACATCAAATACGCTCACCAGGCCCACCGCGCCGAGGCCCTGCGGGCAGAGATGGTCCAGATCTTTAAAAAGACCCTTCCCGATACTCATGCGATTGTCGATATCCCGTTGCAGATGGACGGCAAGATTAAAGAAATGAAGAAACACAGCCTCCTGATCGGTGCCGGCGCCCAGGGATCGCCACTGACCGTGTTGCGGGAAATCTCGGAAAATACCCCCAAAGACATCACCGTCGATATACAGGAATTCACCTTCGGTCCGGACGGAGTCCGGCTCGACGGGGTCACGACCTCTTTTGACGCCATCAACAAGGTCGCTAAAAGCCTGGAAAATTCCCCCGTGTTTAAAGACGCGCAGATCACCGACGCGAAGATGAACATCGACGGCAGCAAGGTCGACTTTCACCTGAACCTCACCTTCAGCGGAGAAAAGGAAACGCCATGATTTCGAACCTGAGTCAGCGCGAACGCATTGTCCTGGCGATCGGGGCGGTGGCGGTGCTGGCGACTCTCTTGTGGGTGGCGGTCATCGCTCCCTACCAGCAGGCCCTTGATCGGCTCGATACCAAGATCGCCGCCCGCGAACGACAAGTTCAAAAGGTTCAGCTCCTGCGGAACGAATATCTGGTTCTGCAGCGCCAACTGAACGAAGCCAACAGCCAACTGACCGCCGGCGCGGGCTTTTCGCTCTTTTCGTTCGTCGAGAACCTGATCACTCAGGTCGCCACCAAGGAGAACCTGGTTTACATGCGCCCCCAGCCCGTTTCGGTGCAGGGCGGCTTCAAGGAAAATTCGGTTGAAATCAAGGTGGAAAAAATCCGCCTCGACCAACTGGTCCGCATGCTCTACGCCATCGATTCGGCCAAGGCGTATCTGAAGGTTAAAAATGCCCGGATCAAGAGGCGGTTTGACGACCACTCCCTGATCGACGCCGTTCTGACGATTTCTTCTTTTGGGAAAAGCACATGAGACTGCCTCGACTTCCCCGCATCCGGGGACGTATGCTTCAGACCGCAACCAAGCCTAGCGGCGCCAGGATCAAAGTCACCCTCATCGGTCTGGCCCTGCTGCTGGTCTCTTTCTTTATCAGCTTCTACCTCTTTTTTCCCGCCAACGCCCTGAGGGGGCGCATTGAGAAGGAGGTCGCCGCACGCACCCCGGCCGAACTGACCATCGAACAGATGGCCCTGCTTTTCCCGCCCGGCCTGCAGGGCAGCGGAATTACGGTAAAGACCGGGAACCCCCAGCTGAAATCGGTCGCCGTCTCAGACCTGGTGGTGAAACCGCTCTGGACCACCCTCTTCAGCGGCAACCCGGGGCTGGCTCTACAGGCCCGCCTCTTCGGGGGAACCCTGGAGGGAACGGTACGCCACGACGGCGCCATCGCGGCCCAGCTGAACCGGATCTCCTTCAACGAACCTCTGCTGGCCAAATCCGGCCTTGAGCTCGCAGGGGTTCTGCGGCAAGGAAGCTATTCGGGAGCTCTGCCGCTTCGCGCCCAGACCGCCACTCACCTGAATCTGTCCCTGCACAATGTCCGCCTGACCGGCCTGAAAGCGTTCGGCATCGCCGGCGGGAAACTGGATCTGGGGACCATCTCCCTGGTGGGCGAGGGGCGGGGAAACTCCTTTCGGATCGAGACCTTCAAAGCAACCGGCGGCAACCTGGAAATCACCGGGGGGGGGACCGTGCTGGTGGTCACTCCCCTGGACCGCAGCCGGCTCAATCTCAACGTCGTGCTGCGCCCCGGCCGCAACCTCGACAAGAACCTGACGGGACTTCTCAATCTGGTGACCAAGCCGGCCCGCGACGGCGCCTACCACCTCCGGATAGCGGGCTCCCTCGCTCGGCCCGCAATTCACTGACCGAGCGATCGTATTTTTCGGTTTTTTTTATCCGCCGACCGTCACAGGCCGGAGAAAATGATAAACTTTGCAGCGCATTGCTGCACCGGCACGTCGATTGAAAATCGGTTACGGACGCTCGCGGCGGCTTCGCGGGCAGAGGCGTCCCTCCTTTCTTTGCGAGTTGCCATGAAACGATCCTGCGTTCTCCTGCTGGCGGCCCTGTCACTCGGAGTTTTTCTCCGCCCAAGCCCCGCCTCGGCCGTCGATATCGTTCCTTTCCATACCCGCAATCAGAGCCCCGTGATCGCGATTTACGGCCTCCCGCCGGCCGGGGATCCGAAAGTGATGCCCTTCGGCCGCACCGAGGCCCTCATCTCGGCGGATCTCGCCAACAACTTCGCCATCGACGATACTTCTCGCGAGGCCATCTTCCTCGACGGTGAAACCCATCGCTTCAACCTCGATCTTCGCACCGGGCTGCCGGATCGGTTTGAGATCGGCATCGAGGTGCCCTACGTCTCCCAGCAGGGGGGCTTTCTCGATCACTTCATCGAGGACTGGCACGACTTCTTCGGCCTGCCCCAGGGCAACCGCACCCAGTATCCCCGGGACCGGCTGATCTATCGCTACTCAAGAGACGGCCAGACGGCCCTCGATCTGACCGATTCTGGATCGGGGCTGGGGGATGTGCGGCTTTTCGGCGGCTGGCAGCTCTATCGGCCGGTCGACCGGCCGCAGCGCGCCGTGGCTCTGCGCGCCAGTCTCAAGCTGCCCACCGGCGACAGCGATCACTTGCTCGGCAGCGGCAGCACCGATCTGGCTGTGTGGCTGACGGGGGGCGACGCCACCCAGACGGCCCACGGGCAGCTGGCCGCCTACGGCGCCCTCGGGGTGATGCTCATGACCAGAGGGGATGTGCTTCCCGACCAGCAGCGCTCCGTGGTCGAGTTCGGGACCCTGGGAGCCGGCTGGAGCCCCCTCGACTGGCTGGCCTTCAAGCTGCAGTTCGATGGCCACACCCCCTTCTACCGGGACAGCCGCCTGCGCGAACTCGACGACGGGTCGGTCCAGCTCACCATCGGGGGCACCCTGGGGTTTACCCGGAACACCTCTCTGGACCTTGGGGTTTCCGAGGATATCGTGGTGAAAACCGCTCCGGACGTCGTTTTTCATCTGGCCTTGCGAACCGTCTTTTGATCCTTACCCCGGCACTTTCTTCCCTTTCGGCACCATCGGCAGAGGTTGACATTCGCTCTTGGAATGATTAGCTTTCGGGGACACTCGAACTACGTTCACTCCAAGGAGCGTTGCTTTATGACTGAACATCCCGGCGACATCCTCGATGCGGAAATCAACTCTGAAAACGGCGGCCATCGCGAGGAGGCGGGAAGCCTGGTGCTTGCTTCGGAGCTTCTTCCGCCCGCCCTGCCGATCATTCCCCTTCGCCCCCGGCCTGCCTTTCCGGGGCTTCTCATTCCCCTGGCCATCAGTGACGCCGAGAAAATCGCCGCCGTCAAGCAGGCAATGGATACCCAGTCCCAGGCCCTGGGACTGATCCTGGTCAGAGATCTCGAGGGCAAAGACATCCCCGAAAACCTGCATCAGGTCGGAGTGGCCGGTAAAATCCTGAAGGTGCTCCATGAGGATGAGGAAAGCACCCATATTCTGTTCAACTGCCTGGAGCGCTTTTCCGTCGAGGAATGGACCGCGGGCAAAAAGGGCCTCTTTGCCCGGGTCAGGTACCGTTTCGGGGCCGAACTCTCGGTCAACCCCGAACTCAAGGCCTACTCCATGGCGATCATCTCGGCCCTGAAGGAACTGGTGCAGATCAACCCCCTCTATTCGGAGGAGATCAAGCTCTTTCTCAATCGCTCCAGCATGGATGACCCGGGGCGCCTGGCCGATTTCGCCGCCAACCTGAGTTCCGCCGACGGCCAGCAACTGCAGCAGATCCTCGAAACCTTCGACGTGCGCCGGCGCATCGACCGGGTGCTGGTGATCCTGAAAAAAGAGCTGGAGGTTTCCCGGCTGCAGACCAAAATCTCCAAACAGATTGAAGAGAAGGTCTCCGCCCAGCAGAGGGAGTTCTTTCTCAAGGAGCAGCTCAAGGCGATCAAAAAGGAACTCGGGCTGGAGAAGGAGGGGAAGACCGCCGAGGTTGAAAAATTTCAGGGACGCCTCAAGGGCCTGAAGCTCCCCATCGAGACTCAGCGCACGGTTGACGAGGAGCTGGAAAAGCTCAAACTGCTCGAGCCCGCCTCCCCCGAATACACCGTCACCCGCAACTATCTCGACTGGCTGACCGTCCTGCCCTGGGGTAAATTCAGCCGCGACTCCTATGATCTGGAAAAGGCCCGCCGGGTGCTTGACCGGGACCATTTCGGGCTGCCGGATGTCAAGGAGCGGATTCTGGAGTTCATCGCCGTTGGCAAGATGAAGGGGGACATCTCCGGATCGATCCTCTGCCTGGTCGGTCCGCCCGGGGTGGGCAAGACCTCCGTCGGGCGGAGCATTGCCCGGGCGCTGGGACGCGCCTTTTACCGCTTTTCCCTGGGCGGGATGCGAGACGAAGCCGAAATCAAGGGGCACCGACGTACCTACATCGGCGCCATGCCCGGCAAGTTCATCCAGGCCATGAAGAGCGCCGCAACAGCCAACCCGGTGCTGATGCTCGACGAAATCGACAAAATCGGCGCCTCCTTCCAGGGCGATCCGGCCTCGGCCCTGCTCGAGGTCCTCGACCCAGAGCAGAACGGCACCTTCCGGGATCACTACCTGGACGTCCCCTTCGATCTCTCCAACGTGCTGTTCATCGCCACCGCCAACCAGCTCGACACCATCCCCGCGCCCCTGCTCGACCGCACGGAAGTGATCCGCCTGTCGGGCTATATTCTGGAGGAAAAGGTCGAAATCGCCCGACGCTACCTCATTCCCAAGGCGTTGAAAAACCACGGGTTGCAAAAAAACCGGATCACGATCCGCAAAGATGCCCTGGAGGCGATCATCGACGCCTATGCCCGGGAAGCAGGCGTACGCGGCCTGGAAAACCGGATCAAAAAGATCATGCGTAAGGCGGCCCTGGAGTTCGCCAACGGCCGGACGGAGAAAATCGTCATTCACAAGCGGGATCTGGAAAAATACCTCGGCAAACCGGTCTTCACCAAGGAAGAGGTCTTCGAAAGGGTCCCCGGGGTGGTCACGGGTCTGGCCTGGACCAGCATGGGCGGCGCCACCCTGCAGATCGAGGCGACCGCCATGCCGAGCAAGAACAAGGGGTTCAAGCAGACCGGCCAACTGGGCAACGTGATGGTGGAGAGCTCGGAAATTGCCTATTCCTACGTCATGGCCCACCTGATAAAATACGGGGCCCCGGAGGACTTCTTCGATACCCATTTCGTCCATCTTCACGTCCCCGCTGGCGCCACCCCCAAGGACGGCCCCTCGGCCGGCGTCACCATGACCAGCGCTCTGCTGTCGATGATTACTGGAAAACCGGTGCTCGACAAGCTTGGCATGACCGGCGAGCTGACCCTGACCGGCCGGGTGCTGCCGATCGGCGGCGTCAAGGAAAAGACCATCGCCGCCCGCCGCGCGGGACTCAAAACTCTCATCTTTCCGGAGGAAAACCGCAAGGACTTCGAGGACCTTCCCGACTACCTGCGTGAAGGCCTCACCGTGCGATTCGCCCGAACCTACGACGATGTTTACCAGGTCGCCTTCGGCGATTAAGGAGGAGGGACGAGGCCCTAGGCCAGAAGCCCTGGAAAATCCAACCCCTGGGCCTCGAACCTTCGAACCTTCAACCTTCAACCTTCAACCTTCAACCTTCAACCTTCCAACTTCAACATTCAACATTCAACCTTTAACCTTTAACATTTAACCTTTAACCTGGAGTATTTGGAGCATTTATGAGCGTTGAGGAACTGAAAACAGCCGTCCTGGCCCTTGATCCCGAGGAAAAAAAGAGCTTCATTCTCGAAACCCTTCCTCCCCTGACCAAGGACGCCATGCAGGATCCGTCCTTCTTGATGCAGCTCTTTCCCGTCATGCTCGGCATCCTCAAGGAAAGTGGTGTCGATCTGCAGCAGTTGCTGCAATTCGCCACGATGTTCGGCACGGCGCCGGCCACCCCCGAATAAGAAAAACTCCGACCTAACTGCCCGGAATTCTACGGAAGGGACCGCGTCCGCTCCCCCTTCGATTAATCCCTTGACTTCCCCTTGAGCGATCGTTTAGGATTCTTGAGCAACTGTTCAAGAATCCTTTTTTTTCGCCACCTTCCGTGGAAGGAATAGGGGCGTTTCCCCGCAACGGAGCACCTTCCCGAGACAAGCGATAACCGATGACCACAACCAGCCAAAAACTGATCCGGGCGACTGAGCTCCTCTTGCGACGGGACGGACTTGCCCGGGTGACCACTCGGGAGATCGCCCGGGAGGCCGGTGTCGCGGAAGGCGCCCTCTACCACCATTTCGGCGACAAGGCCGGATTGCTCCATGCAGTGGTCGAACACAGCATGGGCGATTTTCGAGAAGTTCTGGAGAACCTGCCTCTACAGGTTGGACAGGGGAGCGTACGGGAGAATCTGGAACAGATGCTGCGGGCCGCCTTTACCTTCCAGTTCTGGGTCGCCCCCATCGTTGGCTCGCTGCTCGCCGATCACCAGCTGTTGGCCCGTACCCGGGAGATCCTGCGGGAGCGCTGCATCGGACCCCGCTGTTCGGTCGACGTTCTCGCCGCGTACCTGCAGGCCGAACAGCGACTGGGGCGGGTGGCGGCGGAGGTCATTCCTCATTCAGCGGCGGAACTGCTGCTGGCGAGCGGTTTCAATGCCGCCATGTTCGATCATTTTCTCGCCCGGGAGATGGGCCCGGAAGCGGTTCGACAACGGATAAAAGATTCGATTCAGACGCTGATGGGCGGTCTCGAGCCACGGTGTTCGGTCCCGCCCACTGTCCAACACGACAGGATTACAGAACGATGAAATGGTATGTTTTCCGTCTGTTGGTGGCCGGCATCACGGCCACCACCCTCGCCGGGTGCATGGTCGGCCCCAATTTCCGGTCGCCGGCGGCCCCCGCCGTCAAGGCCTACACCGCCTCGCCTCTCCCGCAGGAGACGGCGAGCGCCTCGGTCGAGGGGGGCGCCCCCCAGCGCTTCTCCTTTACCCGGGAGCTCGCTTCCCAGTGGTGGACACTGTTTCGCTCCCCCGCTCTCGATGCGCTGATCAAACAGGGGCTGAAGGAGAACCCGTCGCTCAGCGCAGCCAAGGCCGCCCTGAGCGAAGCGCGGGAGAATCTTCGGGCGGCGGGCGGCACCCTGCTCTACCCCAGCGTCGATGCCGGCCTGCGGGCCACCCGCCAGCGCATCTCCGGCGCTTCCTTCGGCGGATCGAGCCAGGAGTTCAGCCTGCTTGATGCCTCGGTCAACGTCTCCTACACCCTCGACCTGTTCGGCGCCTCGCGGCGGCAGCTCGAAGGCCTGGCCGCCCAGGTCGATTACCAGCGCTTTCAGTACCAGGCGGCCTATCTGACGCTGACCTCGAACCTGACGACCACCGCCATCCAGGAAGCCTCGCTTCGCGCCCAGATCGCCGCCACCCACGACATGCTGACGGCCGAGCGCAAACAGCTGGCGCTGGTGAAAAGGCAATTCGAACTGGGGGCGGTTCCCCAGGCCTCGGTGCTCTCGCAGCAATCGGAGCTCGCTCAGACCCGCGCCACCCTGCCGCCGCTCGAAAAGCAACTCGCCTTCACCCGCCATGCCCTGGCGGCGCTCGCGGGCCGGTTGCCGGGACAGGGAGAGGTGCCGACCTTCAAACTGGACACCCTGCAGCTGCCGCGAGGTGCTTCCCGTCAGCCTCCCATCGGCGCTGGTCCGGCAGCGTCCCGACATCCGCGCCAGCGAAGCCCTGCTTCACCAGGCCAGTGCCGGGGTCGGCGTGGCAACGGCAAACCTCTATCCGAAGATCACCCTGAGCGGCAGTTACGGGGTCGAGTCCACCGGGGTCGGCGATCTGTTCAAGGGGCAGGACGTCATCTGGAGCCTGGGAGCCGGGCTGTTGCAGCCGATCTTCCATGGCGGAGAACTCACGGCCAAACGCCGAGCGGCCGTGGCCGCCTATCAGCAGGCAGCGGCCCAATACCGCCAGACGGTGCTGCAGGCCTTCCAGAACGTCGCCGATGTGCTGCGGGCGCTCGACACGGATGCGATGGCGCTGCGCGCCCAGGCCGATGCCGAAACCGCGGCAAAAACAAATTTCGACCTGACGCAAAAACAGTTCGGACTCGGCGCGGTGAGTTATCTCCAGCTGCTGGTGGCCCAGCGCGATTACCTGCAGGCCCGCATCCGCCTGGTCAGCACCCAGGCCCAGCGGTATGCCGATACCGCAGCCCTCTTTCAGGCCCTCGGCGGCGGCTGGTGGCAACGGCCCGACGAAGTTCAGACGGCATCGGCGGCGACAAGCAACTGACCGGCCGCAAGGACGGCCCATTTATCTATTGGAACGAGGCTTCTCATGACCAAGCGTATGATCATCATGCTGATCCTGGCCGGAGTGCTCTTCGGCGGAATTTTCGGTTTTCAGGCGTTCAAGGGACGCATGATCAAAAAATTCATGGCGGCGCGCGGGATTCCGGCGCAAACCGTCTCCACCATCGAAGCGACCGAAAAGAGCTGGCAACCGCAAGTGGAGGCCGTCGGCACGCTGAAGGCGGTGCACGGCGTCGATCTGGCTCCGGAGGTCAGTGGAACCGTTTCGGGCATCCACTTTCATTCGGGGGAAGAGGTGAAAGCCGGCACCCTGCTGCTGACTCTCGACGCCCGAACCGATCTGGCCAAGCTCCAGTCGCTCCAAGCGGCGGCGGCCCTGACGGAACAGACCTTCCGGCGGGATCAGCAGCAGTTCAAGGAAAAGGCGATCAGCCAGGCCACCCTCGACACCGACACGGCCAATCTGAAGAGCGCCCGGGCGCAGGTCGCCGAACAGCAGGCGCTGATCGCCAAGAAATCGATGCGGGCTCCTTTTGCCGGTCGTCTCGGCATCCGGGACGTCGATCTCGGCCAGTATCTCAACCCCGGCGCCAAGATCGTCACCCTGCAGGCCCTCGACCCGATCTTCGTCGATTTCTACCTGCCGCAGAAATCGATCCAGCAGATCACGGTCGGCGACAAGGTCACGGTAAAGACGGATGCCTTTCCCGACCGGACCTTCCGCGGAGAGGTCGCCGCCATCAACCCCAAGATCGATCTGAGCACCCGCAACGTCGAGATCCGCGCCAGGGTTCATAATCCCAAGCACCAGCTGCTGCCCGGGATGTTCGCAACCACCGATATCCAGATCGGCGCCCCGCAGCGCCACGTCACCCTGCCGCAAACGGCCATCAGCTTCAACCCCTACGGCAACACGGTCTTCCTGGTCAAAAAACAGGGGCAGAACGCAGCCAGCAAGCCGAAACTGGTCGCCGAGCAGAAATTCGTGACCACCGGCGATACCCGGGGGGACCAGATTGCCATTCTCAAAGGGGTCGAACCGGGCGATGTCGTGGTGACCTCGGGACAGATGAAACTGCGTAACGGAATTCCGGTGGTCGTCAACAACTCCATCCAGCCGACCAACAATCCGGCGCCGAACCCCACGGACCAGTAAGCGGGAGTCATAGATGAAATTCACGGACATTTTTATCCGCCGGCCGGTATTGGCGACGGTGCTGAGCCTCTTCATACTGGTGCTCGGCCTGCGCTCCATGGGGCTGCTGCCCGTTCTGCAGTTTCCGCGCACGGAAAACGCCGTGGTCACTGTCACCACAGCCTATACCGGCGCCGATGCCGACGTGGTGGCGGGCTTTATCACCACGCCCCTGGAAAATTCCATTGCCCAGGCGAACGGCATCGACTACATGACCTCGACCAGCACCCAGGGGCTGAGCACGATTACCGCCAACCTGCGGCTCAATTACGATCCCGACAAGGCCCTCACGGAGATCAGCACCAAGGTCAGTGCCGTGCGCAACCAGCTGCCGCCCGACGCCCAGCAACCGGTGATGAGCGTCAAGGTCGGGCAGACGATCGACGCCATGTACCTCGGCTTTTCGAGTCCGGTTCTCGAATCGAACAAAATTACCGATTACTTGACCCGCGTCGTGCAGCCGAAGCTGCAGGCGGTCGACGGGGTGCAGACGGCGGAAATTCTCGGCGCCAAGCATTTTGCCCTGCGCGCCTGGCTCAACCCCAAAAAGCTCGCTGCCCACGGCCTCACCGCCTCCGACGTCTGGACGGCGCTGGGAAACAACGACTATCTCTCGGCGGTGGGCAGCACCAAGGGGCAGATGGTGGAGGTCAACCTGACGGCCTCGACCAGCCTCCACTCCCTCGACGAGTTCCGCAACCTGATCCTCAAACAGCAGGACGGCGCGGTTGTGCGCCTTGGGGACGTGGCGAAGGTGACCCTCGGATCTGAAGATTACGACTCCCAGGTGGCCTTCGACGGCAAAAAGGCGGTCTACATCGGCATCCAGGTGGCCCCGTCGGCCAACCTTCTCGATGTCATCAAACGGGTCCGCACCGTTTTCCCGCATATCCAGCAACAGCTGCCCGAGGGACTAAGCGGCAAGATCGTCTACGATTCCACCAAATTCGTCGACAGTTCCATCACCGAGGTCGAGCACACCCTGGCCGAAGCGCTGCTGATCGTCACCTTCGTGGTCTTCGCCTTTCTCGGTTCGCTGCGCTCGGTGCTGATTCCGACCATCGCTATCCCGCTGTCGCTGATCGGCGCCTTCACCATCATGCTGATGTTCGGCTTCTCCATCAACCTGCTGACCCTCCTCGCCCTGGTGCTTGCCATCGGGCTGGTGGTCGATGACGCGATCATCATCGTCGAGAACGTCAACCGACACCTCGAAGAGGGTCTGAAGCCGATGGAGGCGGCCATCGTCGGCGCCCGCGAACTGGCCAATCCGATCATCGTCATGACCGTGGTGCTGATCGCCGTCTACATCCCCATCGGCTTCATGGGAGGACTGACCGGCGCCCTCTTCACGGAATTCGCCTTTACCCTGGTCGGTGCGGTTACCATCTCGGGGATCGTTGCCCTGACCCTCTCGCCGATGATGTGCTCGCGCTTTCTCAAGCCCCACGATCCCAATCCGAAGGGGTGGCAGGCGAAGTTCGTCGCCTACCTCGACCGGCGCTTCGATGCCCTGCATCAGCGCTACCAGCGCCTGCTGCATGGCACCCTCAACACCTTCCCGGTAACCATCGTCTTCGCCCTGATCGTGCTCGGCAGCATCTATTTTCTGTATGCCGGAGCGAAGTCGGAACTGGCCCCCCAGGAAGACCAGGGGGTCATCATCACCGCCTCGACGGCGGCCCCGAACGCCACCCTGCAACAGAAGCAGCTCTATTCTCACGCGGTGTACGAGGACTTCGCCAAACATCCTCAGACGGACCATGTCTTCCAGCTCGACATGCCCGGCAGCTCCATCGCCGGGATGGTGCTCAAACCCTGGGACCAGCGGGAGAAGACCGCCAGCCAGCTACAGCCGGTCATCCAGCAGGAACTCAGCCACATTCCCGGGGTCCGGGTGGTCGCCTTCCAGCCGCCGCCCCTGCCGGGGAGCCGCGGCCTGCCGATTCAGTTCGTCATCCAGACCACCGATCCGTTCCAGCGACTGCACCAGGTGGCCAGCAAGTTCATGCAGACGGCCCAGAAAAGCGGCATGTTCATGTTCCTCGACAGCGATCTCAAATACGATCTGCCCCAGTCGAAGGTGGTCCTCGACCGCAATCTGACCGCCCAGCTGGGCCTTTCGATGCGCGATGTCGGCAACGACCTGGGCACCATGCTGGGCGGTGGATACGTCAACTATTTCAGCCTCGACGGCCGCTCCTACAAGGTGATTCCCCAGGTGCAGCAGCGCTTCCGGCTCAACACCGGACAGCTCAATAACTACTATATCCACACCGCGAGCGGCGGTACGGTACCGCTGTCGACCGTGGCCCATATCGAAACGAAGACCGTGCCCGAATCGCTCAACCACTTCCAGCAGCAGAACGCGGCGACCATCTCGGGAGTGGCCTTCCCCGGCGTCACCCAGGGACAGGCGCTGACCTATCTGAAAAACCTCGCCGACAGAACGCTGCCGCAGGGGTATTCGATCGGTTACGCCGGCCAGTCCCGGCAGTTCGTACAGGAATCGAGTGCCCTGCTGGTCACCTTCTTCTTCGCACTGATCATCATCTTTCTGGCCCTGGCAGCCCAGTTCGAGAGCTTTCGCGATCCGATCATCATCCTGATCACCGTACCGATGTCGATCTGCGGGGCGCTGATTTTCATCAGCCTCGGTGTCGGCGGCGCGAGCCTCAACATCTACACCGAGGTCGGCCTGGTGACTCTGATCGGCCTGATCAGCAAGCACGGCATCCTGATCGTCGAGTTCGCCAACAACCTGCAGAAAGAGGGGAACAGCAAGCGCGAGGCGATCGAGACGGCGGCGGCGATCCGGCTGCGGCCGATCCTGATGACCACCGCCGCCATGGTTCTCGGGGTGATGCCTCTGATCATCGCCACCGGCGCCGGCGCGGTCAGCCGTTTCAACATGGGGCTGGTGATTGCCACCGGGCTCTCCATCGGCACCCTCTTCACCCTCTTCGTCGTGCCGGCGATGTACATGTTGCTGGCGACCGATCACGCCAAGCACACTGTTGAAGAGGCTCTTCCGGCCGAGACCGAGACGGCAGTCTCCTGAGGTTTCGGTTCGGATACGCTCGAAACCGACAAAGGGGCAGACCTTGGGTCTGCCCCTTTGCATCTACGCCTTTGGCTTTCAGCCCCCCCTCTGCCCGGAAAAAGGAAACCAGCTTCAAGCTGGCCGCCGGCCGGGACCGGCGACTTTGAGCATTTGGATTTTTCTCTGAAACAGGACTCATTCTCCAGAATCCGAAAAGCAAACTTCTCAAGACCGCGGGCGCCGCGCCCCGCACCCCGCCATCCTTTCTTTTTATTCCGCCCAAAAGAAAGGATGCAAAGAAAAGGGCGGCCCCTGCCGGGAGGCATTTCTGTCGCCTGGATTCGGACGCTTCTGGAGGGATCGTGGGAAAGACGTGGACAGAGCTTCGTGGCGACGCTAGGTGATCGGGGCAGTGCTTCACGGTACCCACGGTAACTGGTATTGGACGTAAAATCCGCAACTTTCATCGAGAAACGGACTGGCGGACTAATTACCGAAAAAGCAGAATGAAACCTTTGAAAGCACATCAATCGGAGCGGATGGGAACGGAGCCGATCGGGCCGCTGCTCGCCCACTTTTCCGTTCCGGCGGTCATCGGCACCCTGGTGAACGGCCTCTACAACGTGGTCGATCGTATCTTTGTCGGCCACCAGGTGGGAGCCCTCGGCATCGCCGCCATCTCCGTCTGCTTTCCCGTCATGATGATCATGATGGCCTTCGGCATGCTGATCTCTCGCGGCGGCAACACCCTGATGGGCATCCGTCTCGGCCAGAAGCACCCCGAAGAAGCCGAGGAAGTCCTCGGCAACTCCTTCTCCCTCTACCTCGTACTCTCCGTCGCCTTCATCGGCCTCGGGCTGCTCGGCCTCGCGCCGCTGCTGACCCTCTTCGGCGCCAGCGACGCGATTCTCCCCATGGCCCGCCAGTACCTCGCCATCATCCTGCTCGGCATGCCGCTGCAGCTGATCGCGCTGGGCATGAGCAACTTCATCCGCGGCGAAGGCAATCCCCGCACGGCGATGTGGACCATGTTTTTCGGCTCCGGCCTCAACATCGTGCTCGACCCCATTTTCATCTTCGGCCTCCATCTCGGCGTTCGCGGGGCGGCTCTCGCCACCGTGCTGGCCCAGGGCGTGGCGGCCCTGTGGGTTCTGCACTACTTTCTCGGGGGTCGCAGCCTTCTCAAACTGCGCCGCGCCTTCCTGCGGCTGCGCCCGGCCCTGGTCCGGCAGATCATAACGATCGGCGCGCCGCCCTTCGCCATGATCGTCGGCGCCAGCGCCATCATCGCCGTTCTGAACAACCGCCTGTCCACGTACGGAGGCAACGTCGCCCTCTCCGTCATGGGGGTGATCTTCAGCGTCCAGATGCTGGTCCGCATGCCGCTCATCGGCCTCAACCAGGGGGCCCAGCCGATCCTCAGTTTCAACTACGGGGCGCTGCAATACAACCGGGTCCGCCAGGTGCTCAAAACGGCTTTAGCCGTCGCATCCGCGGTGGTCGTTCTGTGCTACCTTGCCATCGAACTGCAGCCGGCAGCGATTTTCCACCTCTTCAGCCCCGATGATCAGGCACTGGCGGTCATGGGGTCGCGGGCCATCCGGATCTTTCTGCTGATGCTGCCTCTTTTCGGCATCCAGATGGTGGGGACCAATTATTTCCAGGCCGTCGGCCGGGCCCGCGTGGCGATGCTGCTCACCCTCTGCCGCCAGGGGGTGATCCTGATTCCCCTGGTGCTGATCCTGCCCCTGTTTTTCGGACTGACGGGCATCTGGTACGCCGCACCGATCGCCGACGGAGCCTCCACCTTGCTGATCGGGGTTTTCCTGCTGCGCGAACTGCGTCTTCTCGCCGCCGAGCCCGCAGAGGCGGCCTCCCCGCTGTGAGGGGAGCGAGTTTGGGTGTCCAAGGAAAGGTCGGCGGATCGATCGAGGCGCTTGCCCCCTGAAGAAAACGGAACCCGTCCGCCCTATTCCGCTCCCCCACCACAACCGGGAGGTGAGACGGGAATGGCAGCCCTAAAAAAAAAGGCGGCCGAGCGGCCGCCTTGAATGGGTTTCGGAGCCGGCGCACCTCAATCGAAGTCTTCCCACCCGGCATCCGGCAGCGCCTGCGGTTGCCTGCCTTCCTCCGCGAGAGAGAGGACGGCTGTGGCGCGCACTTCCCCCTGCTGACGAAGGTGGAAGCGCGAGAGGAGGTTGTTCAATTTGCTCGCCTGGTTGGACAGCTCTTGCGCTGCGGCGGCGCTCTCCTCGCTGTGAGCGGTATTCTGTTGGGTCACCTGGTCGATCTGGTCCAGCCCGGTGGTAATCTGGCTGATGCCTTCCGCCTGCTCGCTGGAAGAGGCGGCGATTTCAGCCACCAGATCGCTGGTTTTGGTAACCCGGCTGACGATGTCCGACAAGGCCTTGGAGGTTCGGTTGGCGATTTCAGTGCCGCGCTCGGTTTTCTCCACAGTGCTTTTGATCAGTTCCGCGGTTTCCCCGGCGGCGCGCGCGCTGCGGGCTGCCAGGTTGCGTACTTCTTCCGCCACCACGGCGAATCCCTTGCCGTGTTGGCCCGCCCTGGCGGCCTCGACGGCCGCATTGAGGGCCAGCAAATTGGTCTGAAAGGCGATTTCGTCGATCGTCTGGATGATCTTGGAGATATCCCCTCCGGCCCGATGGATTTCATCCATCGAAGCCGTCATCTCGTTCATCTGCAGGGACCCGTTCTCGGCAGCTTCTTTCGCCTCGGCTGACAACTGATTGGCCTGTTTGGCGCTTTCGGCATTGGACCTGGTCTGGCTCGAGATGGTCGTCATGGAGGCGGAAATCTGTTCCAGGGAGGCGGCGGATTCCGTCGCCCCCTGGGAGAGAGACTGGGCCGCATCGGCCACCTGAACGGCCCCGGCATCGATCCGAACGCCCAGATTCCTGATCTGCTCCAGCAGAGCATTCAGATCGTCCCCAACCTTTTTCAGGGCGCCCCGCACCGTATCCTCGTCGTTTTTGGGCTCAACGGCAAAGGTCATCTCGCCTTGCGCCAGCTGTTGCAGCACATCCACCACTTCATGCTGGAGACTTTCAGCGAAGGCATCCATGGTCCGCGCCATCTGGCCAATCTCGTCCCGGCGCTCTAGCCGCAGCCTCCGATCGAGCCGTCCCTGCTCCATCTCCTGGATCATGGTCACGGTCTGGGCGATCGGTCTGGAAAGCCGCCGGGTGAAAAGAATGCCTGCCACGGTTCCGACCACCAGGCTCAACAGGCTGAAAATCGCCATCAAAACAATAGACGATCGGGTCTTGCCGGAAATCCGGGCGATCTGCTGCTGAGAGGCTTTTTCCGCCTGACGGCTGGTTTCCGATGCCAAGTTCATGACTTGGCCGGCTTTCTTGCTCAGCTCCTGCCGCAGGGTCGCGATCTGCTGATCTTTCGCCACCAGGGAGTCGAAATCCTGCCGGTACTCTTTCAGAAGGCCCAGGACCTGTTGCCCGACGTCGAAGGGAATGGGGGCAATTCCGACCTGCAGCTCCAGTTTATCGAGCAATGACTTCACTGCGTCGGCGTAAGTCGCCGATTGGGTCAGAAGGTAGTTCTTTTCCGCCACTCTCAGGGTCAGGTACAGCGTCTTCCCCAACCGCAGGTTGTGGTTGAGAATGGCTTTTTCCAACTTCTTTGCCGCCGCGAAGATCTTGTCCGGCTTCGCCTTGCGCCCGGCATCGATGGCACCGGTATAGTCGTTGAGAGCGCCGGCATAGTCCATACCGAAGACCTTCAGGTTCTGTTTCAGATCGTCGCCCAGGGTACTTTTGTCGATCATCATGGAAAAGGCACCGCGGGCCGCCATGAAACGTCCGAGATACAAATCGCGCTTCGGCGGATTGTGAAGATGGAGAAAAATGTCCTTTTCGTACTGTCGCATTTCCAGAAAACGGATCTGGATCATGTCGGTATCGTACTGCATCATGATCGTCCGCAGTTCCCCGCCGGTCTTGCGAAACTGCCCGAGCAGCCCCTCCTTCTGGCTCAGCCCCCGCTCTTCGGACGCCTGGGCGAGGGCGTCGAAACTGTCCCGGTAGCCGTCGAGAAGCCGATCGACCTGCTTAAGCTTGCCGCGCACGGCGGCACTCGAAGTGCGGTTGGCAAGTTCGGCTGCCATTTTTTTGGCACGGGCCAGGGAATTTCCGACCTTTTTGACCAAGGACCGGTCATGATTCAATAAAAAGGATTCCTGGTCGCGGGTTGTCTCCAACGTCTGGCGGCCGATTCCCATCGCCAGGATCTTGCATTGATTTTCCGCCCCCACATCCACCTGATACCCGGATTGGACGTTGTGGAGCTCAAAAATCCCGATGCCCCCCACAAAGGCCAACAAAATCACGCCAATTGCGATGATTCCTCCCAATTGGAAACCGATTTTCATTGAGTGCACTCCTTTTCAAACAGCGGTTCAACCCCTCTCTTATCGCTTGCTGAGCCTCAAAAAGCAGGGCACAAAACAGCGGGGGAAAGAGGGATTTTCACGATATAATACTATGTTAAGTGAAACGAAACATGTTGATCCCGGTATCAAGCAAGTTTTTTTCGACAATCCGGCAGGGCGAAAGCTGATCGGCGAAACCGATGGCCCACAACTCATTAGCAATACCGTTATACCAAGCAAAACACATGCCATCACGTTTCCAGCAACCGGACCAACCGCCCCTCGGGCGGGAGGCTCTTTTGCCGGGCGACGCAAATGCGTTGCAGCCGATCAGCTGTGGCTGTGGTAGTGGCGGTGCCCGCCGCCGTGGGCATGGGGATGAAAACGGGGGTCGATGAGGTTTACCTGAAGGAGAAGATCTTTGTCGCGAAGAATCTGTCGGGGAGGGCCGTCGGCCACCAGGCGGTGCTCTTCGTCGAAGACCACTACCCGGTCGGCAATCTCTTCCACTACATCCAGATCGTGGGTGGCGGTAACGAGGGTTTTTCCCGCCCCGCCGAGCTCGGCGAGAATATCGACGAGCCAGCGCTGGGTGCGCGGGTCGAGGCCGGTGGTCGGCTCATCGAGCAAAAGGACGGAGGGGTTGACGGCGAGCACCGCGGCGAGGGCCACCTTGCGCTTCTCACCACCGCTGAGCCGGAAGGGGGGCCGCTCCTGCAGCCCCTGCAGGCCCACCAGGTCCAGCACCTCGGCGACCCGCCGGCGCACGTCCCCCTCGGCCAGTCCCATATGCAGAGGTCCGAAGGCGAGCTCCTCCCAGACGCTGGAGGAGAAGAGCTGGGCTTCGGCGTTCTGAAAGACCAGCCCGACCCGGCGGCGGAAAAAGGCGTTGACTTCTGCATCGGCCAACTCCCCTTCGGTGAGGGGGGCGCCAAAGGCCCGCACCGTCCCCTGCTGGGGAAAGAGCAGGCCGTCGAGCACTCGCAGCAGGGTCGACTTGCCGCAGCCGTTGGCGCCGAGCAGGACCACCCGCTGACCCGCCTCGATGGTCAGGTCGATCCCCTGCACGCCCGTCGCCCCTCCGGGGTAGCGGTAGGTCACCCCCTCCAGGCGAAAGAGAGGAGCGGCCGCCGATTCAGCCAAGCACATGGTTTCCTCCGAGCAGAAAAGCACTGATCAGTAAAACGATCATACCCCACACCCCGTCGCTGGCGCGCAGACGAAAGCGGGCCAGGCTGCGGGGCTCGCCGGAGTAGCCGCGCGATAGCATGGCGCGGTGGACTTCCTCGCTGGTGGCCTGGGTTCGCCCCCAAAGGCTCCCCATGGCCGTCGCGACGAAGCGGCGCTGTTCCCGGGAGGTGCCGCGGCCGACCATCCGGCTCTTGCGGGCGGTGAACATTTCCGCACTGACCTGCAGCAGCAAGAAAACATAGCGGTAGGCCATCTCCAGCACGGCGAGAAACACCCCGGGAATGCGCAGAGCCCTCAACGCCTTGAGCAGGTCCGGCCAGCGGGTGGTGAGGGTGAGAAGGACGGCGAGAGAAACCGAGGCGCCCACCCGCAGTACCAGCAACGCCGCCGAAGTCGCCCCCTGGCGGGTGATGGCCACCTCGGCGGGCAGGGTCCAGCTGCCGACGTGCGGGGCGTGGGCAAAATGAAACAGAACGAGCAGGGGATCGCCGGGGCGCACGACGTTGAACAGGACGGGAAAGACCACCACGGCTGTAAACAGGGGAACGACGATCCAGACCCGCCTGGCGAAGATCCGCAGGGGCACGCGGCTGGCATGGGCCAGCCAGAAAAGCCAGAGATTGAGCAGCAGCAGGGGAACGAGGTGGCGGAGCGAGGCGGCAACGACGATCAACGCCAGCACCGAGAGCAGCTTCACCCGCGGGTCCACCCGCTGCAGAAGCCCGGGCCGCCGGGCGAGCTGTTCGGAAAAAACTTCGTCGCGCAGGGCTTCGGCAAACTCCCCCAGCGACTTTTCCAGAAAACCTCGGCGGGGGCGACGGCCCTTCTGGGGCCACTCCCCGGCCGGGGGGACCTCGTCGAGCCAATCGGGAAGGGGGACGGGGCGTTCGCTCATCGGTCCGACTTCGTCCCATCAGCCGACTGCGGGGAATTTTCGGCGCCCTGCAAACGTCCGAGCAGAGCCGTCAGCCCAGCCACACTTCCCACACCGACCAGGGCGCACAGAATGTAGATGACTGACGACGGCCAAGTTCCGCCGAAAGCGGCGGACAGGGAATAATCGGGAAAGAGGGCATGGGACCAGCTTCCGGAGAGCCGCTCCAGCCCTGCGGGCACGAAACCGACCAGCCTGCCCAGCTCGCCGGCGCCCCACTCCCCCCAGGCCGTCCCCCGGGCGAGCAGGCCCAGCGGAGAGAGCAGAATCAAGGCAGCCGTTCCCCACCACAGCTTGCGGCTGCGCGGCGTTGGTTCGAACGCCGACGTCGCGGTGTGACCGTAGAGATCGAGCAGATCGACATCGCTCGCCTGCAGGTAGCGCACCACCAGCGCCGTGACGATGCCCTCGAGCGGTCCGGCAAGGGTCAGGTGGCCGACCATCATGGCCGGCACGGCCATCCTGAGCGGATAGGGGCAGTACAGAGGGGTGCCGGCAGCGGAATGAAAGAGAAGCGGCTGCAGGCCGAGGGCCATCGCGGCCACCAGGGCGGCGGCATTGAGGCCGAGATACCCGCCGAGCGCCGCGCCGATCCAGCGCCGCGCCGAGTGCAGTTCGCTCCGGACGGCAATGAGGCGGTAGGTTCCCCAGGCGACGAAGGGCAGCACGAAGGCCATGGTGAAACAGTTGGCTCCGAAGCTCAGAATCCCCCCGTCGCCGAATAGCAGCGCCTGGATGGCCAGGGCGATGGTAATACAGACCGACGCCGCCCAGGGCCCCAGGACCACCGCCAGCAGCGCCCCTCCCACGGCGTGGGCGGTGGTACCGCCGGGAACGGGGATATTGTACAGCATGATGGTGAAAGAAAAGGCGGCCCCAACGGCCATCAGCGGAACGTGGCGGGACCGGAGACGCGCCTTGACCTTGCGCCCCGCCGTCGCCCAGACAGGGAGCATCGCGGCGCCGAAGGCGAAACAGGTTGAGGGGCTCAGGTACCCGTCGGGGATGTGCATGGCGGCGCTCCGGGTAGAAATTCGTGCTACACAAATAAAAATCGTGTTACCAAGTGTAGCGGCCGCGCCTGGGTGCGTCAACCTCGAAATCGCCGCGCAGCCACGATTGAGAAACGTCCGGGCTGGAAAGGACTTTCGATTCGAAAAATAAAAAGGACCAGCCCGCCATAATTCACAGGCTCGAATCGAGAGCCGGAAAGCACTGTGAACAATGGAAGAGCTGGTCCGATTTTTATTGTGCGAAAAAGAAGCCTGCACCTCTGTACTTTACCCTAAATGGAGAGCCGCTGTTCATCCAACTCTCAAACAGGCGCCAAAGATGCGGTCCTCCTCAGGGGTTCCTATTTCTTATGGCATCTGGCACAACGTTCCTTGACGGTGAATGCCGTTTTCCCATCATGGCAGCTCCCGCAGGCTTTCCCCTTATACATCTGCGCCATGGTGAAATCCTTGTTTCCCGGGCCGGGGATGAATAATTTGGGATGGCACTCTTTGCAGCCGAACATGGCCGTATGTTTTTTGTGGCTGAAGGTAACGTTGCCCATCCTGTGGTCCTTGAAGACGACGTCATGGGTCAGATGGCAGGTCGCGCAATCGGCTTTGACCGAAAATGCCGTCTTGCCGTTGTGGCATCCGCCGCAGGCTTCCCCCTTGTTCATGTCGGCCATGGTGAATTTTTTGTTCCCCGGGCCGGCAATGAAGCGCTTGGGATGGCACGCCTTGCACCCGAACATGGCGGTGTGCTCTTTGTGCCTGAAGATGACGACGCCAATCGAGGGTTCCTTGAAGAAGATGTCGTGGTTTTTATGACAGCGGACGCAGTCGGTCTTGACCGAAAAAACCATCTTGCCGTTGTGGCATCCGCCGCAGGCTTCCCCTTTGTCCATGTCGGCCATGGTGAAGGCTTTCTTTCCGGGGGGCAGGCGGAAGCGCTGGGGATGGCACTCCCTGCAGCCGAACTTGATCGTATGGATGTTATGGCGAAAGACGACTTTGCCGAACGAGGGCTCTTTGAAGACGACGTCGCGGTTTGGGTGACAGGTTGTGCAGTTGGATTTGACCGAAAAAGCCACCTTGCCGTTGTGACACCCGCCGCAGGCCTCGCCCTTGTCCATCTCGGCCATGGTGAAGGTTTTGTTACCCGGGCCGGCAATGAAGCGCTTGGGATGGCACGCCTTGCACCCGAACATCGCCGTATGTTTCTTGTGGCTGAAGGTGACGGTCCCCATCGAGGGGACTTTGAACTTGATCGCCTGGGTCTTGTGACAGGTCGCGCAGTTGGATTTGACAGAAAAGGCCATCTTGCCGTTGTGGCATCCGCCGCAGGCCTTGCCCTTGTTCATGTCGGCCATGGTGAATTTTTTGTTCCCCGGGCCGGCGATGAAGCGCTTGGGATGGCACGCCTTGCACCCGAACATCGCCGTATGGTTTTTGTGGCTGAAGACGACTTTGCCGAACGAGCCGGCCTTGAAGGTGATGGCGTGATTGTTGTGGCAGCTGGCGCAGTCGGTCTTGACCGAAAAGGCCATGTCGCCGTTGTGGCATCCGCCACAGGCCTCGCCCTTGTCCATCTCGGCCATGGTGAATTTTTTGTTTCCCGGACCGGGGATGAAGCGCTTGGGATGGCACTCCTTGCAGCCGAACATCGCCGTGTGGTTCTTGTGGCTGAAGACGACTTTGCCGAAGGTGGGCTCTTTGAAGACGATGTCGTGGTTATTATGGCAGGTCGCGCAGTTGGATTTGACCGAAAAGGCCATGTCGCCGTTGTGGCACCCGCCGCAGGCCTCGCCCTTGTCCATGTCGGCCATGGTGAATTTTTTGTTCCCCGGGCCGGGGATGAAGCGCTTGGGATGGCACTCCTTGCAGCCGAACATCGCCGTATGGTTTTTGTGGCTGAAGACGACTTTGCCGAACGAGGGCTCTTTGAAGACGATGTCGTGGTTATTATGGCAGGTCGCGCAGTTGGATTTGACCGAAAAGGCCATCTCGCCGTTGTGGCATCCGCCGCAGGCCTCGCCCTTGTCCATCTCGGCCATGGTGAATTTTTTGTTTCCCGGGCCGGGAATGAAGCGCTTGGGATGGCACTCCTTGCAGCCGAACATCGCCGTATGGTTTTTGTGGCTGAAGGTGACCTTGCCCACCGAGGCCTCTTTAAAGACAATGTCATGGTTATTATGGCAGGTCGCGCAGTTGGATTTGACCGAAAAGGCCATGTCGCCGTTGTGGCATCCGCCGCAGGCCTCGCCCTTGTCCATGTCGGCCATGGTGAATTTTTTGTTCCCCGGGCCGGGGATGAAGCGCTTGGGATGGCACTCCTTGCAGCCGAACATCGCCGTATGGTCTTTGTGGCTGAAGGTGACGGTGCCCACCGAGTCTTCTTTGAAGAGGATGTCGTGGGTCTTGTGGCAGGCCGCGCAGTCGGTCTTGACCGAAAAAGCCGTCTTGCCATCGTGGCAGGCACCGCAAGCCTTGCCTTTTTCCATGTCGGCCATGGTGAAGACGGGGTTTTTGGAAGGAACGATGTTGAAAACCTTGTTGTGGCAAAGGTTACAATGTTTGCCCAGGGCCTTAAAGTGTACATTGTGGTCAAAGACGACCGTGCCGACCGATTGGGTTTGAAAGACAACCTTTTGCTGAGTCCAGAGGGCGCTGGCCATTGTCGGCAAGGCAACAAGCAGAATCAGAGCAATTAAAAAGCGAGACTTCATGGGGATCTCCTTCGAGCTAAATTCCGTACATTTATATAGAAATTGCAGTTTATGGACTAAGAACTTTCTCGATTGCGGGCGGACGTTCGGCGGGTCCGGACCTATAGGCTCTTCCCTGCCCCCCACACAGCGGACATTATGGATCAAACGCGGGCTTAACCCGTTAGATGAAGGCCATTAAATCCTCAAAAGACCGCTGAGACCGAAGAATATACACTAAAATTCAATAAGTTGATATGATTTTCCTTGATCCGCCCTCATCCCAGGCCTCATGAGAGCAGACACCGGACCGACAATGCAAAAAGGGCCACCCTCTACGCCAGACGGCGATCGAAGCGGCCCTTTTGATTGGTTCCTGAATTTCCCTCCTGAATACAAAGCGCCATCTGTTCTCACCGAAAAAGAATAAAATTATGAAAAAATCCGCCCTACCTTACGGCCCTTTTTCAGGACCTCGACATACCTGATGTATGCCTTCGCCCCTGAAAAACCACCAGGCCTTGTAGGACGAAATTTTTGCTTAGCCATCCTCTGAGTTTTTGCGAAAGCATCAAAATTAAAGGGTGAAAATACCCTCTCCTCCCTGCTTCCGTCAAGAATTTTAATCCATCCTTCCACATCCTGGTCGGCGCCACCGCTCCCGGAAAAAGGCTGATCTGGGATGCCACTCAGACATCAACCGGCCGGTTGTGCGGAATCTATACAAACCACGAAGTCGGCCCCCTCCCAATGGCCGGCCTCGGGCCAGTAGAAGGTGAATTGGACCCGCGTGCCTTCCGGAAGTGAACCCGTGGCCAGATCCGTCAGGTGGATACCCAACCCGGCATCCCGGGTCTCGGCATCCTGGGCGGTGTCCCACTCGTCGGCACTCCAGTGGATAAGCGCCCGTGTCAGGGTTTCGATGCGCAGCCGTTTACCGGCCGGCAGGGAAGGAATCTTGTGGCCGAACCGCCAGACCCGGAAGGGGGATTCGGTCTTATCATTCAGGTAGCGCTGAACGGTCTGCGGCGGCAGATCGAAGACCCGCCGCTCGCGGAGAGAGCGGAGCAGCTTCAGGTACTCGGCGTGGGCCCAGACGAGGGGCATGGCGGAGCCGGAGGGCCTGCCGAAAAAGAGTTCCCGCTCAGGCAGATCCGGAACATCCCAGACCTGCTCGGGAAGCAGCCCCTGGCCATTGGCGAAGGCCTCCAGACATCCCACAAGGCGTGATGCCTCATCGGGCCGCCCGGCCGCCAGTTCGAAATGGGCCCTTTCTCCGGTCAGCAGCGGCCAGGCCCGGCCGATTCCCGTGCCGTCAAAGGGCGTGCCGTCGGCGTGTTCGCCGTAACCGTCGCCATTGTAGCGGTGCCACAGCGGCCCCCGGGGCGTCTCCACCTTGAGCAGGGCATCGATGACGGTCACCGTATCGCGAATGCGAGGGTCGTCGGCGGCACGCAGGCCGAAGCGCACCAGGGCCAGGGCGTCGGGGCTCACCAGGTGGCAGGCGGGGCTTGCGGCCTCCTCGGGGGCGACGTTCTTCACCGGAACCTTCTGGGCCAAACGCGACACCCCCGCCGTTTTCTGGACGGGGGCGATGCGGACATAGTACCCCGCCACCCCGAACCGGCGGCACCAGTCGGTGCCGGTTACGTACATATAGTGATCGATGGCGCCATACCACTCATCGGCGGTCTCTCGCAGATAGGCGGCGATCGCCGGTTTCTGCCGCTCGTCGGCCAGATCCGCCGCCGCCAGCAGGGCGGCGATTTCCGCGGCGACGGTGAAGGGGGAATAACCGGGGTCTTCCTCCCAGCGATCCTGCTGGCTGGCGGGGCCGTAACGCACCAGGTAGGCAACGGCGCTGCGCACCATGGGCCAGAACCGCGCCAGATCGTCGGGCGAGAGGGCCCTCTCGCGACGAGCGAGATCCACCAGAAGAACCGGCAGGGCGGTCTCGTCCATCTGGATGCCGTTCCAGTAGGGCGAACCGTCGAGCCACATGTTCTGCGCCCAGTGCCCGTCCGTTTCCTGCGTGGCCTGCAAAAAGGCGAGCACCCGCCGCACCTCATCCCGGGCGCCGGCGGCCAGCAGCCCCCCCGCCGATTCCACCAGGTCCCGGGGCCAGGCGAGATGGTAGCCGCCCAGATCGTTGTCACCCTTGCTGGCCCCCCAGGGGACGGAGAGACTGGCGATAAAGCCGCCAGGAAAATTGGCAGCCTCGTGGGTGCGCACGACGGCCGTGCTGATGCGGTAAAGGTTGTGCCCTTCGGAGGTCCGATCCCGGTCGAGGGGAAGCAGGCCCTTCTGCCAGTGCTCCCACCGGCAGGCATATTCCGCCCGCGCGGCCTCGAAGCCGTCCTGGAGGGCGGCGCGGGCCCGGTTTCCCGCTTCGGCGGGGGTGCGTCCAAAGCCGAGGGCCAGCAGGAACTCTCCCCCGTTGGCGGTCAGGTCGATTTCCCCCGCCAGGGCCACGTTGCCGTTTTCGGCGCGGGTGTAGATCTCCGTCAACCGGTGGTGAGCGGCCAGATCCCGCCAGCCGTCCGAGCGGCCGGCAAACCCCACCGAGCGCCTGCGCCAGGGAACGGAGCAGGCCAGCGCCAGGGAAATACCGTCCCGTGCGGCGAAGAGCATGGGTTGGCCTTTGTATTCGCCCACCCAGCCGGTATTGCCGGCGCCTTGATTGCCGAGGTGCGGCGCGAGCAGCACGGTGAGGCGATAATCGGCCACCGCGCCTTCTCGGGCGCTGAACCGAGTCTGCTGCAGGACCGCGTCCCGCCGGGGATCGGCCAGGATCTGCTTTTCGATCCGGTAGCGCCCCTGCCGGCAGGCGTTGACCAGGCCGAAGGCGGGAACGCCGTCGCTGAGCCAGTGAACCGCGGTCTCCGTGTCCCGCTTTTCCTCGGAGAAAAAATCCTCCCCGGCGGTGACGATCGCTCCAAGGTCGCGCACGCAGGCCTGATCGATTCGGGGATAATAGATTTCGTTGAAGATTCCGTGACTCAGGGTAAACCAGATGCGGCTCTGGTAGCCGAGGGAGGTACCGACCCCCGACTTGGCGCTGGAGGTCCAGCGCGCCGGAATGCCCGGCCAGCCCGGAGCGAAACGATCCGCTTCCGCCATAGATGTTCTCCTCTCGGGGTTCCCGTTCAGCCGCAAGGGACGAAACCGGGATGATCGGCCTTACCGCCCTCGACGGGGAGGATGCATATCAGGAGCCGGTGTTGAAGATAACGCGGTCGCCGCGTTTGGCACCGTAAAGTATAGCAAAATGTCGATCGGCCGTCGTGATGTCCCGCCACCGGCCCCTCGGGGCGGGCCGCGTTTTCCCCGTTGACGAAAGTCAGCGAAACTGCTAGCTTATTCCCGGCTATGAGACGAGAGAATGCTCGATATGAATAATCCAGTGGTGGTGGCGGACATCGACGATCCGGTCCGCGCCCTGATTCACCAGCGCCTGGCGGACCGACCGGTCCGCGGTGCACGAAACGACCCGAAAGCCGCGGCCCCGCCCGCGGCTTTTTTTATCCACCATTTTTTATCCATCACCTTTCACCGCTCTGACGAGGACGAGAAATGCGCATCCTATCCGGCATCCAACCCTCCGGCTCCCTGCACCTGGGCAACTACTTCGGCATGATGAAGAAGATGATCGAATACCAGGAGCAGGAAGACCTCTTCTGCTTTATCGCCAATTACCACGCCATGACGTCGGTCGCCGACGGCAAGGCCCTGGCCAAGGGCACGCTGGAAGCGGCGGCCAATTTCCTGGCGTTGGGGATGGATCCCGAGAAGAGCACCTTCTGGGTGCAGTCGGATCTGCCCGAAGTGCAGGAGCTCTCCTGGTTCCTCTCCAACTTCACCCCCATGGGGCTGCTCGAGCGCTGCCACAGCTACAAGGACAAGGTCGCCCGGGGGCTGCACCCCAACCACGGCCTGTTCGCCTACCCGGTGCTGATGACGGCGGATATTCTCATCTTCCAGAGCGACAAGGTGCCGGTCGGCAAGGACCAGAAACAGCACCTGGAGGTCGCCCGGGACATCGCCCTCAAGATCAACAACCATTACGGCGACCTGTTCACCGTCCCCGAACCGGATATCGACGAGCAGGTCGCCACCATTCCCGGTCTCGACGGGCAGAAGATGAGCAAAAGCTATGGCAATACCATCGATCTCTTTCTCGAGGAAAAGGCGCTGCGTAAACAGGTGATGCGCATCGTCACCGACCCGACGCCGGTGGCAGACCCGAAGGACCCCGACACCTGCAACGTCTTCCAGATCTACCGGCTGTTTCTCGACAAGGAGCAGGAAGAGGCGCTGCGCCAACGCTATCTGGCGGGAGGAATGGGGTACGGAGAGGTCAAGGAGGAGCTGTTCGTCACCATCCGCGACTTCTTCGCTCCCTACGCCGAGCGGCGCAAGGAGCTGATCGCCGATCCGGAGGGATTGCGCCGGATCCTGGCCCAAGGAGTCGAAAAAGCCCGCTACGCAGCGACCAAAACCATGCGCAAGGTTCGGAAAAAGGCGGGGCTGACGTACTGAGCAGAAGCCCGGAGAAGGGGCGTCTCGCCGGAGCTACTTGCTACACGGGCCGACTCTGGCATACTTGAGATGCCCCTGACCGATCAGGCGTGCCAGGTGTCGGTGACCAAGGAGGACCTATGAGCGTCTACCGCAAATGGTTCTGCAGCTGCTCCGGAGAACCGATCGAGTTGAATTACGATCGAGCCCTCGATGAGGAAGAAGGGGGAGAACCTTTTTGCGAACTCTGCGGCGCCACCCCCTCGTCGGACCCCCGCAAGACCCTCACGTTTCAGGATGTGGAGAGCTGGGACGATTGACGTCCGCCGCTTCCTGTCGGGTGAAAAAGACAAAGGCCATGGCGGGGCGTTTGCTCGCTTCGCGCATGACGAATTGAACCCCGTCGAAGGACCAGCCGCGCCCGACCCACCGGTTGAGAATCTCCTCCAGGGCCTCGTCGGTAACAATACTGGTTTCGATGACTTTATAGTGAAGCATATCCGGGCGACCTTTTACGTGGAGACTGCGCATGGCGATTTCGGGAAGTCCCAAAAAACTGGCTCAGGATGTCGCGGCGGGATATCGGACCTTCTCCCCTCCCCTGCTGCGGCAATACACGCCGGCGGACATCAAGGTCCTGCTCGCCAATCTGGCAATGGTGACGCGGGATCTGCGCTCGGAGCAGGTTCCCCTGGAGGACGTGATGGCCCTCAAGGCGAAGAACATGAAAATCTCCCGTCTCAACCAGGCCGAAGTCATCATCCGCGCCTATTGCAAAAAGATGCGCATCCCCTCCTGAGAGGCTGATGAAAAACGCCCATCTGCGGCGTTGCTCTTGCCCTTCGTCAACGACGTACCCTCCAGGTACGCCTTATTCAGAAGGGTTACGAGCGCCTTGCATCTGGACATTGTTGATCAGCCTCGGGAATTGCCGGTACGGCTCGACAAGCACCTGTCAGGGCCCGCTCCCCAGGGCATCCTCCACCTGTTCGACCGTCGCCCCCCGGATAAGCAGCCGCTTGTGCCGGGATTTATCCCCCGCGATCAGCTCCACGTCCCGCTTGGCAACCCGCAGTTTCTTGGCGAAAAACTCGCAGCAGAGCTTGTTGGCCGCCCCTTCCACCGGCGGCGAGGTCAGGCGGACCTTCAACTCCTCCCCCTGCAACCCGACCACCTCGTTTTTACTGGCCCGCGGCTGAACGACCAGATCGATCGCCACCCCCTCGTCGACCGAATGCGCCCACAAGGTCATTGGCAATCCTCCGGATCAAAGAAATCGTCCTCGGAAACCTCCAGCTCTCCCTGATCGAAAGGCAGAGGCTCCTCCAGCAGCAACTCATCGGCATCTGCCCCCCGAATGGGCACCACCTCGAGATCGAGCAGGCGGGTGTGGCTTTCGAGGATGGCACGAAAGCTCGACTCGAAGGAAATTTTCTGCCGTTTGAGCTCCTGAACCTCCCGCACCAGCTGAATGCGCCGCTCTTCGGCGTCACGATAGATCCGCTCGGCCCGAAGCTGGGCGTCGGCGACGATGATCTCGGCCTCCTTTCCGGCATTGGCCTTCAGCTCATCGCTCATCTTCTGGGCGGTAATCAGAGTCTCTTTCAGCACCACCTCGCGGTCCCGCATCTCCTGGAGGGCCGCCCGGGTGCGAGCCAGCTCCTCCTTGAGTTCCTGGGTCCCCTTATGGACGCGCTCCAGTTCATCGGCCACCAGTTCGAGAAAGTGATCGACGCCCGCCTTATCATAGCCGAGCAAGCGGGTCTTGAACCGTTGCTGCTGTATATCGATGGGGGTGATGGCCATGGGTTCCCTCGTCAGATGCCGTATGCGATACGGACCAGAAGCGTGTCGATGCCCCACTGCAGAACGTAAAGGAAAAACAACAGCAGAATCGGAGAAAAATCGAAGCCGCCCATCTGCAGAGGGATGAGCCGTCGGATGCGATAAAGCACCGGGTCCGTCGCATTGTGGAGAAAACGGACGATCGGATTATAGGGATCGGGGCTGACCCAGGACACGATAGCCCGAGCGATGACAATATAGATATAAATCATGATGATCGTATCGATCATCTGTCTGAGAATCATAAAAAATCCGCCGAAAGCGCTCATCAAGTCGTCCCCTTGCGATTCCTGGAAAAGTTGTCCCCTATTTGCGGGAAAAACCGAAAAAATAGTTTCAAATTCGCTCCTTTATACCGGATTCCCTGCGATCCTGTCAAACGGTTTCCGGCGCCGCCCGGCCTTCATGAAACATCGCCGCTCAGATCCCGCGCCCAAAACGCCGACCCTTTTTTGACATGCTCGTGAAAAAGGGCTAAAGTAGCCGCCTGGAGGAGGCCGTCCGTCACGTCTCGTGAATGGGCGGCGGCCCTGTTTCGTTGCGCTTCAGCCACGGACCACCTGCATAGGCAGGTGGCTTGAGGAAAGCCCCTGAAAGGGGCTAACGCTTCGCTCTCTTCCCCTGTGACGCAGCCGGAGCGAAGTGGACGTTTTGAGAATAAGGCGGGCAAATGTCCGAGCGAAGCGAGTTTTTGCCCGCCCTCAAAACGTCTGCGGAGCGCAGGGGACCCGAAGGGCAAGGAGCGGGGTGCCCTTTCTCTGCTTACTCTCTTTGGGCAAACAAAGAGAGTAAGGCGACGTCTGGGGGGCGCAACCCCAGGGTTTTCGCTGGGACTGGATGCCCGATGGACAAAGACCGCCGCAACGGCATAGCCTTTTTTTCGTCACACCGGCAAAGCCGGTGGTTTACTGAACTGCTCAATTATTATTGATGCACTCACAACAACTCACTGGATGGCCAAGCAAAAATTTCGTGTGGTTTCCCGGGGGCTAAGGCCACCATCAGGCAGGTCGAGGTCCTGAGAAATCGCCGTAACGCCGGAGGACGGACTTCTTGCGACGCCATCAATTTCTATGATCCGTTCAGGGGACCGCACATGACACGCACCAGCAATCTACGCATTCGCAGTTTGAAGCCGATCATCGCTCCAACGGACCTCAAACAGGTCTTTCCCCTTTCAGGGGAAGGGGCCGAGTTCGTCGCCCGCGCCCGCCAACAGGTGGTGGATATCCTTCAGCAACGCGACCCGCGAATGATGGTGGTGGTCGGGCCCTGTTCGATCCACGATCCGCGCGCCGCCCTCGAGTACGCCGAACGCCTGGCGCGGCTCGGCCGGGAGCTGGAAGAGCATCTGCTGGTGATCATGCGGGTCTATTTCGAAAAACCGCGCACCACCATCGGCTGGAAGGGATTGATCAACGATCCCGACCTCAACGACACCCACCAGATCTCCAAAGGGCTCGGGGTCGCCCGCGGCCTGCTCTGCGCCATAAACGAGCTGGGTCTCGGCGTCGCCGGCGAAATGCTCGACCCGATTACCCCCCATTACCTGGCCGACATGGTCAGCTGGGGAGCGATCGGCGCCCGCACCACCGAATCCCAGACCCACCGGGAGATGGCAAGCGGTCTCTCCTTTCCCGTCGGATTCAAGAACGGCACCGACGGCAACCTGCAGATCGCCATCGACGCCATGGGCGCGGCCCGCCACCCCCACAGCTTCCTCGGCATCAACAACGAGGGGCGCAACGCCATCGTCCAGACCAACGGCAACCCGGACGTGCACCTCGTCCTGCGCGGCGGCAACGGCAAACCGAACTATTTCCCCGAAGACATCCGCAAAACCGAAGAGATGCTGGCCAAGGCCGGCGTGAATACCGCCATCATGGTCGATTGCAGCCACGCCAATTCCTTCAAAGACCATACCCGCCAGGAAGAGGTGCTCACCAATGTCCTCGACCAGGTGGCCGCCGGCAATCGCTCCATCTGCTCGGTGATGATCGAGAGCAACCTGGAAGCCGGCAACCAGCCGATGGCCCAAAACCTGGCCGACCTCAAATACGGCGTCTCCATCACCGACAAATGCGTCGACTGGGAGACCACCGAACGGATGCTGCGCCATGCCTTCGCAAAACTACAGGATATCGGCGGCCGCAAGATCGGCTAATCCCTTTAAAAATGCCCGGCCTCCGCGCCGGGCATTTGCTTCTCCCCCGGGCACCTGTGGTAAAATGTTCCCTGACAACTCCACGCATGCCACGGGCACCTAAAGCACTGCTTGCGCACGTGGAGGTGCCACGAAGCACCGCCATGGTCAATTGTTGAACCAGCGAAAACTTCCACCAAACATTGGCGAAAGAAATGCTCCCGGCAGGGAAAGGCACTTTTGCTTACTTTTGTTGCCGCCTGGACAAAAGTAAGGCGTCCGGCGGGACGCGACCCGCCTTCGCCTCCGGCTTCGGCGGCCAGGCCCGCCGGTTTTGACTCCGGCTTCGGCGGCCAGGCCCGCCGGTTTTGACTCCGGCTTCGGCGGCCAGGCCCGCCGGTTTTGACTTGGGCTTCGGCGGCCAAGCCCGCCGGTTTTGACTTGTATTTCCGCCTATACTGGAAAAGCCCAGCGGCATAAAAAAACGCCCCAATCAAAAGCAAAGGGATTGTCCCATGACCGCATCCACCGACATAAAACAGAATCCTCCCGAGGGAAAATCCCCCTGCTGCTGCCCTTCCCCCACCCCGCCGCCGGAACCGCCCGAAAAATCCCCCGCGGAAGAAAGCTGCTGCGGCCCGGCCGCGACCGCCACGGCGACCTGCTGCCCTCCCCGGCCGGACGAAACAAAGCCCAACGCCTCATCCTGCTGCGCCAGCGAGCCGCCAAAAGAGCGCCCCGGCTACCGCCTCTGGCCCTTTGTCACCGGCTGGGTCGAGGCCGGCGGCCAGGAGATTCCGCGGGTCGCCACCACCCTGAACCGGACCGACCTCGCCGGCCGCTGGGCGATGCGCTGGGGACTCGGCCGCGACCACTATCGGATCGCCCCCGGCCTCTATGCCGTCGGCACCCCAGACGCCGAGGCGCCGGTGCTGGTGACGGCCAACTACAAGATGAGCTTCGACGCCCTGCGGCGGGAGCTGACCGGTCTCGACGTCTGGATCCTGGTCCTCGACACCAAGGGCATCAACGTCTGGTGCGCCGCCGGCAAGGGAACGTTCGGAACCGAGGAACTTCTTCGCCGGGTCAACGAGAGCGGACTGGCGCGGATCGTCACCCATCGCACCCTGGTCCTTCCCCAACTGGGGGCGCCGGGGGTCGCGGCTCACGAGGTGCGCCAGGGATGCGGCTTCAAAGTGGTGTATGGGCCGGTGCGGGCCCGGGACCTCAAGGCGTTTCTCGCCGCCGGCCACCAGGCGACTCCGTCCATGCGCCGGGTCACCTTTTCGACCAGGGAGAGGCTGGTGCTCACCCCCGTCGAGCTGACCGGCCTGGGAAAACAGATCTTCTGGGCAGCCCTGATCCTTCTTCTTCTCGGGGGGATCGGCAGGGATGTCTTTTCCTTCGCGGCAGCCTGGACCCGGGGCGGAGCCGCCATTCTGGCCGGTCTGACCGCCGTGGCGGCAGGGGCCGTCCTCACCCCCGTGCTGCTGCCGTGGCTTCCGGGGCGGGCCTTCGCCTTCAAGGGCGCCCTGACGGGCGCGGTGATGGCCGCAGCGGCCGGCATTCTGCTACCAGGGCCCCTGGGAACCCTCAACCTCCTCGCCCTGTTGCTGGCGGTTTCAGCGGTCGCCTCCTTCTGCGCCATGAATTTCACCGGCTCGACCACCTTCACCTCCCCCTCCGGCGTGGAAAAGGAGATGCGCCGGGCCATTCCGCTGCAGGCCGTGGCCCTGCTGGCGGCGGGGGTGATGTGGATGTGGGCGGCGTTTTAACCAGGCTATCACCTTTATCCGGTAATCAGCCTGCCGAAAGAGGCTCCTGACTGAGGGTAAGTACCGCTTCGGGGAAAAGGCAGCCAGCTGCTTCCTCGCCACGGAGGGCCGCGCCAGTAAATATGCAGCGAGGTTGGCAAGAGTCGGAGTCATTGGCGACAGAAATGCCCACCGCAGGTGATCGTCCTTTCTTTGGTGACTTTCTTTGGACGAGCAAAGAAAGTTACCCGGCTGCCGGCCGGGACCGGCGAATTTAACCTTGGGTTTTTCTCCCCCGCGGGAACCAATATCAACATTGCCGACGAAACAACCCCAAGACCGCGGGCGCTGCGCCCCGCACCCCGCCATCCTTTCTTTTTATCCCGCCCAAAAGAAAGGATGCAAAGAAAAGGGCGGCCCCTGGCGGGGGGCACTCCTTTCGCGACGGTCCAGTGGGACTGGCGGACCTCGGTGTTAGTGAAACATCAGGTCCCTTGTGGCAAGGAAACGGCTGGGGCGCGCAGCCCGTTTCCCTGGTGGGCAGGGAATCTCAGGAGGATCGAACCACTTGGGAGAAGCTGTATTTCGTCAACAATGAGAGGTTCCAACATGAAAGAACTGCGCTATCTGGAAGGGGTGACAACCCTGCAATTGGATACCGAGGCCTGTATCGGCTGCGGAATGTGCCCGACGGTCTGCCCGCACGGGGTTTTCACCCTGGAAGAGGGCAAGGCCCGCATCGGCGATCGCGACCGCTGCATCGAGTGCGGCGCCTGCGCCCGCAACTGCCCGGTGTCGGCGATCTCCGTTCAGGCGGGGGTGGGATGCGCCAGCGCGATCATTCACGGCTGGCTGACGGGAGAAGAGCCGAGCTGCGACTGCGGGGGCGGCTCCAGCTGCTGTTAGAAAACCCTTCACCGCCCCGTCAACCGAGAGCAAAGGCAACCTTTGCCCGCTCCGCCACCGTTCGCCCGATGCTGAGCGAGGCGGTGGCCGCCGGCGACGGCGCGTTCAGCACATGAATCGCCCCCTCCCCTTCCTCGATACAGAAATCATCCAGCAGCTTTCCCGTCGCATCCACCGCCTGAGCACGCACCCCCGCCGTGCCGCGCGCCACGTCCTGCGCCGCCAGCTCAGGAATCAGCCGCTGCAGATCCCGGACGAAGGCCCCCTTGCTGAAGGAGCGATAGTATTCCCCCAAGCCCGTTCGCCAGTAGCGTCCGGCCAGGCGCCAGAATCCGCCGAAGGAGACGGTCTCCCAGAGATCCCGCGGCGAGAAGCTGAACCGGCCGTACCCCTCGCGCTTGAGGGCCAGTACGGCATTGGGGCCGGCCTCCCGCTCGCCGTCGATCATGCGGGTGAAGTGGACGCCGAGAAAGGGAAATGCCGGATCGGGCACCGGATAGATGAGGTTTCGCACCAGTTCGCGGCGCGCGGCGCTCATCCGGTAGTACTCGCCCCGAAAGGGGATGATCCGCACGCCGGGGGCGGCGCCGGCCATGCGGGCGACGCGGTCGCTGTGCAGCCCGGTGCAGTTGATCAGAAAGCGGCACCGGACATCTCCCAGTGGGGTATCGAGCCGGTAGCCGTCCTCTTGCCGCCGGACGGCCCGCACCCGGGAGCCGGTGCGGATCTCTCCGCCCCGCTCCCGCACCACAGTGGCGAAGGCCTCGGTGACCCGGACATAGTCGACGATGCCGGTCTCGGCGATATGCAGCCCGGCAATCCCCGCCACATGGGGCTCGAAATCGCGCAGCTCCCCGCCGTCGAGACGGGTGAGTCCCGCAAGACCGTTTTCTCTTCCGCGGCGCTCCAGATCATCGAGGGCGGGAATCTCCTCTTCGCTGACGGCCACCACCACCTTGCCGCACCGCTCATAGGGCACGCCCCGCTCCTCGCAGAACCGGTAGAGGGCCTCCCGGCCGGTGACGCAGTTTTGGGCCTTGAGAGAACCGGGACGATAATAGAGCCCAGAATGGATGACGCCGCTGTTGTGCCCGGTCTGATGCCGGGCCAGGTGCTCCTCTTTTTCGAGGAGCACCAGGGACAGACCAGGGGTTTCTTCGATCAGGGCCTTGGCCGTGGCCGCGCCGACAATCCCCCCGCCGACCACCGCCACATCGAAGAATCCCGGCCGGCCCCCTTCACCGCTAACTTCCACCTTTCGACTCCTGTACCATCCTCTCGACCTCGAGTTGAACGTCGTCGATATTGATCCGAACGACCTTCCCATCCTCCCGCTCGCAGCGGACCAGGCCGTCCTCCACCCAATCCAGGAGCCGCTGTTTTTGCACCCCGAATTTGGATTCCGCTTCCTCTGGGGTATACCAGGTCTTGACCATGGACATGAACGCACCTCCTTTTCATTAGGGATCTTCATCAAGTATACCGCATCCCGGGACGATGTCCCGACTCCCCCACGGAAACGGAAACGAGTTGACACCCGGACCCGGGAAAGGTATTAAAAGGGATGCATATGGTAACTGATTGAAATTTTCCCTTTCCTGAAAAGGAGGATTCGATGCAGCCTCACGATTTTCAGTTCTTCACCCAACTCGCCGGAACCGCCTGGTTCATGGTGTTTTTGGTTTTTCTATTTCTGGGTGCCCTGGCGGTCCTGCTTCCCTTTTTCGTCTGGCGAATCTGGAAATGGTCTCACGCCACCTTCAGTGAAGTGGCCAGGCTGAACGATCAGATCGCCAAGCTGGTGACTCTCATGGAAAATTCCAGCCGGCCGGCCCCGGGAGAGCTGCCCACCGCCGGGGGGGCAACCGCGCCGACGGAAGTCGCCGAGGAGATGTTCACATTTTCTCCAGAAGAGGAAAAACCGACGCCGGAACCGAGGCAACCGAGGCAACCGAGGCAACCGAGGCAACCGAGGCAACCGAGGCAACCGAGGCGGCCGCACCAACGGTGACGGAGGAGGGCCCCGCCCCGCAAGAAGAACAGGAGCCATTGCCCCCCTTCGGGGGTGAGGAGGAGGGCACCGATTGGCTGACCGAGGTGGAAGGCATCACCCCGCAGGTCGCCCTGGAAACGCCGCCTAACCTGGAAGATGTGCCGGCAGAGCCGGAAACCGTCTCCACGGAACCTGGTTACGAAGAGGAAGAGGCCGCGGAGGCGGTAGCCGTGTCCGAAGAAGGGGGGGAAGAGCCTGCCGGGTCTGCCGCCTTTGAGGAGGAAGAAGAGACGGCAGAAGCGGCCGCTTTTCCCGGTGAGCAGATAGAAGAGCCCTCTTCTCAGCCCCAATTCGAAGAGGAAGAAGAAGCCGCTGCGGCGACAACCCCGCCCCAGGAAGAACCGGAAGAGCCCGTCGCCCCCGGGGAAGAGCCCCAGAAGAAGTCCCGGTCACCCCGGCCGAAGAAAAACCGGCCGTGATTCGGCTGCCGGACAATCCCCGCAAGCCCGATTCCCACTTGGCCCGATGCGGCACCTGCGGGCACAAGCTGGCCTATAAAAAGGGCCTGTCGGGAAAACGGGTTCGCTGCCCCGCCTGCAAAACGCCGCTGGTGCTCCCCTAAAGCGCCACCCTCCATCTTTCGTCAAAAGGGCGGTCCTTCCGGGCCGCCCTTTTTTTTCGTCGCGCCCCCCTTTCCGCTCCCAAACCGAATATCTGGTGACGCCTGCGGGGACGGCACGAGACCGGTTATCCGGGAGAAACCTGAAAAATGCGCAGAAAAATTTTTCTTTTGACCTGCATCATGTTTTCTTTCTTTTCCCTCGGTTATCCTGCCATCACCATCGAGGAAGGAGAGAGACCATGGAGCTGAAAAACGATCTCGGCAATCAGGAAATAAAGAAAGTTCTCGAAGACCATCCCCCCGTCGGAGAGATCCTGCAGCGCTACGACATCGGCTGCGTCACCTGCGGTGTGGGGATCTGCCTGTTGAAGGATGTGGTATCGATCCACGGTCTCGGCGCCGAAACGGAAAAGAAGCTCGAAGAGGAAATCAACGACTACCTGAGCGCCTCCTGAGCGTCAGTCAATAAAATTTGCCACCCATTCGAAAAAAGAGGAGAACCACCATGAAAAATCTTGCTTGCGGCTGCCCCGGGTCCCAGGTGCGGACCATCGAAAAGAAAGAAACCGAAAACTCTGCTGTCACCGAAAAGCTCCAGTCGGAACTGCGCCAGTGGCCGACCCAGCTCCATCTGGTGCCGCCCTTCGCCCCTTGGCTGAAGGAGGCCCATCTGCTGATCGCCGCCGACTGCACGCCCTTCGCCTATGCCGACTACCATCGCGACTTCATCAAGGGGAAGGTGCTGGTCAACGCCTGTCCCAAACTGGACGACACCAGTCCCTATATGGAAAAGCTGACCCAGATTCTGCAACAGAACGACATCAAGTCGCTCACCGTCACCATCATGGAAGTTCCCTGCTGCCGGGGCCTGGCGATGATGGCCCAGCGCGCCCTCGAAGCCTCGGGCAAGGAGATCCCCCTTGAAATCGTGGTAATCGGCGTCGACGGAGAAAGGAGAAGCTGATCATGACCGACGTGACCCAAGTCCTGGTGGAAGAGCACCGGCTCATCCTGCGCATGATCGATCTTCTGGAGGAGCAAACCCGCCAGGTCGAAGAAGGCCGCAGCCGAAATTGGGGCTTTTTCCTCGAAGCGGTCGACTTCATCCGCAACTTCGCCGACCGTTTCCACCACGCCAAGGAAGAGGACGTTCTCTTTCGGGAGCTGGTGAAAAACGGCATGCCCGAGAAGAACTCGCCGGTGGCGGCCATGCTTATGGCCCACGACCAGGGGCGGGCCCACGTCGCCGCCCTGGAAACCGCGGCGCAAAAGGCCCGGCAGGGCGAACCCGGCCAAGTGCCGGTCATCGCCGAGAACGCCCGCGGCTACGCGGCTCTGCTGCGGGACCATATCGCCAAGGAAGACGGCATCCTCTATCCCCTCTCCGAACGGGTGCTGCCCGAGGAGGTCCGGCCGGGCATGGTCGAAGCCTATCGCCGGGCGGCGGACGCCGCCCCCGGGGTGGAAGAGCACTACCGGCAGATCGTGGAGCGCCTGGAGGCCCGGAAGGCCGCCTGAAAGAGATCCTGGAAGTTCTCCGCCGCAGCGCATCTACGCTAAAAAAGATTCTCCCGCTCCCTGAATGTTATGAGAGATGCGATTCTCCAACGCCGCTTTGCCGACTTTTCGGTAAAGCGGCGTTGCCGGTTCAGGGAGGCGCCATTTGGCCCCTTGTGATAGGGTTCTCGTGTCCCGCTCGTTGTCTGTCGGTCGTTTATTCGCTAGACTTTATGAACCAACGACAGGTCTTTCGCCGCACCGGGGGAAACGACCGAGCGGGAACCTCTCTTTTCAGAAGGAGCCGATATGGAACTCTACTTGATGCAGCACGGTCTGGCGGTCTCTGAAGACGAAAACCCGGAGCGCCCGCTGAGCCGCGAGGGGGTGACGCAGATCCAGGCATCGGCGGCGGCGATGAAAACTCTCGGAATCGTTCCCGACGCCATCCTCCACAGCCCGAAGAAACGGTCGAAGCAGACCGCCGCCCTGATCGCCGAAGCGATCAATTTTCCCTACAGCGACCTCATCGAAACCGAAACGCTCAAACCGTCGGCCCCCGCCGGGGAAACTCTTGCATTTCTCAAGCCGCTTCTCGGCTGCCGTTCCATACTGATCGCCGGCCATCTTCCCTCTCTCGGAGAGATCGCCTCGGCACTGCTCAGCGCCGGCTCCAAGGTCCACATCCACTTTGAAAACGGGGGCCTCTGCCGCTTGGACGTCACTTCTTTACCGACGACGGAGGCCGAGCTGCACTTTCACCTGACCCCGGACCAGCTGCGGCTGCTGGCGAGACGCCCCTGAGTGCAGGTTGCGGCCTGCCGGCGGGCCGCACATCCACGACAACGTCCCGGGCCACCCGGTATCCCAAAGGCGGTACGTCCCCCGTTTCGGACAAACGCTATTTTTCGAATCCCCCCCAGCGGCCGGGATTGCCCCTTGTCCCGGACTTCCCATTTATGGTTTAATTGGAGGGTTTATGACTGACAGATCACGCTGGAAGGGATTTGCCGATGGCCCCGAAAAAAAACACCAAAGTCTCCCGGACCAAACGTCCCCGCAAGAAGCTACGGCTGCGCGGCTTCAACAATCTGACCAAGACCCTCTCCTTCAACATCTACGATATCTGCTACGCCCGCTCTCCGCAGGCCCGGAAGGAGTATCTTGAATATATCGACGAGGAATACAACTCGGAGCGGCTGGTGCGGATTCTCAGCGAGGTGGCCGATATCATCGGCGCCAACATCCTCAACATCTCCAGCCAGGACTACGACCCCATGGGGGCGAGCGTCACGATCCTGATCGCCGAAGAGCCGGTGGAGCCGAAACCCGAGCAGACGCTGGCCCATCTGGACAAGAGCCATCTCTGTATCCACACCTACCCGGAAACCGACTCGAAATCCGGGATTAGTACGTTTCGCGTGGACGTCGACGTCTCCACCTGTGGCAAGATCAGCCCGCTGAAGGCCCTGAACCATCTGATCCGCTCCTTCGAATCGGACATCGTCCTGGTCGATTACAAGGTGCGCGGCTTTACCCGGGACGTGCGCGGCCGCAAGCACTATATCGACCACAAAATTCTTTCCATTCAGCAGTTCATCGAAAAACCGATTCGCGATCTCTACCAGTGCGTCGACATCAACATCCACCAGGAAAACCTCTTCCATACCAAGATGCTGCTACGCGACCTCGAACTGGACAATTATCTGTTCGGCTCCGCCTCGAAGGATTTTTCTTCCCAGGAACGGGAACGGGTCAAGACCGGACTGATCCGGGAGATGACAGAGATTTTCTATTCCAAAAACATTTTCTGAGACCGATGGAGCTCGCCCATGGCCCCCTTCGCGCGCAAACATCTCGTCCTGCTCGTCGCCCTCGTCGCCCTGCTCGCCGGCGGCTGTGCCCCTAAGGTAAAACCGATGGAATCCCCGCTCGGAAACCCCGAAGAGCCCTATCCGCCGCCCCAGTCTCCCAAGGTGGGAGACATTCTGCACCTGCCCACCGGTCTCTACGTCAGCGAGCAGCAGATGCTCAACATCGCGACGCAGGCCCGCATCGTCTACGTGGGGGAAACCCACGACAACCCCGCCGCCCATCGCCTCGAACTGGCGGTCCTGCGGGCGCTTGCCGACCGCTATCCGGGACAGCTCGCCCTGGGCATGGAGATGTTCACCCCCGCCCAGCAAAAGGCTCTGGACCAATGGGTGGCCGGGAAACTCACCGAAAAGGAGTTTCTCCGCGAATCCCGCTGGTACCAGGTCTGGAGAATGAACTATGCCTATTACAAGCCGATCCTGGATTTCGCCCGCGAGCGGAAGATTCCGGTCATCGGCCTGAACGCCGAAAAGAGCACGGTCGACGCCCTGATCCATCATGATCTGGCCCAGTTATCGGAAAAGGAGCGGAATAAGATCCCCGCTGAAATGGATCTGACCGATCCCTACCAACGGGCCATGGTGAAAGCGACCTTCGCCGGGCACGAACATGGCAGCGGGGAGCTGGCCGCCTTCGAGCGAGTCCAAACCCTGTGGGACGAAACCATGGCCCACAACGTGGCGGCCTACCTCGGCAGTGCAGCGGGAAAAAACCGACACATGATGGTGATGGCCGGCGGCAACCACATCCAGTACGGATTCGGTATCCCCCGCCGGGTTTTCCGCCGGCTGCCAACCTCCTACGTCCTGGTCGGCTCTAAGGAAATCGTCATCCCCAAGGATATGCGCGATCGTCTCATGAACATCCACCCTCCCCAATTCCCCATGGTGCCCTACGACTTCGTCGAATTCACCAGATATGAAAAACTGCCCCAGGAAGGGGTCTCGCTGGGGGTGATGCTGGGAGAAAAAAACGGCAAGGTGATGGTGGAAGGGGTCCTGCCCGGCTCTTCGGCCGCGGATGCCGGGTTGAAAAAGGGGGATGTGCTGCTGCGCTTCGGCAGCCAGCCGATCTCCGATACCTTCGATGTCATCTACGCAGTCAAGCAGGAGGCCGTCGGGAAGAAGGCTACCCTCCTCATCGAGCGGGACGGCCAGCAGATGCCGGTGGCAGTCACCTTCAAGAAGCTTCCGCCCCACGGCCACGGCAAGTCCGCCGGGAAATAAAGTCGCCAAAAGTGGTGGCATTTGAACAGCCCATGCGGTAACTCGGTAAGCGGCAGGTTTTGCCTCTCACTCCCCTCCCTCATAGTCCATCCAGAAAATCCCCCCTTTTTCCCTATCCGGCAAACATAATCCAGCCGTGCTGGCTGCCCGGTCAAATCGGCTTCTTTTCAACAAGATCCAAAGGCCTTCCTCTAAGGATGTCCGATCACCCGGATCGTTTCTTTGGCGGCCCATGCGTCCTGAATTGAAAAAGGATCAAAGGATGATATTGTGTAAGTGATTATATTTTTTAAATTAACTTGCACACGCTATAGGCTGCAGATCTGCTATTGAGGCCGAATTTGATGCTCAACCATCTTTCTACAGAAAGGATGAATGGCATGAAAACTCGAATGATGTTTGCTTTGGTCTTGGGACTGGCCATAACCATGGCTTGCCCTTTCCCCGCAGCCGCAGAAAAAGTCAAAAAGATCGACAATTTTATCGTCTTCCTTGACCAGTCCGGGTCCATGGCCGAGAATTATCCTCCCACCGACCAGAAGAAAATCGACCTAGCGATCAAAACGATTTCCCGCCTCGATCGCGCCCTGCCCGAACTGGGATATTCCGGCGGGTTATTTATGTTCGCGCCCTATGAAGAGGTCATGTCCCCTCGCCCCTATCGGAATGGGGCGTTGCAGGCTGCTGTATCCAATATAAAAACCGATTTCGAGGTCTTCGGTCGACCGACGCCGATGGGGGACGGTCTGAAGGATCTGGATCCGGTCATTGGCCATTTATCGGGCAAAACCGCTCTTATCATCCTCACCGATGGCGACTCGAACGCCGGCTCCGCCCCCGTTCCGCAAGCCCAGGCCCTATATTCAAAATATGGCCCCAACCTCTGCATTCACGTGATCAGCTTTGCCGATAGCCCCAAGGGGAAAAAAATTATCGGCGAAATTCGGGCCCTTTCCAATTGCAGCGTCGCAGCAGATGGAAATTCTCTCGCCACTGACGCAGCGATGGACCAGTACGTTGCGGATGTCTTCTACCGCGAAGTGGCCACCGCTCAAGCGATTCCCATGGACAGCGACGGCGACGGCGTCTCCGACGACAAGGATCAATGCCCCGATACGCCAAAGGGTGTCGCGGTCGATGCCAGGGGATGCGAACTGAAACTCACCCTGCACATCAACTTCGCCTTCGACAGCGCAGAGATCAAACCTGAATTCAAGTCGGATTTAGACAAAGCGGCAACGTTTGTGCGCGCGAACAAAGACATACCCTACATTCTCATTGCCGGCTATACCGACAACCAGGGGCCGGCCGATTACAACATGAGCCTCTCGAAACGACGGGCCGACGCGGTACGGCAGGCATTAATCGACGACTACGGCGTCGACCCCGATAAGCTGAAGACCCGAGGATACGGAGAAACCCAGCCGGTCGCCGACAACAGTACCAAAGAAGGCCGTTATTTGAACCGCCGGGTGGAAATCCTATGTTGCACCGTTCTTCCGCAATAAAGCGTCGGACATTGGGCAGGAGGGGATCTTCCTCGCCTCCCTGAACGTAGCTGCATTGCAGTAACACAAGAAGCGCCCCGGGGACCCCCGGGGCGCTTCTTGTGTTACTTGGTGCGCTTCGCCTGAGATTCCCTGGCAGGTCAGGCCCTGCCGGCGCTTCCCAGAACCGTCTCGTTCTTGTGCTTGATCAGCTTGACCAGCTCCTTGCGCGCCTCGCCGAGATACTTGCGGGGATCGAATTCGCTCGGGATGTTTGGCCAGGTACTCGCGCACCCGGGCGGTCACCGCCAGCCGGCCGTCGGAATCGATGTTGATCTTGCAGACGGCGCTCTTGGCGGCCCGGCGCAGCTGCTCCTCGGGGACGCCGACCGCCCCCTCCATCTTGCCGCCGTACTGGTTGATCAGCTCGACGTACTCCTGCACGACGCTGGAGGCGCCGTGCAGGACGATGGGGAAGCCGGGCGATGCGCCGCTCGACCTCATCGAGGATGTCGAAACGCAGCGGCGGCACCTCCTCGCCCTCCTTGAGCTTGAACTTGTAGGCGCCGTGGCTGGTGCCGATGGAGATGGCCAGCGAGTCGACGCCCGGTCTTGCGGACGAAGTCCTCCACCTCCTCGGGCTTGGTATAGGTCGATTTTTCCGCAGATACCTCGTCCTCGATGCCGGCCAGAACGCCCAGTTCCCCTTCGACGCTGACGTCGATGGGCATGGGCGTACTCGACCACCTGACGGGTCAGAGCCACGTTTTCCTCATACGGCAGATGAGAGCCGTCGATCATCACCGAAGAAAAGCCCGAATCGACGCAGGATTGACACAACTCCAAGGAATCGCCATGGTCCAGATGCAGGCAGATGGGGATGTTCGCGCCCATCTGCCGGGCCATCTTCACCGCCCCCATGGCCATATAGCGCAGCATCGTCTCATTGGCGTAGTTGCGCGCCCCCTTACTGACCTGAATGATCACCGGCGAGGAGGTTTCGGCACAGGCGGTAACGATGGCCTGAAGCTGTTCAAGGTTGTTGAAATTATAAGCCGGAATGGCGTAACCGCCGGCCATCGCCTTTTCGAACATCTGCCGGGTGTTGACCAGGCCGAGTTCGCTGAAATGAACTTTGTCACCCATGAATTTGACCTCCTTTTCTATGCATCGGATTTCGGGGTTTTCCGGAACGGAGCAGTGTAATTAATAACAGTTCATCGGTCCAAGTCCAGCGCAAAGTAAAAAAGGGGATGGAAAAAGTTGAAAAAAACCAGCCGTTTCGTTTAGGATACAGGCCGTTTTACCCTGGGCCTGCCTTCCCGATCCGAACGCGGTTCTCCTCCCCTGCCGGAAGGAGCGCGCCAAGGGGGGGACCGATCCGGACGTCGCTTCCCCTGCTCCATATTTCGCCCTGGCGAGAACATTTTTACCATACTCAACGGCTGTTCGGAATTTCACAACCGTATTTAATTTCAACGAAGGGATTGAAAGAATGAACGTCTCACCGCAGGAAAGCTATTTCGAAGACTGGAAGAAACGGGAAGAGATCGCCGAGGCGATGCTTCCCCTGATCGGCCGGCTGTACCGCGACCATGGGATCGTCACCACCGGTCTACGGCCGCCCGCTGGTCAACCAGACCATCATCGACATCCTCAAAGCCCATCGCTTTGCCCGCCAGGTGCTCGAGAACGAACTTTCGGTCCGGGACAGCTTCCCGATCCTCGAAGCGATGAGCCGTCTCGACCTGGCGGCGGGTCGGGTCGATATCGGCAAACTGACGGTTCGGTATCAGGCGCAGGGCTCGGAAGAGTCCCCGGAAGCGTTCGTGCGCCGGGAACTGGCCGCCATCAATACCGGGGCGCTCCCCGCTGCTCGAGGAACCCCGGGATGTGGTCCTGTACGGTTTCGGCCGGATCGGCCGGCTGCTGGCCCGAATCCTGATCGAAAAAGCCGGCGGCGGCGACAAGCTGCGGCTGCGAGCCGCGGTGGTTCGCAAGGGAAGCGAGGACGATCTGGTGAAGCGGGCCAGCTTGCTGCGCCGCGATTCGGTACACGGCCCGTTTCAGGGAACCATCACGGTCGACGAAGAGGAAAATGCCATCGTCGCCAACGGCAACATGATCCGCATCATCTATTCCGATGCTCCGGAAAAGGTCGACTACACCCGCTACGGCATCAAGGACGCCATCATCATCGACAATACGGGCAAATGGCGGGACCGCGAGGGGCTGGGGCGCCATCTGCAGGCGCAGGGAGCGGCCAAGGTGATTCTGACCGCTCCGGGAAAGGGCGATATCCCCAACATCGTCTTCGGCGTCAACAACGAACTGGTCACCCGGCGAGGAAACGATCCTTTCCGCCGCCAGCTGCACCACCAACGCCATCGTCCCGGTGCTAAAGGCCGTCAACGACCGCTTCGGCATTGTCACCGGCCACGTCGAAACCTGCCACTCCTACACCAACGACCAGAACCTGATCGACAACTACCACAAAAAGCCCCGCCGCGGGCGGGGCGCGCCGCTGAACATGGTCATCACCGAAACCGGCGCCGCCAAGGCCGTCGCCAAGGCACTGCCCGAATTGGCCGGCAAGCTGACGGGCAACGCCATCCGCGTTCCCACCCCCAACGTTTCGCTTGCGATCCTCAACCTGACGCTGCAGAACGCGAGCGGACGTAGCGGAGATGAACAGCTATCTTCGGGACATCTCCCTCGACTCGCCGCTTCAGAACCAGGTCGACTACACCAATTCGCCGGAAGTGGTTTCCAGCGATTTCGTCGGCTCCCGGCACGCCGGGGTGGTCGACTCCCTCGCCACCATCGTCGAGGGGAATCGCTGCGTCCTCTACGTGTGGTACGACAACGAATTCGGCTACAGCGCGCAGGTGGTGCGCCTCGTGGCCCGAACGGCGGGGCTGGAACTGCCGTACTTTCCCCGCTGATGGCCTCGCCATCCAGTGAGTTTTTGCGCATGCATTCCCGCTGATCGTCTCCCGTTGATCGAATTCGCCCTGCCGAAGCACCGGCAGGGCGTTTTTGTTCAGGGATACGCGGATTTCCCCATGGGCACGGTTGCGAAATCGGCAAGGCCTGGTAAACTAATAGGAATTTCCAGCTCGGATTATTTGATGGCGTCGCAAAAAGTCCGCCCTACGGCGTTACGGCGTTTTTTCAAGACCTCGACCTACCTGATGTAGGCCTTCGCCCCTGAAAAACCACCAAGCCTTGTAGGACGAAATTTTTGCTTAGCCATCCGGTGAGTTATTGCGGGTGCATCATTATTTAATACTTTAGTCGCAGGAGAAGTATCTATGGCACTGAGAGGGTCCCAGACCGAAAAAAACATTTTGACCGCCTTCGCCGGCGAAAGCCAGGCGCGCAATCGCTACACCTATTTTGCAAGCAAGGCCAGAAATGAAGGGTTTGTCCAGATGGCGGAAATCTTTGAGGAGACCGCCAACCAGGAAAAAGAGCACGCCAAGCGGCTCTTCAAGCTGCTCGAAGGCGGAGAGGTCGAAGTGACGGCCGCTTTTCCCGCCGGCGTGGTCGGCACCACCGCCGAAAACCTCAAGGCTTCCGCAGCCGGTGAGAACCACGAACACACCGAGATGTATCCCAGCTTCGCCGAAATCGCCCGCCAGGAAGGCCTCAACGACATCGCCGAGATCTTCACGGCGATCGCCGTCGCCGAAAAACAGCACGAAAAACGCTATCTCGACCTGCTCGCCAACATCGAAAACGGCCGGGTCTTCAAGCGCCCAGAGCAGGTCGTCTGGCGCTGTCGCAACTGCGGCTACCTGCACGAGGGGACCGAGGCGCCCGACTCCTGTCCGGCTTGCGTCCATCCCCGGGCCCATTTCGAGCTGCTGGGCGAAAACTACTGAGATCGCCGCTCAGACTCTTCGATTCGGCCGAAACAGCCCATTTTTCAATGAGTCTTTCTCGAAAGGAGCTTATCTCATGGCCAAACAGTTGGAAGTGTACAAATGTGAACACTGTGGCAATATCGTCGAAGTGCTGCACGGCGGCGCCGCGCCCCTCGTCTGCTGCAACGAGAAAATGAAGCTTATGGCGGAAAACACGGTCGATGCCGCCCAGGAAAAACACGTCCCCGTCATTGAAATGGGCGACGGCGTCATCACCGTCAAGGTGGGCAGCGTCCCCCATCCCATGGAGGAAAAGCACTACATCGAATGGGTCGAGCTGCTGGCCGACGGCAAGGCCTACCGACAGTTTCTCACGCCGGGCGAAAAACCGGAAGCCGTCTTCAACCTGACGGCCTCCCAGGTGACGGCCCGCGAATATTGCAATCTCCACGGCCACTGGAAGGCCGAGAGCTGAGCGGCAACGCGGCAGAAATAGATACAAAAAAAAGCAGGTCCCCGGCGTTCGATTCGTCGGGGACCTGCTTTTTTTTCGGGGAACGGACCAAGGCGAAGCCGGCTACTCGACCTCGCCGAAAGAGGTATTGAAGATCTCCAGCAATTCCAGGCTCTGTTTGGAGAGCATCATGACGTTGCCGACCACGCCGTAATAGAGGATGCTCAAGCGGGTCTTGGAGGTGTTGTTTTTGATGCGGGCCGCCTGCAGCTCGTTGAGATCGGCGGCCAGAGCCCGCAGCCGGTTGTCCTTCTCGGTCAGGCTGGCGATGTTGGCCGGCTGGCGGCGGCTGAAGGTCTCCTCCACCTCCTGAAGGATGTCGTGAAGCAGTATCCGCACCTTCTCCAACTCTTCCACCTGTACCGGCAGCAGCCCCTTATGGTGGTTGCCGATGTGGGTATAGGCGCGCAGCACGATGTCGCGGTAACCGTCAATAACCTTCTGCAGCCGGCGGACCGTCTGGGCGTAGCGGTAGGAGACCGTCTGCCCATGCTGGTCGAGCAAGCGCATCGCCTTGAAGATGTTGGCGCTGATGATGTTGGACCAGCCCTGCATCTTGGTCAGCTTCCGGCGTTCGGTGCCGATGCGATCGAACTGCTGTCGGAAGAGGGCGTCGAGGGTCGTGTCGAGAGAGGTGCGGATCTCCTGCAGCAGCACGCTCATGTGTTCGAAGGTGGTCGCCACCGCCCCGGCCTGCTCCTCGGCGGTCTCCAGGTTGAAGATCCGCTCCTTCCGGGCATCCTCGCTCAGGGCGCGGTGCTTGATGTGGGCATTGCGGATCATCACCGCCGCCAGCGCAATGAGAAACGACGACGCCGACAGCCTGTCCGTAGAAAATGATGGTCGCGAAAAACCCGGCGATGATAAAGGCGACCACCGCAGTCAAAAACCAGCCGCCGATCACCGCCAGCACCCCGGTGATGCGGTAGACGGCGCTCTCCCGGCCCCAGGCCCGGTCGGCGAAGGAGCTGCCCATGGCGACCATGAAGGTAACGTAGGTGGTCGACAGCGGCAGCTTGTTGGCGGTGGCATAGGAGACCACCGCACTGGCGACCGTCAGGTTGACCGCGGCGCGCAGCAGGTCGAAGGAGGGACGCTCCCCGGCGGCGACAACCAGCGGGGCCGCCGCCGGGTCGAGGCGCCTGTTGATCAGGGACCGCACCGGTTTCGGCACGACGGTACGGCCCAGCTCGAAGATGTTGAGCGCCAGGCGCACGATGGAGCGGGAGAGGAAGATCGATTCGAACCGCTCGTGCCCCTCCTCCTGCTGAGCCAGGTTGATCTCGGTCTCGGTGACTGTGCGCGCCTTCTTCGACAGACACAGGGTCGCGACCATGACCAGGCCGGCGAAAAGAAGCAGCGCCGTCTCCGAGTGGAACTTGTGCGTCAGAGCGCCCATGGTGGCGGTGAGCGGATGGGCGCTGGCCAGCGCCGCCTGGTAGGCGTGCAGGCCGGCCAGGGGGACGCCGATGAAGTTGACCAGGTCGTTGGCGGCAAAGGCCATCGCCAGGGCGAAGGTGCCGATCAGGACGATCGGCTTGAGGATGTTGACCTTGAGCCCCTGCAAAACCAGCAGCACCACGACGGAAGCGGCGAAGATCACCAGCAGCAGGGTCAAAACGTGGGTATTGATCCAGGCCACCGTCGTCCGCGGGATGAAGGAGGCGCCGCTGGCCCCCTTGACGAGGATGAAGTAGGTGATCGAGGCGAGCGCCGCGCCGCCCCACAGCGCGCCGTAGCGCTTGATCCGCCGGCGGTAGTCGAAGGTGAAGAGAAGCCGGGTAAGGAACTGCGCCACGGCGCCGCAGACGAAGGCGACCGCCACCGACAGCAGAATCCCCATGATGATGGTGATCGCCTTGGCCGAGTTGATGTAGGTGATGATTTTGGACATGCTGTCGCCGGCCTGGAGAATCTTCAGCAGCGAGACGGCGACCGCTGCGCCGAGGAGTTCGAAGACCACCGAGACGGTGGTCGAGGTCGGCAGGCCGTAGGTGTTGAAGAGGTCGAGGAGGATGACGTTGGCCAGCATGACCGCGAGGAAGATGGTCAAGAGTTCGGGCATGGTGAAGAACTGGGGATGGAAGATCCCCTTGCGGGCGACCTCCATCATACCGCTGGAGAAGGTGACCCCGGCGAGGATACCGAGGCCGGCGACGGTGAGGATGACGGCCCGGGGCGCGACCCGGGAGCCGATCGAGGAATTGAGGAAGTTGACAGCATCGTTGCTGACGCCGACGAAGATGGCGAAGACGGCGATCAGGCCGAGAATGCCGACGCCGATGGTGAGTAGTTGCATGGTCATTGACCGAGTGCTCCTTGATAACGTGATTCGGGAGGGCTGCTCCCGCGCTCTTCCCGGCGAACGGGGCTGATTCCTCTCGCAAAAAACCGGTCGGACGCCCTTCTCCGATCGGTCGAGGTCTCTGCCGCGAATCCGGCCATTGCCGACAGTGGTGCCATTAGGATAAAAGACAGGAGCCGGTCATTGCAATAAAAATCACCCGGCAGGGGAAGGAACGATCAGGCGGCTGAATTCTTGACAGAGCAGGCAAGCTCTTCCGGATTCAAACAGGGGGCACTTTTCTTTTTCTTTTCACCGGCTCGGCCACCTCACTGAAAACGCATTTTCCACCCCAGGGCCAAGGTATTGGAGCCTCCTTCTTCCGCCACCGTCCCGAAGGCGGTCGAGCGATGATGCAGGCGCAGCACCAAAGCCCAGTCGCTTTTGGGCGGGCCCAGGGCCAGCTCGGCGAACCAGTAGACCAGCCATCTCGCACTCGCGCCGTTAACCGTCTGTTCGACTCGGGGGACCTCGGTGGCGTAGGACGGCCCGATCCCCCAGGCTACGCTGGTCGCTACCCGGCCGTTCCAGGGGAAGAGGTGCCAGCGGCCCGCCACTACGGGAAGATTAAACTCCCAGTTGTGCTGGTCGCCGAAATACCGGGCCGCCTGCCCCTCCACCTCCAGCGAAAGGGCTCCGTTGAAATAGCTGGCGGCCGTCCAGGCGAGGGCGGCGTCGACCAGGTAGACATTGACGAAGCTGGGGGAGACCACCTCCTGATAGTCGTCGCTGGTGGTTCGCCCGCCATAGAGAGTCAGCGCGAAATCGGCAGCCCGAGCCGCCGGCAGGACGGGAGGGGCAAGTAAAAGGGCCGCGCCGAGGTAGACGATGATCTGTATGCGAAAAGAGACCGGCATGGTCCCGCGCTCCTCCTGTCCGCTGCGCCTTTTGCCGTGGCACTTAATCTCCAACACCGGATTTAAGCCGCACCTCCCGCTGCGGGAAAGGAATGGTGATGCCGGCTTCGGCCAGGGCCTTGTGCACCGACAGATTGACCCGGTAGCGGGTCGGGAAATATTGTTTCGTCGGAACCCAGTAGCGCAAACCGATCTCGATGGCCGAATCGCCGAAATCATGGATGCCGATCAGCGGTGCCGGATCGTCGCCAACCTCCCCGATTCCTGCCAGCACCTGTTCGATGGCGGCGATGGCCGTCTGCGGATCGTCCTCGTAGGAGATCCCCACGGTGGTTTCCACCAGCCTGTTGGCAAAGGAGTTACGCAGCACCTCGCCGACGATGTGTTTGTTGGGAATGGTGATCGCCTCGCCGTCTTCGCTGCTCAGCAGCGTGGCGGCCAGCCGGATCTCTTCCACCACGCCGCTGACGCCCTGCACGGTGATGGTATCGCCGACGACGAAGGGACGGGAGAGGATGATGACCAGACCGGCCCCGAAATTGGAGAGGGGGCCGGCAAGGGCGAAGCTGCCGCCGAAGATCAGGGCACCCAAAGCGGCGACGAAGGGGGCGATGGAGATGCCGAACTTGCCGATGGCGAGGATGACGACGAAGACCAGGACCAGCACCTTGACGGCGTTGCCGAAAAAGCGCGACAGGGTGACGTCGAGGCCCTTCTTTTCGCAGAGTTTGCCGATGGCCCGCCCCGTCCAGGCGGCCAGTTTGCCGCCGACCACCAGGATGATGAGGGCCCCGAGAATCTGGAAGGCGTATTTGACAAGGAATTCAGCGGCGACACTGTAGATTTTCCGGATGGTTTCGAAATCCTGGTCCATGACCGCCCCGCCTGGCAAAATGGTCGTCGGAAGTCCCTGAAATGATTGTAACAGAAGCCGACGAAATGGCGATTGCCGGGAAAGGGAAAGTGATTAAAAAATCTTCGGCACCGAGGCGGTCATCGCCCCGGCCGGCGGAGGAGGGCCTGGGGTTCGGTCCGAGCTTCGGACCTATCCCGACGAAGCGGCACAATGGATTTCCTATGTATTCTCTGCTAATCCCTACCCGGTTACTACCGGGAATGGCAGACCACCTCGATGTTGTGCCCGTCGGGATCGAGGATGAAGGCGCCGTAGTAGTTCCGATGGTAGTGCGGACGCAGGCCGGGAGCGCCGTTGTCCCGTCCGCCGGCTGCGAGGGCGGCTTCGTAGAAGGCATCGACGAGGGTGCGGCTGGTGGCGCGAAAGGCGACATGGACCGGGGACGAACTTGGGCTGCCGGTCGCGATCCAGAAGTCGGGCTTCGGCGGCACGCCGAAACCGGCGGCCTCGGCTGTATCCGACAGCATCTCGCGCAGCAGTTCATAGCCGAGGGGCGCCAGGGCGCGGGAGTAGAAGGCTTTGCTTTTCTCCAGGTCGGTAACGGTGATTCCAACGTGATCGATCATGACCACCTCGCTTGAAAGGGGGGGAAGTTCTGGGCTTCTATTCCTTGTCTTTTTTTGGCAGGCATCTCTTCGTGTACCGGCCCCACCGAGTGCTGCAAGGGATACCCTAAGCCATTCGGCATGATGGTTGCTGCTATCCAGCCGAAAAGGGACTCAGCTTTCCCAAACGAACACCACACGAACCCGCCGGGATGTTCCCTGGCGCCGTCTCTTCCTTTAACGCCGGGAGGCCCAACGTGCCCTCGCCCAAACGCCGGACACATTACCTGCTGCCGGGCGGCCTGATCGTCATTGCGGCCGTGCTGCTGACGTTTTTTGTCAAGCTGCCCGGCTCGGTGCGTGCCTTTTTGCCCTTCTACCCCGTTCTGGTCCTGGGGACCGGCCTGCTTCTCGGCTGGCGTTTCAACCGCAGCCGCCTGATCTTCGCCCTGCTGGTACTGGCCCTGGCCGACCGGGTGCTGGCCCTCTATCCGGCCGATCCGACGGTGAGCGCGGCGGTCCGGTTCCTGCTGCCCCTGAATCTGGCGGTGATCGCCGCCTATCGCGAACGGGGGCTGGTAACACCCCTGGGCCTGATGCGCCTGGGATTCATCGCCCTGCAGCCGGTGCTGATCGGCACCGCCCTGGCGGGCGACCCACATGCGCTGCTTCGCTTTTGGAACCGGCCCCTTCTCGCCGGCATCCCCGCAGGGGTGCTGCCGCCGTCCCTCCCCCAGCCGATCCTCGCCTCGCTCCTGGTCTCCGGCGCGATGCTGCTGCTGGTCTTCTGGATTCGCCCGGGGCCGATCTCGGGCGGGCTGATCTGGGCCCTGCCGATTGCTTGTCTGCCCCTGGTCCTTGGCCCGGGCTTCCTCTCCCCGGCGTTAGGCTTTGCCACGGCCGGCCTGATCCTGGTGGTGGCGGTGCTCGAGACCTCGCACGGGATGGCCTTTCGCGACGAGCTGACCGGCCTGCCGGCCCGACGGGCACTCAACGAGGCGCTGCTCAAGCTCGGCCGGCGCTACACGGTGGCGATGGTCGACGCCGACCACTTCAAAAAAGTCAACGACCGCTACGGCCACGACGTCGGCGACCAGGTGCTGCGCATGATCGCCAAGAATCTGGAGAAGGCGGCCGGCGGCGGTCAGCCCTTCCGCTACGGCGGCGAGGAGTTCACCTTGATCTTTCCCGGCATGGATGTGGACGAGACCCTGCCGTACCTCGAGCGGCTGCGCAAGGCCATCGAGGCCTCAGAATTCATCCTGCGCCACCCCGCCCGCCCCAAACGGGCGCCCAAGAATCCGCCAGAAAAGGCCGGCAGCCAGCGCCTGGCGGTTACAGTCAGCATCGGCGTCGCCGAACGGGGCGGCGAGCTGACCCAGCCCGCGCAGGTCCTCAAAGCCGCCGACCAGGCCCTCTACCAGGCCAAGCGGAGCGGCCGCAACCGGACCTGCGGCAACGCGCCGCCATCGGGCAAGAAAAAGGAAGGCGGAGTTTCCCCCGCCTAATGCCCTTTTTTGATCCGTCTTTTCAGGTAAATTTTAGGTATCTTAACAGGTAGCGAGATTCACTGAGAGAGGCTTGCCCAGAAAAGAGTTAAGCCGAAAAGACACAGCACAATCAGGGAGAAAAACGGACGAACCGCTTTGAACCGCTTTACCCTCCCCCCTGTGACGCCGCCGGAGCGAAGTGGACGTTTTGCGAAAAAGGCGGGCAAATGTCTGAGCGAAGCGAGTTTTTGCCCGCCCGCAAAACGTCTGCGCAGCGGAGGGAACCCGAAGGGCAAGACGCGGGGTGCCCTTTCTCTGCTTACTCTCTTTGGGCAAGCAAAGAGAGTAAGGCGTCGTCTGGGGACGCAACCGCAGGGTTTTCGGTGGAATTGTACACTCACCAAAAAAAACGCCTCCCTCTCCCAACCGAATAAAATCCCTACGTAAACTTGAGCTTCCTCTCCAAATCCATCGACCGCGTCACCCTTCTAGCCTCATCAAAAGAGATGATGTTCTTGCGGCACAGCTGGACCAGGTGCTGATCGAGGGTCTGCATGTGATACTGGACCCGCCCGTTTTCCATGTTCCGCTCGATCTCGTCGAACCGCCCCTCGCGGATGCAGGCCTGAATAGTGGTGGTCGCCCGCATCACCTCGATCGCCGGCAGGATGTTTTCCCCCGACTTGTCCTTGACCAGACGCAGGGAAACGATGGCGACGAGAATGTCGGCAATCCGCTGGCGGACCAGATCCTGGGCTTCGTGCGGGAAGAACCCTTCCAGGCGGTTGATGGTAGAGGCCGCCCCTTGGGTATGCAGGGTCGAGAGCACCAGGTGCCCCGTTTCGGCGGCCTTGATGCAGGCGTCGATTGTTTCCGGGTCACGCATCTCCCCCACCATAATGACATCGGGGTCCATGCGCAGGGCGGCCTTCAGCGCGGCGCTGAAATCGGCGGTATCGAGCCCGACTTCCCGCTGAATGATGCAGCTTTTGTTGGAGGTGAAGAGAAATTCGATGGGGTCTTCGATGGTGACGATGTTGTAGTTGAAGGTGTCGTTCAGATGGCGCAGCATCGAGGCGAGGGTCGTCGACTTGCCGTTGCCGGTGGGCCCGGTCACCAGAATCAGTCCGTTGGGGGCGGTCACGATCTCTTCCAGCACGGGCGGCAGGTTCAGCTCCTTGAAGGAGCCGACCCGGGGGGGATAACCCGCATGACGATGCCGATGTGACCGCGCTGGCGAAAGATGCTGACCCGGAAGCGTCCGCCGTTAGGCAGGGAGTAGGAGGCGTCCAACTCCTTCAGGTCGGTGGGGAGCTCCCGGTTGTTCTGCTCGGTGATCTTTCCGGCGATAAATTCCGTATCCTTCGGCGTCAGGTTCGGCAACCGGGACCGGATCAACTGCCCCCGCCCCCGGAAAAAGGGAGGATTGTCCACCTCGAAATGAACGTCGGAGACCCTCTTTTCGAAGGCGATCCCCAGAATCTGATTCAAAACTTTCATATCCATGGCTGTCCCTCGCAATGAGAATTATCGCTCCAGCTTTTTCCGCAGCGCCCCGTTTTCCAGGATCAGGCCGACGTGCTCGGCAAGCATTTCCAGCAGGTCCATCGGAATGGGCCTGACGTCTTTGGCCCCGAAATCCCCGTAGGTCAGAGACAGGGTTTTCCCCGACCGCGCATCGGCAGAAGCAGAACGGACGCGTGTCGCGGGGCGCCGATTTTCTTGAAAAGGACTTGCAGGGCCGCATCCTCACATTCTCCGAAAAAGGGCGATCCCTGTGCGATCACATCCCGGAGAGTCGCCGAGTCGGCCAGCGGGAAGCGAAATCCCATCGGGGCGGAGGCCCCCTTTTCCTTGGCGGCACCGACGCCGATACTCCTTTCGACAATCAGTTCGGTCGGCTTGACGACCAGCGTCAGTGCTCGCTCGACCCTCTCTGAAACAAAATGGAGGAGGGTTAAGGCGGCGGTCGGGGGGGCCTTGACTTCCCGCAGAGCGGCGAGAATCCCCTGAAATCGGTCCTTCCCTCCCTGGCCGCGAACCTGGGAAAAGGTCCGCAGGTAGAGGGGAAAGGTCTGCAGAAAAGCGATGAGATCCCCGGCGAAGGAGTCCTTCTGCTTTTCGGGAAGGGGGCGTGGAAAAACCGCCCGGGCCCCGTTCGCAAAGGCCTGCAGGGAAAACCGATAGTCACCGGGCGCTGCCAGTTGGATGGTGGAGACCTGGGGATAACTGCCCCGCATCTGCCGGCGCAGCGCGGCGATCTCCTCCGCCGCCGTCCCGGAGGGCTCCGGCCGGTCGAGCACCACCAGGGGGAGGGTGGTTTTCGCCAGATAATGGTCGAGGATGGGAGCGAGATCCTGCTCTTCGTCGGTGGCGAAAACGGAGACCCCGGCAGGGCCGCAGGCCGTGGTCAGGGCGTGGGCGAGCAGGGGATCGGCACTCAACAAAACCACCACCTGCGCCCCTTCCGCAGAGGGAGCGGCCTTTTCGCCCGCCGCTGCGGCCATTTCGATCAGAAACCCGACCAGCTTCTCCTGCTCCTCCGGCGGCGCCCAGGGAGCGGCCTCCCGTATTTTGCGCCGATGGATTTCGCGGGGGTCCACGACATCGATGCCGACAAAGACCTCCGGAATTTTTCGCTCCAGCCGATCGAGTTCGTCGAGCCCGAGATCTTCCGCCGAGATGGTTGTCTCCTCCTCTGCCTCCGCTGCTTCCGCCGCCAACTCCGCAACGCGTTCCCCCTCGGCCCAGAAATCCCCCTCCCCCAGCTTGCCGTCCCGTTTTTTCTCGTCGTAAATGCGAAGGGCATCCATCAACGCGCTTTGGGCATCGAGGTAGACTTCCTGGTGCAGGTTTTCCGGGAAGTAGCGGTATTCGTCCGAAACGACGACACTCCCCATGTCGAAAGAAAAGGTTCCCTGGCCCCAGGTCAGGACCTCGACGATGGTCATCTCGATCAGATTTTCCAGGCAGCTGAAGCCGTCGCCCTTTTTGATCCGGCCCTGCTCCAGCAGCGTCGCAATCAGGGGTTTGCGCGCCTTGCCGGCACTTTTTTGCTCCTGCAGCGCCTGGGAGAGAACGTCATCGGTGACGACCTTGTGTTCGACGAGGATTTTCCCGATCCGAACACTGTTGTTCAGATGATTGGCGCTGACGATGTATCCGTCCTTGAAAACGAGGCCGCTCTCCCCTTTGCTGCTTTTGACGGTGAGCGTCCCCGATTTGCGCGTGGCATTCAGCAGCTGAATGACATCGACGATAGGCAGATGTTCCAGGTCCCCGGTAAAAGACATCTTCTTTGCGACCTTTCTTCCTGTTGTTTTTTTTTCGAAGCAAAACACGATCGAAAAGGGCGTTCTCTGCAAATACGCCGTATTTTTTTGGGGGAGGGCTACGGGTCGTCGTCGCCGTGAAGCAAATCTGCCAACAGAGACCGACTGTGTTCATCGTCGTGGCAGTAAATACAGAGGTTCTCCCAGTTGCTCCCATCGGGCGGGTTGTGATGGTGGTTGCCGTCTTTGTGGTGGACGGTGAGCAGATGGAGGTTCTCGGCCTCGAACTCCCGGCCGCACTTAGCGCAGATCCAGCCGTGCAGTTTGAGAGAACGTTCGCGATAGTTGTCGGGAGCGTTCTGCACCGCCTTCATCCGGCGGACCATCTCGTCCAGCTCTTCCTGACTTTTTTTCGGCGCCTCCCGGCGGCCGTGGGGCCTGAAGGATCGAGCCATCACATATCCTAGATGCTTTCACAAAAACTCTGGGATGGCTAAGCAAAAATTTCGTCCTACAAGGCTCTGGTGGTTTTTCAGGGGCGAAGGCCACCATCAGGGTGGTCGAGGTCCTGAAAAAACGCCGTAACGCCGTAGGGCGGACTTTTTGCGACGCCATCATCCTTGGCGAAAAAGGGGTGCACCTAGTTTAGCACCCCGCGCCGCTGAAAAATACCTCTTTTTAATGCAAGGACGGCGCCAAAAGGTCCAACCTCCCGGCGCCTCCCGGGAATTTCGCCCACCCTGCATCTTTGCCTGTCCTAAATCGGCCAAGGCAACCGAAACAGGGGCAACATGCGAAAAAACAAAGGGAAACCCCTTTCGGCCGTCCCGCTTCAGATCTAACAAAATTTTATTTATAATAAAAATAATCTCCCCTTGCAACGTCCCTGTCCCCACCCGCCATCCGGAACCTCTCCATCTTTCGGGCACCAAGGATAACTATCGATCATTTAGGATAATTTTTTAACTTTACTTTCCCTATTCAATCGTATACGTTCAGCAAAATTCGGTGCAAAACCTGGTAAATTCCTTGAACCTTCCCCAAGGATTTTTAAGGAAATGAAAAATCCAAAGCATTCCAAGATGGTGCTCTCCCGGGAAACCATGCACCTCGGCTTCGTGAAAAAGGTGGAGGTCCTGTCGGGCTCCTCGGTCCGCTCCTGCTTTCAGTGCGGCAAATGCTCCGCCGGCTGTCCCATGCGCAGCTTCATGGAGCACCCCCCCAACCGGATCGTCCGGCTGCTGCAGATGGGCCAGTATGAACGGGTCCTGGCGGGCCGCTCCATCTGGTACTGTGCCTCCTGTGAAACCTGCTCGACCCGCTGCCCCAACAAAATCGACCTCGCCGCCATCATGGACGCCCTGCGCAAAATCGCCTGGGACGCCAAAGGCCCCTCCAAGGAAAGCTACGTGCAGCTCGCCAACCGGCTCTTCATCGAGAACATCCGCACCTACGGCCGGCAGTACGAGATGCGGCTCGCCGCCGTCTTCAACGTCAAGAGCGGCCAGTTTCTGAAGGACCTGATGCTGGGGCCGAAATTGTTCTCCAAAGGCAAGCTGCGGATGTTCCAGGCCAAGAACCGCAACATCGGTGAAATCGAGAAGATCTTTTCCCGCATCGAGCAGATGCGCCAGAAAGGGGAAGCGTCGTGAACGCGGCCAGAAACCGATTGCATTACGCATACTATCCCGGCTGTTCCCTGCACGCCTCGGCCAAAGAGTACGACATCTCCACCAAGGGGCTCTTCGGCGCCCTCAAAATCGGCTTGAAGGAGGTCCCCGGGTGGTTCTGCTGCGGGGCGACCCCGGCCCACAACGTGGATGAGCTGCTCTCGCTCGCCCTCTGCGCCAAGAACCTCGCCCTCGCCGAGGAGGAAAAGGGCGACCTGGCGGTGGCGTGCGCGGCCTGTTTTTCGCGGCTCAAAACCGCCCAGCACGAACTGGGCGCCAACGACATCAAGCGCAAGCAGGTGGAAAAGGCGATCGACGGTCCCTTCCCCCAGGGGAAAAAGGTCAAGCACCTGTTGCAGATCCTGGCTGAAGACTACGGCCTGGAGGGTCTCGGCGCCGCGGTGAAAAAGCCCCTCGCCGGGCTCAAGGTCGCTTGCTACTACGGCTGCCTGCTGACCCGGCCCCCCGGGGTGCCGCAGATCGATGACGCCGAGGCCCCGACGATTATGGAGCGGGTCATCGAAACCACCGGAGCCGAAACCGTCGCCTGGAGCCACCGCCTCGAGTGCTGCGGCGCCAACTTCACCCTGTCGCGCCCCGGCGTCGTCCTCAAACTGACCGGCGAAATCCTCGCCTCGGCCCGGGCAGCCGGCGCCGACTGCATCATCGTCGGCTGCCCCCTGTGCCAGGGCAATCTGGACATCCGCCAGAAGGAGATCGAGGAGAAGGCGGACACGAAGTTCGACATGCCGATTTTCTACATCACCCAGTTGCTCGGCCTGGCAGCGGGTTTGGGCAACCGATCCCTCGGGCTCGACAGCATGGTCGTCAGCCCGGCGCCGCTCTTGAAAGCGAAGAAACTCTGGTAGACTCCATCCGGCAACTCCGGATGAAACCTGGTGATACCTTTTGTCGAACAGGGAGGGCGGCTCGAATCGCCCCTCCCAGAGAACGCAGGTAACCTATGGCACGCATCGGTGTTTTCGTCTGCCACTGTGGGGAGAACATCTCCCGAACGGTGGCTGTGGAAAAGGTGGCGGCCGCCGCCCGGGAGATTCCCGGCGTCGCCTTTGCCACCGACTACAAGTACATGTGCTCGGACCCGGGGCAGGGCCTGCTGAAAAAGGCCGTGGCCGAGCACCGGCTCGACGGCGTGGTGGTGGCGGCCTGCTCGCCGCGGATGCACGAGAAGACCTTCCGCAACGCGGCCAAGGCGGCCGGGCTCAATCCCTTTCTCTGCGAGATGGCCAACATCCGCGAACACTGCTCCTGGGTGCACGAGAACCGGGAAGAGGCGAGCGCCAAGGCCACCGACATCGTGCGGATGATGGTCGCGCGGGTGAAGAAGAACCGGGACCTGGCTGCGATCACCGTGCCGGTCACCAAACGGGCGCTGGTCATCGGCGGGGGGATCGCCGGCATCCAGGCGGCCCTCGACATCGCCGATGCCGGCCACCAGGTGGTACTGGTGGAGAAGGAGCCCTCCATCGGCGGCCACATGGCCCAGCTCTCGGAGACCTTCCCCACCCTCGACTGTTCCCAGTGCATCATGACGCCGAAGATGGTCGATGTCGCCAACCACCCCAACGTCACCCTCTACACCTACGCCGAGATCGAGAACGTCGAAGGCTACATCGGCAACTTCCAGATCACTATCCGCAAGAAGGCCCGCTCGGTGGACGAGGCGAAGTGCACCGGCTGCGGCATCTGCAGCGCCAAATGCCCGCAGAAGAAGATCCCCAATGCCTTCGACCGCGACCTCGGGACACGCCCGGCGATCTACACCCCCTTTCCCCAGGCGGTTCCCAACACGCCGGTCATCGATCGGGAGAACTGCACCTGGTTCAAAACCGGCAAATGCGGCGTCTGCAGCAAGGTCTGCGGTCCGGGCGCGGTCGATTACGAGCAACAGGACGCGCTGATCGTCGAACCGGTCGGCGCCATCGTCGCCGCCACCGGTTTCCAGCTCTACGATATCGGCCCCAAACCCGAAGGATCCCCCTACAAAGGCTACGGCGAGTACGGCTACGGCACCCTGCCCGACGTCATCGATGGGCTCACCTTCGAACGGCTCGCCTCGGCCAGCGGCCCGACCGGCGGCGCCATTCGGCGCCCCTCCGACGGCAAGGAGCCGAAGGAGGTGGTCTTCATCCAGTGCGTCGGCTCCCGGGCCCGGGAGAAGGGGATCTCCTACTGCTCCAAGATCTGCTGCATGTACACCGCCAAGCACACCATGCTCTTCAAGCACAAGGTGCACGACGGGCAGGCCTACGTCTTTTTCATGGACGCCCGCACCCCGGGGAAAAACTACGACGAGTTCTGGCGCCGGGCGGTGGAGGAAGAAGACGCCGTCTACGTTCGGGGGATGGTCTCGCGCCTCTACCAGAAGGGAGACAAGGTGGTGGTCGTGGGCAGCGACGTGCTGGTGGGGGTGCGGGTCGAAATCGAGGCCGACCTGGTGGTCCTCGCCACCGCCGTGCAGGCGCAAAAAGGAGCCGACCAGCTGGCGCAGAAGCTTGGGATCTCTTACGACAAGGACAACTTCTACTCCGAAGCCCACGCCAAGCTCAAGCCGGTGGAGTGCGCCACCGCCGGCATTTACCTCGCAGGGGCCTGCCAGGGGCCGAAGGACATCCCCGAGACCGTCTCCCAGGCCTCGGCGGCGGCGGCCAAAGTGATGACCCTCTTCTCCAAGGATCAGATGGAACGGGACCCGATGGTGGCCCGGGTCAGGGAAACGACCTGCGTCGCCTGCTTCGCCTGCCAGAAAGTCTGCCCCTACGGCGCGGTGGAGAAAAAGGAGATCCGCAACCGCCAGGGAGAGCCGATCAAGGTGGTCGCCTCGGTCAACCCGGGGGTGTGCGGCGGCTGCGGCACCTGCCAGGCCACCTGCCCGTCCAAATCGGTGGAGCTCGACGGGTATACGGATGAACAAATATTTGCCATGATCGAGGAACTTTAAATTCGAAAGGCTTTCACCGCGGGCAAAGAAAAGCAATTCGACGATTTTCTCTGCGTCCTTTTCGTCTTTGCGGTAAATACCCAGGTTTTACGATTCTGCCTTTTAGACAGAACTGATAGGTTTTTCTCAATGTCCTCCGCACCCTCCGCGGTTCAAGCGTCAACGCTTTAAAAAGGTAAGTCCGATGCACGCTGAACAAGTAAAACCCGACTTCGAACCGAAAATCGTCGCCTTCGTCTGCACCTGGTGCACCTACGCCGGGGCCGATCTGGCCGGCACCAGCCGGATGCAGTACCCCTCGAACGTGCGGGTGGTGAAATTCCCGTGCACCGGACGGATCGATCCGGTCTTCATCCTGCGCGCCTTCCAGAAGGGGGCCGACGGGGTGCTGGTTTCGGGGTGCCACCCGGGCGACTGCCACTACATGGCGGGCAACTTTCACGCCCGGCGGCGCTTCGCCGCCTTTCGCAAGCTGCTCGAGTTCGTCGGGGTCGATCTCGATCGCCTGGAGTTCTCCTGGGTTTCCGCCGCCGAAGGGGGCAAATGGGTGGAGGTGGTGACCGCCCTTACCGAGCGAGTGCGCGGAATGGGGCCGATGATGGAATTCAAGGACCTCGAAAAGGAAGAGCCCTGGTCCGGCGCCCTCGACACGCCGGAACTGAAGAGGCCTATCGGGCCATACCTTGAAGGAATGCGCATGAACAATACGGCACGAAAAATCGACGGCCCGGCGATCATCGATCCCACCTTCTATGCGACGGCAACCGAGGCAATCCGCACCGAAGCCGCCCGGCTCCTGAAGGAGGAAGTGGTGACGACCGTGATCGGCTACCGGGCCGGCCGGCGCAAGCAAACGGCCCTGCCGGTCGTCGTCACCTCCGCAGACCGGGTCCCGGAGTTGATCTTCTCCCCCGCCTGCGTCAACAACCTCGCCCTCTATCTTACCCGGAAGAAGAAGGAAATCCCCCGCAAAGGAAAAGTGGCCGTGGTCGCCAAGGGCTGTGACATGAAGGCCCTGGCGGGCCTGATCGGGGAATCCCAGCTCAAGCGGGAGGACATCGTCATTCTCGGCGTCGCCTGCGCCGGGGTGGCGGGCAAAAATGGGAACGGCGAGATTTTCACCGTCGACCGACTGGCCGCCAAGTGCCGCCGCTGCACCGCGCACACCCCAGAGGGCGCCGACATCCCGGTGGGAAGCCTGCCGGCGCAGCTCGAGTTGCCGCCCGATGAACCGGAGGAACTGGCCCGCCTCGAGGCGATGAGCGCGGCGGAGCGCTGGGCCTTCTGGAAGGAGCACTTTTCCCGCTGCACCCGCTGCTACGCCTGTCGGCAGGTCTGCCCCTTCTGTTACTGCGAACAGTGTCTGTGCGACCGCAACCGCCCGCAGGCGGTGGAGAGCGCTCCGCGCCCGGCGGGCAACATGGCCTGGCACATCGTCCGGGCCATGCATCTGGCGGGCCGCTGCGGCGGCTGCGCCGAGTGCGAACGGGTCTGCCCGATGGAGATCCCCCTGCACCTTCTCAACCGGAAGATGGCCAAGGAGTTGAAGGAACTCTACGGTCACGAGGCGGGCTTCGAGCCGATGGAGAAGGGTCCGCTCAACAGCTACCGGGAAGATGACGACCAATCGTTTATCAAATAACGCCGTAGGGGCAGACCCCTGTGTCTGCCCGCTTTCAGCCCTTTGGGCCGCCCACGATATCCTTTGTCTGCCGCTCCCCAGGGCGGCCACAGGGGGCCGCCCCTACAGGATCAATCGATGACGAAAACGATTTCCGAAAAGAATCTACGCCTGCTGATCGATGCCCTTGCCCGGCAGAGGAAACGGATCGTCGGCCCGAAGAGCGATGGCCCCATAACCCTCTATGCGCCCCTGGCCGACGGGGAGGAGCTCGTCCTCGACGAACAGCCGCGCCGCTCGGCCAAGGAAGCGTTTTTTCCCCTGTGCGAAACGATCCTCACCTATGAGAAGGGGAAAGAGGGGGTAACGGTTACCGATGCCGATTGCTCACGGATCCCCGAGACGGTCCTGATCGGTGCCCGCCCCTGCGATGCGGCCGGGGCACCGGTGCTCGATGCCGTCTTCGCCTGGGACACCAACGACCCCTTCTTCCTCGAGCGGCGCAAGAAGACCACGGTCATCGGCCTGGCCTGCACCCGCGCCGACGAGGCCTGTTTCTGCACGGCGGTGGGACTCTCCCCCGTCGATCCCAAGGGCGCCGACCTCTTTCTGACTCCCCTCGTCGGGGGAGGCTTTGCCTGCAAGGCCCACAGCGAGAAAGGCGAGACCCTGCTTGAAACCCATGCCGGACTCTTCGCCACCGGGGGCGGTGAAAAATCCCTCCCGGCCGCCGAGCCGACCGTGGGGCCCATGAACCTGGAGGCGATCAAAGCGTGGCTCGACACCCACTTCGAGGACCCCTTGTGGGATGAAATCGCCGCCCGCTGCGCCGGCTGCGGCACCTGCGCCTTTCTCTGTCCGGTCTGCCACTGCTTTGACATCGTCGACGAGGGAAGCGATCAGGGCGGCGCGCGGCGCAAGAGCTGGGACACCTGCGGTTTCGGCAAGTTCACCCAGCACGCCTCGGGGCACAACCCCCGGGACATCCAGCCCCAGCGCTTCCGCAACCGGGTCATGCACAAGTTCAAGTACTATCAGGACAAGTTCGGCCAGACCCTGTGCACCGGCTGCGGCCGCTGCCTGCGCAACTGCCCGGTCGGGATCGATCTGGTGGAGGTGCTGGAACAAATTCAGGCGGAAGGCTGAAAATCGGGCATAAGGCTTTAGGCGAAAGGCTTGAAGACTCCTCCCAAAAGCCTTGCGCCTTACGCCGAACGCCCAACGTTTTTACAGGGGAATCGCTCATGTGTGAAGCCAGAAAAAACATCTATCTCCCCCACCTCGCCACCATCGAGGAGATCACCCGGGAGACGCACGATATTCGCAACCTCAAACTGGTCTTCCAGGATGAGCAGGTGCGCGAGAATTTCACCTTCCGCGCTGGGCAGTTCGCCGAGTATTCGGCTTTCGGCGCCGGGGAGTCGACCTTCTGCATCGCCTCCCCGCCGACCCGCAAAGGGTACATCGAGTGCTGTTTCCGGGCGGTCGGCCGGGTAACCGAGGCGCTAGGATCGCTGGAGGTCGGCGATACCGTCGGGGTGCGCGGCCCCTACGGAAACGCCTTTCCGATCGAGGAGTTCTACGGCAAAAACCTGGTCTTCGTCGCCGGCGGCATCGCCCTTCCCCCCCTGCGCACGGTGATCTGGAACTGCCTCGATCTGCGGGAGAAGTTCGGCGACATCACCATCGTCTACGGCGCCCGCACGGAAGACGACCTGGTCTACAAGCGGGAGCTCGCCGAGTGGCAGGAGCGCTCCGATGTGCGCCTGGTGAAGACCGTCGACCCCGGCGGCGACACCCCCGACTGGGACGGCCAGGTCGGCTTCGTGCCGAACGTCCTCGGCGAGGCGGCCCCGGCGGCGGAGAACACCGTCGCCCTGGTGTGCGGGCCGCCGATCATGATCAAGTTCACCCTGCCGGTGCTGGAGAAGCTCGGCTTTACCGACGATGCGATCTACACCACGCTGGAGAACCGGATGAAGTGCGGCCTCGGCAAGTGCGGCCGCTGCAACGTCGGCAACGTCTACGTCTGCAAGGACGGCCCGGTCTTCACCGCCGCCCAGGTCAAGGCGATGCCGCAGGAGTTCTGAGAAGAGGGGGGGAAACAATAAAAGAAAAGCCCGGTCGGAAGCGGCCGGGCTTTTTTATGAAGATGTCAAAATACAAAAGCCTTTAACGCAGAGGTCGAAGAGAGGGTCTCGGAGAGCGCAGAGAAAAAGCCAACCTACTATTTAATCTCTGCGTTCTCGATTTTTTCTCCACGCTCTGCGTTAATGCTTTAGGGTATCCAGTCACTCCCCCCGCAGCCCCTCCCTGCGCGCATTCATCACCTTGTAGGCGCAGAATTCCCCGCACATGGTACAGGCGCCGTGCTCCTCGTCGACCCCCGACTCGGCCCGCAGGCGGCGGGCCTTTTCCGGGTCGAGGGCCAGGGCGAACTGCCCCTCCCAGTCAAGCTGCTTGCGGCAGCGGGCCATGGCCGTATCCTTTTCCATCGCGCCCTTCACCCCCTTGGCGATATCGGCGGCGTGGGCGGCGATGCGGCATGCCATCACCCCCTCGTGCACGTCCTCCACCGTCGGCAGACGCAGGTGCTCGCTGGGGGTGACGTAGCAGAGGAAGTCGGCCCCGGCGGCGGCGGCCAGGGTGCCGCCGATAGCGCAGGTGATATGGTCGTAGCCCGGCGCGATGTCGGTGACGAGCGGCCCCAGCACGTAGAAAGGGGCGCCGTGGCAGAGGCGTTTCTGCAACTGGACGTTGGCCTCGATCTGGTTGAGAGGCACGTGGCCGGGCCCCTCGATCATCACCTGAACCCCCGCCTCCCAGGCGCGCTGGGTGAGCTCGCCGAGCAGGATCAGCTCGTGGATCTGCGCCCGGTCGGTGGCGTCGGCCAGGCAGCCGGGCCGGAAGCCGTCTCCCAGCGAGAGAACAGCGTCGTAGGGTTTGACGATTTCCAGCAGCCGGTCGAAATGCTCGTAAAGGGGGTTCTCGGCGTTGTTGTGGGTCATCCACTCGATGGTGAAGGAGCCGCCCCGCGAGACGACCTCCATGACCCGTCCCTCGCGGTCCATGCGCTCGACGGTGGCACGGGTCACCCCGCAGTGGACGGTGATAAAGTCGACGCCGTCCTCGAGGTGCTTGACGATGCCTTCGAAGATCTCGTCGACGGTCATCTCGACCATCGCCTTGTTCTTGCGGATAACGGTGTCGACCGCCGCCTGGTAGAGCGGGACCGAGCCGATGCAGACCCCGGTCTCGGCGATGATCGCGGCGCGGATCTCGTCGATCGGCCCGCCGGTGGAGAGGTCCATCAGGGCGTCGGCGCCGGCCGCCACCGCTACCCGGGCCTTTTCCAGCTCCTTGTCGATGCTGGTATCGTCCTTGCTGGTACCGATATTGGCGTTGACCTTGGTGCGCAGTCCCTCTCCCACGGCAAGGGGCGTCCCCGTGGTGTGCTTGACGTTGTGGCAGACGACGGCGGTGCCGGCAGCGATGCGCTGGCGCAGAATCTCGGGGTCGATCCCCTCGGCGGCGGCCGCCTGGCGCATGGCGTCGGAGATGGTGCCCTGACGGGCGATTTCCAGCTGGGTCATGGGAAGGTCCTTTATTTATTTGTGAAGGAGTCTCATGGCTCCGATGAAGTCCCAAAAATCCTACGGGATTTCCGGGACCACATGGGGCCTATTATTTCAAAGCCACTTTTGCCCCCGCCCAGTGATTGACGGGGCCGTGCCCTCCGCCGAGACCGACGGCGGTGCGGATCGCTTCCTGAATAAAGTCTTTGGCCCGCCCCACCGCGACGGGCAGCGGGTCTCCTTGGGCGAGGAAGGTGGCGACGGCGGCCCCGTACGTGCAGCCGGTGCCGTGGGTGTGGGCGCGTCTCGAACCGGCAGCCGGGAAATCGATGCAGCCGACCGCCGGTCCAGAGCAGATCCACCGGCTCCCCCGGAAGGTGCCCCCCCTTGAGGAGCACGTTGCGGGCGCCCATCTGCCGCAGCTTACCCCCGGCCCGCTCCATCTCCGCCTCCGACTTGACCGCGATCCCGGTGAGCGCCTCGGCCTCGGGAAGGTTGGGCGTCAGCAGATAGGCCCGCGGCAGCAGCTCGCTCACCAGGCTATCCAGCGCTTCGCGCTGCAGCAGCGATGCGCCCCCCTTGGCGATCATCACCGGGTCGACCACCGCCAGCAGCCCGTACTTCTCGATAGCCCGGGCCGCGACTTCAACGATCTGCGCGGAGAAGAGCATGCCGGTTTTGACCGTATCGGCGCCCAGGTCCGCCAGCACGGTGTCGATCTGTTCGGCGACGAATTCCACGGGAACCGGATGCATCCCCTGCACCCCCAGGGTGTTCTGAGCCGTAAGGGCGGTGATCGCGCTCATGCCGTAGCCGCCGAGCAGGGTGATTGTCTTGAGGTCGGCCTGGATGCCGGCGCCGCCGCCCGAATCGGAACCCGCAACGGTCAGGACCCGGCCCCGGGGAAGGGGGCCGCGGCGATTGAAGAGCAGGGCCAGCTCCCGGGCGGCCAGGGCGGGGGAGGGATCGGCCATCACCGCGGAGACGACGGCGATACCGTCGGCGCCGGTGTCGATCACCTCGGCGGCGTTTTCCGCCTTGATCCCGCCGATGGCCACCACGGGAAGGCGCACCGCCCGGCGCACTGTCTTCAGCGTCTCGAGCCCCACCAGGCGGGCGTCGGCCTTGCTGTCGGTGGGGTAGATGCTTCCCAGGCCGATATAGTCCGCGCCCTCGGCTTCGGCCTGAAAGGCCTGATCGACCGTGCGGGTGGAGACGCCGATGATCTTTCCATCCCCGAGCATCCGGCGGGCATCGACCGGGCTCAAATCTCTCTGGCCCAGATGAACGCCGTCGGCGCCGCTGCGAAGCGCCACCTCGGCGGAATCGTTTACCAGAAAAAGCGCTCCGGCCTCATGGCAGATTTCCCGCAGAGCGGCGGCGACGGGCACCTGCTCGGCGGGGACCCGCCGCTTCTCCCGGTACTGCACCACCCGGGCTCCACCACGAAGGGCCGCGCGGACCCTCTCGACGAGGCGACCGTCCGCGTCGTCGTCGGTAATCAGGTAGAGCCCCGCGATCGGGTTTCGGTCTCGAGACTTTCGGCTGCTCTCTTCAGTTTCCACGGGCAAATCCGCTGTTGTTCCGCTTCAGACAAAAAAATCGCTGTCACCCTCGGGGCACAGCGATACGAACGAAACGCGTTCCTCTCGCCGCTTCCCTACGCCGGTATCATCCGGATCAGGTTCCAAGGGTCGTTCCGCCCGACGGTGGAACTCTCAGTGTCAACTCCCCTAGCGGTCTGTCAGGTTCTGATTGGAGAATGAACCTAAATATTGAAAAAGCCTATCGGAATCGGATCTCGCTGTCAACCGAAATGTCCTGGCGTTTCTTTGGCTTTACAATCGCTTTTGGGTTTCGTATAGTTAGCCAATTGTTGGAGGTGACTAAATGGGAAACATCATTGACGGAAAAGCCATTGCCGCCCGGATGCGGCAGAAAATCGCAACGGAAACCGAACAATTGAAAAACGGCGGGACCACCCCCGGGCTGGCGGTGGTTCTGGTGGGAGAGGACCCGGCCAGCCGGGTGTACGTTTCGATGAAGGAAAAGGCCTGCGCCCAGGCGGGGATCTATTCCGCCGAGCACAAGCTGCCGGCGGACACCACCGAGGAGGCGCTGCTGGCCCTGGTCGACGAGCTGAATAAGGACCGTCGCATCGACGGCATCCTCGTGCAGCTTCCCCTGCCGAAGCAGATCAACGAAAGCAAGGTGCTCGAGGCCATCTCTCCGACCAAGGACGTCGACGGGTTTCATCCCTACAACGTCGGCCGCCTGGTGACGGGAAATCCCCTCTTCCAGCCCTGCACCCCCTACGGCATCATGAAGATGCTCGAAGCCACGGACGTCGACCTCAACGGCAAACACGTCGTGGTGGTCGGCCGCTCCAATATCGTCGGCAAGCCGGTGGCTCTGATGTGCCTCGCCAAAAACGCCACCGTCACCCTCTGCCACTCCCGCACCCGGGACCTTCCCGATCAGGTCCGCCGGGCAGACGTCGTCATTGCCGCCGTCGGCAAGCCGGAAATGGTCAAGGGAGACTGGATCAAGCAAGGCGCGGTGGTTATCGACGTCGGGGTGAATCGGGTCGGCGAGAAGAAACTGGTCGGAGACGTGGAATTCGCCGCTGCCAGCGAACGAGCTGCGGCCATCACCCCCGTCCCCGGCGGTGTCGGCCCCATGACCATCACCATGCTGTTGTACAATACCGTTGAAGGCGCCAAGCGCCGAGCGGCCCGGAAAGGGTCCTGATCGCAAATTTCTCCGCGCCCCGCGTCACGCGTCACGGTCCCTATGATCATCAGCGAGCGAAAACCCGACGAAGAACTCCTCCAGGCCCTAGCCGACCAGACCCGTCTGTTTCTGGTGGGCTGTGCCGCCTGCGCTACTGCCTGCAAATCGGGCGGAGAGGAAGAGGTTTTCCTGATGCAGGAATGGCTCGCATCATTGGGCAAGGAGGTGACCGGCAGCGTGGTCATCGACGAGGCGTGTCACCTGATGCGGGCCGCTCGCGATCTGCGCCAGCGCCGTCTGCAGGTGGAGGAGGCCGAGGCCCTGCTGGTTCTGACCTGCGGGGCCGGGGTCCAGTCCATTTCCGCCGGCACCGACCGCCTGGTCATCGGTGCCCTCAATACCCTGTTTCTCGGCAACATCCGCCGCTTCGGACAGTACGAACAGAAGTGCTCCCTCTGCGGCGAATGCATCCTCAACGAGACGGCGGGCATCTGCCCCGTCACCAACTGCGCCAAGGGGTTGCTGAACGGCCCCTGCGGCGGGATGGAAGACGGGAGGTGCGAGGCGGACAGAGAACTCGATTGCGCCTGGCATCTGATTTTCGAACGGCTTAAGAAACAGGGGCGAAAAGGGGTTTTCGCCCATACGGTGGCCCCTAAGAACTGGGGCAAGGTCCGCAAACCGGGACGGCATAAAATCAAGCAGTAACCGCCCGGTCCGCGTTGATCCGCTCGCGTCCCACGGATAGCCATGTCTCAGCTCGAGCAAAAACTCGCCGCCGGCACCTTCGTCGTTACCGCCGAAATCGCTCCGCCCAAGGGAACGGAGTGCCGTCCGGCTCTGGCAACGGCCCGGGCTTTCAGGGGCGTCACGGCGGTCAACGTCACCGACAATCAGGGGGCCAACATGCGCATGACCCCCCTGGCCATGGCGACGTTGCTCACTCACGAGGGCATTGAGCCGATCCTCCAGGTGACCTGCCGGGACCGCAACCGCCTGGCGCTTCAATCCGATCTGCTCGGGGCGGCCGCCCTGGGCATCGAAAACCTGCTCCTTCTCTCGGGCGATCACGTCACGTTCGGCGATCACCCCGGCGCCAAGGCCGTCTTCGACCTCGATTCGGTGCAACTGCTGCAGACCGTCAGGGGGCTGATGGCCGGTCGGGACATGGCGGACCGGCCCCTTTCCGGCGCTCCTCGGTTTTTCCTCGGCGCTGCGGCAGCGCCGGAGGCCGAACCCTTCGAGCTGATGTTTCAGAAATTCACCAAGAAGGTCCACGCCGGAGCCCGCTACTTCCAGACCCAGGCGGTCTTCGACACCGGAAAACTGGAAACATTCATGACGGCCGCCCGGCCGCTGAAAATGCCGGTGCTGCTCGGCGTACTGCTGCTCAAGAGCGCGAAGATGGCGCGTTTTCTCAATGCCACCATCCCCGGCGTCCGGGTCCCGGAACCGCTGATAAACCGTCTCGAAAAGGCGATGAACCCCCTCGAAGAAGGCATCGCCATCGCCCGGGAGATGGTCGGCCAAGCACGCGATCTGTGCCAGGGGGTTCACCTGATGACCTTGGGACACGAAGAACGGATCCCGGATATTCTTGGGCATTGAGGAACCTGAGAAGCGCTAATCTTCAGCCAGTGGCACACTGCTTAAAACTGAAGATCGACGCTAATCAGGTTGAAGAATAAAGTTTCTAGAGCTCTATCCTCAGCGTCTTTGCGCCCTTAGAGAGCGAAACGAACGGGCGTTTAAGTTAAGAGATTTACCGTGTTAGACATTCTCCTGACTCCTGAGACCTCTAAAATGAATTTTTCACACCCAGCCGAAACGGAGGGACCATGCTACAGAAAACACCGTTGAATGAGGTTCATAAGAAATCGGGCGCCAAGATGGTGGAATTCGGCGGCTGGGAGATGCCGGTCCAGTATCGCGGGGTGATCGAAGAACATCTGGCGGTGCGAAACGCCGCCGGTCTGTTCGACGTCTCCCACATGGGGGAAGTGGAGGTCAAGGGCGGCGGCGCTCTCGCCTTCATCCAGGAACTCACCATCAACGATGCCTCGAAGCTGGTCAATGGCCAGGTCCAGTACAGCGCCATGTGCTATCCCCACGGCGGCGTGGTGGATGACGTCACCCTCTACCGCTTTGACCACGACCACTACCTGTTCTGCGTCAACGCCGCCAACACCGACAAGGACTTCGCCTGGATGGAGGAGGTCCTGGAGGAAGGAAACTTTCCCGACGTCACCCTGCGCAACGTCAGCGAGCGAGTTCGCCCAGCTGGCCCTGCAGGGCCCCGCAGCCGACGCCATCCTCGCCCGCCTGACCGACACCGACCTCTCCGCCATCGCCTATTACCACTTCTACGAAGGGCTGGTGAGTCGGCGTCCCGACCATCATTTCCCGCACCGGATATACCGGCGAGGACGGGTTCGAACTCTATTTCGCCGCGCAGGCCGCCGAGGCGATCTGGACCGCGCTGATGGAGGTGGGCAGCGCCGACGGGCTGGTTCCCGTCGGCCTGGGCGCCCGGGACACCCTGCGTCTGGAGAAAAAATACGCCCTCTACGGGCACGAACTCTCCCCGGAGATCACCCCCCTGGAGGGCGGTCTGGGGTGGATCACCAAACTGGACAAGCCGAGCTTCATCGGCCGGGAGGCGCTGGTTCGGATGAAAGCAGCGGGCGTCCCCCGCAGATTGGTCGGTTTCTCCATGACCGAGCCGGGAATCCCGCGGGCCGACTACCCGGTCTATGCGGGCAGCGAGCGGATCGGCGTGGTAACGAGCGGCACCATGTCACCCTCCCTTCGGGTGGGGATCGGCCTGGCGCTCGTCGAGGCGGCCCACGGAGCGGTCGGCACTCCCCTGAAAATCGGCATTCGCAGCCGATTGGTCGGGGCCGAAGTGGTAAAAACCCCTTTTGTCAAAAAATAATTTCGGCGAGGGCGATCCCAACGGGATCCGCCACTGTGCCAGATTTTGCCCAAACACTCTTTTTTCAGGAGGCTGATCATGGAATTCCCCGAAGAATTGAAGTACACCGATGAGCATGAATGGGTCCTGGTGGAAGACGACATCGTCACCATCGGCATCACCGACTTCGCCCAGGACTCTCTGGGGGACGTGGTTTTCGTCGAGCTGCCGGAAGTCGGCGCCGTGCTCGCGGCGGGTAAACCTCTGGGCGTGGTGGAATCGGTCAAGGCCGTTTCGGACGTCTATGCGCCGGTATCCGGCGAGGTGGTCGAGGTGAACGAGGAGCTGCCCGACAGCCCCGAGACGCTCAACACCTCTCCCTACGAAGACGGCTGGATGGTGAAGATCAAGGTGTCCGACCCTTCCCAGTTGGACGACCTGCTGGATGTCGATGCCTACCAGGCGCTTCTCGAAGAAGAGGGGTAGATAAAAGCCGCGGGGGCGGCTCCTGAGCGCCCCCGGTGGCCCGTCGTTGACGCAGGTCGGGAACGACGCCGCGAATGGCGCTTGTCTGCCGAAGCCTTGGCGAAGGCCGATCACCAGCCGATTAGGAGAATTTCTCATGCGATACATTCCTCACACCCCGGAGGACGTCCGGCAGATGCTGGAGGCCATCGGGGTTTCCGCCGTGGACGATCTCTTCGTCGGCGTTCCTGCCGGAATCCGCCTCGATCGCCCCCTCGATCTGCCCGAGCCGCTGGCCGAGTCAGAACTGCTGCGCGAGCTGGGACGGCTGGCCGGCCGCAATGCCACCCCTGCCACCCACGCATCTTTTCTCGGGGGCGGCGCCTATAACCACTTCATCCCGGCGGTGGTCGATCAGCTGATCTCCCGCAGCGAGTTCTATACCGCCTACACCCCGTACCAGCCCGAGATCAGCCAGGGCACGCTGCAGGCCATCTTCGAATTCCAGAGCCTGATCTGCCAGCTCACCGGCATGGATGTGGCGAACGCCTCCATGTACGATGGCGCCTCGGCCTGCGCGGAGGCGGTGCTGATGGCTTCCCGGGCGGGACGGCGCAAGAGAGTCCTCCTCTCGGCGGCCCTGCACCCCGAGTACCGGGCCACGGTGACGACCTACTGCCGCTACCTGGGGATGGAGCTGGTCGAGGTCCCCTGCGACGGCGCGGGGCGCACCGACGCCGGGGAGCTGGCCCGCCTGCTCGACGCCGAGACGGCGGCGGTGGTGGCCGGCTACCCCAACTACTTCGGCGTCGTCGAGGACCTCGCCGCCCTCGCCGCAGCGACCCACGGGTGCGGCGCCCGCCTGGTGGCCGCGGTGCAGGAGCCGATCGCCCTCGGCCTGCTCAAATCCCCGGGCGAGCTCGGCGCCGACATCGTCGTCGGCGAAGGGCAGAGCTTCGGCATCCCCGTTTCCTACGGCGGCCCCGCTCTCGGCTTTTTCGCCGCCCGGCAGAAGGACGTGCGCGCCATGCCGGGCCGGCTGGTCGGCCAGACCGTGGATGCCGACGGGCGGCGCGGCTTCGTCCTCACCCTCGCCACCCGCGAGCAGCACATCCGCCGCGAGAAGGCGACCTCCAACATCTGCTCCAACCAGGGGCTTTGCGCCCTGATGGCCGCCATCTACCTGTCGCTGATGGGCAAGCAGGGCATCCGCGAGGTGGCGGAGCAGAACCTGGCCAAGGCCGAATACGCCAAGCAGCGCATCGCCGATCTGCCCGGCTTCACCCTCCCCTTCGCCAGCCCGACCTTCAACGAGTTCGTGGTCGAGGCCGACGAAGACGCCGGCGCGGTGCTCGCCCGGCTGGAGGAGCGGGACATCCTCGGCGGCATTCCCCTCGCGCGCGCCTACGGCGATATGCCCCGCCGCTTCCTGGTGTGCGTCACCGAACAGAACAGCCGGGCAGAGATCGACGCCCTGGTGGCGGCACTGGCAGGAGGTGACCAATGAAAACTATCGGTACGAGCGGACTGGTCCTCAACGAAAACCTGATCTTCGAACACTCCGCCCCGGGGCGCAAGGGGTACAGCCTGCCAAAACTGGACGTGCCGGCCGCCGAGCTGCCGGCCGAGCTGGTGCGCGAGGAGGTGCCCGGGTTCCCCGAGCTCTCCGAGGTAGACGTGGTGCGCCACTTACACCCGCCTCTCCACCTGGAACTACGGCGTCGATTCGGGCTTTTATCCCCTGGGCAGCTGCACCATGAAGTACAACCCCAAGGTCAACGAGGCGGCGGCCCGCCTGCCGGGATTCGCCGGCGCCCATCCCGCCACCCCCGAACACCTCTCCCAGGGGGCCCTGGCCCTGATGCACGGGCTGCAGGAAGCGCTCGCCGAGATCTCGGGCTTTCCGGCGATCACCCTTCAGCCGGCCGCCGGCGCCCACGGCGAGCTGGCCGGCATGCTGATGGTCCGCGCCTACCACGAAGCGCAGGGGGACTCGCCGGAAGAAGGTGCTGATTCCCGACACCGCCCACGGCACCAACCCGGCCTCGGCCGCCCTCGCCGGCTACGAGGTCGTGCCGCTCGCCTCCGACGGCATCCTCTCGGCCCAGACGGTCGCCGAGGCGATGGATGAAGAGGTCGCGGCGGTGATGATCACCAATCCCAACACCCTCGGGCTCTTCGAGGGGGAGATCCGGGAGATCTGCGAGGTCGGTCCACGCCAAGGGCGGCCTGGTTTACTGCGACGGCGCCAACCTCAACGCCCTGATGGGCATCGCCCGGCCCGGCGACATGGGGATCGACGTCATGCATTTCAACCTCCACAAGACCTTCTCCACCCCCCACGGCGGCGGGCGGCCCGGGCTCCGGGCCGGTGGGAGTGAGCGCGAAGCTCTTGCGCCCTTCCTGCCGACGCCGACCGTCGTGCCGGAAAGGGGATCGGCTACCGGCTCGATTACGAGCGGCCCCACTCCATCGGCCGGATGCAGCGCCTTCGCCGGCAATTTCGGGATCATGGTGCGGGCCTACGCCTACATCCTCTCCATGGGCGGCGCGGGCCTGCGGCAGGCCAGCGAGATGGCGGTGCTCAACGCCAACTACGTGCGGGCGCGCCTCGAGGGGAGCTACCACCTGCCCCACACCGCGCCGCTCCCTGCACGAGGTGGTCTTCTCCGACCGCGACCTCGGAGGCGACTGCCACACCCTCGACGTCGCCAAGCGGCTGATCGACTACGGCTTCCACCCCCCGACCATCTACTTCCCGCTGGTGGTCAAGGGCGCCATCATGATCGAGCCGACGGAAACGGAGAGCAAGGAGACCCTCGACGATTTCTGCGACGCCATGATCGCCATCGCCGCAGAAGCGAAGGAGAACCCGGACCTCCTCCACGAGGCGCCGGTCCGCACCTTCGTGCGCCGGCTCGACGAAACGGGCGCGGCCCGCAAGCCGCATCTCAAATGGGAAGCGCAGCAGAAATAGCCGAAAGGAAGGGGCCGCAAGGCCCCTTCGCTTTAACCGGTTTCACGCAAGGGAAATCCGGCTCGCGCCTTCAGGGCCATCGATATTGGTCAAGAAGAGGTCACCGAGCACCGGCACGATCAGCTCTTCCTGGTCAGCCACGACGCCGCCTTCGCCGAAATCACCGATCGAGTCACGGAACTGGGCGCCCCTTTACATCGTGGTCCCGAATGATTATAGTGAAACCTCACACTTGCAAACGGTAATGCCCCAAAGATTCCCAGGACCTTTCCTTTTTCTCCAAGGAGAACATCACCGATGCTGAAACGCCTTTTACCGCTCATCCTGGCTGCTGCCCTCCTCCTGCCCGCCCTCTCCGGCTGCGGCTACAACCAGATCCAGAAAAACGACGAGGCGGTGGCAGAGGCCTGGGCCAACGTGCAGGCCACCTACCAGCGGCGCGCCGACCTGATCCCCAACCTGGTGGCGACGGTCAAGGGGTACGCCACCCATGAGCGGGATACCCTGGAGGCGGTGACAAAGGCCCGCGCCCAGGTGGGGCAAGTCCACCTTTCGGCCAAGGACCTCTCCGACCCGGCCGCCATGGCGAAGTTCCAGGCCGCCCAGGCGAACCTCTCCGGTGCCCTCTCGCGCCTGATGGTCGTGGTCGAACGCTACCCCGATCTGAAGGCCAGTCAGAACTTCGCCGATCTGCAGAATCAACTGGAGGGGACCGAAAACCGCATCAACGTCGCCCGCCAGCGCTACAACGAGGCGGTGCGGGTGTTCAACACCTCGATTCGGGTGTTCCCCAACAACCTGACCAACAACTTCCTGCTGCACCTCAAGCACAAAACGTCCTACCAGGCCGAGGCGGGGAGCGAGAAAGCGCCCAAGGTCAAATTTTGATGATGAAAAAAGTCCTTTTCCCGCTACTGATTCTCGCCCTGCTCTTCACGGCGCAAGGCGCGGCCTGGGCATTGAAGGTGCCCTCGGCCGAGGGGTACGTCACCGATACAGCCGCAATGCTGTCGCCCTCGACGGTCCTGAAGCTGGACCATTTTCTCGAGAATTTCGAGAAAAGCGACTCGACCCAAATCGCCGTCCTCACCGTTCCCTCCCTGGAGGGGGAACCGCTCGAGGACTACTCGATGAAGGTGGCAGAGACCTGGGGAATCGGCCAAAAGGGCAAGGACAACGGCGCTCTGCTGCTGATCGCCCAAAAGGAGCATAAAATCCGTATCGAGGTCGGATACGGGCTGGAAGGCCGGCTCACCGACCTGATCGCCGGGCGCATCGTCGCCAACGAGATCGCGCCTCGGTTCAAAAAAGGCGATTTCGACGAGGGCGTGGTGGCCGGAGTCGCCGCCATGGCCCAGGCGGTGCGCGGCGAGTACCAGGGAACGGGCCGTACCGGCCAGCGCCGGGAGCGCCATTCCCTGGGCCTGCTGAGCCTGCTGCTCTTTCTCGGTCCCGGGCTGATTTTCCTCGGCGGCGGCCGGCGCCGGCGGCGGGGCTATCCCGGCTTTTGGATCGGCGGCCCGCCCTTCGGCGGTGGCGGCGGGTTTGGAGGCGGAGGGGGATTTTCCGGAGGAGGCGGCGGTTTCGGCGGCGGCGGAGCCTCGGGAGGGTGGTAACACCCAGCCCGAGGCCCGAGGTTCAAGCCTAACACCTTGCTACTTGCTACTTTCTCCTAACAACGGACGGAACTTATGCCCAGACCAACCGCCAAAACCTTCTTCACCGACGACGAGAAAGAGCGCATCGAAGCGGCAGTCCGCGAGGCGGAAGTGCGCACCAGCGGGGAAATCGTGCCGATGGTGGTAGACGCCTCCTACGATTACCACCGCGCCGAGATCCTCGGCGGAGGGCTCTTTTCCCTGGCCCTGGGGGTGACGCTCAGCTGGGCCTTCGGGGGCTCTTCGGTCTGGATCTTTCTGCCCATCTTCGTGCTGACCTACTTCCCCTTCAAGTTGCTGATCCGCAACCTCCCCGCCCTCAAGCGGCGCCTGCTGCATCCGGCGGAAATGGCCGCCGAGGTGGAGGAGAAGACCCTGGTCTCCTTCCTCGAACGGGGTCTTCACGACACGCGGGACCACACCGGAATTCTCATCCTGATCTCCCTGTTCGAGCGCCGGGTGCACGTCCTTGCCGACCGCGGTATCGACAAGTCGGTGCCCCCCGAAACATGGCAGGAAATCGTCGTCATGGTAACGGCGGGCATCCGGGAAAACCGCACCTGCGAGGCCCTGTGCGCGGCGATCAAACGGTGCGGCGACCTGCTGGAGAAAAATTTCCCGGTCAAGGCCGACGACACCGACGAGTTGCCGAATCTGATTCTGGAGTAGCAGAACCCCCGAAAGCCGCCGGTTTCGATCGGCCCATTTTCGGTTCGGACGCCACCCCTCTGGGCCATTCCCCTCTTGTTTCCCATGAAGGCATCTAGGATATAACGTGCACGCCGATTCCGAGCTCTCGTCCTGGCGCGCCTATGGGGGATTGACGCTGACGGCCCTCTTCTGGGCCGGAAACGCCGTCGTCGCCCGGGGCGTGGTGGGCGAAATCCCGCCCCTGGCCCTCTCCTTCTGGCGCTGGGCTCTCGCCCTGACGCTGCTGCTGCCCTTCGGGCTGCCGCGGGTGTGGCGCCAGCGTCGGGTCGTGCGGGAGCGCTGGCGCTCCCTCCTTGCCCTGGCGACCTTCAGCGTGGGGGCCTTCAACACTCTGCTCTATCTCTCGGCCCAAACCACCACGGCGGTCAATATCACCCTGTTCAACTCCACCATTCCGGTGATCGTGGCCCTGCTGGCCTGGATTCTCCTGGGCGATCGGATCCGACCCGTTCAGGCCGTGGGGATCGCCCTCGCCCTGCTCGGCATGCTGGTGATCGTGGGGCGGGGAGAGTGGCGGACTTTTGCCGATCTCGCCTTCCAGCCCGGCGACCTGATCATGATCGGGGCCGTCACCTGCTGGGGGCTCTTCTCCGTGCTGCTGCGCCGCCAGGCGGTTCCTCTCGATCCGGTCGCCTTCCTCACCGTGCAGGTCGGTCTGGGAGTGCTGGTCATTCTGCCCTTCTACCTGCTCGATCTGGTGGTCAACGGCGGGTTCGCCCTGCGCCCGGGGCTGGTGCCCCCCTTCCTCTACGTAGCGATTTTCCCGGGCATCATCGCCTACGGCTGCTGGAATTACGGCGTGCACCGGGTAGGGCCGGCGCGGGCGGCCATGTTCATGTATCTCAATCCCCTCTTTGCCGCCGTGCTGGCGGTTTTTTTCCTGGGGGAGAGGCTGCGGTTTTTCCATCTGGCGGGAGGCGGGCTGATCCTGCTGGGACTGTACCTGACCACGCAAATCGCTCGCTCGGGATCGTCGCCCTCCGTCCGTCGGCGGCCCTGATAAAGGGGGCAGGTATCTGCCATCCTCCTCTCGCCTATCAATCTTCCTCGCTTCCCGGTGATCCGGAAGCGCCCTTTCCCTGCCCGGGGACCTCAGTCATGAAGCGATAAACGATGCCGCCGCCGATCAGGCAGAGCACGCCGTCGGTCCAAAAGGGCAGCTCGAAAAAAACACTCCCCAGAATCCCCGCCAACAGCGGCCCGAAGGCTATCCCCAGACCGAAGCCGGTCGTCACCACGCTCATCTGCTGCCCCTGCCGCCCCTCCCCATCCGTCTGTGCCATGTCGCCGGCAAGGGCCAGGGCGGGCGCCACGATGGCCGCCGTCCCGATTCCCTGAATGAAGCGCAGGACCGCAAACTGCGTCAGGGTTTGCACTTCCCCCAGCAGGGCGCTGGCCGGAGCCATCAGCAGCAGCCCCGCCAGGATGAAGGGCTTGCGCCCGAAGTGATCGGAAAACCGTCCCATCGGCACCTGAAAGATAAGGCGGCCGATCATCAGCGAACTGAAGGCGAGACTGAAACCGAAGGCATTGATGCCGAGCCGCTTGTTGAACTCGTTCTCCAGGGTGGTGACCAGGGTAAAGGCGGTGGCCACCAAAAAGGTGGAGGTCGCGGCGCTCAGGATTCCGGGGTTCAGGACCGAGAGGTCGAAGGTGGGCGCAGAGCTGCGGCGGGCCTCCTTCTGTCGGAATCTCCACATCTCCCACCCCGAACTGAACCACCAGAAAAGCGAGCAGCAAAATCGCTGTTCCACCGTAGAAGGCGGCATCGATTCCATAATGGACATGAAGAAAGCCGCCGATCAGCGGACCGAGAGCGAGTCCGACAATACGCAGGGTGGCATAGAACCCCATCGACCCGCCGCGGGTCTGCTGCTTGGTAACCATGGCGAGCAGCGCCATGGTTGAGGGAATTTCCAGGGCAAGTCCCGTCCCTTGAATAAGCCGCAGGCCGAGCAGATCAAGGTAACGGTCGGCAAAGACAAAGGCGAAAGTGCCGGCGGCCAGGATGATCAAACCCAATTGGATGATCCGTTTGTAGGCGCCGAACCGATCGGCCAGGATGGCTCCCACCGGCTGCAGGACTGCCACCGCCAGGCCGAACGCCGAAATGAGGATTCCGACCAGCAAGGGAGTCGGCAGGTGCATCAGGTAGTCGGGAAGATGGAGGACATAGAGGGGCAGGATAACGAAGAGGATGCTGTTGCCGATGCCGTCCGCCATCCGGGCGACCGACAGGGACACGACGGTGCGGTTAAGGCCGAGAGTTTTTCGGATTTTCATCGGGACGCACGATATTTTATAAGGGAACTTTGCAGGAAATTCAGCCTGTCAAGCAGGATAGCATCGTCCGAACGGGGCGCAAGCCGCTGACCCGGCTCTCCTTTGCAGAAATGGCCCTAAGCACGCAAAACTCCTGTATTTTCAACTCGCTTTCTCAGCTTGGGTGGAGAAAGCCTTTTTTCCAGATACTATTGACGACAGGCGCTCGCCATCGAGGGGGGAAGATTCTTCTGAGAGGATGCGGCTGTCTCATGCTGAAGTGGATTGCCCATACCATGAATGGACTCGGCTATCTGGGCGTTTTATGGCTGATGCTCCTGGAGAATCTGGTACCGTTCATTCCCTCGGAGGTCATTATGCCTCTGGCAGGAAATGCGGCGGCGCAAGGGAAGATGTCGCTTCTTCTGATCGTCGCCGCCGGCACCACCGGATCGATCCTCGGCAATCTTCCCATCTATTTTCTCTGCCGGGTGCTCGGCCGCGACCGACTGAAGAGCTGGGCGGAGCGCTATGGGACATGGCTCACCCTGTCGGCCAGGGAGGTGGAAGGGGCGAGGGAGTGGTTTGGCCGCCACGGGAAAAAGGCGGTCTTCCTCTGTCGCATGGTGCCGGGCATTCGTCCGCTCATTTCCATCCCGGCGGGCTTCTACCGCATGCATTTCGGGCTATACCTCGCCTACACTGCTCTCGGCACTTTTCTCTGGGTGGCTTTTCTGGGGATGATGGGATTTTTTCTCGGCGAGCACTTTCTGCTGGTCGAGCACTATCTGGGCCCGGTGGCCTTTGCGGTGCTCGGCATTTTGGGGGGTACCCTGGTTTTCTGGGTCGTTAAACGCCGCCGGGGGGGGTAACCTCTCCCTCCGCCACGGTGAAATAAAAGGTCGCTCCCTGGCCCGGCTCGCCTTCGGCCCATATCCGCCCCCCGTGGCGGCGAATGATGCGCTCGACGGTGGCCAGGCCGATGCCGTGGCCTCTGAACTGGTCGGTCCCGGGCAGTCGCTGGAAGGGCACGAAGAGCTTTTTCACGTTTGCCATATCGAACCCCGCCCCGTTGTCCCGGACGAAATAAATCCGATTCCCCCCGCTTTCCTTCAAACCGAACTCGATGATCGCCTCTGTGCACTTGCCGGTATATTTCCAGGCATTGCCGAGCAGATTCTCCAGAACCACCCGCAGCAGGTTCGCATCGCCGATGACCGAGAGCCCAGGAGCAATCCGGACGGTGACCCGCCTCTCGGGCTCCTCAATCCTCACCTCATCGACCACCGCCTGTGCCATGGCGGAAAGGTCGACTTTGCCCCGGTTAAGTGCGACACCGGCCATCTGAGCGAATTCGAGGAGGGTATCGATCAGCTGATTCATACGCAAGGTAGCGTTATAAACCTCCTGCAAATAATTGGTGCAGAGAGGGTCGAGCCCGCCTCCGCACTGTTCTTGAAGAATCTGGCAATATCCGTTGGCGGTGGTCAGGGGCTTGCGAAGATCGTGGGCCACCGCATAATTGAACGCCTCCAGCTCCCGGTTGGCATCCTCCAGGTCGGCAGCCCGGGCCATGAGGTCGGCATTAAGGCGCTCGATCTTCTTCTTTGCCCGTCGCCGTTCCGTAACATCCTGGCAGACGACCAGAATGTTCGGTTGGCCTTTCGGATCGAACACCCCCTGGGCAATTTCTTCCACCCACAGAAGATTCCCATCCTTGTGGACTTTGCGAAACTGCCAGCGAAAGACCCGGCCGGGGCTCTGCAGACAGTTGCGCAGCTGCTCCGCCACAGCCGCGCGATCCTCGGGGTAAAAGACCTCCAGCCCCGACCGACCCTCCAGCTCCTCGACCCGGTATCCCAGCTGTTTGGCGCAGGTGGCATTGGCGGAAAGAATCTTCCAGTCGGCGTCCAGGGTAAACACCATGGTCGGGTTGTCGCGATACAGCGCCCGATAGCGGGCTTCACTGAAACGGAGTGCTTCCTCGGCCTGTTTGCGTTTCGTAATGTCGCGCACAAAGGCGATAAAAGTGGTGCCATCCGCCCTCCGGCAGGGGGTGACGGTCAACTCTACGGGGAACTCCGTGCCATCACGGTGGAGTGCCGTGGTTTCGACATGCCGACTGACCATCGTTCCCTCGCCCGTAACCAGAAAACGCTGAAAACCCCGCTTATGGGCCTCGCGGTATCTGGCGGGAAGAATGGTATCCGCCAGTTTTCTGCCTGCGGCCTCCTCTGCCGGCCAGCCGAAAATCTTCTCGGAAGGGGCGTTCCAGAAAGAAATCGTCCCAGTTTCGTCCATCTCGACCACGCCATCCAGCGTCGTCGAATAGATTGCCTGCTCCCGTTCCCTGCTCCGACGCAGCTCATCCTGCAACTGCCGGCGCTCAAGCTCGGCAGCGGCCCGGACCGCGATCCATGTGTGATGCACCAGAAAAGCGATCAGGACGGCGGAAACCAGCAGAAGTGTCCGTTCGAGATATTCGGCCCGGAAAGATGACAGAAATCCGTGGGCGGCCAGTACCGCCACCGCCATCACCAGCAGATAGATGCCGGCGACCCGGCAGGCCGCCCGCCATCCCTCAGTCTTCTCCGGCGACAGAAAGGTTTTCCTCAACGGGTTTCCCCCCTCGGATTTTCATTGATGTCTTGTTCATGACAGCCATAGAGGCCATTCCATTCAATTGTCCGTCTTTAAGCTTATCCTTCCCCGAACACCATGCAAGTATCAGCATGGAATTTCTTTCATGAAGGTCAGAACCGAAAGAACGGGCTCACGGGCCAAAAATGCCGCGGGGAAACCGGATGCAGGGGTGTTCGTCTGATGCTGCGGTAAGGGGCCGGAAAGGTGGAATTTATCGGAAAAACCGCAAAGGCAGCCCTGATGGCGTCGCAAAAACTCCTGGGATGGCTAAGCAAAAATTTCGTCCTACAAGGCCTGGTGGTTTTTCAGGGGCGAAGGCCACCATCAGGGTGGTCGAGGTCCTGAAAAAGCGCCGTAACGCCGTAGATACTCTGTTCCATGGCAAGTCTTTTTTGAGAAAAACGCTTTTTATCAGGCAGCCATATTGAAAAACCGTGTGCTGTCAAAATGAGACTCATTTTTCAACATGGCATGGATCGCATGTAGCAGTTTGCGCATGACGGCACATACGGCTTGCATTTTTTTGAGCCCCTGATCTTCGATAAGATGCTGGTAATAGGCACTTACATGCGGATCCCTGTAGGCTGCACAGAGGGCTGGCATATAGAGAGCCTGCCGCAAGTATGAATTGCCGGCTTTGCTTATTCTTGGCTTTTTAGAAACACTTGTTCCTGACTGATAGTGGCGAGGGTCAAGTCCCGCAAATGCAACCCACTGACGATTGTTCATGTCCTTGGGAAGAATGAGTAACTCGCCAAGTAATTGTATCGCGCTAGTCTCAGCGATCCCTTTTATTGAGGTGGTGATTCCCAGAGAGCGTTGTAGTGTTTCCTCGGAACCGATGAGCGTAAGTGCATGCTCTTTGAGTCGGTGAATCTGCATCTCCAAAAACTCAATGGTGGCTTGTGTCTCCTCCAAAATGATCTCAGGGACAGATACGCTTGAATCCAGCGCGTGAAGTTGGTTTTTCGTCTGGGCCTTGAGCTTGGTAAGGGCCGCAAGCCTTCTTGAAAATGCTCGTAATTCAAGAACTTTTTCAGCAGGCACCTGCCAAGATACAAAGGGCATGGTCTCGGCAAACTGGGCCAAGATATTGGCGTCAACCTGATCTGTTTTGGACCGGGTCATGAGAGCTTCGGCAAAGTGTCTTGATGCCTTCGGGTTAACTACCATCACTTGCACGGTATTAGAACGGCTCAAAGCCACTGCCAAGTCGAAATGATAGATCCCGGTCGCCTCCAAGCAGACTCCAACCTCCCCTTTTTTTGAGGTGAGCGTCTTTATGATTTGAGCATGACCTTCATGGGTATTTTTGAAGCTGCGGGCCTTCTGGTTTTTCCCCTTGTGACGGATAACCATCATAAGCTCTTTGCTACCGACATCAATACCCACGTTGTACATTGTTAGTTCCTTTGCTCGAAAGAGGATTTCAGTTATCATGGTCACCGGTTCCCCGACCCTGGCCGTCGCCTACCTTCCTTGCATATTCAGGCTCAGGAGCATAGCTCAAGGCCTCGGATACTCCACGGCATGGGCGAAGAGGGCGGGGAGCCAATCTACGGTCAAGCTCAAGGCTTCAGGGCGAAACGGCTTCCCCGGCAACTTTTTGTCGATATCTTACATCGACAGGAATCAAAAATCCTTACTCTGATTTGCTTTGGAACTAACATACAA
>CAWANI010000001.1:0-21009 GCA_963783365.1 uncultured delta proteobacterium | reverse complement strand
GGGCGGACTTTTTGCGACGCCATCCTCTTCTGTTCCCCAGTATCGGTCTGAACATCAGCTTATCGTCCCGCTCGGCAAACGCAATCGCGGCCTTGCTGCCCCCTTCAGACGTTCGGCAATGTCGCACCTGTCGCGCCGTTTCGCAAAAGATCTCTCGGCTTCCGGAGGTGCCGGCCACCCCTCCTTCGAAAAAAAAATCCTCGCAAGCATTTGAAAACCCGCCTCAGCATGATTATAGTATTCATATTATAATAAATTTAAGTCTCGTATGGCTGTTTCCCCAATGGTAATAGCGTCGGCAGCATCCCCTTTAAGTCGTCCAATCTGCCGGTAGTCGCACCCCCGCTGCCCAAGGAGTCTTCCATTATGGTTCGATTTCTCCCCGCCCTTCTCGCTGCCGGGCTCATCCTGCTCGGCGGCTGCAGCACCGCCTTCGCCCCCCCCTCCCCGCAAGGCGGTGGTCTCCGACATGGATATCGCCCGGAAACAGGCGTTCATCTTTCAGACCAAAACGGCCCTGAAGGTCTTTCAGAGTTCCGCCCGGGACCTTCACCGCCGCGCCAAGGCCCAGTCTCGGGAAGAGCTCGCCTCGGAGGTCGGCCGTTTCGTGGCGCAGCAGGTCGATCCGATCGTCAACGACTTCGAAGCAAACAACAACCCTCAAACCCGCCTCCAAATCGCCGAACTGCAGATGATGTGCTGTCTGGTCTATCTCGACCTGGGCGAGTCGTGGACAGCCTGGAAGCTGGTCAATGAAATGGAGAAGCGTTACGGCAACGATCCGCAACTGCTGAGCGCAGCCATCGACCGCAAAGATACCGGCTTTGCCGACCTTCGCAGCGGCCTCCTCAGCCTGAAAAAGCGGGCGGTCCGCGACACCTTCGGCGTATCCGGATCGCCATCTTCCTGATGTGAGGAGAGCAGTATGGAAACCAATTTTTTCACCACCCTGTCCGAAGCCATCACCAACGGCCTGACCCAGTTCATCCATGCTTATTCAGGCCTGCTCCAGGTCTCGGTCTACCTGGTCATCGGCGTGATCTTTTTCTATGCCCTGGTCAAGTGCTGGCAGGCCCTGCGCGCCCTGGGCCGTTACGAGATCGATGACGAGGAAGAGTCCTCCCTCCAGCTGGAGCAGATCGACGACCGGGCTCCGCTGGCGGTGGTTGCCGCTTCCTTTTTCTGCAAAACCAAAAACCATTATCAGCAGGAGGAGCACAACAACTCGCCGGAGCGAAAAACCATTCCCCCCGACGGCTTCATCCGGGATGCGGCCTTTCAGTACAGTGAGCGTTATTTCGAGGAGAGGTTCCTCGAACCGATCTCCCTGTCGGCCAACCTGATGCCGTCGCTCGGCTTCCTCGGCACCATCATCGGGCTGGTGATCCATTTTCTTTCGAACACCGGCTCCCTCAACAGCGCCATCACCATCTCTGGCGTCGCCACGGCCCTCTACACCACGTTCATCGGCCTGCTCTGTTATACGGTGCTCGAATTCCTGCTGAAATTCTTCTATGCCCTGAGCCGCCGCCGGATCGACGAGGGCCTGGGTGCCGTGGCCGAGCGGGTCATGGTTGGGCCGGAAAGGGAGGAGGGCTGAGGCATGAAACGGGGGACGAAGAACACGTGGCTCTTTGCCTTCACCGACCTCTCTTTTCTGCTGCTGATCTGCCTGAGCCTGATCCCCAGCGCCCCGGCCGACATCTCGCTGCATCTTGCCGAGATGAATCTGCCCGCCGTCCCCGACAACCGGAATCTTCGGCCGGTGGCAAAGCAGGAGCAGTGGAACCTCCAGATTTTCCCGATCAGCGCCAAGCACCCCACGCCCTACCGGCTGTCGCGGATCGGGGCGCGGGAGGGGATGACCCTTGACGAAAAAACCCTGATTCCTGCCCTGGAGAAACTGCGCAGCCAGGGGATCCGCCCCCTTCTGCTGCCGGATAAAACGTCCATAACGCAGGATTTCCTCTTTGCCGCCGGGGCCCTGGCCCGGGTCTGGTCGAAGACGGAGAACCGCTCCATCGTCCGGACGATGGAAACGGGAGCGCATCGGTGATCCCGCAGGAAGACCCCTATGGCTGGGGAGTGAGCGGCATTCCCATGTCCCGCACCGTGCGCAGCACGGGCCCCGCTTCCCGCAGGTGGAGAAAACCGGCCGGCGCGCTGTCCCGAACCCTGGCGGAGGACTTTCCCTGGGGCCTGCTGCTCTTCTGCATCGCGATGACCGGTCTGAGCTTGATCGCCCTCCTTCTGCTCTCCCGTATTCCCGCCGTGCCGCCGCCACCGCCGCCGCTGGAACTCGCCGTCCGCCTGCAGGACGAACCCCGGGAAGTGCCCCCCGCACCGGTTCCGGCCTCCCCCGAGCGGGTCGTACCCCCTCGCCGGCCATCGCCTTCGCCGCCGAAGGCCGCTCAGCCCACTCCCCCCCCAAAGCCGCAACCGACGGCCGTGTCGCCCCCTCATGCCGCGCCACCTCCTCCCGCGGCATTCCGGCCGAAGGTCGCCGAAAAGGTGCAACTACCCCTGCCCGCGCGCACGGTCCCGCAGAGGCGGCCGGAGCCGAAAGAGATGCCCCTGCCGCAATCCACCCTCCAGGTGGCCATCCCCTCAGCGGCTCACCTGCCGGCAGTGTCTGCCCATCGCCGCAGTTCGCCCTCACCGGCTCTGCCGTCGCCCCTGGCGAGAAAAGCAGCCTTGCGAATCACTCTGCCGCAGACGGAACTCACCGGTCCCGCCCTGGGGAACTTCACCCGAAGAAGCCAGGATGCCGAGGATCTGCCCTTCGCCTCGGTGCGGCTGACCGCTGCCTCCGCTGCGCAGCTGCCCACCGTCGCGAGCAGGCTTGCCACGAAACGCTACCAACCCCGTCGCACGGAAACTGCCTCCCTGGCCCCGCAACACCAGGGGGCTCTGGCGAGCCGAACCCGGACGACGGCCGACGTTCCTCCGCCGGCGGCAACCGAGACGGGCCTGGTCACCGAAGGCGCATCCGACCGCGCTTCGCTTCCCGAAAAGGACCGAGCGGTGGGGGTCTTTGCCCGATCAGACTCCGAACAGCTCCCGAATCGTCCGGCGTTCACTCCCGGCACCGCCCGGCAACAGAGATCCGTCGCCCCTTCCCCGCGTCCGGCCCGGGCATACGATTTCCTCGACAAGATCGCTCCCGCCGACCTCGACCCCGCGGTGCGGATCAGTCTCAACCGTCTGAGCACCTGTCTCGACCCCGAAGAGGAAATGACCCTCAAGAGCCGGCTCGCCGCCATGCTCAGCCGACCGACCGTATGCCGGGCGGGAGGGGTGGTCTTTTCCGTCCATTTCCCCGAATCGGCATATTCAATTCATATCGATCTCTACAACTATGAATGGAGGGAATTTCCCGACCGCTGCGCCGCTCTGACGCTGGCGCTAAAATCCTGCGAGGTGAAAAAATGAAAACGATGAAATGGAGCTGCCGCTATGTTCTGGTGATGGCCCTTCTTTTCGGGATCGCCTGCCCGGCGACGGCCGCCCAGGCGCCGTCGGGCAAATGGGACCATCTGCTCGACGTCACTTACAAATTCAGCTGGTATCCACGCTCGGACCTGCAGAAGCTGCTGAAGCTCAAGGCAACGGAGTACGGCCAGGACCTGGAATCCTACCGGGGCCTTCTTCTCGGGGAGATTACGGGCGGTGCACCTCCCACCGACAGGATTCAACCGGAAAATTTCGTCTCCGGGAAACCCTGGCGATCTTATCTGCGGCTTTCCCTGGCCGAGTTCTGCCTCTATCTCACCAGCGGGCAGCCAGCACATCTGCAGAACGCCCAGGCCGCCCTTTCGATTCTCGAGCATAAAACAGACCAGCCGGAGGTGGAGTTCTGGCACTATGTCTACAAGGCCCACCAGGCCTGTCGGGAGAAAAATCGGGAAGCCTTCATCGAGGCAGCCTACGATATCTGGCAAAATGTCATTCTTCGCTTCGAGGCCGAAACCCTCTCTCTGCCCGGAAGCGCCTCTCAGGCCGGCTTCGTCGGGAGTCTTCCCTACCTCTATGAGAATCTTGCTCAGCTGGTGCTGCGAAAAGCCATCCTGGAGCAGGAAATCCCCGATCTCTACCCACTCAGCGCCCTGGTCCTCGACATCCAACCGAAGATGTCCGTGAAGAACGGCTACCGGAGCATGGTCGACCAGGTGGTGGAACGGATGCACGGCCCCAGCTCCGACAACAAAAATCTCAACTTTGCCGTGGCGCTGATCGAGGCGACGTCGCGACGGTACGATTTCGAGGACGAGAAGGACCCCGCCCAGCTGCCGGCGAAATTCACCCAGGCCCGCAAATACTATCAACTGGCCGCCACCTGGGCCGACACCTCACAGGGCAAAACGGCGATTCTGACCCGCTACATGGGGTTCTTGAACTATATTCTGCGACGCTTCGGCGACCATCCCGGCATGTGGAAACCGAACGGTCTTTTCCAGGCCATTCCGGATCTGGCGAACGATCAGTTGGCGAATGCGATCGGCGTTTTCGACCGCCTGGCATCCCCCGTTGTCGCCAAAGAGGAAGGGAAAAAAGAGGGCTTCGAGAACTCCACCACCTATCTCCAGGCGCTGCACCAGCTTTGGGATTCGTCCGCCAAACTGGCCATCGTCCTCTCCGACTTCAACAAGAACCAGCGCCCTCCGGGGCATGAAGCGGACATCTTCTCCGCGGCCAGACCGCTGGAGCAGGTCTGCAACCTGTTCGCCCGCTATGCCCCCGCCAACCCTCCGGCCCTGCCGGACAACGCCTATTTCCTGACCGCCTTTGCCGCCAAGAAACTGGGGACTCTCTATCGTCAGCGGGGGCGCTACAGCATCGACAGCCGGGACGATGCCATCGCCTTTGCCTACCAACTGGAGGCCGCCGAGCTCTTCCCCCTCGACCTGCCGGGAATTTTGCAGATGGCTTTTCAATCATCGCAGAACGGTCAGGTGCGTCAGTACTTCCATTACGCCAGACCCCTTGCCACCCGCCTGCGGGCCTTCACCAAGGCGAGCGCCTGGACGGCCCGCAATCCGACCGATTACGCTTCAATGCTCACCCTCGTCCCTTCGGCCATCCCGAAGGTGATCGACAATCCCTATGCACTGCTGGAAAATTTGCCGCCAGAGGAACTCTCCGAAGATGCCCTCTTTGCCCGGGCGGTGGCACTGGTCGAGAACCCGGATCCCCAAGCCCGGCTTGAAAATGACCGGCGACTGGTTGCCGTCGGTCAGGGGAATATCCCCCGCGATGCGGGGCAGGCCCTGGTCGACAACCAGCGGACCTTCCCGTTTTTCAAACTAAAAAGCCAACTCTACGGCGCGCCCGACAGCTCGGTTCACCAATTCCTGCGGATCCTGTACAACGAAGTCCCCTATGCCGATCACGCCTATGTCGGCCTGCTCAAGGACCTGCAATAGGATGAAAAACCGTCCGGCGCGACCGAAGGGTCGCGTTGTTCTCTTTCTTCCGCAAATGAAAAGCCGCCGGTCCATTCTCCCATGGCCGGCGGCTTTTGTTGTCCCTTTGACAATCGCGTCGCGATCGCGTGTTAGTCCCCTTACAGGGGTTTCGGTTTGCAGAGGTTCTCCTCATTATGCACGCGCGCCCCACAGTTGGTGCAGACGAAACGCGGATTTTCGAAAATGTTGGCGATCTCGGGATTCATTTCCTTGTACTTCAGCTGACAGGCATGCATATCACAATGTTCTTCAGGGTTTACACAATCGTTTTCGGCCATCGTTTGCCTCCTTCTTTTTACTAAGAGTCTATCCCAAAACCCCGCTCCGTCAACCTGACGATAGAGATTGCCTTGGTCGACTGGCGCACTGAAGCAACAGCTGGTAGAATTGGGACTCTGTCTCATTAAGGTGAATCGAACCCCAGGAGGAGATGCCATGCGAATTGGAAAATTTACTTACAATTGTTTGGGATTCATGGTAGTTCTAGCCCTGTCCGGGATGTCCGCTCCGACAGCTCATGCCGCAGCGGAGGAGATCGCACGCCCCTCCAATTCAGGGGGCCCGGGTCCGGCGGCCACGATGAACGGCAGTCCCAAGGCGGGTGCGCGCATCTTTGCCAAGAACTGCATGCCCTGCCACGGAGCGGCAGGCAAAGGGGGGGTACCCAATCCCGGTTCAAGTGACGGCACGGTTCCCCCGCTCAACCCGATCGACCCCACCATCGCCAACAAAAACCCGAAAATCTTCGCTTACAATGTCGATCTTTTCGTCCAGCACGGATCGACGCCCGAGGGGAAACATCCGGCGATCAGCATGCCCGCCTGGGGCGACGACAATATGCTCAGCCAGCAGAAAATCGCCGACGTCATCGCTTATGTCATCAGCCTCAACAGTTCCAGGTAGGCCCCATTCGACAGGGCTGGAGGATGATGGGTGGCCCTTGGCGGAATCGGTGTTAGAGCGTTCGCCTCCCTGCTGAAGGGATCTGTTTAATTTTATTTTTACTTCCATCGAGAACGAGGGAAAACTCATGCCGGCCAAACGCTTCCGCTGCCTCATCCTCCCCTTGCTCCTGTTACTGCTTACCGGCTGCGCCACCCTGCCGAATGCCCCCCGGTGGGGAGAAAACGCGACCCTGCGACCGGGCTGGGACAGGGTCGAGTCCGCCGCCACCCACGCCGCCCTTTCTCCCGCGACCTGGGCGCCCCTGGCCGGCGCGGCCGTCTCCTGGGCTACGGGACTCGACCATACCGTCTCTGACTGGGCCTCCGACCATACGCCGGTATTCGGCTCGCAAAGCGGCGCCAACCACGCCAGCGATTATCTGGCCGGAGCGACCTTCGCCGCCTTCGCCCTGACCGTCGCCGCCACCCCCAGCGGCACGGATACCGGCGAGTGGACCCGCAACAAGGCCAAGGGGGTCGCCGTCGACGGCGCGGCGATCCTGGCGGCCAATGGCCTGACCGAACTGCTGAAGGTGACCGCGGGCCGGGTCCGCCCCAACGGCGAGAGCACCCACAGCTTTCCTTCCGGACACGCCACCAACGCCGCGGTCTTCGCCACCCTCGCCTCCCGCAACCTGGACGCTCTGCCCCTCTCGCCGACCGAGCGCACCGTCAGCCGGGCCGGGCTGGTGACCCTGACGGCGGCAACCGCCTGGGCCCGGGTCGAGGCCCAGAAGCACTACCCCTCCGACGTGCTGGCCGGCGCGGCCATCGGCCACTTCTTCGGCGCCTTCTTCAACGACGCCTTTCTGGGAACGGACAGCCCGGTCCTGGTCGACACCTCCGTCGACCCGGCGGGACATGCGGTCTGCTTCAATCTGCTCTGGAGCTACTGAGAGGTTTCGGAGGGGGCTGATGCGGCACCGCCGTCGTAGCTGAGGGGTTAAACACCCGAAAAAGTCACGGCCGGGCCCGTCCGACAAATAGCGCATTATTAGGCGCATTATTAGAAAAGCCCCCGATCCGGAGATTGAGGGCTTTTTGCGTCTGCCAGGGAGGTGGCGACGCGCCCCCTCACGACTTCCCCCAGACTTCCCGCCCCCTCCTTGACCCAGGTCAATTCCATCTCTCACCAGCCATGCTATCAAGACACGTCGTATCTTCTCCGCGCTTGCCCGAAGCACCAGGAAGAATCCGAGCACATAGTCGTGTCCCGTTTGGTTCGTCCTTTTCCAGAATTCTGAGCTCTTTTGTTCGCCGGCAAGGCGCCTCGACACAGGCCTAGCCTGCGCTGAGCCGAGGAGACGGAACGTAGCCAGCGGGCAAAAGAACCAGATTAACGAATGGAATGAACCGATCTGGACACAGGGTAAGCTGACGACAGGCGAACCACCCCGTTGCCTGACCGGAGGAAACGGTGACGGGGCATGGTCTGGGCCAGGCGGTAACGGTTACTAAAAGTGTAGTCCAACAAAAAGGAGGCAGAATGAAAAGAGCACTAAAAGTGGGACTGATTCTACTGGTTGCTGTCGGTTTTAGCGCGGCAAGTTACGCAAGCGGCTTGAAAGATAATCCGAATTATCTGAAGCTCAAAAATTTCAAACCGCAAGGGGTGACGACCGGGCAATGTCTGTCGTGTCACAAGACGAGGGATAAAGGCATTGTCGCGGACTGGGAACATTCCAAACATGCGAAAGCCGGGGTGGGATGTGTCGCTTGCCATGTGGTGCCCAAGAATTATCCGACGGCCTACAAAAGCCATCCGTTGCAGGGTGGAAATTGGGACGTTCAGCTGGCGGTCTCTTCCATCACCTGCGCCAAGTGCCATCCCACGGAAGTGACTCAATTCATGAATTCCGGACACGCCAGAGCCGCTTCTCAATGGCTGGCCGGAAACCAGAGCCCGCACGGCTACGCGATGACCAAGCTGGCCTACAACTACGAGGGGATGAGAGGAGACAATCCCTCCCTGAACGGTCATGCCGACATGGCCAAGGGGATCGACCCCGAGTTCAACGTCAACCAGGACAATCCCGAGCTGGCGGCAAAGACCGTCGCCAATACCTGTGTCCAGTGCCACGGGGCGGTCATTACCCTGGACAAGCAGGGGGTCCCCAATGCCGACGTCTGGCCCAATGACGGCATGGCCTCCCTGTATCCCGATGGCGGGGTCGGCAACTGCACCGGCTGCCACAGCCGGCACAAATTCTCCGCGGCTGAAGCAAGACAGCCCGAGGCCTGTGCCAGCTGTCACCTGGGACCCGATCATCCGGATAAGGAAGTATTCGATTCCAGCGCCCACGGACACATTCTTACCACCAATGCGAAGGACTATGATTTCTCTACGGGCAAACAAATCCCCGGGAAAACCCTCAGGGCAGCGACCTGTTTCACCTGCCATATGAGCGGTATCAACGGCCTCAAGCCGACGCATAACATTTCGACGAGGCTTGATTGGAATATCTGGGCTCCGAAGAGTTTCAAGAGGAGCAAAGGAATAGAAACGGCCGGTTGGGACTGGTATGAAAACAAAAAACTGTCGCGGGGTAATCCGAGCGCCGGCAACGTGCAGGGCCCGCAGGCCGCGAGATCCGAAATGAAACAGGTTTGCGCAACCTGCCACGAAACCACATTCACCGATAATTTCTTCGCCAGGGCCGATGCGCAGATCACCCTGTATAACCAGTACAATACGATTGCGGCTAAGATGCTTGGCGACCTTAAAGCCAAAGGACTCATCAAGTCCGATCTCTGGGCTGATCCCTTCTTCAAGCTGTACTACTATTCATGGCATCATGAGGGGAGAAGGATGAGGCAGGGTGCCGCAATGGGGAGTCCGGATTTTGCCCATTGGCACGGGTCCTTCGAAGTCATGCAGGATATCCGGGAGATGAAGGATATCTACAACTACCGGCTGAAACTCCTGAAGAAGTACAAGGATCCTGAAAAGGTTTTGGAGAATGAGGTGCCGATTCCACTGGCTCCCCACAACTGATCAGGCCCTCGGACTGTCATACCTGTAAAACAACCGTAGACCCTCCCATTCTTCGGACAGTGGTTAAGGGATCTACCGGAAAATGAAGTAGTGCCTCATCGTCCCTCTCGGTGCGTATCTTATCCGCCGGGAGGGACGATTTTTTTGGCTTTAAGGGCGAGAGGCGGTCGAGGGTCGGACCGACGGATATCGCTCTAATGCCCTGTTTTTGGGAAGTTTTTACGACTCGCTCGGCACACATGGCGATTTCTTTCCTTGTCACGCCACCTGCAGTATTGCTATGGTCCTTTTACTGGTCAACCGGCCGGCACCCTGAAACCCCGGAAGGAGAAGTCATGAACCGCCCGATTGCCATCATGTTGGTGGTGCTCATCATGGTCGGCCTGCTGTTCAGCACATACGCCCTGTTCCAGGGAAAATTCGCTGAAGCCCTTTTTGTCTACCCTGTGCTGATCATCGCTTATGTTTTTTTGCAGCGCGGCAAAAGGGGAGAGAAGTGATTTAACCCGGGACACTTCCCGGTTTTTAATCTTCCTTGCCTCTGGGCCGTCCCGGCTGGTCGGCCCGAAGCCGTCGGCCGGTCAATGCTTCCATTCTCAGAATGAAAAGATCGGTTCCAAGCGGTCGGCCGGTAGTCGTTGCCTGGCGAATCGTTTCCGCATCATAATCCGGCCGGCTGAGAAAGGTCGCGTAACTTTCCCTTTCCGCTGCCTCCAGCCAGTCCGCTAAAAGTAAAGCAGAATTCCCTCGGCCTTCAACGCTCGCCCTGGCGCTCGACCACCGATAGGCCAGGGGATGATCGACCATTCCCGCTCGTACCGGATTCCTCTCGATATAGCGGGCTACGGTCCACAGGTAGGAGTCACAGTCCACGGTGCAGGAAAAAAAACGATTCTGCCAGATTCGTCCTGATCGTTTTTGCTTGCGGTTGAAATACTGGGAGTAGACGAGGTTGGTCGTGCCGATGCTTTTGGCAAGGGAATCGGGCTCGTCAGGGACGGCAAGAAGGTGGACATGGTTGTTCATCAGACAGTAGGCCCAGAGCCTCAGATTGTATTTTTTGCTGTATCGCTCAAGGGCTGAGAGATAGAAGGTCTTGTCTTCGTCATCGAGAAAGACCCATTCGCGGTTGTTGCCGCGCTGGGTGACATGATGTGGGTAGCCTACGGCCACCACGCGTGCAATTCGTGGCATATTCCCCCTCCTGTTTGCTATGATCCTCCCGCACTAAAGATTAAAAACTGGGAAGTGTCCCTAGTTTTCACTCTCCGAAAACCTTGGTTCAATTAAGTATGGTGTCCCCCGAACTCCTACAGATGCGCGAAAATTGGCAGAATTCACCTATCTCTCTTGACCACCTGGCTTTCTGGAATAAAATTTGTCGTAACTAAATTGCTCGATACAAGCAAGATGGCAGTTACCGGCTCCTCGCTATTTCATGTGGGTAATGGTATGACAAGGTGATTTTCCACCCTATTCTCGGAGGTCCGATTTTTTCATGAATTCTGAATCGCTTTTCGCTGTTGCGCTTGGAATTACCCCGCCTTGGGAAGTCGAGGGGGTCGATTTTTCCAAAGAGAACAAGCGCCTTGACATCAAGATCGATTTCCCTCGTGGTGCGACCTTCGCTTGCCCTGTTTGCGGGACCGCCGCCCCTGTTCATGACACCAGCGAGAAGACGTGGCGCCATCTGAACTTTTTTCAGTTTGATGCCTATCTGACGGCCCGTGTCCCGCGGGTGAAGTGCCCTAATGCCGATCATGGGGTGAAACAGATCGCCTCCCTTGGGCTCGGGCCGGCTCCGGCTTTACACTTCTTTTCGAGGCGCTCGTTATGGCCTTGGTCCGAGAGATGCCCGTTAAGGCGGCAGCGGCCTTGCTGGGCGAACACGATACCCGCATTTGGCGGGTTCTTGATCATTACATACAGAGTGCCCGTGCACAAGCTGACTATTCGGATGTCCGCCGCGTCGGCATGGATGAAACCTCCGCCAGAAGAGGTCAAGACTATATCTCCCTTTTCTTCGATATGGATCTGCGCCGGCTCCTGTTTGGGACCGAGGGTAAGGACCATGAGACCGTCAAAGCATTTACGCAGGATCTCAAGGCCCATAACGGGGCTCCAGAAAATATCACTGATGCGTGTCTCGATATGTCAAAGGCGTTTATCAAAGGAGTCAATAAAGCCCTGCCCAACGCCGTAATTACCTTTGATCCCTTCCATCTGATTAAACACATGAATGATGCCCTGAGTCAGGTACGGGCGGAGGAGGCCAGGCTCTATCCCGAAATGATGAAAGGCAGCCGCTATGCCTTCCTTAAGAACCCCGAAAACCTGACTGAGAAACAAGATGAAACCTTGAATAGGCTCTGCGGCTATCGGCTGAAAACGGCCCGGGCGTATCTGATCAAGTTGGCCCTCCAAGATGTTTATTTCGCCCCCACTCGCAAGGATGCCGAAGTTCTCCTTAAGGCCTGGTACAACTGGGCAATCCGTAGTCAAATTGAGCCGGTGAGGGCTGTGGCAAAAACCGTTAAAAATCATTGGAGCGGAATCTTGTCCTGGTTCGACAGCAAACTTTCCAACGGGTTTCTCGAAGCTATCAATGGTCTCATCCAGGCAGCAAAAAGAAGAGCCAGAGGGTATCGATCAACCAAGAACCTGATCAATATGGCTTACCTCATTGCCGGTAAGCTTGACTTCAGGCTACCCACTTGAAATAGCGAGGAGCCCAGTTACCGAGTTCGAATGCCATTTTGAGGGAAGGTCCATGGAAAAGGTAGGGAAGACAGCCCCGGAATGCCCTTATTGCGGCGCTGATTTAGAGAAAATGCCAGCCCACAAGAAGAAATGTCCAGCCTGCAAACAATTTATTTATGTTCGCACAAGGCCTAGTGACAACAAAAAAATCCTAATCAGAGAGGACCAGATTCTTGCCGTCGAGGAATCGTGGTCCATCAAAAACGGGACACATGAACAGTTTTTGGCAGAGAGAAGAATTTTCGAGAATGAAAGAGAGGCGCTTAGATTAAACTTTGGTACAGAACCTTCGGATAACGATATCGAATGGTCACTACTTAATAAAAAATTAATTCGTTATGCCGCTGAAAAACAATTGGGAATGTATAGAAATGCGAAACTTGCAATGGGCGATATTCTTAAAAGAGAAGACAAAGTTTTTGAGGCATTAGATACATACTTGGAAGTTTGCTATATAGATTTAAGCGGGCCCATGAATTGTATTAACTTTGGAGATCCAGAATATTTAAATTCCATACCTCCGTTCCGCCCTGAAAATGCTTTCTTGGCTCCTGGCGTGGTTAGCTATATAATTAAATTGCTTAAAAATAACAACCTCGCCCTCGATCAGACTAAAGAACGATTTTTCAAGGTAGCCAGGCGAACCGAGAGTGCTCTCAACCTGCCGATTGACCCCATCGCCGCATGGGAAAAATTAGAAAATAAACTTTTTCAATAATGGCACAACAGCATGAGGGCCCTAAGACCCGGTATTGAACCGTATCATACCAAAACGCTAGGTAAAAACCACTGCTACCGCACCCGGACCCTGGCTCTCCCCGCCCCGTTCCCGGCTTCCTGGCCGGCGCACTGCTTCTTCCTTCAACACTTCACTCCACAGCCGGTAGCCTGATGAGGGTTAGGCACTTTCAGTGTCACCCCCGTTCGTACTTCTTCCATTTCAATCTTGAGCGCCAACAGATCACCACCGTTTACAAGTCCAAGTAGAGTTCTCGTTGGCTCGTCACTTGGGGAAAACGTAAGCCCACGCCAAGAGACGGGGCGTTGATTTAAACCAGGGATTTAAACCAGGGACACTTCCCGGTTTTTAATCTTCCTCGCCTCTGGGCCGTCCCGGCTGGTCGGCCCGAAGCCGTCGGCCGGTCAATGCTTCCATTCTCAGAATGAAAAGGTCGGTTCCAAGCGGTCGGCCGGTAGTCGTTGCCTGGCGAATCGTTTCCGCATCATAATCCGGCCGGCTGAGAAAGGTCGCGTAACTTTCCCTTTCCGCGGCCTCCAGCCAGTCCGCTATACGTAAAGCAGAATTCCCTCGGCCTTCAACGCTCGCCCTGGCGCTCGACCACCGATAGGCCAGGGGATGATCGACCATTCCCGCTCGTACCGGATTCCTCTCGATATAGCGGGCTACGGTCCACAGGTAGGAGTCACAGTCCACGGTGCAGAAAAAAAAACGATTCTGCCAGATTCGTCCTGATCGTTTTTGCTTGCGGTTGAAATACTGGGAGTAGACGAGGTTGGTCGTGCCGATGCTTTTGGCAAGGGAATCGGGCTCGTCAGGGACGGCAAGAAGGTGGACATGGTTGTTCATCAGACAGTAGGCCCAGAGCCTCAGATTGTATTTTTTGCTGTATCGCTCAAGGGCCGAGAGATAGAAGGTCTTGTCTTCGTCATCGAGAAAGACCCATTCACGGTTGTTGCCGCGCTGGGTGACATGATGTGGGTAGCCTACGGCTACCACGCGTGCAATTCGTGGCATATTCCCCCTCCTGTTTGCTATGATCCTCCCGCACTAAAGATTAAAAACTGGGAAGTGTCCCTAGTTTTCCTGCTCGGTTTTTCAATATCTTAAAAGGCTATTCCTCGTTCCGACCCCGCTCCTGCCTGTCAACCCCCCGGCGGGAATTGCGAGAACGGAATATCCCTTCTTGAAATCGCAGAAGGATGAAGGGCTGACCCTCCATTGTGGTGCCGGCGCCATGGGGACCGCTTTTTTAGCCCCTCCTGCTATAGTTGCTGTGAACCCCTTGACGAGAACCGAAAGGGAGAGTGTTACAAAAAAATGGAGGCGGTCATGGCGAAGGGAACGACGAAGGTCAATCCTTCGGAAGAGACCATCAGGATAGGTCCGCTGGAAATTCGATTCCTCCTGACGGGCGATGATTCCAACGGCAACGCATCCGTGTTCGAGTTTTCCGTCCCTGTAGGCCAAAAGCTCGCGGCGCCCGCCCACAAAAACGACGCTTACGAGGAGGTCCTTTACGGACTCCAGGGGGTCCTGACCTGGACGGTCGACGGCATCCCCATCGAGGTCGGCCCCGGACAGGCGCTGTGCATCCCCCGTGGCGCGGTGCACCGCTTCGACAACCTCGGGAAGGAGGATGTAAGACAACTCGTCCTCATTACCCCCGCGGTCATGGGCCCCGCCTACTTTCACGAAGCCGCCGAACTCATCCATGCCGGCGGCGGCGCGCCGGACCGGGAAAAGATGATCGAGGTCTACCGGCGCCACGGCATGACGATGGCGCCTCCGCCCGGCAAATGACAGCAGGCAGGCAGGGTGTCGTCCAAAAAAAGGAGACAGGTACGATGGCGAAACATAGAACAGGGACACGGGAAGAGTGGCTCGCAGCTCGGCTCGAACTGCTCAAGGCGGAGAAGGAGCTCACCAGGCGAAGCGACGAGCTGGCGCGGAGGCGGCAGGAGCTGCCGTGGGTTCGGATAGACAAGGAGTACCGGTTCGAGACCGACGAGGGAAGCGCCTCGCTCGCGGATCTCTTCCGCGGGCGCTCGCAGCTTCTCGTCTACCACTTCATGTTCGGGCCCGACTACACGGCCGGCTGCCCGTCCTGCTCATCGATCGCCGACGGCTTCAACGGGATCGTCGTCCACCTGGCCAACCACGACGTGATGCTCTGGGCGATCTCGCGGGCGCCGATCGAGAAGCTGCAGGCGTACAAGAGGCGGATGGGGTGGACGTTTCCGTGGGCGTCCTCCTTCGGCAGCGACTTCAACTTCGACTTCAACGTCTCGTTCACCGAGGAGCAGCAGCGCGAGGGGCTCATCGAATACAACTACCGGCGCGGTGGCCACGCGCTGGACGCGAAACCGGTCCCGGAGGCCGTCACGGGGTTGGCGGCCAGATGCGGAACCGACGCGTCAACCTACGCGCGCGACAGGTTCGGCATGAGCGCGTTCGCCCTTGAGGACGGCGCCGTTTACCACACCTATTCCACCTATGTACGGGGAGTGGACGTTCTCTGGGGCATGTACCAGTGGCTCGACCGCGCCCCCAGGGGGCGCAACGAGACGGGCATCTGGTCCCGCCGGCATGACGAGTATGAGAAGGGCTGAGAGGGAGGGCAGATTCAATTTGCAAGTGCACCACCCAGGGCCTCCCGCATGACCTCATAGGGTGTCCGGTAGCCTAAACACTTCCGGGGACGATGGTTAAGACGCTTGACCGCCCGGAATAATTCATCCTCCGAGACCTGGCTGAGATCGGTTCCCTTGGGGAAGTAGAATCGCAGCAGGCCATTGGTGTTTTCGTTGGTCCCCCGCTGCCAGGCGGCGTAAGAACCGCTTTCTTCCGGGGTCGGACCAGCCCAACCCCCTGAATCCTAAGAGAAACCCCTTGGTAAATTTGCACCCTAAGCCTCTATAGGCTCATTTTCGCCCCCGAAAAGAGGCCCATAGCTTTCCTCGGCCTCCCGCAACACACTTATTCCGTCTCCATCCAACCGGTGCCGGTATCGGCCCTGGTACCCGAGCGCCGATTGAGTTTGCCTGACGAATTCGACGCTCCCAACGGCAAGGCCCTGTGACCAGATCTCTTCCCGTCTCTGTGCTTCATCGCGCAAGGCCGCGACAACCCACTCCCGGTGGGCGGTTCGTAAATCTTCCAAGCTGCCGATCTCCAAAACCTCTGCCAGGGCGTTCAGGTCGATGATCGTATTGCGGCGCCGGTGCCCCTGGATCTCATGGTAGCCGGCATGGGTCCATTCTTCAGGATGCCGGACCGCGCCCGCCCGCACCATGTTGAGATCGACATAGGTAAGACAACGCTGAAGGTGGCTGCCAGCCTCGATGGCGGTCGCGTGGTAACGATCTTCCCAAAAGGCGCCCTTGCGCCCTTTCCTGGCGTTGTACTCCTGGGCCGACCGGCCGGCGACCAACTGGATCATGGCAGGAATCTCGTTCTCCCCTCCCCGGTTCCTGACGATGAGGTGAACATGATTCGAGGTAACCGTGTAATTCAAGACCTCGACCCCAAACCGTCTTCGGGCCTGGTACAGCCAATACAGGTAGCGCTGCCGAGTTCGCGCGAATTTGAGCAGGAACTCCCGCTTGTGGCAGCGGTGGGTGATATGCCAGACGTAGCCTGGCAGAAAATAGCGATTGGCTCTTGGCATCTCCCCCTCCTTGGAATCTACCGCTCAAGAGATTTATAAGTCGATTTTTGGCCCCAGAAATCGAGCCATAAGGCAATTTTCAAAGGGTAAATCGGCTGTTCTCCCTTTATTGTCAACAGCTTGGCCCGGTCCGACCCCCGAACTTGCTGCCCTCCAGCACGTGCTGCCGACGGGCTTCATGAAGGTGCGCTACTACGGCTTTCTCAGCCCCGGCTCCAAGATGCCCCTAGAGGAGCTGCGCGCCAGAATCGAGATGTCCTTCGGATTCGAGCTCGCCGCCCCGGAGGTGGAACCGCAGCCGCCGCCGCAGATGGTCTGCCGCCACTGCGGGCACGAACTCGTCTACCGCTACTCGATCCTGCCCCACCAGCGCCGCAATTTGACAGTGGCTCCATCGGGATAGCCCGGATCGAGAAGCCGCAGCGGCGCACCAATGAGGGCAGAAGCAGCCCGGCGGGTCGTACTCGAGGCGCGGGACGGCAGAGGTGCGTCCGCACTCCCTCAAAGCGGCCGGATTTGTTCGTCTCGCACCCGGAAAGAGAGGTCATGAGCCCAAGAGGACCACCGAAAAACGACCGCCGATCGCCCCATCTGGAGCCGCCAGTCTACGTCTCTCCCCCTCTCAGAGCAACATTCCACTCAGTCTCAAAAAACCAATACCCTTATTTCAAAGATCCGTGCCCGATTGCAGGGCTTCATGAACAATGGATTGAGACGACCCTTCAGGTCGTGTCAATCCTTATTGGTTGTGCTGCTTTTTAATTTAATGTTCATACTCACCAGTCCAGCGATTGCGACCTTTCCAAAAGGGACATTCAGGACATGATTGACCTTCTGGATAGTCAATACCCTCTTCATGCGGACACCCAATGATGCGATCCATCATTGAAACTGACTTTGCTTCATGCTCTTTTATGAATTCCATTGCTTCTTCATAGACTTGGAATTCATGTCTTATGTCATTTTCTGAAAACCATTTTTTTAAATGTTCAGGGTCAACATTTTCCTGCTCAAGAATGGCTACCACTAATTTGGTTGCTTTTTTATCTGTAGGGCCATAATGGGCGATTGTTGCCATAGGATAACCAAGAAACCCCTTTTTCCCTTTTTTAGTTAATGCCTTTTTCGCTCGGTCTTTCATGGTTTTGCTCCGATTGAATTATTTTGCAGCACAACGGATAAGGGTAACCGGCTGCGACGTGCCGGCACAATTTAGTAGAGGCCTATTCGTGAAGCACCCCTGTTTCAACAGTCCGTGTTCACCCGATTGTTATATTTGTTCTGCTTCTGCTTCTGCTTCTGCTTCTGCTTCTGCTTCTGCTTCAACCTGGTATATATATTTAACCCTTTTACGGTTAAAGTTATTCTGTTGAGCAATTTTTTTAGTGCAGAAATAACGTCATTTGATATTTTTTCAAATTTCTTTTTGTCTGTACTATTGTCAGTGTGTAAATTTGCGAAATAAAAGTAAACCGCCCCTCAGTTTTTTAGTTAAATCAACTTCACAATTTGACATCCAATCAAAATAATCTTCTTCGCTAAGGGAACATAGGTATTCGATTTCTTCGGGATTCCAGCCTCTATTTACGGCGATTTTTAGAGCTATATCGTCGATATTAAAACTTTTGGCTTCCTTTTTTACTTTCTCGATTTTTTCGATTAGTAGTGGGTTTTTTATTCTTCCAGGCTTAATGATTCAGAAATATCTATTTCAGAAAATATTTTTTGATTGTGTTCAGCATATTTATCAATGTATTCGTCGACAACTTCTCCGAACTCTGATAGGACATCAACAGCAGAAGCAAAATCATACAATTTGATCTTGTCAATGTTCTTGTCGAGAATACTTTTGATTTCGGCTTTAAATTCCTCCAAATTATCTGCAAATGAGCCTGAATAAATATCCCAGGCCTTTCGCAGTTCTTCACCAGCAACATCAATGGCAATGTCTTTAGATATTTTTTCAATTATGGCGGCAAACTCATCTAGATCAACATAGCCATGAACAAGCATATGAATGAGAAATGGGTCATATTCAGCGCCACTAAGAGCTAAGTTTGTTGCTAGTTCTTTATATTTCTTTTCTTCATCAGTATCCTTCTTGTCTTTGTCTGACAGATATGAGAGCCAGGTATCGCCATGCAGTCGACTCATTATGAAGTCGAAATCAAGTGCATCGTGCGACCGGTAATATGACCAGCAAAAAAGTACAACATGTGTCAAAAACTCTACCTTAATTCGGTCTTCATTGTCTTTTATGACTTCCCAAAATTCACTAATTATCCAATTTATTTTTTTTAAAATTCTTATATTTTTTATATTGAACTCTTTGATAAGATAAAGAAGATCTTTAAAGTAAGGTAGGTTTTGATCAAAAACACATTCGAGGTTTTCTTGATGTGTAGGATCATGGTTGAGCTCTATATCAACTACTTTTTCTCGATATCTCTCAAATTCTTCTCGGTCGCTTTCTTTTGATAAAGAATTCTGGTTAAAAATCAAGACAACCTTGCATTTTTTCCTCTGAGCTAACTCATCGACCAAACCCATACGCTTTATCGGAAGGGAATCGCCTTTCCTCTCAATATCATCGATGCAGACCAGATAATTATTCACCATTCCATATTCCATAGGGCAGCTATTAAACGAGAATATTTGTTGATAAATGGAGTATCCTTGGAAAATTTAGTCAGTAAGCTAAGTAAGGGTGCCTTTCCTTTTGCCTTATCAATATTTTGCCTCACCCAAGGTAATACGTTGAATATTTTGCTATTTTCCTCCAATGATTGATCGAAACTTGTTTCAACGTCAGAAATAGGGCTTATTGGTTTCGCTGATTGGAAAATACTCTGCTTGATGTCGGACAAACTTGTTTTGCCGAAAAGTGAAATGTAGCTATAGGCAATTTGCGGAATTAATTTTGATTCTATTTGTTTGTTGACGTATTGGTTCCAGAAGAAGGTTTTACCGACACCCCATTCTCCCTTAATGACCGCAACTTTGTCACCTTTTGAAAAAAATGCATCAATCGATTTTTCAATCATTTCATTTTCCTATTTTAAAAATATAACGGCGGTGATAACAGGCGACGGTAGACGGGAACGAGCATCACCGCAGTATTCGGCCGAGGCACCCCTGAGTTCCCTCGTCCGGTTGATTGAATGGTTAAGTGCTGCTTTAGAGCTTTATTGAATATTTTGATTCCTCTTCCCAATCTTCCTTGACTATTTCAAGACCGAATTCACCATTTTTTTGCACAGTCTTATTGTATTTAATAATATTATTTGATTTATTTTCTAGTTCTCTTTTTAAATATAATCTATCTTTCAAAGACGTTTTAATTCCGAAAATAATAGATTCAATCTTTACTTTATCAAGGGATTTATTTCTACCTTTTATTGCTCTATCAACAACCCTCCACTCTCTTTCGTAATTCCATCTCGAAGATTTCGTAAACACTAAAGATTGGAAAATATTATTTTCTTTCGCCATTACTCTTGTCTTTAAAAAATCATCAATATCTTCCATCGGAAATTTGGGGGATTAAATCAGTGTATCTTATTGGTTTTGTAAAATTATCATTTCCTAAAATATTTTCGTCATTTCTGACATATTCAATACACAGGCCCTTATGGTGATCCGCATAGTGGGACCACATTAAAATATTTCGGTTCTCTTCAGATAATGAAAAAATAGACCCAATGATTTTATTACCCGCTTCCCTTCCCATTCGGCATTAATTTCCAGCAAGCGCCACAGGTCACTTTCCCCCTTATCTTCTCCATCTGGGATAGGCCTGGGAAGGACAAAGGGGACATCACAGTCAAATGGGTCGTTGAAATCTGATGGATCAGAAAACCACGCAGTTCTGTTTTTTATCATTTCAATTGTACGTTTATGAATACCCATTGCCATCACAAGTCTTCTCATCTGTTGCTTTAATTGGGCGATATTTGTACAAAAATCTTACATCCGGGTACAACATCATTGTTTTCCTTTCGACTAACAGGTATTAGACAGATTCCATCATATTTGATATGTTGAATTCCATTATATCGGGTTCATATTGGGATATGCGGAATCCGTTGATATCCGATATGGCCGACTAGACCCCTGCGGGTAACACTTCACCACAGGAGGGGACTGTGAAAAATGAATCATCCGGTGTCGATGGTAAAGACCCCCGCGGGGGTGACCGCTCTCAAAACCAAGGCTCCTACCAGGCGACCCTTCTCGCCAAAGGAATTCCCCCGGACCTTTTCAAGTGGTATCAGGGGTGGGTCGATTCCTTTGTCCGTACCGCAAAAGGCGTCCCGCTTACCAGCCGCTCGCCTCAGGACGTCCGCATTTTCCTGACGGGGCTGCAGAGGCCACCCGCCGCGCCGGGCTGACAAAACTCTCTCCCCACACTCTGCGCCACAGTTTTGTGACTCACC